>NZ_PQFZ01000019.1 GCF_002917105.1 Allobosea psychrotolerans
GCGTTGATCTCGTTGATGCCGGCGACGAGCTTCTGCATCTGCTCGTCGGCATGCTCGATCTCGAGCCGCGCCGAGAAATCGCCCGACGCCGCAGCCGCAACGACCTCGCCGACATCCGTCACGACGGACGCCATCGACTCCGCCGCCCGCAACCGCGCTGCGGCCGATTCGCGCTCCTGCTCCTGAAACGCCGCGACTTTCTCGGTGCTCTCGCGCAGGACCGAGACGGCGCGCGCCATGGTTCCGACTTCGTCGGCGCGCTGCGTGTGCGGCACGTCGATCTTGGTTTCGCCCTGTGTCAGCCTGTCCATCACCCCGCTGAGATCGATCAGCGGCTTGATGATGGCGCGCCGCGAGAATGCCAGGGCGCCGGCAATCGAAGCGCCCAGCAGCAGGAGCAGGGCGACGGGCAGGATGATGCGCAATTTCGAGGCGAAGGCGGCCGTGTCGGCCTCGATCGCGTCGCTGGTGTCCTCATTGGCCTGGCTGAACGTGGCCAGTTCCTCCATCAGGGCAGCGCGATTGCGCCGGCTGGCATCGCCATTGCCCCAGGCGTCGGCGGCTCGCCCGGAGACTTCCTGGACCAGGCGTATCGTCTCGACCCGGTTGGCGACGAATTCCTCGATCAGCTTGCCGATCTTCTCAGTCCGCGAGCGCTCGGTCTCGGGAATGGTCTTCAGGAGAATCTTGAGTCGGTCGTCGACCTTGCCCAACCCCTTCTCCATCGCCGTGGCGGCGAGCTTCGCCTCATGGGGGTTGCGTGACATATAGGCCAGCCGGGAATCCTCGCTGAGCTGGTTGATCGCGACATTGAGCCGCTCCGTCGCCAGCATCGTGTCATTCTGGCGAGAGACGCGCAGATTCATCGTCTCGAGGCTGGAAATCGCCATGAGTGCGCTGGCCAGTGCGATGATGGCGCCGAAGGCGACAATGCCGATCAGACCAAGAATTTTGACCCGAATTGATTTCATCTTATCCCCCGGCCGATCGCGCAATATCGACAAATTTCGTGTGTTTTAGCGGGGGTGATTGAAGGCCGAGTTAATCTTGCCCTTGGAAAGGAACAAAAAAGCCAGAAAATTGCCCATTCTCAAGGCGCTGCCTGCCCTCGACGGGGCAGCGATTTCGTGGCGACGGTGCAAGCGAGCCGGCCCGGGCGCTGCGGATGTTTCAAACTCCTGCCCTTGCTGCCGCAGGGCTTGTCCAAGCCCTTGTCGCGCTCGATGGCCTCGTCGTGCTCGATTCCTGCAGGCTGCGTCCCAAACCGCCTTTCCAGATCGGGGCGAAATGCTTTAGGAGCGTTCCAACCAACGCGCATGAGGCATGACGAGCATGGCGAACGATCTGTCCCCTCCGAGCCAGCAGCTCGTCACGGTCTTCGGTGGTTCAGGCTTCGTCGGGCGCCATGTCGTGCGCGCCCTCGTCAAGCGCGGCTATCGCGTGCGCGTCGCGGTGCGCAGGCCCGATCTCGCCGGCTTCCTGCAGCCGCTCGGCACCGTCGGTCAGATCCATGCGGTGCAGGCCAATCTGCGCTATCCCGATTCGGTCGCGGCCGCGATCAAGGGAGCGGACGCTGTCGTCAACCTGGTCGGCATCCTGCAGGAGGGCGGCCGCCAGAGCTTTGCCGGCGTCCATGCCAATGGCGCGCGCGCCGTTGCCCAGGCCTGCGCGGCGCTGGGCGTCTCGCGGCTGGTCCAGATTTCGGCGATCGGCGCCAGCCAGGATTCGAAGTCGAGCTATGGCCGCAGCAAGGCCGAAGGCGAGGCTGCGGTCCTTGCGCTCGTGCCTGGCGCGGTCGTGCTGCGGCCTTCGATCATGTTCGGACCCGAGGACGGCTTCTTCAACCGCTTCGCCGCGCTCGCCCGGATGCTGCCGGTGCTGCCGCTGGTCGGCGGCGGCGAGACGAAATTCCAGCCGGCCTTCGTCGGCGATGTCGCGGAAGCGATCGCGCTGGCCGTCGATGGTGCGGTCGCTGGCGGGCGCGTCTATGAGTTGGGCGGCCCCGAGGTGAAGAGCTTCAGGGAGCTCGTCGCCTATATCTGCGAGATCACCGGCCGCAAGCGCCTCTTGGTCTCGCTGCCATTCCCGCTGGCGCGGCTGCAGGCGCGCATCATCGAGATCGTCGACATGCTGACGCTCGGGCTCTTGCCGAACGAACTGAAGCTGACCCGTGATCAGGTGACGCTGCTGGAGAGCGATAATGTCGTCTCGCATGCGGCGAAGGCGGAGGGCCGCGATTTCGCCGGGCTCGGCATCGCGCCGAGCTCGGTCGAGGCCGTGGTGCCGTCCTATCTCTGGCGGTTCCGCAAGACCGGTCAGTTCGACGCGGCGCGCGCGGGCTGAGGCTTGTCGCGACGATGGGCGTCGATCTGATCATCTATGACTGCGATGGCACGCTCATCGACACCGAGACGCTCTATGGCGAGGTCAGTCTGGCTGCCTGCCATGCGCTCGGCCTGACGCAATGGACGCTCGACCATTATGTCGACCAGATCGTCGGCATTCCGTGGTCGGACGGCGTCAAGATCATCGAGGCCGCGCATGGCCGCGCGCTGCCGGTCGATTTCGAGACAAGGATCGAGGAGGCTGTCGCGCTGCGGCTCGAAAACGAGGTGCGCGCCCTGCCGGGCGTGCGCGAGGCGGTCGGCGCGATCGGCGGCCTGCGCTGCGTCGCCTCATCGACCAGCCTGGCCCCGCTGCGGCGCAATCTCGGCATTGCCGGTCTCGTCGATCTGTTCGACCCTCATATCTTCTCGGCTTCTCAGGTCGCTCGCGGCAAGCCTCATCCCGACGTGTTCCTGTTCGCGAGCGATCAGATGGGGGTTACGCCGCGCAACTGCCTGGTGATCGAGGATTCCGTGCCGGGCGTCCTGGCGGCGCGGGCCGCCGGGATGACCGTCATCGGCTTCACCGGCGTCTCGCACGACAAGCAGCGCAGCGCGGCTCGCCTGAGCGAAGCCGGCGCGGTGCAGATCATCGACGATTTCGGGCTCTGGCCCGATACCGTGGCTGGCCTCGGCGCGCCTGCCGCAGCCTGAGATGGCGACGCCGGCCTCCGCTCATCTCAGAGCCGTTTAGGAATTCCCTCAGCCCTCATCCTGAGGAGCCATTCCCGTGGGAATGGCGTCTCGAAGGATGCTCCAGGAGGCTCCCGAACCATCTGGAGCATCCTTCGAGACGCTGCTTCGCAGCTCCTCAGGATGAGGGCTGGAGGTTCAAAATGGTGTCTCAGAGCATGCTGGGCAGCACCCGGTCCGGCGGCTTGTGCCCGTCCATGAAGGTCTTGATGTTGACGATGACCTTCTCGCCCATATCGGCGCGGCCCTCATGCGTGGCCGAGCCCATATGGGGCAGCACCACGATGCGGTGCTGGCGGGCGAGCCTGAGCAGGCGCGGATTGACCGCAGGCTCGCTCTCGAAGACGTCGAGGCCAGCGCCTGCGAGCTCTCCGGCTTCCAGCATGCGCGCCAGCGCGGTCTCGTCGACGATCTCGCCACGCGCCGTGTTCACCAGGATCGCGTCGGGCTTCATCAGCTTCAACCGGCGGGCCGAGAGCAGATGGTAGGTCGCCGGCGTATGCGGGCAGTTGACCGAGACGATGTCCATCCGCGCCAGCATCTGGTCGAGCGAATCCCAATAGGTCGCGTCGAGCTTCTCCTCGATGCGGGCGTCGAGGCGGCGGCGGTTGTGATAATGGATCGAGAGGCCGAAGGCGGCGGCGCGGCGCGCGACCGCCTGGCCGATACGGCCCATGCCGACGATGCCGAGCCGTTTGCCGGTGATGCGGCGGCCGAGCATCCAGGTCGGCGACCAGCCGGCCCATTCGTCGTCGGGGATGACGCGCGCGCCCTCGGCGATGCGCCGCGCCACGGCGAGGATCAGCGCGATCGTCATATCGGCGGTGTCGTCGGTCAGCACGCCAGGCGTGTTGGTCACGGTGATGCCGCGCTGCACGGCGCTGGTCACGTCGATATTATCGACGCCGTTGCCGAAATTCGCGATCAGCCTGAGCTGGTCACCGGCTTGGGCAATGATCCCGGCGTCGATCCTGTCGGTCACTGTCGGCACCAGCACGTCGGCGGTCTTCACAGCCTCGACCAGCGCGGCCTGGCTCATCGGGGTATCGTCGATGTTGAGGCGAGCGTCGAACAGTTCGCGCATGCGCGTTTCGACCACGGCTGGGAGCTTGCGTGTCACGACGACCAGCGGCTTTTTCTTCGTCATGGACCCCTCCTCCAGCGCTTGCCTGTGCTTCGCCGCCTTTTGGCCTCAACCCGCCATTAACCGCAGGGCTTCAGGAATGAGGGGTGGCGTGACCGCGCGTGCCTGCCTCGTTGTCTAAGTGGCGGCGCGGCGGATGACAACATGGCCCTTCGCCGGATGAGTCCGGCGCGCAGGCCTTGTTGTGGGACGGAGATTGGACGGATGCTGGGATTGTCGGTGCGCGGTGTTTGGCTTGGCCTTGCGATGTTCGCGGCCATGAGCGGGGGCTCTGTCGCGCTGGCCCAGGATACGCAGGCGGGCTCGGTCACGGGTTTGCCCGTGCCGCGCTATGTCAGCCTGAAGTCGGACCGGGTGAATCTGCGCGAAGGCCCCTCCAAGGAACATCGCACGCGCTGGGTCTATCAGCGCGCCGGCCTGCCGGTCGAGATCGTCGCCGAATTCGAAACCTGGCGACGCGTGCGCGACGCCGACGGCGCCGAGGGTTGGGTCCTGCACAGCCTGCTGTCGGGCCGTCGCACCGCGCTCGTCGCGCCCTGGTCGAAGGCCAAGGACGAGACCTTCACCTTGCGCGCCTCCGCCGACGAAAAATCAGCCGTGGTGGCGCAGCTTCAGTCAGGCGTCATCACCAATGTCGCGAGCTGCGCCAATGCCTGGTGCCGTGTCGGTATCGGCAAGGTCGAGGGCTATCTCCGCCAGGACCGGCTCTGGGGCGTCTACCCCAATGAGAAGATCGACTAGAGGCAGGCGGTCGCCGGCGCAACCCTCGATCGCCACGGCGATGGAGGCGCTTTTCTTGCCGGGATGAAGCGGGGAACCCTCCCGTAGGGAGAGGGCAGGGTGAGGGGTCGACCGTTTGACGTGTCGATCGCGAGCTAACCGCTGCGTTGCTGTGAGGCGGGTAGTGAACTGGTCCAGGGGCCTGCACCTCACCCCTGCCCCTCTCCTTACAGGAGAGGGGTTCCCCGCGCCATTTCTGTCATGCTTGGGCTTGATCCGAGCGTCCACAAGCCCCGACCAACGAAGGCAGGGAGCTTTCGCCTCAGTTGGCGATCTTGCGCAGGCGCACGACGACATCGACCCGGGCGATCTCGTAACCCTCGGGCGGCTCCGGCAGTTCGGCGACGTCCACCGCCGAGGCCGGGATGTCGATCACCGTATTCTCGCCATCCACCACGAAATGATGGTGCTCGCTGTTGTCGGTGTCGAAATAGGTCTTGGCGCCGTCGATCGCGAGTTCGCGCAGCAGGCCGGCCTGGGTGAACTGGTGCAGCGTGTTATAGACGGTGGCGAGCGAAACCGGCACGCGCGCCTTCATCGCTTCCTCATAGAGCATCTCGGCGCTGACATGCCGGTCGCCCTTGGCGAACAGGAGCCAGCCCAGCGAGACGCGCTGGCGGGTCGGACGCAAGCCTACGCGCCGCAGGCGCTGGCGCACATCATGGAACGGGCAGCCTTGTCGCGCGCTCGATCCGTAGCCCTGGTCCTGGGAAATCAGATCGGTCATGCCTTGGGCGGGCCTCTTCATAGGGTTGGGTGACGCGGATGGTGCGTCACGAATAGATTATAACTGATGTAAGGCTTCAGCCTCTGCCTCGCAAGCTTGAGGCTGTTTTCCCGATGGCGCGCGCCTGCTGACAGCTTCGTGAGGCAGGCTGTCGCAATGCTCTTGGCCCACCGGGAGCAGCGCCATGTCCGATATGAGCTATCTCTGGCTGTTTTTCTCGCTCGTTCTCGGCATCGTCATCGTGCCGGGCATGGATATGGCCTTCGTGCTGGCGAATTCGCTCGCTGGAGGGCGCCGCGGCGGTCTCTTCGCGACAGGCGGTGTCATCGCGGCGGGAATCTGCCACGTCGTCATCGGCGTGCTCGGCGTCGGCATCGTGCTGCAGCTCGTGCCGGCGGCCTTCAACATCATGCTGTTGCTCGGCGCTGGCTATGTTGGCTGGCTCGGCTTTTGTCTGTTCCGGAACGGCGCCGCGCTGGGCAGGGTCGAGCCTGCCGAGCAGCGGACGGCCTGGACGATCTTCAGCCAGGGGGCGCTGACCAACCTTTTGAATCCAAAGGCCTATCTGTTCATGCTCGCGGTGTTCCCGCAGTTCCTGAAGCCTGAGGCGGGGCGGATCTGGCTCCAGGCCGCCATTTTGAGCCTGATCATCGCGCTGACGCAGGCGCTGGTCTATGGTTCGCTGGCTGTCGTGGCCGGCGGAGGGCGCACGGCTCTCGCGGCACGCCCCAATGCGACGGTCCTGATTGGCCGGGCGGTCGGGATTCTGCTGATGCTGGTGGCGGTCGTCACAGCCTTCGAAGGCTGGCGCCGTCCCTGATCTTTGCCGGAATCGCTGCGCCTGCGCCCTTCCGTTCCCGCGCAGCGCCGTGTTAGGCACGGCGCGAGATCAGATGAACCGCCGGCCCTGACGGCCGGAACGGAACGGAGCGGAACGAGAATGGAGCGGCAATCGTCATTCAGCTACGAGGAGATCCTCGCCTGCGGTCGCGGGGAGCTGTTCGGGCCCGGCAATGCGCAATTGCCGCTGCCGCCCATGCTGATGGTCGACCGCATCGTCGAGATCACTGAGACCGGCGGCCCCAACGGCAAGGGCCTGGTGCGTGCCGAGCTCGATGTGCGCCCCGACCTCTGGTTCTTCGACTGCCATTTCAAGGGCGATCCGGTGATGCCGGGCTGCCTCGGCCTCGATGCGCTCTGGCAGCTCACCGGCTTCTTCCTGGGTTGGCTCGGCCTGCCCGGCCGGGGCCGGGCGCTGGGCGTCGGCGAGGTCAAGTTCGCCGACCAGGTGCTGCCCTCGGTCAAGCAGGTGGTCTACGGCGTCGAGTTCAAGCGCGTCTTCAAATCGAAGCTCGTGCTCGGCATCGCCGATGGCTGGCTGGAGGCCGACGGCAAGCGGATCTACACGGTCAGCGACATGCGCGTCGGCCTGTTCAAGCCCGAAGCTGCTTGAGGAAAAGCGCCGCGCAGGCTTGCGCGCGCCAGCCGCGCGGTCCATTTGCGCGGTGACGACAGAAAAGAGCCGGGGCCCTGGAGCGCCGGCCGCATGAGATATCGAGCTGGAGAAGCGAGCATGAGACGCGTTGTGGTCACCGGGATGGGCATCGTCTCGTCCATCGGCAACAATACGCAGGAAGTGCTGTCTTCGCTGCACGAGGCTAAATCGGGCATCTCCTTCATGCCCGAATTCGCCGAGCACGGCTTCCGCAGCCGCGTCGGCGGCGCGCCGACGCTCGATCCGGCGACCGTGCTCGACCGGCGCGCCATGCGCTTCCATGGCGGCGGCTCGGCCTGGAACCAGGTCGCCATGGAGCAGGCGATCCTCGATTCGGGCCTCGAGACGGCCGAGGTCAGCCATGAGCGCACCGGCATCATCATGGGCTCGGGCGGCCCCTCCACGCGCGCTCTGATCGATGCCTATGACAAGGCGCGCGAGAGCGGTTCCTCCAAGAAGGTCGGCCCCTTCGCCGTGCCCAAGGGCATGTCCTCGACCGCCTCGGCCACGCTGGCGACCTGGTTCAAGATCAAGGGCGTGAATTATTCGATCTCCTCGGCCTGCGCGACCTCCAATCACTGCATCGGCAATGCCTATGAACTGATCCAGTGGGGCAAGCAGGACGTCATCTTCGCCGGCGGCTGCGAGGAACTCGACTGGACCTTGTCGGTGCTGTTCGACGCCATGGGCGCGATGTCGTCGGACTTCAACGAGACGCCGTCGCGCGCCTCGCGCGCCTATGACGTCAAGCGCGACGGTTTCGTCATCGCCGGTGGCGCCGGCGTCGTCGTGCTGGAGGAACTCGAGCACGCCAGGGCGCGCGGCGCCAAGATCTATGGCGAGATCGTCGGCTATGGCGCGACCTCGGACGGCTACGACATGGTCGCCCCCTCCGGCGAGGGCGCGGTCCGCTGCATGAGGATGGCGCTGGAGACCGTCAAGGCCAAGGTCGACTACATCAACCCGCATGGCACCTCGACCCCGGTCGGTGACGCCAAGGAGATCGAGGCGATCCGCGAGGTCTTTGGGGCCGGCGAAAAGGCCCCGCCGATCTCGGCGACCAAGTCGCTGACCGGCCATTCGCTCGGCGCGACCGGCGTTCAGGAGGCGATCTACTCGCTCTTGATGCTGAACAACGACTTCATCTGCGAGAGCGCCCATATCGAGGAGCTCGACCCCGCCTTCGCCGACATGCCGATCGTGCGCAAGCGCATCGACAATGCCGGCCTCGGCTGCGTGCTGTCGAACTCCTTCGGCTTCGGCGGCACCAACGCCACGATCGTGATGAAGCGGCTGGAGGCGTAACGCCCGATGCTCTTCATGGTGATCGAGCATTTCGACCAGGCCCGGGTGAAGGACATCTATGCCCGCTTCCACGAGCGCGGCCGCATGGCGCCCGAAGGCCTGACCTATGTCGATAGCTGGATCTCGGCCGACTTCGCCCGCTGTTTCCAGATCATGGCATGCGACGACGTCACGCTTCTGCAGGAATGGGTGCTGGAATGGGCCGATCTCGCCCGCTTCGAGATCGTGCCGCTGGCCTCGTCCAAGGACACCGCGGCGGCGGTGAAGAAGCATTTGTAGTGCTGGCGCCCGCCTCGGGCTCTCACCAAGGAGTTAGAGCAGGATCAATGCGAAAAACCGGTTTCCACTTTTTCGCATCCTGCTCCTGTGTGATTCATTTAAGCGCTTTGACCGATACTGCCGTTTGACAAGTCCTCGACGCTGACCTCTCGGGATATCCCCATGCTCCCCCTCATGCACAACAAGCGCGGCCTCGTCATGGGTGTCGCCAACCAGAACTCGATCGCCTGGGGCATCGCGCGCACCTTGCACGCGCATGGCGCGCAGATGGCCTTCACCTATCAGGGCGATGCGCTCGGCAAGCGGGTCAAGCCGCTGGCGGAGAGCATCGGCTCGAAGCTCGTCCTGCCCTGCGATGTCGAGGACATCGCCACGGTCGATGCGACCTTTGCCGCGCTCGACGAGGCCTGGGGCGGCGATCCGGAACGCAACACGCTGGACTTCGTCGTCCATGCCATCGGCTTCTCCGACAAGAACGAATTGAAGGGGCTTTATGCCGACACCAGCCGCGAGAATTTCTCGCGCACCATGGTGATCTCCTGCTTCTCCTTCACCGAGGTCGCCAAGCGCGCGGCGCAGCGCATGCCCAAGGGCGGCAGCATGATCACGCTGACCTATGGCGGCTCGACCCGGGTGATGCCGAACTACAATGTCATGGGCGTCGCCAAGGCGGCGCTGGAGGCCAGCATGCGCTATCTCGCGGCCGATTACGGGCCCAAGGGCATCCGCGTGAACGCGCTCTCGCCCGGGCCGGTGCGGACGCTCGCCGGCGCCGGTATTTCGGATGCGCGCGCCATGTATTCCTGGCAGCGCGCCAACTCGCCCTTGCGCAAGTCGGTTTCGCTGGAGGAGATCGGCGGCTCGGCGCTATATTACCTGTCGGATCTCTCCGGCGGTGTGACCGGCGACATCCACCATGTCGATGCCGGCTACAATATCACCTCGATGCCGGTGCTGGACGGCCTGCGCGCTGCCGATAGCGCCGCGGGCGAGGAGAGGTAGGCGGCTGCTGGAGCAGGATGCGAAAAGTGGGAACCGGTTTTTTACATTGATCCGGCTCTAGGAACGCAAGACAGACCGCAGTTCACTTGTCGAAACAGGAGACGCGCGATGGTCACGGTCAAATATGAAGTTGTCGAGCATGATGGCGGCTGGGCCTACAGGGTCGGCGACGCCTTGTCCGAGACGTTTCGCACGCATGATGCCGCGCTCAAGGCCGCGACGAGCGCGGCGGCGCGGCAGACCCTGGCCGGCACGACCGACGGCATCGTCTATCAGGACAAGGACGGCGCCTGGCACGAGGAACTCGCCGACGGCAAGGACAGGCCCTTGACCAGGGTCATCGACCAGAAATAGCCGCTAGGTTTTTGTTTTAGCGCGTTTTCTTCACGCGAAACGGTGCCCGCTTCGCTCGAAAGCGCTCTGGCGCGGCTTCTGCAGCCGCGCCTGGGTCTTACCGCACCGTGAAGAAGGTCAGCAAGACCTTGCCCTTCTCGCCGAGCAGGCAGAGGAAGCGGCGCGGCTTGTCCGAGCGGTCGGTGCGCAGATAGGCCTCGCCCATGATGATGCGCGTGATCGGCGTGTCCTCGACCTTGGTTTCGGCGGTGGCGATCGTCGCCCCATCCTCGTCGATATAGATGTCCTTGATCTCCGGATCCTTGGCCGAGATCGTGTGAAGCGCCGTCGTTTTGCAGGAGGCGATTTCGGTCGAGGCCGGCTTCTCGGGCGGCGTGCCGGAGGTTGGTCCGGCGGTCGGCGCGGTCTGGGCGAGCGCCGGCGCAGCAAGGCAGGTCGCGATCAGCAGGGCAGGGACAGTCAGGCGCGTCATGAGGTGCACTCGGTTTGAGGTGAGTGCTGAACGCATGAGATAGGCGGTGGTTCAAATGTCCTGTGTCATCCCGTGCGCGCTGCGGCGCGCAGTGCCGCTGCGCTGACACGGGACCGCGATCGTCATGGTCGGGCTTGTCCCACGGCTGTTCGGTTGGGCTTTTGGCCCCTGAACAGATCATGCACGCTCTCCCCTCGCGGGCGAGATGAAGCGAAATGCCGGATGAAGGGCGCGGGGAACCCTCTCCTGTAAGGAGAGGGCAGGGTGAGGTGTCGGCCGTTATCCGGAGCGGACGAGCCCTCACCGCCGCGCGCGGTTGGCTTTGCGCTTAACTGGTCCAGGCGCCGACACCTCATCCCTGCCCTTCTCACTGATCTCGGGCTTGCCCGAGATCAGCACTCAAAGTGTCGAAGTCGGGTAAACCCGACTTCGATGCAGGAGAAGGGTTCCCCGCGCCTGTGTCATTCGTCCCCGCCCGCTGGAAAGCCTTCAATGAACGGAGCTTTTCGACCGCGCGCTCGCAGCGAACCGGACGGTCGTGGGCTTGTCCCGGCCATCCACGTCTTCGATTGTCGAGTGCTGTGACCAAGACGTGGATGCTCGCCACAAGGGCGAGCATGACGGAGAGGCCGCACTTTGCGATTGCGGACCCTTCTTACAGCCCGAGCTTCTTCTTGCGCTGGCCGAGCGTGCGCAGCCGCAGCGCGTTCAGCTTGATGAAGCCGGCTGCGTCGCGGTGGTCATAGGCGACGGCGCCTTCCTCGAAGGTGACGAGATCCTGGTCGTAGAGCGAATAGGGGCTGGAGCGGCCGATCACATGCACGCCGCCCTTGTAGAGCTTGAGGCGCACCGAGCCGGCGACGAATTCCTGGCTCTTGTCGATCAGCGCCTGCAGCATCTCGCGCTCCGGCGAGAACCAGAAGCCGTTATAGATCAGCTCCGCATATTGCGGCATGATCTGGTCCTTGAGATGGGCCGCGCCGCGGTCGAGCGTGATCGATTCGATGGCGCGATGCGCTACGGCCAGGATCGTGCCGCCAGGCGTCTCGTACATGCCGCGCGACTTCATGCCGACGAAGCGGTTCTCGACCAGGTCGAGGCGGCCGATGCCGTTGTCGCGGCCGAGATCGTTGAGCCTGGCGAGCAGGGTTGCGGGCGAGAGCTTCTCGCCGTCGATGCCGACCGCATCGCCCTTTTCGAACTCGATCGAGATCACGGTCGGCTTGTCCGGCGCGTCTTCCGGCGAGATCGTGCGGGAATAGACATAGTCGGGCACTTCCTGCGCGGGATCCTCCAGAACCTTCCCTTCCGAGGAGGCGTGCAGCAGATTGGCGTCGACCGAGAACGGCGCCTCGCCGCGCTTGTCCTTGGCGATCGGGATCTGGTGCTGTTCGGCAAAGGCCAGGAGCTGCTCGCGCGAGCGCAGATCCCATTCGCGCCAGGGCGCGATCACCACGACGTCGGGCTTCAGCGCATAGGCGGTCAATTCGAAGCGGACCTGGTCGTTGCCCTTGCCGGTCGCGCCGTGGGAGACGGCGTCGGCATCGAGCTTTTCGGCGATCTCGATCAGCTTCTTGGCGATCAGCGGGCGCGCGATCGAGGTTCCCAGCAGATAGACGCCTTCATAGGCGGCATTGGCGCGGAACATCGGAAAGACGTAGTCGCGCACGAATTCCTCGCGCAGATCCTCGATGAAGATGTTCTCGGGCTTGATGCCGAGCAGCAGCGCTTTGTCGCGCGCCGGTCCGAGCTCCTCGCCCTGGCCGAGATCGGCGGTGAAGGTCACGACCTCGCATCGATAGGTGGTCTGCAGCCATTTCAGGATGATCGAGGTGTCGAGGCCGCCGGAATAGGCGAGAACGACCTTCTTCACGCTTTTATCGGACATCGGGCAATCTTCCTGTTGCTGCGCGCTCCCGCGTCCCGTCGGGCCGCGTTTTGAACGCAATGGCGCACTATCGCAGCCTCAGCGGCGAAGCAATCGGAACCTTCTGATCGATCCCGCGTCTTCCCGTGATGGATCGGTGTTGATGACGCCCATCGCGAGCGACAGACCGCACCGGCTGCCCTTGCAGTCGGATGTCTGGAAGCCGAAGCTCCGGACGCGCGATTTCAACCTGGATCATCGACTTGGAGGCTGAATGCCGAAGCGTCCTGTTCTGGACTTCTGGTACGAGTTCGCATCGACCTATTCCTGCTTGAGTGCGTTGCGGATCGAGGCTCTGGCGGAGGAGGCCGGCGTGACATTGCGTTGGCGCCCTTTTCTGCTCGGGCCGATCTTCGCTGCGCAAGGCTGGACGACGTCACCGTTCAATCTGTTCCCCAATAAGGGGCGCTATATGTGGCGCGACATGGCGCGCCGCGGCGGCCGCAGCGGGCTCACCTTCGTGCGGCCCGAGACCTTCCCGCAAAATTCGCTGATAGCTGCCCGTCTCGCGCTGGCCGGTCGCGAAGCCGGCTGGATGCCGGCCTTCTCGAAGGCGCTGTTCCGGGCGCAGTTCTGCGAGGGCAGGAATATTGCCGAGGAGGCCGTGCTCAACGCGGCGCTCAAGGCGGCAGGCGCCGATCCCGGCGTCGCCTATGCGGCCTCCCGCAGCGAGGAGGTCAAGGGCCGCCTCAAGGCCGAGACCGAATACGCCAAGTCGATCGGCATCTTCGGGGCGCCGACCTTCGTCACCGAGGATGGGGAGCTGTTCTGGGGCGACGACCGGCTCGAGGAAGCCCTCGACTGGGCCAAGGACGGTTGCTGAGCGCGTTATGGCGGGCTTGCCGGATCGCAAGAGCTTGCCGGACCGCAGGAGTGTCGTGTCGGGCGCGGCTGCTGGTTTGCTCTGCGCAAGGCTTTCTCCTGCCCAGGATCGCCTTGCTCCCGCCCAGGACCGCTCAGCCATCGCCGGCGAACCGCCACGCTACGACCAGCGTCCCCTGAGCCTCGTCCCCAACGCACAGGCCATCGGCAGGCGCTATTGGGTGCCAGGCCTGAACGAGGGCTACGTGCCGCAGGGCCTGACCGTGACGCGAGCCGAGATCCTCGTCGCGGCCTATCGCAGCGTCGATCCCAGGCAGGATAACGGCCTCTCCCGGGTATTTCGCCTGGCGCAAGGCGATGGCCGCCTCGCCGGCAGTTTCGATCTGCCCGAGGCTTATGGCCACCCCGGCGGGCTGGCGGCGCGCGGCACGACGCTCTTCGTAGCCAATTCCGGCCGGCTTCTGGCGCTCGATCTCACGGCTTCGCTCCGCAGCGGCAGTCCCGCCATCATCGCAGAGCGACGCGTCGACAAGGCGATGGGCCCCTCTTTCCTGGCTTGCGACGGTGACGCGCTCTGGTTCGGCCCGTTTCGCCGCCAGGGCGAGGCTACGCTGTATGCCGTCCCGCTGGCGCGCGTCTTCGAAGGCGGCACTGACCCGCTCGGCCCCACTGATGCCGGCCGGCGCCTGCCTCTGCCGCTCCTGGCCCAGGGCGCGACCTTCGATCGCTCGGGCGGGCTCTGGATTTCGGAAAGCGCCGGCAACCGGCCAGGCGCCCTGCACCGGCTCGACCCTCGCAGCGGCGCCGTGCTCGCAAGCTATGCCGCTCCGGGCGGCATCGAGGATCTCGGCTGCGCCTCTGACGGCAGGCTCTGGGCGGTCAGCGAGGCGGGTTCGCAACGCTGGAGCCGCTGGGAGACCTTCTACCCGCTGGTCTTCGAGATCGATCCGGGCAGGCTGATCGCGCGGAGCTGATTAAATCTAAGTTTCAAGACCATCCAGGCCGTCATTGCGAGCACCCGGGTCTTGCCTTCGGCAAGCCCGAGTGCCGGCTCCGCGAAGCACTCCAGGGGACGTCGAGTGTTGCCGCGCCTGGATTGCTTCGTCGCTTTGCTCCTCGCAATGACGGATGATGTCACGGACTGGCACTGCCGCCGCCCTGCGGCGGCCGTGCCCAGGGACCGCGCGCGGCGGATTCCTCGACCATGGTCGGCAGGGTCTGCCGGTCCGCCAGCTTGGGCGGCTGCGGCGGCATCATCGGCACGCGGCCGCCGGCGGTCTCCACCAGCGCCTGCACGCGCTTGGTGATGGAAGGGTGGGTCGAGAACAGATCGGCGAAATCGTCGGGATCGTTCTCGAAGCACATATCCATCACGCCCGAGGGCACGCCGTCGATATCGGCGCGGCCGGCGATCTTGAGCAGCGCCGAGATCATCGCATCGGGGTTCTTGGTCAGTTCGACCGCGCCCGCATCCGCCAGATATTCGCGCGCCCGCGACAGCGAGAGCCGGATCAGCACAGCGAGCAGCCAGGAGACCGCGATCACCGCGAAGCCGATCAGGATCGCGACGAAATTGCCCTTCTTGGTGTCGTCGGACGAAATCCGCACGCGCCCGAGATTGCGGAAGATGATTTCGCCCACGAAGGAGATCACGCCGGCGATGACCACCGCGATCACCATCAGCTTGACGTCGCCATTGCGGATATGGGTGAGCTCATGGGCGAGCACCGCCTCGACCTCGGCGTCGTCGAGCTGGTCGAGCAGGGCGCGCGTCACCGTGACGGTGAATTGCTTGTCGTTGACGCCGCTGGCGAAGGCGTTGAGCGCTTCGCTCTCGACGATGGCGAGCTTGGGCATGGTCAGGCCGCGCGAGATGCAGAGATTCTCCAGCATCCGGTAGAGTTTGGGGTTGTCCTCCCGCGACACCGCGGTCGCGCCGGCAGCGGCGCCGATCAGCCCGACATTGATGCGGAAGCCGATGAAGATCCAGGCTGCGGTCGCGATCGTGATGAAGGGCCACCACGACCAGAACAATCGCGCCGCCTCGCTGAAGGCGCTGCGCCCGCGCGGCACGCCGCCATAGCCGTAGCCGACCAGGATCAGGCCCCAGCTGGTGAGGTAGACCAGCAGGAACAGCCCGACGAGCAGGAAACCGGAGCGGATCCGGTTGTTGCGCTGATGTGTGTAGAGCCCGAAGGCCTGGCCGACCATCGCCGCCGCCCCGTCTGCCGTGGCTGTTCCCTAGAACTTCACGGTCGGCGGCGCATCGAGCTGGGTCCGCGCCGCCTCGCCGACATCGAAGAACTCGCGCGGCGTGAAGCCCATCTGCGGGGCAAACAGCACGGCGGGAAAGGCCTGGATCGCAGCGTTGAATTCGCCGACCGCATTGTTGAAGAAGCGCCGCGCCGCCGCGAGCTTGTCCTCGACATTGCCGAGATCGACCTGGAGCTGCTGGAAATTGGCGCTGGCCTTGAGATCGGGATAGGCCTCGCCCAGCGCCAGGAGCCGGCCGACGGCGCCCGATAATTGCTGCTCGGCGGCAGCCTGCGCATGCACGCCGGTCGCGCTCTGGGCCGCATTGCGTGCCGCGATCACGGCATCGAGCGTGCCGCGTTCATGGGCGGCATAGCCCTTCACCGTTTCGATCAGGTTCGGGATCAGGTCGTGCCGCTGCTTCAACTGCACATCGATATCGGCGAAAGCCTGGCCGACGCGCTGCCGCATCGCGACCAGGCCATTATAGGTGATGACCAGATAGACGATGACGGCTGCGAGCAGCCCCAGAATGACCCAGCCCATGGCGCGCTCCCGTGCAGGCAAAACCCGACGCGCAACCTTGCATGAAGGGTGGCGTTGGGGAAGCGGGGGGCTGGAAAGCGAAATGGACTGGCTGTTCGGAGTCCTGCAGCCCGCTTTATTCGCCGGCAGCGTGATGTGCGTCGGCGTGGTAGGCGGCGAGAACCTCCTCGGGCGTTCCGTCCGCCATGAGGCTCCCGGATTTCATCCAGAGCGTCCGGTTGCAGAAGCGTTTGATCGTCTCGTCGCTGTGGGATGCGAGGAAGACGATATTGGCGTTGGTGATCATGTTGTGCATGCGGAGTTCGGCCCGCTCCGCGAAAGCGGCGTCGCCCACGCCGATCACCTCGTCCAGAATCAGGATGTCGGGCTGCACCGCGGTACTGACGGCGAATGCCAAGCGCAGCATCATACCGCTGGAATAGGTGCGGATCGGCAGGTCGAGGAATTCGCCGAGTTCGCTGAATTCCTCGACATCCTGCGTTATCGCCTCGGCCTGCTTGCGGTGAAGGCCGAGCATGACTCCGCGCATGATGATGTTCTCATAGCCGGTCGCGTCGGTGTCCATCCCCATGGAGAGGTCGATCAGCGAGGATACGCGCCCGTCGATCTCGGCGCGCCCGCCAGTCGGCGGGTAGACGCGGCTCAGAACGCGCAGCAGCGTGGTCTTGCCGGCGCCGTTGCCGCCGATGAGCCCGATCCGGTCGCCATCCCTGGCCTCGAAGCTGACCTCGCGCAGTGCCTTGACGACCTGGACGCTGGAATCGCGCCGGTCCTCCACGCCGCCCCCGACGGTGCGGCGGAAGAGCTCATGCTTGAGCGCGCGTCCGCGAGAATTATAGACGGCGAGCTCGACGCTCGCCTTGTCCAAAACGATATGTGCCATGAGGCCCTCAGAGCCAGTAGACGACGCGGTGTGAGTACTTTCCTGCAAAGGCCAGCGAAACGAGCCAACCGCCGATCAGGAGGCCGAGCAGGATGGCGTAGGCGGTAAGGCTGGGCAGGTTTCCAAGCAGAGGTTCGCGCATCACGTCGAGCATGCTGGCGAACGGGTTCAGGATCAGGACCGGGTGATTTGGCGGGAGCTGCGTCGGCTTGAAGACCACTGGCGACACGAAGAACGCGACCTGAATCAGGCTCTGAATGATCTGTGGGATATCGCGAAAACGTGCCGACAAGATGGCGAGCAGGTAGCCGACCCAAGCCAGGTTGGCGAGCACGAGGAGCAGACCGGGCAGGAACAGGAACATGTTCGCATTGATCGCCGTTCCGCAAGCCACGAAGACGATCGGCAGAATGATGAGGTTGTGGCCGAAAACCAGGAGATTACGGGCGATCGTGCGCAGCAGATAGGTGAAGCGCGGCAATGCGATCTGCCGCATGATGTTCTCGTTCTCTGTGAAGCTCAGGCAGCTCTCGGTCATGATGCCGGCGATCATGCCCCAAAGCACCAGCCCGACGCCGACATGGGGCAGATAGGATGCGATCGGCGTATTGAAGAGTAGCGAGTAGACGAGGCCCATGCCCAGCACGGTGACCGCCATGCTGAGCGTCAGCCACAGCTGTCCTATCCGCGAGCGCCGGTAGCGGCGAGCGACATCGTTCTTCGCGAGCATCCACCACATGCGCCAGGAGCTGAAGCCGCCGGTGACATCGGCAGAGCCGAGCGCGATAAATCGCATGTGTTGGTTCTCCTCCGGGGTCGGGTCCGGCGGCAATACGCCTTTGGAGCGCGTCAGACCATAGATCGCCCCCGACTGGCAAGATCGGAGGGTGAATGCGGTTCATGCTCTGGAGGGCATCTCACGGGCGCCGCCATTGCTCGTGCCTTCGTGATTCTGGAGGCCCAAAGCAGTGCAGGGTTGGCTGCCGATGATGCCGGGAGCGGAAGCGGCAGGGTTGGTACGTCATGTTCTTGCAAGGGCGCGCTGCTTGCAGCAATCAAGCCCGTCGAGATGGCCGCGTCCCGGCGCTTATAATGCGCTTCGCGGCTACGAGAGCTCGATTTTCTGAGGCGAAATTCGAGAGGGGCGGCTGAAAATCTATTGGTTTATTCTTACTTGGCCATTTGTTGCTAAAGGTATTGATCGGGTAATGGACAGCTACTATCGATGGGGCTTGGCCGCCCTGGAAGTCGATATGCCGCTTGGAGGAGCTTCAACTTGGACGTCAGTGCCGTGAATGGCCAAGCGCCGGAGGATGCCGAAAGCTCCGGCGCCCATCGCGATATGGCCTCTGACGTCGGTTCGGCCTTCCTGCCGGCTGCTGCTAGCACAGGCGAGCAGGCTCATGAGGCGGAGCTTGAGCGTGTTCGCGCCGAGCAGCGCAGGCACGCCGAACGATCTGAGATGCGCCGGCGGCTCATGTCGAGTTCGGACCTGCTGTCCGCGCGGCTGGAGCAGGTGCTGCTTGAACTCCATGAAACCAAACAACGCATGGAGGAGGCGCAGCGCACCACTGCTGGCCTGAGGCGGGTTCTTTATCTCAGGCGGATGAGCTTTCAGCGGAGGCTGGTCAGGCGGCTTCTGCCGGAAAGGCTCAGGCTTTGGTGGGATGAGCGCCACCTGTCCGGGCTTGAGCGTATCATTCGGGAATCCGGCCTGTTCGATGCGGCGTGGTACCGTCAGGCCTATCCTGAGGCGGCGGCTTCGGGCTTGGACCCCATTCGTGATTATCTCCAGTTCGGAGCCGCGAAGGGGCGCTGGCCGCGCCCGGATTTCGATCCGGACCGCTATGCGAGCGAAAGGCCGATTCTGGCTTTCCTCGGCCTCGATCCGTTCGTGCATTCCATTTTGAGCGGCGCGAAGCCGGAGACCGGGCAGCGCGCCAATGACCCACTGCCATTGGATACCGATGCTGTTCTGATGGCCCGGGCACAGGCCCGTGGGCCCCTGCTGGAGGGAAGCGAGCCGGACGGCTGGTTCAATGGCGGCTGGTATGGCGGCCGTGTTCTGGCCGAGGATGAGCGTTTCGCGCCGCGTCTCGTCACGCCCGAGGATCAACTCGCCAGCGACATGCGTTTCCAGGTCGCGACGAGCGAATTGACGCAGCGATACGGCATTCGCCCGCCAGCGCAGACGATCGAGATTCTGCGGAAGGCGGCCCCGGTCGGGTTGATCCGCAGCGCATGTGCGAAAACAGAGCCGCACCGGGATGCGCGTTGCAGCCAGGCGATGCCGCGCTATGCGATCGTGACCGTGCGGTCCGGATCTGCGCAGCATTTCCGTTCATGTGCAGCCTCGGTGAAGGCGCTGATGGACAGGGACTACGAAGCGGTTGGGGTGAGGCGGATCACCTGGATCGTCTTCGGCGGAGTTGCAGACCTCAACTCCGAATCCGTCCTCGATCTGTTTCCGGCCGATATGTCGGCTTTCGTCGTGGAGCTGGAGCGCACGTCATCGCATGGTGCAGGGGGGAGCCTGAAAGAAGCGCTCATCAAGGCCGGGGCGGAGTGGCATTTCAGCCTCGAGGAAGCCGATGAGATCGAGGCCCACGCTACCGCGGTCCTGGATTTCTATAGTGCCCATTTCCCGAGATGCCGGTCCATTCTAGCCAGCCCCGTCGATATCGCCGGGGATGGCGAGGTGCTGCGGCGCAATCGCAACGCAAGCCCCGATCTCCTGTTTGAAAGCGGGCTGGCGCCGGGCCAGTTCGTGGCGGTTCGCTGCGATCTACCTTTGAATCGCGAAGGCGAGGCCGATGCTCGCGCCATCGATTATGAGGCCTTGCTGCGGGTTGCCTTGGATGAGCCGGTCCTGGTCATTCCCGAATATCTGCACCGTCACCGCTGGCTGCCGGCCTCTGATTGCAAGGCCGCCGCGGCCAATTCCTCGCTGTCGACAGCGCGTGCGATGCGCGGGTTCCTGAATCTGTTTGCGCAACAGCTAGCCGGGCAGTCCGATGATCGCGGCGCTCCCCAGCCGGGCCCTCTGACTGCGGGCCTTTGTATCATACGCACGCAAGGCAGCCGTCTCCATCTGCTCGCGGAAACGGTTGCGTCGGTGCTCGACCAGACCGTCAGCACGCGTCCTTGTGTCGTTGTTCATGGCGGAGACGATGTCGAGGCGCAGGTGCGAGCATGGCTCGCCTCCCAACAGCTTGATGCGCTGGTGATTGGAGCGCCCGACAGGGAGCGGCGCCGAGGCTACCCGCTGAATGTGGGATTGGACTATGTGAGAGCCAATGCCAGCGCCTATGATTTCGCCTTCTTCCTCGATGACGACGACATCATCTATCCGCTCTACGCCGAGCGCCTCGCCGCTCTGCTGAGCCTGACGGGCTGCGATGTCGGCGTGGCCCTCGCCAATAGCCGTGTGCCGTGGAAGCCGCCGCAGCCGGGGCATCAGCAACTGCCGGTGAGCGCTCTCGTCGCCGGGAATTTCATCCCGATTCATTGCTATGCGATGCGGACGGCATTTCTGACTGCCAACCCGCTGAGGTTCCAGGAGGATATCGACTATCTCGAAGACTGGGATTTCCTGGTGAGCCTGCTGGATGCGGGGGCCCGGTTCTTTCTGCTGCCCGAGGTTCTCTGCGAGTATCGGATCATCGGAGACGGCAATCAGAACGAAAAGCGAAACCGGGACCATTTCGAACAATGCGAGAGGATGGTTCTTGAAAAGGGCCTCCTTGCCGCCAGGCGACTTGGCATGAAGCGCTTCGTGCGCGATCTCGCCGCATTCGATTTCGAGGAAAGGGCCGCATTGTCGCCTGCGGAGGTCGAGCGTCTCGTCGAGGTCCGCACCATTTTCGAAATCCAGATGACCGAGAACCGGCGATGAGGCAGGACCAGAATCTGGGCACCACCGTTCTGCTTCCGGTGTATTTCGAGGAGCCGGGCACGGAGAATCTCCGCCTGCTGCGTCGGTCGATCGAATCGATCCGCGATCAGCGCTTCCCGGGCGCCTATGAGACCCTGATCGTCGATGACGGCAGCCCCGTGCCGATCGCCAGCCTGTCCTCCCGGATCGGTTCGCCAGCTCTTCTGCAGGAGGTCCGCTTTGTGCGGGCCGGCCGTAATGGCGGGCTTGTCCACGCCTTGAACCGTGGCCTTGCGAGCAGCCGCCACCCTTACATCGCGCGGCTGGATGCGGATGACAAATGGCTGCCGGGCAAGATCGAAAAACAATTCGAGCAGTTCCTGCAGGATCCCGATCTGACGATTTCCGCAACGGGCATGACACTGGTGACGCCCGCAGGGAAGCCGCTCGAAACTCATGTGCGGCCCGGCGACTGGAACGGCATTCTCAATTTCTTTGTCGAGATAGGCTGCCCCTTTCCTCATGGCAGCGTGCTTGCCCGGCGAGACATCTATCAATTGCTGGGCGGCTATTCCCATGACCCCAGGACCGCTCATTGCGAGGACTATGCGCTTTGGGGACTCTGGCTGCGCTTCTTCAAGCCCGCCATGGTTGAAGAGGCACTGTACGACTACACGGTCCACGCCCGGTCGGTCTCGGCGTTGAACGGCCTCCAGCAACAGAGCGGCTCGACGCTCGTGCGCGAGACGTTTCGCGCCGTCGATGCCGTCGACACCGTGCCCGGCGCGCTGCAGGCGCTCGCGAAGGCTGTCGGCGTGACGATGCTCCAGGCCGGGATACTGGCCTATCGGATGTGGCGATACAGGCTGACTGTGTGGCTGCCGCGCGGGGCGCTCGAAGCGCTGGCGCTTCTGATGCCCGATCGCGATGTCAGTGCCGCTGGTTCAGGCGATCATCGCGCGATCACCTGGGAACAGGTTCTTGCGCAGCCGCCATCCAATGGGGCGCTTGGCGAAGTGGCCGTCAGAGCGGCTTGATCGGGAGGAAGAACCGGCTGGAGCTGCAAAACCGGGCTGCGCTCAAGTCTTTCCAGTCGATTTGATCGAATTCAGGCGCGCTGCCAGATCGACGCGGCGATAGCCGCTGAACATCCAGACAGCCGCCCCGATCAGGCCCACCACGGTCAAGACGAGGCCGAAGAGGATCGATGTCGCGGCGGCGGCCTCGGGACCGATGCCCAGGGCGCCGAAGAGAATGATGGCGGCGCCTTCTCGAAGGCCCCATCCCCCGATCGAAATCGGGATCAATGAGGCAAGCACCATGCCCTGAAGAATGATGGCGCAGTCCCACCAGCCCACCTGGACGCCGAGGCTGCTCGCACAGGCCATGAACGATGCGACTGTCAGGCCACTCGAGGCGATCAAGGTGACGAAGATATAGCCGAGCCCCTTGGGTGATCTGAAAACATCGGCGAAGGCTTTCAACAAGGCGACGAAGGGGCGGGTCCAGCCCGGAAGCGCTTCCGCCCGCAAGACCATGCCCAGCCCGGCGGCTCCCGCGGCCCCACCCACGATAAGCGCGGCGCAGGCCGCGATCAGCGGAAATGTCGGAGCTGTCGCAACCTGCGAGCTATGATTGACGAGGGCGGCGAGTAACACCAGTCCAACGGCCAGCAATCCGAAGGCCCGGTCGATCAGGACGCCGATTGTGGCCCAACCTGCGACAATTCCGGAATCATAGGCTCGGACAATGCGAATGGCGTCTCCGCCGAAGCCGGTTGGGAGAATCTGGTTGAAAAACATCGCTTCAAAATAGCCGATGATCGCGGTCCGCGGCTCGACACCATGGGAAAGGCCACGGCTGATGAAAACCCAGCGAAGTGCATTGAAGACGACCGCGGCGGATAAATAGATTATCGACAATACAAAAAAAGATAGATTGGCGTTATATATGGTATTGGTGATATTCTTCAGGTCGATTTTGTAGAGAATGAAACCGATAAACGCGGCGCCAACAACTAATTTCGCTGCGATGATCAATTTCTTGAAATTCATGGTTCAGATGCCGATTTCGCTGTGCCGTGGCGCGCGCCTTCCTACATGAGCTTGGCGGTCAACGCCATCGACAAGGCGCTGTGCGCTTTGAGTTGTCTGGGGCGCCGTCTGCTGGTGGCCGCCGCGCTTTGCCTGCAAGCTGGGTTTCCCGAATTCGCGGGCCGTTTCCGGGAGGTGTCCGGATTGTCGCGAAGAGAAGCGTTGCCTCAATGAAAAAGCAGCCTTACTCGCAGTCTTGTGGCGGCGCGGTCTTTGCCGAGCTGTCTCTGCGGAGTGCTTGAATTGACCATCTGTATCTTTGGTGGGACGGGCTTTATCGGCCGTCACCTGTGTCAGGAATTGCATGCCAGGGGCATTGCGGCCTGCGTGGTGTCTCGCAACCCCGACCGTGATTTCCTCTCCCTCCATGCGCCGAGCATCGCAGCCCTGGCCGTCGATGCTCCGGAAGTGTCGCGGGCGCTCGAGAGCGCGACGGTGCTGGTTTATCTCGCTTCGAACTCGCTTCCCGCGTCCAACCCCCTCGATCCTTCACATGAGTTCGGTCAGGCTGCGCAGGCCGCGGCCCTGATGGCGAAATTGCGCGCCGTCAATCCAGATTGCCATGTCGTCTTCGCCTCCAGCGGCGGGCAGATCTATGGGCGGGGGCATGAGGCTCCGATCCCCGAGACCGCGCCGCCGTCGCCGCCCACAGCCTATGCGCTGGGGAAGTTGCTGATGGAGAACATGCTCACCTTCTTCGCGCAGGCCAACCAACTGGGCGTCACGATATTGAGGGTGGCCAATCCGGTGGGGCGTTGGCAGTTCGACAAAGGGCATGGTCTTGTCGCGGCGGCCATTCGCAATATGAATCTGGGGCGCCCCCTCACGATTTTTGGCGATGGCCGGAATATGCGTGACTATTTCGATGTCGAGCAGCTCGCACAATTGCTGGCTCGCTTCGATGACCCAGGGTTTCGGCCACATGGTGTTTTCAATATCGGCTCCGGGCACGGCATGACGGAATGCGACGTCATTGCGGTGCTGGAGACCTTGACGGGTCGCAAACTCGATCTGAATTTTGCGCCGGCACGGCCTTTCGACCTGCGTTATGCGGTTCTCGACATTGAGCGCGCGCGGTCAGAGCTGGGTTGGAATCCCGAAATCGATCTGTCCCAGACCGTCTCAAAGCTTCTCTCACAGGATCGGTAACAGGTTTTGCGGAGCGCGGGTGGAGACAGTCTCCTTGTGATCGGACCTTCGACGGGATATCTGCCGCGGGATAGTTTTCGCGGAAAGGCGCCCTGATGCCGGACAAGCTCTATAGCCTAGCGGGAAAGCGGGTCTGGGTCGCAGGTCACCGCGGCATGGTCGGCTCTGCTTTGGTTCGGGCCTTGGAGGCGCGCGGCATCGCGCCGATCACCGTGCGTCGCGCGGATGTGGATTTACGGCGCCAGGCCGAAGTTGAGGCATGGATGGGCAAGGAGCGCCCTGAGGTTGTCTTCCTTGCCGCGGCCAAGGTCGGCGGCATCCTTGCGAACAAGACATATCCGTCCGATTTTCTTTTCGACAATCTCGCGATCGCCATGAACGTCATTCACGCTGCGGCATCGCTGGGCGTCGAGAAGCTGTTGTTTCTGGGCTCGACCTGCATCTATCCGAAGTTCGCCGATCAGCCCATCCGTGAAGAGGCCCTGCTGACCGGCTCGCTCGAACCGACCAATGAATGGTATGCGATTGCAAAGATCGCCGGGCTCAAGCTGGCCGAATCCTATCGTCTGCAGCACGGCTGCGACTTCATTTCGGCGATGCCGACCAATCTCTATGGCCCGAACGATAATTTCGATCTCAAGTCCAGCCATGTCCTGCCGGCCTTGCTGCGCAAGATCCACGAGGCGAAGACGCGCGGAATCGGCGCGGTCGAGATCTGGGGCAGCGGGACGCCGCGCCGCGAATTCCTCCATGTCGATGATCTCGCCGATGCGAGCCTTCATATCATCGAGCACTATTCCGACGCCTTGCACCTCAACGTCGGAACCGGCGTCGACGTCACCATCCGGGAGTTGGCGGAGCTGATCGCCGACGTCGTCGGTTATGAAGGCAACTTCGTGTTCGACCCGTCCAAGCCTGACGGCACGCCGAGGAAGTGCTCCGACGTATCGCGGTTGAATGCCTTGGGCTGGCGTCCGCGGTTCGATCTTCGATCGGGCATCGAGATGACGTATCGCTGGTTCTTGACGCAAAACGAGTTGCTCGAGCGCGTTTGATGTCCAGGCTGCGGACCACCGCATTGCTTCCTGGCAACCTGGCTTTGGCTGGATTTGGAGAGTTTCGCCTTGAACACTGACAACCTGACATCCGTCGATGTCGCCTCGTCAGCGGATCTCTTGATCGAGCACAAGCGGATCTGGGACGAAAAGCCGACGCTGCGGATGATCTATGCGGATTTCCACCGGCGGTTGGAAACGAGCTGCCCGGATGGGCCGCTGCTCGACATTGGTGGCGGCTCCGCCCATTTCAAGCACGGCCGGAGCGACGTCACCTCGATCGATATCGTGCCGTTCCCGGGCATCGATCTGGTGGCGGACGCTCATCGCCTGCCATTGAAGAGCAATCACTTCGCTGGAATCGTGATGCTGGATGTGCTGCACCACCTGCAGTTCCCGGTGGCGTTCCTGGCCGAGGCGGCGCGCGTGCTGCGGCCTGGCGGGCGGCTTGCCATGATCGAGCCGGGAATGAGCGTTGTCGCCAGGCAGTTCTACACGCATCTGCACCAGGAGCCGGTGATCATGGATGCCGATCCGTTCAAGCCGGAAGCGCAGTCCGGCAACAACCCGTTCGACTCCAATCAGGCGATCCCGACCTTGATGTTTGCCTCCAAGCAGGGGCGCGACAAGGTCATCTCCGCCGTTCCTGACCTGGCCGTCGTCGATGTCCGCTGGCTCAGCCTGCTCGCCTATCCGCTTTCGGGCGGTTTCAAATCCTGGTGCCTATGGCCGGCGGCCTTGACCGAGAAGACCCTGCGCTTCGAAGAGGCGCTGCTGCCCGTGCTCGGGCCGCTGCTTGGCTTCCGTTTGCAGATCACGCTGGAGAAGCGCGCGATTTGAGGGCGCTCACAGCGTCAGTTTTTTCAGGGCGGAAGCCACGCGCTCGATATCGTCCTTCGTCAAGCTCAAGGCGCTTGGCAGGTTGATGCCGTAAGGCGTGACGGTCGCCGCCACCGTGTTTCGGTCTCGGGCGATGGCTGCTTCTGGAGTATCCCGGAACGCTGGTAATTGGCTGAGTGGATAGAAAAATGGCCTGACGTCGATGCCCTCTTGCCGCATCAGCGGGATCAGCTTTTCTTTTGTCATGCCAATCTCGCGGTCGAGCACCACGGTCGACATCCAATACGAATTATAGAGACCGTCGACATCCGGGTTGAGCCTGCCGCCGTTCCAGTCCGACAGAGCCTCGCGATACCAACTGAAGATGCGTCGCTTACCGTCGACGAGCTCGTCCACGCGCTCCAGCTGCGCCAGGCCGAGGGCGGCCTGCATGGACGACATCTTGTATTTCCAGCCGACCTCCTCGTTGAAGAACATCGTATCGCCTGGCGCCCGGCCGTGATCGCGCAAGCGCTGCACACGCTCCAGCAGCGTCTCGTCGTCGAGCACGAGCATGCCGCCTTCACCTGTGGTGAGAGTCTTTGAGCCGTGAAAGGAAAAGGCGGACATCACGCCGAAGGCGCCGGCAGGCCTGTCGCGCCAGCGTGACCCAATCGCCTCCGCCGCATCTTCAATGAGAGCGACGCCATTGGCTGCTGCGACGGCGTTAAGGCGATCCCAATCCGGCATCGATCCATAGAGATCGACCACGATCGCCGCCTTTGTCCGGGGCGTGATCGCGGCCTCGAACGCCTCTGGCGAGAGGCACCAGCTATCCCTGTCGATATCCGCGAAGACGGGTGTGGCGCCGACATAGCGCACCGGGGCCACCGAGGCGATCCAGGTCGCGTCCGGCACGATGACCTCGTCGCCGGGCCCGATATCCAGCGCCATCAGGGCGAGGTGAAGCGCCGAGGTGCAGGAGGGCAGGGAGATGGCATGGCGCCGCCCGCAATGGCTGGCGAAGGCGGCCTCGAACCGGCCATGGAACATTCCGGCGTCGCCATACCAGGCCGAGGTAACGGCCTGCGTGACATAGTCGATCTCTCTGGCAGTGATCGACGGTCCGGCGACGGGAATGCGTTTCACGGCGCGGCCACGCAGCGGAGGAACCCGTTCGGCGCAACCGTGATCTGCAGTTTGTCATCAATGGACAGATCGGCGGAGAACCGCTTGTTCTTGGCAAGGAATTCCAGGACGGCAACCTTGGGGCCATTGCCCGGGCCCCATGGCCTCTCGGCCGAGAAGGAATCGGGCATGTCGTCGATCACCGTGTCGAACACCAAGAGATAGCTGCCTGGCATGACGAAGTGATGGTAGAGTTCGAGTTCCCGCGCGACATGGTCCTTGGTGTGATTGCTGTCGAGGATCACCAGGACCCGCGATTTTCCGGCGGCATGCTTTTCCACCTGTTCGAGGACATCGGCACTGCAGGAATTGCCTTCGATGAGCGTGATCCGCTTGCTCATCGGGTGCTCCTCGATCGCTTTGCGATTATGCGCCCTGATGTCGATGTCGATCCCGACGACCTCCCCCACACCGCCGAGCATCTCGAGGATCGAAGCGGAGAAGATGAGCGAGCCGCCATGGGCTACGCCGGTCTCGATGATCAGTTCGGGTTTGATCGCCCAGATCAGCTCCTGCATCGCGATGAGGTCTTGCGGAAACTGGATGACGGGGCGGCCCAGCCAAGTGAAGTGATAGGAGTAGCGCTGTTTCGAAGCGCGCTCGAACCAGGCTTTGGTCAATTGACGCAGCTCGACGTCCTGGCCAAGCGCCTCGATGTATTTGCGCTTCTCGATCTCGAATTCTTCAACCGGATTCAACAGCATCACTCCGCTTCTGGATGCTCACGCGAACATCGTAAATCTGCCCGGACTCGCCGAAATGCGCGCCTGCATGGGGGAGGAATGTCCGCGCGCGCAAAAGGTCTAGAATCTCTCTCCCCGTATAAAGTCGTTCGAGATCGATTTCACTCGCCTTATCAAGCTCCCGCCTCAGGTGAAAGCTCCCTTCTGCATGAGACTGCGGCAATCGCGGGATATCCAGTGCGAGGATGCGGGGGCAAACATCGGCAAAAAGTTGGGTCATTGTGTTCTTTGCCCGGTGATAAAGCGTTTCGCCGGTATCCTCCCATCCAATCTCGATCATCCGCTGGAACGCGATGTCTCCTGTGTCCACGCCCTCGTCGACATGGTGGATGGTGACGCCGAAAGGCCGCCGCTCAATGATGGCCCAGAAATTCGGGTCCTTTCCCCGGCAGTGGGGAAGATAACTGGGGTGCATGTTTAGTGTGTAGGCCTGTCCGAGACGGAGCTCCGCCGTTTTGAGAATATAGGGCCACCACGCTAGGACGATAATGTCTGGCTTCAGGGCGGCGATGGCATCGCGGCAGTTTTGGGCAAGCTGGGGGTCCCATACGGTTAGCGATGCCGGTTGTGTCTCCAAAAGCTTCGCCAGTATCGGATCGGGGCCGGCGGAGACGACACCGGCCAGATTCGACGACCAATGCTCTGTCAGGTGCATGACAGCCTGATGGCCGACAGGCCCGCTGGCGAAGACAACCATTCTGGTCGATAGGTTTTTCGACATTAACTGGCCTGGAATGCGGAATAGGCGCGGATGGACGTCTGGCCTAGGCGGGGGAAGAGAATGATCAGAGCAATGCCGTCTGCGGTAGGCAGAGGCAAGCTTTCCCATGATCGGTCCTTTTGAAGGGGCTCATCTGATGGCTCTCCGTCGCATGGCGCGTGCAGTCGGCGGGCTGGGTCAGGATGGGAGCCGGAAGGATTCGGCGGCCGAAATCTCTTTCAGCGTCGCCAAATTCCTGTCGCGCTCTGACATGATCGGAGCTTCGATCGGCCATGCGATGCCGATGTCGGTGTCATCGAACCGCACCCCGCTGGCAAAGCCGGGCACATAGGCCGGCGTGATCTCATAGTCGATCTCGGTGCGATCTTCGAGCGTCTGGAAGCCATGGGCGAAGCCTCGAGGAATGTAGAGGGCGGTGTGATTGTCGGCGGTTAGAACCTCGCCGTGCCATCGTCCGAATGTCGCGGAATGCGGTCGCAGGTCGACGAGGACATCGAAGGCCGCCCCGCGTGTGCAGCGTACGATCTTGGTTTCGGCATGAGGGGATATCTGGAAATGCAGTCCCCTCAGCGTGCCGCGGCGATCATTGTAAGACACTGAGCGCTGCACGAAATCGGTCTCGAGGCCGTGACTGGCGAAGGTCTCGGCGCAGAAGCGGCGTGCGAAGAAGCCTCGCTCGTCGGTTGCTGGCTGAAGAACGATACGAAATACGTCGGGCAGGGGCAGGGCTTCGATTTTCATGGGTTAGGTGCGTTTCTGCCCCATCTTGGCTAAAACATTGCGTCACTCTTACATCGACCTGCCTTGAGGTCGATGGTCGAACCGACTATGCACCCGAAAGCTGGCTTTGTTCCAGCATGGGCAGATCGGGAATCGAGATGGCATCGCGTTTTTACAACCCGCCTACGACCTGTCAGGTCCCCAATCTGAGCGGCAAATGGGAAGCCCTGTTCGGAAAGCGGCACGATGGCATTTTCGTCGAGGTCGGAGCGTATGATGGCGAAAGCTATTCGAACACCTCTTGTCTGGCGGATGTAGGTTGGGGTGGTCTCTACATTGAGCCCGTCCCGGAATTCGCGGAAAAATGCCGTCAGCGTCATGCTGCCAATCACAAGGTTACCGTCATCGAAATGGCCGCATCCGATGTTGCGGGCGAGGCGGATCTTCATATTGGCGATACCCTGACCACGCTGTCCGAAGCTCAGGTCGCCGACTACAATCAAATCGGTTGGGCCAAGGGTCTTCACCAGGGACAGTCTCGCAAAGTTGCGACCGAACGGCTCGATGTGATCCTAGGCAAGGCTGCGATCGAGCCGGGCTTCGATCTACTGGTGGTCGATGTCGAGGGATTAGAGGTTCAGGTTTTTGCCGGTTTCACGATCGAGCGCTGGCGCCCGAAGGTTGTTCTCGTAGAGTTGGAGGATGAGCATCCGGACTTCAGAGACAATGAAAGGGTCCGAGCCGGCGCTATCGGGGTCAGGCAGAAGTTGGAGCAGGCGGGTTACAAGATATATTATCGCGATATCATCAACTCTGTTTACGTAGATGGTCTGGTTTATAAGGATCTGCCAGCTGAGCATATGACGATTTCGCCGCGCGTGACGGTAGGCGTCCCGACGCATAACGGACAAAGGACGATTGCGCGCGCGCTGGAAAGCCTCGCGGCCCAGACGTTCCGAGATTTCCGGGTCGTCATCTCCGAAAATGCTTCGACGGATCATACGGCGTCATACATTCAGAACTCAGCTTCCAAGTTCCAGGATATCCAGGTCATTCGCCAGAAGAATATTCTGACTGCGGGTGAGAATTTCAAGGCCGTTTTGGCGCAGTGCTCAACGGAATACTTTGTCTGGTTGGCTGACGACGATTGGTGGGAGCCGAGATTTCTCGAGGCATGCGTTGCCTTGCTCGACAGTGATGCTGCCGGGGTGACGGCATTCACGGATTTCAGGGTCTATTACCACTTCATCGATCGTTATTCGGATCGTATGGGTTATGTCGCCAGTGCATCTCATGATCCTCGGCTGAATATACTTACGCGCACGGTCAATATGGCGCCATGTGCGATTTATGGCGTACATCGCAGCCATGCGATCAAGGCAGCGATCGCTCGCCTGCCTGATGCCTTTGATTTCCATGATGTCGCGGTGACGATCGAAATGGCTGCGAAGGGGCAGATGCTCCTGAGCAAACAGGATCTGTTTCGCGCTGGCATCGTTGACGAAGCCCGTCTGCAGCGCCGTTCGCTCGACGGAAACCAGATTCGTTACGCGCCTTTCGCGCGCTTTCTTGCGAGCGTGACGCGCCGGACATTCGGCTGGAAATCTGCCGCCCTCCTCCTCCCCGAACTCCTGTTCCAACTCTACAAGGTCAAGCGTCACAACGATAAGGCGCATGGCCAGCCGTCAGAATTGAATCAGGCTTCACTGCGCACGCGAGCCGACGTCGAGGCCGGTTTCCAACCGTTTCCTGGTGCGTCTGCCGGGGCAGGCCCGGTCCCTGGACTGCTCGATGTCATCCGCAGCGCCGCAGACGAAAGCGGCGTCGATGTGAACACGGTCCATCTCTACAATCCCGCTACGCGCGACGCCTGGGTTGCAGACAGGGCCGCAAGCGTCGAGGCGGGCTTGCGGGTGCTGGACGTGGGCGCGGGAACCGCTCCCTACAAGCATCTTTTCGCGCATTGCGCCTATGAAACACACGATTTCGCGCAGTATGATGGATACAAAGGCCCCGAAGGCACTTACACGGAGATCGATTACGTTTCGGACATCACGGCCATCCCCGTGCCGGACAATTCCTATGATGTGATTCTCTGTACGGAGGTGCTCGAGCACGTTCCCCGCCCGGTCGAGGCTCTTGCCGAGATGGCGAGGATCGTGAAGCCCGGCGGGCGGCTTTTCCTGTCCGCTCCACTGGGCTCCGGGCTGCATCAGGAGCCCTATCACTTCTATGGCGGCTATACCGACCATTGGTATCGCAAGTTCCTCGACGAGTTCGGCTGCGAAGTCGAAGCGATCGAGCCCAATCATGGCTGGTTTGCCCATCTTGCGCAGGAATGCGCTCGCTTTTCCTGGACCTTTGAGCGGCACAAGCACCTGCACGGAGACCACGGCGCGGCGCTGTCGGAGCTGATGGGCAGCACGCTTGCGCGCTATTTCTACGCGCTCGACAGGAAGGCCTTCATGCGGGAGTTTACTGTCGGCTTCCACGTCACGGCCCGAAAGCGCCTGCCGTGAGCAGCGACGGGGCAGCGCAGATCAGCGGCATGAAAGCCGTCATCCTCGCCGGCGGGCTGGGAACCCGCATTTCCGAGGAATCGGTTCTGCGGCCCAAGCCCATGATCGAGATCGGCGGACGGCCGATCCTGTGGCACATCATGAAGGTCTATGCCCAGCACGGCATCCGCGATTTCGTGATCTGCCTTGGCTACAAGGGCTACATGATCAAGGAGTACTTCGCGAATTTCGTGCTGCATCACTCCGATGTCACGATCGACGCGATCGAGAACCGCATCACCTACCATCAGAGCTCCGTCGAGCCCTGGCGCATCACCTTGGTCGATACGGGCGAGACGACGCTGACGGGCGGTCGTCTCAGGCGGGTCCGCGACTATCTCGATCCGGGGCAGCCCTTCTGCTTCACCTATGGCGACGGGCTCGCCGATATCGACGTCCCCGCGCTCGTCGACTTCCACTCTCGCTCCGGCCGCCTGGCAACGCTGACGGCCGTCGTGCCGCCGGGCCGCTATGGTGCGCTCGATCTCGATGGAACCACGGTCAAGCGCTTCATGGAGAAGCCGCCAGGCGATGGCGGCTTCATCAATGGCGGCTTCTTCGTTCTGGACCCGCAAGTCATCGACATGATCGACGGTGACCAGGTGTCGTGGGAGGGAGTTCCTCTCGAGGCACTCGCCAGCAAAGGGCAGCTGGGCGCCTATCGCCATCGCGGCTTCTGGCAGGCGATGGACACCTTGCGGGATCGAAACCTGCTCGAAGAGCTCTGGAGCAGCGGCCGCGCACCCTGGAAGGTCTGGCCGTGAGCACGGTGGTCGACGCAGGCTTTTGGAAGGGCCGGCGCGTCCTCCTGACGGGCCACACCGGTTTCAAGGGCAGCTGGGCCGCGCTCTGGCTGTCGGCGATGGGAGCGCATGTCTTCGGATTCGCGCGCGCGCCTGACACGGCTCCGTCGCTTTATGAACTGGCCGGCGTCGATGCCGACGTTACCAGCACTATCGGCGATCTCGCCGATAGTGCGGCCCTGCGCAATTGCGTCGAGCGGGCGCGGCCCGAGATCGTGCTGCATTTCGCCTCGCAGGCGCTGGTCCGCAGGGCCTATCGCGACCCTGTCGATACGTTCGCCAGCAATGTCGGCGGCGCTGTGAACCTGCTGGAGGCTCTCAGGCATCGGGACGGACTGCGCGCCGTTCTCATCGTCACCACCGACAAGGTCTACCGAAACCGCAATGAGGGCGCCGCGTTCCGCGAAACGGACCCGCTATGGGGCGAAGAGCCGTACTCGGCGTCGAAAGTGGCTCAGGAACTGATCGCCGGCGCCTATGCCCGGAGCTATTTCTCTGCTGCCGGTATCCGTCTGGCGACCGCGCGGGGCGGAAACGTCATCGGCGGCGGCGACTTCGCCGAGGACCGGCTCGTGCCCGACATCGTCAGGGCCATCCAGAATGGAACTCATGTCTCGATCCGCCATCCGCAATCGACGCGGCCCTGGCAGCATGTGCTGGATTGTCTGGCCGGATATTTCGTCTATGCGCAGGCGCTTGTCGCCGATGGACCGTTGCCCCCTGCCTTGAATATCGGCCCTGGCCCGGCGGGCAGCCTGACTGTGGCCGATGTCGTCGAGCAGCTTTGCGGTGCCTTGGGACATCCGGGCGCCTGGTTGGCACAGGAGAGTGCCGGCCCCACCGAGGCCAAGACGCTGGCTCTCGATGTCACGCTTGCACATGAGACGCTGGGTTGGAGCGACCGGTTGAAAGCCTCCGCAGCGATTGAAGCGACCGCGGCATGGTATGGCGCCTATCTCGGCGGAGGCGACATGCGTTTGGCCTGCCGGCGCGAGATCGAAGCCTTTATGCAGCTGGAGCATTCTTGAGCGAAGTGGACACCGGTTCGCGTGAAGAAAATGCGATAAAATAAAGAGTTAGAGCGTGTCCGCGCTTCGGGGAAACGCGGACACGCTCTCGGTGCCGCAGATCGGCCCTGACCACCGCCGCTCAAAATCAAGCCTGCATGATGGCCCCGGTTTCCGAAGCCGTATATGGGGTCATGCCTCTGATCGAAGTCTCGAGATCCTGCGCAATGTCGAACATGGAACTTTCCGGTGCGGTCTGCCGCTCTTGCGGCGCGGCGTTGACGGCGACATTCGCCGATCTCGGGCTGTCTCCGATCTCCAATGCCTTTCCGCGCATCGCTGCGCGCCGGCAGGCCGAGCTGTTTTACCCTCTGAGAGCCTTCGTCTGCTCGAAATGCCGGCTCGTGCAGCTCGAGGATTTCGAAAGCCGCGAAGTCCATTTCAACGAGGATTATGCGTATTTCTCGTCGGTCTCGACCTCCTGGCTCGCTCATGCCGCGCGCTACGCCACGGCGATGATCGATCGCTTCGAGCTTGGCGCTGCATCGCGCGTGATCGAGATCGCCAGCAATGACGGTTATCTCCTGAAGAACTTCGTTGCTCGCGGAATCGCCTGTCTGGGCGTCGATCCCGCCGCGAATTGCGCTGAAGCCGCCATGCGCAATTTCAATGTCGAAACGCGCGTCGGTTTCTTCGGGGCCGAGCTGGGAGCAGCCCTGGCCCGGGATGGTTGGCAGGCGGATCTGATCGCGGCCAACAACGTCCTCGCCCATGTGCCCGATCCGAATGACTTCGTATCGGGCTTCGCCAATCTGTTGAAGCCTGCAGGAACTGCGACGTTCGAATTTCCGCACCTGCTGGAGCTCGTCAGGCATTGCGAATTCGACACGATCTATCACGAACACTATTCGTATCTGTCGCTTCTGGCGCTTGAACCGCTCTTCGCGCGTGCCGGTCTGCGGGTCTATGACGCGGAGAAGCTATCGACGCATGGCGGGTCGCTGCGTCTCTTCGTGTGCCATCAGGGCGCGCCATTTCCGGAAACCGGCGCACTCGAAGCGTTGCGTGCCGAGGAACTGGCCGCAGGTCTGCACACGGATGGCTTTTACACCGCCTTTGCGGAATCCGTACGCGAGACGAAGCGGCGCCTGCTCAAGCTTCTGATCGAACTCAAGACCGGTGGCGCGCGCATCTGCGGCTATGGCGCAGCGGCGAAGGGAACCACCCTCCTGAACTATTGCGGGATCAAGACGGATATCCTCGACTTCGTCGTCGATCGCAATCCGCACAAGCAGGGCCGCTTCGTGCCTGGCACCGGAATCCCCATTCTGGGGGCCGAGGCGATCGACGAGCATCGTCCCGACTACATTCTGATCCTGCCCTGGAATATTCGCCAGGAGATCGTCGAATCGATGAGCCATGTGCGCCAATGGGGCGCCAAGTTCATCGTTCCGATACCGAGCCCTTGCATCCTTGATTGATAGCAGCGCCGGTCAGGCGCGCACCAGCACCCCTGACATGACCTCGGCATAGCCGTCCAGCATGGCGTCGCGCGTCATGCCGGAGGTGATGATGCTTTCGCGGGCCTGGTCGCGCATAGCTGCAAGCCGCCCCGCCTGGGCTGCGCCGCGAATGCCGTCTGCGAGAACCTCGACATGGTCGACAGAGGCGAGGAAACCGTTCTCACCGTCGCGAATGATGCGCTCCACGTCGCCGACGCGGGTGCTTGCGACCGGGGTTCCGCAGGCCAGGGCCTCGAGCATCACCAGCGGCATGCCTTCGATCGACGAGGTCATGACGAGGATGTCGAGCGCCCCATAGAGGCGAGGTAGGCTTCCACGGTCCAGTTTGGCAATGATGCGGACCGGCAGGTTTTCGGCAGCGATGCGCTTTTGCAGCTGTGGTAGTTCGTCGCCATCTCCGACCATGATTGCCCTGATCGGCAAGTCTCCCGACAATCGCGAGATGACGTCGAGAAATTTGTCAGGCCGCTTCTCGCCGCTGAGCCTGCCGACGAAACCGAGCAGGATGTCTCCTGCGGCAACGCCGCATTCGGCCTTGAGCGATGCGCGGTCCGTTGCTGGCTGAAACAGGTCGGTGTCGATTCCATTCGGAATCAGCTTTACGCGCTCGGCCGGTATGCCGCGTGCGACCAGGGAGTTTCGGACCTTGGCGCTGATCGCGACATGCGTGCTGAAAGCCGCCGAATACCGCGCCGCGTTCCGGATATGACCCTCGGCAAGATCATTATGCACGATGTCGATGAAGGCGAGATGGGGGAAACGCGCCTTCAACTCCGGGGCGCGCTCATAGGTGAGCGACGAGTTGCTCGTCAGGATGGCACGGGAGCCCTCGACCTGGACCAGTGCCGCAAGCGTTGCGACCAACCGGTCCGCGTCCAGCAGATCTCCGGCATGGAGGATATCCTGCGACACGGTTGCAAACAGGCCGCGCATGGCGTGCTCGCTTGGCAGCATGGTGACGATGGTTATTCGCCAGTCCTTCGCCAAGCGGCCCAGGACGTCGAGGAGAACGACCTCCGATCCTCCCATCGGCAGCCAGGGCACGACGACGAGACAATGCGGTCGCTCGTCGTCGCGCTGACGGGGCGGCAGCGACAGCAACGCGGCTTCGAGACGTTCCGCCCCGCCGATGGCATCCGCTGCCAAAAGCGGATGGTGTGGGCCGAGCGCGGTGGCGACAGCCTCATTGGCGCCAGGGTGCAGCGAGGCGCAGGAATAGCATGAGGACAGCCCGTCGCGCAGCCGGGCGATCCAGGCTTTTGGCGCAAGCCCGCGCTTGAGGCGCTTATTGACCGGTAAACCTTGGAGGATCGCGCTTCGTCGCACGAACAGCACGCCGGCTTCCGGTGATGCGTCCGTTACCAGCGCATCGATATCCTGTTCGGCGAGCAGCAGGCCGGCCGCCAGCCACTGCTCGATCGTGAGCGCCTCGAGCTCCTTGGCCGGTATTGCGAGAATCTCGGCCGCGGATTGTTCAATCTGCTCGGCGAAATCGGAGCCGTCGGGGCGCAACATCTCAAAGGGGCGGCTGACGACGACCGGCGAGAGCGAGCCGGTCTCCTGCCAGGCGCGGGTCTTGTTCGGCGTCTTGGCCCGCCGCACCGGGGCCTGTGGCGAGGCGACCGATACCGGCTGCAATATCGAGAAGCGGCGCAGGACACTCCCGGCCGCTTGCCTCCCCAGCCGGAGTGCCTCGCGGTGGCGGTATTCCCGCAAGGCATCGATCATCGGGCTGAGATGGGCGGTCACGAAGCCTGATGTCGGCCCCAGCAAGCGCCGGCCCACACGGGTGCCCAGATATAGCGAACGGAACAGGGTCCGATGGACGATCCGGCTTGGCCGCCGGAGGACTTCGCCCCTGATGGCGATCTGAAGATGAACGTTTTCATCGCGCGCCTGCTGCAGCTGCGCGGTCAAGTTGGCTGCCTTGACGGCCTCTTGGCCGATCTGTGACAGCAAGTGGCTGTGCTCATGGTCCAACTGCCGATGAAGGTCGGCGAGATTGCTGTAGTCGGCCGCCAGCTTGGTGAGATCACGATAGGTCTGCAGCCCTAGCGCCGCTTGTCGCCGTAGCTCGAGATTGCGTTGGCGCTTGGGCTCTGCGCCATAGCCCAGGATGGGCGACTGCTTCTCCAGGCCTTTGCCTTCAAAGCGTGACCAGAACGGCTCGAAGCTCCAGGCGTCGAATGGCGTGAGGCGCTGCCCGTCGAAATCGGCGATGACGGCGTTCTGGCTGTCCGGCGCCAGGATTGCCGCCATGCGCGAAAAGCTCGAATTGCAGACGGCGAGCTGGCCGGCCCGCCGCATGATCTCGAAATCAAGCATTGCGGGTGGCAGGCCCGGTACGGCCTCAACGTCGCTCAGGCTTTTCGCGCGAAAGCGCGCGAATGCCGGCAGGACCTCGTCGGGCGCGTCGGTCGCCACGTAGAGGACTGCGTCTGGCTGCTTGGCAAAAACGGCATCGAGCCAGTCCACATACCAGGCTTCGGGAGCCGGGCGGTACCAGGGCAGGCCGTTCTTGTGCAGTTCGACATAATCGCCGCGGCGAACATGGATCGCGATCAGCGGGCGCGTGCCGCCTTCCGTAAGCGCGGAAAGCCTTCGTTCGACATCGGCTGCCTGAGCCTCCTCAAGCTCGTAAAGGCGGCGCAGAAGCTGGCGATGAGGCGCCCAACAAGCAGGCAATTCCTGGAAATAACCCCAGAAATCGGCATCGACTGGCGGCGCCTCCAATTTCCAGAGGTCGATGTCGTCATTGTCGAAGGCATAGTAGCGAAGCTCGGTCGGTAACGGCGCCTCCGGCTTGGGGTCTACGACGGTATAGATGCCGTTCCCGTCCCATTCGGGAAAGGTTACTCTGCAGCCATAGCGTAGCCCGTAGAATTTGACATAGACGTGCTGGAAGATCTGGTTGGCAAAACGCCCGTTGGAGCCGAGCGAGGACATCGTGACCTGACCGCGAGCCTTGCCGCCCAGGCGCGAAATGTCCGTGACGTGGCTTGAACGCAGGAAGAGATCGCCGCATGCGTCACAAGCGACGGGTACGAAGCCCAGATCGAAGGCAAGCGGCCAGAACGGCCAGAAAGGCTCCTGATCGGCAGAGTCGCGTCTCAGGAAAATCGCGACGATGTCGGGTGTGAGAGCCTTTCGCAGAGTTGGCGCGCTGATTGCCCGCGAGCGGAACTCCAGGATGCGGGCGTCCGCGGATAGGCCGTGCGCCGACAATGCGACGGATAGGCTTTCGTCCATGTCGATCAAACCGTCCATCCAGCAATCTTGGAGTTGAATGCGCCGCAAACTGCTTCAGCTATGGCGAACGCCGCCCTTTCTCTCCAGTTCGACCTCGATGAGGTCGCTGGCTACCATTTCCTGAACCAATTGCTGGAAGCCCGTCTTGTGAGACCAGCCCAGCTTGGTCTTGGCTTTCGTGGGATCCCCCAGCAGTTGCTCGACCTCGGTCGGCCGGAAATATTCCGGGTCGATCTCCACCAGCGTTGCGCCAGATTTCGCGTCGATGCCCTTCTCGTCGACGCCGGCGCCTTCCCATCTGATGGTGCGTCCGACATGCGCAAACGCGAGTTCGACGAACTCACGAACCGAGTGCATCTCACCGGTTGCCAGGACATAGTCGTCGGGCTCGGGCTGCTGAAGCATCAGCCACATCCCCTCGACATAATCGCGTGCATGCCCCCAATCGCGCTTGGCGTCGACATTCCCGAGATACAGCCTGTCCGTCAGGCCCAACTCGATTGCCGCGACGGCGCGGGTGATCTTGCGCGTCACGAAAGTCTCGCCGCGAATAGGGCTCTCATGGTTGAACAGAATCCCGTTCGAGGCATGAATGCCGTAAGCGTCGCGATAATTGGCGACGATCCAATAGGCATAGAGCTTGGCGACCGCATAGGGCGATTGCGGGTTGAAGGGCGTCGTTTCGCTCTGGGGAACCTCGCGAACCGCGCCGTAAAGCTCGGATGTCGAAGCCTGATAGAACTTGGATTTCTTCTCGAGCCCCAGGATACGCAGAGCTTCCAGCAGCCTCAGCGTTCCGATGCCATCCGCATTGGCAGTATATTCCGGCGTCTCGAACGAAACCTTTACGTGGCTCTGGGCCGCGAGATTGTAGATCTCGTCCGGCTGGGTTTCCTGGACGATACGGATCAGATTGGTCGAATCCGTCAAGTCGCCATAATGCATGAAGAAATTCGTGTCTTTCCGATGTGGGTCGACATAGAGATGGTCGACCCGCTTGGTATTGAACGACGATGAGCGCCGCTTCACGCCATGGACGGTATAGCCTTTGCCAAGCAGAAGCTCCGCCAGATAGGCGCCGTCTTGCCCGGTAACGCCAGTAATCAAGGCAGTTTTCTTTGTCATGATTTTGTCCTTTCGCCGATTATCTGGCGTTTATCTTAATTGAACGAATGGCTGGAGAGGCGGGCCGCCGGGGTCTTCAGAAGTTCTGCGATGCAAGAACGATGGCTGGCCGGCGAGTGGTGCGTCTCCAGAAAACTCCGAATTCCAAGTGCCAAGCGCTCGCGCAGTGAGGCGTCACGATAGAATGCGGCGAAACAGTCCCTAGCCTCGGCGAGCCTTGTGCTGTCGGACGTGGAAATCGTCAAGAAGACGTCGCCTCTGCCCATGACCTCCGACAGGGGGGCGATATCGGCTCCAACAATGGGCAATCCGGCTCGAAGCAGGGCGACGAGTTCGTCATAGGTCGCCGTCGACCCGTTCATGACCAGCACCAGATCGAAATCTGCGAGCTCGTGCTCTGCAGGCGTTTCGGTGGCCGTGACGAGGCGTATCTTGAGGCCTGCCGCCGCACAGAGGTGCTGCAGCTCAGCCGCTTCCGGTGCTGTGAGGCCGATCGCCAGAATGCGGTGGTTCAACGGCTGTCGAGCGAGCCGTTGAGCGTCGAACTCCACCGGAGAGTAGGCGATGCGCCAGATGTCGGCGCGTCGATCAAGCCTGGCTCGATCGTCTCGCTGCCCCGTTTCCGAGGAGTGGATGACCAGCGTTGCCTCATCAAGGAATTCCGAAAGGAAGTCGAACGGGTCGGGCTGGACCATGCTGACGCCTCGAAAAGGTACTGCTCGATCGTCTGCCCTGTAAAAGATCTTGTCGCGATCCGCCAACAGTCGCCCATAGCGGCCCAGGATCCGTGCTGACATCGTGTCGGATGCGAGGTGAAGCCGCGCGCCGATGGCGGCGATCTCGATGAGGCGATAGGCGACGAGATCGCGCTGGTCGGCCGACAACCCTTCGACGAGATGCGCAAGATTGACGATGACGGCATTGCCGAGGGCCATCGTAGGCATGTCCTCGTCAAATGCGGGATCATCGACGAGGACAAGGCTTCGCGTGGCGCTGTCGATATCCGAAAGTGCCTTGAGCGCGGCGAAAACCGCCTTGCCTTGCGGAGATGTCGGCGTCGAGACGATACCGACTTCGCTAAAGCGAAGCCCGGCAACGCGCCGGCATGCTTCGAAATAGCCGACGCCGGCCGCGAAGTCGCCGTTGCGCGTGGAGACGACCGGGCAGTGCTCCATCGATCCCAGTGAAATTGCCGGATCGATCAGGTTGGCGAGCCTGACTTCCTCGCAATTCGAGAGCGACATCAGGAAACGCAAGCGTTCGGTCTCGCAATCGACCGCGTCCTGGCCGTACCGGAGGAAGCGGCGTGCGCCGGGAGCTGCAAGGGCGAGATAGGTTTGCGGCTCGAACAGCGGGGTCGGCGGGATCAGGCGCGCCGACTGACTGTTCATATTGGATGACAGGCTGTTCGCACGATGCCGGTAAAACAGGATGACGGCCGGAGCGACCACGAATTCGGCGCCTTTGGCGATTGCCGTGGCGTTGAAGTGCCAGTCCTCGTAAGCGTAGCCCGGTCCGAGGCGGACATCGATGAACTGGTTCAAGTCGACGATGCTGCGGTGGACGAAAAGCCGCGATATGTACGGATGCTGCGAGAAGAAGGCGATCGGGGGTATGCTTGCGCTGCCGTTGTAGACCGCCAGGAGATGAAGTGATCCGAAGCCGAAAAGATATTCGGGGACGACGATCGTCCGGGGCGAATGCTTGAGTGCCGTCTGATGCGAGACGAGTGTCGTATTGCTCGAGATGAGGTCGTCTTCGTCGCAAAACTGAATGTAGTTCGCGCGGGCCTGGCGCAGGCCGTCCTGGCGCGACAGCCCTAGAGAGCCGTTGTCCAGCCGAATGACGCGTGTGCGCTCAAAGGCGTCGGAGTGATAGGCCTCGACCCATGCCAGCGTTTCGGGCGGTGATCGATCAAGCGCCAGCAACAGCTCGATTTTCAAGCCGGAGGAGCGGGCTTTTCTGGCGGCGGCCTCCAGCGAGCGCATGGTTCGCCGCAGGTAGCTCCCTCCTGCATGAATGTTGACCACCATGCTGACGTCGAGCAGTGGAAGCGTATTTTCGGTCATTCTGAAGAGTTTCAACCACTTTCTGCGCGGCCTGTTCGTGTAGCCGTTGAAAAACTCAGGGGCAAGCTGCCCTGGCCGATGCCGTTCAGATCATTCGCTCATTGTGAGCGATGCGGTGCGCGCTTCGGAAATTGCATCCGTTTGTATCTGAAGTGTTACTGTTCTAGGCTGCCGGATCGACGCGTACCGACAGGTGGCGAATGCGTTCGGAAATCATCTCCTTGGCTGCGTTCGTTGGGCGGGACTGGACCCATGGCGAGTACTATGACTCTGCCGAGCAGAGCATGGATACGCAGTGGGCCTCGGTGATCTGGCCCATCATTGAATCTGCGAATTTTGAGCATGTGGTTGAGATAGCGGCGGGCCACGGGAGAAATACCGAAAAACTGGCCCAGGTCAGCGGGAAGATATTTGCGACTGACATCAATCAGGAAAATATTGAATTCTTGAATGAGCGATTCAAGAGTTCAGAGAATGTCGAAGTTTTTCGAAATTCTGGGGCGGATTTGCGCTTTATAGAAGGGACGAGTGCGTCGTTTGTTTACTCGTTCGATGCAATGGTGCATTTCGATAGCGACATCATCAGAAGTTATATCAAGGAGATAAGGCGGATATTGGTGCCTGGAGGGCGTGCATTCTGCCATTATAGCGGTTTCGACCAAAATCCGACTGGGACATATCGTGACCACCCGGGTTGGCGAAATTTCATGAGCCGCGAACTTTTCGAGCACTGGTTGACGAAGGAAGGATTCAGGATTCTGAAATCCGCCTATATCCAAGGTGTCTCGGTTTTGACGGAGGATCGTACTCAGTCAGACAACGTAACCTATTTCGAGCTTCCGCTCGACGCCGAGCCGGGTGGAGAATTTCTGTCCAGCGAGGAACGAATGCACGAGCTCGACGAGTTATCGTCTCGATATCGCGCTGAGATCGCCACGCTCAGCAGTGAGATCGCCATGCTCAGCAGTCAACTGGAGGGGATGAAGACATCGACGAGTTGGCAGGCGACTGCCCCGATCCGATGGCTCAAGACCAAGCTGAGCGGCCGATAGGGCGGGGATTCCTGCGAGCTGCCTCGCGGGCCAGAACAGGACATTTGGCTCGATAACAACGGGTGATCTTGCTGGCGCGTCCTCCTTCGATTTGTGTGTCCAGATGCGAGGTGGCGTGCATTCATTCCAGCTCCGCTGCAACGCTTGATTTGGGCTGTTGTGAGGCTCTTGAGCCACTCGGCCAATAGTCCGGCCTGCTACAAGCAGCCAAACATCGGCTGTCTTCATCCGCGCCCTTGACATTGAACAGCTGCTCGTCTGCAAGGAGAGCTTCCGGACGCGGTTTTTATGGTTTTCCTCTCGATATGTCTCATGGCGTGACCACGCAGCGGATCAACCCAGCCGTTGTGATTGTGGTGCTGGGCTTGATCGGCAGCTCGTTCCTCTGGGTTCTGCGCGATACCTCGGTCTGGCCATGGGATCAGGCTTGGTATGGCGAGGTTGCTCTCGATCTCGCCCAATCGCGCCGGGGCAGTGGTTGGGAGTGGCTCAGGGCCTCTCTCGCCGCCTTCGGCTCGAAGCCGCCGCTGCTCGCCTGGGTCGCTCAGTTCTTCGCGCCGTTGTCGCGCTGGCTGGGAGATGTCGAACCTGCGCTTTTGATGGTCAACGTGTTGGCGCAGCTCGCGACGCTGCTGCTCATCGCCAGGATTTGCGCCCGCATGGGCTGTGGCGTGCTGGCTCAACTGGCTGGCGTACTTGCCTTTGGCGGCAGTTCGCTGTCGCTGGGGCTGTCGCACCAGTTCCTGACCGAGACGCTGCAGATGCTGAGCGTCGCCATCATGCTGGACCTCATATGGAAGGTCGAGCGGCGCGCTGTCGCGAGCACCATTTTATGGGGCGTTCTCATCATGGCGTTTGCGATGCTGGTCAAAGCATCGAGTTTCACGTTCGCCATTCCCTTTGCCGCTTACTGCATCGTCGCCTGCGTGATCAGAATGGATGCCAGGCAGGCAGCACGACCTGTTGTCGTACTCCTGCTCGCACTGGCTGCCGCCGTGGTATGTGCGGCCTGTATCGGCTGGTACTGGGTCAATTGGGCTCCGATGACCCAGCATTTTCGCAATGCGACCTCGAATGACATCGCATTGGCCTATGGCAGCGTAGGAACGCTTGGCAGCAAGCTTTCCCTCTGGACGCAGTCACTCGCCTTGGCGCTGTCGCCCTGGCCGTTCGTTGCGGTTGTCATTGGCGCGCCGATTGCCTTGGCCTTCGCGGTTTCGCTGGCGAACGTCGTCAAGGCGCCGCGCAATCAATGGCCGCTCCTCGCTCTCGACAATGGCTTTCTCTATGCGGGAGCTCTGATCGGCACGATTGCGCTCACCGTTCTCGGTCTCGCCACTCAGATCAACGAAGAGACGCGCTTTCTGTCACCGACGCTGCCGATGATTGCCGTCCTTCTGGGCTGGGCGCTGACGGTTCTGCGGTGGCGCTGGCTCCAGCTCCTGGCTCTCATCGCCGTCGCCTGCAACGCGGTCTACGCGGTCAGCTTCGCGCATGGCTACAATCCGCTTGGGCTCCAGCCCTCAGTCTGGCTCAAGCCGGTCAACCTTGACGCCGATCGCAAGAATCTTCTTGCGCGCGCCGTCACGGAAAGCTGTTCCGCGTCGAGGCCAAACCGATACGCGATCATTGGCGTGGAGTATCCCTCATTCAATGGGAATTCCGCCGCCTTCTTTTCGGCGAAGCAGCAACGCAAAACGCGATATAGATGCTACTATACGAGCCTTGGCTACGCGGAGGCTGATCTCGACAAGGCTTTGGCGAGGATCGACAGCCTCGACGCAGACTATCTCATAACTTTCACCCCTGACCGCCAGCACGATCCCGATTTGTTCAACCGTATATCGAGCGTCGTTGCGGAGCGACTTTCGTCCGATCCGCGCTTCACGGCGACCCAGGATCGTGACAGCGGTTTGATGATCTTTCACAGACGCCGTTGACCTCAACCAGGCTCAAGCCGGCACGACAACTTTCAGGCACGATCGTCCATGTTCAAACAGGAAACTCCTGATCTCGCAGGTCAAGGGCTCGCGGTCTTCGAAGGCTCCGAGCGTTTCGCAGAGCAGCGCGCGCAATGGCGCGAAAAAGCTGCGTTCTTCCACGAGGAGGACAATAAATATCTGCGCTTCATCATTCCCGAGGGCAAGTCGGTCCTCGAGATCGGCTGCGGCATCGGCGATACGCTGGCGGCGCTGAAGCCGTCGCGCGGCGTCGGTGTCGATTTCAGCCCAAAGATGATCGAGGTCGCGCGCAGCCGCCACGCGGGTCTGGATTTCATTGTTGGCGACGTAGAGAATCCGCAGACGCTGGCAGCCATTGAAGGGCCGTTCGACTATATCCTGATCGTCGACACGCTTGGCCACATCAAGGATGTGCAGGCGCTGATCGCGTCGCTTCATCGGCTGTGTGACCGCAAGACGCGCTTGGTCGTCGCCTATTTCTCGCATCTCTGGCAGCCCTTGTTGTCGGGCGCGGAGGCGCTTGGCATCAGGATGCCGTCGGAACCTTCCAATGTGTTGTCGCCTGCCGATTTGCGGGCTTTTGCCGAGCTCGCTGATTTCGAACCTGTGAAATCCGAGGCGCGCCTGATCTCGCCTTTCAGGCTTTTCGGGCTTGGCTCGGCTTTGAACCGCTTCGTCAGCCATCTTCCGCTGGTGCGCTCGCTGGCGCTTCGCCACTATCTGGTGGCGCGTTCGCTGGTCATGAAGGACGATGGCCTCAAATCGGTCTCGATCGTCGTCCCGGCGCGCAACGAAAAGGGCAATATCGAACCGGCGGTCCAGCGCATTCCGCGCTTTTGCGACGATATCGAGATCATCTTCGTCGAGGGGAACAGCAAGGACAACACCTATGAGGAGTGCCTGCGCGTTCAGGCGGCTTATCCTCAATATGACATCAAGGTGATGAAACAGCCCGGGAAGGGCAAGGCCGACGCGGTTTTCACGGCCTACGACGTCGCGCGCGGCGATGTTTTGATGATCCTGGACGCCGACCTGACCATGCCGCCCGAGCAGCTTCCGAAATTCTGGGAGGCGATCGTCTCCGGCAAGGGCGAGTACATCAACGGTTCGCGGCTCGTCTATCCGATGGAGGACGAGGCGATGCGCTTCCTGAATCTCATCGCCAACAGGACCTTCTCGATCCTCTTCTCCTGGCTGCTCAATCAGCGCTACACCGACACGCTTTGCGGCACGAAGGTGATGCGCCGGGTCGACTACGAGCGTCTCAAGGAAGGCAGGGCCTATTTTGGCGATTTCGATCCGTTCGGCGATTTCGACCTGATTTTCGGTGCGGCCAAGATGTCGCTCAAATCCGTCGACCTGCCCGTGCGCTACGCTGCGCGGACCTATGGCGAGACGCAGATCTCGCGCTTTTCGCATGGCTGGCTGCTGCTGAAGATGGTCGTGTTCGCCTTTTTCAAGATCAAGGCGCTTTGACCGGCCAAATGCGGCGTTCCAAGGCTGTATCCGGCCCGGCGGCAACGCGCCCGGTGGAACGGTATCGACAAGCGGTACGCCGGCGCGCGCTTGCAGGCGCGACGGTTGGCGGGAATGCGACGGAACGCGCGGATGGGCAGGTCCGCAATCGGCTTGCCCTCGCGCGCTCTGATCAGGCTGTGAGGCAAGGTCTGCAATGAGCGCCTTAAGAAGATACCCTTACGCCTTGAAATACCCCTACGCCTTTGCGCGTCACGTCATGGACAAGATCGCGACCGTAACGCTGGGAGCCTTGTTCGTGTCCGGGCCTGGCCGCCGCTTGCGGGCGGCGTTGGCCGGCGTAAATCCGGTTTCGCAGGTTCCCGACATCAAGGTCGCCCTGATCGCGCACGCCTACTACGCTGAGCTGCTTGACGAAATTCTCGCATGCCGGGCCGTCTTGCCCGGCACCGTTGCGCTTCACGTGACATTGCCGGCGGAGCGCATGGAGATTACGAAGCAATATCTCGCTGGCGCGCCCGATGTCATTCTCCATCCATGCGAGAACCGGGGCCGCGACATCGCTCCATTCCTGACGGTGCTCGGCTCCGGCGCGCTCGATGGCTATGATGCGGTGCTCAAGCTGCACACCAAGCGCAGCCCACATCTGCTTGATGGCGAGATCCGTCGCAAGCTGCTGTTCGACATGCTTTGTGGCGAACGCAATGCGGCCTTGCGGGTCCTTGCGGATTTTGAGGACCCGTCGACCGGCATGGTCGGCTGGCGCAATTGCTTTCGCACGAGCCCGCCCTACTGGATGAAGAACGAGGCTCGCGTGCGGGAGCTGGCCGGGCGGATGGATGCGCCCGATGATGCGGTTCGCCTCGGCTTCTTCGAAGGCTCGATGTTCTGGTTCAGGCCGGCGGCCTTCGCTGCCTTGCGCGAGCTCAAGCTGATGCCCGAAGATTTCGAGCCGGAGGAGCGTCAGCTCGACGGCACCCTGCATCACGCGGTCGAGCGCTGTTTCACCATCGCGGCCTGGGCGCGCGGGTTCACCGTCCGCGATCTGCGCGGACGCGTTCTGGGCTGAGGCTCCACCTGATCAGGCGATACCCAGCGGAGCCGGGCCCAGCCGCGCTTGCAGGCCGTCCCGCAAGGCTGCGAAGACGAGATGCCGGATGGGGCGGTCGAAGCGGTGCGCCAGCAGCAGCAGCGCCGCCTGCGCCGTGACCCGGGCTGCCGTGCGAAGGCGCCAGCTCCACGGGATATGCGCCAGTCGCAGGCCGTAGAGGCCGTTGCGGAGATAGTAATAGGAGCGCAATGGCGATTGCCGCAGGATTTGCGGCTGGCGCTCGCCGTTCTCGGCCGCGCCGCCCCAGCGATGCGGCATCGTCACCTCGTCCGCGAGGTAGCAGCCATGGCCCCGGTCCCAGGCGCGGAAACACCATTCGACATCGATTCCGTCGATGAAGTAGTCCGCCCGGAACGGCCCGACCGCTCGCCATGCCGCAAGCGAGATCAGGGAGCCCGAGGTCGAGAGGAAGTCGACGGCGCCCTCGGCCAGGCCGTCCTTCGCTGCGCGCCGTGAATACCAGGGGGCGAGATAGCCCTCCTCGGCCGGCGAGACGAGGAGAGGACCAATGACGGCGGGGGGAGGCGTCGGGGACGTGGCGAGGGCTTGCAGATGTGCGAGCAGCGCGTTTGCCATCCCGGGCGTCGGTACGCTGTCCTGATCCAGCAGCAGGAGGAACGCAAAACCCTCCGCTGCCGCAGCCTCGGTGACGGCGTTGAGGCCATGCCCGAGACCCATATTCTCCGGCGCGCGCATGAGCACCGCATGGGGGGATCGCGCAAGCCTGCGTTCGATCTCTTCGTCCAGCGGCCCATTGGCGAAGATGAAGAGGCGCAGGCCGTCGGCCTCGAGCGGCGTCAGCAGCGCGTCGAGCACGCCGGCATCCGGCCGGTAGAGCACGGTTGCCGCGGCGACGGTGCCTTGGGCACGGTCGTCAGGGTGATCCTGGAGAGGGGCGTAAGCCACGCCGGCCCGGCTCTAGGCGCTGATGTCGCGGGCCACGTGCAGTAGATACTGGCCGTAATCGCCCTTGGCGAGGCGCTCGCCGAGGCTTGTGAGCTGCCGCGCATCGATCCAGCCCTGCCTTGCCGCAATCTCCTCAGGGCAGGCGATACGCAACCCCTGCCGCGATTCAAGCGTGCGCACGAACTCACCGGCTTCGAGCAGGCTGTCTGGGGTACCCGTATCGAGCCAGGCGAAGCCGCGTCCCATGGTTTCGACCGAGAGTTCGCCACGCTCGAGATAGACCCGGTTGACGTCGGTGATCTCGAGCTCGCCACGCGGTGAGGGCTTGAGATTCCCTGCGATCTCGACGACCTGGGCATCGTAGAAATACAACCCCGTGACAGCCCAGTTCGACTTCGGGACCTTCGGCTTCTCTTCGATCGAGCTCGCCTTGCCGTTGGCGTCGAAATCGACCACGCCGTAACGTTCCGGGTCGCGCACATGATAGGCGAAGACGCTGGCGCCCTTGGCGCGCGCGGCGGCCGAGGCCATCATCTCCGGGAGCGTGTGCCCGTAGAACAGGTTGTCGCCCAGGATCAGCACCGAGGGCTCGCCGGCGACGAAATCGGCGCCGATGAGATAGGCCTGCGCCAGCCCGCCGGGATTGGGCTGTTCGGCATAGCTCAGCGTCATGCCCCAATCCGAGCCGTCGCCGAGCAGGCGCTTGAAGTTCGGCAGGTCGGTCGGGGTCGAGATGATCAGCACGTCGCGGATGCCCGCCAGCATAAGCGTGGTCAGCGGATAATAGATCATCGGCTTGTCGTAGACAGGCAGGAGCTGCTTCGACATCGCCAGCGTCATCGGGTGGAGCCGCGTTCCGGAACCGCCGGCCAGGATGATGCCCTTCATCGTCGTTTATCCCGTCTGTTCTGTCATGAGCCGCGTCAGGCAGCTCGAAAGCGATCCGCGCCACTCGGGCAGCGTCACGCCATGGATGGTAGCAAGCTTGGTGCAATCGAGTCGCGAATTTGCCGGGCGCGTCGCTGGCGTCGGATAATCGCTCGTGGCGATGCGCTTGACCGCAACCGGGGAGGCTCCCGTGGCGGCGCGTTGCGCGAAGATCGCCTCGGCGACATCGGCCCAGACGGCTTCGCCCTGGGCGCTCATATGGAAGACGCCGCGCAGGCGCCCATCCTGCGGCCGGGCCAGCAGGTTCCTCGCAACAGCGAAGACGGCGTCGGCGATGTCGAGCGCATTGGTCGGACAGCCCCGCTGATCGGCGACGACGCCGATCTCGCTGCGCGTCTCGGCCAGGCGCAGCATCGTACGCACGAAATTCTTGCCGAAGGGGCTGTAGACCCAGGCCGTGCGCAGGATGGCATGGTCCGGGGTTGCGGCCGCGACCGCCGCCTCGCCGGCGAGCTTGCTGCGGCCGTAAGCCGAGATCGGGCCGACCGTATCATCCTCGCGATAGGGCCGGTCCAGAGTTCCGTCGAAGACATAATCGGTCGAGATCTGGATCACCGGCACGCGAAGCGCGGCAGAAGCTTGTGCGACCTCGCCGGCGGCCTGCCCATTGATCAGCATCGCGGTCTCGGCCTCGCTCTCGGCGAGGTCGACGGCGGTGAAGGCTGCGGCGTTGACGACGATGTCGGGCCGGCAGGCCGCAATGGCCGGGGCGATCGTCTCGATCCGCTCCAGGTCGAAGCCGGGGCGGCCCAGCGGGATGACGACATCGCCTGCCGGCGCCCGCTCCAGCATGGCGAGCACGACTTGGCCGGCCTGTCCGGTGACCGCGATCCTCATGGCGCCTCAGCCGAAATAGCGCGGCAGGTCGGCAAGGCGCGGATGCTTGCGGTCCTTGTCGGACAGGACGAGCCGGTCATGCGGGATGCGCCAGTCGATGCCCAGCGCCGGATCGTCGAAGGCGATGCCATGGTCGTTCTGCGGGCCATAGAGCGCGGTCACCTTGTAGAGCACTTCGGTATCGGGCTCGAGCGTGATGAAACCATGCGCAAAGCCGATCGGAACCAGCAGCTGCTGCCAGTTCTCGGCCGAGAGCTCGATTGCGACATGGCGACCGAATGTTGGCGAGGAGGCGCGGATATCGACGGCGACGTCGAGGATACGGCCCTTGGCGACGCGCACCAGCTTGTCCTGCGCGAAGGGCGCCGACTGGAAGTGCAGCCCGCGCAGCGTGCCGACAGTCGCCGACAGGGAATGGTTGTCCTGAACGAATTCGAGGTCGATGCCGGCGTCCTTGAAGCTCGCGCGGTTATAGGTCTCGGAGAAGAAGCCGCGATGGTCGCCGAATTTCTTCGGCGAGATCAGCTTCACATCCGGGATGGCGGTGGATTCGACGCTCAACATGGGGCGGGGTCTCGATCCTGTTCGTGGCTGAAATCAGGCCGCGCCGAGGCGCTCGCCGCGATAAACGCCACTGCGTATGTCTCCCCACCATCCGGGATTGGCCAGATACCATTCGACGGTCTGGCGCAAGCCGGTCTCGAAGGTCTGCTTCGGCTTCCAGCCGAGCTCGCGGCCGATCTTCCCGGCGTCGATCGCATAGCGCGCATCATGGCCCGGCCGGTCGGTCACATAGGTGATCAGGCGCTCGCGCGGGCCGGCCGGATCGGGCCTGAGTTCGTCGAGCAGGGCGCAGATGCCCTTGACCACGTCGATATTGGCCATCTCGTTATGGCCGCCGATATTGTAGGTCTCGCCGACGACGCCCTTTTGCGCCACCGTCAGCAGCGCGTCGGCATGGTCGTCGACATAGAGCCAGTCGCGCACATTCAGGCCATTGCCATAGACCGGCAGCGGCTTGCCCTCGAGCGCATTGATGATCATCAGCGGGATCAGCTTCTCCGGGAAGTGATACGGCCCGTAATTGTTCGAGCAATTGGTCATCAGCGTCGGCAGGCCATAGGTGTGGTGCCAGGCCCGCACGAGATGGTCGGAGGCTGCCTTCGAGGCGGAATAGGGTGAGTTGGGCTGATAGGCCGTGTCCTCGCGGAAGAAGCCCTCAGTGCCGAGCGAGCCGAAGACCTCGTCGGTCGAGATATGGTGGAAACGGAAGGCGGCCTTGCGCGCCTCGTCGAGACCGCGCCAGTGCCGCAGCGCCTCCTGCAGCAAGGCGAAGGTACCGACGATATTGGTGTCGATGAAGGCCGAAGGGCCATCGATCGAACGATCGACATGGCTCTCGGCGGCAAGATGCATGACGATGTCGGGGTCGAAATCGGCGAAGATCGCGCGCATGCGCTCGCCATCGCCGATATCGGCCTGTTCGAAGCGATAGCGATTGCTCTGCGTGACTGGCGCGAGCGAAGCGAGATTGCCGGCATAGGTCAGCTTGTCGACGACGCAAACCTGGTGCTCGGTCTCGCCGATCAGCTTGCGGACGACTGCCGAGCCGATGAAACCGGCGCCGCCGGTGACTAGGAAACGCAAAGACATCAATCCCTGTCCCTCATCCGGCGCCAGCCGATGGAACAGCCAAAGCCGTCCTCATTCGCCGCACCGACGAATTCTGGTGCCGACAATTCAAGTTGAACGCCTTCGTTCGCCCTGTCCAAATCAGGACAGGGCGCGGCTGTCAATCGCGTTGGTCCGCCGATGGTGAGATCGGAAGCTTGCTCACTGCGGAGGAAATTTGCGCCTCAAGGGGCCGAGCTTGTGTCGGATTGGCGCCAGGCTGCGGTAAACGACATGCATGAGCAGCCGCTTCATCCTGACGCCATTCAACAGCAGCAGATTGCCCAAGCCTGCAATGGGCCTGCGCGTCGATGCGTAGGCATAGTCTCGGCGAATGAATGACTGCATGTCGTTGCGAGTCACGGAGATGCGCTGGATTGCTTCTATACTCTTGCCCTGTCCGGTCACTGTGCGCTCCAAATGATCCTGGATCATTGGCACCAGCTCCGGTGCGTGGCGCCCGACGATCTCGGGCCATTCAGCCAGGTCGGCGATGCGGCACGGGTTCACGCGGAGCAGCTCGATCTTGAGAAAAGGGATACCCTCGTTCTCGATCAGCTCGCGCCACAGGAAATGGCTGTAGTTGGAGGACATGTGCATGGCGCGGCCGGTTCGTGACAGACCGCTGAACAGGGCATGCAGCCGGAAGCCGTGACTCAGCAATGTCTGGGACAGGCCGATCTCGCCATTGCGGATGATATCCGTTTTAACCAGCGCACTGAAATCCTGAGCGAACACGGCCCGGAAATCGGGATGCGCATGGACGCGCTTTTCGAGCAGGAGGAACCAGCTCTGCAGGTGACGGGCAATCTCGAGGCTTTCGATCATGCCATAGGCATCGGCCTCCACGCTGGTCAGGCGGGCAAGCGCGTCGCCGAAATCGCCGATCGGAGCATAGACGCTGTCATTTGCGATCAGGAGCTGGCCTGTGACTTGGTCGGCGTAACGCTCGAGCCCGAGCCCCCATGATGCGAAATCATGGCCACGATTTTCGCGCAGAATCACGTCATGGGCGACGCTTTTCAGCCGCGCCACATCCTCGGCCGATAGCTTCGAGGTCGAGATGACAACGATCGGGAAGCCCGCATTGCGAATGGCCTGCAGATAGTGAAGGACGTAGTCGGCAACGAGGTCGTCTCTGTCGAAATGGGCGAAAAGGCAAAGCTTATCAAACATTTATTGGTTCTCGACAGGTGGCCGACCTTGTCCGTTGGCTGTACTGTTCATCTTGTGCGCATAGGAAGCTTTTGGCCTGCGCGCTGACTGCATTAGACTTCCTATAGACGCAAATGCGAGGAATCGCATTGTCTTCTTGGCGTTTGATATCCTGCACTCCCCAGCGCTCGGGGCTCTTGCCCGGCCACTCTTGCCTGCGCGATAAGACAGTCGGCCTTGGGCTCTTCGCCTTGGCGGATTGGATCGGCGATGAGTTTCTTCAATATCCACACCCATGGCTTCGTGCGCCTCGCCTGCGCCGCGCCTCGCCTGAAGGTCGCTGATCCCGCCTTCAATGTCGCCGAGACGGTCCGTCTGCTGCGCCGCGCCGATGCGCAGGGGGCTTCGCTTGCGCTGTTTCCCGAGCTCGGCATCAGCGCCTATGCGATCGACGATCTTCTGCAGCAGAATGCGCTGCTCGATGCCGTGCTGGCGGCGCTTGGGGTGCTGGTCGAGGAGAGCCGTTCGCTGCAGCCTGTCGCCGTTGTCGGAGCGCCGCTGCGCGTCGACGGGCGACTGTTCAATTGCGCGGTTGCGATCCATCGCGGCCGTATCCTTGCGGCCGTGCCGAAGACCTATCTGCCGAACTACCGCGAGTTCTATGAGCGCCGGCAGTTCGCCTCGGGCGAGCGGGCGGCGGTGGAGAGCGTTACGCTCTGCGGCCAGGATGTGCCCTTCGGCACGGACATCCTGCTGAAGGCCGCCGATATCGCCGATTTCACGATCCATATGGAGATCTGCGAGGACGTCTGGACGCCGGTGCCGCCGAGTTCGTTTGCGGCGCTGGCCGGCGCGACCGTGCTGCTCAATCTCTCCGCCAGCAATGTCACCATCGGCAAGTCCGACTGGCGCCACGCCTTGTGCAAGGCCCATTCCGGCCGGTGCATCGCGGCCTATGCCTATTCCGCGGCGGGGCCGGGCGAGTCCACCACCGACCTCGCCTGGGACGGCCAGGCGATGATCTATGAGAGCGGGGTGCTGATGGCCGAGGCCGAGCGCTTCGCCGCCGAGCCGCAGCTCATCGTCGCCGATATCGATCTCGAGCGGCTGGTGATGGATCGCATTCGCCAGAACACCTTCGGCGACAATGCCGATGCGCTGCGCGACCGGTTGAATTTCCGCACCATCAGCTTCGAGCTCGCTCCCGATCGCGTCTCCGATCTCGGCTTGGAGCGCACGATCGAGCGCTTCCCCTTCGTACCGAATGATGATGCGCGATTGAACGAACTCTGCTTCGAGGCCTACAACATCCAGTCGCATGGCCTGCGCAAGCGGCTGGAGAGCGCGCGCGTCGAGAAGATCGTCATCGGCGTCTCCGGCGGCCTTGATTCGACGCAGGCCCTGATCGTCGCCGCGCAGACTTTCGATGCGCTCGGTCTGCCGCGCAGCAATATCCTCGCCTACACATTGCCGGCCTTCGCCACGAGCAAGGGTACCAAGGCCAATGCCTGGCGATTGATGACGGCGCTCGGCGTCACCGCGCAGGAAATCGACATGACGCCGGCATGCCGGCAGATGCTGGTCGATATCGGCCATCCCTTCGCCAAGGGCGAACCCGTCTACGACATCACCTTCGAGAACGTGCAGGCCGGCGCGCGCACCTCCGTCCTGTTCCGCCTCGCCAACCGGAATAACGGGCTCGTGCTCGGCACGGGCGACCTCTCGGAACTGGCGCTGGGCTGGTGCACCTATGGCGTCGGCGACCATATGTCCCATTACAACGTCAACGGCTCGGTCTCGAAGACCCTGATCCAGCATCTGATCCGCTGGGTGGCGCAATCGCAGCGCTTCGGTGCCGATGCCTCGGCCGCGATGCTGGACATCCTTGCGACCGAGATCTCGCCCGAGCTCGTGCCGGGCGAGGGCGACGGGCCGAGCCAGAAGACCGAGGATTTCGTCGGCCCCTATGCGCTGCAGGACTTCAACCTGTTCTACATCACCCGCTTTGGCTTCCGGCCGAGCAAGGTCGCGTTCCTCTCGCATCACGCCTGGTCGGATGCCTCGCGCGGCGACTGGCCGCCCAATATCGAGGCGGACAAGCGGCTCGCCTATGATCTGCCGACGATCAAGCGCTGGCTCACGGTCTTCGTGCGGCGCTTCTTCGAGACCAGCCAGTTCAAGCGCTCGGCCGTGCCCAATGGTCCGAAGGTGTCCTCGGGCGGTTCGCTGTCGCCGCGCGGGGATTGGCGGGCGCCCAGCGATGCATCGGCCGCGGCCTGGCTCGTGGATCTCGAGCGCATTCCGTGAGGCTTGCTGACGACGCGCGCGAGTAGCGCCGATCAGGGTAGCTCTCCTGAGTGGAGGGCTTTCGGCTGCACGCGCTTTGCCCTTGTGCAGCGCAATGCTAGAGCAGGATGCGAAAAAGTGGGCACCGGTTTTTCGCAATCGATCCTGCTCTCACTCTTAGATGAGAACCGGATGATGTCAGATGGGATCACCAAGTGATTCCATCTGACATAATCCGGTTCTAGACCCCTTGGAAATTCTGACCGGCCGCCGGGACTGACCGGTGCGCGGCGTTTGGGAGATGCTGGATGCGCCTTGTCATGGTGGGGTCGGGTTATGTCGGCCTTGTTTCGGGTGTCTGCTTCGCCGATTTCGGCCATGACGTGGTCTGCGTCGACAAGGATCCCGCCAAGATCGCGCGGCTGAAGAACGGCGAGGTGCCGATCTTCGAGCCGGGTCTCGATACGATGCTCGAGGCGAATATGCGCGCCGGGCGTCTCTCCTTCACCACCGATCTCACGGAGGCGGCGCGCGATGCCGATGCGATCTTCATCGCCGTCGGTACCCCGACGCGTCGCGGCGACGGCCATGCCGATCTGACCTATGTCTATGAGGCGACCCGTGAGATCGCCGTGCTCGCCGCGGAGAACGCCGTCATCGTCACCAAATCGACGGTGCCGGTCGGCACCGGCGACGAGGTCGAGCGGATCCTGCGCGAGTTCCGGCCCGGAGCCAATATCAGCGTCGTCTCCAACCCCGAATTCCTGCGCGAGGGCGCGGCGATCGAGGATTTCAAGCGCCCTGACCGGATCGTCATCGGCACCGACAGCGACCACGCCCGCTATGTCATGACCGAGATCTACCGCCCGCTCTACATCAACCAGGGCCCGCTGCTCTTCGTCAGCCGCCGGACCTCGGAGCTGATCAAATACGCCGCCAACGCCTTCCTCGCGATGAAGATCACCTTCATCAACGAGATGGCCGATCTCTGCGAGAAGCTCGACGCCGATGTCCAGGACGTGGCGCGCGGCATCGGCCTCGATAATCGCATCGGCGCGAAATTCCTCCATGCCGGCCCCGGCTATGGCGGCTCCTGCTTCCCGAAGGATACGCTCGCGCTGGTCAAGACCGCTCAGGACGCGAAGAGTCCGACCCGCCTGATCGAGACGGTGGTCGAGGTCAACGGCAGACGCAAGAAGCGCATGGCCGAGAAGATCATCGCGGCCTGCGGCGGCTCGGTCGCCGGCAAGCGCATCGCCGTGCTGGGCCTGGCCTTCAAGCCCAACACCGACGACATGCGCGATGCGCCCGCCCTCGACATCATTCCGGCCTTGCAGGCGGCAGGCGCAGAGGTCATCGCCTATGACCCCGAGAGCATGGAGCAGGCGCGCCAGGTTCTGAATATCGGCTTCGCCGAGGGGCCCTATGACTGTATCGAGGGGGCCGACGCTTTGGTGATCATCACCGAGTGGAACGCCTTCCGCGCGCTCGATCTCAAGCGCGTCAAGGCGTCCCTGAAGAGCCCGGTCGTGGTCGACCTGCGCAACATCTACCGGCCGCAGGAGATGAAGGCGCTGGGCTTCACCTATCACGGCATCGGCCGCGGCGCCTGACGGTTTCGCGCAGGAGACTTGCCGTCAGTCCCGGCTCTTCGCTGCGCAAAGCCTTGGACGACGAGCGGATTTTGATCTCGCAAGCCAACAAAAAGCCCGCGGCATCGCTGCCGCGGGCTTCTGTTCTTCACGGGGCTCAGAGCTCAGGCGGCGATGCCCTGCACGGCGGGCTTCTCCCACTCCTCGCCCCAGATCATCACGGCGTGGCCGGGCGAGACTTCGCGGTACTGCCGGATCGGCGGGATATAGTCGGCCGCGCGCACCGGGCTCTTGATCTCGTCGTTGGAGACCGGGTTCTTCTCGTGACGGCGCGTCGGATCGGCGATCGGCACGGCGGCGAGCAGGCGCTTGGTGTACGGGTGCTGCGGATTGCCGAAGATCGCCTCGCGCGGGCCGATCTCGACGATCTCGCCGAGATACATCACCGCGACGCGATGGCTCACCCGCTCCACCACCGCCATGTCGTGCGAGATGAAGAGATAGGCGAGCTTCATCCTGGCCTGGAGCTCGAGCATCAGGTTGATCACCTGCGCCTTGACTGAGACGTCGAGCGCCGAGACCGATTCATCCGCCACGATCAGTCGCGGCTCGACCGCAAGCGCGCGCGCGATGCAGATGCGCTGGCGCTGGCCGCCCGAGAATTCGTGCGGGAAGCGGCTCGCCATATCGGGCTGAAGGCCGACGCGGCGCAGCAATTCGGCGACCTTGTCGCGCGCTTCCGAGCGCGTCGCGAGCTTGTTGATCAGCAGGGGTTCCGCGATTGCCGCGCCGACATTCATGCGCGGGTTCAGGCTCGCGAAGGGGTCCTGGAAGATCATCTGCATGCGCTTGCGCTGTTCGCGCAGGTCATGCTGGTTGAGCTTGAGGACATCGACGCCGTCGAGCAGCACGGAGCCCGCCAGCGGCTCGATCAGGCGCATCACCGAGCGCCCGGTCGTCGATTTGCCGCAGCCGGACTCGCCGACCAGCGCCAGGGTCTCGCCGGCCTGCACGCTGAAGGAGACGTTCTCGACCGCATGGACGCGGCCCTGGACCTTGCCGAGCAGGCCGGAGCGGATCTCGAAGCGCGTGGTCAGGTTGCTGACCTCGATCACCGGCCGCTCGCTCGCCTCGACCGTATCGGGCGTCTCGGTCGGCACATCGGATTCGCCGGTCAGGCGGTCGACGACGGGGAAGCGCATCGGCCGCCGGCGCCCGGTCATCGAGCCGAGCTTCGGCACGGCCGAGAGCAGGGAGCGGGTATAAGGGTGGTGCGCGCGGGCGAAGATGTCCTCCGTCGCGCCGGTCTCGACCGCTTCGCCATTGTACATCACCACCGTGCGGTCGGCGATTTCGGCGACGACGCCCATGTCGTGGGTGATGAAGAGGACGGACATGCCTTCCTCCTCCTGCAGCAGCTTGATCAGCTCCAGAATCTGCGCCTGGATGGTCACATCGAGCGCGGTCGTCGGCTCGTCGGCGATCAGGAGCTTGGGCTTGCAGGCCAGCGCCATGGCGATCATCACGCGCTGGCGCATGCCGCCCGAGAACCGGTGCGGATATTCGTGGAAGCGCGACTTCGCCGCCGGAATGCGGACCTTCTCCAGCAGGCGGATCGTCTCGGCCTCGGCCGCCGAGCGCGACAGGTTGCGATGCAGGATCAGCGCCTCGGCGATCTGGAAGCCGATGGTCAGCACCGGGTTGAGCGAGGTCATCGGCTCCTGGAAGATCATCGCGATGTCATTGCCGCGGATCTTGCGCATGTCGGCGTCCGGCAGGGTCAGCAATTCCTGCCCGCTCAGCTTGATCGAGCCCTCGATGCGGCTGTTGCCCGAGGGCGTCAATCGCATGATCGAGAGCGCCGTCACGCTCTTGCCCGAGCCCGATTCACCGACGACGGCCAGCGTCTCCTTCGGGGCGATGTCGAAGGAAACGTTCCGCACGACCGGCTTCCACAGACCCTCGACGCGGAAGGACGTCGTCAGGTTGCTCACGGACAGGATGGGAGGGGTTGTCATGAGGGGTGCCTTCTATGGTTTGCGTCAGATGACTCGGCGCGGATCGAGCGCGTCGCGCAGGCCGTCGCCGATGAAGTTGATCGAGAGCACGGTGAGGAAGATCGCAGCACCGGGGAACAGAGCCCAGTGCGGGGCGGAATCGAGATGGTCCTTGGCGTCGAAGAGCAGGCGCCCCCAGGTCGGGATGTCGGGAGGAAAGCCCAGTCCGAGGAAGGAGAGCGTCGATTCCGCGATGATCGCCGAGGAAACCTCGATGGTCGCCGCCACGATCACGGGGCCGAGCGCGTTCGGCAGGATGTGGTGGACCATCTGCCGAAACCTGGTCGCGCCCTGGGCGCGCGCCGCCTCGACGAACTCCTTCTCGCGCAGCGACATGAACTGGGCGCGCACCAGCCGCGCCACCGGCATCCATCTCAGCCCGCCGATGACAATGACGATCAGCACGAAGACGCCGCCCTCGACGCCGAAGGCCGCCTTGAGCTGCTCGCGGAAGAGATAGATCACGAGCAGCAGCAGCGGCAGCTGCGGCAGCGACAGGAACAGGTCGGTCACCCACATCAGGAAGGAGTCGGCATAACGGCGCGACATGCCCGCCACCGCGCCGACGACGACGCCGACGAAGGTGGCCACGACCATGGCCGCGAGGCCGACGGCGAGCGAGATGCGGCCGCCATAGATCATCCGCGCCAGAATGTCCTGGCCGAGATCGTCGGTCCCGAAGGGATGGGCCCAGGACGGGGTCTGGAGTTGGGCCGAGAAGTCGATCTCGTTGATCGCAATCGGCCAGAGCCAGGGGCCGATGACGACGCCGAGCACCAATAAGGCGAGTACGACCGAGCTCGCCATGGCGAGCCGGTGGCGGCGGAAACGCCGCCAGGTCTCGCGCCCCGGCGAGACCGCAGCGCTCGTTTTCGCTGCCACCACCACGGGTTCAGCTGAAGGAGATGCGAGGGTCGAGCCAGCCATAAAGAAGATCCGCGATGAGATTGAAAATGACGACGAGGCAGGCGAAGACGAAGGTCACGGCCATGATCACCGGTGTGTCGTTGGCGAGGATCGCGTCGATCAGCAGCGAGCCGATGCCTGGAATGCGAAAGATCTGCTCGGTGACGATGGCGCCGCCGAACACGGCCGGCATCTGCAGGGCGACGAGCGTGACGACCGGGATCAGCGCATTGCGCGTGATGTGGCGAAGCGTCACTTTCCTCTCGCTCAGGCCCTTGGCGCGGGCGGTGGTGACGTAGTCCAGCCGGATGACGTCGAGCACCGCCGAGCGGACATAGCGCGTGTAGGAGGCCGCCTGGAACAGGCCGAGCACCATGATCGGCATGATCGCCTGGCGGAACATCTCCCAGTACCAGCGCCAGCCCGTGGCGGCGATGTCGGAGCGATACACGAAGGGGAACCAGTCCAGCGCCACCGAGAAGACCAGGATGAAGAGCAGGCCGGTGAAGAAGGTCGGCAGCGAGAAACCGACGAAGGCCAGCGTGTTGGCGATCTGGTCGAACACCGAATAGGGCCGCGTCGCGGCATAGATGCCGACGGGCAGCGCGATCAGCAGCGCCAGGATCTGCGAGGTGCCGACGACGAAGAGGGTGGTCGGCACGCGCTGCAGGATCAGCGTGTCGACATTGATCCGGCTGGCAAAGGAAAAGCCCCAGTCGCCCTGCATCATCGATGTCAGCCAGCGCAGATAGCGCACCATGATGGGATCGTTGAGGCCGAAGCTGGCGCGCAGTGCCTCACGCACCTCGGGCGGCACGTTCGGGTTGGTCGCCATTTCCGAGAACGGGTCGCCCGGCGCCATCGCGAGCACCGTGAACAGGATAAGGCTGATCCCGAGCAGGCTGGGAATGGCGATCAGCAGGCGCCGGAGCAGATAACTGGCCATGAAATGGTCTCTGTGAGCACGCGGTTGGCCCGCGGACGAAAATGGCTCGCCGCCTGCCGGCACGCTGGTGCCTGCAGGCGGCGAACAGGCCCTTCACGAAGCGCTAGCTACGCGAAGGACCAGGGTCTCAGCTACGATACCAGGCCGCGAGGTTCCAGGTGTCGACGTCCCAGCCGCTGTGGTCATGCACGAGATTATGCACGGACGCGGCGACGCGGGTGCGCGACAGCAGCGGCAGGATCACATGCGCCTCGCAGAAGATCTCGTTAACCTTGATCAGCAGCGCGGCGCGCTTGGCCGGATCGAGCTCCTTCTGGGCGGCCTTGAAGGCCTCGTCGGCCGCCGGGTCGGAGTAGCGCGAGACGTTGCGACCCAGCCACTTGTTCTCCTTGTTGGCGATCTCCCAGGAGGTGAACTGGTTGAGAAAGCGCTCCGGATCGGGCTGCGGCTGCGTCGTGGTGTACATCTCGATGTCGACATAGAGCTTGGTGTAGGTGTCGGGGTTTGCGACATCGGACGAGAAGAACACCGAGGCGGTGACCGACTTGAGCTCCAGTTCGATGCCGGCGCGCTGGCAGGCCTGCTTGATGATGGCCTGGGTCTTCTGACGCGGGGCGTTGATCGAGGTCTGGTAGACGTATTTGAGCTTCTTGCCATCCTTTTCACGGATGCCGTCCGCGCCGCGCTTATAGCCCGCCTCGTCGAGGATCTTGTTCGCCTTGTCGACGCTGAACTCGTATTTGAGCTTCTGCGACTTGAACATCTTCGGTTCGTTGACGAAGCTCGCCGTGGCGACGCCGCCGCGGCCATAGATGAACTTCTGGATCGAGTCGCGGTCGATCAACAGGTTGATCGCCTCGCGCACCTTCGGGTCCGTCAGCGTCGGGTGCTTGGTCTTGATGCTTGAGCGCTCGCCATCGACCTCGGTCCACGGATCGGTGGTGTTGAGGATGATGAACTCGATGTCCCCGGATGGGACGGCGCTGATCTTGCCGCGGCCGCCGGTCTCCATGCGCTTGAGGACCTCGTCCTCGACCTGCAGGTTCCAAGCATAGTCGAATTCGCCGGTCTGCAGCACGGCGCGTGCCGCCGAGACCGCGTCGCCACCACCCTTCACCTCGAGCGTGTCGAAATGCGGCTGGTTCTTGACGTGATACTCGGTGAAGCGCTCGCCGGTGAGAATGTCGCCGGGCTTGAAGTCGACGAATTTATAGGGACCGGTGCCGACGGGCTTGAGATTGGCCGGCGCGTCGCGCGACTTGGCGCCAATATACTCGGCGAAATGATGCTTCGGCAGGATCTGGCCGGCAACGCCGACGAAAGGATCGGCCCAGAACGGCGTCGGTTCGGGGAAGATGACCTTCACCGTGTAGTCGTCGACCTTCTCGACCTTGATGTCCTTGTAGGAGCCGGTGGTGTAGGCAGCGGTCGCCGGATCCTTGGCGTATTCCCAGGTGAAGACGACATCGTCGGCCGTGAACGGCTTGCCGTCATGCCACTTCACGCCCTGCTTCAGCTTCCAGGTCACGGTCTTGCCGTCGGCGGAGAGGCCGCCATTGGCCTTGCTCGGGGTCTCGGCCGCAAGCTGCGGGATCAGATTGCCTTCCTTGTCCCAACCCGCCAGCGGCTCGAAGAAGATGCGCGAGGCGATCTGGTCCTTGGTGCCGGAGGCGAAATGCGGGTTGAGCAGCGTCGGCGCCTGCCAGAGCAGGATTTTGAGCGGCCCACCGCCGCCGGCCTTGGTCGGCTTGTATTCAATGGTCGCGTTCTGCGCCATCGCGACGCCGTTGAATCCAAGCAGCTGGTTCGCGAAGGGCGCTGCCAGGCCGACAGCCGCCGCCTTCTTGATGAAGGATCGCCGCGACAGGGCACCAGTTTTGACCCCTTCGATCAGTCGTCGCAGATCATGATCTTTCATTCGTTACCTCCACTTCAAGCGACAAAAAATCGACAGGCGGCGCTTACCGCACCGCTCTTTCCCCGATCGCCCTGAGCAAGGCATGTGCCAATCGATGCGTCAACCGTGCAGCGCAACGGCGGGCGCTGAGGACGCCATCTATCGCGCTGTGCCCGCGAGTCGACGCTCATGCGGAACGCTGTGATTTGTTCGAAATTGCCCCGATAAGCACAATTTTATGCCGTTCAATCCGTGAAGACGACGGTCTTCTTGCCATTCAGGATGACGCGATCCTCCAAATGATGGAGGACGGCGCGCGCCAGCACGCGCCGCTCGATGTCGCGACCCTTGCGGACAAGGTCGTCGGGCGTGTCGCGATGCGAGATGCGTTCGACGTCTTGCTCGATAATTGGGCCTTCATCGAGATCGGGCGTGACGTAATGCGCCGTCGCCCCGATCAGCTTCACGCCGCGCTCATGGGCCTGGTGATAGGGCTTGGCGCCCTTGAAGCCGGGCAGGAAGGAGTGATGAATATTGATGCAGCGGCCGAGAAGCTTGGCCGAGAAACCATCAGACAGGATCTGCATATAGCGTGCGAGCACCACAAGATCGGTCTTGGTTTCCTGGACCAATCGCCAGACCTCAGTTTCCTGTTCCATCTTGGTCTGGCGCGTTACCGGCAAGTGATGGAAGGGCAGATCGCCGATATCGGTCGAGGCGATGCTGTCGCGGCCGTGATTGGAGACGATGCCGGTGATCTCCATCGACAATTCGCCGATGCGCCAGCGATAGAGCAGATCGGCCAGGCAATGGTCGAACTTCGAGACCAGCAGCATGACGCGCTTCTTCGCTCCGCGCTCGCGCAGCGTGAAGGCCATGCCGAAGCGCTTGGCCAATTCGTCGACCGAGGCGGCGATCGCCGTCGGCTGTTGCCCGTCCTCGAGACGGTTGAAGAGGACGCGCATGAAGAAGCGGCCGGTTTCGGTATCGTCGAATTGCTGGGCGTCCAGGATATTGCAGCCGGCCTCGAACAACAGGGTCGAGACGGCGGCGACGATGCCGGGGCGGTTCGGGCAGGAGAGGGTGAGGATCGCGGTACGGTCGAGCATGATTGACGCCGCCGAGGAGGCAGCCCTTCAAATCGAAACAGGAATGGCAGGAATAGAATGGGAAGCGGTGAGGCGGGCTGCGCGCGACGCGCTGCGCTCAACCTCGTCCGACGTGACAAGCTCTTGGAATCGTGACCTGGCAGCCGAACTCGGCCGCGGAGGCCGAGAACCAGGACCAGAAACTGCCCGCCATGCTGCGCGCGACCATGAACTCGAAAACTGCTCCATTAGGGCCGTCCTCGGCCCGCCAGAGATGCACGCCGATATGGGCGATGCTTGTCAAGGCCGCGCTGCCGACCGGAAAGGCGGATGGATGCAGGTCGATCATGCAGCCCTTGGCCAGCGCGGCGCGGATTTTGCCGCCCGACAGGGTCAGGACGGCACGTCCGTCGCTCTGATCGGCGATCGCAGCCAGCCCCGACAGCGCCTGAAGGTCGTCGGCGAAACCAGTCCGGTCCTCCGTCACGAGCAGCCATAGGCCCGGGCCGGCCCAGACCAGGGCGCGGCCGGCTAAGACGGCTATCCGAGGCGTGGTCGGCAGGTCGAGCCGCAAGCGCGTCTTGACCGCTTGGCTCAAAGCCGCTTCGCCGTCCTCCGGCGCGATCAGGCTGGCGATGCCAAGTCCTTCCCTGGCGGTTACGATGACGCCCGCCGATCCCTTCGCGCCGAAAGACCCTTCGGACAGGATGCCGGCCCAGGCGCTCCTGGGCGTCCAGCCCGGCTTCATCGCTGCGTCAGACATGCAGGCGAGTTCCTTCGGGATCGACGAAGACGGGCGAGCAGATCTCGACCTCGATATCGCCATTGCGGACGGGGTCGACCGCGCGGATGCGCTCGCCGATGCGGCTCGCGCCGTTCTTGAGCAGGCCTAGCCCCATCCAATGCTTCAGGTTCGGGGAATAGGCGACCGAGGTCATGTAGCCCTCGTCGTTCTCCATGGTGGCAGGCTTGCCGAGCGCGATGAAATGCGCTCCGGCGCGCAGTCTCTGGCCGGGATCGACCGCCTTGAAACCGACGAAGCTCGGCCGCTCCGCCTCGACCAGCGCCTCGCGCTTGGCCATGACGCGCCCGATATAGTCCTTCTTCGCGGACATCATCTTGCCGAGGCCGAGATCGCGCGCCGTGGTCTGGCCGCTGAGCTCGTTGCCGGCGACATGCCCCTTCTCGATGCGCATCACGCCGAGCGCCTCGGTGCCGTAAGCGCAGATATCATGCGCCTCACCCGCCGCCATCAGCGCCCGCATCATCGCATCGCCGTAATCGGCGGGCACGGCGAGCTCATAGGCGAGCTCTCCCGAAAACGAGATCCGGAACAGCCGCGCCGGAATGCCGCCGCCGACCGTGATCTCGCGCGCGGCGAGATAGGGGAAGGCCTCGTTCGAGATGTCGTACTGCGGGTCGACCACCCCCTGCAGCACCGCACGCGCCTTCGGCCCGGCGATCGCGGCTTGCGCCCATTGCTCGGAGACCGAGACCAAGCGGACATCGAGCGAGGGCCAGAGCACCTGGTGACAGAATTCGAGATGCTGCATCACCTTGCCGGCATTGGCCGTGGTGGTGGTCGTCAGGAAATGCGTCTCGGCGAGCCGGGAGGTCGTGCCGTCATCCATGACGAAGCCGTCCTCGCGCAGCATCAGCCCGTAGCGCGCCTTGCCGACGGGCAGGGCTTTCCAGCCATTGATGTAGACGCGCTCCAGGAATTCGGCGGCGTCCGCGCCCTGGATATCGATCTTGCCCAGGGTCGAGACGTCGCAGAGGCCGACTCCGTTTCGCACGGCCAGGACCTCGCGGTTCACGGTGGTCAGCCAGTCGGTTTCGCCGGGCTTGGGATAGTATTGCGCCCGCATCCAGGCGCCGCTCTCGACGAAGACAGCGCCCTGGTCCTGCGACCATTGATGCGTCGGGGCGAGCCGCGTCGGCCTGAAGTCGCGGCCGCGATGATGCCCGCCGAGCGCGCCGATCGCCACCGGCGTATAAGGTGGGCGGAAGATCGTCGTGCCCGTCTCGGGGATGGTCTTGGCCGTGAGCTCGGCCATGATCGCGAGGCCGGCGATATTGGAGGTCTTACCCTGGTCGGTCGCCATGCCCAGCGTGGTGTAGCGTTTGAGATGCTCGACCGGCTTGAAGCCCTCGCGCGCGGCGAGCTCGACATCCTTGTCGGTGACGTCGTTCTGGAAATCGACGAAGGCTTTGCCCAAAGATCGGCCTTTGCCGTCCTTGACGCGCCAGACGGGCGAGAGCGCGATGCCTTCCAGATCGGTCTTGCGCGGAGGCAGCTCCGCTTTCCCGGCAAAACCGCAATCGAGCGCGGCCTCGGTACCCTGCCGCGCGCCGTCCTCCAGCGCCTGCGCCAGGGAGAACCGTCCGGCCGCGCTGCCGGCAACGGAAAGACCTGCCGGCATCTGGCCGGGCACGAAGGCGTGGATAGCCTCGTCCCAGATCGGTCGCGTATTCTGGTGCGACGTCAGATGGAGAGTCGGATTCCAGCCATTCGAGACCGCAAGCAGGTCGCAGGCGATGCTCTGCTCGCGCCCCGAAGCGTCCCGGATGGTGACGCGGTCGAGCGCCCGGCCGCCCGAGGCGCTGCTGACCACGCTGCCTGCGAAGACGCGCGCGCCGATCTGTCCCGCCATTGCCATCAGCCCGGCATCGATCTCGGCGCGCGGATCGACGATCGCGGCGACCGTCGCTCCGGCGGCCGCGAGGTCGCGCGCTGTAGCCCAGCCATCGTCGCCGCTGGTGAAGATGACGGCCTCTCGCCCGGGCAGAACGCCATAGCGGTTGACATAGGCGCGTACTGCACCCGCCAGCATCACGCCGGGCGTGTCGTTGCCGGCGAAGACGATTGGCCGCTCGATCGCGCCCGCCGCCAGAACGGCGCGCTTGGCGTTGACGCGCCAGGCGCGTTGGCGCGGCTGATGCGCCGGCGGGACCGGCAGATGGTCGTTCACGCGTTCGACCACGCCATAGATGCCATGGTCGTAGACGCCATAGACCGTGCTGCGCGGCATGACAGTCACATCCGGCAGGCTGGCGAGTTCGGCCAGCGTCGCCGCGAGCCATTCAGCCGCCGGCTGGCCGTCGATCTCGCGTTTCTCGGCAAGCAAGGCGCCGCCCAGCCGGAAATCCTCGTCGCAGAGGATGACGCGCGCGCCGCTGCGCCCCGCTGCCAGCGCGGCGGCAAGGCCTGCCGGCCCGCCGCCGATCACCAGCACGTCGCAGAAGGCGAAGGCCTTCTCGTAATGGTCGGGATCCTCATGGGGCGCGGCCCGCCCCAGCCCCGCCGCCCGGCGGATCAGCGGTTCGTAGAGCTTCTCCCAGAAGGCAGCCGGCCACATGAAGGTCTTGTAGTAGAAGCCCGCGACCAGGCCGGCGCCGAAGAGCGAGTTGACCGAAAGCAGGTCGAAGGCGAGCGAGGGCCAACGGTTCTGGCTGCGCGCTTCGAGGCCGTGATAAAGCTCGGCGACTGTCGCGCGCGTGTTGGGCTCGCGCCTTGCGCCGGCGCGCAGCTCGACCAGCGCATTGGGCTCCTCCGCTCCGGCCGAAAGGATGCCGCGCGGGCGGTGGTACTTGAACGAGCGGCCGACGAGCCGGACCCCGTTTGCCAGGAGAGCCGAGGCCAGCGTGTCGCCTGCGTATCCTTCATAGCGCTTGCCGTCGAAACGGAAGGATTGCGCCTGCGTGCGGTCGACCAGGCCGCCGGCGGCGAGGCGGAAGGGTTGCGTGCTCATGCCGCGGCTCCGGCCTTGGTCGGCTTCGCCGGCTCGGCGGCCTCGATCGCATGGGTTCTGGTGTCGCGCGTCACCACGAGCCAGGCATGGCAGCCGGCGCCGTGGTACCAGAGCTCGCGAAGCCGGCCGGCCGGGTTGTCGCGCTGATAGACATAGTCGAACATCGCCGCTTCGGTCGTTTCCATCCCCTCGGGACGCTTGGGATTGGCGTCGCCGAGATAGGTGAATTCCTGGGCGTCGCGGGCGCCGCAATGGGGGCAGGGGATTCGCATGGTCAGGCTCGATACCGGAAAACGGATGCAGGTTGCGCGCCTCCCCTCCCCCTCGTGGGGAGGGGATGGGGGTGGGGGGCGAACGACTGGGTCGGCATTGAGGCGTCTTGGCTGGTGGCTTTGTGCATACGGCTCGAAACCGATGACCATCGCTGTGGCTTTCCGCCCCCCACCCCTAACCCCTCCCCACGAGGGGGAGGGGAATGGCGGGCGTCGCGGCTTGTAAGGACGAGACAGCTCATCGCGCGCCTCAATGCAGGTTCGGCTGGGCGCCGACGCCCTTTTCGTCGATGACGCGGCCCGTGGCGAAACGGTCGAGCCGGAAAGCGGTCGCGACCGGGTGGGGCTCGTCGCGCGCGATCAGATGGGCGAAGCACCAGCCTGAAGCCGGCGTCGCCTTGAAGCCGCCATAGCACCAGCCGGCGTTGAGATAGAGCCCGTCGATGGGGGTGTGGTCGATGATCGGCGAACCGTCCATCGACATGTCCATGATGCCGCCCCAGTGCCGCAGCACGCGCAGCCGCCCGATACCGGGCCACAGCGCCATGGCCGATTCCATCACATCCTCGATCACCGGCAGGTTGCCGCGCTGGGCATAGGAGTTGTAGCCGTCGATGTCGCCGCCGAAGACGAGCCCGCCCTTATCGGACTGGCTGACATAGAAATGGCCGGCGCCATAGGTCACGACAGTGTCGATCAATGGCTTGACGCCCTCCGAGACGAAGGCCTGCAGCACATGGCTTTCGATCGGCAGGCGCATCCCCGCCATGGCGGCGAGCCGCGAGGAGTTGCCGGCGACGGCGAGTGCGATCTTCTTTGCCTTGATCGGCCCGCGCGAGGTCTCGACCCCGGTGACGCGGCCGTTCTCGATGGAGAGGCCCGTGACCTCGCAGTTCTGGACGATGTCGACGCCGCGCTGGTCGGCGGCGCGGGCATAGCCCCAGGCGACGGCGTCATGCCGGACCGAGCCGCCGCGCCGCTGCAGCAACCCGCCCTGGATCGGGAAGCGTCCGGTCTCGTAGTTGAAGAAGGGAACCATGGCGCGCACCTGCTCGCGGTCGAGCAGTTCGGCATCGACGCCGGCGAGCCGCATGGCGTTGCCGCGCCTGGCATAGGCGTCGCGCTGCGCATCGGAATGGTAGAGGTTCAGCACGCCGCGCTGGCTGACCATGGCGTTGTAGTTGATGTCCTGCTCCAGCCCTTCCCAGAGCTTCATCGAATGCTCGTAGAAAGGCGTATTGCCGGGCAGGAGATAGTTCGAGCGGATGATCGTTGTGTTCCGGCCGACATTGCCGGAGCCGATATAGCCCTTCTCGATCACCGCGACATTGCTGATGCCGTGCTGGCTGGCGAGGTAATAGGCCGTCGCCAGCCCGTGCCCGCCGCCGCCGATGACCAGCACGTCATATTCATGCTTGGGCGCGGCGTCGCGCCAGGCCGGCTTCCAGCCCTTATGGCCGGCCAGCGTCTGGGCAAGCAGCGAGAAGACGGAATAGCGCATGGGCGATCAGGTCCGGAGGGCTTGTCCGGCGGCCAGCGGCGCTCCGGACTTGTCTTCCTGAGATTGACGATCATAGGCTGATCGACATGACTACCAGCGACGCCAGATTGACTTCCAGCGACGGGGCGCATGGCCAGGGCCCGGCCCATATCGGCTTCCTGCTGATTCCGGATTTCGCGCTGCTCGCCTATGCCTCGGCCGTCGAGCCCTTGCGCGCGGCCAACCGCCTCTCGGGGCGCGATCTCTACCGCTGGAGCCATGTCTCGATCGACGGCCTGCCGGCGCCGGCCTCGAACGGCGTCAGCATCCAGGCCGACTATGGCCTGGGGGACGAGATCCGCTTCGACTATGTCTTCGTCTGCGCCGGCGGCAATCCGGCCGCCTTCCAGCATCCGGCGACCTTCGCCTGGCTCAGGCAATTGGCGCGGCGCGGCGTCAAGCTCGGCGGCGTATCGGGCGGGCCCTATATCCTGGCGCGGGCGAATGTACTGTCCGGCTATCGTTTCACCTTGCATTGGGAGCACGCCCCGGCCTTCCTCGAGGACTATCCCGATCTCGATCTGCGCCGCTCGCTCTACGAGATCGACAGGGATCGCTTGACCTCGAGCGGCGGCACTGCCCCGCTCGACATGATGCACGCCGTCATCGCCCGCGAGCATGGCAGCGAACTCGCGCTCGCGGTCAGCGAATGGTTCCTGCAGACCCATGTCCGGGAAGGCGAGGGGCCGCAGCGCATGCCCCTGCGCGAGCGGCTCGGCATCGCCCATGCGCCGCTGCTGCGCGTCGTCGCCCGGATGGAGCAGAACCTCGAGAATCCCGTCGCCCGCGCCGAGTTCGCCCGCACGGCGAATGTCTCCCCGCGCCAGCTGGAGCGGCTGTTTCGGCTGCACCTCGGCCGCTCGCTCGGTGAGCATTACCTGGCCTTGCGGCTCGACCGGGCCCGCGACCTGCTGCGCCAGACCAGCCTCTCGGTGCTCGAGACCGGGCTTGCTTGCGGTTTTGCCAGCGCGAGCCATTTCTCGCGGGCTTATCGCTTGCGTTTCGGCCATTCGCCGCGTGCAGAGCGGGCGCCGGAGACGGCGCGCACGCCGCGCTGAGCGGCGGCGCGCTCGCCTTGCGCCAACCGCAATTCCGATGCGCAAAATTTCACCGATCCTGCCGCATTGTCAGCATGTTTTGCCGTCATTAAAGATAAGTTGGCTAATGAAAAATCAGGAATTCTGCGCTATGATTCTGGCCTGAATCGGAGAAAGACCTCACGGCGATGACAAGCAGCGAGAGCGCCACCACAGTGCTGATCCACCTTGCCGGCGGCGTCGCGCTGCTGATCTGGGCGGTCAGGCTGGTGCGCACGGGCGCGATGCGGGCTTTCGGAGCCTCGCTGCGCCATGCCTTGGCGAGCTTCACGCGCAATCGCTTCGCCGCGTTCGGCAGCGGCATTGCGGTCACCATGGTGCTGCAGAGTTCGACGGCGACGACGCTATTGGTCTCCTCCTTCGCCGGCCGCCGCCTGATCGTGCCGGCGATGGCGTTGGCCGTGCTGCTCGGGGCCAATCTCGGCACCTCGCTCGCGGCCTTCGTGATCTCGATGGATCTGGGCTGGATCTGGGGGCTTTGCCTCGCCATCGGCGTCGCGCTCTATCTGGCCAATGAGGCGATGGACCGCGCCCGCAACATCGGCCGCGTCTTCGTCGGCATCGGGCTCATCCTGCTCTCGCTGATCGAGCTGAACGCGGCGGCGGCACCCCTGGCCCAGTCGCCGGTCTTCCGCACGCTGCTGGGGGCGATCGGCCATGAGCCGCTGCTGGCGGTCCTCGTCGCGGTCGCTGCGACCTGGCTGACCCATTCCAGTATCGCCGTCATCCTGCTGATCGCGACCTTCGCGGCCTCCGGCCTGTTTCCGCCCGCGACCGCGCTGACCCTCGTCATCGGCGCTAATCTCGGCAACGCGCTGATCCCGGTGCTGGACCAGCTCGGCGCGCCTGCGCTGCAGCGTCAGGCCGCCGTCGCCAACCTGTTCACCCGGCTCGTCCTGGCGCTCCTGGTGCTGCCCTTCGTCGCGCCTCTGGCAGGCTGGCTGCAGACATTGCCGGCGCTCGATTCGCGGCTCGCCATCGAGTTCCATGTCGCGCTGAACCTGGTCGGCGCGCTTGTGCTCCTGCCCTTCGTCGCGCCGGTGGCGCGGCTGTTCGAGCGCTTGATGCCCGGCAAGGAGGCACCTGACGCGACCGTGCGGCCGCGCCATCTCGATCCTGCCGTGCTCGACAGTCCTTCGGAGGCTCTGGCCTGTGCAATGCGCGAGGCGCTGAATCTGGGCGACCGCGTCGAATTGATGCTGCGTGATACGATGACGCTGCTCGAAAAGGACGAGTTGAAGCTCTCGCGCGCCATCGCCCAGGCTGATGACGGGGTCGATGCGATCCATGAATCGATCAAGCTCTATCTCGTCCAAGTCTCGCGCAACGAACTGACCGAGGAGGAAGGCCGCCGCCTGCTCGAGATCATTACGCTGATCACCAATCTCGAGCATATCGGCGACATCATCGACAAGAACCTGCGCGAACTCGCTGAGAAGAAGATCCGCAAGCGCTATGCCTTCTCGCCCGAAGGTCTGGCCGAGATCCGCGACTTCCACCAGCGCGTCTCGTCGGGCCTGGTGCTGGCGCTCAACGTTTTTGCCAGCCGCGATCTCGCTTTGGCGCGCCAGCTTTTCGCGGAGAAGGCGGTGATGCGCGATGCCGAGCGGCGCGCGACCGAGAGCCATTTCCAGCGACTGCGCAGCGGGCGGGCGGAATCGATCGAGACCAGCGCGATCCATCTCGACATCATCCGCGATCTCAAGCGCATCCACGGCCATGTCGCTTCGATCGGCTATCCGATCCTGGAAAGCGCCAACGCCCTGCGCGAGAGCCGTTTGCGGGAAGCGCAGGAGGCGCAGGAGGCGCAGGCCCAGCAAGGGGGGCATCTGATGCCGGCCCCGCAATCGGGCTTCTGATCAGCCCGGCACTGGGGCGGCCAGTTTGCGGATGGCCGTGCTCAATTCGGGCTCGTCGACCAGATCGGCGGCGTCTTCGGGCTTGAACCACCGGCTGCTCCGCTGGCCCTGCTCGGCCCAGCTTTCAAGCTGCCGTTCGACTTCGAGCAGATAGAGCTTCACCGTGCACAGCACGAAATGGTCGCGCATGCGCTTCCAGTAGATGTAACGGCCAGCGGGCTTGGTGCTGATCTTCCCGATCACCCCAGCTTCCTCGAAAGCCTCGCGCGCTGCCGCCTCATGGTTCTTCAACCCCTTGATCGGCCAGCCCTTAGGCACAATCCAGCGCTGCGTCGTGCGCGAGGTCACGAGCATGATTTCGGTCGAGCCGTCCTCCATGCGTCTGATCGGCATGGCAGCGATCTGTAAGCGAGCCTCGCCGGGCGTGCGCTTGGCCTTCTTCATCGTGGGGTGGCGTCTCCATGGCTGCGCGAGATCAAGGGCGCTCGGTGCGAATCAAGCGCAACCGAAGCGGGCAGAGTGTCACGCATCTGCGGCCGATTGGCGACGCCCTTGGCGGCGGTGCGGCCATTCGACAACAGCTTTGTTGGGCCGCCAGGGCATAGCCGGCTCCGGATGGATCTTGTGATCTTTTGCCGGAGCAGGATCGCGTGCCGTCGTGGTGCTTCAGCCGCTCACGGCCTCTACGCCGCACCATTCCGCCACGAACAGAGCCATTGATCCGGTGATGCGCTTCAGCGAGGCCAGGCTGACGCGCTCGTCGAAGGCGTGGATGTTCTCGCCCATCGGGCCGTAGCAGAGCGCCGGAATCTTGTCATAGAGCGCGTGCACGCGAGTATCGAGATAGGCCGCCGTCATGAAGCTCTTCAGCGGCGCTCCCAGCGCCGCCTCATGCGCGCGGCCAAGCACGGCCTCGGCTTCGCTGCCGGGCGCGAGCACATAACCCTCCGCCCAGAAGCCGTTGAAGGTCACCTTCGGCGGGTTGTTGGCGAGGAAGGCATCGGCCCGCGACGCGGTTCGGATGCAATCCTCGATGCGCTTGGCGGTCTCTTCCGCGGTCACGCCGGGATAGAGCCCGACGCGGCAATCGACCCGACACCAGCACGGCACCGAGGAAGCCCAGTCGCCGCCCTCGATCTTGCCGATATTGAGGTTGATCGGGTGGGGTTGGTCCTCGAAATGCTCGCGGCCTGCCTTCTCGGCGTTGAACTCTTCTTCCAGTTTGCGCAGCGCCGCGACGACGCGATAGGCGGCGTCGATGGCGTTGGCCCCCGTGCCCATCTCGCGCACATGCACCGGTACGCCGCGGACCTCGAACTGGAACCAGAGCACGCCGGCATTGGCCCGGGCCAGCATCTCGTATTCGGGCTCGGGGATCAGCGCCGCATCGGCGCGGAAGCCGCGCAAATGCGTCATAAGCGCGCCGTTTCCGGTCGATTCCTCCTCGACGACCGACTCCAGATAGAGTGTCGCAGCTGGCTGCAGGCCGATGCGCTTCAGCGCGTCCAGGCAGTAGAAATTGGCGCCGGCCCCGGCCTTCATGTCGGCGCTGCCGCGGCCATACATCCAGTCGCCCTCGATCACCGGATCGAAAGGCGCATGCGTCCATTGGTCGACAGGGCCGGTCGGGACGACGTCGACATGGGCCTGCAGGATCAGTGAACGGCCGGTCTCCGCGCGCGGATGATGGATGCCGACGACGATCGGCGCGTCGGAATGCGTGTCGGAGAACGGCGCACCGCCGGGATGGGCTGCGATCGCCGCCCTGTCCATCGCAAAGCGGTCCATGGTGAAGCCGCGATCCTTCAGCGCCCGGAAGATGAAGTCCTGGCAGGTGTGTTCCTGGCCCCGCAGCGAGGGAAAGCGGATCAGCTCCTGCGTGAAGGCGATCTGCTCGGCAAAGCCGGCCTCGACGGAGGCGAGGATCTTGTCGCGCAGGGCGGGATCGAGAGGCATGGGCTGGGCTCCGGCAGATGGGACAGGCGTCAGACAGGACTTGTGCGCGTCATGGTCGGGTTCGACCCGGCCATCTCTAAAACCAGTACTGGCTAGCCCCAGGATTCCCGGAGCTGGGCTGCGCCGCGCCCGGGAGTGACGAGCCAGCGCTCATTAGTGCCCGAACCGCCCGCCGCCGGGAACGGCCGCCAGCAGTTGCCGCGTATACTCGTGCTGCGGGGCGGCGAACAAAGCCGCCGTCGGGCCGGTTTCGACGATGCGGCCGCGCTGCATCACCGCGATGCGGTCGCAGATCTGCGCAGCGACGCGCAGGTCGTGGGTGACGAACAGGATGGCGAGACCGAGCCGGCTCTGGATGTCCTTGATCAGGGACAGGATCTGCGCCTGCACGGAGACGTCGAGCGCCGAGACCGCCTCATCCGCCACCAGCACGTCGGGTTCGAGGGCGAGCGCGCGGGCGATGCCGATGCGCTGGCGCTGGCCGCCGGAGAATTCATGCGGGTAGCGGTCGACCGCATTGGCGGAGAGGCCGACGAGCTCGAGCAATTCTCGCGCCTTCATCAGGGCGGTCACCCGCGCCACGCCATGCGCCACCGGCCCGTCGGAGATGATGCGGCCGACGGTCTGGCGCGGGTTGAGCGAGGCGAAGGGATCCTGGAACACCATCTGGATGCGCTTGCGGTGCTGGCGCAGCGCGGTTGGGCCGAGATCGCTGAGCACGAGATCTCCCGAGCCTTGACCGCTCAGTACGATTCGCCCGCTATTGGGTTCGATCAATCTGAGGCAGCAGCGCCCGACGGTCGATTTGCCGGAACCGGACTCGCCGACGAGCCCGAGTGTCTCGCCCCGGACCAGCGAGAACGAGATGTCCTCGGCTGCCCTGACCTCGCGGGCCGTGCCGAAGAAGGAGCGCTTGCGATAGATCTTGCCGAGCCCCTCGACGCTGAGCACGGGAGGGCTCTCCGGCAAGGCCGGTCGCATGGGCGGCACGAGCGAGGGCACGGCGGCGAGGAGTTTTTGCGTATAGGCATGGCGAGGGGCGCCCAGCACCTGGTCGGCCGTGCCTTCCTCGACCAGCACGCCCTTCTCCAGCACCGCGATGCGGTCGGCGATCTCGGCGACGACGCCCATGTCATGGGTGATGAACAACACCGCAGTGCCGTGCTTGTGGCGCAAATTATCGAGGAGCTTGAGAATCTGCGCCTGGGTGGTGACGTCGAGTGCGGTCGTCGGCTCGTCGGCGATCAGGAGCTTGGGTTCGAGCGCCAGCGCCATCGCGATCATCACCCGCTGCCTCTGCCCGCCCGAGAGCTCGTGCGGGTAGGCCTTGGCGAGACGCGGCGGGTCAGGCAGGCCGACCTCGGTCAGGAGCGCGACGGCGCGCGCGCGCCGTTCGGAGGCTCCGTGCAGCCCATGCGCCTCGAAGGTCTCGATGATCTGGTCGGCGACCCGCATCACCGGGTTGAGCGAGGTCATCGGCTCCTGGAAGATCATGCCGATCTCGCGCCCGCGTACGTCCTGCATCGCGGGCTCGTCGAGGCTGAGCAGGTCGCGTCCGGCGAGCCTGATCGCGCCGCCCGCAGGCTTCACCGCCTTGGGCAGCAGGCCCATCACGGCATGGGCGATCATCGATTTGCCCGAACCGGATTCGCCGACGACGCAGAGCGTTTCGCCGGGCGCGATCGCAAGCGTCACGCCTTCGACCGCATGCGCCCGGTCGGCCAGCGCCGGCAGGGCCAGCGTCAGTTTTTCGATGGAGAGGACGGGCGGGGTCTCTTGCGAGATGACGTTCATTCGCGGCCTCGTGCGAGGCGCGGGTTCAGCGCGTCGTTCAGACCCTCGCCGGCGAGGTTGAGCGCCAGCACGGTGAGGAAGATCGCAAAGCCCGGGAAGAAGCTGATCCACCAGGCGTCGAGCAGGCGCGTACGCCCCGCCCCCACCATATAGCCCCAGCTCATCAGGTTGGGGTCGCCCAGGCCCAGGAAGGAGAGGGCGGATTCGAGCAGGATCGCCGAACCGATCATCAATGAGCCCATCACGATGATCGGCGCCACCGTGTTGGGCAGCACCTGGCTGAAGATGATGCGCGGCGTCGATTGGCCGATCGTAACGGCGGCCTGGACATATTCGCGCGTCCTGAGCGAGAGCACCTCGCCGCGCACCAGCCGCGCCACCGGCGGCCAGGAGACGACGCCGATGGCGAGCACGATCGAGCCCAATTGCGGCTGCAGGATCGCGACCAGCACGATCGCCAGCGCGAAGGAGGGTATGGTCTGGAAGAACTCGGTGAAGCGCATCAGCGCGTCGTCGACGAAGCCCCCGGCATAGCCGGCGATCGCCCCGAGCGGCACGCCGATCAAGAGCGAGACGATCGTCGAGACGACGCCAATCATCAGCGAGACGCGTGCGCCATGAACCATGCCCGCCGCGATGTCGCGGCCGAGCGTGTCGGTGCCGAGCGGGAAGCGCTCCAGCGCGAAGGGCGCCATGAAGGGCCGCCCGACCATGCGCCAGGGCGAGCTCGGATAGAGCGAGGGCGCCAGCAGCGCGAAGGCGACGACCGCGAGCAGGATCACCAGCCCAAGGACCGCGCCGCGATTGCGGCAGAAGCGTTTGAGGAAGTTCATGCTCCCGCCTCGATACGCGGATCGGCAATGCGGTAGACCAGATCCGTCAGGATGTTGAAGCCGACGACCATGGCCGAGGACATGAAGAAGACGCCGAGCAGCACGGAATAGTCGCGCTGTACCAGCGCGTCGAACATCAACCGACCGATACCGGGCCAGGCGAAGACGGTCTCGGTCAGCACCGCCCCGCCGACGAGTTGGCCGGCCTGCAATCCCGCCAGTGTCACCACGGGCAGGATCGCGTTGCGCGCCACATGCCGCCGCGAGACGATGCCAGGCGAGAGACCCTTGGCCCGCGCCGTCTTGACGAAATCGGCCCCGGCGACCTCGAGCATCGAGGCGCGCATCATCCGTGCATAGAGCGCGGTGAAGAACAGGCCGAGCGTCAGCGCCGGCAGGATCAGGTGGTGGCCGATGTCGAGCGCCCGCGCCAGCCCCGTGTTGTTCGCGCCGATCGTCTCGTAGCCGACATTGGGCACGAGGCCGAGCTTCAGGGAGAAGACGATCTGGCTCATCAATGCGATCCAGAACAGCGGTGTCGCGTAGAAGACGAGGGACAGCGTCGTGATCAGGCTGTCCGACCACCGCCCGGCCCGCCTTGCGGCCAGCGCTCCCATGACGATGCCCAGGGCGAGCGAGACGACGAAGGCCGCACCTGTCAGCAGCAGCGTCGCGGGCAGCCGGTCGAGCACCAGGCTGAGCACCGGCTGCTGCTGGCGATAGCTGAAGCCGAGATCGAAGGTCATATAGCCCTTGATGTAGATCCAGAGCTGCGTCGTGATCGGCTCGTTCAGCCCGAAGCGCTGGCGCAACTGCTCGAGCAACTGGGCGTCGGCGGCGCCCGCTTCGCCGGCCAGCACCTGCGCCGGATCGCCCGGCGCGGCGCGGATCAGGAAGAAGTTCAGCACGGCGATGGCGAAGAGCACGAGAACGCCCTTCACCAGTCGGCCGGAGAGGAAGTGGAGGAGGTTCATTCAAGGCTTCCGTGAAGCGTGTCATCCCGTGCGCGCTGCGGCGCGAAGTGCCGCTGCGCTGACACGGGACCGTCACCGGAGAGAGCACGGCTTGGAGCCTTGCTCTGCATGCGATCCCGGATCACCGCTGCGCGGCGTCCGGGATGACACGATCCTTGCGGATCGTGTCACTCCTTCCATGCATCTCGGAAGCCGTCATTCACGCCGATCGCGCTGTTGACGAGGTTCTTGACGTTGCAGCGATAGATCGTCGGGAAATCCATCTCGAGCTGCCAGAGCACGGGCACGTCGTCGGCGAGGATCTTCTGCACTTTCGTGTAAAGTTCCTGTCGAGCGCTGTCCGAGGGCGCGGTCGCCGCGTCGGCGAAGAGCTTGTCGACTTCCGGGTTCACATAGGCGCCCTGGTTGCCGAAGGGATTGCCCTTGACGATGTTGGTCGAGATGTAGTTGCGCGCCACGCCGGTCGCCGGGTCGCCGAGTTGGTAGAGATAGTTGAAGGTCATGTCGAAATCGCCGTTGCTGGCCTTCTGGGTCCAGCCCGGCACGTCGGTGGTCTCGATCGAGACGTTGACTCCGGCATCAGTGAGGTTCTGCTTGATCGCCTCGGCCCAGCGGCTCCAGACCTCGCCATAGGGCAGGGCGAGCAGCTTGATCGGCTCGCCCTTATAGCCGGAGGCCTTGATCAGCTCCTTCGCCTTGGCGACGTCGTAGCTGTATTTGGGCACGTCGGCCGAGTAGAACTTCGTCTTCGACGAGATCGGCCCGGTCGGCAGCTTGCCGAGCCCGCCCCAGACCACGTCCTTGCCGAATTCGCGGTCGATCGCGAACATCATGCCCTGGCGGAACTGCTTGTTGGCGAGCGGGCCGCCCTTGGCGATGTTGGGCGTCAGCCAGGCATGAGGCGCGAACATCTCCCAGCCCTTGGTCGTGACGCAGCTATTGGGCAGCTTGGAGAGGCGGGCCACGTCGTAGACGTCGACCGAACCGCCGGTCAGCACATCGATCTTGCCGGTCTCATAGGCGACGGCGCGGGCGGCCGCGTCGGGGATGATCTCCCAATAGATCTCGTCGAGGTTCGGCTTACCCTTCTGCCAGTAGTTCTCGTTCTTGACGAGGTGGATATAGGAGCCCTTCTTCCACTCCTTGAACTTGAACGGCCCGGTGCCGATCGGGGTGTTGTTGGCGGGGTTCGCGCGGTAATCCGTGCCGTCATAGATGTGCTTCGGGATCATCGGCGCGCCGCCGACCTCCTGTGACAGGATCAGCGGGCCGAAGGGCTGCTTCAGCGTGATCTTGACGGTGAGGTCGTCGATCTTTTCGATCTTCTCGACCTGGCTGTTGGCGATCGGGCGCCAGCGCGGATGCACCTCGCGCAGGAACTTGTCGAGCGAGAACACCACGTCGTCGGCGGTGAAGGGCTTGCCGTCATGCCAGGTCACGCCATCCTGGAGCTTGAAGGTATAAACCTTGGAATCCGGTGATATCTCCCAGCTCTTGGCGAGCGAGGGCTTCGGGTTGAGCTTCTCGTCATAGCGCAGCAGCGATTCGTAGATGTTGCCCGCGACCATGTTGGTCGGGCCGTTCTGGTTCAGCCCCTGCATCAGCATCGGCGGTTCCGGCTGCACCACGACATGGATGCTGCCGCCCGTATTGGGCGTCTGCGCCGGCGCCATGGACGGCGCCAGCGCGAAGGCTGCAAGCGCGGTCGTTACGGCAAGATGCCGGCGGAATGCTGAACTCGTCATCATCGTCTCCCACTGCCTCGACTGTCTCAATCGTCGGTCGCATCTTTTTCGCGATCCGCCCCGCCTCGAACTAGATCATAGCTTGGTCGTGCCGCACAGGGCCGGAGCCTCTGCCGAATATGAGAACTCCACGCCGATGGCCTCCACGGCCCGGTTCACGGCGGAACGATAACGAGGGAGCGCGGCGATCGTCCAATAGCCTGTGCCTATGCCAGCGATAGCCGCCCGAGCGGCCTTTGCAGGCAGTCGCGATGGCTTTCTGCCCGCTACGATGCAGGTCCTGCCGTCCCTGTCCATTTTGGCTGCAATGCAGGAAGAATGCCGCAAGACGTCCGCCTTCAGCTCGTCCGCGACAATGTGAAGGCGCCTGCGGCGTCCGCCGGCATCGCCTGGCGCAGAGCGGCGACGAAGGCCGGCTGCGCGATCACCGCCAGCGCCTTCATCGCGTCCGGGCCGGTCTCGCGATCCTCGACCAGCATCGGCACGCTCTCGCGGATCGCCTCGTAGAGCACCCTGGTGGCGGGGGCGAGCCGGGGCCGCTTGCCGATATCGACGGCCTGGGCCGCGACCACCGCCTCGATGGCAAACAGCATGCGCAGGGGCACGAGCTGCTCCTCCAGCTTGCGGATCGTCAAGGCCGTCTGCGGCGCATGGTCCTCGACGCTTTCCGAGACCGGCAGCGCGTCGCAGCTCGCAGGTGCGGCCTTGAGGCGGATCTCGCCATGCAGATAGGAGGCGGTCTTCTGCAGCGAGTTGTAGCCGTTCGAGGCGCCGCCGACCGGCGAAAGATATTTCGGCAGGCCGGAGAGATGCTGGTTCATCATCTTGATGGTGCGGTAGGCCGAAGCCGTCGCCAGATGCGTGTTGACGATCGCCATCATGTCGAAAGCCAGCGCGATCGCCGGCGTATGAAAATTCGCCGTGGACAGGATCAGATCGTCATCGGTCATGACCAGCGGGTTGTCGGCCGCCGCGTTGATTTCGGTTTCGACGCTTTCGACCGCCGTCTCGAAGCTCGTCAGCGCCGGCCCGTAGATCTGCGCGAGCACGCGGAAGGAGAGCGCGTCCTGGATCGAGCGGGCCGCGCCCGCATCATGGAGATAGCTGCCCGCGAGCACCGCGCGGAACATCGCCGCCGCCCGCTCCTGGCCGCCGGCAGGCCGCGCGGCTGCGAGCCTGGCGTCGAAGATCTGCGGATTGGCGGCATAGCCCTCATCCGTCAGCCCTGCGATTGCGACGGAGGCGAACAGGATGTCGGAGAGCTCGGCCAGTACCTTGGCGGCATGGCCGCAACTGACCGCGCTCGCATTCAGGATCGCGAGCCCGTCCTTGGCGGCGAGCGTCGCCGGCTGCAGCCCGGCCGAGGTGAACGCCTCCATGGCGGGGCGTTTTTCCCCCTTCACGAAGATCTCGCCGAGCCCGATCACGGCCGCACCGAGATGGGCGCAGAGCCCAAGATCGCCGGCGCCGATCGAGCCCCGCCCGGGAATGACCGGCGTCAGCCCGGCATTGAACATCGCCACCATCGTGTCGAGCACTGGCGGGGAGACGCCCGAGCCGCCCTGGGCGAGACCGATCAAGCGGCACAGCCAGATGGTGCGAGCCGTCGCCTCGGGAAACGGCTCGCCCATGCCGATGCAGCGCCCGCGTACCATCTGGACCTGGAACGCCTCGATCTGAGCCTTGTCCAGGCGGAAGGCGACGTTGCCGCCGAGGCCGGTGTTTAGCCCGTAGATCGGCGCGTCGCCTTGCGCGTAGCGCTCCACCACCTTGCGCGCCGCGACCACCCTGGCGCGCGCTTCGGGCGCAAGCGCGACCGTCGTGCCGGGGTGGCTGGCGGCCATGACGAAGCCGAGCCCGACCGGCGCGGCGCCCAGAAGGAATTCGCTCACGCTGAAGGATCTCCGTCGATGCTTTGCGATGTGGAGGCGGTGGGACGCAGCGCCAGCGGCGCTTCAGCTGGGACGGTAGCCGCAGCCCCAACCGCCGCGCAACCGGCCTCCCATCCACAAAAGGCGCGAAGTTGTGAGCACTGCCGTTGCGATTGCTGACAGAACTGGCAGCGCGGCCCTTTACCTCACCCCTCGATCCGGCTGACGATGCAGGCAAGGGGGATCTTCCCGGCCGCTCGCTCGTTTGGGAACGGACGCCGTCTGAAGATCGATGGACAGAGGAGAGCGATCATGCAGAACGATCTGGAGCTCAGCGTGTCCCGGCGCGCCTTCGTGGCGGGCTCGGTCGCCGCTACGGCAGGTCCCCTGCTCGGCGCGATGCCGGCCCTGGCGCAGGCCAAGACCAGCATCGCAGTGCGCATCGAGCGCGACATCACCGTGCTCGATCCCGCCTTCCGCGGCGGCCCGCATGACGCCAATGTCATCCGTTGCGTCTATCAGCGCCTGATCAAGCAGAAGGACAGCTCGGTCGAGACCGAGCTCGATGCTGCAGCCGAGCTGAAGCAGGTCAGCCCGACCCTGATCGAGTTCACACTCAAGCCCGGGCAGATGTTCACCGACGGTTTCGGCGAGATGACAGCCGAGGACGTGAAGTTCTCCTTCGAGCGCTTCGCCGTCGCGCCCGTCGACGGCAAGATCTCTCCCTATAAGGGCGACTGGACCGGCCTGACCGGCGTCGAGGTCACCGGTACATACACCGGCAAGATCAACCTTTCGCAGCCCAATGCCGGATTGCTCGCCATCGCGATCGCCGATGCTTCGGGCTGCATCGTCTCGAAGAAGGCGGTGATGGCGCGCGGCGTCGAGCACAACACCAAGCCGGTCGGCTCGGGGCCCTATCAGGTCGTCTCGGTCGAGAAGCAGCGCGGTGCGGTGCTGAAGCGCAATCCGACCTATTCGGGTGCAAAGCCGACCTTCGAGGAGATCAAGGTCAATTTCATCCAGGATCCGAAGACGGCGGAATTGGCGCTGCGCTCGGGCGAGCTCGATTTTGCGGTGCTGCCGCCTTCCGTCGCCGAGCCGATGCGCTCGGCGCAAGGCATCGTCGTCGATCAGTCGCCGGGGCTGGCCTATGTCTGGCTCGGCATCAATATGGAGAAGCCGCCCTTCACCGATCTGCGCGTGCGCCAGGCGGTCAGGCTCGCGCTCGATGTCGACCAGATGCTGCTCGCCGGCTTCAACGGCAAGGCGCCGCGATTGAACACGCTGATCATGCAGCCGATCCTCGGCGCCTGGACGGAGGCGCCGGTCTATAAGCGCAATGTCGTCGAGGCCAAGAAGCTCCTCGCGGAAGCCGGCCAGACCGCGATCAAGACCCGCATCACCATCCTGAACCAGCCAGCCTATCAGACCATGGCGCTGGTGGCGCAGGCGCTGCTGAAGGAGGTCGGCATCACCGCCGAGCTCGATGTCCAGGAAGGCGGCACCTATTGGGACGCCGGCAAGGGTGAGGCCGGCAAGAATCTCGATCTGTTCATGATGCGCTTCAACGGCAAGCTCGACCCCAACTTCCTGATGCAGTGGTTCGTCTCCAGCCAGATCGGCACCTGGAACTGGCAGCGCTTCAACAGCCCGGAATTCGACAGGCTCTATCAGGAGGCGATCGTCGAATCCGATCCGGCCAAGCGCGCCGCGATCGTCATCAAGGCGCAGCAGGAAATGGACAAGTCGGCCGCCTTCGTCTGGCTCACCAACGACGTCGCTTTCGCCGTGCGACGCGCCTCGGTGAAGCCAGCCTATCTGCCCGGCGCGATCGACTGGCAGCTCGACCGCTTCACGAGCGTTTGAGCGGTTGGCTGGTTACTCGGCGATGATCGGCGCTTCAAGGCAACCTCTTCGTCATCCTGGGCGCCCGAAGGGCGTCCCGGGATCCATCGGAGGGTTCGGCGGTCTAGGGTGGATCCCGGGACGGCCTCTGGCTGCCCAGGACGACGGTGCGTTTTTTGATGAAACGCAGCGTCATCCGCCGAAGGCCCCGGAATGAGCGACACCGCGCGCTACCTCGTGAGCCGTTTCGTCACGACGCTGCTGATCGTGCTCGGCGCGATGTTGCTGCTGTTCACGCTCTCGGCGATCGTGCCGGGCGATCCGGCAACTGCTCTGCTCGGTCCGCAGGCGACGGCGGAATATGCGAAGCGCTTCATCGCCGAGATGGGGCTCGACCAGCCCTGGTATCGCCGCCTGCCGACCTTCCTCGGCCATGTCTTGACCGGCAATCTCGGCACCGACGTGCTTTCGGGCCGGCCGGTCGCGGGCATCGTCGGCGCAGTGCTTCCCTACACCTTTATCCTGACCTTCGCCTCGATCGGGCTTGCCGTCGTGATCGGCGTGCCGCTCGGCTGTTATGCCGCGACGCATCGCGGCTCGGCGCTCGATCATGCGCTGGCTTTCATCAGCGTCGCCTTCATCGCGATCCCCTCCTTCGTCATCGCGATCTTCCTGCTGCTGATCTTCTCGATCTGGTTGGACTGGCTGCCCGTGCTCGGCGCCGGTCAGCCCGGCGACTGGCTCGACCAGGCCAAGCGCCTGATCCTGCCGACGACAGCGCTGAGCGTCGGCTGGATCGGCTTCATCGCGCGCCTCATGCGCAGTTCCATGCTGGAGGTGATGGGCGAGAATTATATCCGCACCGCGCGCGCCTATGGCCTGTCGGACCGGATGGTGACCTATAAATACGCGCTCAAGAACGCCTGCATCCCGACCATCGCCGTGCTCGGCATGGGCATCGGCCGCTTGCTCGGGGGGGCCGTGCTGGTCGAGATCGTCTTCGCGCGGCCGGGTCTCGGCCGCCTGATTTTCGATGCGATCGCGACCCGCAATTTCCCTGTCCTGCAGGGCGCCGTGCTGGTCGTGGTGCTGATCTTCGTCGTCACCAACCTCCTCGTCGATCTCAGCTATTCCGCGATCGACCCGCGCATCCGCCGCGATGGCGCTCCGCAGGCGGCCGGGCAATGAATGCGCTGGCAGTGACAGCCGGCACCATCCGGCGCATAGGCTCGCATCTCGGCGGCGCAATAGGCCTCGTCATCGTCGCGGTCGTGGTGCTGTCGGCCGTGTTTGCGCCGCTGGTGGCGACGCATGATCCCGATGCGCTCGACGTGCTGAACCGCTTCACCGGCCCCACCGCCCAGCATTGGCTCGGCACCGACCATCTCGGGCGCGATCTCTATAGCCGCCTCGTCCATGGCGCGAGCGTCGCCATGGCGGTGGCGCTGACGGCGATCTCGACGGCGCTCATCGCCGGTACGCTGCTCGGCATCCTCGCGGCCTCGTTGCCGGCGCGCTCCGAGCGGCTCATCCTGATCCTGTTCGACGTGGTCTCGTCCTTCCCCAGCCTCGTGCTGGCGCTGGCGGCGGTCGCGGTTTTCGGCCCTTCGACCTTGCTCGTGGTGATCATCGTCGCGGTCACGCTGATCCCGCATTTCGGTCGTGTCGCCCGGGCCCAGGTGCTGACCGTGCGCAATGCGCCCTATATCGAGGCCGAACGCCTGCTCGGCGCCTCCTCCTGGCGCATCGTCTTCTCGCATATCCTGCCCAATATCGCCGGGCCGCTTGTCGTGCTCGCCTCGATCGACATTCCCGTGGTCATCACCATCGAGGCCGGACTGTCCTTCATCGGGCTCGGCGTCAGGCCGCCGCTCGCGAGCTGGGGCACGCTGATCTATGACGGCTACGCCTATCTCTCGGATTCCAAGCTCCCCGTGGTCATCGCCAGCAGCGCGCTCGCTCTCGCCACGCTCGGCTTCACGCTCTTCGGCGAGGCGCTTCGCGACGCGGTCGATCCGCGCCTCGACGGGGAGCGCTGACATGATGGTGTCAGCGCTCCCCGCTGTCATTCCGGGGCTTCGCGCAGCGAAGAACCCGGAACCCACGACTGGGTGGCACGCTTCGGCGACCGAGAAACGCTCGCCCGGTCGTGGGTTCCGGGTTCAGGCCTTCGGCCTGCCCCGGAATGACAGGGGGAGAGCGGCATGACTGACGCTTCTCCCCTCGTCAGCATCCGCAAGCTGACGCTCGACGCTACGACCGAGCGTGGCCCGGCTCATATCCTGCGTGGGCTCGACCTCGAGATCGGGCGTGGCCGCATTCTCGGCGTCGTCGGCGAGTCCGGCTCCGGCAAATCGACGCTCGCCTCCGCCTTGCTGCGCTTGCTCCCGAGCAATGTCAGCCGGCTCGACGGCGAGATCCGCTTCGACGGCACCGATCTGCTCGCATTGACGGATAGCGCGATGCAGGCCTGGCGCGGCGTGCGCATCGCCATGATCTTCCAGGATCCGATGACGGCGCTGAACCCGCTTTTCACCGTCGGCACCCATATGGTCGACGTGCTGCGGCGGCGCTTCCCCGAGCTGTCGCGGCGCGAGGCGCTGGCCCGCAGCGAGGCGATGCTGGTCAAGGTCGGTATCGCCGATCCGCGTCTGCGCCTGAAGGCCTATCCGCACCAGTTATCGGGCGGCATGCGCCAGCGCGTGATGATCGCCATGGCGCTCTCGGTCGAGCCCGACCTGCTGCTCGCGGATGAACCGACGACGGCGCTCGACGCCACGGTCGAGGCCCAGATCGTTGCATTGTTCGACCGGCTCAGGCAGGATTTTTCCGGCTCGATCGTCTTCATCTCGCATCATCTCGGGCTCGTCGCCGAGCTCTGCGACGATCTCTGCGTGATGTATGGCGGCGCGATCGTCGAGACCGGCCCGGTCGCCGAGGTGCTGAGGGCTCCGCGCCATCCCTATACCCGCGCGCTGCTCGACTGCGAGATCGAGGATGGCGACGAGGGCCGGCTCGCGACGATTCCCGGCGAGGTGCCCAACCCGCTGAGCGAATTGACGCAATGCATCTTCGCCAGCCGTTGCGCCCACACCGCCGATATCTGCCTGGAGCGGCACCCGCCGCTGGCAGTCATGGGGCAGGGCCGGCAGGCGGCCTGCATCCGCTCAGCCGAGGTACTGCCAAGCGAGGTGCTGCCATGAGTGCACCAGTGGTGGAGCGCGCGCCTTTGATCGCCTTCGACGATGTCTCGCTCGTCTATGGCGGCAAGGTGCGGGCGCTCGACGGCGTCTCCTTCGCGATCGGCAGCGGCGAGGTCGTCGGCCTCGTCGGGGAATCCGGCTCGGGCAAGACCACGCTCTGCCGCGTTCTGATGGGGCTGCTGCCCGCCTCATCGGGACGCGTCACGATCGCCGGGGAGCCCTTGGCGGTGCGTCTCGCGCGCGATCCGCTCGGCTTCCGCCGGCAGGCGCAGATGCTCAAGCAGGAGGCAGTCGCCTCGCTCTCGCCGCGCATGCGCATCCTGGCGCTGGCCGAGGAGCCGTTGAAGATCCACGGAATGCCGATGGCCGAGGGCCGCGCCCGCTTGCTGCGCATCCTCAAGCGCCTCGGCCTGCCCGAGGCGACGCTCGACAAATTTCCGCATCAGGTTTCGGGAGGACAGGCGCGCCGCGTCGCGATCCTGCGCGCCTTGGTGCTGGAGCCGCAGATCATCGTCGCCGACGAACCGACCGCGGGCCTCGACGTCTCCGTGCAGGGCGATCTGCTCAATCTGATGCGCGACCTGCATGAGGAGTTCGCGCTGACCTATCTCGTCGTCAGCCACAACCTCAATGTCGTGCGCCGGCTGACCGGCCGGACGATCGTGATGTATCTCGGCCAGATCGTCGAGGAGGCGCCGACCAGGGCGCTGTTCGAGGCCCCGGCCCACCCCTATGCGGCAGCGCTGCTCTCGACCAACCCTTCCGTCGATCCGGCCAGGCGCCGCGAACGCATCATCCTGAAGGGCGAGATCCCGAGCCCGATCAATCCGCCTTCCGGCTGCCGCTTCCACACGCGCTGCCCGCAGGTCGAGGAGCGCTGCAGGATCGAGATGCCGGAGCTGCGCGAGCTGGGCTCGGGCCGCCGCGTGCGCTGTCATTTCCCGCTGACCAAAACGGCCGCTCATACGGCCTGATCCCTCGGAGCAAGAGCCATGTCCGCGCCCGCCGCGATGCCGCCGATCTACATCACCTATATGAACCGCCTCGATATTGAGGCACTCGCCATCACCGATGACGAGATCCTGGCTGCGATCGAGGGCTCGTTGGCGACGCAAGGGCGCGGCGAGGCCGTGATCGAGCCGCGCATGCATCTCGAGCCCAAGGCGGCGAACGGCCATTTCAACGTGCTGCGCGGCGCGCTTGGCGGCGAGATCGACGCAGCCGGCGTCAAGGTCGTCGGCGACTTCGTCGAGAATTACAAGATCGGCCTGCCCTCGGAACTCGCTGTGCTGACCCTGTTCGACCGCTTCAACGGCAGTCCCAAGGCGATCCTCGACGCATCCGGCATCACCGACATGCGCACTGGTGCGGTCACTGCCATCGGCGCGAAATATCTCGCCCGCAAGGGCTCCAAGGTGCTCGGCCATGTCGGCGCGCGCGGCACCGCCTATTGGAATGTCCGCCTGCTCGATCATCTCTTCGATTTCGACGAGATCCGCGTGCATTCGCGCCGGCCCGAGAGCCGCGACGGTTTTGCGGCGAAACTCTCCGCCGATCTCGGCAAGCGCGTCATTGCCACGCCAGACTGGCGATCCTGCGTCGAGGGCGCCGATATCGTCGTCGAAGCTTCGCGGCTCGACCGGCCCGAGCCGATGCTGAAGACCGACTGGATCAAGAAGGGCGCCTTCGTCGTGCCCTATGGCACGATGAGCGCGGTCGAGTTCTCGCTGACCGACATCATGAGCAAGCTGGTCGTCGATGATTGGGGCCAGTGCAAGGGCGGCAAGTTCGGCAGCTTGCGTGCCCATGTCGAGGCCGGCAAGCTCTCGGAGGCAACGCTGCATGCCGAGATGGGTCAGATCGTCGCCGGCCTGAAACCTGGCCGTGAAAACGATGACGAGACCATCCTGTTCTGGCATCGCGGCCTGTCGCTGTCGGATATCGCGCTTGGCCACGCCATGCTGGAGAAGGGCAAGCGGTTGGGCATCGGCCAGCGCCTGCGCTTCGCCTGAGTGGGATCAGGTCGTTGCTCGTCGCCAATGCGCGGATGTATGCGGTCAATGCCGGCGTTCGCGCCGCCTGGGCGAAACTGTTCGGGCTGGTCTCGCAGAAGGCGGGCGTGCCGCTCGCGGTGATCGATCATGCCGCGCCCGCACCGCTTGAAGCGCTCTGGCGGCGCGACGATCTCGGCCTCGCCTTCATCTGCGGCTTTCCCTTCGCGGGTGGCGGCTTTTCCCTGCTGCCGATCGCGGCGCCCATCCCCGCAAGCCCGCTCGCATCCGGACAACCTCTCTACGCCAGCGATCTGATTGTGCGCGCCGACGGCCCGCTCCGCACGCTGGAGGATACGTTCGGCGGCCGTATCGGCTGGACGACCAGGCATTCGCAGTCCGGCTTCCAGGCGCTGCGCCGGCACTTGCTGCCCTATGTCAAATCTGGTGGACCGCTCTACCGCGAGAGCATCGGCGAACTGATGACGCCGCGCCGGGTAATCGAGGCCGTGCTCGACGACCGCATCGATGTCGGACCGCTCGATTCCTATTTCCACGGTCTGCTGAAGCGGCATGAGCCCGGGACGGCGGCAAGGCTGCGCGTCGTCGCGACGACGCAGCCGACGCCGATGCCATTGCTGGCTGCTTCGAGCGGGATCGATCCCGTGATTGTTGCAGCCTTGCGCGGCGCGTTGCTGGGGCTTGGCGCGGCCACGGCGGCAAAGCCTGTCCTCGCCGAACTATGCCTCACCGGCTTTGCCGCCGTCGAGATTGACGACTACAGGCCTTTGCTGGCGCAGGCCGCAGCCCTCGACCAATCCGGATATGGCGAACCGGGCTAGCGCATTTCCGCGTTTCTCTGAATCGCGGAAATGCGCTAGCTCCTTGTTTTATCGCATTGTCTTCACGCGGACCGGTGCCCACTTCGCTCGAAAATGCTCTCGGGCGCGCTCAGTCGTTCCAGAGGCCGCCGGTGATGCTGATCGTCTCGCCCGTGATGTAGTCGGCTTCGTCTGAGGACAGGAAGGCGACGGCCTTGGCGATGTCGTCGGGAATGCCCGGCCGCCGCAGCGGGATCGCCTGCGCGCGCTCATAGGCGTCTGGCAGTCCCTCGGCCTTGCGCTTGATCTCGGATTCGTCGCGCATCTTGGTGTCGACAATCAGGCCCGGTCCGACGGCGTTGACGCGCACGCCGTGCTCGCCGAGTTCGGTCGCGAGCGATTGGGTGATGCCGACGATCGCGAACTTCGAGGCGCAATAGGCGCTGTACGAAGCCACGCCCGACTTTCCCATCCAGGAGGCGATGTTGACGATTGCGCCCTTGCGGTTCGCAACCATTTCGGGCGCGACCGCGCGCGTCATGTGGAACAGCCCGTCGACATTGACCGAGAAATGCGCCTTCCAGTCCGCCTCGCTGGTCTCCAGCAACTTGCCGACCTTCAGGATGCCGGCATTGTTGACCAGGATGTCGATGGGGCCGAGCGCCGCGCGCAGCGTCTCGACGGCTGCCTCCACCTGACCGCTCGACGAGACGTCGCCGGCCGCGACCGCGACCTTGCCGCCATCCTTGCGCAGGCTTTCAGCCGTCGCTTGCGCGGCTGCGAGATCAAAATCCAGAATGCCGACATCGCAGCCCTCGGCGAGCAGCCGCGCCGCGATGGCCCGGCCGATGCCATGGGCGGCGCCGGTGACGATCGCCTTGCGTCCTTCAAGTCCGTACATGCGCGGGAATCCTGTCGATCGGAGTCTGGAGAGCGGGCCGCTCCTTATAATATATCAGCGCGCTGTCCAACCGCCGTCGGCAACCAGCGTCGTCCCCGTGCAGAACGACGACTCGTCGCTGGCAAGAAAGAGCATTGCCCTGGCGATCTCGACGGGCTGTCCCAGTCGCTCCATGGCCTGGCGCTGCTCGAGGCCGCGGCGGAGTTCGGCGCCGTCGGGTCCGCTCAGGATCTTGGCGAAATAGGGCGATTCGATCGTGCCTGGCGCGACGCAGTTGATCCGGATCTTCGCCGCGACATGGTCGATCGCCATCGCCCGCGTCAGCGCGGCGACGGCGCCCTTGGAGGCGACATAGGCTGCGCGATCGGTGATGCCGACATTGGCGACGGCGGACGCCGTGTTGACGATGACGCCGCCGCCCTGCTTTTCCATCACCGGGATCGCATGCTTGCAGCCGAAGAACACGCCCTTGACGTTCACCGCCATCAGCGCGTCCCAGTCGGCCTCCGATGTGGTGACGACCGTGCCGGCGAAACCGAAGCCGGCATTGTTGACGAGGATGTCGAGCCGGCCATGATCGGCGACGACCCTGTCGATCATCGCCTTGATCTCGGCTTCCTTGCTGACGTCGACCGTATGTGCGCTCGCCTTGCCGGAATGGCTCGTGATCTCGGCCGCGACGCGTTCGGCGGCGGCCCCGTCACGGTCGGCGACGATCACGATGGCACCCTCTGCAGCGAAGAGCTTCGCCGCCTCGTGGCCGATGCCGGAGCCGCCCCCGGTGATGATCGCGATCTTGCCAGCAAGCTTCATCCTGTCTGTCCCTCGTCCCGTCACGCGATTGCGCCGTATTTATATATCAGGTGCGAATGGCCGTCACAGCATCATCACCGGAGCGAAGAACTGCTCGATCGCTGCCAGCAGCGAACGGCCGACGATCCAGGAGGATTTCGGATTGCTCGGGGAGGGGCGGTTGGCGATGGCAAGATGCATCGTGCCGAATTCGCTGCGCGCGGTCACGACATGGGTGTTGCCGGTCGCGGCGGGGTCGCAGACCACATCGACGCCGGTCGCCTCGAAGCCCGGCCCCGCCAGCGCCAGCGCGGCCGCGACGTTGAGGTTCTGCGGATAGGCGGCCGCCGCCTCGCGCGCATTGCCCGAGAACAGCGTCACGGGGGCGTCGAGCCTGTCGGGATCATGGCCGAGCGCCTTGAGCTCCGCGCTCCAGGCGGCGGGAGGCTTGCGCGATTCATAGCGCAGCGTGAGCTCGCTTGCGTGCCGGACCGCGCGGACATAGTCGAGCGCACCGAGTGCACCCGAGGGCAGCAGCAAGCGCCCGCCATGCTCGCGCGCCGTCGCCACGAGGCTCGCAAGCAAGGCCTCGTCATGCAAGGCGCCGATCGAGGAGATCAGCACAGGCAGGCCAAGCGCAAGACATCCCGGAACGCTGCCGCGCACTGCCTCATGGCCGGCCGCCTCGACGACGAGGTCGGGGGCGAAGGCGGCGAGTTCGGCGAGGTCCGAGAGCGGGGTGCAGCTCGGCGGCAGGCGCTGGCGCGAGGCCGATCCTGGCTTGAGCAGCACGCCCAGCTCATAGCCCGGCTGCGGCGCGTCGAGCAGCGCGGCAGCGAGATCGCCGGCGATCGCGCCGAAGCCGATCAGGACGAGGCGGCGCGGCTTCATCCGAGCTCGCCGATCCATTCCGCGACATTCGCCGTGAAGGCGTCGGGCCGCGAGACCGGGAAGAAATGCCCGCCCGTGTCGAGCATCGTCTTGCGCGATCCAGGCAGCGCCGCCGCCAACTCCTCCTGCAGGAAGGCCGGCACGATCATGTCGTCGCGCGCGCCCAGGACCAGGATCGGCATCATCAGCGAGGCGGTGCTGGCGGAGCCGTCGAAGGACATCAGCGCGTCGATGCGCTCGCGCACGACCTGCCGTGCCTGCGCCGTCACCGGGGCGGCGGCGAGGGCAGCGTCGTAAGTGCCCCAATTCGCCTCGATCCAGGCAGGCGGATAGGCCATCAGCACAGCCGTCGCGGCATAGGCATGCGGGTTGTCGTCGAGGATCGCGCGGCGGGTGCCGAACAGGCTGGTCATGTAGCGGCTGGGCTTGAGCCAGGTCGCGCTCAGGATCAGCCCGTCGAGCCGTTCGGGCGCGAGCCGGCCCAGCGCCTGGCCGATGCAGCCGCCTGTCGAATGGCCGAGCAGGACAGTGCGATCGGCGCCGGCGGCATCGAGCACGCTGAGGCAGTCCTGCGCCAATTGGTCGATGGTGCAGGCGGCGGTGCCGCGCGTGCTCGCGCCGATGCCGCGCTGGTCGAAGCGGATGATGCGGAAGGAGCGCGCCAGCGTCGCGGCGTTGCTATTCCAGAAGCCGGCTGTGCCGCCCAGCCCGCTGACGAGCAGCAGCGTCGGACCCTGGCCCTCGCTGGTCACGTGCAGTACGGCGCCGTCGGGAGTCTCGGCGGTGAAATGTCCGGCCATACCGGATTGCGATGTGGTGCTCATTGCAGTGGCGAATAGGAAACGGGGGTGAGGATGCGCGTGTTCTGGATGTCGATCAGCCCATCGACGCGCTTGAGGTAGTCCTGCCAGCGCGGATCGGCCAGCATCGTCTTGCGCTTGGCCGTGCGCTCGTCGAGGCTCTGATAGCTCCAGAGCGCGACGACATGGTTCAGCTCGCCGATCTCGGTGGTGAAATAAGCGATGAAATTGCCCAGATGCTCCTTTTGCAGCGGCAGGCCGTGCTCGCCATAGATCTTGACGAATTCGCCGAGCTTGCCGGCCTTGATGCGATAATCGCGCTCTTCATAGATCATCGGGCGATCCTCCCCTGTCACGCATCAGGCATGAGGATCTGCGCCCTCGTGCTCATGCGTCTGCTGCATCGCGCTGAGCCGTTCGCCGCAACTGCGGCTTCGGTCATGCTCACTAAGCATGGCCTAGCTGGCTCGCCGCCGCCATGCACGCAAAGACGGGGCCGGGGCGCGGGCCATGCAGATCACGGTCGGGGTCGCGGGAGGCGCCGGTCCGGCCGAGACAGCCATGCGCCCCGCCCTGTATGGCGTTCTCGGGATGGGCTGTTCAGAGCAGCGACTGCAATCCCGGCCGGCATGGCGCCGGCGCCTGCGACTATTGGGGCGCTGCTTACGGCTGCGGGCCGGCCGGCGAAGCCGGGGCCGCGGGGATCTCGCTGGCGGCCGGTGCGGGCGCGCTCGGACCTTCAAGCCCGACCAGCGCGATCTTGAGATAGCCTGCCGCGCGCAGCGTGTTCATCAGCTTGACGACCTCGCCATAGGAGACCGATTGGTCGGCGCGCACGAAGATGCGCTGCTCGCGGTCGGATTTGGTCTGCGCGTCGAGCGCCTGGGCGAGTTGCTCGTTGGTGACGGGCTGTTCGCCCAGCACCATCGCGAGATCGGCCTTCAGCGTCAGGAAGACCGGCTTCTCGGGGCGCGGCTGAGGCTTGGCGGTCGAGACAGGAAGCTCGACCGGCGCATCGACGGTGGAGAGCGGGGCCGCGACCATGAAGATGATCAGCAGCACCAGGATCACGTCGATGAACGGTGTGACGTTGATCTCGCTGGCCTCGGGCAGGTCGTCATCCCCGAAGCCGCCATTCGCATTGATGCCGCCGGCCATGGCGTCACTCCGCCGCGCGCTGCAGCGCGCTGCGGCTGCGGTCGAGATCGCGCGAGACCAGCCGGGCGACGGTCGCGGCGGCGTCGCCGACCTCGGCGCGGTAGCCGGCGATACCGCGGCTGAACAGGTTGTAGATGATCACGGCGGGAATGGCGGCGACGAGGCCGATCGCGGTGGCGAGCAGCGCCTCGGCGATGCCCGGAGCGACCACGGCGAGGTTCGTGGTCTGCGCCTTGGAGATGCCGATAAACGAATTCATGATCCCCCAGACGGTGCCGAACAGCCCGACGAAGGGCGCCGTCGAGCCGATCGTCGCCAACCAGCCGGTGCCGCGCGCGATCTCGCGGCTGGCGGCGAGCTCGATCCGGTGCAGCCGCGAGACGACGCGCTCCTTGATGCCGTCCTTGTCATAGGCCTGCTTGGAGGCCTGCATCTCCTCCACCCCGGCCTCGATCAGCTTGCGGCCGAGCCTTTGCGCCTTGCCGAGCGCCAGCGAAGCCTCATTGAGGGTGGTCTGCCTTGCCAGGATCCGGGTCGCCTGCCGCAGTCGGCGCTTGGCGGCGCTCAATTCAAGCGTCTTGGCGAGCCCGATCGTCCAGGTTACGACCGAGGCGAAGGCCAGGCCCAGCATCACCGATTTCACGACGATATCGGCGGCCATGAACATCGACCAGCGCGAGAGGTCGTGCGGCATGGTCGTGGCCTGCGCATGGGCAAAAGCGGGGATGAGCAGGAACGTCGTCGCAGCGGCTGCGAGGCGCAGCGTCCGGCGCTGTCCGATGGTTGATTGGCGCGTCATGGTCACATCTCGGCCCGGTGGCGAATGAGGTAGTGTTGGCTTCCCGTCAGGCAGGCGCTGTGACGGCCCGCGCCGCAAGGGTTGCTCGGGTCCGGCGATCCGGGGGCCAGAGGAACCGCGGCGGCCTGTCGCGAACGGGCTTGTCTTTAAGGCGCGATATTGGCGAGTCAATGGCTCGAATGCAACGCGGTAGGAAAAATATACATTTGATATCAGTATCTTAGAGAGATTCTAATGAAGGGTTGAGTAGCCGGAGGGCGAGCCGTATCGGTGCGCATTCGTTCATCAGCCGTTCATGTCAAATTCATTCGGTCGCGGCTAAGTGTTTGTTAAGGCTCGCTCGCGGCGGGACGATCCGGTTGCGTGGTCTGGGGGGATCCGTCGCTGTTGCCGAGTTCGGACGACATGCAGGGCGTGGCCGGGCTGCCGAGTGACCGGCAGGTCGCCTGGCGTTTTGCGGCGTTGACCGGCGGCTTCTGGCGGGGCGCGAGCGCCCGCCGCGCCTGGTTCTGGTCGCTCCTGCTCGCTGTTGCGATCATTCTCTCCGTTTTCGCCAATGTCACCGTCAATCGCTGGAACGGCTGGTTCTTCGACGCGCTGGAGAAGAAGGACAGCGAGAGCGCGCTGATCGCGATGGCGGTCTTTCCGGCGCTGGTGCTGATCGCGGCCGGGCTCGGCGTCCTCATCCTCGTCGCCCGCGAGACCTTCCAGGTGCACTGGCGGCAATGGGTCACGGGCAAGCTGGCCGATGGCTGGATCAATGAGCGCCGCTTCTTCCGGCTCGGCCTTTCCGGCTACGAGCCGGCCAATCCCGAATACCGCATCGCCGACGATGTCCGCTGGGCGACCGAGCCGGTGGTCGATTTCGCCATCGGCCTGCTCACGGCGGTCATCACCATCATCACCTTCATCGAGATTCTCTGGGAAATCGGCGGCGCGCTGCAGGTCGCGACCGGCGGCGGCCGGGTCACGATCCCCGCCTATATGGTGCTGGCGGCGATCGTCTATGCCGTGCTCGTCTCCCTCCTCATCAGCATCGTCGGGCGCCGCCTGCCGCGCCTGATCGCGGCGCGCAACGAGGGCGAGGCGCGATTGCGCTTCTCCCTGATGCGCATCCGCGACCATGGCGAGACGATCGCGCTCGCCCGTACCGAGCCCGGCGAGCGCCGCGCCGTGGCCCAGACCTATGACGGCCTCGTTGGGCGCTGGCTCGCGATGATCCGCCAGCGCGGCCGTTTGACCTGGATCACCAATGGCAGCGGCGCGCTGGTGCCCGTGGTGCCGCTGCTGCTGGCCGCGCCGAAATACCTCTCCGGCGAAATGTCGCTCGGCGGCGTCGTGCAGGTCGCAGCCGCCTTCCTGGCGGTGCAAAACGCCTTCAACTGGCTGCTCGACAACTTCATGCGCATCGCCGAATGGCTTGCGGCGGCAAGGCGCGTCAACGAGCTCGCCGATGCGCTGGAGCGCGTCGACGGCGAGCCTCCGGGCGATCATCTGAGCGTGACGCCGAGCCCTGACGGTCTGCTGCGACTGCACGAGGTCACGCTGGTCGACCGCGACGGCCGTACGCTTGCTGCCGATATCGAACTGTCGCTGCCGCCGGGCGCGATGCTGCATCTCTCGGGCGAACTCGGCCTCGGCAAGGCTGCCCTGATCCAGGCGATCGCTGGCCTCTGGCCCTGGGGGCGGGGCGAGATCGCGCTGCCGCGGGAGGCGCTGGTGACGGTCGTGCCGCAGAAGCTGCATCTCACCGAGGGCAGCTTGCGGGCCGTGCTCGATACCGGGCTGACCCGGCCCTCCGAGCCTCTGGTGGAGGCCCTGCGCCGCTACAGCCTGTCGGCTCTCGCGCCACGGCTCGACGAGATCCGCGACTGGGACAAGGAACTCGCGACCGGGGACCGGCAGCGCCTCGCGCTCGCTCGGGCCGAGTTGGAGGCGCCCGACATCATCCTGCTCGACGAGGCGACGAGCGCGCTCGAGACCGAGATGGCGCTGGAGCTGATCGAGCAGTTGCGCGCGGCACGGCCGGACGTGATCATCCTCGCCTTCGGCCAGAGCGCCGGCTTCGCCGAGGCCGCGACGCATCGTCTGGTTCTGAAGCGGGCCGGCGGCGTCGTGCGCATGGTCGGTGCCGACAAGGCGCGCGCGGGTGCGCATGCCGAACTGGCGGAATAGGGCGCGCGATGAACCTGCTCCCGTGCCTGCGACCCCATCCTTCCCCAAAGCCGCCGGTGGGAGCGCCGGCGCTCATGCCGAGGAGCCGACATCGATGACAGCCGCGACGATGAACATCTGGGACGTTTATTGGGGCCTGCGCGTCGACCAATGCCCCTGCGACGTGCATTTCGTCGAATGGCTGGAGGAGGAGGGCCTGACCGGCAAGCGCATCTACCATTTTGGCACGGGCGGGCATCATTATGTCGGCATTCGCTGCGCCGAGCCGGAATTGAACAACACCGTGCTCGGCATCACCGCCTCGCCCAAGGAATATGACGCCTTCGTCAAGCTGGCGACGGCAAGCCCGACCATCACCAAGACCTATTCAGCCTATTTCGGCGACATCTACACCAGCAACGCCCGGCTGCTGCCGCGCTTCGACATTGTGACGCTGTTCCATGCCTGCGAGTTCAGGACCGAGGCCAACGACGCCTATGGCGCGCTGACCGATCGCGAGGTGATCGACCTCTTCACCACCCAGACCGATATCGGCGGCTATCTCCTGTTCTATACCGGCTCCTTCGCCTACGCCTCGGCCGAGCCGATCATCGCCGACTGGGCCAGGACGGCGCAGGTCGACGAAGTTGCCAGCTTCAAGACGCTGCGGGTGTTCCGGAAGACCGGCTGAGGCGCGTACGCGGCGGTGCAGAGCGCAAACGGCGCGACTGAGACGGCGAGGATTGCCCGCCGTGACGCGCGGCGTTATCTCTGTCGTGCAATGTGTCGAGAAAGGAGGGCTGCGTGATTACGTTCTTTCGTCACCATCGTCAGCGTGGCCCGGTCAACGCCCTGCAAAGCTGTTTGCAGGGCTGACCAGAGACGATTGCTTCACGGTTTTCTTCCCGGTCTGCCCTTCGTGGTAGCGCGGCGCTGAGCCTGCACAGGCTCGCGGCCCGCGCCTCTTCACACCATACCGAGCTTGGGAGGCTGCGGCCTCCGGTCCCGCATCGCGCGTTTCTAGCGGCGTATGCCGGCCACGGCTCGGGCAGAGCAGAGACCGACAATGGCATTGATCAATCTGAGGAATCTCGGCGTCACCTTGGGCACGCCGCTCTTTTCGAATCTGGACCTGACGATCGGGGCAAATGACCGCCTCGGCCTCGTCGCCGCCAATGGCCGGGGCAAGTCGACGCTGCTGCGCGTTATCGCCGGCGGGTTCGAGCCCAGCGCCGGCGAGATCACGCGCTCGCGCGGTTTGCGCGTCGGGCATGTCGAGCAGGATATCCCGGCCCGGTTCGCGGATACGGCCTTCCATGACCTCGTCCACCAGGCCTTGCCGGCCGAGCAGGGCGACAGCGAAGGTTGGCGCGTCGATGTTGTGCTCGACTCGCTCGAGGTTCCCGAGCCACTGCGCCAGCGCCCGCTCTCGCGCCTGAGTGGCGGCTGGCAAAGGCTGGCGATGCTCGCGCGCATCTGGGTGACCGAGCCCGATCTGCTGCTGCTGGACGAGCCGACCAACCATCTCGATCTCGCCCGGATCAATCAACTGGAAGACTGGCTCAACGCCCTGCCGCGCGAGGTGCCGGTGGTCATATCGAGCCATGACCGCGCCTTCCTGGACGCGACGACCAACCGGACGCTATTCCTGCGCCCGGAGCGTTCGCAGGTCTTCGCCTTGCCCTATACGCGGGCGCGCCTGACGCTTGACGAGATCGACGCCTCGGAGGAGCGCCGCTACCAGCGCGACCTGAAGACCGCCCAGCAATTGCGCCGGCAGGCCGCGAAGCTCAGGAATATCGGGATCAATTCCGGCAGCGACCTGCTGGTGGTCAAGACCAAGCAGCTCAAGGAAAGAGCCGAGCGCCTGGAGGATGCCGCCTTGCCCGCGCATCGCGAGCGCTCGGCAGGCGCGATCAGGCTCGCCAATCGCGGCACCCACGCCAAGGTCCTGGTCACGCTCGACGATGCGACCATCGCGGCGCCTGACGGGACGCCGCTGTTCAAAACCGGCAAGCGCTGGATCAACCAGGGCGATCGCATCGTCCTGCTCGGAGGCAACGGAACCGGCAAGTCGCGCCTCGTCGGCCTGATCCGGCGCGCGATCGTGGAGCCTCAGGGAGCGTCGGAGGCGATCAGGGCGACGCCGTCCCTGAAGCTCGGCTATAGCGACCAGAACCTGTCCGAGCTTGCGCCTGACGACACGCCCGGGGCGGCGATCGGCCGGCGCTTCGATGTCGGCGATCAGCGCGCCCGCTCACTGCTGGCCGGCGCGGGCCTGACCATCGAAATGCAGGACAGCCCCATCGGGCGCCTCTCCGGCGGGCAAAAGGCGCGGTTGATGCTGCTGATCCTGCGCCTGGCCGATCCCAACTTCTACCTGCTGGACGAACCAACCAACCATCTCGACATCGAGGGACAGGAGGCGCTGGAGGCCGAGTTGTTGGGCCATGAGGCGAGCGGCCTGCTGGTCTCGCATGACCGCAGCTTCGCCCGGACGGTCGGCAATCGCTTCTGGCTGATCGAGAACCGGCGCCTGGTCGAGCTCGAGGGGCCCGATCAGCTCTTCGCCGCCGTTGCCGGGCGGGATGCTTGAAAGGATCCTCGCCGGAGGGATCCTTGCACTATGCGGCGGCTGCAAAGGCCGCCGCATAGCAATGGGCCGCGTCCCGGAAACGCCTCCGGGCGTGACCTGCGTCAGCCTCATGGCGCGCATTCGTCGCGCCGTTCCGGCTTGTGCATCCCGGTCGAGGCGTTATCTGTCGGGCAGGTCGCGTCCTGCGGCCTGTCGCCCCGCCCGGGGACCCGGCGCAGCAGCGTGCGGTCCCTACCAGCCTTCGAGCGAGTTCGCATATGTCCTTCGGCCCGCATGAGCCAGGTATGCCCTTGCGCAGGCGCAGCCGCTGGTGGTGGCTCGGCCCGCTGGCGAGTGCGACGATCTTTGCCGCTTCGCTGGTCGTGCTCTGGTTCATCATCCGGGAGATCGAGCCCGGCGCGCTCGCCGGGGCCTTCGCCAATGCCAGCCAGCGCCAGCTCGGTCTCGCGCTTGGCTTCACCGCGCTGAGCTATCTCCTGCTCACCGGCTATGACGCGCTGGCGCTGAAGCGATTGGGGCTCTCCATACCCTACCGCACCACGGCGCTCGCCTCCTTCACCAGCTATTCCGTCTCCTTCACGCTCGGTTTCCCGATCGTGACCGGCGGCACGGTGCGTTACTGGATCTATTCGCCCAAGGGCGTGCGCGCCTCCGAGGTCGCGAGCCTGACGGTGATCGCGGGCCTGACCTTCTGGCTCGGCCTCGGCGCGATCCTGTGCGCCTGCTTGTTCTATGATTCCGAGGGCGTCGCACGGCTGGCGCGCACCTCGCCGCTGGTGGTGCAGGGCGTCGGCGCGGCGGTGGCCCTCGGCACGCTGGGCTATCTCGCCTGGATCGCGAGCGGCGAGCGCACCATCCGCGTCAGCGGCTGGAACCTGCCGCTGCCGGGCTTGGGGATCACGCTCGGCCAGATGTGCCTGGGCGCCTGCGAGGTCTGCGCAGCGGCAGCCGTGCTCTTCGTCCTGCTGCCGGGCGGGCACAACATCGACTATCCGAGCTTCCTCGCGGTCTATGTCTTCGCCTGCCTGATCGGTATCGCCAGCCACGCACCTGGCGGGCTCGGCGTCTTCGAGGCGACGATGCTGGTTGCGCTGAGCCGCCTGCCTTACGAGGGCGTGCTTGGCGCGCTGCTGCTCTTCCGCATCATCTATTACCTGCTGCCTTTCATCCTGGCGCTGGTCCTGCTGGCGCTGAACGAGATGATCAGGCGGATCAGGCGGCGGGAGCGCTGAGCGCCGCCAGCCTCTCCGGATCTGGCTTATTTCTCCCCGCCCTTGTCGAGATAGCGCGCCGCGCTCAGCGTGATCTTGTGGTCGAGCTGGCCGATCGCCGCCTCGTCCTTGTCCTTGTAGGGAACGGCCTGGAGCACGAGACGGATGGCGTTGAGCCGGGTGCGGAACTTATCGTTGCCGCGCACCACGCTCCAGGGCGCCCATGAGGTCGAGCTCCGCTCCAGGATCTCGTCGAAGGCCTCGGAATAGGCGTCGAAGCGCGGGATTGCCTCGAAATCGATCGGCGACAGCTTCCAGCGCTTGAGCGGGTCGTGCCAGCGCGCATGCAGCCGCATCATCTGCATCTCGCGGCCGATGGTCAGGAAGAGCTTGATCATGCGGATGCCGTCGCGCACCAGCATGCCCTCGAAGGCGGGGGCCTCGCGCAGGAAGGCATCGGTCTGGTCGGGCGTACAGAACTCCATCACGCGCTCGACGCCGGCGCGGTTGTACCAGGAGCGGTCGAAGAACACGATCTCGCCCGCCGCCGGCATTTCCACGGCATAACGCTGGAAATACCATTGCCCCTTCTCGATGTCGGAGGGCTTCGGCAGCGCCACGACGCGCGCCCGGCGCGGATTGAGATGCTGGGTGAAGCGGGTGATCGTGCCGCCCTTGCCGGCGCCGTCGCGCCCTTCGAGCACGATGACGATGCGCTCGCCGCTCTCGCGCACCCAGGCGAGGAGCTTCTGCAATTCGATCTGCAGCGGCTCCATCTCCTTGTCGTAGTGCTTGCGCTTCATGCGCTTGTCATAGGGGTAGCCGCCGCTGTGGAAGGCGGCGTCGATGATGTGCTGTGGCAGGGTCTCCGCTTCGATGTCGAACGTGTCCCCGCTCTTCTTTCGCTTGGCGGATACCGGCGTCGGAGGGGCCTTCTTGGCGGAGGCACGCTTGGCCGTTTTGGCGCCGGCCGTCTTGGCTTTCGTCATGGATACGCGCTTGGCCATCTGTTTCTCCCTGGTCCTTGGCCGGCAAGCTAACCTGTGCGGGAGGTCAAGGGAATTGACGCGCGCCGGCGATCCGATCAGGAAGACATCCTCTCGCGTCGTCCGGCTCTCGCGCCTGCCTCGGTGGCGAGAGGACAGCGCAAGGTGCCGCGCCCGATGTTCGAGACTGTCGACCCCAATGCTCCCGCCACGCTCGCCCTGATCGGGGCGCTCGGCTCGGCCGTCGTCCTGCTCGATGCGCAAGGCGTCGTCCAGGCGTTGAGCCCGGCGATGAACGCGCTGATCCCGGCGCTCGACAAGGGCCGGCAGTTGACGCTCGTCATGCGCGATCCCGATCTGATCGGAGCGATGGAGCAGGTCTCGAGCCAGGGCGAGCGCCGCGTCATCGAACTGGTCGAGCGTGTGCCGGTCGAGCGCACCTTTCGGATCCATATCGCGGCGTTGCAGACTGCGGGCGGGCGTCGCTCCCTGCTGCTGACCTTCGAGGATCTCAGCGAGCAGCGGGTCACCGAGCGCATGCGGGTCGATTTCGTCGCCAATGCCAGCCATGAACTGCGCACGCCTCTGGCCTCGCTGCTTGGCTTCGTCGAGACGCTGCAGGGGCCCGCTCGCAACGATGCCGGCGCGCGCGACCGCTTCCTGACGATCATGCGTGAGCAGGGCCTGCGCATGGCGCGCCTCGTCGACGATCTGCTCTCGCTCTCGCGCATCGAGTTGCGCGCCCATCTGGCGCCTGAGACCCCGGTTGATCTCGCCGGCATCTCGCGCGAGATCGTCGATTCACTGGCTCTGATGGCGCGTGAGCGCAATGTGAATCTGCGCCTGTCGCTGCCCGAGCAGCCGGTGAAGGTTGCCGGCGATCGCGACGAATTGCTGCGGTTGATGGAGAACCTGGTCGAGAACGCCATCAAATACGGCCGCAAGGACGGTGAGGTCGCGATCGATGTCGTCGCTGGCGCGACCGAGGCCAGCGTCAGCGTGCGCGACGACGGGCCCGGCATCGCGCCCGAACACCTGCCGCGCCTGACCGAGCGCTTCTACCGGGTCGACACCGCCGCCAGCCGCGAAGCGGGTGGAACCGGCCTTGGCTTGGCCATCGTCAAGCACATCGTGCTGCGCCATCGCGGGCGCCTCACAATCGAGAGCTTGCTGGGGCAGGGCGCGACTTTCAAGGCGATCTTTCCGCGCCTCGGGCCGGCGCCGCGAACCACATCCTGAGATCCGGTTTGGAAATCGTCTGAGCCCTCATCCTGAGGAGCGCTCCGCAGGAGCTTCGTCTCGAAGGATGCTTCAGGCGATCCCTCGAACCATCTGGAGCACCCTTCGAGACGCCGCTTACGCGGCTCCTCAGGGCGAGAGTCGGCGTTTCCAAACGGGCTTTCATGCGCACCGGCTTTGCGTCACTCGCCGGTTTCGCGCAGTTCGGCATGCTGGTTGCGGCTGGCGCGCAAGGCGACGGCGCTGATCCCGAAAGCGGCTTCGAACTGCGTGTTGAAGCGCGTGAAGTTCGAGAAATTCCAGCGTTTGGCGACCACAGCGACGCGCTCGCCTGGATTGCGTTCGATGTCGCGGCGCGCGCGGTCCAGGCGCACCGAGCGCTCATATTCCGAGATCGACACGCCAAGGAATTTCTGGAAGCCATATTGCAGAGCCCGCAGGCTGACACCGGAGGCGGCGACGAGGTCCTCCAGCGCAAGTGAACCATCGGCATGGCGCTCGATATGGTCGATCGCCCGCCTGACATGTTTGGGAACGATGACCTTCGCGTGGCGCGACAGGGCATCTTGATAATTATGCGGAAGAATCTCGAGAATGAGATCGATCAGCAACGCCGAGAGCCTGCCGGCGCTGTGTGGCGCCTCCTCGAGCGTGGGCAGCAGCATCGTTCGATCGAGCGCGGAGAGGAAGGCGCGCAAGGCTTGTGACGCATGGTTGCGAGCATCGAATTGCGGCGTGAAGCACAGCCTGCGCAAGACCGGCGCGCCGGTGAGTTCGAAGAGGCGATGCGTCAGCAGGCGCTGTTCGATCTGGATCGTATAGTTCTCCGACCGGGCCGAGCGGCGCGCTGATTTCACCTCGCGCATGTCGAGCAGGATGGAGCCCGAGCGCGCGCATTCGATAGTGTCATCGCCAAGCATGATCGTGGTCGAGCCGCTCATCGGCGTCACGATTTGAAAACCGTCGAAAATCTCGTGGTGCCGAATCTCAACCGGCTCCTCGAAGCTCGTGCGGAAAAACGACATGCCGTCGCAGGCCCGGCTGATCGCGTTGAACTCGATCCGCCCGGAGCGGGCGCCCAGCGGTTGAAGCGCGAGCCTGAAACCGCAGGCTGCGAAATGCTCGATCGCCTCGTCGATGTCGTGCGCCACGAAATGCCGCGTACGAGCCGGATGAGCCGTTCCTTTATGAAAGTCAGCCGGCATCGGCGCGCTCCGCGAGACGGATGGGGGAGACAGCAAGCCACGAAAGCGGTTCCGCTCGACCGGTGTTGGATCGCGCGCGACTGCAGTCGCAACCCCCGCCGGATCTGGGCTCCGGTGACACACTCAGCGTGGAATGCCGCATGTCCCACTTCCGCTGACGTCGTGTCTCAGGAAATACGACGCTCAGTGTTACGAATAATGCAGTCAATTTACGATTGGTGCAAGCTGGATTCGCTGGACGCAGAGTCATGACGGGCGGTGCAAGATAAGATTCTCGGTTAATACATCGATTAGGATTGCCGCAGAATAATCAGTTGTAACAGTTCGTTAGACCTCAAATAAATTTGAGGAGAAGGCGCTCTGATCGTCGTCCTCGTTGCGTAAGCATGGGGAAGTAAATGGCTTTGCGTGCTTGGGTACATCTCTCTCGATTGAAGCGATGTGACTCAGCGGAAGGTGAATAAATGCCTATAATCAACATGCCAGCCGATTGCTCTTTGCGTTCGATAAGCTCCTGCCATGCTGAAATGGTCGCGGCCTTGAAATCCGAGGGCGACCTGTCCGTCGATTGTTCCGCGATCACCACCTGCGACATCACCGGCATCCAGCTCCTGGTCTCGGCCGCCAAGACGGCGGAAGCCGCGGGCCGTGTCATGCGGCTGGCCGGTGTGCCAGAGACCCTGGGCATGGCTCTGGCGCGTGCGGGCCTGGCGCTTTCGCCGGCCGCCGATCGCATTCTCATCAACGAGGTCTGACTGTCATGGCGACGATTCTCACCGTCGACGATTCTCCGAGCGTTCGGCAGATGATCAAGCTCGTGCTCGGGCCTGCGGGGCACGCCGTGGTCGAGGCCGGTGACGGCTCGGAGGGGCTCGCCAAGGCCAAGGCCCAGAGCTTCGACCTCGTCATCACCGATCTCAACATGCCGGTGATGAACGGCATGCAGATGATCAAGGCGTTGCGCGCCCTGCCGAGCTTCGTCGGCGTCCCGATCGTTTTCCTCACTACGGAATCGGATGATGCCGTCAAGCAGGAAGCCAAGGCGGCCGGCGCGACGGGCTGGATAACCAAGCCGTTCAAGCCGGAGCAGCTGCTCGCCGTCGTCGCAAAGCTTGTGAGGGCATGATGGAACTCGATCCCACCGAAACCTTCCGGCAGGAAGCTGCCGATCTGCTCGACTCGCTCGAGACGGTGCTTCTCGATCTCGGCCAGACGCCGCAGGATCGCGATCTGATCGACGCCGCCTTCCGGGCGCTGCACACGATCAAGGGGTCGGGCGCGATGTTCGGCTTCGACAAGGTCGCGGCCTTCACCCATGATTTCGAGACGGCCTTCGACCTGATCCGCAAGGGCAAGATCGACGCCAACCACGACATCGTGACGGTTTCGCTCTCGGCGCGGGATTACATCCGCACGCTGATCGAGGATCCCGATTCCACGGACCCTATCATCGGCGAGGCGATCGTCGAGGAGCTGCAGCGCCTGATCGGCGGGGGAGCTTCCGCGTCCCGGTCCCAAGCGGCGGGCACTGAGGCGCAATCCGCAGCAGAGCCGGAGGCGGAAGAGCCTGCCGCGGCAGGGTGGACCATCGAGATCGCCTTCGAACCCGGCATTCTGCGCAACGGTACCAATCCGCTGGCCTTGCTCGACGATCTGCGCTCGCTGGGCCCCTGCGTCGTCGCAGCCGATCTCGGCACTGTGCCCGAACTGGGTGCACTCGACCCCGAGGCCTGCCTGATCTCCTGGGCTGTGACGCTGGAGAGCGCGTGCAACCGGGACGAGATCGAGGACGTTTTCATGTTCGTCCGCGATGAAATGAAGCTCGTCGTCACCCCGCTTGATGCGCGCGCACCCAAATTCGCAGCGCTGGACATGTCTATGCCCGACGCCGTGTCGCGGGCCGGAGAAGGAAGCACACAAGCGGCCATGGCGGACGCTGCCGCGGCCGCGCCTCCATCGACGACCCGCGCATCTCTCCCGGCCGCTGCGGCATCGCCCGCTCCCGTGGCCGAGAAGGCGGAACTCAACCGCCGCGGCGAGGACAAGGGAACCACCGTCCGCGTCCAGGCCGAGCGCCTCGACGAGCTGATGGACCGCGTCGGCGAGCTCGTCATCGCCCAGGCGCGCCTCAGCCAGATCGCCCATTCCGGCAGCGACCTGGCGATCAAGGCGATCGCCGAGGAGATCGAGCGCCTCGCTTCCGGCCTGCGCGATTCCACCATGGGCGTTCGCATGGTGCCGATGGGCTCGCTCTTCGGCCGCTTCCGCCGCCTGGTCCACGACCTCTCGCGCGATCTCGGCAAGCCTGTGGACTTCGTCACGGTCGGCGAGGACACCGAGATGGACAAGACGATGATCGAGCGCCTCGCCGATCCGCTGGTCCATCTGATCCGCAACGCCATCGACCATGGCATCGAATCCGCCGCTGACCGGGCGCAGACCGCCAAGTCGCCGACCGGCCGCATCGAGCTCGCGGCACGCTATGTCGGGGCTCAGGTGCTGGTCACCGTTCAGGATGACGGGGCGGGGCTCAACACCGCCCGCATCCGCGCCAAGGCGGAGGAGAACGGCCTGATCGCGCCCGGCGCTGCGATGAGCGAGCACGACATCCATCAGTTTCTGTTCCATCCCGGGTTCTCGACCGCCAAGACCATCTCCGCGCTGTCGGGCCGCGGCGTCGGCATGGACGTGGTCAAGCGCACGATCGAAGCGATGCGCGGCACCATCGACCTGACCACCATTCCCGGCCATGGCTCGTCGGTGACGCTGCGCCTGCCGCTGACGCTGGCTATCATCGACGGCCTGCTCATTCGGGTCGGCGAGGGCCGCTACATCATCCCGCTCTCGGCTGTGGAGGAGTGTATCGAGCTCACCGCGGCCGACGAGGCCCGGGCCAAGGGCCGCAGCTTCCTCAATGTGCGCGGCGAGCTCGTGCCCTTCGTGCGCCTGCGCGATCTCTTCGACTCGGAGGGCGAGGCGGATCCCCATCAGAAGGTCATCGTGACCTCGATCGGCGACACGCGGGTCGGCCTCGTGGTCGATCAGATCATCGGCAGCCACCAGACGGTGATCAAGTCGCTGTCCAAGCTCCATTCCGACGTCACGATGTTCTCGGGAGCAACCATCCTGGGCGATGGCTCGGCGGCGTTGATCCTCGACGTCGCCCAGCTCGTGACGCTCGGACAATCCCGTGCCGAAAGCGACAGAACCTCGGAGGCCGCGTGATGAACCAGGCTCAGACACAGGCGACGCCGAGGGACGCAAGCTCGGGGCTGCCGCCCGGTAACGAAACCCGGCTGCAGGTGCTGATGGTCGGGCTCGGCAACGAGATCTTCGCCATCGAGACCGACATGGTCCGCGAGATCATCGATCCCGTTCCGGTGACGCGCGTCGCCGGCGCGAGGTCCTTTCTCCCGGCACTGATCAACGTTCGCGGCAATGTCATCCCGCTCGCCGATCTGCGCATCCGCTTCGGCATGCAGAAGACGCAGGCCACAGCCGATACTCGCATCGTCGTCGTCGAAGTCGAGATCGACGGTGACCCGGTCACATTGGGGCTGCTGGCCGACAAGGTCTTCGAGGTCACCGAGGTGTCGAGCAGGCAGATGCAGCAGACGCCGCGTCTCGGCGCCCATTGGAAGCCCGAGTTCATCCGCTTCATCACCAAGTGGAACGAAGAATTCGTCATCGTTCCCGAGATGGCCCGCATCCTGGGCTGAGTATCGTTTCGTCGAGTTTGGGGTCTACGAAGATGCGCTTCACGATCAAGGCCAAGCTGGCCACGGCTTTCGGCGTTATCATCGCATTGTCGATGACGGCTGGAGGCATAGCTTTCTATCAGCTCTCCGAGCTTGATCGGTCCCAGCAGGCGATCATCGCCCAGGGCGAGCGCGCCGGGAAGGTCGCCGATCTCCAGAGGGATCTTCAAGCGCAGGTCCGGGCCGAGAAGAACGTCATGCTCGCCAGCGAGGACAAGGACATCGAGGCAGCGGCGGCCGACCTCCAGGCTGCCCGGCAGCGCGTCCAGACGATCAGTGCGGAGATGTATGCTTCGGCCTCTGAGCAGGGCAAGCGGCTGATGGATCAGGTCAACGCCAAGTCCAAGACCCTCAACGACATCCAGAACGAGACGCTGCGTCTCGCCCGCCTCAACTCGGCCAACCGCGCCGAGGATCTTTGGCGTGCCGAGGGTACGCCCGCGCTGAGCGCGCAGAATGCCACCATCGATTCGCTCCTCGGGGAACTTGATAAATCGAGCGGATCTTACGAGCACGAGCACGCGGCCCGGATCGCGATGGTCTTGCGCTTCGAGGTCGCTCGCTCGTTGCGCATGCTGATCGAAAACTTCACGGCTGCAAAGCCTGCGGAACTCGAACAGCGCCGGCGCGCCATGATCGGACAGATCGATTCGGTGAAACGCGCCGTCGCCGCCGCCGCAACCGCATTGAAGAGCGTCGGGATCTCCGCGGAGGTGCTCGAGGCCCAGGCGGCCCAGGTCCAGGCCGTCATGGTCCGCGCGCTGGACGTCGCCAACGAGGGCGGCACCATCAAGGCCATCGAACTCAGCAAGGGCGACGGCCGCAAGGCGCTCGTCGAGGCTTTGGCCGCCTATGACGCCTATGGCGATTTCATCGAGAAACGCATGAAGGATCTGGGCGTCGAAGGCACGAACACGGCCTCCGTCGCCAAGACGCTGCTCGCCGCCATTGTCATGGCCTCTCTCCTGATCGCCGTCGCAGCCGCCTTCTGGATCGCGCTCAACATCAGCCGCGGCGTCGCCGGCGCCGTCTCGATCGCCAACGCCGTCGCGGCGGGCGATCTCACCAAGACCGCCACGGTCCAGTCGGACGACGAGGTCGGCGACCTGATAACGGCCCTCAACGACACGGTCGAGAAGCTGCGCGACGTCGTCAGCCAGGTGAACACGGCGGCCGAGAACATGTCGGCTGGTTCGCAGGAGCTGTCGGCTTCGGCCGAGCAGCTGTCGCAGGGCTCGACGGAGCAGGCCTCATCGACGGAGGAGGCCTCGTCCTCGATGGAGGAGATGGCGGCCAATGTGAAGCAGAACGCCGAGAACGCGGCGACGACGGAGAAGATGGCTGGCCAGTCGGCCAAGGA
>NZ_PQFZ01000020.1 GCF_002917105.1 Allobosea psychrotolerans
CTCTGTCGTCGTGGCGCTCCCATGGTGAACCTGGCCCATAGCGCCTCCTTCCACTCGCGCGAAAAGACTGCACCATCAAAGCCCGGGATCAAACACCTAGGACGATGGTCGATCGATAGCAGTTCCTTCAAAGCGGAGAGCGCCCAGGGGAATGTCGAGCTCGTAGACGACCCCTGTCGGCTTGTATTCCAACCGCATCTCCCCCTGTAGCTGATGGGCAAGGCGGTTGAGCAGGCGCGTCCCAAAACTACGCCGTGTCGGCTCACGAACCGCCGGACCACCTCTCTCGGTCCAGGTCAGTCCGAGTTTCTGTGCCGTGTCATCGATTGTCGCCGCGATGTCGATGTGCCCCGCCGTGTTGGACAATGCGCCGTATTTGACTGCATTCGTGCACAGCTCATTGATGGACATCGCAATGGGGAGGATTGCTTCGGGGTCTATGTCGATGTCCATGACCTGAACATGAAATCGTTGGCCCTTATGGCCCTCGAATGGCTTGACCGCGGGGCCAATGACGTCGGCCAATTTTGCACCGCTCGATTTTTCGTCAAGCAGCAGGTCATGCGCCCTGGCCAAAGCAGATAATCGGCTTTCGACCGCCGTCCAGCCTTCTTCGAGGTCACGCGCGCTTCGCAAACTCTGCGACGTTATCGCCATCACGGTCGCCAAAGTGTTCTTCAGGCGATGGTGTACCTCCCCCATCAGCAAACGCTGCACTCGCCTGGGAGCCTCACGGTCGCGTATTGCGGCCACCACGAGCAGTCCGCCCGGCGTGGGGTGGGGACTTAAACTGATTTCGGTCGGGAATTCGGTGCCGTCCTTGCGAAGCGCCCGCAAATCCATTCCCGCACTCATGATGCGGGGCTTCGGATCTTGCAAGAAACGGAGCAAATGACCTGCGTGAAGATCTCTGTCCCGTTCCGGGATAAGGACGCTGATGCATTTGCCAACGAGTTCATGTGGCAGATAACCGAACACGGCCTCGATACGTCTGCTCGCGTAGATAATGTGGCCGGTCTGGTCAACGATGACGGCCGCGTCGGGCGATTCCTCCAAAAGCGAGTGGAATTGAGCTTCCCGATCCTGCCATGCCGCCTCGCCAAACCAACCAGCCCCATATCGCTCCAAGAGCCATGTCGTCGGATGCTCGGCCAGGTCGTGTTCGAGTGTGGTCTCTTTCTCCGCCATTGCCCCATTCCGAGTTCCGCCAACGCATTCAGGCGGCTTTGACAGAACCCCAGGCGGATCGCCGGAGATGCGATAAGCAATGCAGCTTCACGTGCTTGCGGTCCCTGGCGCCGCGCGATGCTATGGCGATGGCCCCGTATTTTGCCTTGATCCAAATCAACGATGGGGCGGACGGCCCTGAAGGAGTTGAAGTTGGTCCAAGCTGACGTTGCTCCCGGCGTTCATCCGGCGCCCAGTTCGTTCCGGGCGGGAGTGGAGCCCGTCCAGGCGCCCATTGAGGGCCTGGGTAAACGCATCGTCGGTCGGCTTGCCCGGCGCGAAGTCATGCCGGCCGATGCAGGCCTCGCCCACCCATCCGAAATGCCCGCCGCTTATCTCGAAGGCCGCGATAAGGAGATAAGGCGCCTTTGATCGGGAGGGAGGCGCGGACCGAGAGCCTTCGCATCGGTCCGCATATCGAAGGCCGCATCGGCAGGCCACATGGTGCCGACATGGCGTTGAGAGCGGCACTAGACGGAGGCGGGATCGCGGCCAGCTTTGAAGCACACTTGGCAGAGCCTTGTCGGATCGGGACGGCTGGTCAGCCTGGTTGAGGACTGGTGTCGGCAGGCTTGTCCTCTGCCATCCCAGCCCCAGGCCGAGGCCGCCCGCCCTGGCTGCGCTGGTCCGTGACGGGCTCGGCCGTGTCGTGCAGATGAACGATCTGCGCCGCTAGCGGAGCCATCTGATTGACAGTCAGCCGGCCGGCGCGAGCCAGCCTTACGAAGAGCCGGTCGTCGATCCCATCGTCGGCATGCCAACCCCAGCTGCCTGACAACCCGGCCCAGCCGGCAAACGTGGTAGCCAACAGAAGCTGCACCAAACTACTGGACACAACCTGGACAGCTTCGGCGGAGTGAGTAGCCACGCGTTGGAATGAATGGTCGTCGTTATCATCCGGATGGCGTCGAACTTATCGCGCCTGGCGTCTGATGTAAGCGACGAGATCTGCAATCTCGGAACGCGTGAGCCCCAGGTTCGGCATGCGCGAACGATGAGGGTTCGCCAAGAAGTCTGCGAGCTTCGCTTCGCTGAAACGTTCAGACCTACCTATTTGGGAAAAGGTAGGGACAGCGTCGGAGGCTCGCCGCTGCACAGGCGAAGCAACATGGCATTCGGCGCACCAGCGCTCGGCAATCCGGCGTCCCTTGGCGCTATCCGCGGCAGTGCCCCCACCTGCGGATGCCACTAGCAGTGCCGCAGCAACTCCCAAACTTGAACGACGTCGATACCCGATCTGCATGCCTCGAACTCCTTAAAATTCTATCCCGCGGCTCATAGACAACTGCAATCAGTGCGCCAGCGCAGGCTCAGTATAAATTGAAACAGGCATTGGCGGCGTTGGTCCCAGTCATTGCATCACCTTGTGATGCCTGTGAGTGAACGACAACGCCAGTACGCATCCTGCAGACTCGCATGCGGGCGCGCCGAATCCCGACCCGGGCTCTTTCGTCCCGGTCAATCCACTACCTGGTCCGTTCGAGTATCGCGCCCAAGTACTCGGCATGGTCGCCGTTACGGCGCCTCTGAGCCGGAGCAAGCGATCGAGGTGCGCAATATTGCGTCGAAAAGACCCCGATGAACTTGCCATGGCGGTCAAATATCGGCGTTGTATGAATGGCGCGGATACCGGCAGGCCGGGTCCATGACAGCAAAGCCTCCAACCCGAGCTCCTTCTCGACGTCCTCGATGATGACCTCGGCCCGGGAGATCATCGCAGCTTCACAGGTCGTTCCGACGCCATCTCGAATGAGAGCGAACTGCTCGGCCAAAGCCGTGTCGAAATTTCGGTGGGCGATCAGGTGAAGCCCCTGCGTGTCGTCATTCCAGAGTTGCACGCTTCCGAAATCGGCCTTGCTCCTCTCGATAATGGCGTCCAGGGCAGCCTCGACTGCCGCTCCGACTTCGAACGGTACCGCGCCCTTCGGGCATGTCCACAGCCAGATGCTTTCAAGCCGCGAAAGCTCATGCTGTGCCTCGGCAAGCATTTTGATCAGCAGATCCTGGCTGACGGGATCCTGCTCATTCTTCAATAATTCATGGAAATGCTTGATATTTTCCCTGAGTATGAATCGCCGCATGACACCGCTCCCCCACCGCTCGGATGGCAGGCTGGCCCAGGCTTGATGACGTTGGCTTCTGTCGTGCTGGGTACCCGACGCCGGCCGGCAGCGATCGATAGTGTTAGAAGTATCCGCTCATAACCCGATCCAATGCCGGTCACCAACGCTGAGTTGAAGTATCGCCCTCCGCTGCGCGCAGGGCGATCTTTCGGTACCCCGAAGGGATGCGTGGTCTTCCAGCCGCCGAGCGAGCTACGATCACTTCCCTATCGGTGCGCCCTTCCCGCGGCCGAGACGAGGCCGCGGCCCAGGGATCGCGGATCGGCAATTGTGCCTGGATGGTCGCGCTGTGCCGCAAGCTGCCGCGGGAGGCGGGCCGAGATGGAGGCTGGCGAAACCCATTCGCTCAAACCCAGTTGCGCAAAATCAAAGTCACGGCCCCGGCATGACGCTTCGATGCGGCGCTGCACCCATACCGATCCAGTCTTTGGACATTATCCGTCATGTGAGATTTGCTATGACCACAAAGCTCGATTGCCAATCTGAATATGATCAGTGCAACACCCTGCTTTTGAGCGCGTTTTTCTCGCTAACGGGTCAATCCGCTTTTGATGATCGCCTGCGAAAAGCCATTGAGGATGTGTTGATCGAGCTGATCAAGGCGCAGGACCCTCCCACGCCGTCGAATGTCATCCCATTCTGCCGTCGTCGCCGCGCCGTATAGATGAGGATGACGCGATGTCGGTGCCGGGATCGAGCCTGGGGAGACGGACCGCATCGCTGCGGATCTCAGGTCGATAGCGGGTTGATGCTCATCGAAATTGGGTTCAGATCGACTGGCGGGAGAAGTTCCGCGCCCACGACCCGGTATTCGCCGCCATCATCTCCTGCCTCCCCTGGCGCTCAGGTTGAAAGCGGTCATCGCCGCCCTGATCCTGGCCAAGGTTGCGGCGGTGTCGCGATCGCTCTTCGGCATTACGTTTCAACACCGTCCCTGGTGAGCCTCATGGCCGAGCTGCACCGCGACGCGGCTGCAGGTCGCGGTTCCGCTTGGGTCAGCGGCGCCCGGCATGAAGCTGGCCGAGGTCGCAAGAAAAACCCTCGGTTTCGGGGCTGGGCGATCGCAGTCGCATGCCACTCATCCGCGCGTCCCGCACGCAATCCCGATCGGCTCCGCCTGCTTCAGTCGCGGATCCAATGGCGCGCATCTGAAGCAGGCATCGCCATCCTTGATTTGCGTCAAAGCTGATCGCCGCGGGTGCGGTTCAAATGATGGCGCCGCATCTGCGGCAACTCGATTTGTTCGACGTCAACCCAATTGGATCTTGCCCCATTAGGGGCGTCCGGCACGGAAGGGAGAACGATCATGGCCGAAGCTGCAACGAAGCTACCCGTCAAAACCGAAGACAAGAAAGTCATGGAAAATGCCGGCGCGGTTCAGGCATGGCGCCCGTTCGAGAGCCTGCGCCATGAAGTCGATCGATTGTTCGAGAGTTTCGGTCGCGATTTGTGGCGGTCTCCATTTGGCCGTTCCCTTTTCGACATCGAGCCGTTTGGGCGCCGCGAACTGAAATTGGCGTCCGCACCGGCCGTGGACATCGTCGAGAAGGACAACGCCTACGAGGTCACCGCCGAATTGCCGGGAATGGATGAGAAGAACATCGAGGTGAAGCTCGACAACGGCGGGCTGACCATCAGGGGCGAAAAGCAGGAGGAGAAGGAGGAAAAGCGGAAAGGCTACCATCTCCACGAACGCAGCTTCGGCTCATTCGAACGCTTCTTTGCCGTTCCGGAGGGCGTCGACGCCGACAAGATCGAGGCAAGCTTCAGGAAGGGTCTGTTGACCGTAACACTCCCGAAGAAGCCGGAAGCGCAGAAGCCCGCCAAGAAGATCGACGTCAAGGCAGCGTAAGGTCTGCGGATTGTCAGAACAGCTTCCGGGTCGCGACAAGCCCCCGGAAGCTGAAGCTTCAGTTTACGGACTTGGAGCAGCGCCATGCGGTTACTGATCGTCATACTCGCCGCGATGCTTGCCTCGACGCTGGCCGGCTCTGCGCAAGAGCCCCTCGGTCTTCCGCTTGCCGGAAGCCAGGGCGCCGCATTTCCAACCCTTGCGCCGTTGGTGAAGAAGGTTACGCCCAGCGTCGTCAATATTGCCGTCAAAGGACGCATGGCCCAGGAGCAGAACCCGCTTCTCAACGATCCATTCTTTCAAAAATTCTTCAATGTTCCCGACACCCCCGCGGCGCGGGAAATCAGCGCGGCTGGATCGGGAGTCGTCGTCGACGCACGCCAGGGCCTCATCGTCACGAACAATCATGTCGTGGAGCATGCCGACGAAATCTCGGTGACGCTCACGGACGGCCGGCGTTTCCAGGCCAAGCGTATCGGAACCGATCCGGACACCGATGTCGCGATCATCAAGGTGCCCGCCGAGGACCTGGTTGCGATAGCGCTGGGCGACTCCGACAAGCTCGAGGTCGGAGATTATGTCGTCGCCATCGGCAATCCCTTTGGCATCGGCCAGACTGTCACGCAGGGCATTGTCAGCGCGCTGCGTCGCACCGGCCTCGGCATCAAGGGCTATGAGGATTTTATCCAGACCGACGCGCCCATCAATCCAGGCAACTCGGGGGGTGCTTTGGTCAGCCTGCGCGGCGAGCTTGTGGGTATCAACACCGCGATCGTCGGTCCGGCTGGAGGCAATGTCGGCATCGGCTTCGCCATTCCGGCGAATATGGTCCGCGACGTGATGGATCAGTTGGTCAAGTACGGCTCGGTGCGGCGCGGTCGGCTTGGGGTAGTCGTCCAGGATCTGACCCATGACCTCGCCGGCGCGATGGGGCTTGCCACCAATCAATCGGGTGCGGTGATCGCCAATGTCGAGGCCGGATCGGCAGCCGAGCGGGCCGGCCTCAAGGTGGGCGACGTGATTACGGCGATCGACAAGGCTCCCGTGCGCAGTGCATCGGATCTGCGCAACAAGATTGGGTTATTGCGCATCGGCGACGTGGCGGATCTGGTCCTGCTGCGCGGCGGAAAATCGATGGTTGTCCGTGCTTCCGTGGCGGCGCCGGTTCAGAAACTTATCGAGGGCGGCCAGATCAATCCGCTTCTGGAGGGCGCCAGCTTTGGTCCGGTCACGGCGGACAAGTCGACGAACGGCGTCCAGGTCATTTCCGTGCAGACCGGCAGCAAGGCCGCCCGTGCCGGTTTGCGCAAGGGCGATATCATCACGTCGGTGAATCAGGAAGAGATAACCGGGCCCGATGAATTCGCGGCGTCCGCCAAGGCCAGCGCAAAGCGGTTATTGCTCACGCTGCTCCGCGACGGCCACGCGCTCTTCCTCGTCGTGCAGTAACGGCCTCTGCCGAGCTGCCTTGGTCGTCGGCCTGCTTGACTTGCTCAATGGGCCATCAATAGGGGCAGCGAACATTGCTCCAGCATTGACCTTGTCACGCCGCCAAGGAGCCATTCCCGAACGCGCGAATGTCTATAGGCTCCGCTGACGATCAGCGACGCCTCAAAACCAGCGGCCTCGCGCTGGATGGCCGCAGCGACTGTCTCCTTCGAAGCGAGCGTCGTGTTGGAAACGCTGACGTTCACGCCATGCCGCGCAAGGTGCGGAGCGAGATCGGCTCCGGGCACGGAGTTCGGCAGGTCCTTTTCGCCGAGAACGGACACGATCTCGACCGCCTCCGCGAATTTGAGAAAGGGCATCGCTCCCAAGACAGCACGCGAGGCGCTGGCGCTCCCATCCCAGGCGATGATCACATGCCGGCATGCAAACTCGGTCCGGCCGGGCGGGATGACCATGACCGGCCGGCCGCTATCGAACAGACAGGTTTCGATCAGATCCCAATCGATCTCCGCCTTGGACGATTCAGCGTTGAGAACGGAAATGTCATGGACACGCGCATTGGCGAGGAAGCGGTCGATCAGTTCACTGAAGTGGAGCTGAGGGCTTTCAACTCCACAGACTACGCCGGCAAAGTCAGCCTCCGCCTTTGCGCGCTCGGCGAATGCCTCGGCCAAAACGGCAATGCGCCGGTTTTCAGTCGAGATGATTGCCTGGGAGAAGTCGTCGAGCATGGAATAGGGCACGTAAAAGCGGGCGGCAGCCGCCTGCACCGTCAGATGCGCATTCGCCTGCCGGGCCAGGGACAAGCCGTACTCGAAGGCTGAAGTCTCCTTACCGCGCCCCTCCTCCGCGATCGTGACGAGCACGTTCTTGATGCCTTCGATCATGACCGACTCCCGTGATGATTACAGACCATCGCCAGGCAGATGCAGGCCGTCCTTGAGCGAGATCAAACAATTCGAAGGCTATTTCCGGCTTGTTTCAACACGTTGGTCTCTCCGTTGCCGGCTGCGACCAGCCCTGCGGAGAACCGCCTCGAACCTTGAAAAGGGCTGGCTGTCATGACCGTCACCTGTGCGGGTTTGAAGCCCTGGCATTGCCTCTCTCCGGAGGCCGCGCTCGCAAGACTCGATTCATCGGCTGCGGGGCTGAGCCAGGCGGAAGCAGCACGGCGGCTGGCACATTATGGTCCGAACCTGATGCCAGCGCCTCAGGCCAGGACGGTGTTAGGTGTCTACCTGTCCCAGTTCCGAAGCCCGTTCATCTACCTTTTGCTCGGAGCAAGCGTCATTTCGCTAGGTCTTGGACGTCTGGGAGATGCGCTATTCATCTTCAGCGTTCTCGTCCTCAACGCCGCTATCGGCGCATTCCAGGAGTGGCAGGCGGAGCAACGAGCTCGCGCGCTCAAGGCCCTGATCGTGGGTACCACGGCTGTTTGGCGGGACGGCCGCCTGGCCAAGATTCCGATCGAGCAGCTTGTGCCAGGCGACGTCGTCGAGATGGAAAGTGGCGCGCAGATCGCGGCGGATATGCGACTGCTCGATATCAACGCGCTCACCGTCGACGAGAGCTTGCTCACAGGCGAGTCCTTCGCCTCCGCGAAGGATGCAACCGCGACGATCGCCAGCGAGGCTGGCCTTGGAGACCGCGCAACGATGCTGCATGCGGGGACCACGGTCATGTCGGGCCGGGGACGTGCCGTCGTTGTCGCCACCGCGCGGGACACGCAGATGGGCTTGATCGCCGCGGAGCTGGCGAAGCCGGAGCCACCTCCACCTCTGATCCGGCGAATGGCTCATTTCACGAATCATGTCGCGATAGCGATGGTCGGAACCATCGCCATCGTCGCCTTGCTGGAACTGGCGCGCGGCGCTCCTGGCGCCGACATCCTCCTGCTCGCCATTGCGCTGGCCGTCTCTGCCATTCCCGAAGGGCTGCCCATTGCCATGACGGTGACGCTGTCGATCGCAGCCCAGCAGATGGGGCATCGTCACGTCGTCGTGCGTCGCCTGGCGGCGGTCGAAGGGCTGGGAGCCTGCACACTGATCGCCACAGACAAGACCGGAACCCTGACCCGCAACGAGCTCACGGTGACATGCCTGTGGATTCCAGGTCTTGGCGACGTTGGGATCGACCATCCATCGGGGCATGAATTGCTGAGATCCGCTCTCCGAGCCAGCGACGCACCTTCTGGAAGCGCGGACGGGCCTGTTGGGGATGCGGTGGACCTGGCCTTTACGCGTGTCGCCGATAACCTGCGTCTTGGTCTGGACACCCGAGAACCGGCGCATCGCCATCCCTACGAACCGGAGCAGCGTTACGCAGCAACGTTCCATCACGACGGCGAGAGCTTGATTGCCTATGTCAAAGGCGCGCCTGAGACCGTGGCGGCATTTTGCAAGGATGTGGATGCGGACGCCCTTGTCGCTGCTCAGCGGCTTGCGTCGGCGGGCTACCGCGTCATCGCTGTCGCCGCGGGCGGCACCGCTCTGACCACCGCGAGCAAACCCAAGGGTTTGCATTTCCTTGGCTTGGCGGCGCTTACCGACCCCCTGCGTCCGGAAGCCAAGCAAGCCGTCGCCCATGCGCAGCAGGCCGGCCTGCGGGTCGTGCTCATCACTGGGGACCATCCACTGACCGCCTTGGCAATCGCGCGGGAACTTGGCCTGGCCGAGCACCCGATCGAGATCGTGTCAGGTGAGCAACTGGCGCAGGTGGATGGCGCTGCGCTCGACAGGCTGGTGTCCAACGCTCACGTCTTTGCTCGGACAGAACCGATGCAGAAGCTGGCTATCGTGGAAAGCCTGCGCCGACAGGGGCATGTAGTGGCCGTGACCGGGGATGGCATCAACGACTCGGCCGCCCTGAAAGCCGCCGACATCGGTGTCGCTATGGGCAAGAGCGGATGCGACGTTGCGCGCGAGGCTGCCGACCTTATTCTGATCGATGACAATTTCGCCTCGATTATCGCAGGCATCGAGGCTGGCAGAATCGCCTATGACAACCTGCGCAAGGTGATCCTGCTGACGCTGTCGACCGGCGCCGCCGAGATCCTTTTGATGCTGCTCAGCACGTTGTTTCAGCTGCCGCCGCCGCTCTCGGCGGCGCAGCTTCTCTGGCTGAACTTGATCACGAATGGGATTCAGGACGTTGCCCTGGCCTTCGAGGCGGGAGATCCGAAGATCCTGGAGCGCCCGCCGCGGCCGTCCAATGAGCCGATATTCGACCGCAGGATGATCGAGCAGCTGATGCTGGGCGGTGCGGTGATCGGGTTGATAGCCTTCGGCTACTATTATGTGGCGCTCGAAAAGCTGGGAAGCTCGCAGGCCGCGGCCCAGGGAGCGGTCCTCTGGCTGCTCGTCTGGTGTGAGAACGCTCACTGCTTCAATTGTCGATCGGAGCAGCGCTCAGCATTCGCTGTGCCGCTGGCCTCGAACCTGTTTCTGGTCACCGCAGTGCTAGGCACACAATTGCTTCAGGCCGTGGTGCTGTGGGTGCCCTCATTGCGCGACTTGCTGTCAATGGAAGCGATGACTCTTACGCACGGTCTCGTCTTGGGATCTGCCGGCCTGATCGTTCTCGGCGCTATGGAGTTTTACAAGCGGGCGCGCGCCTGACGACGGTCCCGCTGCGATCGAGTGGGCGCGCAAGGGAGCGGCTGCCGGTTCGCGGCGCGTGAAAGCCACGACCATCATGGAGCCGCTCGCGACGCGGTTGTCGCGATCGACGGCGTCTTGGGTCATCATGTCGGCGCTGCCGGACGAAACGCCCCTCGCCTATCGCCTCTGCTTGGTTGGCGCCGCCGATCCAATGGCCGTGTCGTTGCCATTCGACCCGGCCGAGCTGCCGCTTTTTCCGCATGCGGCCTCCCGGCGGCGGCGAAAGGCTGACGGTTCCAATGGCGATGCAAGGTTGCGTTCCGGCCAGCGGTTCTTGAGGCATATCAAGGCGATGCCCTGACTCCCCACGAATACTGCACGGGCATAAGCAGGGATGCGATGTCATGGAAACGCAGGTCGAGATCGACTTCCAGGGTATGGCTGCCAAGCCGGCCGTTCGGGAAACGGTCCTCAAGCAACTGCAAAAGCTTGAGGACCGCTTCGGCCGGATAACCGCGGGGCGAGTTGTCCTGAAGGCGCCAGGCGGGCATCACCAAACGGGCGGGCTCTTCGAAATCAATATTCGTCTCGCTTTGCCCGAGGGGCGCGAGGTCAATATTGGGCATACACGGCAAGACGACGAGCGCCATGCCGATCTCGCCTTCGCGATCAACGATGCGTTCAAGCGGGCACGCCGCCAGCTGCAGGAACACGCGCAACAACTGCAGGGAGAGGTAAAGCAGCATGGCGGCTTGCCGATCGGCACCGTCGTCAAGCTCGACCCGCTCGGCGAGTTCGGGTTCATCGAGACCGCGGACGGGCGCGAGATCTATTTTCATCGCAACAGCGTGCTCAACCAGGAGTTCCCGCTTCTCAGCGTCAAGACACGCGTGACCTATGCGGAGGAGGAAGGCGAGAAGGGCCCACAAGCCAGCACCGTGAGGCTGCTGAAGAAGCACGGCCTCAAGGTCTGAATATCCGCATGACGGCGTCTGAGCTGAGGTACAGGCCGGCCTGTGGAGCCGCGAGACAAGGGAAGGCACCAACTCCCCGTAGCTGACGATCTCGCCGACCTGTCCGTGAAGCAGGACGCAGGGCATCGAGAGGCCATGGCTATCGCCGTTCAAAGAGGTGCGAGCCGTCCGGATCAGGCCAGACCTGGATGAGCCAAGGAAAACGATCGCCGGAAGCGGAGGATCACAGAGCCATCTCGGCTTCAGGGGAACGGTGCCTCGGTTCCTCCGGGATCTCAGTCATGGTGGCTTCCGTGAGCAGCAACACGCTGGCGACCGATACCGCGTTTTCGAGCGCGATGCGCACGACCTTGGTGGGGTCGATAATTCCGGCCTCGATCAGATCGACATAGATCTTGCGACCGGCATCGAAACCCTGGCCTCCCTTGCCCTCCAGCATCCGGGCGACAACGACGCCGCCGTCGCTCGCAGAGTTCTCGGCGATTTGGCGTGTCGGGGCTTCCAGAGCGCGCTTGAGGATCTGGATGCCCGTCCTTTCGTCTCCTTCGGCCTTGCTCTCCTCGTCGGTAACCGCCTCGATACAGCGCAGCAGTGCAAGTCCCCCTCCGGGGACGATACCTTCCGCCACGGCTGCCTTGGTCGCGCTGATCGCGTCATCCAGCGCTTCCTTCCGCGCCTTCATCTCCGACTCCGACGGAGCGCCAACGCGGACGACCGCGACGCCGCCGGCAAGCTTGGCCAGGCGCTCCTGCAGCTTCTCGCGATCGTAGTCGCTGGTCGTCTTTTCGATCTCGCGCCGGATTTGATCGATGCGCGCATCGATCTGCTGACGCTCGCCATGGCCGCCGACAATGGTGGTGGCATCCTTGTCGACGACGACACGCTTGGCCTTGCCGAGTTGCTCCAGGCCGACATTTTCGAGCTTGATGCCGAGTTCCTCGGAGATCATCTGCCCTCCCGTCAACAAGGCGATGTCCTGCAACATGGCCTTGCGGCGATCGCCGAAGCCCGGCGCCTTGACGGCGCAGCAATGAAGCGCCCCGCGCAATTGATTGACGATCAGAGTGGCGAGAGCCTCCCCTTCGACATCTTCGGCGATCACCAGCAGAGGCCGCGCCAGTTTGGCGACCTGTTCAAGCAGTTGCACCAGGTCCTGAAGGCTGCCGATTTTCCGGTCAGACACCAGTACGAGAGCGTCTTCAAGGACTGCTTCCTGGCGGTCTGGATCGGTCACGAAGTATGGCGACAGGAAGCCGCGATCGAATTGCATGCCCTCGACCACCTCTACAGTCGTTTCCGTGGTCTTGGATTCCTCGACGCTGATGACGCCGTCATTGCCGATCTTGTCCATGACATCGGCCACCAGTTTCCCAATTTCTGGATCGTTGTGCGCCGAGATCGTCGCAACCTGCGCCTTCTCGAGGCCTGTCTTGACGGGACGAGACAATGAGCGGAGCGCCTCGACCGCGCGCCCGGCGGCACGATCGAGACCGCGTTTGATGTCGATCGCACTTGCCCCCGCGACCACGTTGCGGACGCCATCCGCGAATATGGCATGCGCGAGGATGGTTGCCGTGCTGGTGCCGTCTCCGACCATGTCGCCGGTCTTTTCGGCAGCCTGCCGCAGCATGCGGGCACCCAGATTTTCCTCGGGATCCTTGAGGTCGAATTCCTTGGCAATGGTGACGCCGTCGTTGCAGACGATCGGCGCTCCCCACTTCTTCTCGATCAGCACGGACTTGGACCGAGGACCCAAGGTTATCCGCACCGCATCGGCCAACAGGGCCGCACCGCGCAGAACCTTCTCGCGCGCTGCCGAGTGAAACAGAATCTGTTTATGGGCCATCGGGCGCCCCCCGTCCAAAGCCCAATCCTATCCAAACCAGGTCTTGCCGATCTTGACTCAGGTCAAACGCCTCACGGCGAACCTGCTGGACGGAGCCGGTCGACGGCCTTCCACCGAACACCCGACGCGGCGAGCGGGCCGCCGCAGGCAATATACCTTTGAAGTCAGGCCGTTGATCTTTGCCAGCGGCCAGGCCGGCGAAACGCCAATGCCTGCCGCCAAGGGCCTGCTTGGAGGCCGGCTATGGAGCCCGGGCACGGATTCCCAAGGTCGCGTTCACAAGCAGGCGCACCATAAAATCGCTCGATTTTCAGTATATAGGCGCCTCACGTCGTTTGGAAGGCAAGCGTTCCCAGTCGCTATGGACGAGGGGATGTCATGGAAGAGTATGTCGCCCTCAACAATATCAAGAAGTTTCTCTCCCTTCTCGAGACGGAGACGAATTTCGAGCGACGCAAGACAATAGAAAAACTACTGGCGGAAGAAGAGGCAAAACTTGCGCAGCTTGCACGGCAAAGTCAAAACCTAACTGGAGCTTCCCCGTCCGTTTCTCAAATCTCCATGCTGGCGGAAGCGCCACCCGCGCACCCTGCAGCTCTACCTGGAGGGCTATCAAGGTCGTCCGACACATAGCGCTCCAGGCCTTGCTTCCAATGCGGAATGCACCGTTTGGCCAGATTGCGCCCTCAAACATACATCGGACCGCCAACTCTCCGTGGACACGCTAGCCAAGGAACTTGGCAGCGTTGTCCTGGATGGCGACCACCGGTCCCTTGTCGTGGTCCAGAAAGCTAGGCGCCGCTCGCGTTCTCCAGCATTGCCCTGAAGCGGCCGAGGGCAATGACGAGGTAGATCGCGCCGAGCGCCGCCATCCAGGCAATCTCATGCCAGACGATCGACAATGGCGCGTCGCGGAACAGCACTCCGAGCGAGAACTTGACGTAATGCGTCGAGGGCACTGCACTCATGATCATCTGCAAATAGCCCGGCATGCTCTCGATCGGCGTCATCCCGCCGGAAAGCACTTCCATGACGATGACCGTGGGGAAAGCCAGGAGGGCGAACTGGGGCATGGAAGGCGTGATCGTTGCCAGCATGATGCCAAGCGCCATGACAGCGAAGATGAAGACGACGGCGCCCATCATATAGACCGCAATCGAACCGTTGATCGTGATGCCCAATGCTCCCTTCGCCACGAAAATGAGCGACAGGAGCACCGCCACGAGCACTACGAGTCCATTTGCCCAGATCTTGGCGAAAACGATTTCGCTGGCGCGGACCGGCATGACCAGCAAATGCTCGATGGTGCCATGCTCGCGCTCGCGCACGACGGCGGCGCCGACCAGAATGATGGACAACATACAGACATTGTTGACGATCTCCATGACGGCCATATGGCGCTTGTCTTCGAGATTTGGATTGAAAAAGGCGCGGATTGTGAAGGCGATCGGCGCAGAGATCTGCCTGCCGCGCAATTCCAGGAAGCGCTCGATCTCGCCGTTCACGATCTGGCTGAAATAGCCAGTCCCGATGCCCGCCTGCGTCATAGCGGTCGCATCGACGATGACCTGCAATGTCGGGCTGCGTCCGGCGAGCAGATCCTGCTCGAAGCGCGGCGGCACGTCGATGATGAAGGTGAACCGCGCACTGTCCATCGCATGGTCGATCTCGGCGCGGTCCAGGGAAACCGGAGGCGCGAAATCCGGCGGACGCACCGCATCGCGGATACGGTTCGACAATTGCGACTGATCGCCGTCGACAAAACCAACGCTGGCGTTGCGCATCTCCGTGCTCGCGCCGGAGGCCACCAGATAGATCGCTCCGGTGAAGGCCCAGATGATGAAGACCATCATGCCGCGGTCACGCCAGACGCTGGCGAGTTCCTTGAGCCCGAGATGAACGATATTGGCTGCCCACCGCCCCATCGCTCATGGCTCCTGCTTGTTGAGGAGCAACCGCGCGACAACCAGGTAGATGACGGGAAAGATCGCCAGGGCCCAGAACGCGTCCAGGAAGCTCTCGAAAGGCAACCCCTTGGCGAAGACGCCCATGCTGATCTGCTGGAACCATGATGAGGGAAATCCCAGGCCGATAAGCTGCGCTGCCGGCGAGAGATTCGAGATCGGCTGCAGGAAGCCGGAGAAATTGAGGGCCGGCATCAAAGTGAGCAGCGCGCAGGCGAAAATCGCCGCGACCTGGGATCGAACGAAACTCGAGACCAGGATGCCGAAGGTTGCAGCCGTGACGACATAGAGCACGCCGCCGAAGAGCAGTGCGGCAAAGGAGCCCTTGATCGACAGATCGAGGCCGAAGACAGCGAGTGCGATCATCAGCATCAGCGTGACCGTGCCAATGGCGACATAGGGGAGAAACTTCCCCACGAGGAAGGCCCCGGTGCTCGCCGGCGACACGGCAAGATTGATGATCGAGCCCATCTCGCGCTCGCGCACCACGCCAAGCGCGGTCATCATCGCCAGTATCATCATGAGGAGGAACATGATGACGCCTGGCGTCATTGCGTAGACGCTCCGGAAATCCTGATTGTAGAAGAAGCGCGGCTCCAGGTTGAACCGCGCCTGCGCGAGGGGGGCTGTCTCCCGACGTCCTAGCGAGTCGATGAAGGACTGCACGACGCCCTCCGCATAGCCCCGCGCCGTATTGGCGCGCGATGGATTGGCGCCGTCGAGCCAGAGGCTGATCGTGGGTTGGTGTCCGCGCAGCAGATCGCGACCGAACCCCGGCGGAATCTCGATGACGAGCGCCGCATCGCCGGATTGCAGGCGTCTGTCGACATCGACATCGGCCAGCACCTGCGCCCGCTCGGAGAAATAGCGCGAGCCCGCGAGATCGACCGTCAGCGACTGGCTTTCCGCCGAGCGGTCACGATCATAGATCGAGAAAGGCAGGGACTCGATATCGAAAGAGATGCCGCGCGCAAACGTCATCATCAGCAGGAGCGGCGCGAGCAGCGCGAAGCTCAGGCGGATGGGATCGCGCAGCACCTCACGCGCCTCGCGACCCGCGAAAGCGCCGACCCAGCTCAACCATGTGCCGGTGCTCCTCGCGCCCGGGTGGGCAGGGGGTGTCGGCAGGCCGGCCGGCGTCCCATCCAGGGCGTCTTTCGCCGTCGGGGCTCCCCCGCCCTGCTCCAGACAGGCGATGAACGCGCCCTCGAGCGTCTTTGTGCCATTGGCCTTGCGAAGCTCGTCCGGAGTTCCGACGGCAAGCACCTTGCCGGCATGCATGAACGAGACGCGATCACAGCGTTCCGCCTCATTCATGAAATGGGTGGAGATGAAAATGGTAACGCCGTCGCGCCGCGACAGTTCGCCCAGATGGCTCCAGAACCGGTCTCGCGCTTCCGGATCGACCCCCGAGGTCGGCTCGTCGAGGATCAGCACCTCGGGCCGGTGCAGGCAGGCGGCCGCGAGCTGCAAGCGCTGGCGGACGCCCAGCGGCAACCCGGCAGGATATGCATCCTTGATCGTGTCGAGATCAAAGCGCTTCAGCGTTTCGGTGATGCGGCTGTCGCGCGCGTCGCTTGCCAGATGATAGAGTTTGGCGTGGAGTTCAAGATTGCCGCGAACTGTCAACTCGCTATAGAGCGAGAAGGACTGCGACATGTAGCCGACACGTCGCCGGGTCTCGATATCGGTTGCATCCACGGGCCTACCCAGCAGCTCCGCGCGGCCCAGCGAAGCCGGAAGCAGGCCCGTCAGCATCTTCATCGTCGTGGTCTTGCCGCAGCCATTCGACCCGAGAAAGCCGAAGATCTCGCCGCGCTCTATTCGGAAACTGACATTGTCGACAGCCGTGAAATCTCCGAAGCGACGGGTTAGCCCCTCGGCGACGATGGCCGGAGGTCCATCGAAGGCGGTTCGCGCAGGCAGCGACGAGAAGACGGAGCTTGTCGCCACCCCAGGATGCAGGAGCCGGATGAAGGCCCCCTCGACGCCGCTTGCGCCGCTCCCTGCAACGACCTTGTCCCTGCTCCCCGATGCCAGAATACGCCCCGCATCCATGGCGACGAGTCGGCTGAAGCGCTCGGCTTCCTCCATATAGGCAGTCGCCACCACAAGCGTCATCGTCGGCCGAGCCGCACGGATGCTGTCGATCAATTGCCAGAACTGACGACGGGAGAGCGGATCGATACCGGTTGTCGGTTCATCCAGGATCAGCAACTCGGGGTCGTGAACGAGCGCACAACAGAGCGAAAGCTTCTGTCGCATGCCTCCCGAGAGCTTTCCCGCAGGACGATCCGGAAAGGGATCGAGACCGGTCGCCTTCAGGAGCAGGTCGCGACGCTCCCTCCGCTCGGCCGCCGAAGTGGCATAGAGGCTTGCGAAGAAATCGATGTTTTCGGCGACCGACAGGGTCGGATAGAGGTTCTTGCCGAGGCCTTGCGGCATGAAGGCGATCCTCGACGCGACTTGCGTGCGATGAACCGCATTCGCCATGTCGCCGCCGAGGGTTTCGACCTGGCCTTGCTGGATGATGCGCGCGCCGGCTATGAGCCCGAGCAGCGTCGACTTGCCGACGCCGTCAGGGCCGATGATCGCCGTATCCGAGCCGCGCGGCAAGCTCAGCGAGACATCCTGCAGAGCAGCGACTGCTCCGTAGTGGTGCCTCACTCCGGCGACACGTATGGCGTCATCCGCGATATCGGTGTTACCGGACATCGCTCGTCCTCGGGGGCTCCGGCAGCCGCAATTGCAGCGCCTCGGGGAAGGCTGCGTCGGCGGCGACCTTGACCGTCGCGGTGCCGGTGAGGCCAGCCTTCACATAGGCTCGGTAGCTATCGAGCAATGCGGGAGCGATCTTCAGCTTGACCCGGTACATGAGCTTTTCGCGCTCATTCTTGGTCTCGACATATTTCGGCGTGAACTGCGCCTCACCCGCGACGAACGACACGGTGGCCGGCACCACATATTGCGGCGCGGCGTCCAGCACGATCCGCGCATCCGAGCCCAATGCGAGCCTGCCGACCTCAGCGGTTGGCAGGAAGATCGTCATGAAGACATCCGAGACGTCGAGCAAGGTCACCACGCGTCCGCCGGCGGCGATCACCTCGCCTGGCTGCGCCAGGCGGTATTCCACCCGGCCCGAAACGGGTGCCGAGAGCGTCATGTCGTCGATATTGACCTGGATGAGATTGACCTGCGCCTGCGCCGCGTCCCGTGCCGCCTCGGCGTCCGCGATGCTGGCCTTGGCGCCTATCACCGCCGCTTGCGCAACATCGCGCTGAGCCAGGCGCTTGTCGGCCTCGGCCTGGCTCATGATGTTGCGGCCGAGATCCAGCGCCCGCCGCAACTCAACCTCATAAAGCTTCAGCTCCGCTTCCCTGCTGCCGAGTTCCGCCTTCGCCTTGCCGATGTTCACCTCCATGCGGCGCAGCGACGCCTGAGCTGCGGCCAGTTGCGCGAGCAGATCGGAAACGTCCATTCGAGCGACGACCGCGCCCTTCTCGATGAAGTCACCTTCGCGAACGCGAATTTCCGCGATGCGGCCCGAGGTTTTCGTGGCGACATCGACGCGCTCGATTTCGATACGTCCATTGGCCTGGGCTAGACCTGGGGGCAGCGCGAGTAACCTTGGGCGCGCCAGGTAGAAATATCCGCCAAGGGCAGCCGCAGCGGCCAAGGCCATCAATATCGGGGACATGCGCATCGGGCGGAGCTGACTTTCCGGATGTGGTGCTGCGCTTTTTGATCCGGTCGATCGCGAACCCGGACGGGATCAGAATTGAGTGAGATCGCTGCGCCGATCCTTGATCTCGCTCAACTGCCGTTGCGCCATCCTGATGTCCGCCCGCGCCTGAGCAGAAATCCGGAGGAGCGCCGATTGATCGCGCGACGCGGCGTCACATGTCGCGGGAAGCTGACAGTTGGCGCGGTATCGACGCGAATCGTCTCGCCATCGTCGCAACCGAGTTCGAAACCAGCCCCAGCAGGAGAAGGCTCCATCTTGCGCTTGATCAAGGCGTCGCGGCACATTCTCCGAGATCATGGTGCTGGGCGGCCATGCCGCATACGCTGGAGATCAAGATCATGAATCTGCGAATTCCTCACGATGGTTGGGTCATCGTCTGTGACGCCCGCAAGGCTATTTTCCTGCGCAACGAGGGCGACGCCGCCTTTCCCAACCTGAAGGTCGAGCAGGTGAACGAAGCACCGGCCAATCCATCCAACGTCGAACAGGGAGCGGATCGACCCGGCCGCGTCCAGAACGCCATTGCGCCCACAAGCGCGATCGACGCGCCGGATTGGCACGAACTGGCCGAGGCGCATTTCGCGCGTGACACGATCGAGGCGATCGAAGCGTTGCATCGTACCCGCCGCCCCCCTGGCTTCGTCCTGGTCGCGCCGCCGCGCATGCTCGCCGCGCTCCGGGAGAACCTCGATGGCGAGCTTCGCTCGTCCATCATCGCCGAGATCCACAAGGACCTGACGAAGCATCCGGTTCACGAGATCGAGCGGCTGCTGTGCAGCGCCTGATCATAGTGTCGCCCGGGGTCCACAATCGGCTTTGACGCGCGGTGCTCGATCTCACGTCGGGCACTGAGGAAGTCCGCGTCGGCTTCATCTGCGCCAGGCTCGCGAAAGGCTTCCCCCGGATCGGCGGCAAGCGCCCTCGCCCATGCGCAGCATGGTCTCGTGAACTTTCAGGTCCCGAGACGCTTGCGCGAGGTTTACCGCTCGATCAGGCGAACCATCTCGATCTTGAAGTCACGCCCAGGCTTTGGCTGCCGCATCTTCCCCCGGCCGGCAACAGGTAACGCTGAAAAAGCCCGCCTCCCTTGCGCTAGATCAGAACCTGCAGCGAAGGAGTATGCTCCATTCGGCAGGCAACCGGATTGAGGAGAAGCCATGATCGCCGCCCCCATGAGCCGAGACGAGCTAAGCCTCATCCATCGCTATTGGAGTGCCGCGAACTATCTCTCGGTCGGCCAGATCTATCTGCTCGACAATCCTCTGCTCCGCGAACCGCTCCGGCCCGAGCACGTCAAGCCGCGCCTGCTTGGCCACTGGGGCACGACGCCGGGCCTCAACTTCATCTATGCGCATCTGAACCGAATGATCGCGGCGCGCGACCTCGACATGATCTATGTCTGCGGCCCCGGACATGGCGGCCCTGGCATGGTCGCCAACACCTATCTCGAAGGCTCCTATAGCGAGACCTATCCCGATATCTCCCGCGATGCGGAAGGACTGCGCAAGCTCTTCCGGCAGTTCTCGTTTCCTGGCGGGATTCCGAGCCATGCCGCCCCCGAGACGCCAGGTTCGATCCATGAGGGCGGCGAACTGGGTTATGCGCTGGTTCATGCCTTCGGCGCCGCGCTCGACAATCCGGAGCTGATCGTTGCTTGCGTCATCGGAGACGGCGAAGCCGAGACCGGGCCGCTCGCCGCCTCCTGGCATTCCAATAAATTCCTCAATCCGGCCCATGACGGCGCTGTCCTGCCAATCCTGCACCTCAATGGCTACAAGATCGCCAACCCCACGATGCTGGCGCGGATGCCGCCCGAAGAGCTGCGCAGCCTGCTCATCGGCTATGGCTACGAGCCCTTCCTCGTCGAAGGCAGCGAACCGGAGCTGATGCATCAGCTCATGGCAGGCACGCTGGACGCCGTGTTCGACCGCATCCATGCGATCCAGACGGAAGCTCGCGCTGCTGGGCGCGTCGACGAACGCCAGCGCTGGCCTATGATCGTGCTGCGCAGCCCAAAGGGCTGGACCGGACCGAAATTCGTCGATGGCAGGAAGGTCGAGGGCTTCTGGCGGTCTCACCAGGTGCCGATTACCGACGCGCGCGGCAACGCCGCCCATCTCAAGCTGCTCGAAGAGTGGATGCGAAGCTATGAGCCTGAGACGCTGTTCGACGAGGCGGGCCAGTTGCGGTCGGAGCTGCAAGCGCTGGCACCATCGGGGACGCGCCGCATGGGCGCCAATCCGCACGCCAATGGCGGGCAGCTCAAACGCAGCTTAAAACTGCCCGATTATCGCAATTACAGCCTCGAACTGCCCTGCCCTGGCGGCCTTGTTGCCGAGGCGACGCGCGTTATGGGCGCCTACCTCAAAGACGTCGCGGTGCTGAACGCACAAGCGCGCAATTTCCGCATCATGGGTCCCGACGAGACAGCGTCAAACCGCCTTGACGCGGTGTTCGACGTCACAGAACGCGTCTGGATGGAGCCGATAGAGCCCTATGACGTCCATCTCGCCCGGGATGGACGGGTCATGGAGGTGCTGAGCGAACACCTTTGCCAGGGCTGGCTCGAGGGCTACCTGCTCACTGGCCGCCACGGCCTATTTTCCTGCTACGAAGCCTTTATCCACATCGTCGATTCGATGGTGAATCAGCACGCCAAATGGTTGAAGGTCTCGCGCGAAATCCCGTGGCGTCGGCCGATCGCTTCGCTGAACTATCTCCTGACCTCGCATGTCTGGCAGCAGGACCATAACGGCTTCAGCCACCAGGACCCGGGCTTCCTCGATCTCATTGCCAACAAGAAGGCGGATATCGGCAGGATCTATCTGCCGCCGGATGCCAACACCCTGCTCTGGGTCACCGATCACTGCCTGCGCACCTATGATCGCATCAATGTCATCGTCGCCGGCAAGGCTCCTGCGCCGCAATGGCTGACCGGCGAGGCTGCGGCAATCCATTGTGCCGCGGGAATCGGCATCTGGGAGTGGGCCGGCAACGAGAGGCCAGGTTCGGAGCCGGACGTGGTCATGGCTTGCGCCGGCGATGTGCCCACGATCGAGACCCTTGCCGCCGTCGCTCTGCTGCGGGCAGAAATGCCCCAAATCACCATTCGCGTCGTCAACGTGGTCGACCTGATGACGCTGCAGAGCCACAAGCATCATCCTCACGGGCTGAGCGACCGGGATTTCGACACTCTGTTCACGCAGGGTCGGCCGGTGATCTTCGCCTTCCACGGCTACCCGCAGCTGATCCACCGGCTGACCTATGATCGAAGCAACCATGCCGGCATGCATGTCCACGGTTATCAGGAGGAAGGCACCACCACGACTCCGTTCGATATGCTGGTGCTGAACGAACTCGACCGATTCCATCTCGCCATCGCCGTGATCGACCGGCTCCCGGAGCTCGGTTCCGATGCCTCACGCGCGCGTCAATGCTTCCGCGACCGGCTGATCGCACATGGGGCCTATATCCGCGCATATGGCGAGGACATGCCGGAGATTCGGGATTGGCGCTGGCCGCACGCGCCGTCTGCCGTGGGCATTCCATGACCCTTCTGGGCAGGGCAAGGCCATGACGGACGCGATCCTTGCGTTGAATGCAGGCTCTTCAAGCATCAAGTTCGGCTTGTTTGAGATTGGCTCCGGCGATCCTGCACTCTTGGTGCGCGGCGAGATCGAGGAGAAAGACGGTGCGCGTCGTCTCGTTGCCAGGAGTGGAGCCGGCCAAAGCCTCGCCGATCAGCGGTGGGGCTCGCAACGAGCCGAACAGGACGATCTGCCCGGAGACCTGCTTGGCTGGATCGAAGCCCATCTGGGTCAGGATCGCCTGGTCGCGGCCGGCCATCGGATCGTTCATGGTGGCCGCGCGTACTTCGAAACCTGCCAGCTGGATGAGCGCGCGATCGCAGCGCTGACCGCCCTGACACCGCTCGCGCCATTGCATCAGCCGCGCAGCCTCGCGCCAGTACGAGCGCTCGCACGCCTGCGCCCCGACTTGCCGCAATTCGGCTGCTTCGACACCGCCTTTCACCATGGCCTGGCACCACCGGTCAGCCGCTTCGCAATTCCACGCGCCTTTGAGGTGAGAGGCATCCGGCGCTACGGCTTTCACGGGCTGTCCTACGAGTTCATCGCAAGGCTCCTTGCCGAGATCGCACCAGGGGATACCGGCAAGCGGACGGTCGTGGCCCATCTCGGCAATGGCGCGAGCCTGTGCGCCATGCGGGACGGCAAGAGCCTCGATACGACAATGGGTTTCTCGGCACTCGATGGCCTCGTCATGGGCACGCGCTGCGGCGCGCTCGATCCCGGTGTCCTGCTTTATCTTCAACAGGTCGAAGGTCTCTCGATCGCGGAGCTGGACGATCTGCTCTATCGCCAATCGGGCCTGCTTGGCGTCTCCGGCGTATCTGGCGACATGCGGACACTGCTCGCCAGCCAAGACCCGCATGCCGCCGAAGCGATTGATCTCTTCGTATTCCGGCTGGCGCGCGAGATCACGGCAATGGCCAATACGCTGGGGGGGCTCGATCGCCTCGTCTTCACCGGTGGGATCGGAGAGCACGCCCACCAGATCAGGGCTCTTGCAGCCCGGCGCCTGGAATGGCTCGGCCTGCGCTTCGAAGACAAGGCCAACCTGGACGGCAAGCAACGAATATCCCGCGACGACAGCCGCATCGAGGTCCTGGTTCTCGCCACCGATGAGGAACTGACGATCGCACGTCATGTCTGCCGCGCGATCGGCTAGGGCGCGCGCAGCGCCATCATTTCCCGCTGTTCCATCGGACGCTCGCAGGCAACAGGCTCGACGCCGTCAAGCCCTCAACGAGACCCGATCCTTCCTTCGAGCAGCTCCCGCAGACGAACGGCGAGTTCGCCGGCGGTATAGGGCTTTTTCAGCCAACTGCCCTCCGCAGCCAGTTCGCGTCCAGCGACGCTTGGCTCCGTATAGCCCGAGGTGAAGAGGATCTTGAGGTCGGGCCGCATCGCCCGTGCCTCCTTCGCCAACTCGTCCCCCGTCATGCCGCCCGGCATGATAATATCTGTGAAAAGCAGCTTGATCTCGGGATGGACGGCAAGCATTTGCAGCGCCTCGGCCCCGGCCGCAGCCTCGATAACCCGATAGCCTGTGTCCTCCAGCCGAGCGACCGCAACGCGACGTACGCGGGCGTCGTCCTCGACGACGAGGATCGTTTCGGTCCCTTTCGGCATATTGGCCGCTCCCCTGCCTTCGGTCGCGGCGGGGCCCTCGCGGTCCTTGCCGGCGGCGGCCACAGGCAGATACAGCCGCACGCTCGTGCCCTGTCCCGGTTCGCTGTAGAGCTGGAGATGCCCGCCCGACTGCTTGGCAAAGCCATAGACCATGCTGAGGCCAAGGCCGGTCCCTGCGCCGACACCCTTCGTCGTGAAGAACGGCTCGAAGGCACGCTGCCGGATCTCGGACGACATCCCGACCCCGGTATCGGTAACGGAAATCAGCAAGTAGCTGCCGCTTCTCACCTCGGGAAACATGCGCGCATAATCCGCGTCGATCTGCGCAGGAGAGACCTCGACGGTAAGGCGCCCACCGCGCGGCATGGCATCGCGGGCGTTCAGGGCCAGGTTGAGCAAGGCGTTCTGCAATTGCGACGCGTCCACGAGAGCCTGGTTCACGGCTCCGTTGACGATTGTCCGCAGTTCGATCGCCTCGCCGAGCGTCCGGCGCAGAAGGTCGGAGAAATTCGCCACGAGCTGACCGATATCGGCAAGCCTCGGGTTGAGCGGTTGCCGTCTGCCGAATGCCAGCAGCTGCGCGGTGAGGTTGGCGCCGTCATCCGCCGCATCCTGCGCCTCGCGCAGGAGGGCGCGCAGCTTCGCATCGTCGAGGCGACGCTCGATCATCTCCAGATTTCCAACAATGACGGTCAGGAGATTGTTGAAGTCGTGGGCTATGCCGCCGCTCAAATGCCCGACGGCCTCCATCTTCTGGGCCTGGCGCAGCTCTTCTTCTATCTTGTGGCGGCTGGTCAGATCGCGGATGAAGCCGGTGAAAATGCGGTTGCCATGGACGACAGCCTCTCCGATGGCCAGCTCCATCGGGAAGCGGGTGCCGTCCTTCTTGAGGCCCGTCACGACACGCCCGTAGCCAATGATGCGCCGTTCGCCTGTGGTCAGGTAGCGCGAGAGATAGCCGTCATGCGCATCGCGGTCCGGCTGCGGCATCAGACAGCGGACGTTCTCCCCGCAGATATCCTTTGCCGCATAGCCGAACAGGCGCTCCGCGGCGGGGCTGAAGGAGGTGATCGTGCCAGTTTCATCAATGACCACCATGGCTTCGGGCACGGTGTTCAGAATCGAACGGAGATGCGCTTCCCTGGCGATGAGGTCGGCCTGCATATGCTTTTGGGCACTGACATCGATATTGGTCTCGACGATCACGAAGCCGGGCGAGGTTTCCGCGCTCACAGCCACCCATCGGCTCGCCACGAAAATTACATGACCGTCCTTGTGCCGATGTGTCAGATCTCCAGCCCAGATATCGTGCTGGCGCAAATGAGTGTGAATCTCATGGAGTGGCACAGGAAAAACGGTTCCGAGCAGATCATGCGCGACTGCTCCAATCGCTTCCCTGCGGGTCCAGCCGTAAAGCTCCTCGCATCCCGTCGTCCAACGGCTGATGACGCCGTCGAAGCCATGGACGATGATGTTGGCGCCGTCGAGGACACGCACGATCTCGTCCAGGCTATGATCACTGGTGACCTTCGGCTTCATTGCAAGCGTCGCCTCTTGAACGACTTGGTCCATCATTGAGGCCAGATCGCCTGCTGAATCGAAGCCTGGTCCCACGTCTGCTTATCGTCATCATCCCCCTCGCCTGCAAGCCGGGCAAGCTTTGCCGGCTTGCGAACGATGACGGAATGGCGACCGCTCGGAGCAATCACCCCCGCACTGATCAATTTGGTCATGGTCCGCGAAACCGTCTCGATGGTCAGGCCGAGATAATCCGCCATATCGAGCCGTGTCATGGGAATCTCGACAATCGGCTGGGCTAGCTGGTCGCTCGACAACCGACGGGCAATGACAAGCAGAAAGCTGCTGACCCGCTCCTCGGCGCTCTTTCGCGCGAGCAGAACCATCTGGTCCTGCGCTGCTGCCATCTCATCGCAGAGACGCGCGAAGAGCTGCGGCCGGAGCTCCGGAGACTGGTTGATCTCCTCCTGGAAGCGCCTGCGGGTGAAGCGGCGAAGCTTCGTCTTCGTCACCGCTTCAGCGGTATAAAGATACCGGTCCTTGAGGGAAACGCCAAGGAGATCGCCAGGATAGATGAAACCGGTGATCACCCGGTGACCGTCGCCTGTGATCTTGAACACGCGCAGGACGCCCTCGACGACTTCGAAGACATGCCTGGCTGAATCCCCTTCCCAAAACACGGCGGAACCGCCTTCGAACGTCTCGACAGCCTGCTTGCTGAACAGGGCCTGCAGGCTCAGAGCAGGAGGCGTTGTATCAGCGATGGCGCTGACAAAGCCGGGCCGCTGTGACATGATGGTTTCCGTGAACATGAGCGTCTCTCTCTTGCCTGTTGACGCAGAGAACTGACGTCACTCCCGTCACGGCGAGACGATGCCAGCGTCACAATCGGTGCGATGACGTGACGGATTGTAACAGGCAGGAACGACCATGGCCTTGAAGCTCGAACATGTCTGAGCCGCCGGGCCGTAGTGAACATATCCTCGTCGTGGATGACGATGCGCGCATTCGCCAGATGCTCATTCGCTACTTCGAGGATGAGGGCTACCGCGTCACGGCCGTCGCAGACGGCCAGGCCATGCGCGAATGCCTGGACAAGGCAGCGGTCGATATCATCTTGCTCGATCTCGTGCTTCCGGGCGGCGAAGATGGTCTCGGGCTCACCCGTGAAATCCGCTCACGGTCGGATATCCCGATCATCATGCTGACGGGGCGCGACGACGTGGTCGACCGGATCGTCGGGCTCGAAGTGGGGGCCGACGACTATATCGCCAAGCCATTCCACCTTCGGGAGGTGCTGGCGCGGCTCAGGACAGTACTGCGCCGTCGGCAGCCTGCGATAGCGTCGGTCAGCGGCGCCGACAGCGAGACCTTTCACTTCGACGGTTGGCGCCTGGACCTCGCACGCCGCCAGCTCGTGACGGCGGAAGGCGAGGAAATCATCCTCACGACCGGCGAGTTCGATATGCTGGCGGTGCTAGCAAAGCATCCGGGGCGCGTCTTCTCCCGTGACGTGCTGATGGATCTGACGCATGGGCGGACGCTGGAGGCCTTCGATCGGACGATCGACGCGCAGATCGCGCGGTTGCGGAAAAAGGTGGAGCGCGACCCCAAGCGACCATCATTGATCAAATCTGTTCGCGGCATCGGCTACGTTTTCACCGGCAAGCCCGATTCTCCGCGACTTTAGAGAGATCAGGCTTGGACAGCCCTTGGCGCATCGAGAAGTACCAGCACGCCGTGGTCGGACCGATTGATCTCCCCCTCGCGGAGATGACGGTTCCAATTGTCTTGGCCCAACGTCCAGATGCGGATCGCCTGGCAAGCCTCCCGCCGCGCCAGGACCCGCAGGTGATCGAGCAGTTCGCTCGCGACGCCGGCTTCGTCGGCCGCGCTGGTGACCACGAAGATCGAGACGTCCAGGATTCGGTCATGGGAGGGGTGCTTTCTCACGGCGTAGACACACACGCCCTGAACGTATCCGACGGGGTTCACCGCGACGACAATGTCATCCTGGGCGATCGCCAGGCGTTTCCGAGTCAGGGCGTCGAAGCAAAGGGCGCGCCATTCCTCAAGAGCGAGCCTGGGCGCGACCAGACCGACCAAGAGATAGGCCCGGTCGATCTCTTCGTCGGCTATTTGGCCGATCTTGTAGGTTGGCTGCATCGCGAGGCTCCTCCGACCTCGAGGTTAGGTTCGGCCAGTCGCCGGGCCATGATCTGGCTCAAGGCGCAGAATGGCTGCCGGCCGTCTAACCGTAGGCGGGTTCGGCCTTCTGCAAGGACGCCTCGACCGGCATGGTGAGATCCAGGACCATACGGCCCTCGACCTTGCCCGCCTTGAGCCTGGCGAAGATCGCGTTGATGTCCGAGAGCGGCGCCCTGGTGATCTCAGCCTTGACCTTACCCTCCGCGGCAAAGGCGATCGCTTCATCGAGGTCACGCCGGGTGCCGACGATCGATCCTCGCAGGGTGATCCGCTTCAGCACGACATCGAAGATCGGAGTGGGAAACTCCCCAGGCGGCAGTCCGACGAGGACAACCGTGCCTTTCCGGCGAACCATTCGCACAGCCTGGGAGAAGGCCGGCGGCGAAACCGCAGTCACCAGGATGCCGTGGGCTCCGCCGCCCGTCGCCTTCACCACCTGAGCCACCGCATCGGGCGAGCCCGCATCGATGACGATATCGGCTCCGCTCGTACGCGCCAGAGCAAGCTTGTCGGGCGCGATGTCGAGTGCGACCACCTTGAGGCCCATGGCCTTGGCGTACTGGATGGCGACGTGGCCGAGACCGCCGATACCCGAGATGGCCACCCATTCGCCCGGGCGTGCCTCGGTTTCCTTCAGCCCCTTGTAGGTGGTGACACCGGCACACAGGATCGGCGCCATCTGCGCGGCATCGACATTGGTGGGAAGGCGAGCCGCGAAGGCCGCCGAGGCGATGACATACTCGGCAAAACCGCCGTCGCAACTATAGCCGGTGTCGTGTTGATGCTCGCACAGCGTCTCCCAACCGGTCTCGCAGTATTCGCAGCGCAGGCAGGAATCGTGCAGCCAGGCGACGCCCACCGGGTCCCCTTCCTTGAAGTCGGTCACGCCTGGACCGAGCTGCGCAACCACTCCGACCACCTCATGGCCGGGAATGAAGGGCGGCACCGGCTTCACCGGCCAATCGCCTTCGGCCGCATGGAGGTCGGTATGGCAGACGCCGCAGGCCAGCACCTTGACGAGAAGTTCGCCAGGTCCGGGCACGGGCACCGGAACATCCTGAATCACCAGCGGCTCGCCGAACGCGTGCACCACCGCAGCCTTCATCGTCTTCGCCATGCCTGATCTCCTGTGTCGATCCGACAAGGCTAGACGCATTGGCCGGCTCGACCTTGAGCAAGATCAAAGCCGCAACATGCGCGGCATCTAGCATCTGGTGGCATGTTGGGTGCCGATCGCCGGCTTCGGCAGAAGGAGGACGTCATGTCCCGTCACGCTCTGGAACTCGTCCGTTCGAAGGGGAACATCCCCGCCCGCTATGGCAACTTCATCGGTGGCAAGTGGGTTGCACCGCTCGATGGCGAATACTTCACCGACTACAGCCCGATCAACGGACAGCGCCTGGTCGAGGCCGCCAAGTCGACAGCCAGGGATGTGGAAGCGGCACTCGATGCGGCCTACAGCGCCAAGGATGCCTGGGCGCTCATGTCGCCCGCCGAGCGCGCGCGGCTTCTCAACAAGGTCGCGGATCGGATGGAAGAGAACCTGGAATTGCTGGCGTTGGCCGAGACGCTCGACAACGGCAAACCGATCCGCGAGACGCGCGGCGCCGATGTTCCGCTCGCGATCGACCATTTCCGCTATTTCGCTGGCTGCATCCGCGCCGAGGAGGGCTCGATCTCGACGATCGACAGCGACACCATCGCCTATCACTTCAAGGAACCGCTGGGCGTCGTCGGGCAGATCATTCCCTGGAATTTTCCGCTGCTGATGGCGGCCTGGAAGATCGCCCCTGCCCTGGCCGCCGGCAATTGCACGGTGATCAAGCCGGCCTCCCATACACCGCTCACGCTCCTGATCCTCGCAGGCCTCACCGCCGACATCCTGCCGCCCGGCGTGCTCAACGTCGTCACCGGTCCCGGAGGCTCGGTCGGCCAGGCAATCGCTGCCAATTTGCGCATCTCCAAGGTCTCTTTCACCGGCGAGACCACGACCGGCAGACAGATCATGCGCTACGCAGCCGAGCACCTCATCCCGCAGACGATGGAGCTCGGGGGCAAATCGCCCAACATCTTCATGGCCGATGTGATGGATGCCGATGACGATTTCTTCGACAAGGCCCTCGAAGGCTTCGCCCTGTTCGCCTTCAACAAAGGAGAGGTCTGCACCTGCCCGTCTCGCGCGCTCGTGCAGGAATCGATCTACGACAAGTTCATGGAGCGTGCCGTTGCCCGCGTCGCCGCGATCAAGGTCGGCGACCCGCTCGACCCGACGACGCAGATGGGCGCCCAGGCATCGCAGGACCAGTTGACCAAGATACTGGGCTATATCGAGATCGGCCGGGAAGAAGGCGCGGAATGCCTGACCGGCGGCGAGCGAGCCCATCTCGGCGGCGATCTGGAAAAGGGCTATTTCCTGAAGCCGACTGTGTTCAGCGGCGACAACAGCATGCGCATTTTCCAGGAGGAGATCTTCGGCCCGGTCCTGTCGGTCACGACCTTCAAGACCGTGGAGGACGCGATCAGCTTTGGCAACGATACGCCATACGGGCTGGGCGCGGGCGTATGGTCGCGCAACGGCACGAACGCCTATCGCATCGGGCGCGGCATCCAGGCAGGGCGCGTCTGGACCAATTGCTACCACGCCTATCCGGCCCACGCCGCATTCGGGGGCTACAAGGCCTCGGGCTTTGGTCGCGAGAACCACAAGATGATGCTCGACCACTATCAGGAAACGAAGAATCTTCTGGTCAGCTACTCCACCAAGGCAGCAGGGCTGTTCTGACATCGGAGGCGGGGTCTGGACGCCGGGACATGCCGGGCAAGTAGGCGGTCACCTCCGTGGTCTTCGGGCCGCCGGGACCTGATCTGCCCCACGCCCGAAACGGTTCAGTGGGCGTCAAGGTAAGCCTCGAGAGAAAAACCCAATTGGGACAGGGCTTCTTCGAGATAGTCGCTAACCAGCGGAATCCCCGCGACATATCGAGGCGCCCGCGCCCGGCCGATGTCACGGGCGCTTGAACGCGCCTCATCCCATTCCGAGATCGCAAAGTCTCCGCGGCCGATCCAGATCAGTGCGATCAGATCAAGCAGTTCGTCCTCATTGAGATCTCGGATCGCCGAAGTGAGCTCATGCAGCGTGGTATCGGAAGAACGCTCCTCGAGTACATCGACACTGTTGTCGTCGCTCTCGTTGGAAGCCGTGTCCGGATCGGTCTCCTCGACCTTGCCGTCGAATTCCCGCGCCTTCAGCAGGATGGCAAAGGCGGCGTCAGGATTGAGGGTCAATTCCGGCATGACGCGATCCTCTCGAATTCATCAGGAGGCAAGTATCGGACGCGGGCGAGCCTGCGCCTTGATTGACGTCAATGAAAGCACAGCTCTTTCCCTTGGACAGGCCGATCAGCCGGCTCGGCCAGGCAGAACGGCGAACTGTCGCGTCGACGCGGGCGAATGGTCGCGGCGCGGCTTCGGACGCTTCAGTTCGACCATCCCGTCGTCTATGCCGCGCCGCGCGATGGTATTCCGAACGCGGGCGAGGTCGCCGGGGTACGGAAGCCTCCGCTCGATCTCGTTGCGGTGTGAAAGGGAGCACCGAGCCAGCCTGAACTCGCACGCGCCGCCGTGATTAGCGGAGGCGCGCGGTTCAATCCGGCGCAAGCGCCTTCCGCAGCCGACGGATGATCTGCTTGCGAGCCCGCTCGTCAGCTGCCCTGGCCACAGCCTCATCAATATCCAAGATGAGCTTGGAGAGATCGTTGTGCCAGTCGCGCCGACCAGCGCTGTCGGCCGCGATGCGCGCCGGCTCCTCATGGTCGACCTGGTGGGCGGCTTCTGCGGATAAGTCGAAGGCGCTGTCGAGCGTTGGCACCACGATGCGCGCTCCAGTGCCCGCGTCGATCAGCCGGCTTCGCAGGCCATCGATGGCCTCGCGTTCACCGTGGGTCAGGAAAATCGAGCCTGAGACCGGCTGACGCCCAGCCAGCCAGGCGGCGAGTTCGGGCCCGTCGGCATGGCCTGAATAGAGATCGACAGAGCGGATGCGTGCCCTGACCTGGACCTCTTCGCCCATCAGCCGGACGCGGGGGGCGCCATCGAGCAAGATCCGGCCGAGTGTCCCCTGCGCCTGGAAGCCGACGAGAAGCACCGTCGCTTGCTCACGCCAGAGCCAGTCCTTGAGGTGATGGCGAATCCGGCCAGCTTCGCACATTCCGCTCGCCGCCATCACGATATGGAAGCCTCGGATACGAGCGATGGCTTTGCTCTGCTCCACCGATTCCGTGAACCTGACCTGAGGGGAGCGCAAGGCGTCGCGCAACTCCTCGCCGCGCTCGATGTCGCCCGAGTGCTTCTCGAATACCGCGCTCGCCCTGGTCGCGAGTGGCGAGTCGACGAAAATCGGTGCGCTCGGAATATCGCCGGATTTCATCAGGTGAACGAGGTCGACGAGCAGTTCCTGGGTTCGCTCCACGGCGAAGGACGGAATAAGGAGCACACCGGACGCTTTCACCGCGGCCTGGACCTCCGAACGCAGGACCTGGAGCCGCCGCTCAAATGAGGCGTCTGGGCGATCGACATCCCCGTACGTCGCTTCGCAGACGACATAGTCGAGACCATGCGGCGCGGCGGGGTCCGACTGCAGGAGCTTGTGGTTGGGGCCGATATCGCCGGAGAAGAGCAGCCGCAACGGCCGATCGCCCTGTCTCTCAATCTCGAGCTCGATCGAGGCCGAGCCCAGCAGGTGCCCGGCATTCCAGTACCGTGCGCGAATGCCCTTGGCGACTGGAGCCCAGGTTCCAAAAGGCATGGGCCGGAACTGCGTGAGGGTCGCCAGCGCTTGCTCCGCGTCATAGATGGCCTGGACCATCGGCAGGCCGCGCCGGGCATTGCGCCGGTTGAGCTGTTCGACTTCCATCTCCTGGATATGCCCGGAATCCGGCAGCATTACCGAACAGAGATCGATCGTCGCAGCGGTCGCGAAGATTGGCCCGACGAAGCCGTCTTTCGCGAGCTTCGGCAACAGCCCGCTGTGATCGATATGAGCATGCGTCAGCAGGACCGCGTCAACCGATGCGGGAGCGAAGGGAAAGGGCCGGTAGTTCAGCTCCTTCTCCGTCTTTGAACCCTGGAACAGGCCGCAATCGACGAGGATGCTGGCCTCGCTCGTCTGGAGGGCGAAACAGGACCCTGTGACCGCCTGGGCCGCACCGTGGAAGCGCAAACGAATCTCGCCTTTCGCGAGAGCTTCCGATTTCGGCATGATGAATAGCTCCGCAGGTCTTCATAGGCAGCTTAACAATCCGCGCGGACTGAGCTTTGAGCGAGATCAACGCCCCATACGCCTCACTGCCAGGGCCGGGTGATGACCTCGCCAATCCCTGATGATGATTTGGATCAAAGGATGGCCGCAAACTATCTGCGATCTTTCCAAGATGAACGATCTGCCAACACCGATTGCGGAGAACAGCGCCCTGGCTGCCAAGTTGCGGGAGTATGCCGATTTGTTGACGGCTCAGGGCGCCGATCATTTTCGCATTCAGGCCTATCGCGCGGCGGCCGATGTCGTCGAAGACCAATCCCGGCCCATCAGCGAGATCATAAAGGTCGAGGGACGAGACGGTCTGACCAGACTGCCTGCAATCGGGGCAGGTATCGCCAGCGCCCTCGCCGAGCTGGCCGCGACCGGTCGGTGGTCGCAGCTTGCGCGGTTGCGGGGAGAACTCGAGCCCGAAATTCTCTTCCGTTCCGTTCCCGGGATCGGTCCCAAGCTTGCCGACCGGATTGTCCGCGAGCTGCACATCGACACGCTGGAGGCGCTGGAACTTGCCGCTCACGATGGCAGTCTTGAAGCGATCGAAGGTTTTGGGACCAGACGTACGCAGATGGTGCGAACGGCCCTGAACGAAAGACTGGGGCGCTCCCGCCTGCAGCGAGGCGGTTCGCGCGAAACATTGCCGCCGCTGGAACTCCTGCTCGACGTCGACAGAGAATACCGTGAGCGTGCCAAGGCCGGAACACTCCGCACGATCACGCCGAAGCGCTTCAACCCGCAGGGCGAAGCCTGGCTGCCGGTCCTTCACACCAAGCGGGACGACTGGTCGTTTACGGCGCTGTATTCCAATAGCCCGCTCGCGCATGAACTGGGCCGGACGCACGACTGGGTGATTATTTATTATCATTCTTCGGCTGGGCCGGAAGGCCAATGCACCGTCGTCACGGCGATGAAAGGACCTCTGGAAGGCCAAAGGATCGTGCGCGGGCGTGAGAACGAGCATGAGGCGTTGGCACCACAGGCTGTCCGATCCGCAGAGCTGGCCGTCATATGACCGCTCGAAAGCGCCTTGCCGAACAGCCATGACCGTCGGTGCCGCCGCTTCTTGCCATCGCTGGACGACAACTTGCCTGCACATGACGAGCTGCGGATCGTCGCGTCGCGCAGGGCGCCGCGACATCTGAATTTCGCAAGGGTGGTCGGCGATGAACCAGGCGATCGACGCTGCTGCAGAGCAAACGGCAAGAGGCGAACCGCTGGCCTTCTGGACTGTGAGCAACGACGAGAGCCTGCGCAAGCTCGCCGCCCGACCGGAGGGGTTGACCTCAGCGGAGGCCCGCGAGCGACAGGACCATTACGGCCCGAACCGCGCGGTCGTGGGCCTTCACCGCAGTCTCATTGCAAAGCTCGCCAAGCGGCTCTCCGAGCCACTGATCGCCATCCTGCTCATTGCGGCGGGCATCTCAGGCGCCACGGGAGATTGGCAGAGCTTCGTCATCATCCTGATCATCGTCTTCTTCTCGATCGGGCTAGATCTCGCTCAGGAGCAGAAGGCCGAGAATGCCGTCGAGGCGCTGAAACGTTCAGTGGCCGTGACAGCTTCCGTGCGCCGGAACGGCAAGGTCCAGGAGTTGGCGGTCAGGGACATCGTGCCAGGCGATGTCGTGGAACTACGCGCCGGTGACCTGGTGCCAGCCGACGGCATCGTGCTGTCGGGCCACGGCGCGCTCGCCAATGAGGCCATCCTGACCGGCGAACCCTACCCGGTCGAGAAGCGGCCGGGTCCAGCCTCCGGCTCTTCTCCCTCCGACGCCTTCAACGCTCTGTTCGGCGGCACAAGCATGGTCGGTGGCGAAGCGCTCATGCTGGTCGTTGCCACCGGCGCGGCGACCCGCTTCGGCGCCATCTCGGCCTCGGTGCTGGCCAAGGAACCGCCGACCGCCTTCGAGCGCGGCGTCCATGCGCTCGGCATGCTGATCCTGCGGCTGACCGGCTTCCTCGTCCTCTTCGTCCTCCTGACCCAGCTCATCCATCACGGCCTGTCGCTGGAGAGCTTCCTGTTCGCGGTGGCGCTGGCGGTCGGCCTGACTCCCGAGCTCTTGCCTATGGTCATGACGGTCACTCTTGCGCGCGGCGCGGTGCGCATGGCGGCCAGCAAGGTCGTGGTGAAGCGTCTCTCGGCCATCCATGACCTCGGCGCCATGGATGTGCTCTGTACCGACAAGACCGGCACGCTGACCGAGGCGAAGATCGTCCATATCGGCAGCTTCGGAGCCGATGGCCGCGACAGCGCGCGTGCTGCCCAATTCATCCGCCTCAACAGCCGGTTTGCCAGCGGCATGCGCAGCAATCTCGACGATGCAATCCTGGCCGGGGCACCGGCGGCCGATGAGGACGGTTGGGCGCATATCGACGACCTGCCCTTCGACTTCGAACGGCGTCGCGCCTCGGTCCTGGTCTCGCGCGACGGGGAGCGCGCGCTCGTCACCAAGGGGGCGCCGGAGGCAGTGCTGAGCCTGTGCACGCATCTCGAGGGCCCCGACGGCGCTGTCGCCGTGCTCGATGAGACGCAACGCGTCCGGATCGCAGCGCTACTGGACGACAAGGGTCGGCAGGGCTTCCGCCTGCTCGCGGTCGCAAGGCGGAGGATGCGGGCCGACTGCCGACAGGTCGGCCTCTCCGATGAAGCCCATCTCGTCTTCATCGGCTGCGCGGTCTTCCTCGATCCGCCCAAGGCGTCGGCGACAGAGGCGGTGGCCCGGCTCGTCAAGGCCGGCATACGCGTCAAGATCATCTCGGGCGACGCCGCGCCTGTCGTTCGGCATCTGGTGGAGACGCTCGGCCTTCCGACCCGCGGCCTGATGACAGGCGAGGACATTTCTCATCTCTCCGACGCAGCGCTCGCGGCGCGCGTAGGCAAGACCGACCTCTTCGTGCGTGTCTCACCCGACCAGAAGAGCCGGATCGTGAGGGCGCTGCGGCGGCGCGGTCATACGGTCGGCTTCATCGGCGACGGCATCAACGACGCACCCGCGATCCACGCAGCCGATGTCGGCTTGTCAGTAGAGGGCGGCACCGACGTCGCCCGCGAGGCCGCCGACATCATCCTGCTCGCCCCCGATCTGGGAGTTCTCGCCATCGGGGTGGCGGAGGGCCGGCGTACCTATGCCAACATCATGAAATACGTCCGCATGGGCACGAGTTCCAATTTCGGCAACATGCTGTCGATGGCGCTCGCCTCGCTGGTGCTGCCCTTCCTGCCGTTGGCGCCGCTGCAGATCCTGCTCAACAACCTGCTCTACGATCTTTCCGAAATCGGCATTCCCTTTGACAGCGCCGATGAGGAGACGCTTGCGACACCGCAAATCTGGGACATGAAATCGGTGCTGCGCTTCACTCTTGTGATGGGACCGCTCTCGTCTCTCTTCGATATCGCGACCTTCGTTCTGCTGCGCTGGGGGTTCGGCGCTGATGTCGCCGTGTTCCGGACAGCCTGGTTCGTCGAATCGATCGCGACCCAGATCCTCGTGATCTTCATCATCCGGACAGCCAGGCCGCTCTGGACGAGTCGTCCCCATCCCGTGCTCGTGACGACATCGCTCGGCGCGCTTGCCGTCGCGCTTATCCTGGCCTTGACGCCACTCGGTGGCTTCATCGGTTTCGCCGCATTGCCGCTACCGATCCTCGCCGCGATCACCGGCATCAGCCTGAGCTATCTCGCGGCGGCCGAGATCCTGAAGCGCTTCGCGATGAGGTCGAGATCCCATGCGCCCGCTGCCCTGCTCGCTCACGCGCGCGCTATCGAACATGCCTCAGCGACGCAGCATCTCGAGCACACTGGCAAGCGCCCGATAACATGACGTGTTGGAAAGCCCGCAATCGCCGGGGTCGATTCCGCCACAGAGCACCAGGCGTTTATTGTACGCATACCCCAGCTCGAACGAGGCCTCGCAGAGCCATGCGCCGGCTTTCAAGGTGAAAGCGGCAGTGGCTGCGATCAGTCGCCGGCAGTCTCGGCCAAGCCGATCGCCGCCTCGAGTTTGGGCAGGAACCCCCAGATTCTCCGATTGAGCCGATAGAGTTCGTCGACCGATGCCGAGATATGCACGATGCGAGCCTCGTCGACAGGCAAGCGCGCACCGAAACGAAGTTCGCCGCTGCGCTCCTCCAGCTTCATGGCCTGGGTATGCGTGATTTCACCGTTTTCGCTCAAGATGAAAGTGGCGTGATTGATCTCGTTCCGCAGACGCGTGCTCGCCGAGAACGCCTTGACGATGCCGTCGAGTTCGCGCCGTAGCGCCTTGTCGGAGAGCCTGATCCTGGCGAGCCGATCGACCAGGTCGAGGCGCGCCCGCGTCGTGTTCAGCGTGGCGAAGACAATCGCGGCGGCTGCCTCGTCGGTGTCGAGCAGCAGCATGATAACGTAGATGAACAGGCTCTCATTGTTCGACCATGCAAAATTAAGGTCGCCCATCAGCGCCAGCAATGCGAGCCTGCGGCCACCGGGATTGTGGGAAGCACGCTCGAGTATCTCGAAATCCGGCGCCTGTGGGAGGGGGGCGCGCTTCCCCGATCTGCCGATCTTCATGGTCTCGCCTGCCAATCTGGTGCCCGAGGGAGGGCCCGCGATGTTCGACCTGTTTAAAGCATGGCAGGCCAAGCGCGCAGTCTATTCTGTACTGGCCCCCTTCATGCGCCTCGCCATGCCCGAGGCGCCACCGAACGCCTGGCTTGCGCCGCATGTCATCGGATTTCTCGCAACCCTGGTCACATGCCTCGCCGAACGCCATTCGGGCGAGCTGCGCTCCCATGCGATGGCGTCGATACAGGCATCGGTGCTCAGACGCCTCACCGGCATCGGAGAGGAGTTGATCGGCGAGCGGATCACCCTGCTTAGCAGCCTTGGCGATCCGTCATTCGAAGCCGGTTGCGCCGGAGCGCTTGCCTTCCTGGCCGCGCGCGAGGCCGCTCTCCGCGGCTCCACAGCGGAGCTGGCCGACGATCGCGACGATGCCCGCCTTGCAGAACTCTGGCGCGAGCATGTGCAGCAGTTCCTGCGCCCCGACCTCCAGCGCTGACATCGCCGCGCAGCGATAGATCTCCGCAGGAGATGCAGCCGCGGCGCTTTGGGCGGAACGCGCTGGGTCGGCTTAAGTCAATATCTTCTTAAAATGGGTTCAAATTCGTCCGGTTGACCAGGAACCTGGTCGCGACCAGTATTTGCCATGGAAGTGGCAGTTATTCAACAGCTGCAGCGTCCATGTAGCGTAACACGCGTAGTATACCGGCCTCGCGCTGGCGTTCAATACGCCGTGCAACAGCAGAAGCTCGTCTAAGTCGTACTCGGCCGAGCGACGAGGAGTTCAGGCAATGTAAGGGTATCTTTAACGCCAGCCTTGCTGGCGGCAGCCGAATTTTGTCCAGCGTCGAGCGGCCAGAGCGGCACAAAAACAATCTTTCATAGCTCAATCGACATTCGCCTCAAGATTGCCGCAGCACAGAAGCGATGCGTGATCGAAACGGCGAGTTGTCTCCTAACTATCGTTAAGGAGAACGTCATGCCATCCCCCAACAACAACCATTACCAGGACCCGACCCAGGGCCAGCTTCAGGGTCAGGGCGAACTGCAGGGTCAGCTCCAGGCAGAACTTCAGGGCCAGGGCCAGGGCCAGGCAGAACTTCAGGGCCAAGGTCAGGGCCAGGGCCAGGGCCAGGGTCAGAATTCCCATCAGGGCCAGGGTCAGGGTCAGGGCCAGGCGCAGTACGCAGCTCAGGCCGTCGATACCTCCGTCTGGAACACCGCGTCCAATGAGAATGGCAACGCAAATGGCAATCTCAACGGCAACGGCAATCTGAACGGCAACGGCAACCTGAACCTGAACGACAACGTCAACCACAACGACGTCCAGAACCATGTCGAGAACACCGTCGACACGGCCGTGAACGTCTGCGTGAATGTGGATCTCGGGATTGATGCCTCGCTGTTCGTGCCGTCGGATAACGACGTCATCGATATCGACAGCATCAGTGGGATTTCCCAATCGATCATCATGCCGGACGTCGTGACCCAGGCGGTGACCACGGGCAACACGTTCAACCTCGATCAGGTCAGCAACCTGACCGACAATGACAGCCTGTCGGGCGCCTCTGTCTCGTTCAGCAGCGGCAGCGTCGATGGGGGATGGTGTGGCGTCAACCCCGATGCCGCCGGCGACTTCTCGATGACCGCGACGGCGAGCGGTGGCTCCGCGGCCTCGACGCTTGGGGACATCACCGGAGACCACGCGACCCAGACCGGGATCGGTGCGGCTACGGCGAGCGCCACGCTCAGCCAGGAAGCGTTCACCCAGCACATTGCGATGGGCGCCAACATCCAGTTCAACTCGCTGGATATCCACGTCGCGCATGACATCAGCGACTCAATGTCGGGCTGAGCGCCACTCCACACGGATCCGCGCGGGTTCTGCCCGCGCGGATTTCACTGTCGGAGTCCGTGGCCCCTTCCCCCGGATCGCGATCACCGTCTCATCAATCGGCTCGACGCCTGGGCGCCGTTCGATCGGGATTTGCAATCATGAACACCGGCGGCATTTCTGAAACCATCTGGCATTTTGCCGGCTATCTTCGAATTCCAGAGACGACGCTGACGGGCGATGTCCTCTACGATGGCGACCATGCTCGGCTCCGGCCCGATGACGACCCGGCCGTTTTTATCGACCCGCTCCGCCAGCCGCAGTTCGACGATCTCGCCTCCCAGCGCCAACCTTTCCTGGAACCAGTCTTTCCCGAACCGGCGCTGCATGCCGCAAAGCTCGGCAGCCCCAGCCTTGTCCGGCCATCTGCTGTCGCGGCGCCCGCTCTGCGCTCGTCCCAGCCCCAGCAGTCCGACGACGCTTTCGATTCCTCGGATCACGCCTCCCTGATCTATGGCAAGCGATTGATCACGGTTCAATATCAGGATGGCGGCACGGAGACCTTGCTCTCCGCACATCAGGTCAATCACATCGACGACCGCGATATCCTGACCTCCGATGCTATCCGCTATCCCAATGGCGACCTCGTCGTGCCGCCGGAAGCCCATACGGGGCAGGCCTTTGCGCACATGGTCAAGGAGGCCTATGCGGCAACGCCCGCCTCGATGCCGCTTGAAGCCGTCGGCAACACGCAATCCCTGATCGAGACGATAGCCGGGCGCGACCAGGCCTGGTCGCAGGATGGGCACCTCCCCGGCGAGGCGAGCTCGTCGCAGGCGCCGACCGGTCGCATCGTGGACGGCCATGTCAGCGACGCTCCTCTGCCGGAGCCGCCCATGACGCAGATCGCGCCCTGGCGCGAAGCCGCGACGCCCGAAGTCCATGAGATCACCGCGTCCATTACGGCACTGGGCCCGACACAAGGCATCGGCACGATCGCGGAAACCGGGCTGAACACGCAAATCAACCAAGCCGGCATCCTCGACGTCAACGAAGCGACCGGGTCGCTGATGATCGGCGGCAACTACTATTTCAGCCGCGGGATCGTGCAGGTCAACGTTCTCACCGACAACGACCATGTCGATATCGCCACCGACAACCAGGCGCTTCCCTCGGTCTTGACGCATGGCAACGAGGTTCACAACGTCGCCGAATTCGTGAGCCACGACATGACCGCTTTCTATCATGGCGCGGCAGCAACGCCTTTGTGGAACGTGGACGTCCTGCAAGGCAATTTCTACGACGTCAAGACAGTCGTGCAGTTCAACGGCCTCGACGACAGCGACAGGACGGTACAGGCCGCGGCCGGAACCTACTACGAGGCGGATACCGGCGGAAATCTGCAGAACAACTTCGCGCAGATCACCAATCTCGATTCCTACGACATCATCATCGTCGCTGGCGACTACCATCGCGCGGACTGGATCTACCAGTACAATATCGTGCTGGACTCCGATGTCGCGAAACTGTTCCTCTCGCACGACGCCTCCGGCGGTGTGACGGATGTCAGCGCCGGCTTCAACCGGCTCACCAATTCGGCCGACATCACCACCTATGACAGCGCCGGCTTCACCGACATGAACGGGGCTCAGCATGACCTGCTGAACGCCTTGTCGTCGCACGCCACGGTGCTCACGCCGAACCCGGACTGGAAGCTGGCGGGCAATTCGTCCGGAACGCTGAAGGTCCTCTACGTGTCCGGCGACTATTACGACGTCAACGTCATCTCTCAGGTCAACATGATGATCGACGTCGATCAGTCGATCCAGGCGAGCGCCACCTCCGGCTCGCGCCAGGGCGTCGCGTCGGGCGGCAATTACGCTGTGAACGATGCCCAGATCATCGATCCTGGAACCCTCTCGACATCCAAATATCTGGGCGGGCAAGCCTATGAAGACAGTATCCTGATCCAGACCAACCTGATCACCGACCACGACACCGTGACGATCCATGACACGAGTACGCTGGTACCCGAGCTCGTGGCCTTCGCGCATGACGCGGAGGTCGCCGCCGCAACGGACAACCCGTTCTGCAAGCCGGTGGACACCGCCCATCACGACATTCTGATCTAGGGGCGCAGGCCGAGAAAGCCTGCGGGGAAGACTTCATGAGCGACGAAGCCAGCACGGCACCGGTTCTCGATATCGGCCTCCCGAAAGCCGTGAGGCTGGGCGAGGTCCCACCAGCTGCGAGCGCCAACGCCAATGAGCCGCCCGAAGCCCTGCCCGGCCGCACGACCGGCGAATCGCCGCCAGCCCCGTCGGGCCAGCGCACCAGCATCCGGCCCAAGGTTCCATCGGTCGAAACCTCCCCTCCGGCAGCGCCAAGTCCTGGTGGGCCGGGCGGCGGCGGCAAGGGTCCCGGCGGCTCCGGCGGCGGACCGGGTCGGCGCTCCCCGATTGAGCAGCGTCTCGGAGACCGAGAGTTCAAGCAGGTCCTCGGCAAGGGCCTGTCCGATGCCCGGCACAATCTCGTCATCGTCGGGCTGTTCTCGATCGTCGTGAACACGCTTGTCCTGGCCGTCCCGATCTACCTGTTCCAGATGTCGGACCGGGTGCTGACCAGCCGAAGCACCGATACGTTGGCAATGCTGTCGATCATCGTGATGGTCGCAATCGCCGCGCATGTGCTGCTCGACATGATGCGCCGTTTCATCCTGATGCGGGTGGCTGTGGATGTCGAAAGCCGGCTCGGCGCTCCCGTATTGGCAGCTGCGGCAAAGGCGGCGCAGTCTGGCAGCGGACGCGAGTTCCAGGTCCTGGCCGATCTCCAGCAGATCCGCAGCTTCCTCACCGGCCCGGTCATTCTGACCATGCTCGATGCGCCGACCGCGCCGATCTACCTGCTGGCGGTCTATTTGATCCATCCGAATCTGGGCTACATCGTCACCGTCGCCGCTGTCGTCCTGTTCCTGATCGCCTATGCGAACCAGCAGGTCACAGCGTTGCCCTTTGCCAGAGCCAGCGCCTTCTCGACACGGGCCAACATGCAGGCCGAGGCGATGTCGCGGAATGCCCAGGTCATCAACGCCATGGGCATGATCCCCGAAAGCGTCCTGATCTGGGGGCGGGAAACGGCGGAGTCGCTCAAGGCTCAGGTCAGCGCCCAGGATCGCAACAACATGATGACCGCCCTGTCGAAGTTCTTTCGGCTGGGCACACAGATCGCGATGCTGGGCTGGGGAGCCTGGCTCTCGCTCGAAGGATCCTTGACAGGCGGCATGGTCATCGCCTCCTCGGTCGTCGCAGGGCGGGCGCTGGCGCCGCTCGAAGGAACCATCGAGGGCTGGCGCAGCTTCATCCACGCAAAGGCCGCCTATTCGCGCGTGCAGGCGCTCCTTCAGAATTCACCGCTCAACCTCGATCGCCTCCGCCTGCCGAGCCCGAAGGGCCGGCTCGATGTCGAGCGCATCCTCTACGTGCCGCCGCCGAACAAGAAGGTCATCCTCAACGGCATCAGCTTCAGCCTCGATGCCGGCGAGTCGCTCGCCATTGTGGGGGCGTCGGGCTGCGGCAAGTCGACCATCGCCAAGATGCTCGTCGGCTCGATCTCGCCGACGGCGGGCAATGTCCGCCTGGACCTGATGGACCTGCGCAACTGGGACCCTCGCCAATTCGGCGAAAGCGTCGGCTACCTGCCGCAGGACGTCCAGCTGTTTCCTGCCTCGATCAAGGCCAATATTGCCCGGATGCGTGAAGACGGAGACGATGCCGATGTCTTCGAAGCAGCGGAAATCGCCGATATCCACGAAATGGTGTCGCAGTTCGCGCAAGGCTACGAGACCCAGATCGGCATGGACGGCAGCCCGCTCTCAGGCGGCCAGAAGCAGCGGATCGGCCTTGCCCGCGCCTTCTACGGCAATCCCAGACTGGTCGTGCTGGACGAGCCGAATTCCAATCTCGACGTGCTCGGCGAACGGGCGCTGGCGCGCTCTTTCGAGCGCGCGAAAAAGAAGGGCATGACGGTCGTCGCCGTCACGCAGAGGCCAGCGCTCCTGCGCAGCGTCGACAAGATCATGATGATCAGGGACGGCGCGGTCCTCGCCCTGGGCGCGCGCGACGAGATCCTGCCGATGATCACGGGCCAGTCGAGCATCGAGGGCGGGCAGCCGCAGCCGGCATGACATTCAATCGCCTGTAATCCGGAAAGGTCGGCCATGACCCCCCAGCTCATCATTCAGCCCTGGTATTCAGACGTGCCGCGCAACCCGCGGCTGGCGAAGGTCGCGGGTATGGCGATCATGCTCAGCACCATCATGGGCTTCGGCGTCTGGGGTAATACCGCGCCGATCGCAGGCGCCGTGATCGCCACGGGCATTTTCGTCACCACAGGTCAGAACAAGACCATCCAGCACCTCGAGGGCGGCGTGATCCGCGACATCGTGGTTCGTGAGGGCGATATCGTTCAACCCGGCCAGTTGCTGGTGCAGCTCGACGATGTCTCGGCACGTGCGGAACTACGGCGACTGCAACTCAGGCTCGTCAGGGCCGAGACGATCGAGGCCCGGTTGAGCGCCGAGGCCGCCGGGCTGGCGCAATGGAACCTGCCCGACCGTCTCCTCGCTCACCGCGGCGACCCCGACATCGACGTCCTGTTGCGGACGCAGATGGCGGCATTCGCCGCGCGTCGCAACAACATGAAGAGCGAGGTCGCCACGCATCAGAGGGCGATCGACGGGCTGAACGAGAAGATCACCGGCAGCCGCACCCAGCTCGCCGCCGTGCAGCGCCAGTCGGTGCTGATCAAAGAGGAGCTGTCGGGCAAGATCGCCTTGCTGGAACGCGGGTATGTCCGCAAGCCGGAAATTCTGGCCCTGCAGCGCAACGCCGCCAATCTGGAGGGAGAGGCAGGGCGCATCGCGGGCGATATCGGCGACGCAAAGGAGCGCATCGCCCGTGAGGTCGAGCTGATTGACGGCGTGCACAAGCAGGCGATCAAGACGGCCTCCGATCAGTTGCAGGACATCGGTGCCGAACTCAACGACGTCAGGGAGCGCATGCGGACCGCCAAGGGCATCCTCGACCGCGCCCGGATCGTGGCCCCCGTCAAAGGGACCGTGGTGAAGCTGCGCTACCACACCTCCGGAGGGGTGATCGAGGCCGGCAAGAACATCATGGACATCGTCTCACTGCAGGAGGAGGTCATCATCGAGGCGCGGGTCAGGCCGCAGGACATCGACAAGATCAAGCACAGCCAGAACGCGGTGGTGCGCCTCAACGGCCTGAACCAGCGCACGACGCCGATGGTGGATGGTCGCGTCATCTATATCTCGGCCGACGCCCTGCCGGACGAAAAGCAGAGGGGGATGCCCAACGGCACGGATCTCTACGTCGTCAGGGTCCGGCTGGAGGGGGCCAGCGTCGCCCGTATCCACGGCTTCGAACCGACGCCCGGCATGCCGGCGGAAGTCTACATCAAGACATCGGAGCGCACATTCTTCGAGTACTTGATGCAACCGCTCAAGGACAGCATGTCGCGGGCCTTCCGCGAAACATAGGAGCGGCGATGGCGGCGAAGATGCCGCCACAGTTCCTCAAACCTGGATGGGCCGATGTGATCCGTGCAGAAGCGCGCGAGAGGGATCAGCATCGCCAGGCTGGGCACGTTCACCATACGGGGCGTATTTTCGCATGGCGCGCCTGCGACCCCTTGCACAATGGCCTCGCTCACATCGGGAATAGCGCGAAGGTCAACAGCCCGCAGCCGAGCGCCGCTCCCGTCACCAGCAGGAGCCGCGCTGAAAACACCAATGGCCCTGCGATCATCGCATAGCCGACCCTGGCAACCGCATTGACCGCCATCGCGACGAGGATCGCGACCCCGGCGGCGCGCGGGCCACCGAGCGCCTCGACATTTCGCGCCGCGGTAAGGGCTGCGACATCGACATCGATGAGGCCCACGAGACCGGAAGAGAGAAACAGCCCCTGCTGGCCGACCAGGCTGGCCAACCATCCGACCAGCAACAGGACCAGCGTCAGCGTGACGGCGAAGGCGAGCAAAGGCTGCAAGTCGAGCGGGTTGGCGAGGGGCGATGCCTTGCCGTCGAGCTCCTGCCCGGAGGAGCGGAGCAAGAACAGTGAAGCCGCACCGAACGCCGCCGCAGCGGCCAAAGCAGCCGGACCGGCATGGGCCAGAACAGCCGGAGCAACGGCAGCCACGAGCACCAGGACCCGCAGGATAGAAATCATGCCGGCGATGGCTGCAGCTCCGGCGAGCCTGACTGGCACCTGCCCTTCTCGGGCCTGGCGCGCGAGCGCAACCGTCACAGCGGTCGAAGACACCAGCGCCCCCGCCGCACTGGTGACAAGCAAACCCCGGGTCGTGCCCAACAGGCGGACAGCGACGTAGCCGAGATACGAAATCGCCCCCGCTAAAACGGTAAAAGTCCAGACTTCGCGCGGATTGACGCTGGCGAACGGATCGATCGTCCTGTTCGGGAGAATCGGCAGAACGATCACCGACATCGCCAGCAAGAGCAGGGCCGATCGCAATTCGGGCCAGGTCAGACGCGTAAGCGCCCCATGGAGGAAGTCGCGACCGGCCAGGAGACCCGCCGCAGCGACGCCGGCCGCCGCCGCCGTTTGAGGAGAGCCAACCACGCAATAGGCGCCCAGGGTAAAGACGAGCAGAGCCGCGACGACCGAAGTGACGCTGAAATCATTGTCTTCATCGGCTTCGCGGACCTTGAACCAGGCGAAGACGCTCGTGAACGCGATCAGCAATGCGATGAAGACCAAAGGCGCGGCCATGTCCCTGGCGACAGCCGCGCTGACGGCCCCCAGCAACCCCGCCAGCGCAAAGGTCCGAATTCCGGCCGTTCGGCTGCCAGGCGGCCCGTCGCGGTCGCGCCAGCCACGTTCGATCCCGATCACGAGACCGATCGCAAGCGCAACGCCGAACCTGAAATAGATGTCCTCCATCATCGTCACGGCGATCCTCTGCCTGGTGCCCATGAGACTGTGCCGCAAAGGCGCTTGAGCCGCATCAAATCCTCATCCTGCAGCGGCGCATGAGGTGCGAAGCGTGCCGCATGCCGGCGACGCTTGACCGAATGAGGTTCACAGCCATGTCGACCCATCCGGTTCGCCTCCCTCACATGAGCTGGCTCATAGTCTTCGACGGAGCCAAGGCGCTCATCCTGCGCAACACGGGCAAGGAACAGTCGCCACAGCTTGAACTGGTCGAAGCGATGCAGCATCGCTCGCCGCCCTCGCATGAACTCGGGCGAACTCGTCCGGGGCGCGTGCGCCAGTCACATGGGCCAGCTCGCAGCGCCGTCGAGGAGCCGGATCTGCATCTTGCCGAGGAACTGTCCTTTGTGAAGGACGTCTCCGCGATGGTCGAAAAGTCCGTCCGTGGACAAGCCGCCCTGAACCTCGTGCTGGCCGCGCCACCGAAGCTGCTGGGAGAACTCAGGCGCTGCCTGACGCCGCCCGTGCAAGCCCTCATCGTGGCCGAGATCGGCAAGGATCTGACGAAGCTGCCTATCCCGGAGATCGAGCGGCATTTCGGCGCGTGAGATTCGGGCCGTGAGACGAAGAGAGGAGCGCGGGAGGATCACACCAGGCGCGCCCCTCCCGCGGAAATGTCAGGCCGCCTTGATAGCGATCTTGCGGTTGCTCTTTTGCGAGTCCGCCGTTTTGGGGAGCTTGATCGTCAGCACCCCCTTCTCGAAAAGCGCCTCGACCTTATCAGCATCCACGCCATCAGGCAGCTGGAAGGAGCGCAGGAACGCGCCGTAATGCCGTTCGCTGAGATGATAATCGGCTTCGCGCCGTTCGTTCTCATCCTTCTTCTCGCCCTTGATCGTCAACACCCCGTTCGAGAGCTTCACCTCGATATCGGAAGGGTCGATTCCTGGCAGCTCGGCTGTGACTTTGTAGTTCTTGTCGCGCTCCGTGACGTCGATCGCAGGGTTCAACCCCCAACTCACATCGCGCGGCCATGCGCCATGGAATAGCGAAGTCCGGCTGAAGGGGAGCTGGACTGCGCCTGCGCCGAAGCGCTCGAACAAACGTTCGACCTCGTGAAGCAAACGGTCGACCGGCGCCCAGGCTCCGGTAGAGGATGTTTCCGCTGCCGGATGCTGTTCCGAGCGCACGGGAAGTTTGGTCGCGGCTTCAGCCATGATGCTTCTCCTGTTTCGCAACATTTCGAGTTCGCCCGGCCCACGGGCCGAAAAGCCAAGTCAATTCGACACGCGAATAGTCGGACCTCGATGAACGACCGCCGCCGGCAAGACCCCCGGTCATCACGCCGTTTTCCGATGTCGCATTCAATCACGGGCGTGGCGCCGCACCTTGACACCGATCAATGACGGTTGCCCGGGCGCTGCCATTCTGTGGGTACGGTGGGTTTCGGTTCTGCTTGTGCAACCGGACGACCGTCGAGAGCCGCAATACGGCTCGCCCACGGACACGGGTCCGATGTCCCTATCCTGGAGAACAGACATGACTGACAAACAGTTGCGACTGACGATCATCGACGAACTCGATTTCGAGCCGAGCGTCGAGGCCGCACATATCGGTGTCGCGGTGGAAAACGGCGTGGTGACGCTGTCCGGACACGTCCGGAGCTACGCCGAGAAGATCGCTGCCGAAAAAGCCGTCCGCCGCGTCAAGGGCGTACGCGCCATCGCGGAAGAGATCGAAGTGCGCTATCCGCACGACAAGAAGACCAGCGACACAGAAATCGCCCAGCGCGCGCTCAGCATCATCGCCTGGGATGTCACGGTGCCTGACGCCGTGAAGGTCAAGGTCGAGAAGGGCTGGGTGCAGCTGTCGGGCACCGTCGATTGGCAGTACCAGCGGCAGGCAGCGGAGAATGCGATCCGAAAGCTGTCGGGCGTCGTCGGCGTCAGCAATCTGATCGAGCTGAAGCCTCGCGCGAGCGCCTCTGACGTGAAGAAGGCGATCGAGGATGCGCTCAAGCGCAACGCCGAGCTCGAGGCGAGCACGATCCGGGTTACGGTCGGCAACGACAACCGCGTCACGCTCGATGGCAAGGTCCATGCCTGGTATGAGCGCGGCGTTGCGGAACGCGCGGCATGGTCTGCTCCCGGCGTCAAAGCCGTCGAAGACCATCTCATGGTGGCCTGACGATCCCGTGGCCGGCGAGCTCTCACCCCCTCGCCGGCCGCTCCCAGTTCCCGGTCGCTTTGTCCGGACGATCCATCCGTCGCCAGAACTGATCTAAATCAACTGACATAAAGACTTGCTTGGAAGTCTTCATGGTTCGGAACGCCCAGTTTGCGCTCGACGAGCGCCGTACACTGGCCCGCCCGGTTCGCGAAAGGGAGCCTGATCTACAACGAAGGCGATCCGTCCGACAGTCTCTACCGCGTCATCGACGGCTGCGTCAGACTGCAGGTCAATAGCGAGAATGGATCGCGGCAGATCGTGAGCTTTCGTATTCCAGCAGATGTCTTCGGCCTGTGCCCCGAGTTCCAGAACACCGCCGCAGAAGCAGCGACCGCAGTACAGCTGATGCGGTACTCCTTGAAATCCGTCCTGGAAAAAGCGTCCTCGTCACCGGCCATCATGACGGAGTTGATGGGCGAGCCGACGAAGGCCTATCAGGCGTTCGCGCACCATATCGAAAAGCGCGTGCACTGCCCGGCGCAGGCGCGCGTGACATGGTTCTACCAGTGGCTGCGCGAGCGCAACGTGGCGAACGGAAACGAAGCCGCCGACGGCGTACCGATGAGCTAGCGGGATATCGCCGACCATCTCGGCACGACGCCCAAGACCTTGTCGCGCTGTCTGGCCCAGCTCAAGATCACACCAAGGCCGGGCCGCCTGCGACTTCGACTTGCGTCGAAGGCTCCACCGACTCGATTCGAATCCGCATCGGATTGGTAGTCGATCAGTGAGGGATGGCCTGCTGTCAGCGCGGCCCGATGCCCGGCTGAAGGCGTGCGAGCGCTGATCGAGCGGAGATGCCCAGATCGAATTCGAACTGCCCGTCGCAATCCTCCGACAGCAGAAGCACCCCGCCACCGGCTCCGACAGTCGACTCATAAATCGCGGGGATGGCATCACCCACGAACCGATGCAACGAGACGAGGAAGAGGCCGTCCGTCTTCGTCTCGTCTGCCCCATCGAGCGCCAGCCTGAAGCGATCGTACCGCAAATCGCACGACCAGCTCCGATCGATCGAGGGGCGCTCGTCCTGCCAATCTGCCAGCTCGGCCAGGGCCGCGATCAGGCTGGAGGGCTGCTGTACCGGGCCATCGATATGGCGGCCAGACCGTTCCATGATCCGCTTTTTGAGAAGCCATGCGGCCCGCTGGGACACACCCAGAATGGTGGCCAACCGACTCGAGCCTATCCGACCTTGGGTCGCGGCCAGCAGGTAGATCGCCTGCAGCGACGCATGCAGCGGCAGATGGCTGTTGTGAAAAGGGGTCTTCATCCGGGCGGAGAACATCTTGCGGCAGGCATAGCATTTCCACGTTCCAGGTGCGGTCGAACCGTACAGGTGCCGGACACGCTCCATTTCACCGCAATGCGGGCAGATCGGCCCTTCCGGCCAGAGAAAGCGCTCGAGGAAATCGCAGGCAGGATCTTCGTATCGAAAACAATCAATCAGGCACATGTCAGACAACTCCCCGGGATACGCGATATAGGAACCCCTGACCGATCCGGCCTTCGTTGCCGATGGGCGCGAGTAGTGCCTCATATTCGCAAGTCATTGTTGACCTCGGTCAATGGGTTTTAGCGATCAAATTGGATAAATCGGATTACCCAAGATGATCACTCCCACTAATACCTGGTATGGCCCGCAACTTGCGATAGAACTTGCGATAGATGAACTCGGTCGTTCGCGTCGCGAAACGCGTCGTTGTCATGAAATTCTAACATCTGATTGATTCAGATCAATGCTCTCCAGCTCGTTCCTACGAAGCTCACCTCTTGTCTTTCGAGGGTGAGTGGCGTCGATGCATGAGCTAGATCAGGCCGAGACAATCGCTTTTCTTGCATCGCCCGCCGCCTTCGGACGAAAGGGCGCGGGAACGGGGACAATCGTTACCGATGTTTCGATCGTTCTGCTGCTCGGCGACCGCGCTCTCAAGCTGAAGAAGGCAGCCCGCTTCGCCCATATCGATCTTTCGACGCCAGAAAACCGCTTTGCCGCCTGTCAGGAGGAACTGCGCCTGAACTGGCGGGCCGCGCCATCGATCTATCGCGCCGTTCATCGGATCACCCGCGAACCTTGCGGCAGTCTCGTACTGAACGGTTCCGGCCCTCTTGTCGACGCCGCCTTGGACATGGCGCGTTTCGACGATTCCCAGATCTTCGACCGGCTCGCGCGCGAGGAGTTGCTGTCGATGACGCATTTGGAAAGCCTGGGACGCCGGATCGCGGAGTTCCATCAGAATGCCGAAATCGTGCTCTGCGAAGGCGTTTCCCGGATCGAGACGGTCCTCGCGGACAACGCGCGGGCCCTTGCAGCGACGCGTGCCGTCCCGGCTGACGACGTGGCCAAGGCGATGCAAGCCTGCAAAGTGGCGCTCGAACGCCACGGGGACCTGCTTGATCGGCGAGCTCTTTCAGGCCAGGTGCGCCGCTGTCATGGCGATCTGCAGTTGCGCAACATCTGCCTCGTCGATGGCGTTCCGACGCTGTTCGACTGTCTCGAGTTCGACCCGGAGCGTGCGACCACGGACGTGCTCTACGATCTCGCCTTCGTTCTGATGGACCTTTGGCATCGCAGGCTGCCCTTGCATGCAAACATCCTGTTCAATCGCTATCTCGACGCAAGCGGCGACGAACTGGGAACCGCCCTGCTGCCCCTCTTCATGGCCATCCATGCCATCATCCGCGCCCGGGCGGCCGCTGCGGAGGTCGCCGAGACCGAGTTCGACTCGGCTTGGAGCCGTGCCGAGGCCCGGTCCTACCTGGCATTGGCGCACGATCTGCTCGCATGGAGGCCGCCTCTGCTTGTCGCCATAGGAGGTTATTCCGGCTCCGGAAAATCAAACGTCGCCGCACGGATCTCACACGCGCTCGGACCGCCCCCAGGAGCGCGCATCCTCTCCAGCGACCGTATCAGGAAGTGGCTTTTTGGCGTCGCACCCGAGACGCCGCTGGGCCCGGAGGCTCATGCTGCTCCGATTTCCGATCTGGTCCATGCAACAATCGCCGAGCGAGCGGACGCGCTGACGGCCGCAGGCCATGCCGTCGTTGTCGATGCCGTCTTCGATCGCGCGTCCTGGCGCGATCGACTGGCCGCTATCGCGTCTCGCGGACACGTGTCGTTCCGTGGGCTGTGGCTCGATGCACCCGCCGACGTTCTCATGCGCCGGGTCGCCGCTCGCCGGGGAGACCCATCCGATGCAACGCCAGACGTCGTGATGGGGCAGATTGCTCGCCAATCGGTGCCGGCCGACTGGCTGTGCATCTGCGCCATCTGCGAAATTGAGGCCATCGGCGCCACGGCCCTGCTGGCCATCCGAGAGCCGTCCGTCCTCACGCATTATGAAGCCTGCCCAGGCAGGCTCGCCATGTCCGCCTCACCGGTATCTTTAAGCTGCTCACGAGCGGTCTTATCGGCGGCCTCGACCAGATCCCGGGGAATCGCGGACATGGCGGCTGCTGTCGAAATGACGACCGCGAACGAGCCTCCGACAGCCACACGCTCGCTGCGATGCTCATAGCCGGGGCCATCGGGTTTCGGCCGACCTGATCGTCGCGGAGCCTTATGGTCACATGCGGGTGCGCGAATGGATCCTCGGCGGGGCGACCCGTGATCTGATCCAGTGCTCCGGCCTGTCGACCCGGACGCTGCATCGACGCATGCCGGGACCGGGGTTGCAATCCGCGGCCCTGGCGCCCTCCGGCGCTTGACTCCGATCAAATCGCCGCCGCGGCCGCTATGCCAGAATTGCGGACAATCAAGATATTGCCGGTGCGCATGCCCGCACGCCGCTATCTTGCGGGAGATTGCCGCCATGCTCGTAGAAGCCATCATGACCACCCCCGTGATCAGTGTCGCCCCGTCGACCTCGATCCGTGACGCCGCCCGCCTGATGCTGGCCCATCGGATCAGCGGCCTGCCCGTCGTGGCCGACGACGGGGCGCTGGTCGGCATGGTCAGCGAAGGAGATTTCCTGCGGCGCAGCGAGCTCGGAACGCAGCGCAAGCGCTCGTGGTGGCTCGAATTCCTGGTCGGACCCGGCACGGTCGCGGACGACTACGTTCATGCGAATGGCCGCAAGGTCGGCGAGGTCATGTCGAGCAATATCGAGACGACACGCCGGGATGCGACGCTCGACGAGGTCGTCGAGACGATGAGCCGCCGCCGGATCAAGCGGCTCCCCGTCGTCGAGAACGGCAAGCTGGTCGGGATCGTCGCACGCTCCGACCTGCTGCGCGCCATGGCCGACGCGCTGCCCGCCGCCGATGCAGCCGTCGTCGACGATGAACGCATCCGCGCGGACATTCTGAGCGAACTCGCCAGGCAGAGCTGGGGCGGGCAGATGATCCATGTCCATGTCGACCACGGCGCCGTCGAGCTCAGCGGCGCGATCTTCGACGAGCGCGAGCGCCAGGCCGCCCATGTCGTCGCGGAGAACGTCGCCGGCGTGAAATCAATCTCGGATCAGCTGGCATGGATAGAGCCGATGTCGGGTGTCGTGATCACGCCTTCGGAGATGAGCAACGTCAAAACCGCTGCCTCTGCACGGACTTCCGCATGAAGGCGATGGTGCTGCGCAAGGTCGGCGAGCGCCTGGCCTGTGAAGCGCGGCCCATCCCCCGCCCCGGGAACGGCGAACTGCTCATCCGTGTCGAGGCTTGCGCTGTCTGCCGGACCGATCTTCATATCATGGACGGCGAGCTGCCCGATGTCAGAGTTCCGATCGTGCCGGGTCACGAAGTGGTCGGCATCGTGGATGCTGCGGGGCCAGGCGTATCATCGAGCCTGATCGGCGCTCGCGTCGGAGTCGGCTGGCTTGGTCGCGCCTGCGGCCACTGCAGCTACTGCGCCGGTGGTCAGGAGAACCTATGCGACGAGCCGACCTTCACCGGCTACACACGCGACGGCGGCTTTGCGACCCACATGCTCGCCGACGCGGCCTTCGCCTTTCCGCTGGAAGGGTTCTCCGACGCCATCGCAACCGCCCCGCTGATGTGCGCCGGGCTGATCGGCTGGCGCTCGCTTCAGATCGCGGGGCCGGCGCACCGGATCGGCCTTTACGGCTTCGGTGCGGCCGCCCATATCATCGCCCAGATCTGTCGTTGGCAGGGCCGCGACGTCTACGCTTTCACCCGCTCCGGCGACGCACCCGCCCAGGCATTGGCGCGATCGCTGGGAGCCTGCTGGGTGGGATCGTCGGGCGAAATGCCGCCTGAGCCGCTGGATGCCGCGATCATCTTCGCGCCGGTCGGCCCGCTCATTCCCATCGCGCTGAAGGCCGTTCGCAAAGGCGGTCGTGTCGTTTGCGGCGGTATCCATATGAGCGACATTCCGCAATTCCCCTACCGATTGCTGTGGCAGGAGCGCCAAATCGTCTCCGTTGCGAACCTGACACGGCAGGACGGCATCGACTTCCTCGCAATCGCTCCGCAAGCCGGGATCAGGACCACAACCAGGACCTATCCGCTCGAACAGGCGAACGAGGCACTCGACGATCTCCGTAGCGGCCGGCTGCAGGGCGCCGCCGTGCTCGTTCCCTAACGGGTCGGCCCGTTATCGCGCGACCCAGGCCGCTCCTTCCTTGCGGTATTTGTGCTTCACTGCCGCCCAGGCGACGCGATGAGCGCGTTCCTCGTGCCTTTGCCCGTTCTCATCCGAATAGTTCGCCCAGGCGGAGTTGAAGGCCGCGCGATAAATCTCCTGCGCATGCGGAGGGAGGTGCGCACGAACGGATTCGGGCAAATCTTCAAGCAACCGGTACGGCATGGCTCGCTCCAATATCGCCTGCAACGATACCGGCCCGCCAATGGCGCATGGTTGTCGAAGATCAATGCCGACACGACGGCATGGCGGCACAGCCCGCGGTCCCGGTTTTCCGATCCAGACTTGATCCAGCGCAAGCGCAGATGGGCCGCGGTCGGCCATCATTCAGGCCTTGCTGCAGGAGCCGATGCGATGGCCGAGACGACGCCCAAGACAACGCCCAAGACGAATTGGCTGATCTGGTACGTGTTCGTGGCGGTAATGGGCGTCCTGTTGGTCCAGGATGTCCTGACAGCATGGCGCCAGACCGAAACCATTCCCTATAGCCAGTTCGAGCACCTGATCCAGGACGGCAAGGTCGCCGAGGTCGTGGTCGGCACCGAGACGATCACAGGCACGTTCCGGGAGCCTACGACCGACGGCAGGCGCTTCTTCACGGCGAAGCGTGTCGATCCAGCGCTGGCCGACCGGTTGGCCGGCAAGGACATCGTGATCCGTGGCGCCGGATCAGGAGCCTTCCTGGCCAGCCTGATCTCCTGGGTCTTGCCCACCCTCGCCTTCTACCTGATCTGGGCCTTTCTCATCCGACGCGTCGCCGAGCGGCAAGGGTTGGGCGGTATCATGACGATCGGCAAGTCGAAGGCGAAGATCTTCGTCGAGACCGACACGAAGGTGACCTTCAAGGACGTCGCTGGTGTCGACGAGGCCAAGTTCGAGCTGCAGGAGGTCATCTCCTTCCTCAAGGATCCGGCCTCATTCGGGCGTCTGGGGGCACGCATGCCGAAGGGCATCCTGCTGGTCGGGCCGCCAGGAACCGGCAAGACGCTGCTGGCGCGTGCCGTCGCCGGTGAAGCGGGCGTTGCTTTCTTCTCGATCTCGGGAGCGCAGTTCATCGAGATGTTCGTGGGCGTCGGTGCTGCGCGGGTGCGCGACCTCTTCGAACAGGCACGCCAGGCTGCGCCCGCGATCATCTTCATCGACGAGCTCGACTCGCTCGGGCGCAGCCGTGCGGGTGCGACACCGTTCGGCGGCTATGACGAGCGCGAGCAGACGGTCAACCAACTGCTGGCGGAACTCGACGGTTTCGACCCGACGATCGGCGTCATCCTGCTGGCCGCGACGAACCGCCCGGAGGTACTCGATCCGGCCCTGCTGCGGCCCGGCCGTTTCGATCGACAGGTGCTTGTGGACCGCCCCGACCGCAAGGGACGGCTCGACATTCTCAAGGTGCACGCCGGCAAGGTCCGCCTCGCCGAAGGTCTGGATCTCGACCAGGTCGCCGCAATAACGACAGGCTTCACCGGGGCCGATCTCGCCAACCTCGTCAACGAGGCTGCCATCGTCGCGACGCGCCGCAAGGCCGCCGCGATCACGCTCGACGATCTTACCGCGGCAATGGAACGGGTGGTCGCCGGCATTGAGAAGCGCAGCCGGCTGCTTAGCCCTGAAGAGAAGCGCCGCGTGGCTTTCCATGAATTGGGCCATGCGCTGGTCGCCGCGAGCGTGCCGGGCGCCGATCCTGTGCTGAAGGTCTCCATTATTCCCCGCGGCATCGGCGCGCTGGGCTACACGATCCAGCGGCCGACCCGCGACCGCTTCCTTCTCACCGCCGCGGAGTTGCGCGACAAATTGGCAGTCCTGATGGGAGGCCGCGCAGCTGAGGCGCTCGCCTTCGCAGGCGACATCTCGACAGGAGCTGCCGACGACCTGCAGCGGGCGACGGAACTCGCGCTCGATATGGTCACGCGCTACGGCATGGCCGCCACGCTCGGAGACCGAACCTACCTTCCGCCAACGAACCCCTTTCTGCCGGCGGCTGGAACCGAGCGCCCGACCGCCTCGGAAACCACGGAACGCGAGATAGACGTGGCCGTGCGTGACCTCGTGGCAGCCGCCTTGAACGATGCGACCGTGATCCTGACAAGGCGCAAGGCGGAGCTCGAGGCAGGGGCGCAGTTGCTGATCAAACAAGAGACCATCACGGCGGCAGATTTTCCGGCTCTGGCCTGCAACGGCCCGCGGGCGCCGATCGCCAAAGCGTCTTGAGCCGGATCAAGGACAGCGGCGACGCAAGGGACATATTGCGACAAACAGAAAGGAGCGCGGCATGGTTACGCACACATCCGATCTTCATTACGCACCAACTCTCTCAGATGCGGTCGATTGGTCGCCTTATCTCGCCGGCGCCGGCATCGGGGTCCTGAGCTGGATCGTGTTCGCAGCAGTCGATCAGCCGATCGGCATCACGACAGCGCTGTCCCAGCTGGCAGCTGGGGCAGCGATACCGATTTTCGGATCGGATTCCGTCTCCGCCAACAGCTATTGGGCGAAGAATCCGTTCGTCCTCGACTATGGCGTCATCTTCCTGGCGGGCACGTTGCTGGGGGCGCTTGCTTCCGCCCTGCTATCGCGTCGCTTCCATATCGAAACCGTCCCGTCGGTCTGGCGAGAGCACTTTGGCCCCTCGGTCGCCAAGCGCCTTACGGCCGCTTTCCTCGGCGGGATTCTGACGATGTTCGGGGCGCGACTGGCCGGAGGCTGCACCAGCGGACACGGTATATCCGGGGGATTGCAGCTGGCCCTGTCGAGTTGGGTCTTCCTGGCGGTGATGTTCCCCGTCGGCATTGCAACCGCGCATCTCACGTTCCGGCGTCGGGCCTGAAGGGAGAAAACGATGTTCATCATCATGGTCGGGCTCACCTTCGCAGCATTCGGGCTGCTCTTCGGCTTCGCCTTCGGATGGCTTCTGCATCGCGGGAAAGTCACCGACTACAACGTCATCATCGATCAGTTCCTGCTGCGCGATTTCACGGTGCTCAAAGTCATGCTGACCGCGATCATCATAGGAGGCATCGGCGTGCTCGCCCTCCATCAATCCGGTTGGGCGAACTATCACATCAAGGATGCCAATCTGCTCGCAGTCGTGCTCGGAGCGTCCATATTCGGGGTCGGCATGGTCATTTATGGCTATTGCCCGGGCACTGGCCTGGCCGCGATCGGCACCGGCAGTATCCACGCGCTGGTCGGCGCACTCGGCATGATCACCGGCGGAATCCTTTACGCCCTCTCATTCGACTGGATGCAGGCTCATGTCCTGACGGTCTGGAGGTTCGGCAAGGTCCGTCTCCCGGATCTGACGGGCATTCCCGATCTGGTCTGGTTCATCGGCCTGACCGCAACAGCCATCGCCTTCTTCGTCTTCATCGAACGCCACGCGGTTCCGTCGCATCTGCGGCGGAGCTCGAGATAGCGACCATGTCCTCTCGGTTTCCAGCTGGGACGGCGATGACCACGGACAAGGACGTGGCCATCAGCGTTCGCAGCCTCGATGTCGCCTTCGACGACAAGATCATTCTCGATCACCTCGACCTCGATATCATGCGCGGAGAAATCCTCGGCGTGATCGGAGCATCCGGTTCCGGTAAATCGGTTCTGACCCGTACCATCCTGGGTCTCGTGCCGAAGCGCAGTGGCACCATCGAAATCTTCGGCCAGGACATCGACCCGCTGCCGGAAGCCGAGCGCCGCGTGATGGAGCAGCGCTGCGGCGTGATGTTCCAGCAAGGCGCCCTCTTCTCCTCCTTGACCATTACCGAGAATATCCAGCTCCCGATGCGCGAATGCCTCTCGCTGTCGCCCAGCCTCCTCGCGGAAATGGCGATGCTGAAGCTCGAAATGGTCGGGCTGCCGCGCGACGCGGCAGGCAAATATCCGGCTCAGCTCTCAGGCGGCATGACCAAGCGCGCCGCCTTGGCGCGTGCGCTCGCTCTCGATCCCGAGATCCTGTTTCTGGACGAACCGACCTCCGGGCTCGATCCGATCGCGGCGGATGCCTTCGACCAGCTCATCCTGACGCTCAAGGCCAGCCTCAACCTCACGGTGATGATGATCACGCACGACCTCAGCACCCTGCACACAGCCTGCGACAGGATCGCCGCCATTGCCGGCGGCAAGATCGTGGCGATCGGCACGCTTCAGGATTTGCTCTCCTCTCAGCACCCTTGGGTCAAGGCCTATTTCGAGGGCGAGCGCGGCCGGACAATCTTCGCGGACCGGATTGTGCGCACTGATGTCGCGGCAGCATAAAAGATGATCTTCGCCAAGCCTTCACGTCTCACAAGGCTTGGCGCGGATGACCCTCTGCCCACTTCATTCTATGCCTTTGTGCTTCGTTGCGGAGGTTGGCATCAGCTGCTGCTCTGCTTCCTCTCGATCGCGGTCTTTCTGCTCAACGCCGCACCGATCGAACTGCAGCGGCGCATTATCGATATGGCGGTGAAAGGCGGGCCGGCGGGCGCGATCATGACCGCTCTGCTGGTCAACTGCGCAGTCATTCTGTCCTTCGGCCTGGTCAAGCTGCTGATGAATATCTATCGGGCCTGGCTCGGCGAATGCGCCACCCGGATCCTGCGGCTCACCGTAGACCGGAGTCTCTTCGCGCGGTCCGAGCCGCGACAGAGCCATGCCGGAGATGGCACGGGGCTGTCGATGATCCTCGCCGAGGCCGATGATGTCGGCGCCTTCGTCGGATCCAGCATCAGCGTGCCGATCGTGGAAGCTGGATTCCTGATCAGTGTCTTCATCTACCTCGCCCGGCTCGATTCAGCGATGCTGCTGCTCAGCCTGGTCGTTCTGGCATCGCAGTTTCTATTCGTGCCGATCATGCAGAAGGCGATCAACCGGCGCGTCGCCGACCGGACGCTGGTGCTGCGCCAGCTTGGAGACGGGCTGGTATCGCCCATGGGGATCGAGGCCGGAGCACCGCTCAACGCCGCCTTCGCCCTCGCCATGGGGATCTTCAAGCTGAAATTCTCGCTGAATTTCCTGATGAACCTCAGCTATTCGCTCGGGAACGTCCTTGTTCTCGGTATTGGCAGCCTGTTGGTGCTGCGCGGGGAGTTGGAGATCGCCACGGTCGTCACCTTCGTCTCGGCCATGTCGAAGGTGGTCGACCCTTGGAACGATATGGTCGATTGGGCGCGCAGCCTTGCAGTCACACGAGTCAAATATCGTCTGATTGTCGACGGGTGCTCGCCCATGGACGGCGATCCCGCGGCACCCGGGCGGGCTCCCCTCAGCCCTGCGGCCGCTGGCCCTGCGTGATCCGCCCGTCGACGACCTCGATGATCCGGTCGCAGCGCGTGGCCAGCGCCATATTATGCGTCACGATCAGGAAGGTCGTGCCGGAGGCGAGGTTCTCGTCCCGCATCAGCTGGAAGACGCCTTCCGCCGATTGCGTATCGAGATTACCGGTCGGTTCGTCGGCAAGGATCAGCCGGGGGCGCATCGCCAGGGCCCGCGCGATCGCGACGCGCTGCTGTTGCCCCCCCGACATGTTGAGCGCGCGGTTATTGGCGACCGGCGTGAGTCCGACACGATCGAGCAGATCAAGCGCCCGCTGCTCGATGGCTGCACTTGCGCGGCCATTGGCCACCACCATCGGCATCATCACGTTCTCGCAGGCCGTGAAGGCCGAGATCAGCATATGCGACTGGAAGACGAAACCGATCTCATGGCCGCGCAAATGGGTGATCTCGGCATCGTCGAGGCGGCTCGTCGGCTCGCCGGCGATCGAGAGCGAGCCGCTGGTCGGGCGGTCGAGCAGACCGATGATGTTGAGCAGCGTGCTCTTGCCGGAGCCCGATGGCCCGACCAGCGCGAGAAACCCGCCGGCCTCAAGCTCGAGATCGATCGCATGCAGGACCTCCGTCTCGTTCGGCTCGCCGACATTATAAGCCTTGCAGACCTGTTCGAGCCTGACGATCGCCTCAGCCACGGATCGCCTCCACGGGATCGAGCCGCGAGGCGCGCAGCGCCGGCGCCATCGCCGCGACGACACCGGTCAGCGTCGCCAGCAGCGCCGTGGTCACGAAGAGCTGCGGCTCGATGATCAGGGGAAACAACTCGCTGCCATCCGCCTGCCGCGTCGTCTGGTGCCAGTACACCAGGGCAAGGGCACCGAATGTCGATCCTGTCAGGGAACCCGCAAAGCCGAGAAGCCCGCCCTGGAGCAGGAACAGCTTGAGGATCTGGGTCCGCGTCGTGCCCATGGCGCGCAGGATGCCGATGTCCTTGGAGCGCTGGATGACCGAGACGACGAGAACCGCCGCGATACCGAAGGCGACCGAGAGGCCGACGAACAAGCGGATCAGGAGGTTGGTGTTCTTCTGCGCCTGAACCGCAGTGAAGAATTGCGCATTCGTCTTGATCCAGCTGTCGGCCTGCACGGCGTTCGAAGCCTGGATCTGCCGAGCGATCGTCTCGGCGGCATAGATGTCCCCGACCGAAAGCCCGATCTCGGTGACGCCGCCGATCATGCCGAGCAGGGACTGCGCCGTGCGCAAGGCGACATAGGTGTTGCGTAGATTGGCGCCCTTGTTGCCGAAATCGACGATTCCGCTGATCGTCAGAACCCGGCTCGATCCGCTCGCGCCGTTCAACAGCAGCTTGTCCCCGACTACGGCGCCGAGATCGGCAGCGAGCTCGGTTCCCACCACGATATCGTCGCTGGTCAGGCGAATGCGGCCGGCGACGAGATAGTCCGGCAGCCTCACGATCCGAAGATAGGTCTCGGGCTCGATGCCCAGGACAGAGACCGAGCGGCTGGCACTGCCGCGCACCGCCAGCGCGGCACCCGACATGCTGATCGCGACCACCGTGACCTCCGGCAAGGCCTCCATCCGACGCGCGATCATCTGCCACTGGTCGATCGACAGCACGCGCTGGCTCGGACGCTGGACGAGCGCATCCTCGATTTCGCGCGACGCGCCGCGCAGCGGCCTGGCGACCTGGTCGGGCGGCAGAAGCTGGATCTGCGGCTGCGAGGTCAACACGCGCCTGATGAAGTTCGCCTCGAGCCCGGCCAGCATCGCCGACATGAAGACGATGACGGCGACGCCGATCGTGATGCCACCGACGATGAAGCCTGTCTGCAGACGCCCATCCGCCAGGAAGCGCAACGCGCCCGTCCAGACGAAGGGCATCCAGCGGATCATGGCAGGATCGCCCTGAGCTTCTGTCCGGTGACGATGCCGGCATTGGCCGGGACTGCCGTGTCGCCCTCGGCAAGCCCGTCGAGGATCTCGACGCTGGTCGCGCCGCGCAGACCGAGCCGGACCGGCTGCTTGGCCGCGCGTCCGTTCCTGACGCGCATCACCCACGGGGCCTGAGACACAGCATCGCGCACCGAGCGCGTGGGCAGGACGAGCGTAGCGGCCCGACGTGCCGTCTCGATATCGACCGACACCGTCATGTCCTGGCGCAGATAGGCCGGCGGATCTTCTACCTTGAGCTTCGCCTCGACCGAGGCCCGGCTGATGTCGATGCCGGGATTGATGTAGACGAGCGTGGCCTTCATCCGCTCGTCGGGATAGGCATCGGCCGAGGCCAGCGCCGTCTGGCCGATCGCGATGCGGCCGAGATTGCGCTCGTCGATCTGGATGACCAGTTGCGTCTCGCCGTGCGGCGCCAATACCATCAGAGCCTTGCCCGGCTGGGCGACGCTGCCCCGCTCGACAGCGCGCGAGATCAGCACGCCATCGCGCGGCGCGACGATCCTGGCATAGGACAATCGGGACGAGGCGGTGTCGAGGCTGGCACGCGCCTGGTCCAGCTGGGTCTGGGCCATGACGGCGTCGCTCCCCCCGGGGCTCGCGGTGAAGACCTGCAGTTCGGCGCTGCGAACCTGTGTCCGCGCCACGTCGAGCGCCTTGAGCGCATCGTCGAGCGTCGCCCTGGTGGCGGAACCGGTCCGGGAGAGCTCGGCCACGCGGTCATAGCTGTGCTGGGCATTGAGAAGCACGGCCTGGGCCTGAGCGAGCGTCTCCCGCGCCGACGGCAGGGTGAGTTCCTGGATCTGGCGCAGCCGCGCCTGCGCCTGTGCGACCGCAGCCTGTGCCTGGAGGAAGGCCGCGCCGAGTTCGCGCGCCTCGAGCGTGACGAGCGGCTGTCCCTTCACGACAGGCTGCCCCTCCTCGACGAGCACCTCTTCGACCGTCCCGGTGATCTGGCTGGCGATCTCGACGCGATAGGGCGTCTCGACATGGCCGCTGGCCACGACCGTCTGCACCAGATCGGCCCGCCTGACGACATCGACCACGACTGCGGGGCCGATCAGGACCCGCGCCATTTGCCACGTCCCCACTCCGACAAGAGCGATGACGGCCAGCGCGAACCAGCGATGGGTCCAGAGCCAGTGCAACGCCCGGACCGCCCCGGCGCCGCGGTGGGGCTCCGATGCCGCGCGGGATGCGGGCCGCTTCGGCCCCGCCTTCGGAAAGGCTTGTGCCGCGCCCGACGGATCGACCGGCGGCGGCGCCTTGTCGCCGGAGCCTGGCTCCTGGGGGCGCATATGCAGAGTCATCGTTGGCGGCCATACATGGCCTGAGCCCGCGCCCGGAGGATGGGCTGGCCGTCTTCTCGAAGATCGACTGCGGTATGGCTCATCTGCACCTCAAGTCGGGACGGGAGTCGTGCTTGGCGCCATCTTTGCTCAAAATCGGCCTTACTCATTGATCTCGCGCAAGCCGGCCATGTTAGACTGAAGCCAGCCTGCTCAATGGCGGCGCGCCGTTCCGACGCGCCCCGCCGACTTCGATGACTTAGCGAGGATCAAAGCCCGGGCTCTCGCGATCGCCGTGGAGATTTGGATATCCAGCCTGATTTGCGCGAAGGCGTGTTCCGCCGACACACCTCAAGCTGGATACCGCCTTGGCTGAGGTTGCCCCCTCGGCGGCCAGCCGCCGAGTCTCGCGCCATATGTCAGCGAATGCTTCGAAATTCCGACCATTAACCATCCGAGCGAGTCTGCCGGCGCAGCCAGTTGCAATCGCCTTACGTCATCACGCCTCTATCGAGGGAGTGGTGCGGGGTCACCGAGCCACCAGACTTCGCAACGCCTGTGAATTTTCGACGGAAAGCCAGGAGGTTGCACCGCTATCGGAGCATTCGGTGATTCCTAAATTGGTCGGCTCGATCACGCTGCGCTACTTCTCCGAGGTAGCCGAGCGTGGTTCCTTTCGAGCTGCGGCGGAATCGCTTCGGATCGCGGCGTCGGCGATCAACCGGCAGGTCAGCAATCTCGAGACCGACCTCGGCGTGAAACTGTTCGAAAGAGCGCGCGGCCGCGCCGGGCTGCAATTGACGGATGCAGGCCGCATCCTGCAGTTTCGCCTGCGTTCGGCGATCAACGAACTGCGCATCGCCAACGATGAAATCATTGCGCTGCAAGGACTGCAGCGCGGGCATGTGACCGTCGGCTTCAATGATGTCGTCGTGAATTCAATATTGCCGGGCGCGATCAAGACATTCAACCGGATACATCCGGGCATTACGTTCGGAGTCAGGGTCGATAGTACGCGCGGGCTGGTTTCTCGGTTGAAGGATGGCGATATCGACTTCGCGGTCGCCTATAATTTTGCCTCCGACGTCGAGCTGTCCTGCCTGGAGAGCGTCTCTCTCAGGATGTACCTCGTCGCCTCGCCCGATCATCCGCTGGCCGTGCGCGCGTCGGTTGCGCTTGCCGACCTTGCCGGCTTCAACCTCATCCTGCCGGACGGCTCGGGCTTTCTGCGCCAACTCTTCGACGTCGCGTTTCGTGGGTCGAATGCGCAGATCCATTCTCTCGTCGAGACGAACTCCTTCGAGCTGATCCATTCGCTGGTGGAATACGGCGTCGGTATCAGCATCGTGACGGGACGAGCACAAAGGGAGGATGGCCGGCCGCGGCTTGTTCATGTCGAGATCAAGGATGCACTTCTCTCGCAGAACGTGCTCGCATGCTGCAGATTGCCCGACCGCAGCCTGTCGCCGGCCGCGGCGGCCTTCGCGGAGGTGGTCTGCGATGCTTTAAGGGCCTTCGGACATCGCGAAGCCCGCGCCGGTCAAGCTGGAGAAGGATAGGCAGCTCCCAATCCTGCGGCTCCGTGCCGTGGGCAATTTCGGAGAACGCCAGGGATTCCGAACCGCCAAGCTCGGCATGGCGTCGCGCGGACGAGAACGTTGCCGGGCAAAACGGCAAGGTGCCATGCGGCGAGGACCCCGCCTTGCCAATGAGGCACTCCCCTCCGGTCAGTGAATGGCAGGTCCGCCATGATTTAGCAGCATGCCATATGTCCGAGTGATGCATGACTGATTGCGCGCCGATGCATGGTGGCTGGAGCGCCCGGTCGTGTTTCTCAATTTTTTCCTGATTTTTCTGGCCTCTACACGTCTTTGATCACGTCACAAATTCAATGCGCTAATTTTGTGTCTTCAAAGAGGCCAAATTGGCGCTTTACGCAGACGAGTGGTCATGAGTACGCAACGGAAGCTCAAATAAGCATCCGTCGCGACGATTGGCCAGAATATGAGCGAAAACAATTCGGAATTTGAAATAATTTGCTCAAAAGTCGACGCGGCATGGGCTGCTTTACAGACACAATACGCTGAGAGATTGACCGCGCCGGAGATCGATTTTCTGTTCTCCCGCCTCGTCCTCGGCCTGAGCTCACCATTCTACGCCGAGCGCGAGCCGGCGCTTCATTTCGATGTCTGCGGTGAACTCGTCGGGCGCAAGCTGCCGCCCGAGCGCGTCCACGCGGCGTTGCATGCCGTTCCGCAACCCAGCCAGCCATGGGTCGAAAGGGCCTTTGACCTGGCGGAAGAGCACGGAACCAAAATTGGAATGACGCTGGCCGAACAGCGCGATCGTACCAACCACACAGACGCCAAAGCCGATGCGGCACATCGAGAGCTTTCGAGCGGGGCCAAGGAGCAAGTGGGCTGATGACTGACGGCACTGACAGGCACGCACAGGGTAGGTTCCGTGGCGGCTTCGCCGGCAACTGGGTTTCAGGCGGCGACGGGAGCCGCTCGCTGCGCCGCCGGCTGATGGCGGTGCTGCGCATGGCCCATCGCGTGCTCGGCGTCAGCCGCAAGGACATGGGTCTCGGGACTTTGGGCGTCGGCGGCAGCCTGCGTTCGGCCAGCGCGATCGGCGGCCTGGCCGCGATCTTCGCGCTTTGCCTCTCTGCACCGGCGCAGGCGCAGTATCAGGCCGGCGGCGGCACGGCGTCAGGCGCCAACTCCGTCGCCGTCGGTAACGCTGCCAAAGCGAATAATCCGAACAGCGTGGCGTTGGGCACCTCCAACAGCGCAACGGGCGACGCTTCGATCGCCATCGGCTATTCGATGAGCGTCAATGGCCTCAACGCCATCGGCATGGGTGTCTTCGCGAACGCGACCGGCGTCAATGCCCTCGCCATAGGCGGGAACGCCCGTGCACTCGCGGACGGAGCCTCATCCTTTGGTGTCAATTCCACTGCCAACGGGGCGAACGGGACTGCCATCGGCTCCACGGCCACTGCCGGCGCCGCCGCTACGGCCGTTGGCGTATCGAGCCAGGCAACCGGCGGCAATACTGTCGCTATCGGCAGCCTCAGCCAAGCGACGGATAGTGCAGCCACCGCGGTCGGAAACGGCGCCCGCGCCACGGGAAACAGTTCGCTCGCGCTCGGCGCCCAGGCTCTCGCGATCGGCAGCAGCACGGTTGCGGTCGGACAGGGCGCCGGCGCCGGTTCAACCACCGGCAATTCCAGTTCGGTTGCGATGGGCGTCGCAGCCGGCACGCTCGTGAGCGGCGCACAGAACACCGCCATCGGCAGCGGCATTCCCAGTGTCATGCGGGGCGCCGGCTCAGGCGTCACCGGAGCACGCAACCTCGCCTTGGGAACCGGCGACGGCACCGTCACTTACGATGGCACGCTTTCGGCTTCGGCGGGCAATCTGGTGACGGGCAATGATAATATTGCGATCGGCACCAATGCCGGCATCGGCGTCTCCGCCAATACAACGACATCGATCGGTTTCCATGCCATGGCGACCGCCGCCAATACCATTGCGGTCGGCCCCCAGGCCAATGCCAGCGGGACCAACTCGGCCGCGCTCGGCAATGTCGCCAGCGCTTCGGGAAACTTCGCGCTGGCCCTGGGTAATTCGGCCGTGTCGAGCGGAGTGGGCGCGGTCGCGGCGGGGTCGGGGGCCCAGGCCACGGCCGTCTCCACCACGGCGCTCGGCAACAACGCGACGGCGACCGCCACGAACGCAGCTGCGCTTGGACTGGGCGCAACCGCGAGCGCTCAATCTGCCATCGCCGTAGGCACCAGCTCCGTTGCGAATGCCGTCGCCAGCACGGCCGTTGGCAACACGGCCGTCGCCAGCGGCTTAAACGCCTCCTCATTCGGGTCTGGCGCGAACGCGGCGGGAAACAATTCTCTCGCTGCCGGCGTCAGCGCCAACGCGAGTGGGATCAGCAGTACCGCGCTCGGTGTCGGCGCCGTAACCAGCGCTCAGAATGCGGTCGCTGTCGGCGCTGCGGCGACCGCGTCCGGGCTGAACTCCGTCTATATCGGCTCGCGCACCGTTGGAGCCGGCGCCAGCGCACAGAGCGCCATCGGCATCGGCACGGACGTGTTGGCGTCCGCGACCAACGCCATCGCGGTCGGTCGCGAGGCCACTGCGAGCTCCGCCGATGCTGTCGCCATCGGCACCAGCGCGACCGCGACTGGCGGCAAGGCGGTGGCGATCGGCGCCGGCAATGTCGCCTTTGGCGATGGCGCGGTGGCGATTGGCGATCCCAGCTACGCCAGCGGCGTCGGCGCCTTCACCGGCGGCGCGAACAACATCGCCAATGCCGACGGCACGGCGAGCGCCACCGCCGCCAACCAGGCCAATGGCGCGGTCGCGATCGGCAACAACAATGTGGCCATCGGCCAGGGCTCCGTGGCGCTCGGCAATTTCAGCCGCGCGGGGGCCGCTGGCGCGGTCGCCTTCGGTGACGCAGCCGTCGCAACCAACGCTCGCGACGTCGCTTTGGGCTCGGGCTCGGTCTCGGATACAGCGGTGGGCACGGCGAGTACCGCGATCAACGGCACGACCTATAATTTCGCCGGCACGACGCCGGGCTCGACCGTGAGCGTCGGCGCGGTGGGCACTGAGCGCACCATCACCAATGTCGCGGCAGGCCGGATCAGCGGCTCCTCGACCGACGCGATCAACGGCTCGCAGCTTTTCGCGACCAATCAGGCCGTCGACGCCATCGGCGTCACCGTCAACAACATCAGCACCGGCGGCGGCATCAAATACTTCCACGCCAACTCGACCCTGCCGGATTCTCAGGCGCTGGGGACGAATTCCGTCGCGATCGGCCCCAATGCGGTAGCCACCAACACTGGCGACGTCGCCATCGGCCTCAATTCGGTGTCGGGCACGACGACGGCTGTGGCGGGCGCGACGATCGGCGGCACGGCCTACAGCTTCGCCGGCGCGACGCCTGCGGGCGCCCTCTCGGTCGGCGCGGCGGGCGCCGAGCGCCAGATCCAGAACGTCGCGGCCGGGCAGCTCACCGCCGCATCGACCGATGCGGTGAACGGTTCGCAGCTCTTCGCGACCAATCAGCAGGTCACGGTGAACACGACCGACATCGCCACGCTCGGCACCACGGTCAACACCATCGCCGGCAATGTCTCGACCGTCTACACCGACGCCAATGGCGACGGCATCCGCTATGTCCGCACCAATGACCGGAGCCTTGCGATCACCGATTCCTTCGCCCAGGGGATTGCGGCGACCGCCGTCGGCTACCAGGCGACCGCCGTCGCCGATAATTCGCTGGCGCTCGGTCGCGCCAGCCAGGCCACCATCCTGGGCGGCGTCGCGCTCGGCTCCGGCTCGATCTCCGATCGTGCGCTGGCGCCCCTCACCGGCACGCTTCCGGCCGGATCGGCGATCATCCAGTACAACACGACAGACAAGACGCTGCTCGGCGCGGTCTCGGTCGGCACGGCGACCTCGTACCGGCAGATCACCAATGTCGCCGATGGCACGCAGGCTCAGGATGCCGTGACGATCCGCCAGCTCCAGGGCGCCATCGCCTCGGTTGCGACGACGCCGAGCATGTATTTCCACGCCAATTCGACCGGGCTCGACTCGCTTTCCGTGGGAGCGGAGTCGATCGCGGTCGGTCCCAGGACTGTGGTCAACGGTGATAACGGTATCGGCATCGGTAATGGCGCGACCGTCGACCAGATCGCGCCGGGTGGAACCGCAATCGGCCAGAACGCGCATGTCATGATGGCCGACGGCGTCGCGCTCGGCACGAATGCGACGGCGGGCGGCATCCAATCCATGGCGCTGGGCGCGGGTGCGACCAGCAATTTTGCCAACAGCGTAGCTCTCGGCGGAGGCTCGGCGACGCAGGCCACCGTGGCAACCGCGAGCACCACGATCCGCGGCACGACCTACAACTTCGCCGGGGCCGCCCCGGTCGGCACCGTCAGCATCGGCGATGTCGGCGCGGAGCGGACGCTGACCAATGTCGCCGCGGGCCGCATCTCGGCGACCAGCACCGACGCGATCAACGGCTCGCAGCTCTATGCGACCAATCTGGCGCTGGAGAGCGTGCAGGGCGGCATCGGCTCGATCAATAACAGCGCCGTCTTCTATGATCTCAACGTCGACGGCAGCAAAAAGAACAGCCTCACCCTGCAGGGCGGCGATCCCAATGCGCCGGTCGTCATCTCCAATGTCGCCGAGGGCGTGAAAGGGACCGACGCCGTCAACGTCAATCAGCTGAACAGGGGCGTCGCCGAGGCCAAGTCCTATACGGACAGCCAGATGGGCGCCGTGGCCGATGCGGCCAGGAACTATACCGACCAGAAGTTCGGGCAGCTCAACCAGCAGGTTCGCGCGGCCCGCCAGGAGGCCAGGCAGGCGGCCGCAGTCGGGCTGGCGGCGGCCTCGCTGCGCTTCGACGATCGTCCCGGCAAGGTCAGCGTGGCGGCCGGCGGCGGCGTCTGGCGTGGCGAGGGCGCGCTTGCCTTCGGCGCCGGCTACACCAGCGAGAACGGCCGCGTCCGCGCCAACCTGACAGGCGCGACCACCGGCGGCGAATGGGGCGTCGGCGCCGGCGTCAGCGTCACGCTGAACTGAGGGCGGCATGGCTGGCAGGCGCGCCCTATCCGCTTCGGCCATGGTCATGAGCTTGGCCATGACTTGCCTGCTCCTGTCCGGCCAGCGCTCGGCCGGACAGGCGCCGACCGGCTCCGACTACAGGATCAAGCCCTCCGACGTGACCTTGCCTGCCAATGCGAAGCTGGGCAGCTACCGCCGGATCACGCAGCCCTTCGAGAACTGGACGTTGATCTGCGACGAAAACCTGCAGACGCGGCAGAAGGTCTGCAACGTGACCCAGACCATCGAGGATTCGGCTGGTCGGCTGGCGTTCAGCTGGTCGCTCGCTGCCACGAAGGATGGCAAGCCCTACATGATCCTGCGCTCCACCTCGGATGCGAAGTACCCCGGATCGATCGCGTTGCGGTTTCAGGGCCGGACCGACCGGATCAAGGTCGAACTGGACGGCTGCAACGCCGCGGTCTGCGTCGGAATGCTGCCCGTTGGGCCGGCAGTGCGCGAGCAGATCGCGAAGAGCGCGGCCCCGGAGATCTCCTATGAAACGACCAGCGGAACGACGGTGACGCTTGCCGCCACCCTCAAAGGACTCTCGAAAGCGGTCGAGGCGATCAAATGAACAGGCGGTCCCGATGAATCAGCAATCCATCCATGATCGGATCATGTCGCGGCAGCAAAGCCGTCCGGTCCAGCTCGACAAGAGCCACCTGATCGAACCAAAGCGCAGTTGGGCCAAGGTCGCGGTCTATTCGGTCATCGGCATCACAGCCTTGGTCGGAGTTGCCTATGGCGCGATGAACTATGCCGCGATCCGCGGCCTGATCTCACAGCCGGCGATCGCGGAAACGAACAAGACCGATCGGTCCCGCCCCGAAACGCCCTTCCTGCAGCACGCCAGGCAGGCGGGGCTGAAGAGCTGCTCCACGGTGTTCCCGGTTCTCGGCGAGCTGCTGACGAATGGCGCCAAATACGACGTTCAGTCGTCCTGGAACAATGAAGCCGCCGACAGCCATGCCGTGCAGGCCCTGGTTGGCATGAGCTACACCACCCAGAACTATAGCGGGCCGGCCGCCGGCGTCGTCTTTGCCGCGCCGACGCAATCGACCTGCGAAGGCACGATGGTCCGGGTGGCGCCCTTCTCCGCCTCATGCGCCGAGATTCCGGCCGTTCTTCCGCAAGGCAGCAGGCTCGCCAGCAATCTCGGGCAGATTGCCGTCTACGCCCTCGCCAATAACGGCGGAAACGCCCTGCTTCTCCCGACTGGAAATGGCTGCGTCGTGGTCTCCGTGGCCGCGGCCGCGCGACAATAAGGAACCCATGATGAAACTCCGCTCTGCCATTGCAGCGATCGGCGTGCTTTTCGTCTGTTCAGGGCAACTCGGCGCGGCCGATCTGGCGACGCGGCCGATCAAGGGGCCTGTCCCGCCCCAGACCAAGGAGAGCGGCATCTGGGCGGCGATCGCCTATGCGAGCGCCAATGAGAAGCACGGCTTCTTCTGGGGCGCGGACAAGCGGCAAGAGGCGGCGGAGCTGGCGCTCGAGCATTGCCGGCGGGCCGGAGGCGAAGACTGCATCGTCGTGAGCGTCTTCCGCAATCATCGCCATTGGGACGACGATGACCGCACCGGGTTTCCCTATCATCACTGTGGCGCGCTCGCAGTCGCAAAGGACAAGGGCGACCGCATATCGAGCGACCGGGCCAGGCCTTGGAGCGCAAAGGCAGCCCCCACGCGCCAGCAGGCCGAGGATCAGGCCGTGCAGGCTTGCGAGCGGACAGGCACGCAATGCGCGGTGCGCGAATGGGTCTGCACGTGATGCGCCGCTGACGGCACGAACTGAAGCACGGCCTAAGCTTTTATTATCGATCGCGCCGCATTCGGGCGACACCATCCGAATGCGTCGCGTTTCCTCCGCTCAGGCGTTTTCCAGCTCCCGCTTCATCTCCTCCATGTCCTGGAAACGATCGGCGAGACGCGGATGGGCCCGGCTGCTGTCGCAAGCGCCGATCGCAACCAGGACCTCGTCGGCGGCCGGCGCATCCGGAATTTGGAAGTTCGCGGTCAGGAAATGCGAGCGCTTGCCGGTTTCGCTCTTGTGGATCATCGGCAGCGAGAGCAGCGCGCCTGGCGCATTGCGCGTATTGGTAAAGCTCAGATAGGCCGTGCCTTTGACGGCATCGCGAAACATGTTGCCGAAGCGCAGCGTGTGAATCAGCGCCGAGGCATGCTCGATCTCGCCATTGGTGCCGACTGCCGCGGCCTTGCCGTAAGCCTCGACCTGTTCGGCCGGCATCAATGCGACGAGACGCCTGGTCAGCTCGGTGCCGAGATGGGGCGCGATGCGCAGGATTTCGGGCCGAAGGTTCTCGACGAAACCCTGGCCCGCCCAGGGATTCCTCAGGACGGCGGCGACGATGACCATGCGAACCGGCCGGTCTGCAGCCTTGCCGCCTTCGATGAAGGTTTCCTCGACGAAGGTCGAGATCTTGCGCAAGCCGAAATCCATGGGGTGTTCACCTGTTGTGATAGTCCGATGCGACTGGAGGGTAACGGCCCGATCGCGCGAACGTCTTCCGTCGGATCGCCGGAAGATTCTACGGACGGACCCTGCGATGCGGGGTAAGGTCAGATGCTGGCGTGGGAGGATTGAATGCCGGATCAGGCATCGCAAATGCGTTCGTTGCGGGATGTCGCAAGCCGGATCAATTCCGACGGCGATCTCGAGACGATCCTGCGCGACCTCATCCATGCCGCCTGCGAGCATGGCGGCTGGACGCTGGGGTCGGTCATGGCGATCGACGCGACCCATGGCGAGGCGCATGTCATGGTGCGGCATGACCCGACGCTGTTGCGCCGGCCGCTCGAGAACCGCTGGGAGCTGGCGACGAGCCCCGCCTTGATCGCGCTGCAACGCAACGAGCCGGTCTATATCCGCGACGCTCGCGCCTCCGACGAGTTCCCCGGCTATCGACGCGAGGCCTTCGAGCGCGACTACCGCACGGTGCTCGTGCTGCCGATGAGCTGCGCCGATGCCGAGAACCGGCCGATGGTGCTGAACGTCGTCTCGCGCGGCATCACCGAGGTGTCGCCGGATGACCTCGCCTTCATGAGCATGATCGTCCATCTCGGCGGCATCGCGGTCGAGCGCGAGCATCGGATCAGGGCCCAACGCGAGGCGGCCGAGCAGTTGCAGAAGGCACTACAGACGCAGACGACGCTGCTTCAGGAGGTTCTGTCCGGTGGGTCGACCTCGGCGCTGGCGGCGATGCTGGCGGACCTCCTGCCGGCCCCCGTGCTGGTCGTCGATTTCTCCGGCAATGCGCTGGTCGCCAGCCGCTCGCCGGCACCGCTTCATTTCGACGACACGGCCTGGCAGCGGGCAATCGACACCAGCCTTGGCAGCCAGATCATCACAGCGGCGCGCGACGCCGTCGCCACGCAGCGCAGCGAACCGCGGGGCTTACGGCTCGATGACGGCGAGCGGCAGCTGCAGCTCACGGCCAGGATCGAGCCCCTGAATGTCGATGGGCAGGCCGTCGGCGCGCTCGTGATCTTTCCGACTGCGCAGGCTGCCGGCGATCTCGAGCGGCTCCTGCTCGACAGCGTGAAGTTCGCCCTGAGCGTCCAGATGATGCGCAGCGTCATCCGTTTCCGCTTCGAGACACGGACATTGACCGAGCTGTTCTTCGAGATCATCGAGCGCCGCTGGCGCGATGCCGACGACGTGCGCCTGCGCGGCCGGCGGCTCGGCCTCGCACTCGGCGCGCCGGCGCGCATGGTGGTCGTCGATTTTCCGGACATGCCGTCCCTGCCGGCCGACATCAGCGTCGATTGCCACCATGCGGTGACGCGGCTGGCACGCCAACTGAACGTTCCCGCAAGCGTCGTCGCCGTCGGCGGCGGACTGGTCTGCCTCCTGCCGCATGACGAGGACGGCGACCAGGAACGGATCGGACGCCTGGCGCGCCGCATGGTCGAGACGTTGCGGCACAGCTTCAACCGGGAGCCGATCGTCGTGCTCGGCGGCATCTGCGACGGTCTCGACACCTATCCCAAGGAATGGGAGCGCTGCTGGCGCATGATCCGCATCGCGCGCGCCTTCGGCCGCACGGGGACCCTTTCGGCCTCGGATTTCGGGCCGATGCCGATGCTGATCGGCGCGGCGGAATCGGCCGATGTGCGCAGCTTCGTCGATGGCAGCATCGGCGCGGTCGTCGCCCATGACCGCAAGCACGACACGCCCTATCTGGAAACGCTCGCTGCCTATCTGCGCGAGGGCTGCCGCGCCCAGGCTTGCGCCGATGCGATGGGGCTGCATGTGACGACGCTGCGTTACCGGCTGTCGCGCATCCAGGACCTGTTCGGCATCGACCCGGAGACGGCGGATCGCCGCTTCGCGATCGAACTGGCGATCCGGCTGCATGGCGTCATCGAGAACGGCAACGCCGCTAGCAGCTAGCACGGCCATGCCTTCCTGCTCTTCGCAGAGGAATTCTGCGAATCCATCCTTCTTTTCGCAGGAAGATGCGGACTGCATCGCCGCCTAGCCTTCACCGGTCCCGACTTGATCGAGGTGAAGCGCATGCTCGCTGCAGCCACTAACGCCCCCAATACGATCGATCCCGTCGCGCTGCGTCGTGCACTCGGGACGTTCGTGACGGGCGTGACCATCATCACGACCCGCGATGCCGACGGCGCGCCGCGCGGCATGACGGCGAACTCGTTCACCTCGGTCTCGCTCGATCCGCCGCTGCTGCTGGTCTGCGTCGGCAAGGGCGCGCACAGCTTCGCAGCCTTCAACAGCTCGCCCGCCTTCGCGGTCAACCTGCTGCATGAGGGGCAGATCGACGTCTCGAACCTGTTCGCCTCGAAGGCGGCCAACAAGTTCGACACCGTCAGCCATGACCGCATCCATACCGGCTCACCGGTCCTGACGGACTGCCTGACCTGGTTCGACTGCACGGTCCACCGCCGCGTCAATGCCGGCGACCATGTCGTGCTGATCGGCGAGATTCAGGCCTTCGGCACGAGCCCGTCACCGCCACTCGGATTCTGCCGGGGCCGCTACGCCAACGTCAAGGATCCGCTGCCACCGGGATGGCTCGCCTCGCATGGCATGATCGTGGGCTATCTCATCGAGGCCGATGGGCATCTGCTGTTGCGCTCGGACGGCAAGGGAGGCTGGGTGCTGCCCACGGCGATGCGCCGGATCGCCGATAACGAACTCAAGCTCGACGGCGGCGACGCGCTGACGCTGGTTCCCGACGACACCTTTCTCTACTCGGTGTTCGACGTCTCCGATGGCGACCCCGGATACCTGATCTACCGCGCCCGCCTCGCACAGGACGTCAGCTCGGCGCCCCTGTCGGCGGGGCTGAAATTCTTCCCCGTGGACCAGCTTCCCTACGACCAGATTCCGACGCGCGAGATCAGCGCGATGCTGCGCCGTTATGTGCGCGAGAGCGCCAGCAAGCGCTTCGGGATCTACATGGATTCCAACGATGGCGGGCGTCTCGCCATGGTCGGCGAGGCCCAGCCCTGGGCGCTACCTCCGCAATCCTGAGCCGGCAGAGCAGATATGCAGACCACGGTCAAAACCCTCGAAGGCTCACGCCAGGATCTCTTCATCGACGGCCGCTTCGTCGCGCCGAAGAGCGGCGTCTACCTGCCCTCCTACGATCCGACGACCGCCGAGCCCTGGTACGCCTTCGCGCAAGGCGATGCCGCCGATGTCGATGCCGCCGTGCGCTCGGCGCGCGCCGCGCTGGTCGACCCGGCCTGGCGGCGCATGACCCAGACCGAACGAGGCAAGCTGGTGCGCCGCCTCGCCGAGCTCGTGCTCGAGAACACAGACGAACTGGCGATGATCGAGTGCCGTGACAACGGCAAGCTGCTCAAGGAGATGCGCGCCCAGATGCGGGCGATCCCGGATTCCTATCTCTATTTCGCAGGGATGGCCGACAAGCTCCAGGGCGACACGATCCCGGTCAACAAGCTCGACACGCTGAACTTCAACCTGCGCGAGCCGATCGGCGTCGTCGGGATGATCATCCCGTGGAACTCGCCATTGATGATGCTGACCGGCACGCTGGCGCCCTGCCTCGCGATCGGCAACACCATCGTGGTGAAGCCCTCCGAGCACGCGACGGCCTCGACGCTGGCGCTGGCCGAGCTCGTGATCGAGGCCGGCATTCCGCCTGGTGTCGTCAATGTCGTCACTGGCGACGGCACGACCACGGGCGACGCGCTGACGCGCCATCCCGGCATCGCGAAATATGTCTTCACCGGCTCGACCTTCACCGGCCGCAAGATTGCCGGCAACGCCGCCGAAAACCTCGTGCCCTGCCAGATGGAGCTGGGTGGCAAGTCGCCCCATGTCGTCTTCTCCGATGTCGACATCGACAAGGCGGTGAACGGCGTCGTGTCCGGCGTCTTCGCGGCGGCCGGGCAGACCTGCGTCGCCGGCTCGCGCTGCTTCGTCGAGCAGCCGATCTATGAGCGCTTCGTCGAGGCGTTGGTCGCGCGCACCCGGCGCATCAAGGTCGGCCACCCGCTGATCGAGGACACCGATATCGGGCCGCTGGCGCTCTCCGCACAGCTCGCCAAGGTCGAGGATTATGTCGCCTCCGGCGTGCGGGAGGGCGCGAAGGTCGCGGCCGGCGGGCGCAAGCCGCAGGACGGCGAACTGGCGCGCGGCTGGTATTTCGAGCCGACGGTGATGACCGAGGCCAGCAACGACATGCGCTTCATGCGCGAGGAGATCTTCGGGCCGGTCGTCGGCGTCGTGCCGTTCAAGAGCGAGGAAGAGATGATCGCTCTCGCCAACGACACCGAATACGGCCTGGCGTCGGGCATCTGGACCCAGAACATCGACCGCGCGATGCGCTTCGCCCGCAACATCGAGGCCGGCACCGTCTGGATCAACACCTACCGCTCCGCTGCCTACATGTCCGCCAATGGCGGCATGAAGAACAGCGGCTACGGCCGCCGCGGCGGCTTCGAGGTCATGCGCGAGTTCTCGCGCCTGAAGAATGTGGTGATCGATTACTCGGGCGCCATGCAGGATCCCTTCGTGATCCGCTTGCGCTGAGCAGCCACGACAACAACGCCAGAGCAATTAAGTGTTCTGGATCATTGTTTTAACGCGTTTTCTTCACGCGAACCACAGGCCACTTCGCTCGAAAACGCTCCAGACCGGAGGAACGCCATGAAATTCGCCGTGTCCATCAGCATGGAACGCTTTTCGCCCGACGACTCCATGCAGGATGCCGTCAATAATTTCCGGACCCTGGCGCGCATTGCCGATGAAGGCGGGTTCGAGACGCTCTGGACCGCCGAGCACCACACCATCGAGTGCACGATCTCGCCCAATCCCTTCACGGTGTTGACCTGGCTCGCCCAGCACACCGACCGGATCAGGTTGGGCACAGCAACGCTGGTCGCCCCCTATTGGTCGCCGATCCGGCTCGCAGGCGAAGCGGCGCTTTGCGACCACCTGACCGGCGGCAGGCTCGAATTCGGTATCGCGCGCGGCGCCTATCAATACGAGTTCGACCGCATGGCCGGCGGCATCCCGCAGCAGGAGGGCGTCGCCTTCATGAAGGAGCTGGTGCCTGCGGTGCAGAAGCTCTGGGCCGGCGACTATGCCCATGACGGGCATTACTGGAAATTCCCGGTGGCAACCTCGGTGCCCAAGCCGTTGCAGCAGCCGCATCCGCGCATCTGGGTCGCGGCGCGCGACCCTGGCACCTTCGACTGGGCGATCGGCATCGGCGCCAACATCCTCTCGACGCCGCTCTCCTCGCCTCCAGCCGAGGTCGGCGTGCTCGGCGAGAAGTTCCGCAAGGCCCTGGCCGACCATCCCGAGCGGCCCCGCCCACGCCTGATGATGCAACGCCGGACCTGCGTCTATGACCGGCAGGAGGATTGGGAGGTCGCGGTGCGGCACTCCGTCGATTACGGGCGCTATTTCGAGAACCTGATGCAGAACATCGGCACCGTGACCAACGGCTTCCCCGAAGCGGTGCCGTTCGAGGCTGTGGCCAATCGCGCCAACTACAATCCGCAGGCCGTTCGCGACAATCTGATGTTCGGCACGCCCGACGAGGTCATCGAGAAGCTGCAGGTCTATGAGGACGCCGGCGTCGACCAGTACTGCCTCGGCTTGTCCTTCAACCTGCCCTTCGAACTGCAGGTGAAGACGCTGCGATTGTTCATCGACGAGGTGATGCCCCATTTCGCCGCCCGAGATCGGGATCGCGCGCGGGATCATGCGCAAACGGCGCCGCGCCGCGCCGCTGTGGGGCACTGAGATGGGTGCCGCGACAGGCGCTGCCCGCGTGCCGCAGACCGCTGGCGTCACGAGCCTGAGAGTTGGCGAGGTCACACTGAACTACCGGCTGCAGGGCTCGGGCGAGCCATTGGTCTGCATCCATGGCGTCGGCTCCTATCTGGAGGCCTGGGACGGCGTTGCCGAGCGCCTTTCCGACCGGTTTCGGATCCTGAGCTTCGATCTGCGCGGCCATGGCCGCTCGAGCAAGGTCAGGGGGCGCTACGAGATCGACGATTTCGTCGGGGACGTGCTGGCGCTCGCCGACCATGCCGGCTTCGAGACCTTCCACCTCGCCGGCTTCTCGCTGGGCGGGTTGATCGCGCAGCGCATCGCGCTGACGCATCCGGCGCGGCTCAGGCGGCTCGTGCTGCTGGCGACCGTGGCGGGGCGCACCGAGGAGGAGCGCGAGCGCGTTGCCGCCCGCCTCGCCGCCCTGCAGGCCGGTGATCGCGGTTCGCATTACGACGCCTCGCTGTCGCGCTGGCTCACCGAGGCCTTCCAGGCGCGCAACCCGGATCTCATCGCGACGCTGCGGCAGCGCAACGCCGAAAACGACCCCGAATGCTACGCCGCCGCCTATCGCGTGCTGGCGCAGACCGATTTCGGCGGTTTGCTCGACCAGATCCGCATGCCGGTCCTCATCGCGACCGGCGAGGAGGATGCCGGCTCCAACCCACGCATGGCGCGCCACATGCACGAGCGCATCAGTGGCTCGCAGCTGCACGTCCTGCCCGGCCTGCGTCACTCGATCCTGACCGAGGCTACCGAGCAGGTGGCCGCGCTGATGCGCGGATTTCTCAGCAGCAGCGCCGGAGATGCACAATGATCGTCGAGGAACGGATCTATCGTATCCGCAATGGGCGGATGGCGCGCTATCTCGCGCTTGTGAGGGATGAAGGCCTGGCGATCCAGCAGCCCATCCTCGGCCATCTGATCGGGTACTTCACCACCGAGATCGGCCTGCTCAGCCATGTCACCCATCTCTGGGCCTATGCCGATTTCGAGGATCGGGTGCGGCGGCGCCAGCAACTGGCTGACGATCCACGCTGGCAGGCGTTCCTCCCGCAGCTGTCGGAGAACATCGAGCAGGCGGAAAACCGCATCCTGCTGCCGACCGATTTCTCGCCGCTGCGCTGAGCGTAGGGACCCGCCGGAGCGTCACGGCGTTTCTTAGCGCTTTTCCGACAAGGGACGACGGCATCCGTCCTCCGGATCGCAGGAAGACGGGCCGCGCCGGCCGGCTCTTAATCGATCGCGGCGGGAGTCGGACAAGCCCGAAGACATCGGGCGCCGAAATGAGGGGTTTTCGGACATGACCGAGCGACTGCAGATTCAGAATCTGTACAAGATCTTCTCGGCGGCGCCGGAGGCGGCGCTGCAGATCCTCGCCAATGGCGGGGACAAGAGCACCGTGTTCGACAAGCTCGGCGCCGTCGTCGGGCTCAACAATGTCTCGCTCAGCGTGCCCCAGGGCGCCATGTACATGGTCATGGGCCTGTCCGGCTCCGGCAAGTCGACGCTCGCGCGCTGCATCAACCGGTTAAACGAGCCGAGCGCCGGGAAGATCCTGCTCGATGGGCGCGATATCGTTCCCCTAAGGGAAGAGGACCTGCGCGAGGTTCGCCGCACGCGCATCTCGATGGTCTTCCAGCATTTTGCGCTCCTGCCGAACAAGCGCGTCATCGAGAATGTCGAATTCGGGCTGAAGCTGCGTGGCGCCTCGCCGGCGGATCGCCGCCGCCGGGCCGACGAGGTGCTGAGCGTCGTCGGGCTTGCGCGCTGGGGCTACCATTTCCCCCATGAGCTGAGCGGCGGCATGCGCCAGCGCGTCGGCCTTGCCCGCGCGCTCGCGACCGATGCCGATATCCTGATCATGGACGAAGCCTTCAGCGCGCTCGACCCGCTGATCCGCACCGAGATGCAGGACGAATTGCTGCGCCTGCAGCGCACGCTGAACAAGACCATCCTGTTCATCACCCATGATTTCCAGGAGGCGCTCAAGCTGGGCACGCGCATCGCGATCATGTCTGAAGGCGAATTGGTTCGCGAGGGCACACCGCAATCGATCGTGCTGGAGCCGGGCAGCGACTATGTCGCGGCCTTCACCCGCGAGATCGACCGGGCCCGGCTCTTCGACGCCCGCTCCGTCATGCGCGAAGCCGCCCCGATCCTGCGCTCCGAGCGCGGCATCCTGGTGGGCGGCGCGGAGGCCGGCGATCCCGGTTTCGTTCTCGATGGCGAGGGCCGGATCCTCGGCGCGCTCGACGGCGCGGCGCTGGGCCATGCGCGCCAGAGCGGCGAAATCGGCACGCCGAGCAGTGATTACGTCAGCGTCCCGGAGAACGCCAAGCTCATCGAGGTCGCGCGCAGTTATCGCAATGGCCGGCCGATGGCGGTCATCGACGAGGATGGCAGGCTCGTCGGGACCCTGGGCGTCGGCGAGCTCCTCTCCCGCATGTCCTCGACCTCGCCCAAAACCGCCTCAGCCGGAGATCGCCATGTTTAAGGCCGACGATCTTGCCATTTTCCCGATCGACAGCTGGATCCAGCAGGGCGTCAGCTGGGTCGCGCTCAGTCTGCGCCCCCTCTTCCTCGCCATAAAATGGCCGGTCGAGGGCCTGCTCAGCCTGAACGATACGGTGCTGCACGCCATTCCGTTCCCGGTTTTCGTCGTCGGCTTCACGCTGCTGGCATGGCGCCTGGCGACGCCCGGCATCGCGGCCTTCAGCGCGATATCGCTCGTGGTGGTCGCGATGCTCGGCGTCTGGAACGAGGCGATGACGACGCTCTCGCTGATCTCGACCGCGATCGTGTTCTGCGCCGTCATCGGCATTCCGATGGGGATCTGGTGCGCCAGCAGCGACCGTGTCTGGAACGTGGTGCGGCCGATCCTCGACATCATGCAGACGACGCCGAGCTTCGTCTATCTGGTGCCGGTCGTCATGCTGTTCGGCGTCGGCACCGTGCCGGGCGAGGTCGCCGTCGTCACGGCAGCGGCGCCGCCCCTGATCCGCTTCACCAATCTCGGCATCCGCATGGTGGAGCACGAGATCGTCGAGGCCGGCCTCGCCTTCGGTGCCGACAAGCGCCAGCTCCTGTTCGAGATCCAGCTCCCCCTTGCCATTCCCACCATCCTCGGCGGCCTCAACCAGACCGTGCTCACCGCGATGGTTCTCTCCGTCGTCGTCGCGATGATCGGCGCCGAGGGGTTGGGTCTCGTTGTCCTCCAGGGCCTGGGCCGTCTCGATGTCGGTCGCGCCGCGGTCGGCGGCATCGCCATCGTGCTGCTGGCGATGGTGCTCGATCGCGTCACGCAGAAGCTGGCCGAGCCCAAGCGTGGCGGCGCGACGCGGACCTCGCTGCTCGCCACGGTGATGCGCCTGGTCAAGGGCGGTCGCCCGGAAGAACCGACGGCAACCGCGATAGCGGCAAAGCAAGCGCTCTAACGCAAGCCGCCAAGCGGCCTGCCCGGAGAATAGCCGGAGCGCCCGGGCGCGCCGGCGCGAAGACCCGCCGCGAGGCGGTCAGGGGACATCATAAAACGACCGAACAGGTCGACATCGCGAAGGAGAACGCAATGACTGGCATAACCGGATTGAAGACATTGACGGCTGCGGCGATCGCCATGACCGCGATCGCTTTCGCCACCGCACCTGCGGTTGCGCAGGAGCTTCCAGGCAAGGGCAAGACGATCCGCTACGCCCAGAGCGACAGCCTGGGCGCCAACTACGTCGTTGCGCAGATCGCGATGAAGGCGATGAAGCAGCTCGGCTATGAGGTCAAACTCAGCACCGTCAACACGACGCTGTTCTTCCAGGCGGCGGCGCAGGGCGACCTCGACCTTGCAACCGACGTCAATTTCCCGCAGCGCGAGCCCGGCTTCCGTGCGGTCGAGAAGCAGGCCGAAATCGTCGGCGCCGGCTTGATCGTCGGCGGCGGCATCAATGGCTATCTGATCGACAAGAAGACTGCGGCCGCCCACAACATCACCACCCTCGCGCAGATGAAAGATCCCAAGATCGCGGCGCTGTTCGGCCGCGACGGCAAGGCGGATCTGATCAATTGCGATCCCGGCTGGAGCTGCGGCGACGTCGTCGATTTCCAGCTCGACAAGTTCGGCCTCAAGGACACCGTGAAATCGATCCGCGGCAAATACGAGGCGCTGATGGTGGAGGCCGTCGCCCGCGTGAAACGTGGCGAGCCGGCGTTCTTCTATGCCTGGAGCCCATCCTGGATGAACAATGCCCTCATCCCGGGCGAGGATGTGGTCTGGCTGCCGACACCGGCTGACGCGCTGCCGCCCTCCGTGCCGAACAAGGGCTCGGCGCTGGTCAGCGGCGTCAAGGGCTGCGCCGGCGGGGCCGATCCGTGCCGCATGGCGATGTCGTCATGGAACTGGTCGGCTGTCGCCAATAAGGGGTTCGTCGCCAACAACCCGGCGGTGAAAACCTTCGTGGAGCAGATGAAGTTCCCGCTCGAAGACTGGTCGAACTGGGAAGCCAGCATCAACAAGAATGGCGGAAGCACCACCCTGGTGACCAAGATGGCCGATGAGTGGATCGGCTCGCACAAGGCTCTGTTTGAAGGCTGGGTCGAGGCCGCGCGCTCGACCAAATGAGGTCCGGTCCTTCGCAATCCGGGCCTGGGCGGCGTTCTCCAACTGCTCGATCGGCGTTGCGCGTCAGGCGCGTCCTCCGGCGGGGGAAATCACCCCCCGCCGACTGCGCCGCCAGACGGCCCGAGCAATGATCCCGGGACCTAGAGCATTTTCGAGCGAAGTGGACACCGGTTCGCGTGAAGAAAATGCGATAAAACAAGGTGGTAGAGTATTTCCGCGTTTCGGAGAAACGCGGAAATACTCTAGGCGGCGCCAATGAGGTCGCTGATCGCGGATTCCATGAGCTCGGTGGCCCGGGCGATCTGCGAGGAGGCGGTGTCGACGACCTTCGCGTCAGTGGCGATGATCGCACGACCGGTGGCGACTTCGCGACTGATCGCTTCCGGTGCCGGGCCACCCAGGAGCTTGCGACGCTGAACGAAGACGGCCGGGTCCATCGCCTGGGCGAACACCTTGTCGGACATGCGCGGCGCCGCCAGGCCGAGTTCGATCGCCGCGTCGTCGACTGAAGCCGTCGTCGCCTGGCGCGGAGCGATTCCGGCGGCGATGTTGCGGCGTACGAAGACGCTGACGATCTGGTGCGACGTGCGCCAGTCGATACCGGCCTCTCGCACCAGGGCGGCGGCCAGATCCGTCACCTGCGCCCAGTTGGCGCCGGCGCGCATGCCCATATGCGCGACATTGACCTTGAGGTCGCGCATCAAGGGAGAGAGCGTCTCCAGCCGGACGCCGAGTGCCTTGCCCATGTCCCAGAGGATCGCCTGGCTGTTGCGCCGCTCCATGATCGGGAAGCCGGTCGGGCCTTTCTCCGCCATCATCACGGTGGCGACGATGCCGAGCGACTGGGCTGCGACGCCCTTGATGTCCTCGAGCCCGTCCGGGTTCTTCTTCTGCGGCATGATCGAGCTCGTGCCGCAATAGCGGTCGGGCAATTCGACCATGGCGAACTCCATCGTCGACCAGATGAAGAGGTCGTCGGCGAGGCGGCCGATATTCTGGGCCAGCACGGCCAGCACGCCGGCATATTCCATCTCCAGGTCGTGACTGAGGATGGCGTCCATGGTGTGCGAGAGCGGGGCGTCGAAACCGAGCAGATCCGAGACGCGCTGGCGGTTCAGCGGGAAATCGGAGCCCGTCATGATCGCCGCGCCGGCCGGCGAGCGGTTGACGCGCGTGTAGAAGGAGAGCAGCCGCTCGGTATCGCGGGCAAAGACCACCTCGAACATGGTCAGCCAATGCGCATAGGTCGTCGGCTGGGCATGCTGGCCATGGGTATAGCCCGGCATCACCGTCGCGCGGTGTTCGATCGCCAGATCGAGCAGCGTCCCGCGCAGGACGATCAGGGCCGCCAGCATGCGATGGATGTGGTTGCGGAAGGTGATGCGCCGCGCGACCTCGATCAGGTCGCCGGAGCTGCGCCCGAGATGCAGGCGTCCGCCGATCTCCTCGCCCAGCGTCTTGGTCAGATAATGCTCGCCGGAATGCATGCCGCCATCGGCCTCGGCGCGCGCCGTCTCGACGCCCTGCGCCTCCATCTCGCGGAAGGCCTTGAGGATCGCGATAGCGGTCTGGCGCGGCAGGATGCCCTCCTCGCCCAGCATCAGCGCATGCGCCTTGTCGAAGGCATGGATCGCATGGACGGACTCGCCGAGCAGGCTCGAGCGGTGGAAATCGAGATGGGCCAGCGGCTCTTCGGTCAGGCGGGCGCCGGCGGTGCGGAACCCGCGATAATCCGAGGCTTTGGTCATGATCTTGCTCCAGTCAATCGGTGCGCCGGCCAGCGCCGACGTCATGAAAATCGAGATTTGCAGCTCAGCGCCCCGGCAGATGCAGCGCGCCCAGCAGCTCGGCCGGCTGCACGCCCCGGCCCAGGCGCAGCACCGCATCTTCGAGCGCAGCCGCCTGCCCCGCACCGAGGATCGGCGCCGCCAGCGAACGATATTTTGCGATCACGCCATCGTCGGGCAGCGGATTGGTGGCGGAGCCGGCCGGCACATCGATGCGCATCCGCCGCTGGGCGCCGTCCGTGAAATCGAGCACCAGCTCGGCCGCGACATTGGTCATGGGTTCGACGCTCTCGACCACCTCGACGCGGCGCGCCTGGTCGAGAACCGCGGGATCGCGCCGTACCGCTTCGCTGAACATCGGCAGGTCGGCCGCCCCGCGAACCAGCGCGACCGCAACCGCATAGGGCAGGCTCATCTGGGCATCGAGCAGGGTGGTGACGCTGGTCGCGGCGCACATGCGCACGATGGTCGGATGCACATTGACGCGAATGGCGGAGATGTTGCGGACGCTCGCCCCCTCCCCGCGCAAGCGCAGCATGGCCTCGACAGCCGCATGCGTGCCGCGACAGGAGGCATAGGGCTTGATCGAGGACCGGTGGATGCGCCAATCCGTGCCCAGACCACTGGTCAGTGCCGCCCAATCGGCCTCGTCCCGGGCATAAGTCGGCAGGAAGCCGCCCCAGGGCGCATCGAAGATCGCGGCCGGCCCTGTCATGCCGGAGCGCGCCAGCAGCACCGCCAGCACGCCGGAGGCCGCCGCATGGCCAGGGTGCAAGCGCTTGGTCATCGCGCCATCGCTCATGAACGCCCATGTCCCCGAGGCGAAGGATCCTGCGATCCCGAACGCATTGCGCGTCGTCGCCTCGTCGCAAGCCAGGAGGCGCGCCACGGCCGCGGCGGCCCCGAAAACCCCGCAAGTGCCGGTCGAATGCCAGCCGGCATTGTTGTGCGCATTGTAGCCGCCGGACGCCTCGAGCACGCGCCGGCCGAGATCATAGCCGATCGCGACGGCGGCGATCAGATCGCCCTCGTCAGCGCCGGCAGCGAGAGGCAGTGCGGCCAGCACCGCCGGCACCACCACCGCGCCGCTATGGTCGCAGCCGCTGGCATCGTCGAGCTCAAGCGCATGCGCCGCCGTGCCGTTGACGAGCGCAGCAGCGGCCGGCGCAGCAGTCTGCGCCCTGCCCCAGAGGAGAGCCGGGCCACTGTCGCCATAGGCGATCCGGGCCGTTGCGAAGGCGGCTTCCGGCTCGGGCTGCCGGACGCCTGCGAGCGAGGCGCCGAGCGTGTCGAGCACATGCCGGCGCACGGCGTGGATCGTCTCCGGCGGCAGATCCTCCACACGCACGCCGGCATAGAAGGCGGCGAGCGTCTCGGCGGCCGGACGGGTGTTTTCAGGGCGCATGCGATGATCCTCGGCTCTTCCAGGACCGCTTACTTCCGGCGGGGCTCGGCGTTGATCATCGTCGCCTTGACCGTGGCGTAGGGCATTTCCCATTTGTCGAAGATCTTGCCGTAGGTGCCGTCCTTGATCATGGCGTCGACCGCATCGGCGACGACGTCGCGCAGGGCGGAATTGCTCTTGGCGAAGCCGAAGCCGGCATAGTCGATGGCGACCGGCTCGCCGATCAGGGTGAACTTGCCGCGATCGGGCGAGTCCTTCTGCTCGTTGAGATAGCGGATCGCGTCGACACCCATCGCGGCCGCTACGACGCGGCCCTGCAGGAGCTGGACGCGGGCATCGGCGGTCTTGTCGACGAGCACGTATTTGACCTCTGGCAGGCCCTTGGCGACGCAGGTCTTCTGGTTGAAGTCCTGCATGCGGATATAGAAAATGCCGTTGCGGTTGACCGAGACCGGCTTGCCGCAGACATCCTCGACCTTCTTCAGATCGGCGCCGACGGCCGGCATGGTGAAGAGCTGCGTGCCGGTCGAGAAATAGTCGACGAAATCGGTCTTCTCGCGTCGCGCGGGAATATCGGTCATGCCCGAGGCACCCATGTCGATGCGAGCCGTATCGAGCGAGTTGATGAGCTGGTCGAAGGACTGCTCGCGCCATTCCACCTTGAGACCGAGACGCTTGCCGATCTCCTCGGACAGATCGATATCGAGGCCCGTCAGCTTCAGTGTCATCGGGTCCTTGAATTCGAGCGGCGGATAGGTCGGGCTCGTGCCGACCACGAGCTTTCCTGCCTCCTTGATCCTGGCGGGAACGCGCGCGGCGAGATCCTGGGCCTGCGCCGAGGCGCAGGCGAGCAAGGTCGCGATGCTGAAGCCGAAGGCCAGGCGAAGCGTGCTGTTCGTCGATGGCATGGGAATCCCTCTCATTGTCGTGCCGGGTTCGTGGAATTGAGCCGCTGCAGGAAATCGCGGGTGCGCGGCATCTGCGGGTTGGCGAAGAGCTCGGCAGCGGGCGCGCATTCGACGAGCTGCCCCTGCTCCATGAAGGCGACGCGGTCGCAGACGTCGCGGGCGAAGGCGAGCTCATGCGTGACGACGACCATGGTGCGCCCGTCCCGCGCGAGTTGCCTGATCGTCTCCAGCACCTCGTCGACCAGTTCGGGGTCGAGCGCCGAGGTCGGCTCGTCGAAGAGCAGGATGTCGGGCTGCATCGCCATGGCGCGGGCGATGGCGACGCGCTGCTGCTGCCCGCCCGAAAGCTGCACGGGATAGCGCTCATAGAGCCCCTTCAACCCGACGAGGTCGAGCAGCCGGCGCCCTTCGGCTTCCGCCTCAATACGCGGGGTCTGCTTCACGACGACCGGCCCGCGCACGACGTTTTCGAGCGCCGTCATATGGGCGAACAGGTTGAAGCGCTGGAAGACCATGCCCGTGCGCATGCGCTGAGCCGAGAGCTCCCTGTCGGAGAGCTCGTGCAGGCGTCCGTCGCGGAAGCGATGGCCGACGAACTCGCCATTGACGTAGAGATCGCCGCCATCGACCGTCTCAAGGCTGTTGAGGCAGCGCAGGAAGGTGCTCTTGCCGCTGCCGGACGGGCCGATGATGCCGAAGACCTCTCCCGGCTTCACCTCGAGCGAGATGCCGCGCAGGACCTCGACGCTGCCGAAGGATTTGCGCAGGTCGCGGGCCAAGACTGCCGGGATCGTGACTGCGGGAATGGTGGCCGCCGGGGTCATGCCGGCTCTCCCTGGATCGCCGGAGCTGCCCCGGACGTCCGGCGCGCGGCGCGGCCGAGATGGCGTTCGAGCCAGGACTGGCCGATCGACAGCAGTGTGACCGTAGCGAGATAATAGATCGAGCAGACGATCAGCATCTCGATGACGCGGTTGTTGACGAAATAGATCATCGACGCCGTGTGCATGATCTCGTTGTAGGAGATCACCGCGGCGAGCGAGGTGTGCTTGAGCATGCCGATCACCTCATTGCCGATCGGCGGGGTGATGACGCGCAGTGCCTGCGGCAGCACGACATGGCGCATCACCTGCGGCCCGGTCATGCCGACGGCCTTCGCCGCCTCGACCTGGCCGGCATCGACCGAGGTGATGCCGGCACGGATGACCTCGGCGGTATAGGCCCCCTGACAGACGCCGAGGCCCAGCAACGCTGCCAGGAAAGGCGTCATCACATCGACGGTGCGTGCTTCCCAGAGGCCGGGGATGCCCATTGTCGGGAAGATCAGCGCCAGGTTGAACCAGAGCAGGAGCTGGAGATAGACCGGCGTGCCGCGGAAGAACCAGATGTAAGCGCCTGCGACCACGCGTGCGACCGGATTGACTGAGAGCCGCATCAGAGCCGCGATCAACCCGAGCAGGATGCCGAGCGCCATGGCCAGGATCGTCATCAGCATGGTGTTGGCGAAGCCGGTGACGATGGCCTGCGCCGTCAGGAAGCGACCGACAAAGGTCCATTCGATCTGCCCGAGCGCGAAAGCGCGGACGATCAGGGCCAGGCCGACGAGGCACGCGATCGCCACGACCCAGCGCGAGGGATGGCTGAGCTTCACCCGCGCGACATTCGCTAGGACAGGCAGTTCGGAATCTGTCGTTGTCGCGCTCATGGCGCCAGTCATCCTTTCAGCTGGATCATTCGTTGCGCGCAGATGTGCCGTCACGACATGTCGAGGAAGCGGTCGAGCCCAAGCAGCCATTCGATCGCGAGGACCACGCCGATGCTCAAAAGGATCAGCAGCGTCGCCATCGCTGCCACCGTCGGGTCGTCGATGTCGCGGATATAGCTGTAAGCCTCGACCGGCAGCGTCGTCGTGCTGATATTGGTCAGGAAGACGGCTATCGAGAAATTGTCCATCGCCTCGACAAAGGCGAAGGTGCCGCCGGCGACGAGGCCCGGCGCAAGCTGCGGCATCGTCACCCGCCAGAACGCCGCAAACGGGCTCGCGCCGAGATTGCGCGCCGCCTTCTCCAGATCGGGATCGAGCCCCGACAGGTTGGCGACCAGCGGGCGCAGCACCAGCGGCAGGGTGAAGCAGATCATCGCGACCGTGATCGGCCAGAAGCCGGGGCCGATGCGCGTCTGCGCGACGAAGCTGAGCGCCGCCGTGCCGCTGATGACGCCGGGCACCAGGAGCGGCGCCGAGATCAGCGCCATCATCAGGTCCCGGCCGGGAAAGCGATGCCGGACCGCGACGATCGCAGTCGGCGCGGCGATGGCGAGCGCCACGACGGTGGTGATGGCCGAGATCGCCAGCGAGTTCTGCAGTGCCGCCATGAAACGGTCGTTCTCGAAGAAGCGCTGGAACCATTGCAGCGTAAAGCCCTGCGCCGAGAACAGCGCGTAATTGTTGCGGCTCAGCGCGTAGAGCACGATGAAGGGCAGCGGCAGCAGCACGAAGACGAGCGTCGCCAGCCCCCAAACGGTGACGACCGCCGAAACCGGCCGGGTATGATCGATGGCGCGGCGCGTCATGCCGCCTCCCCCGCGAAGCGCACCGCAACGAGGCGGCGCAAGCCCCCGACGACCGCAAGCATGAGCAATACGAGCAGGAAGAACAGCACCGCCAGTGCCGCTGCGGAGGGAATGTCGTAGCTTGCCTGGATGCGGTCATAGATCGCTGTTGCCAGCACATGCACGCGCCCGCCGCCGAGCATCTGCGGGAACAGGAAGGCGCCAAGCGAGAGCGCGAAGCACAGCGAGGTCGCAGCCGCCAGCCCCGGCAGCGAGAGGGGCAGCGTGACGGAGACGAAGCTGCGCAGCCGCGAGGCTCCAAGATTGCGCGCGGCGTGTTCGAGCTGCTCGGGAATGGTCCGCAATGCGCCAAACAGCGTCAGCACGAAGAAGGGCAGCACGAAGTTCAAGACCGAGACGACGACGGCGAACTCGTTGTTGATCAGCGCCGCCCTCGGCAGTCCAACCGCCCGCAGCCCCTGGTTGATCAGCCCCTGATTGCCAAGGATGATCAGCCAGGCATAGGCACGCGTCACCCCGCCGGACAGGAATGTCGCGACGAGGCAGAACAGGATGACGCGGCGCAGGCTGCGGGAGTGGGAGCGCGCCAGGACGCGAGCCAGCGGGTAGCCGAAGAGCACGCATAGAACGGTGATCTCGGCCGAGAGCCGCAATGTCGTCAGGACGGCGCGCCAGGCGCCTTCGGAGCCCAGGAGCCTGGTATAGTTCGCCAGCGTCGGCGGCCCGTGGAACACGGCGCTGCCGGGATCGAGCACCATCAGGCTGACGCTCGCGAAGGAGGCCAGCACGACCCCAAACAGCGTCAGGACCAGCAGCGCCGGCAGCATGAGCAGGATGGTGGCGCGGCTCATGACGCCAGCACCGAGCAGCGGCTGGCCGCGAGCCTGATCGAGACGGCGGCGCCAAGTTCGAATGGTGGCGCATCGCGGCGCACCTCGGTCACCGTCACGGTCAGGCCGGTTGCGATCGCCACCTCGTAGCGTACGGATGCGCCGAGCATCTGGACGAAGCCGATCGTGCCTTCGATATCACCCTGCCCGGGCGGCAGCACGGTGATCGCCTCGGACCGGATCGCCAGCGTGACTGCGCCGGGTTTCGCAGCGGACGCCTGGACCCCGACAATCCGCTGGCCGGCCAGCTCGACGACATCCTCGCCGTGGAAGCGCCCGGGCAACAGGTTCTCGACGCCGGTGAAGGTCGCGACATAATGCGTCCGTGGATGGTCATGAATGTCGAGCGGCGTGCCGATCTGCTCGATGCGCCCCTCCTTCATCACCGCAATGCGGTCCGACAGCACGATCGCCTCGCGCTGGTCATGGGTGACCATCACCGTGGTCAGGCCGAGATTGCGCTGGAGCTTGCGCAATTCGACCTGCATTTCCTCGCGCAGATTCTGGTCGAGCGCGCCGAGCGGCTCGTCGAGCAGCAGCAGGCGCGGCTCGGTGACGACGGCGCGCGCCAGCGCCACGCGCTGGCGCTGGCCGCCGGACAGCTGCGCCGGGCGCCGCTCTGCCAATTGCGTGATGCGCACCAGCGCGAGCGCCTGCTCGATGCGCCTGGCGGCTTCCACCTTGGGAACCCGCGCCATGCGCAGGCCGAAGCCGATATTGTCGCGCACGCTCATATGCGGAAACAGCGCATATTGCTGGAAGAGCATCGCCGTGCGGCGCTTCTCCGGCGGTGTCACCAGAATCGAGGCGCCATCCAGCCGGATATCGCCAGCGTCAGGCACCACGAAGCCGGCGATCGACTGCAGCAGCGTCGTCTTCCCGCAGCCCGACGGTCCGAGCAGGGCGAGCACCTCGCCCGGCTCGACCGCGAGCGAGACGCTCTCGACAGCCTTGACCGCGCCATAGGCCTTGGCGACGCCGTCGATCTCCAATCGGGACGAGGATGGGGTGCTCATCGCGTAAACCGCTTTCTTCAGGGTTTTGGGTCCGCGGGAGCGCTACTTCGCGATGGCCTTGTTGAACTCTTCGGTCCATTCGCCGAGGCGCTGGTTGATCTTCGCCTCGTCGAAGGTCACGGCGTTCTCCGGCGTCGGCAGCACCTTCACCAGCGCTTCGGCCGGGGCGACCTCCTTGTTGACCGGGCCGAGATTGTAGATGTCGGTCATGTGCTTCTGCCAATCGGCGGCAAGCGAGCGGTTGATGAAGGTGGCGGCGGCGTCCTCATTGCCGTTCTTGACCATCATCATGCCCTCGAAGATCAGCGGCGTCGGCTTCGGGCTGACCATCGCGACCGCGATGTTCTGATCGGCCAGTTCCTTCACCGCCGAGGGCGAGCCGATCATCGCCATGATCTCGCCGCGCGCCAGCGCCCGGCGGGCGTTGGTGTCGGAGGAATTGAACATCGCGACATGGTCACGCATCTTGCCGAGGAACTCGATGCCCGGCTTCACATTGTCGATCGAGCCGCCGTTCAGAAGCGAGGCGATCAGGATGGTGCGGCCGGGATAGACGGTCGGCGCCGGCAGCGCGATGGCGTTCTTGAAGGCCGGCTGGAAGATGTCGCTCCAGGCTGTGACCTTGCCTCCGGGCACCAGATCGGGCCGGTAGACGATGCCGGTTGGGAAGTACCAATAAGCGACGAACATGTCGTTCGAGGCGCCGGGGATCAGCTTGCCGAGATTGGGCAGCTTGTCCTTGGGGAGCGGCACGAACAGCTCCTTGTCGGTCGCGGCGCGCATGGCGATGGCCTCGCCGGTGAACCAGACATCGACGCCCGGGCTCTGGCGCGAGGCCTGCAGCTTTGCCAGCCCCTCGGCGGAGCTGTTTTGGATGATCGGCACGATCTCGATGCCGGTCTCCTGCTTGAAGGCGGGCGCCAGCGGCTTCAGCACGCGCTCCCAGGTCGAGCCGAAGGTCATGACCTTGACCTGCTTGCCCTGGGCGAAGGCATTGGACCCGGCGCCGAGAACCGCCGTGGCCGCGATCGCCGCCAGCAGGCAGCGCCTGGAAATTGTTGTGCTCGATGTCATGACCGTCCCCTTTTCATCATTGGTTGGCGTCATCTGCTCTGCTGAAAACCAGCCGACCGGAGCTCATCACCCAGGCGATGCGGTCGTCCTCGCCGATGAAGACGAGGTCTGCATCCATGCCCGGCGCGATGCCGCCCTTGCGGCCGGCAAGACCCAGCACCCGGGCGACGTTGCTCGTCACGAACGGCAATGCCTGCGCCCAGCCGAGCCCGCCCTCGGTCGCGAGGCGCTTGAGATCGCGAAACAGGATCGATGGTGGCACGGCGACGAAGCCGCCCTGCCCGCCCGCCGCCGGCACGGCCACACCAGCGTCCGACGACAGGGTGATCCGGTCCTCCGGCACGCCGGCATCGAGCGCGCGCTGCACGGCCTCGACAGCGTCGAGACCCGCGGGAATGCCGTCTCGCGGCCCCAGACAGCAGGTGAAATCGATGATGCCGCCAGCGTTGGCGAAGCGGATGCCCTGCTCGAAGACGGGCGAACCATCGGGAGAGCGATTGACATGGGTCGGAACCGCCTGTGCCGGCGGGAAATCCATGCTTTCGACGAGATCGAACAGCGTGGTCAGCCCGCTTTGCAGCCGGCCGACATGGAGATGCAGCACCGCAGCCTTGCCGCTCATCGCCTTCGCTTGCGCCAGCTCCCCCGCCAGAGCGGCGAAGCCGGGAAAGTCGAGATTGGGGAAGGCGCGCTCGGCAATCGCGCTCTTGGCGCCGATGACCTTGTCGACCAGGACGATGTCCGAGCGCACGCTCTGCGTCAGACAAGGCGCCGGCAGCGCCATCGCGCCGGAATAGATGAAGCTGGTGAGCCCGGCCCGGTCGAGCTCATGCGCCTTGCGCAGGAGCAGCGGCAAGGTCTTGGCCTCGATCTCGCTGCCGAGCAGCCCGACGGCCGTCGTGACCCCGGCCGAGGCAAAGGCCTCGAAGGACAGTTCGGGCATGCGTGCGTGGGGCCCATCGCCCTCGCCGCCGCCGATGAAATGAACATGCTGGTCGATCAGGCCCGGAACCAGCTTGCCAGCAGGCAGCCTTACCACTTCGACGAGGCCGGGCAGCGTCGCGGTCGCTGCCAAATCAGGCCCGATCGCCAGGATCCTGCCGCCGCCGATCAGAATCTCCTGCGACCCGATCGCAGCCGGTGCGAACACCTCCGGCGCGCGCAGCAGCCGCAATGGCGCCGCGCCTGCGCTCATGACGATGCCTAAACCGTGACGGTCTCCACGGCTCATTGCGATCCCCTCTATCGCGGCGCCCGCATGGCGCTCGCCAACCGGGCTCTCGCGGCCCTTGCCCAGCTATCAAGCAAGACGCGACCCGCCGGGGCAAATGATGAATCCTCAGTCAAATCATGACGTAGATTCACGTATAAAACGAAGCCGTTTCGATTAATTGTTGAGCGAAGGCGCCATAGCTGAAAATCCCTCACCTGAAGGCTGATGAACCTTCACTTCACCGCCTGCGCCCGACATGTCTAATCTCGCTCCGCGGACAGCAAGGAGCGCACCTTGAAACATCTCGATCTTCTCCCACCCGGCCTGATCGTCAACACCATGAAGGGCGATGTGGCGGAGCATCGCGCCGGCGCCTGGCTGAGCTGGGACGGCACGCTCGATCTCGACTGCGCCATCGTCGGCGTGCCCTATGACGGTGCTTCGGTGGTCAGGACGGGCTCGCGGCATGGCCCCGATGCGGTGCGCCAGGGCCTGATGTATTTCACCACCTATTCGAGCCGCGACCGCCGCACCATGACGGATTTCCGCGCCGCCGATATCGGCGACGTCCAGGTGGTGCTCACCGATATGGAAGGCACCTTCAAGCGCATCACGCAGACGGTCAGCACCCTGGTCTCGCGCGGGATCGTGCCGGTGATGATCGGCGGCGACCATTCGATCGCCTATCCCAATATGCGCGGCGTGATCGAGGCGATGGGCCCGGGCAAGAAGCTCGGCGTGATCCATTTCGATGCCCATCACGATTTGCGCAAGGCGCATCTGGGCGCTGAATCGAGCGGCGTGCCCTTCCGCAAGACGCTGGAAATGCCCGGCACGCTGCTGAGCGGCCCCAATCTGGTGCAGATCGGCATGGCCGAGTTCACCAACTCGCCGCAACTCGACGATTACGCCAAGGAGATGGGTGTCACCGTCATCTCCGGTCTCGAGGTTCGCGAGCGCGGCATGGCGGCCGTGGTCGAGCAGGCGCTCGAGGTCGCCGGGAACGGCACGGACGCGATCTACGTTTCCGTCGACATCGACGTACTGGACCTGTCGCAGGCGCCGGGCACCGCGGCCCCCAACCCGTTCGGCCTTCCCGCTCACGACATCCAGTATGCGCTGCGCCGGATCGGCGCGAGCGGCAAGGTGATCGGCGCCGATCTCGTCGAGATCTCACCGCCCTTCGATCCCCGCAACATCACCGGCTCGACTGGCGCCTCTTTGATCCTGAGCCTGCTCTACGGGCTGTCGTCGAAGCCTGTTGCCGCCGCCTGATCGCCTCCGTTCAGATTGACGGTCTGGCCGAAACGCCCGAGCAGCCAGTGCAGGAACAGCCTGGTGTTCGAGCGTTCCAGCCTGGAGGTATCGCACAGCACGTACCAGCCGCCCGTCGCCTGGATCGTGCCGGCGAAGGGGCGCAGCAGCGTGCCTTCGCCGATATGCGAGGCCGACAGCGTGTCGCTGACGAGGACCACTCCGGCGCCCTCGGCAGCGAGATCGATCGCGATGCTGAGATCGTTGCAATACAGATGGCGGCGGAAGATCTCGAAATCATGCTCGCCTTCGCCGGCAAGCCAGCGCCGCCATTCCGTACCGTCGTCCTGATGCAACAGCATCACGTCCTGAAGGTCGGACGGCTTGGCGAAGCTGCGGCCGGCGCGCTGGAACAGGAGCGGGCTGCAGGCGGGCGCGATGGCGATGTGCTCGAGCAGGGCCGCCCATTTCGCCTTCCATGAGCCGCTGCCGAACTGGATGCCGAGATCCACGTCGGCAACCTCGGCGACGCGATCATTCTCGACCAGCTGGATATGGCATTCGATGGCTGGGTGGTCGTAACAGAAATCGGCGAGATTTTTTGCGAGCCATTTGCTGGCGAACATCGGCGAGCAGGCGATGGTCAGTCGCCCTCCGACCTGATCGGCATCCGCGAGACTATGGGCCGTGCGGGCGATATCCTGCAGCGCCGTGCCGACCGTGCGCGAGAAAATCCGCCCGGCATCGGAGAGGACGACGCCCCTGCCCGATTTCTCGAACAGATCGACGCCAAGCGCCTCCTCCAGCCGCCTGAGCTGATGGCTGACGGCGCTGTCGGTCAGGCTGAGCTCGACGGCGGCCTTCGCCAGGCTCTGGTGGCGGGCGGCGGCCTCGAAGGTGCGCAGCGTGGCGAGCGGCAGGTTGCGGATCACGGCGTCGAGATTCCAGGCATCGTTCCAGGGATCGGCAATCGTAGTGCCAAATTGCCCGCCGTCGTCAAATTCCGGCCGCGCGGCCGGCCGTCTTGGCCCCGAGCCTATCGCCCATATTTGGGCGGCGTCCATCGCAGGTAAAACGCTTTAGAACAACGACATAGATAAATTTTATGATCCAACTTGATCGGAAGCCGCTCTAGGACAGGCCCAGCGCGACCGTCTCCAGCTGCGCGTGCGGAAGATGGCACGCCATCATGACGCCATTGCTCAGCCGGCGCTGCACCGGCACCTGCGTCCGGCACAGGCTGGACGTCCCGGCGCGCAGGCCGCTGCAAATTTGTGCGACAACCTTAGCTATGGCTCGTTCAAGAAGTGCTGAAGCCGCGGGCTGACGAAATCGAGGAAGATTCGGACGCGCTGCGGCAACCGGGGGCCGCCAAGATAGAGCGCGTGGATCTCCTCCTCGTCGCCCTTGACCGCATCCGACAGAACTTCGACCAACCGCCCGGCGGCGATATCGGCGCGGGCGTGATAGTCGCCGAGGCGTGCCAGGCCGACCCCCGCGAGCGCCATGCGCCGCACGGTTTCTCCATTATTGGCGAGCAGCGCGCCATTCACCGTGCGATCGACGGTGCGGCCGCTTTCCTTGAGCGGCCAGACCGGAGCAGCGCGGCGGAAGTTGAAGCCGAGGCAGTTGTGCCGCGCAAGATCGTCGATCGTCCGCGGTGTCCCGTAGCGGGCGAGGTAATCCGGCGCCGCGACGATCTTGCGGTGCGCGACGCCGATCCGCCGCGCCATCATGGTCGAATCCTGCAACGTCCCGACGCGGAAGGCGACATCGGTACGGTCCAGATAAAGATCCACGATCTCGTCTGACAGCGACAGATCGACGATGATGTTGGGATGCGCCTGCCAGAATGCCGGAAGCAAAGGCTCCAAGCCGAGCACGCCGAAGGCGACGGAGGCATTGACGCGAACGGTGCCGCCGGCATTCGCCCCACCCAGCGCCAGGTCGCGCTCCATGTCCTCAAGCTCGGCCAGCAGCGCGAGGCTTCGCTCGTAGTAGATCTGGCCCTCGGTGGTGAGCGAGAGACGGCGTGTCGAACGCTCCAGCAGGCGTACGCCCAGGCGCGCCTCGATCCGCCCGATCAGCTTGCTGACCGTCGAGGGCGTCATGCGCAGCAGCCGTGCCGCCTCGGATAAGCTGCCGGCTTCGACGACCCTGAGGAAGACCTGCATCTCGCCTGCGCGGTTATCCATCGCGGTCCTCGCATCTGTGAATCTGCTTCACAGATAATGTGGAGGATGAGCGGATTATCAAGCGCGTCCGCGGGGCCCATCTTCCCCCACATGTCAAAGATCTCCGCACTGGACCTCATCAGGACGACCGGCCGGCTGACGGTCGGAATCGAGCTCCCGCTCGACAATGACTGGTCTCCCGACGGCGAGGCACGTCGCCTCGCCGAGCGACGTCCGCGCGGCGTACCCAGCCTCTCCGCGCAAAGCGACCCTGTCTGCCTGACAACCACAGGAGAACGACCCATGCAGATCGTAACGGCGCACGGCGCCCAAATTCCCGCCCTTGGCTTCGGCGTGTTCCGGATGTCGGATGCGGAGGTGGAGCGCGTCGTTCCAGCCGCTCTGGAAGCCGGCTTCACCCATTTCGACACCGCCCAGATCTATGGCAACGAAGCGGCACTCGGCCGGGCCTTGCAGGACGCCGGCGCGCGGCGGCGGGATCTCTTCCTGACCACCAAGGTCTGGGTCGACAACTACAGCCCGCAAAAATTCGCGGCGTCGGTCGATGAGAGCCTCGACAAGCTCAGGGTCGATCAGGTCGACTTGCTCCTGCTGCATTGGCCGGCCGACAAGGTCGCGATCGCGGATCAGATCGAGATGCTCAATGCCGTGCAGGCCGCCGGCAAGACCCGCTTCATCGGCGTCAGCAACCAGAACGTCGCGCAGCTCAAAGAGTCGATCTCATCGAGCAAGGCACCGATCGTCACCAACCAGATCGAACTGCACCCCTATCTCCAGCAAAGCGCGATGATTGATGCTGCCCGGGCGGCCGGCGTCGCGATCTCCGCCTATTACGGCATGGCCGACGGCGCAGTGCCGCGCGATCCGGCGCTCCAGCGCATTGGCAAGACCTACGGCAAGAGCGCCGCGCAGGTCGGGCTGCGCTGGCTGATCCAGCAGGGATTCATTGCGCTATCCAAGACGGCCAAGCCCGAGCGTGTGGCCGAGAACTTCGCGGTCTTCGATTTTTCTCTCAGCGACGAGGACATGGCGGCGATCGGCAAGCTGGCTCGTCCCGACGGCCGGCTTGTCAGCCCTCCCGGCCTGGCCCCCGCCTGGGACGCATGAAGAACAGGGACATGACCACTGCAACCTCAGGCATCCAGCCCGGACAGGGTGATACGGCCGGTATCAACTGGCCGCTGCTCGCCCTGGCCGTCGGCGCCTTCGGCATCGGTACGACCGAATTCGCGCCGATGGGGCTCCTGCCCGTCATCGCGGAGGGGGTGAATGTCTCGATCCCGACCGCCGGCCTGCTCGTCAGCGCCTATGCGCTCGGGGTGATGATCGGCGCCCCGGTGATGACGCTCACCTTCAGCCGGTTCGGCAAGCGCACCGCGCTGATGCTGCTGATGGGCATCTTCACCATCGGCAATCTCCTGTCGGCGCTGTCCCCCGACTACTGGACGCTCCTGGCCGCGCGCCTCGTCACCAGCCTCAATCACGGCGCCTTCTTCGGGCTCGGCTCGATCGTCGCCGCGAGCGTGGTGCCGAAGGAGAAGCAAGCCAGCGCCGTCGCAACCATGTTCATGGGGTTGACCATCGCCAATATCGGCGGGGTGCCGGCGGCGACCTGGATCGGCCAGCAGATCGGCTGGCGCATGGCCTTCGCGGGCACGGCGGGACTAGGGCTCCTCGCCATCGCGGCGCTGTGGCTCGCCTTGCCCAAGGGCGAAGCCGGCACGATGCCTGATGTCACGCGGGAGCTGCGCGTCCTCACGCGCCCGGCCGTGCTGCTCGCCATGGCGACGACGGTGATGGGGGCCGGCGCCATGTTCACGCTCTACACCTATGTCGCTCCGGCCTTGACCGAACTGACCGGCGCCTCGGAGAGCTTCGTCACGCTCGCACTGGTGCTGATCGGCGTCGGCTTCACCATCGGCAACGGACTCGGCGGATGGCTCGCCGACTGGTCGCTCGATGGTGCGACCAGAATCTTCCTGGCCGCACTCGCGCTCGTCATGCTGGCGCTGCCCTTCCTGCTGTCCAGCCATGTCGGCGCGGCGATCGGGCTTCTCGTCTGGGGCGCAGCGGCCTTCGCTATCGTGCCGCCGGTCCAGATGCGGGTGATGCAGGCGGCATCGGAGGCTCCGGGCCTCGCCTCGTCGATCAATGTCGGCGCGTTCAACCTTGGCAATGCGCTCGGCGCGGCCGTCGGTGGCGCCGTGATCAGCCTTGGCCTCGGCTATGCCGCCGTGCCGGTTGCGGGCGGGCTGCTCGCGGCGGCGGGGCTGGGCCTGGTCTGGCTCGGACGCGCCCGCCCCAAGCTACAGGCATGCGAAGCGTGACGTGCCGCGTTTTCCGATCGAACAGGAATGAATGAGATGTCTTTTCCTCTGGCCGGACAACGCTTCGAAGTCGACTATGGCGATCTCGTCGCTACCAACGCCTATGCCCAAGCGGGCCTCTCGCTGACCTACGAGATCACCGGCGGTGCGCTCACCGGAAACAACGCGACCGTCGGGTTCGAATGGCGCCATCTTTTCGGTGGCACCTATGCGATCTCCTGGCAGGAGGCCGACGGCTCGACCGTCGTTCACATCGACGATTTCGAAGCAGGCCGCTCATTGGCCTTCTTCACCACTCCCGACGCTCGGTTCTTCCGCCTGGAAGGCAGCCTGAAGCCGCTGGAACCCCTCCACCAGAATTGAGGAGACGCCCCCATGGACCTGCAACTCACCGGCAAGACCGCGCTCGTCACCGGCGCCACCGCCGGCATCGGACTGGCGATCGCCCGCTCACTGGCCGCGGAAGGCGCGAAACTCGTCATTTGCGGTCGCTCGCAGGCCAATCTCGACACGGCTGCCACCGCGATCGGCGGCAGCATTCGCGCCGTGCTGGCCGACCCGGCCAGCGCTGAAGGATCGGCGGCGCTGACTGCTGCCGTGCCGGACGTCGATATCCTCGTCAACAATCTCGGCATCTACGAATCCAAGGCGTTCGGCGAGATCACCGACGAGGACTGGCGCCGCTTCTTCGAGATCAACGTTTTGAGCGGGGCCCGCCTCTCGCGGCACTATCTGCCGGGCATGCTCGCGCGCGACTGGGGGCGGATCATCTTCATCTCCAGCGAAAGCGCGGTCCTGGTTCCGCCGAATATGATCCATTACGGCATGACCAAGACGGCGCAGCTCGCAATCTCGCGAGGGCTGGCGGCAACGACCAAGGGCACGCGCGTCACCGTCAATTCCGTCCTGCCGGGCACGACGCGCTCTGCGGGCATCGAGGATTTCCTGCGCAGCGTCGCCAGCGACCCCAACCTTCCCGCCGGCGAGATGGAGCAGGAATATTTCGCCAAGGAGCGCCCGAGCTCGCTGATCCAGCGCATGATCGAGCCCGAGGAGGTCGCCAGCCTCGTCGCCTATCTGGCAAGCCCGCTCTCGGCGGCGACGAACGGCGCCGCGTTGCGGGTCGATGGCGGCATCACGCCGACGATCATATGAGCCCCGCCATGACCGAGCCCAGACGCCATATCGCGACACAGACCGGTTTCCTGATGGTCCTGCGCCAGGGCGACGATGTCTTTGCCCGGCTTGAAGCCCTGATGCGGGAGGAGGCGATCCCATCCGCCTTCATCGCGGGCCTCGGCTTCGCCGGCCATGTGACCTTCGGCTTCTTCGATTACGAGAAGAAGGAATATGCGCCGAAGACGATGCACAACCTGGAGCTGACGAACCTGACCGGGACGCTGGCATGGAAGGACGGCAAGCCCTCCATCCATGCCCATGGCACAGCCGGAGACGACAGCTTCCGCACCTTCGGCGGCCATCTGCTGGCGCTCGAAGTGGGGCGCGGTTCGCTGGAGATCAGCGTGACCGTGATCCCGACGCGGCTGGAGCGTGCGGTCGATCCCGGCATCGGCGCAAACGTGCTGCAGCTCTGAGCGATCGACCCAAGCGCTTCATGCCGGCGCGATCGGAAGGTGCGCCACCTGCGCACCGACCTCGTAATAGGCCTCCTTCACTGTCCGGAAGGCTGGCATCGCGACCTCGGAGACCGGCAACGGCATGCCTTCGAAATCGATTTCGCCGAGTATGAGGCGGGCGAGCTCGCGCCCGAAGACCGTGCCTGGCGCGATGCCGCGTCCGTTGTAGCCGTTGAAGCCCATCGCGTTCGGGCCGAAGCTGTGCAGCCTCGGCAGGTGATCCGGCGTCATGCCGATCTTGCCGTACCATTCCGTCTCGAGCTCGAATTCGCCGAGCTGCGGGAACAGCTTGCGGATATGCCGCTTGATCCAGGCGCGATGAACGCCGAGCCCGGTCCCCCGCAATGCGCCGACGCTGCCGACGATCAATCGCCCCTCCGCATCGAGCCTGAAACCGCTCAGGATGGTCTTGGTGTCCCAGCCCGCGCCGCCATTCGGCAGGATGGTCTTGCGGAGATTGTGGCTCAGCGGTGCGGTCGAGACATGGAAATAGGGCAGATGGACCTGCTCCTCGCGGATGGCGGAGGTCGATCCGGTCGAATACGCGTCCGTCGCCAGGATGAGCCAATCGGCGCTGACGCTGCCGCCGGCGGTCTTGACCTGCCAGGTATCGCTGACGCGGTCGAAGGACGTTACCGCGCTGCCAGTGTGGATGGTCGCGCCTTCGGTCATCGCGGCGCTTGCCAGGCCGCGCGCATAGGCGAGCGGCTGGATCGTGCCGGCGCGGGGGTCGAACAGCGAGCCGGTATAGCCGACAGCCCCGGTCCTGGACTGCGTGTCGCCGGCGCTGAGCAGTTCGACCTTGGCGCCGAGCCGGCTCCACTGCGCCTGGCGTGCCTGAAGCTGCTTCAGGCCGCTGGCCCCGACAGCGCAGTGATAGGTCCCGCGATGGTCGGCCTGGCATTGCATGCCATAGCGTTCGGTCAGGGCGAAGACCTCGCGCGGCGCCTCGCCGAGCAGTCCGATCAGGCGGTTGCCATAGACCGGACCGAGCGTCGCGATCAGATCGTCGGGCATGACCCAGAGGCCGGCATTGACGAAGCCGGAATTGCGGCCGGATGCGCCGAAGCCGATCTCGGCCGCTTCGAGCACGACGACCGACCTGCCGGCCCTGGCGAGATGGAGCGCTGCCGACAGCCCGGTATACCCCGCGCCGACGACGACAACGTCGGCCGAGACGGACCCGGTCAAAGCGGCGGTCGGCGGCGGGGGCGGCGCGGACAGCTCCCACAGCCCGTGCGACCGCTTGTCATCCAGCATATGTCTGCTCCGTTCCAACTGTTCTGTTCAGGCCGCATCGTCATTGCGAGCGTAGCGACGCAATCCAGGAGCGGCCGTGTTCCACGCCCCCCTGTTGGGGTGGACGGCCCCCGATCGGCATCTTTGTGCCAAGGTGAGGTTGTCGAAGCATCACCTGAGGGGACCGTCCATGGATCATGTTATAC
>NZ_PQFZ01000021.1 GCF_002917105.1 Allobosea psychrotolerans
GGCGTCACGCTGGTGCGCCAGGCCGGCGACGCCCTGACCCAGATCCTCGCCGCCTCGCAAAAGGTCGCGGCCACCATCGCCGAGATCTCGGCGGCGTCGGGCGAGCAGGCCAACGGCATCGACGAGATGAGCCAGGCCGTCGCCCATCTCGACGAGATGACGCAGGCTAATGCGGCGCTGGCCGAACAGAGCGCGGCCTCGGCCGGTTCGCTGTCTGGCCGCATCGTCCAGCTCAACGACCTCGTCGCCGCCTTCAGGACCGGCCCTGAGGGCGCAGCTGCCTCATCGGCCAGCTACGCCCCGGCGCCGCGCCCGGCCGCCAGGGCAAGTGCCGCCCAGGCTCATGAACCGGCCTCCGAGCCCGCGCGCCTGCGCAAGCTCGCCGAGGCTGCCTTCGCGCAGAGCCCCAGGCCTGCCGCGGCAGCGCCAGCCAGATCCGCCCCGGCCCCGACGCACGCCGCCGCGCCGGCCAAGCGCGCCGTCAACGGCCGCGCCAATGACGCTGGCTGGGAGGAGTTCTGAGCGGCCGTTTGGAAACTCCGGTTTTCATCCTCAGGGTGTGGCCTGGAATAACCTCATCCTGACGGCCTTGAGCGCTGAGCGACGGCGTTATTCTCCGCCGTCATTCCGGGGCTTCGCCCTCGGGTCCGACCTTTGGTCGGCCCAAGGATAAACTCCGCGAAGAGCCCGGAACCCAGAACCGATGCGCATTCTCGTGAAGCGAGCCGGTCCCGTGCCTTCTCAAGCCGCGGCATCGGTTCTGGGTTCCGGGCTCGATCCTGCGGATCGCCCCGGAATGACGGCGCGGAGGTGGTCAGGACAGAGCCATTGAAATCTTTGGCTTCATTTCGGGCCGGTCCAGTCGGGCCAGTCCCTTCAAGGCACCCAGGGCTGCGAGGGCGGGATGGCCGGGAAGCTGTCCTCGATCACGCCGTAATGCGCGTCACGCGGGATGTTGGCTGCTCCGCCCTGGATCGGCACGATGTCCTGCGGACAGGCGGAGAAGGCGATCACGCAGTCCATATCAGCGCGCAAGCTGATGTAATCGCCCGCCCGGCCCGGCGTCGGCGCGGTCTTGAGGCTGCGCCCATCGGCCTGCACGGCGATGTTCATGAAGATGTTGAACGAGGCCAGGATCGGCCTCGGCGCGGTCAGGCCGATCTCCGCAAGGCCTTCGAACATGTTGTCCAGGCAGTTGCGGTGATAGCCCTCGACGCCGAGGCGGCGATAGCGATGGCAGTCGCAGGCGGCCATGAAAGTGTCGTGGATGCCGGGTGAGGTATCCTCGACCAGGGTCAGGATCGGATTGCGGTAAGTGCTGACGAAGCTGTCGCCGATGATCGGGTTGAGCCGCTGGCTCCAGACGCGGCTTGCCTCCATCGACATGTGCTCATCGAGATCATGGGCGTTCCAGGCCCAGCAATCGACGACCTGGGTGCCGTGGGTGTTGATCAATCGCACGGTCTGGCCGGCCTTGAGCCGGAGCGCCTTGCCATGGCCGGCGGGAATGGTCGTCTGCAGCTGGGACATGTCGCGTGTCATTCCACCGTGAAATGCGCTTCGGTCGGCATATGGCCGACGCCGTTGATCGGCAGGATGTCCTGCGGGCAGGCGCTGAAGGCGATGACGAGATCCATCTCGGCGCGCAGCGCGACATAGCTGCCGGGCGTCGAGACCGGCGCCTCGAAGGAGAGCGAGCGGTCGGGCTTGACCGGGATGTTCATGAAGAGGTTGAGCGGGCTTGGCGTCTCCGGCGCTTCGAGCCCGATCTCACGCATCGCGGCGTGGAGATTATCCTCGCAATTGTCGTGATACGTCTCGACGCCGAGGAATTTGTAGCGATGGCAGTCGCAGGCGGCCATCAGGGTGTCGTGGATCCCGCCGGAGGTATCCTCGATGAGCGTCAGGATCGGGCGGCGCTTGTTGCTGCGCATGATGTCGCCGACGATCGGGATCGTCTTCAGCATATGCGGCCGGCTGTGCTCCATCGACATGAATTCCTTCAGGTCCTGGACGTTGAAGGCCCAGGTATCGACGACCTGGTCGCCATGGGTGTTGATGACCTTGACGATTTGTCCTTGCCTGACATGGGCAGCCTTGCCTCGGCGGGCGGGAATGGTGACGGGCGTGCTCGGCATGGTGACGATCCTCCTGGTGTTCAGCGGGCTTTTAGGCGGTCGCGCCAGCGCGGCTGGGCGCAGATCTCGCCGAGGAAGCCGATCACGACGAGCGCGCCGAGATAGGCGGTGACGCCGGTCCCGACATCGAGCGGCGGGTTCACCTCGACGAAGTCGAAGCCGACGACCTCATTGCGCTCGGCGACCGCCTTCAGCGTGTCACGCAGATCGGGATAGCTCATGCCGTCCGGCTCGGCCGAGACGCAGCCCGGCACCAGCGACATGTCGAGCGCGTCGACGTCGATGCTGACATAGACCGGCGCTCCCTCCGGCAGCAGCGCTGCGATGCCGGCGGGTCCGAGCTCGCGGACTTCGTGCATCGGCACGACACGGTTACCGCCCGCCTCGATATCCTCATGCTGCTTGCGGGCGCTGCGCAGGCTGCGGATGCCGATCTGGGTCAGGCTGAGCGCGGTATCGAGCGCCGCGACATGGCGGAAGGCGTGGCCATTGGTGTAACGTAACCCGTTGGCCTCGTCGGCATAGTCCATATGCGCGTCGAAATGCAGGACATGCACGGGCCGCTCGAAAGCGCGGAAGATCGGGTAGGTGATCGAATGGTCGCCGCCGAGCACGACGGGAAGTGCACCGGCGTCCAGCGCCTTGCGGACGGTGGCGGTGATGTTGGCGAAGCTTTGCTCGACATTGGTGGGCGCGATGTCGACATCGCCGAGATCGGCGATCAGCCCCTGCGCCAGCTCTTCCGTCAGGAAGTCGCGCCGCGTCGCCGGGTCGTAGAGCCCGCCGGTGAAGCGCAGCGAATGCTCCCGCAAGGCGCGCGGGCCTAGCCGGCTGCCCGGCAGGAAGGGCGAGCCTTCGTCGAAGGGCACGCCGATGATGGCGATGGCAGCGTCGAGCCGATCAAGGTCACCGACGACCGGCGCGCGCAGGAAGGAGGGGATGCCGACATAGGGCCTGTCGATGCGGCTCATGATGCGAGTGTCTCCAGCGGGGCTCGTCCGGAGCCGATCAGGTTGAGGAAGGCTGCGACGCGCGGGTCGGCCGGCCGGTTCATGACTTGCGCCGCCGGGCCGTCCTCGATGATGCGGCCCTTGTCCATGAAGGCGATGCGGTCGGCGACATGGGCGGCGAAGCCGATCTCATGCGTCACCACCAGCATGGTCATGCCGGTGCCGGCGAGCTCGCGCAGCAGGGCGAGGACCTCGCCGACGAGCTCCGGATCGAGTGCCGACGTCGGCTCGTCGAACAGCATCAAGGCCGGGTCCATGGCCAGCGCGCGCGCAATGGCGACGCGTTGACGCTGGCCGCCGGACAGCGCATCGGGATAGTGCTGCGCCTTGTCGGCGAGGCTGAGGCTGGCGAGCAGGGCGCGGGCACGCTGCGTCGCCTCCTCGCGCGGCCGGCCGAGCACGACCATTTGCGGCCGGATGACGTTCTCGATCGCGCTCAGATGCGGCCAGAGATTGAGCTGCTGGAAGACCATGCCGATGCGCGGGCGCATGGCGTCGATCTGCCTGCCGCCATGGCGCCTGACGACGGTGCCGTTGGTCTCGCGCCCGAACGGCTTGCCCTCGATGGTGATGAAGCCGTCATCGGGCTGCTCGAGCCAGGTCAGGCAGCGCAGCAAGGTGCTCTTGCCACAGCCGCTCGGGCCGATCAGCGCGACGACTTCGCCTTTCGCGATGTCGAGATAGACCTGGTCCAAGGCGGTCGTGCCGCGAAAGCGCTTGGTCAGCCCGGAGACGCCGAGGATGGCAGGGACACTCATCGCACCGGCCTCCTGTCGAAGGAGAGGAACTCCGCGGCGAGCGGATTGCGGATGATGGTCTCCTGCTGGGCCTGGCCGACACGGGCCTCGAGCAGCCCGGCAAGCCAGGCCACCACCATGGTGATGGCCCAGTAGATCAGCGTCACCGCCGCGAAGACCTCGAAGGGCGCGAAGGTGTTCCCCTGCACGATCAGGCCCTGATAGGTCAGCTCGGCCACCGTGATCGAGCTCAGCACGGAGGATTCCTTGATCATCGTCAGCGTCATGTTGGTGGAGGGCGGCACCAGGCTGCGCAGGATCTGCGGGGCGATGACGTGCCGCATCGCCTGGAGCGGCGACATGCCGACGACGCGCGCGGATTCGAACTGGCCGCGCGGCAAGGCAAGGATTGCGGCGCGGATGATCTCGGCATAATAGGCGCTGGCGAAGAGCGAGAGCGCGACCGTGCCGGTGACGAAGGCCGGCAGCCTGATGCCGGCAAAGGGCAGGCCGTAATAGACCAGGAACAGGATGATGATGAAGGGGATGCCGCGCAGGACCCCGACATAAGCGGCCACCAGGATGCGCACCAGCCGGTTGGGAATTTGCGCGATCAGCGCCACGACGATGCCGACGGTATAGCCGAGCAGGAAGGCCATGGCGGTGATCTGGATCGTCAGCCAGGCGCCCTGCGCGAAAAGCGGCCAGTACTGGACCAGGATCGAGGGGTCGAACGCCATGGCTCAGCCCCTCCTGACGGCGAGCCGGGCTTCGGTCAGCGAGCCGGCGGCGATCACGACGAGGTTCATCAAGAGAAAGATCAGGGCAGCCCCGGCGAGCGTCTCGAAGGGGCGGTAGCTGGCGCTGGCGATCTGCTGGGCAGTGCGCAGCACGTCGACGACGGTGATGACCGAAAGCAGGGCGGTGCCCTTCACCACGATCGTGATCTCGTTGATCAGGACGGGCAGGATGCGCCGGAACAATTGCGGCAGCACCACGCTTTGCCAGATCGCCCGCCGCGGCAAGGAGAGCGCGGTCGCCGCCTCGATCTGCCCGGGGTCGATGGTCTGCAGGCCGCCGCGCATCATTTCGGTGATGAACATCGAACTGTTGAGCGCAATCGCGGCGATACCCGCGGCCTCGGGCGACAAGTCGAGACCGATTGCGGGCAGGACATAATAGAACAGGAAGATCTGGATCAGCAGCGGGGTGCCGCGGATGAAGCTGATCAGAAACGCGATGATAGCGTTGACCCAAGCGATCTTGAAGGAGCGCAGGATGGTCAATGCCGTGCCGCCGAGGACAGCGATCACCACGATGATCGCGGCAAGGCGGGCATTGACGAGGGCAGCGGCAAACAGCGTGGGCAGGACCGAGAGCAGATAGGCGAATTGAAACGACAAGGCTGCGCTCCCGATCCTGCTGGACGGCGTCAGACGGCGCCGGGCGGAAGATAGCCGCTATCGGGGATGTCCATCTTGAAGCCGAACCATTTCTCCTGCAGCGCGGCGAGGCGGCCGTCGTCGCGCATCTTGCGGATGACGCCGTTGATGAAGTCGCGCAGTTCCTTGTCGTCGGGCCGCGTGACCCAGGCGAGATAGGTATAGGGGCTGCCGGCGGTGACGGGGGCGAGCAGAGCGAAGGTGTCGGGCTTCTCCTTGACCAGCACGGCGAGGCTGGGAAGGGACTGGATCACGGCGTCGACTTCGCCGCTGGCAAGCGCGACATAGCTTTCGGTGAAGGCCGTGAAGAGCTTCAATTCCTTGAAGCCCGCGCCGCCGGCGGCCTTGAGCTTGGCGTCCATGGCGCGCGAGGTCGGCTCGGTCGAGGAGGCGAGCTGGGTCGCGACGACCTTACCGTTCAGATCCTCGATGACCTTCATCTTGTCGCCCTTGCGCATCATCGCATAGGGCACGCCATTGGCGATCGGCATCGTATAGGCGTAGCGCTTGGCCCGCTCCTCATTGATGCCGACGGTGGTGGCGACGAAATCGAACTTGCCGGCGAGAACGCCGGGCAGGATGCCTTGCCAGGGCAGGTCGAGCTGATTGACCTTGACGCCGAGCTCCTTGACGATCTCACCGAGGAGATCGCTGCCATAGCCGACGATCTTGCCGTCCTTGACGAATTCGAAGGGCGGGAAGGCGGCTTCGGTGCCCACGGTGACGATGCCGAGGCGCTTGATCTTTTCAAGCGTCGTCTCGGCGAAGGCGAGGGAGGGCGGCAGCAGCCCGGCGAGCGCCGTGCCTCCTGCCATGATGCCGAATTGCCTGCGGCTCGGATGCGACATGATGCTGCTCCTCTGATGGCCAGAGTGCTCTGGCGTGATGGCGGGAAAGGCGTCGGCTTAGGCAGGTGCGCACCCGCTGCCGGGTCAGACCGGAGGCGCGTCGAAATAGTCGGCCCGCACGGCAGCCCCGATCAGGTTCACGATCAGGCGACCGGCGACGATGCTGGTGATGTTGTTCACGTCAGTGGAGGGGGTGATCTCGACGATATCCATGCCGAGCACGCGGCCCTTGCGGACCAGACCATGGATCAGCTTGCGGACCTGATGGAACAGCAGGCCGCCCGGCGCCGGACCTTCCACGGCCGGCATGACGGAGGGGTCGAGCCCGTCGGCGTCGATGGTGATGTAGTAGCGGCCGCCATCGGGGATGCGGTCGATGATCGTGTCGATGCCGGCATCATGCACCTCGAAGGCCGGGATGATGTTGGCGCCATAGGCGCGCGCCGCCGCGACCTCCTCGCTGCGGGCGCTGCCCTGGGCTCGGATGCCGATCTGGAAGATCTGGTCGATATGCGCCATCTCGGAGGCGCGCCGGATCGGGCTCGACAGGCCGTCATGCACGCCGTTCACATGCTCGCGCCAGTCGATATGGACATCGACCTGGATCAGGGTCACAGGCCCCTCGCCGTCGAGCGCGCGGAAGATCGGGATCGGGATGCCGTGATCGCCGCCGATCGTGATCGGCATGGCACCGGCCTTCAGGACCTTGCGTACGGTCGCCTCGGCGCGCCCGAAATGGCTCCTCTGGTCATGGATGTCGAAGGGCACATTGCCGATATCGACGACCTTGAGGGCGCGGTCGGCATAGATCGGACCGCCGACATCGAAATCATAGCGCTCCAGGCTGCGGCAGACGCGGTCGGTCACGCTCCGGACGGCGTCGGGCGCCCTGGTCTGGTCATTGGAGACCGCATGCGGCTCATAGGCGTTGCCATAGGGCATGCCGATGATGGCGATATGGGCGTCCAGCGTGTCGAGGTCCGTGACCAGGGGCGACCAGAGGAAGGTCTGGTGCCCGGGTTTGGGCGGCACAGTTAGGGGCAGGGTCATACGCGCTGGAGCCTTTCGGATCGCTCGATCAAAAGCTGTGCACAAGCGTATTATTTGAGCTTACGTTTGATCGATTAAACATCATCCTCAGCAGGTTATGGGTTGAGGGCTGGTTGCCGCAATTGCAATCTGAGAAACCATGGTTGTGGTTTGTGCAACATGAACATCAGGATGCACAAAGAGATTGCCAGCATAACCGAAGCTGATCTTCGGTTGATGCGGATATTCCGCGTCGTTGCTGAGTCTGGCGGTCTGACTGCTGCGGAAACCAAGCTCCATATGGAGCGCTCGACTATCAGCCGTCACATCAAAGCTTTGGAGGAACGTCTCGGCGGCCAGCTCTGCATGCGTGGGCCGGCAGGGTTCGAACTGACCGAGCTCGGCCGCACGACCTTGCGCGCCTCGATCACCGCCTGCGACACGCTCGACCATGTCCGCGATGAGCTGAACCTCGCTCGCAGCGTCATGACCGGCGATCTGATGATCGGTCTCGCCGACAACTGCCTCAGCAATCCCTGCGCGCGCGTCGTCTCGGCTGTCGCTGCCTTCCGGCTGCAGGCGCCCGGCGTCCGGCTGCATATGTCGATCCGCCCGCCTGCCCAGTTGTTCGAAGACCTCGCGACGCGCCATCTGCATCTCTGCGTCACGGGGATGCCGGGTGAGCACGGGAAATTCACTCTCCAGCACATCTTCGATGAGGAGTTCCGGCTCTATGTCGGTGGCGGGCCCGACGATCCGGTGCCGCATATCGGCGAGTTGGAGCGCCTTGGCTATGTTCTCGTCACGCGCGACGGCGACGCCCGGCCCCGCGCCCTGGCGACGCGGTTGAAATTGACCCGGCAGGCCGTGGCATCGGGCCTTGAAGCGGTGGCGACCTTTCTCGCTGCCGGCGGTTTCGTCGGCTTTCTGCCGGCGCATTACGCTTCGGAGCTGTCGCAAAGCTACCGTCTGCGCGAGGTCGCAGGCGCCGGGCCGGTCTTCTACAAGACGCAGTTCTTCCTGGCCTATGAGAAAAGCCGGCCCTTGTCCTCGCCGGGCCGGCTCTTCGCCAATCTCTTGATCGCCGCGCATGAGGGCGCCTTTGCCGGCGAGGCGGCGGATATGCGTTCGCCGGCGCTCGCGCCTGATCGGCTCAACGCTCCAACCGCAGTGGCCTAGGGCATCGGCCCGGAAAGTGGGAACCGGTTTTCGGGGCAAGCCGATGCAAGATCAAAGGCCTGTCCCGGGCCGCGCCCTCAGGCCGCGCGGGGCAAGACGCGCGGGCTGGCCACATGTTCCCTGAGGACCGTGCCTGTGGGATCGACCTCCTGGAGCCTGACGTCATAGCTCCAGAGATCGGCGATATGCTGGAGCACATGCGTCGCGGCCGTGTCCTGAAGCAGGCATCCGTTCACGACGCTATGGCGCAGCAGCAGGCGCCGGTCGCCGGCGAGATCGACATCGACGACCTCGATATTGGGGTCGGTCCAGCTGATGTCGTATTCGCGGGCGAGCTGGCGCCGGATCCGGCGATAGCCGGCCTCGTCATGGATCGCCTCGACCACCACGCCCTCGGTCCGCGCGGGGTCGTCGCAAACGTGGAACATGCGCATCTGCCGCATCAGGCGCGGGCTGAGGAACTGGCTGATGAAGCTCTCGTCGCGGTAATTGGCCCAGATGTCGCGCAGGACGGCCATCGCGTCCCCGGTTCCGGCGATATCGGGAAACCACTCGCGGTCTTCCACCTCGGGCGCGGTGACGATCCGTTCCAGGTCCTGCATCATCGCGAAGCCGAGCGCATAGGGATTGAAGCCGGGAAAGCGCGGATGGTCATAGGGGGGCTGAAACACGACATTGGAGTGCGAGGTGAGAAATTCGAGGAAATTCCCGTCGCTGAGCGCCTGCTTCTCGTGCAGCCGCGTCATGATGCGGTAATGGACATAGGTCGCGGTGCCCTCGTTCATCACCTTGGTCTGCCGCTGCGGATGAAAATACTGCGCGACATGGCGCACGATCCGCAGGATCTCGCGCTGCCAGGCCTGCAGCCGCGGGGCCGATTTTTCCAGGAAATACAGGAGATTGTCCTGCGGTAGTCCAAGCACGGTGCGCCGCCGCTCGGCGCCGAGATCCTGGGCACTCTTGCTGGGGCCGGCCGGCACAGTGCGCCAGAGGTCGTTGAAGATCTGCTCCTCATGCGCCCGGCGATCGCGCTCGCGCCTTTCCTCCAGGCGCAGGTCGAGCTTGCTCTTGCCGGGATAGCGGTGAACGCCATGGGACATCAGCGCGTGCGCCGCATCGAGCGTGCGTTCGACGGCGATCTGGCCGTGGCGCTCCTCGCAGCGCGCGATATAGCCCTTGGCGAATTCGAGATAGTCGAGGATGCCTTCCGCATCGGTCCAGGTCTTGAACAGATAGTTGTTCTTGAAGAAGTGGTTATGGCCGAAGGCGGCATGCGCGATGACCAACGTCTGCATCGTCGCCGTGTTCTCCTCCATGAGGTAGGACACGCAGGGCGAGCTGTTGATGACGATCTCGTAGGCCAGGTCCCTCAGGCCCTTGCGATAGAACGCCTCATGATGGGCGAAATGCTTGCCGAAGGACCAATGCTTGTAGAACAGCGGCATGCCGGTGGAGGAGTAGGCGTCGAGCATCTGCTCGGCCGTGATGACCTCGATCTGGTTCGGATAGACATCCAGGCCGAGTTCGGAGAGAGCGATCTCCTCGCAGGCGTCATGGATCCGCTGGAGCGTGAAGAAGCTCCAATCGGCGCCCTCGAACAGCGGTTCCATCGCGGCTGTCGTCATGACGTGGCCTTCTCATGGCCCTGGCGGCGCTGGAACAGCTCGCGAAAGACCGGGAAGATCTCGCTGCGATGGCTGACCTTGCGGATCGAGAGCGGGGCGCCCTCCGCGCGCAATCTCTCATAGAGCCGCCACAGGGCGGAGTGGGACACGGATTCGCGGCCGGATTCGCCGACCTCGAGATAGGCGAAATACTGGCTGGCCGGCAGGATCGCGTCCTTGAGCAGGCGCTCCGTCGCAGCCTCGTCCGAATAGGAGTTGTCGCCGTCCGAGGCCTGAGCGGCGTAGATGTTCCAGTCCTCCGGCGAATAGCGCTTGGCGATGACCGAGCGCATCGCCTCGAGCGCGCTCGAAACCAGCGTTCCGCCCGTTGCCGGGCTGTGGAAGAAGGTGTCCTCATCCACCTCCTCGGCCCGGTCCGTGTGACGGATGAAGACGAGCTCGACATGGCGGTAGCGCTGCGCCAGGAAAATATAGAGCAGCATGTAGAACCGCTTGGCGAGGTCCTTCATATGCTCCGTCATCGAGCCGGACACATCCATCAGGCAGAACATCACGGCCTGCGCGACCGGCTTCGGCTCGTTCTCATAGCGCCGGTAGCGCACATCGACAGGGTCGATATAGGGAATGCGCCGCACCTTGGCTTCGAGCGCCTTGACCTTGTCTTCGAGCACCAGGCGCAGGCCATCCTCTTCGCAGGCGGCGATTTCCGCCTGCAGCCGCGCAATCGTCTCGGGGCTCGGGCGGCGCAGCGCCATCCGGCGCATCATCGCAAGCCGCGTCGTGCGGTTGACCGCGATGTTGGCGGGCGAGCCCGAGACCGAATAGCCGGCGCGTACTGGGCTTTCATGCTCGGTCTCGGTCAGCCGCCGCTTGGCGAGGTCGGGCAGCTCGAGATCGTCGAGGAAGACGTTGAGAAACTCCTCGCGGGTCAGGACGAAGCGGAAGGCATCCTCGCCGGCTCCCTCGCCGGCCTTGTCGGGTCTGCCGCTGCCGCCTCCGCCTGAGCGCGGCAGTACATCGCCCTCAATGAAGGTCTTGTTGCCGGGCAGCACACGGTCATGCGTGCCTCCGCTCCCCCGGCGCAGGCTCGGCTCCTCCATCCCGTCCATCGGAATGCTGACTTCCCCGCCGTCCAGCACGTCCCGGATATTGCGGCTCTGCAGCGACTGCTTCACCGCTTGTTGTACGACGCCCTTGGCCCGGCGCAGAAAACGCTGACGATTCTCGAGAGCCTTGCCACGTGGATTCAGGCGTCGGTCGACAATGTTCATGATGGCTCCCGCGCCTGGCTCAGCCAGCCTGCTTCACGCGCATGTACCATTCGATCAAACGCCGGACCTGGCGTTCGGTATAGCCACGCTCCACCATGCGCGAGACGAACTCGCCATGCTTCTTCTCGCTCTCGCCGTCCTTCTTCGAGCCGAAGGAGATCACCGGTAAAAGGTCCTCGACCTGCGAGAACATCCGCTTCTCGATGACTTCGCGGATCTTCTCATAACCGGTCCAGGACGGGTTCTTGCCGCCATTGCTCGCCCGCGAGCGCAGGCAGAACTTGACGATCTCGTTGCGGAAATCCTTCGGATTGGCGATCCCCGCCGGTTTCTCGATCTTGGTCAGCTCCTGATTGAGGAGTTCGCGGTCGAGCAATTGGCCGGTGTCGGAATCCTTGAAGTCGACATCCTCGATCCAGGCGTCGGCGTAGTCGACATAGCGGTCGAACAGGTTCTGCCCATAATCCGCATAGGATTCGAGATAGGCCTTCTGGACCTCGTGCCCGATGAACTCGGCATAGCGCGGGGCGAGGTCGGCCTTGATGAACTCGAGATAGCGCTTCTCGGTTTCATCGGGGAGCTGCTCGCGGCGGATGGCCTGTTCCAGCACATACATCAGATGCACCGGATCGGCGCCGAGCTCGATCGTGTCGTGGTTGAAGGTCGCGGCCAGGACCTTGAAGGCAAAGCGCGTCGAGATGCCGTCCATGCCTTCATCCATGCCGGCGGCGTCGCGATATTCCTGGACGCTGCGGGCTTTCGGATCGGTCTCCCGCAGGCTGTCGCCGTCATAGGCGCGCATCTTGGCGAACAGGGTCGAGTTCTCGTGGTTGCGCAGCCGCGAGAGAACCGAGAACCGCGCCAGCATCGACAGAGTTCCTGGCGCACAGGGGGCACTGCTCAGCGCCGAGCCCTCGATCAGCTTCTCATAGATCTTCTGCTCTTCGGTCGCCCTCAGGCAGTAGGGCACCTTGATGACGCAGATCCGGTCGATGAAGGCTTCGTTGTTCTTGTTGCTCTTGAAGCTCTGCCACTCCGCCTCGTTGGAGTGCGCGAGGATGACGCCGGAGAAGGGGATGGCGCCGATGTTCTCGGTGCCGATATAGTTGCCCTCCTGCGTCGCGGTCAGCAGCGGATGCAGCATCTTGATCGGCGCCTTGAACATCTCGACGAATTCGAGGACGCCCTGGTTGGCGCGGTTGAGGCCGCCCGAATAGCTGTAGGCGTCGGGGTCGTTCTGGGAGAAGTTTTCGAGCTTGCGGATGTCGACCTTGCCGACGAGCGAGGAGATGTCCTGGTTGTTCTCGTCGCCGGGCTCGGTCTTGGCGATGGCGATCTGGCGCAGGCGCGAGGGCTGCAGCTTGACGACCTGGAAGCGGGAAATGTCGCCGCCGAACGTCTCGAGTCGCTTGAGGCACCAGGGGCTCATCAGCCCCGTCAGCCGCCGCTGCGGAATGCCGTAGCGCTGCTCGAGAATGGGGCCCATCGTCCCGGGATCGAAGAGGTTCAGCGGGCTCTCGAAGACCGGGCTGATCTCGTCGCCGGCCTTCAGCACATAGATGGGGTGGACCTCCATCAGCGATTTGAGCCGCTCGGCGAGGGACGACTTGCCGCCGCCGACCGGGCCGAGCAGATAGAGGATCTGCTTGCGCTCCTCCAGGCCCTGGGCGGCGTGACGGAAGAAGGAGACGATACGTTCGATCGTCTCTTCCATGCCGTAGAAGCCGGCAAACGCCGGATAGGTCCGGATGGTTCGGTTCAAAAAAATACGGCCAAGGCGAGGGTCCTTGGCCGTATCGATCATCTGAGGCTCGCCGATGGCCGCCAGCAGCCGTTCGGCTGCATTAGCATATAGCATCGGATCGCCTCTGCAGGCCTCCAGGTAGTCGGAGATCGGCATATCCGTTTCGCGGCGCGCCTCATAGGAGCGAGCGAAGGCGTTGAACAAAGAGTCGTTGTACATGAGCCCTCTGCATATGGTTATGCCGCGGCTCGACGCAGGCAAACGAGAATCGGCAACGCCCCTGGTCGAAACACGGCGCACGTCAACTGCGAATCAGCATCTGCTATCGAACGCCAGAATCGCTCTCAAGCGCCGGGCTGGCAATGCGCAAAAGTGAGCACTTCCCCTTTTGTGCTATCCATCTGCGAATAAATTGTGCTCAACCCCCGCCGGTTCCCTCGCCTCCTTGCGTCATCTCGCCGCGGTTCGGCCCCATGCGCGCGGGTTGGGATGGTGTCGGCGACCGGGATGGAGGAGGGCGGGCATACGGTCATTGAAGAGCCGATATAAGGCCGCAATCGCGTTCGGGCTCTCGGCGTAGCCTGGCTTGCTTCAGGCCGTGTCAGCGCCTTGCGCGGCCGGCAGTTCCTTCATCAGCATCAGCGCAAAGTTCTCGCTCGCCGGGGGCAATGTCCGGCCGCTGCGCTTGATGAGCGCGACCTGGCGCGCGAAATCCGCAGCGTTCAGAGGCCGGGAGCGCAAGCTCTGCTCGGCGCGCACCTCCATCGCCGAGCCGGGCAGGATCGCGATCCCGAGGCCTGCGCGCACCATCCCGACCGCGGTCGACATATAGGTCGCTTCCGCACCGACGATCGGCCGATGGCCCGCAGTCAGGAAGGCGGCATCGACGATCGCCCTGACGCTGGTCGCCGGGTCCATCAGGACCAGTGGAAGAGGTGCAATGTCGTCGATCGTGACGGAATCGAGATTGCCTAATTTGTGACCATCGGGGAAAACCACATGCATGTGATCCTGCGTCCGGTGCAGCACTTCGAGGTCGGGATCGCTCAGCGCTCCGCCCATGATGCCGAGGTCGACCTGCTCCTCCCGGGTCAGCTCGGCGACGCGGCTTGCGATCACGTCGCGGATGACGAAGCTGACCTGCGGATTGGTCTGGCGGAAGGCCGCGATGATCTCCGGCAGGATGCCTGAGGCATAGGACGGCAGCACCGCCAGCCGCACCACGCCGTGCTGGCCTTGCGCGAGCTGGCGCGTATCGCCGACGACCGCGTCGAGGTCGCCGAGAATACGCCCGAGCTGGGGCGCCAATTCGCGGCCGATCCGGGTCAGCGACACGCTGCGGGTGTTGCGGTCGAACAGGCGAACGCCGAGCCCGTCCTCGAGCTTCTGGATCTGAACCGTCAGCGCCGGCTGCGACAGGTTCAGGCGGGCTGCTGCCCGGGTGAAGCTGCCGAATTGCGCCAGGGTGACGAAGGCGCGCAATTGCCGGGCGTCGATATTCATAATGAATGACTATCACTCTGATAGATTCATTTCAATTGTGTGATCAATTTGCTGATGCTCCTATGCCGCTGGTTTCCGGAGGCGGTGGTGAAGCAGGTTCGGATCGGCGCAGGCGCGGGTTATTCCGGCGACAGGATCGAGCCGGCGATCGAGCTCGCCGAAAAAGGCGGGCTCGATTACCTGGTCTTCGAGTGCCTGGCGGAGCGCACCATTGCGCTGGCCCAGCAGGCGAAGCTCAAGGATCCGAAAGCCGGTTACGACCCGCTGCTGGCGGAGCGGTTTCGGGCCGTGCTGCGGCCGTGCCGGCAGGCCGGCACGCGCATCGTCACCAATATGGGCGCGGCCAATCCCGTCGCCGGCGCGGAGCGCATCAGGGCCATCGCCGGTGAGCTCGGCCTGACCGGCTTGAAGATCGCGGCCGTGACGGGCGACGATGTCCTGCCGTCCGTGGCGGGCGGCGATTATCGCATCGACGAGACCGGCGCCGCCGTTGCCGATCTCGGCGGCAGCCTGATTTCGGCGAATGCCTATATCGGGGCGCAAGCCATCGCTGAAGCGCTGGCTGATGGAGCCGACATCGTCATCACCGGCCGCGCGGCCGACCCGTCCCTGTTCGTCGGCCCGCTCGTGCATGCCTTCGGTTGGGCCAGGGATGATTGGCATCGGCTCGGACAGGCCACGCTGATCGGGCATCTCCTGGAATGCGCGGGCCAGGTCACGGGCGGGTATTTCGCCGATCCCGGCTACAAATCCGTGCCCGATCTCGCCCGGCTCGGCTTCCCCATTGCCGAGGTCGGGGAGGATGGCTGCGTCGTCGTCACCAAGGTTGCGGGCTCCGGCGGGCGGGTCACGCCCGCCACCTGCAAGGAGCAGATCCTCTACGAGATCCACGATCCGGCGCGCTATCTCACCCCCGATGTCGTGGCCGACTTCTCGAACGTCACGGTCGAGGAGATCGGCTTCGATCGCGTCCGCGTCCGGGGCGCTTCCGGCCATCCCCGGACCGCGACGCTGAAAGTGTCGCTCGGGGTGACCGAAGGCTTCGTCGGCGAAGGCCAGATCTCCTATGCGGGTCCAGGTGCACGGGCGCGGGGTGCCCTGGCATTGGAGATCGTGCGTGAGCGCCTGACGCTGACCGGTGTGCGCACGAGCGAATTGCGCTTCGACCTGATCGGCGCGAATGCGCTGCATGGCGAGAGGCTCTCGAACCATGGCGGCGGCCATGAACCCTATGAGGTGCGCGTTCGCGTCGCCGGACGCAGTGACAGCCTCATTGAGGCCCTGCGCATCGGCAACGAGGTCGAGACGCTCTACACCAACGGTCCGGCGGGCGGGGGCGGCGTCACGAAATCCGTCCGCGAGGTGGTCGGCATTCTCTCGACCCTGATCCCGCGCGAGCGCGTCGCGACAGCCATCCATTATGTCGAGAGCTGAGATGAAGCTGCGCGAGCTCGCTCATTCCCGCACCGGCGACAAGGGCAACACCTCGAGCATCTCGGTGATCGCCTATGAAGCTGCCGGCTATGCCCTGCTGCTGCGCCATGTCACGGCCGAGCGCGTCAAGGCGCATTTCGGCGAGCTCGTGGCCGGCGAGGTGGTGCGCTACGAGATTCCCAGCCTCGGTGCCCTCAACTTCGTCCTGCGTCAGGCGCTCGGCGGCGGCGTGACCCGTTCGCTCACCCTCGACACGCATGGCAAGGGCCTGAGCTCGGCCCTGCTCGATCTCGATATCCCTGACGAAAGCCCTTCCCGCACGACGCCGCAGCAAGACGGCGATCACTAAACCCCTGGAGGAAACGACCATGACATCGAAGAGCTGGAGCCTTGCCGCCCTGGCGTTCGGCGGCGCCTTGCTGGCAGGCCTGCCGGCCGCGGCCCAGGATTATCCGACGCAGAATATCAGGTTCATCGTGCCTTTCGCCGCCGGCAGCGCGACCGACGCGCTGGCGCGCATCCTTGGCGACCACGCATCGCGGACGCTGGGCCGCACGATCGTCATCGAGAACATGGCCGGCGCCAGCGGCATCCTCGCGGCCCAGAACGTGGCGCGCGCCGCGCCGGACGGCCACACCGTGCTGATCACGACGAACACGACGCATGGCGCCAACCAGAGCCTGCTGAAGAGCGTGCCCTATGATGCGGAGAAGAGCTTCGAGCCCGTGACCAAGCTCGGCACCATCACGCTTGCGCTGGCGACCAACCCATCCGTGCCGGCCAAGACCGTGCAGGAGCTGATCGCCCATGCCAAGGCCAATCCCGGCAAGCTCACTTTCGGGGCGGGGTCGAGTTCCTCGCGGATCGCCGGCGAGATGCTCAAGACGCTCGGAGGCATCGACCTCACCTATGTGCCCTATCGCAGCAATCCGCAGGCGATCACCGATCTTCTCGGCGGCCAGATCAACATCGTCTTCGCCGACATCTCGACGACGCTGCCCCAGATCAAGGCCGGCAAGGTGAACGGCCTCGGCGTTTCCACGGCCAAGCGCAGCGCCCTGGCGCCCGAGCTGCCGACGATGGCGGAGTCGGGCGTCGCCGGATACGACCTCGCCGCGTGGTTTGCGGCCTTCGTTCCCGCGAAGACGCCGCAGCCGGTCATCGACAAGCTGCGCCAGGCACTCGTGGCTGCGATCAGCGACAAGGCCACGCAGGAAAAGCTGCTCGCCGCCGGCATCGAGCCGGAGACCAGCACATCCCAGGAGCTCAGGGCCTTCGTCGGAACCGAGATCAGGAAATGGGCCGATATCGTCAAGGCCGCCGGCATCCAGCCGGAGTGATCTGCCGACGGCGTAGCCGCGCAGCATTGCCTTCGCCCGCTCGGGCAAGACCGCGACCTGGTCGCCGGACGGGCCGCTCGGCAGCATCCTGGCGCTGGCCGAGGGGGCTGGCCTGACCATGCCGAGCGGCTGCCGCGTCGGGCAATGCGAGAGCTGCCTGGTGCCGATCAGGCAGGGCCAGGTCCGCCATCTCGTCGACCGTCCGGATCTGGAGGACGGCCAGTGCCTGACCTGCCAGGCGCTGCCATTGACCGATCTCGTCTTGGACGCTTGAGGGCGGTTTGGCGCATGCTGTTTGGGCTCGGATCCACTGCGCCATCCCGGACAAGCGGCCCTCGGGTCCGGCCTTCGGCCGACCCAAGGACAGGCTCCGCCGCGCAGATCCGGAATTTATCGTAGAGCGTCATTCTCGGGCTTGCCCCGAGAATCTCGGGCCGGAAAAGGCGTTGGTAGAGGGGGAGGCATCCTCATTAAGAGATGGTCGGGTCAAGCCCGACCATGACGCGCTTCGGATCCCGGGCCTCCGCTTCGCTATGCCCGGGATGACGCGGCGGGTCCGAGCACAAGAGTCGGCTCTAAACGACCGGCATCTCCAGCCAGCTCCGCAAGGCCTGCGTCACCGCCTGCGGGTTTTCCAGCGGCGTCATATGGCCGCTATCGGGCACGATGACGAGCGTCGCATGTGGCGCCAGCGCCGCCATGGCCCGATGGTCCGCGACCGGCGTCAGGCTGTCGTGCGCGCCGCACAGGATCAGCAACGGGCATGACAGCGCGCGCAGTACGGCGACGCCGTCCTTTCGCTCGATCCCGTTCTGCCGCAGGAAAGTCTCGGCACCGAGCCTTGCGGTCATGGCCCGGATGCGGCCGATGATCACCTCGTCCTTCAGGTGCGAGGGCGCGAGATAGGCTCCCAGCAGCCGGTCGCCGAAACCGTGGAACTTGCCCGGCAGGACCGCGGTCCTGTCGAGGGCGCGCCGCGCCGCAAGACGCTCGGGCGTATCGGCGCGCAGTGAGGTGTCGAGCAGGGCAAGCCGGGTGATCCGGTCCGGTGCTCGGCGCATGATCTCCTGGGCGACATAGCCGCCCATCGAAAACCCGGCCAGCGAGAAGCGCGGCGGCGCCGTCGCCAGCACGCTCTCCGCCAGGGCCTCCAGCGTTTCGCCCTGGGAAGTATCCGCCACCTGGCACGCGGCGATATCGCCGAGCGCAGAAACCTGATCGCGCCAGAGGTCGGCGTCGTTGAGGAGACCGGGGATCAGGACCAGGGGTTGGCGCTCGCGCGAAGACGGGGCGGCATCGGCATCATCCATGGCGGGTAGTCTGGCCTCTCGCTGGGGCTTGCTGTCGGGACAATCGTCATGCGGCGGCGAATGCCTGCGCTCTGTGCGGGCTGGAAGCCTGAACCGACATCGACCGAACGCCGACCCCATAGCATTCCGCCTTGCCGCGCGGGAAGCCGCCGCCGCTTGGATATCTGCCGGCCTCGATGCGTGCGCTGCAAGCCGGCTTCGCCCGCTCGCCAGTCCCGGAACAAACCGTCCAGCGGTCGCGATGATGCGGGCCTCTTGCAATCCAGATAGTGTGCGATATATCGTAGATGCATCTTAGAAATGGAGAACATGAAGATGGATTTCACTCACCGCTCACATCGAAACCACCGTGGGCATCCGCATTCCCGCGAATTCGCCCAGCACCGCTCGCGCGATTCGCATCATTTCGGCCATGAATGGGGCCGGGAGCGCGGAGAACGCGGCGGCGGCCGCAGGCGCGTCTTCGATTCCGGGGATCTGCGCCTCGTCCTGCTCAAGCTGATCGCCGATCAACCGCGCCATGGCTACGATCTGATCCGCGCGATCGAGGAAGCCTCGGGCGGCAGCTATGTCCCCAGCCCCGGCGTCATCTATCCCGCGCTGTCGATGCTGCAGGACCTCGGACATATCGGCGAAGTCGCCTCAGAAGGCGCGCGCAAGGCCTTTGCCGTCACCGAGACGGGCAAGGCCGATCTGGCCGTCAATGCGGACAAGGTCGAGTCCCAAATGGCTCGCCTCGCCGCGATCGCCACCATGCGCGAGCGCACCGATGGCGGGCCGGTTCGCCGCGCCATGGAGAACCTCAAGCTTGCGCTGCGCGGCCGTCTCGGCGGCAGCGAGTCCGACCAAGCCATCGTTCACGACATCGCCGCGATCCTCGACGAGGCTGCGCAGCGGATCGAGCGGCTTTGAAGAGGGAAGCCCGGGCGGGTTGCCTATCGCACCCGCGGCCCATCGCACTCAGGAGATCCCATGACCGTTTCCAGCATCGCGCGCGTACCGACAGAGAAGGGCAGTCGCTATCTCCAGCAGCTCTGCAAGCATTGGAGCCATAATCTCGAGGTCAGCTTCACGCCTCAGCTGGGGCGGGTGACCTTTCCGCGAGACGTGCGCGGCGCCGATTGGCCCGGCGACGCCACGCTCGACCTGCAGGCCCATGACGACAATCTCGCATGCCGCATCGAGGCGAGCGTGCCCGAGCAGCTCGCCGCGCTGAAAGGCGTCGTCGCCAGCCATCTCGACCGCTTCGCCTTCCGCGAGGCGCCGCTGCGCTTCGAATGGCAGGATTGAGGGCCAAGGTTGAGGAGCAGGGGCGTCGCCCGCTCATCGACGCGTGCCTGGCCGCGAACCGGCGTCCACTTCGCTCGAGAACGCTCTAATCCTCCCCGCCAGGCGCGGTCGAAGCGCGACGCGGCATGATCGCGAAGCAGATGACGCCGAAGAGCGCGCAGAGGAGGAAGCCAATGTCGAAGCGGTGCGTGAGCATCAGCAGGACCGCGAAGAGGGATGGGCCGACGACATAGCCCAGGAAGATGATCAGGGTCGCGCCGGCGGAGGCTTCCCTGACGAGATGGCCCGGGCAGGCCCGGGCGACCTCCGACAACTGGACGCCGTTCCAGCTCGACACGGTGACGCCTGCTACTGCGGCCAGAACGCAGAACAGCCCGTAGGACCATTCCGGCCCGGCGAAAGCCATGGCGAGCGAGGTCAGGCCGGAGGCCAACCCCATCAATCCGAGAAGCTGCCGCGGCGAACCGAGCCGGTCCGCCAGCCAGCCGAGCAGCATGCGGCCGGCGACGCTGCTCGCCTGCATGATCGCGAAGGCGATGCCGGCTGCGCGGAGATCATGCCCCATGGCAGAGACCGAGAACGTCATCAGATAGGCAAACCAGATGCCCTGGCCGAGCGCGAGGCAAGCCCCGGCCATGGCGAGCCTGACGATGGAGGCCGAGCTGGTCAGCGCTGCGAGCGGCGCCCGGATATTCGCCGGCGACAGGAAGGCCCGCACCGTCACCGCCTGGTCGCGCGTCCTGCCTGCGTCCAGCCGTTCGCGCATGGGCTGCACCGCGAGAAGCACAAGCATGACCAGAATGCCGGAGACCAGCAGCGAGGCGCGCCAGCCGTAGGCTTCCACCACCGGCGGCAGGATCAGGCCGGCGACGATGCCGCCCGCCGGCACGCCGGCCTGCTTGATCGAGAAGATCATCGCGCGGTGGCGCACGGGCGCGGTCCGGTGCAGCACGTCGTTGCCCGCCGGCGAGGACGGGCCGTAGCCGAGCCCGATCAGCAGGGAGGCCGCGCCGGCGGCCGGCCAGAACGGCGGCAGGAGCAGCAGCAATCCGATGACGCCGAGGCCGAGCCCGCATTGCAGCGCGCGTACCGAGCCCAGCCGGCGCAGCATCGGAGCGCCGAGCGTCAGGAAGATGATCGAGCCGAGCGTGCCCAGGCTCGCCAGATAGCCGATGATCGCATCCGACCAGCCCCTTTCCGCCGTGAAGGCCGGCGCAAGCGTCGGCGGGATGCGCGTCAGGAACGCCGTCGCCGCCTGGACGGCGGTCATGGTCACGAGCGCCGAGATCCATTGCGGCGGAGCATCGGAACTCTCGGCCGCCGGCTGTACCTCGTCTGAAGACATCGCTTGGGTCAGCCCGTCGGGTCAGGGGACATGGGAAGGGGGTGCGTGGTCGATGGCGTCACAAGGCGTCTTCGCGCCAGCGCAGGCAGGCGACGCCATGGCCGCCTTCGAAGTCGATAGCCGGCTCGATTGTTGCGCATTTGTCGATCGCGAGCGGGCAGCGCGTCCTGAAGCGGCAGCCCGAGGGCACGTTGGACGGGTCCGGCGGCTCGCCTTGCAGGGTGAAGCTCTCGGTGACGCGCGGCCCGCCGATGCGCGGGGCGGCGGCAAGCAGCGAGCGGGTATAGGGGTGGCGCGGGGCGCGGAAGACCTCTGCGGTGTCGCCGATCTCGACGATGCGGCCCAGATACATCACGACGATGCGGTTGCAGATCGAGCGGACGACGGCGAGGTCATGGCTGATGAAGAGATAGGTCAGTCCGAATTCCTCGCGCAGGTCGCGAAACAGCGCCAGCACCGTCGCCTGCACGGAAACGTCGAGGCCCGAGGTCGGCTCGTCGAAGATGATCAATTGCGGGCCGAGCACGAGGATGCGCGCCAGGCCGACGCGGCGCTGCTGGCCGCCGCTGATCTCATGCGGGTAGAGGTCGAGATGCGCCTGCGGCAGGCCGACCGCGCTGACGATCGCCTGGACGTGCTCCTCGCGCTTGGCCCGGGACCAGTCGGTGTGGATGATCAACGGCTCATGCAGCGAGCGCCGCAAGGTCCAGCGCGGATCGAGCGAGGCGCCTGGATCCTGATAGACATATTGCAGCTTGGCCCGCACCGCGGCAGCGCGCTTCTGGCCCGGCGCGGCGATGCGCTCGCCCCGCAGGCGGACCTCGCCGCTGGTCGGCTCGTGAATGCCCATCAAGGTCTTGCCGAGGGTGGATTTGCCGCAGCCGGATTCGCCGACAATGCCGAGCACCTCGCCTTCCCCAACCGCGAAGCTGACATCGTCCAGGGCCCGCAAGGTGCCGACGCGGCGGTTGAGGAAACCGCGCACCGGGAAATGGCGGCCGAGCCGATCGACTTCGAGCAGGGTGGGCGCCGGGAGGTCAGACATTCCCAGCGACCTCGCTCACCGCGACGGGATGATGGCAGGCGACCTGATGGGCGCCGTGCTGTCCGGACAGGGCAGGGCGCTCGTCGCGGCAGATCCCGGTCATTCGCGGGCAGCGCGGGTTGAAGCGGCAGCCCGGCGGCGGCTGCAACGGGCTCGGCACCGCTCCGGGAATGCCGACCGCATCGCGCCCCTCTTCCGGCAGGCTCTGCAGCAGCATGCGGGTATAGGGGTGGCGGGGATGGGCGAAGAAGGCCTCGCGCGGTGCGATCTCGGCGGTCTGCCCGGCATACATCACGACGACGCGGTCGCAGATCTCCCAGGCGGCGCCGAGATCATGGGTGGTGAACAGCACGGAGACGCCGCGCTCGACCGCCAGCCGCCGCAGCAGGCCGAGGATCTGCGCCTGGACGGTGACGTCGAGCGCCGTGGTCGGTTCGTCGGCGATGATCAGGCGCGGCTCCGGCAGGAGCGCCATCGCGATCATCACGCGCTGGCGCTGGCCGCCGGAGAGCTCATGGGGATATTTCTCCAGGATGCGGCGCGGCTGCGGCAATTGCACCGTGTCCAGCATGGCGAGCACGGCCTCATCATCGGCCTTCTGCTCCGCGCGCGAACGCCAGCCGAAGCGCGACGCCGTCCTGCGCGGCGTCTTCCAGCGCATCAGGTCGCCGATCTGGGCCCTGATGCGGAACAGCGGGTTGAAGCTGGCGAAGGGGTCCTGGGGAACGAAGGTCACGACCCGGCCGCGCAGGCGCTCAGTGGCCTGGTCGTCGCGGAGCATGTCGACGCCGTCGAGGCGGATATGGCCGCTGCCGATCTCGGTCAGGCGCTCGGGCAAGGTGCCGAGGATCGCGCGCGCCAGCGTGGTCTTGCCGCAGCCGGATTCGCCGACGAGGCCGACGATCTCGCCCGGCTGAACGAGAAGGTCGATCTGGTCGAGCACGCGCGCCGGCCCGCTCTCGGTACGAAAGCTGAGCGAGAGTTTCGCGATGTCGAGCAGGGGCGCCATCGCTTCAGACGCTCCGCCGCGTGCGCGGGTCGAGAATGTCGCGCAGGCCGTCGCCGAACAGGTTGAAGCCGAGCACGGTCAGGAAGATGGCGATGCCCGGCGCGAGCGCATACCACCAGGCCTCGGGCAGGTATTCGCGGCTTTCGGCGATCATGCGGCCCCATTCCGGCGTCGGCGGCGGAGCGCCCAGGCCGAGGAAGCCGAGCGTCGCGGCGGTGAGGATCGTCGCGCCCATGCCGATCGAGGTGCGCACGATGATCGGCGAGGCGATGTTGGGCAGGATGTGCAGCACGATGACGCGCCAGGGCGAGGCGCCCAGCGCCACCGCGGATTCGATGAAGACCTCGTTTCGCATCGAGCGCGTCTCGGCATAGACGAGCCGCGCCCAGAACGGCCAATAGGTCAGCGACAGCGCCAGGATCACGTTCTCGATCGAGGGGCCGAGCGTCTGCGCGATGGCGATGGCGAGGACGATCTGCGGCACCGCCAGGAAGATCTCGGCGATGCGCATCAGCGCGTCGCTGACCCAGTTCTTGTAGTAGCCGGCGACAAGGCCGATCGGAACGCCGATGACCAGGGCCGAGCCGACGGCGATGGCGGCCAGCATCAAGGTGATGCGCGCGCCGAAGAGCAGCCGGCTGAAGATGTCGCTGCCCATCCGGTCGGTGCCGAACAGCGCCGCGGCTGCCGGCGCCTGCAGGCGCCGCTCGATGTGGAAATCGGCGACGTCGCCGGGATGGGGGGCAAGCCATGGCGCGAAGATCGCCGCGATGACGAGGAGCCCGAGCAGGCCGGCGCCGAGCAGGGCCGCCTTGTCGCGCGCGAAGCGTTTGAGCAGCGCCGGCATCAGGTAGCCCCGCGCGGGTCGATCGCCGCCTGCAGCAGGTCGACCAGCAGGTTGATGAAGACGAACAGCGCCCCGGTGCAGAGCGTGAAGCCCATCACGGCGTTGTAGTCGGATTGCAGGATGGAGCGCACCGCATAGGCGCCGAGGCCCGGCCAGTCGAACACCGTCTCGACCACGACGGCGCCGGCGAGCAGGATGCCGAAGATCAGGCCGAGCTGCGTCACCGTCGCCGTCATCGCCATGCGCAGGACGTATTTCCAGACGATCACCCGGCGCGGAAAGCCCATCGCCTTCTGATAGGCGACGGAGGGCGAGTTGATCACGCCGATGACGCCGTTGCGGGTGAAGCGCACCACCGTCGCGGCCGCCGGCAGGGCCAATGTGAGCGCCGGCAGCGCCAGGTGGCGCAACGCATCCCCCAGCATATCGCCGTCGCCTTCGATCAGGGCGTCGACGACCATGAGATTCGTCACCGGCGTCGGCGGGAAGCCCTCGATCCGCCCCGAGAGCGGCAGCCAGCCGAGCTTCATCGAGAACAGGAACTGGAGCTGCATCGCAAACCAGAACGAGGCGACCGCGAGCCCCGACACCGTGACGACGCGCAGGATGTGGTCCAGCCAGGAATTGCGGTTGAGCCCGCAGAGCACGCCGAGCGGAATCCCGACCAGCGCCGCGACCAGCACCGCCACGAGCGTCAGTTCCAGCGTCGCCGGCAGGCGCGCGACGAGGTCGTGGATGATCGGCTGCTGCGTGAACAGGCTGATGCCGAAATTGCCCTGCGCCACATCGAGGACGTAGCGCAGGAACTGCACCGGCAGCGGCTTGTCGAAGCCGAAGCGCTCCCGCACCTGCTGCAGCTGCTCGGCGGTGGCGTTCTCTCCGGCGGCGAGAAGCGCGGGGTCGATCGGCACGACGCGCGACAGGATGAAGACGATCGCAAGCAGGCCAAGCATGGTCGGCAGAAACCAGATCAGGCGGTTCGCCACCAGGGACAGCCAGTTCATGCAGTCGCCTCCGCTCGCATTGCGTGCTCAGCCTCGTTTCAACGAGGCCCAGCGGATGTCCTGCCCGTTGCTGACGGGCGAGAAGCGGATGCCCTCGACCTTGCTCGAATAGGGGCCATACCATTTGGTGTTGTAGACGAAGATCCCGGCCGCATCGTCGTTCACCATCTGGGTCATCTCCTCATAGAGCTTGCGGCGCTCCTCCTGGTCGCTCGAGACCAAAGCGCGGTCGAGCCGCCTGTCGAACTCGGGATTGCTGTAATAGGAGAAGGTCCGCGTGCCGTGGTAGCGCGTGCCGTAGAGCTCGCCGACCCAGTTGTTGGGGTCGACATAATAGGTGCTCTTCCAGAGCGGGATGATGTCCGCCTGCGTCTGGGCGTTGCGCATCCGGCTCGAGACGACCGACCAGGGCGAGACCTCGACTACGACCTCGACGCCGATCTGGCGCAGCGTGTTCTGGAACAGGGTCGCCGCCTGTTCGGACTCGCTGAAGCCCGCCAGCGCGTTGATGGTGATCGGCCGCAAGGGCTCGGTCACCTTCTTCAGCTCCTCGCGGGCGAGGTCGAGATTGTAGCTGTAGCCCTTCAGCCCCGGCGGCGTGCCCCAGATGTTGTTTGGGTTCGGACCCGGATTGCGGTTGACCGAGCCCTTCATGATATTGGCGATGAAGCCGTCATAGTCGAAGGCATAGGCCAAGGCCCGCCTGAAATGGACGTTGTTCATCAGGGGCTTGCTGGTGTTCAGCGCCAGGATGAAGACGCGCATCGACTCCTGGTCGATGATCTGGACATTGGGCGATTGGCGCAGGCGCTGGATCTGGTCATAGGGCAGGTAGCCGTCGGCGCCCTGATAATCGCCGCGGATCAGCCCGAGCACGCGGGTATTGGTCTCCAGCACGGTGCGGAATTCGACATCGTCGAAGGGCTGCCCGGTCCAGCCGGCGAAATGCTCGACGAAGCGCCGGCCGGTCCAGCCCACCGCCGGATCGTGCCGGCGCAGGGCATAGGAGCCGCTGCCGGCCTCGTTGCGCGCCAGCCAGGCTTCGGCCCAGTCGCCGTTCTTCTCATTGGCCTTCACCAGCTCGCTGTTGACGATGAGGATGTCGGGCACCGTGGTGAGGAAGATCGCGGAGGGCTGGCTGAGATTGAACTCGACGGTGTGGGCGTCGAGCGCCTTGGTCGAGCCGGGCTTGATCGCGTCGAGATAGAGGCTGGCCGCGCCCTTCTTCAGCGCGATGATGCGCTCGATCGAATAGACCACATCATTGGCGGTGACGGGCTTGCCGTCATGGAACTTGGCGTTCTGGCGCAGCTTGAAGGTGTAGACCTTGCCGTCGCCGGAGACGCTGTGGCTCTCGGCGAGCCAGGGGATCATCTTCGGGGGATTGTCGACCCAGCGATAGAGCCCGTCATAGAGGTTGAAGCGCGAGGCGGCCCGGGCGGTGTCGAAGATCGTATGGGGGTCGAGATTGTCGTAGGGGCTGTTATTCGCATAGACGAATTTGCCCCCGCTTTGCGCCGAGGCGCCGGCCCATCCGGCCGAGGAGAGGGCGACCGAACCCAGAACCGTCTTCAGAGCATCTCTGCGTGTCTTGGTCATGCCATCCTCCTCTGTTGCTGGGTCAGGGGCTTCCCGTGACCGAAAGCACCTGACCGGTGATGAAGTCGGCGTAGTCGGACGCCAGGAACATCACGGCATGCGCGATATCCTGGGGCGTGCCCGCCCGCCGGCGCGCCGTGTTCTCGATCATGCCGGCCTGGCGTTCGGGCGAATAGGAATTCCACTGGCGCTCGTAATCGGGGCTGGTGCGCTGGAAGCCCGGCGCCACCGCATTGACGGTGATGCCGAAGGGGCCGAGCTCCTGGCCGAGCTGGCGCGCGAGCCCGATCTCACCGGCCTTGGCCGAGGCATAGGCCTGGATGCCGGTGAGCGAGGTACGCAGGCCCGCCCCGCTGGCGATGAGCACGATCCGGCCCTTGCCGCGCGCCTTCATGCCGGGCGCGACCGCCTGCGCGGCGAGAAAGGCCCCTGTCAGGTTGACGTCCAGAATGGCGCGCCAATCCGCCTCATCGACCTCTTCGAGCGGCTTGGCGCTCTGGCCGAGCACGCCGCCGGCGACATAGACCAGCACATCGACCGGCCGGCCGGCGATCGCCTCGCTCCCGGCGACCCAGGCCTGGACCTGACTCTTGTCGCGCAGGTCGAGCGCGGTCTTGTGCGCTGCGAGACCGGCCATCTCATCGGCCAATCGGTCACCGGCGAAGACATTGGCTCCGCGCGTGGCAAAGCTTTCGACGATGCCACGCCCGATGCCCCGGGCGGCGCCGGCGATCAGCACGCTCTGCCCTTCGAACGTGATGTTCATGCCGCTGCTCCGATCGTCCGGGGCGCCACTTGCGGATACGACAGCAGAAGGCTCGCATAGGCGCGCTCGATCGCGGCGACGGGATCGCTTGCGGCGGCAGCGTCTGCGCTCACGGCCGCGAAGACCTGGTGCTTCATGAAGAAGCGCCATTCGACGGGCAGGGCAAAGAGCCTTTCCGAGAGATGGTCCCAGGCGGCATCGGACCACACCGTCTCGAAGGCGAGGCGCGCCGGATCGAGCGTCAGGCCGCCCGGCGCCGGGCCGTTGAGCGCCGGGCCTGGCCGGGCGCGCAAGGCGAGCGTCTGCTCCTCGTCGAGGATGCCCGCTTCGATCACCACGCCATAGGCCAAGGCGCCGGCTTCGCTGACCTTGCCTTGCGCGACGTCGTCGAGCACCTCGGCCAGCGGCCGGGTGTAGGGATCGCCCCAGCCGCCGGCGCCCGAGGCCGAGATCATCAGCACGTCGCCAGGCGCGCAGTGCACCACATCGGTGTTGCCGAGCGCTTCCTCGCCCGCCGTTCCGGGGTTGCGCAGGAAGCCGCAGGTCGCGCCGGGCTGGCCGCCCTCCAGGCCCCAGCAGGAGAATCGCACGCGGTCGCGGTTACGCGCCGTGACCACCGAATTCGGCGAGAACAGCTGGAACGTCATCTGGGCCGCGAGCCCGCCGCGATGGCGCCCGGCGCCGCCGCTATCGGGCACCAGGCCGTAGCCGAGCACCTTGATCGGCACCTCGGCTTCGGTGATCTCGATCGGCGTGTTCTTGAGGAAGGAGTTGGAGCCGTCCTGTCCGTCCTCGCGGGCCGAGCCGCCGCCTCCGCCCGTGATCGGGTTGATCGAAGCCATGGCGAGGCGCCCGGTTCGGCTGTCGGTGGTGCGTACATTGAGAATGCCGCCGCCGCCGGCGGGGCCTGCCGGCAGCCGGTCCGGCATGGCCTGCGAGAAGGCGCCCACGACCATGCCCTGGATCCGGGTGCAGGTCAGGCTGCGCATGCCGGTCGCCGCCGGATAGACCGGATTGACCACCGATCCTTCGGGCAGGATGCAGCGCACTGGCCTGAGCAGCCCGGCATTGAGCGCGACCGTCGTGTCGAGCGAGTAGACGACGTAGTTGTAGCCGACCAAAGGCAGGATATGCCTCGGCAGCCCGCCGGTCGGCATGTTGAGCGCCGATTGCAGTTGCGGGTCGCTGCCGCTGAAATCGAACACCGCCTCGTCGCCACGCACCTGCACGCAGAGCTTCAAGCGGCATGGCACGCCGCCGGGGCTGTCCTCGTCGATATAGTCGGTGAAGACATAGTCGCCATCCGCCATCGCCGCGAACAGGCGCCGGGCCTGCCGGTCGGCCAGGTCGAGCACGCCATGCATCGCAGCGCAGACCGTCTCAGTGCCGAAGCGGGCGACCGCGTCCATGATCTTGCGCTCGCCCGTCTTGAGCGAGGCGATCTGGGCCTTGAGGTCGCCCCAGTTCTGATCCGGCATGCGCACATTGCGCAGCATGATCCGCAGCACCTCGTCGTTCATCACGCCGGCATCGACGAGCTTCATCGGCGGGATCCGGATGCCCTCTTGATGGACCTCCGTCAGCGCCCGCGACAGCGAGGCGGGCACAGCGCCGCCCATATCGGTGTTGTGGATATGGCCGACGGCGAAACAGATCAGCCGCTCGCCCGCGAAGATCGGCATCCACAGATGCATGTCGGGCGCATGGGTGCAGACGAAGCCGGAATAGGGGTCGTTGGTGACGCAGATGTCGCCGGGGCGGTAATCGGGAATCGCCTCGATGGCGCCGGCATAGTCGAGCCCGATGAACCAGGTCGCGCCGAGATCCTTCGGGCTGGCGAAGGTCTGCCCGCATGGCGTGGTCAGTCCGCTGGTGAAATCCTCGGTCTCCTTGACGAAGGCGGAATGGGCCGTGCGCAGCAGCGTATAGGCCATGCTCTCGGCCGCGGCCTCGAAATGGCTCTTCAGGATCTGGAGCGTGACCGGGTCGAGCGTGCTCATGTCATGCTGCTCCGTTCCATGCCGCTCCGTCGCAGGATGAGGTTGGCGTAGGCGTCGACCTCGCCGGTGAAGCCGGGCGGCACCCATGTGGTGCTGTCGTCCTGGATCACGACGGCCGGCCCGTCGAAATGGCTGCCGGGCGGCAATTCGCGACGCTCGAACAGGCCCGCCGCAATATCCGCGCCGCGATGCGTGACCGTCAGTTTTCGGCTGGCGACGACATGGGTTCTGGTCATCTCCCGGGCCGGCAAGGCCGGCTTGGGCGTGCGGCCGGCAATGACGACGCGCAAAGCGACGATCTGCACCGCCGCCTTGTCGTCGGCATGGCCATAGATCTCGGCATGCTTGGCGTGGAAGGCCGCAGTGATCGCAGCCTGGTCGCCTGCGGCGATCCAGGCCGCCTCCAGAGGCGTCTCGATCTCGTAGGACTGGCCGCGATAGCGCATGTCGCCGGAGATGGTGAGGGCGGCCTCGCCGGAATGGCCCTGGCTGCCGTGGAGCCAGTCCCGCGCCTCGGCTGCGAGCCCCTCGAAGGCTCGGGCCAGCCTGCCCATCGCCTCGGCCGTCATGTCCAGGAAGACCACGCGCACGAAATCGGAGCGCAGATCGGCGAGCAGGCCGCCGAGCGCGGCGAGCACGCCGGGCGTCTCCGGGATGATCACGGCCTCCATCCCGATCGCCTCGGCGACGAGACAGCCCAGCATCGGCCCGGCGCCGCCGAAAGCGAGCAGCGCATAGCCGCTCGGCTCCTCGCCGACCTGCGAGAACAGGCGGCTGATCTCGCGATACATGTTGGCGACAGCAAGATCGACGATGGCCTCGGCGGTTGCCGCGACATCGCGTGAAAGTCCCGCCGCCAGCGGCGCCAGCACCGCAAGCGCCCGCTCCCGGTCGACATTGACGGCGCCGTAGCCGAGCCCGCCGGAGCCGAGGACGCCCAGGGCGGCGAATGCGTCGGTGATCGTCGCGCGCTCGCCGCCGCGGCCATAGCAGGCCGGGCCGGGTGTCGATCCCGCGCTTTCCGGCCCGACGCGCAGCACGCCGAGCGTATCGACGCTGGCGACGGAGCCGCCCCCGGCCCCGATCGACGAGACCGAGACGGTCGGGAGATAGATCGGATAGCGCCCGACGAGCTCGCCGGAGCGGAAATCCGGCATGCCGTCGCGCAGCAGCGCGACATCGGCGCTGGTGCCGCCGATGTCGAGGCTCATCACCCGGCTGAAACCGGAGCGCTGCGCCACGAAGCCGGCGCCGATCACGCCCGCCGCCGTGCCCGAGAGCAGCATCTCGATGCTGCGGTCCTTGCCGGCGGCGGCGGTCATGACGCCGCCATTCGACTTGGTGATCATCGGGGCCGGCGCCACGCCGCGCGCGGTGAGCGCGGCCTCGAGCCGGCCGATGTAATGCGATACGCGCGGCTGCACCGAGCCGTGGATGCAGGCCGTGATGGTGCGCTCATATTCGCGCACGATCGGCCAGACATCGGCCGAGCAGAACACCGGCAGCGACGGGCTGAGCTCGGCGATGCGGGCCTTGACCAATCGTTCATGCGCCGGGTTGGTGTAGCTGTGCAGGAAGGCGAGAACGATGCCTTCCGCGCCCGCCCTTTCGGCCTGCCGCAGCGCCTCGGAGATGGCCGCATCGCTGGGGACGAGCTCGGCCTCGCCGGCCGCGTTCATCCGCTCACCGAGTTCGATCACGCGGTCGCGCGGCACCAATGGCGGCGGCCTGCGCGAGAACAGGTCGTAAGGGTCGGGGATCTTCAGCCGCGCCAGCTCCAGCACGTCACGGAAGCCTGCGGTCACGAACAGGCAGAGTTTCGCGCCGGTGCCCTGGATGATGCTGTTCACGCCCACGGTCGAGCCATGGGTGAAATAGGAGATGGCGCGAGGTGAAATCGCGAAGCGGCGCTCGATCTCGTCGAGCCCCTGCAGCACCTCGGCTCCCGGCGCGTCCGGCCGCGACAGCACCTTGAGCGTGCGCAGTGCCGAGCTGTCCTCGTCGAACACGCAGAAATCGGTGAAGGTGCCGCCGATATCGACGCCGACGCGATAGCCCATGATTCAGCTCCGCCCGTTCGGCATCGCGAGGATGCGCGGCAGGTCGGTGTGGTCAGGACCGAGCGCCTTGTACCGGACATCCTTCGGCCGGATCCGGGGCTCGCTTCGGATGGAGAGGGTCATTGGCGGGCGCTCAGCATTGATACTGGAAGCCGTCGACGGTGATCGCCTGGCCGGTGATGAAGCAGGGTTTCGAGGCGGCCAGGAACAGCACGAGCTGCGCGACATCCTCCGGGGTGCCGAGGCGATGCAGCGCGATGCCATTTGCGGCGATGGCGGCGCCGCGCTCGCGAGTCAGCACATTGCCCAATTCGGTCTCGATCACGCCCGGGCAGATCGCATTGACCAGGATCGTCGGCCCCAGCTCCTTGGCCAGGGCCTTGGTCATGCCGATGATGCCGGCCTTCGCCGAGGCATAGGCGAAGCGGCTGACGGCTGCGGTGACGCCGCCGGAATGGGCGTTGAGCGACGACATCGAGACGATGCGGCCGCCGCCCTGCGCCAGCATCGCCGGGGCGACCGCGCGGACATAGTTGAAGCAGCTCTTCAGATTGATCGCGATGGTGCGGTCGAACTCGTCTTCGGTGATGTCGAGGATGCCCTTGGCCATCGAGCGGCCGGCATTGTTCAGCAGCACGTCGATGCGGCCGAATTCCGCGACGACCTCCGCGGCGATGCGCTGCGCGTCGGCGAAGGAGGAGACATCCGCCTCGAAGCTCAGGACCTCCCGGCCGAGCCCGCGGATTTCATCGGCGGTGCGGTCGAGCTCCGGCCGCAGCAGGTCGACGAGCGCGATGTCGAAGCCGGCTCCGGCGAGCGCCTTGGCACAGCCACGGCCGATGCCGCGCGCGCCGCCGGTCACGATCGCCACTGATCTTTCGCTCGCCGCCGTCATGCGCTGAATTCACTCCGCTTGCATGTGTTGCCGCTGGAACGTGCTGAATTCATCCGGATTGAAGGGGAGCGTATCGTCGGCTAATTTGTTCGACAAGCAGGATCAGGTTCACATATATGAATACCGAAGTGAAATCGGCGGCCCGGATCCTCGACCTCTTGGAGTATCTCGCAGGCTGTGCCGAGCCGGTGAAACTCAAGGAGATCGTCGCCGCGCTCGGCTTCCCCAAGAGCAGCGCCCATGCGCTCGCCCAGACTCTGGTCTCTCGCGGCTACGCCATCCAGGATTCCACCGAACGCTATGTGCTGGTCCATGCCAGCCGCCATCGTTCCGCGACCCGCGCCCATGAGGCGAGGCTGCTCTCCGCCGCGCATCCGATCATGGAGCAGTTGCGCGACGTGTCCGGCGAGACTGTCGTCCTGGCCGTGCGCACCACCCGGGGTGAATCGAAGCGCCTGGCGAAATGCGTCAGCCGCCAGGCCATCCGTTTCGATGTCGATCTCGACGGCCAGAGCGATTCCTATTGCACTGCGACGGGCAGATTGCTGCTGGCGCATTGGGAGGCCGGCCTCGCCAATGCCTATCTGGCGCGCGTCCCCCTGATCGCGCGGACGCCCAAGACCGTGACCGACCCCGACGCGATCCGTGCTCTCTTCCTGAGGATCCGCGCGGAAGGCGTTTCCGTCTGCGACGAAGAGCATGTCACCGGCTCGACGGGGCTTGCCGTGCCGATCCACGGCCGCGACGGCAGCGTCGTGGCGGCGCTCAATCTGGGCGTGGTGACGATGCGCTACCACGCCCGCAGCCACGAATTGATCGCGATGCTGAAGCAGGCCGGCCGGCAGATCAGCGAGCGGCTCGGCTATCGGCAAGACACCCGGCAAGAGGCGGACAGCGTCGCCTGATCGGAAGCGGCGCTGCGCGTTGCAGAGGCCCTGCTCCGAACCCGTTTGGAAACGCCAGCCCTCATCCCGAGGAGGCCGCGAAAGCGGCCGTCTCGAAGGATGCTCCAGATGGTGCCGGAGCCTCCCGGAGCATCCTTCGAGACTAAGCTCCTGCGGAGCGCTCTTCAGGATGCCGGCTCGGGAGGTTTCCAAACAGAGAAGCCTCTCAGCCCTTGCTGACGTCCCAGAACAATGGAAACGGCGCCTGCGCCACGCCCGAGAGCGCATTGCGCCAGGCGGAATGGCCGAGGAAGAAGCCGGTCGGCACGAAGGTGACATCGTCCATGCCGGCGCGATTGACCGCCTCGATCGCCTTCTTCTCGGCGGCGAGGTCGGGTGCATCGTACCAGGCTGCGATGTTCTGCTCGACCGCGTCATTGCTCGGCCAGCCGAACCAGGCCTTGTCGCCGCTGGCGCTGACGCCCTTGTAAGGGGCGGGGTTGATGCAATCGACGCCGGAATGCCAGCTGAAGAAGATGTTCCAGCCGCCCTCGCTGACCGCTTTCTTGCTGGTGCGGCGGGAGCCGACGGTGCCCCAGTCCAGCGACTGGTAATCGACATTGACGCCGATGCGGCCGAGCATGTCGGCGGTGACGTCGCCCTGGGCCTTGGTGATCGGCACATCGGCCGCGACCAGCATCACCACCTTCTCGCCATTGTAGCCGCCCTGCTTCAGCAGCTCCTTCGCCTTGTCGTATTGGCGCGGGCCCTTCAGGCGCTCGGCGCCGGCTTCCGTGTAGAGCGGCGTGCCGGGCGTGAAGAAGCTCGGCATCTCCTTCCACAATGCGGTGTCCTCGCCGACGATGGCTTGCATGTAGTCGGCCTGGCTGACGGCCCATTGCAGCGCCTGGCGGCAGAGCTTGTTGTTGAAGGGCGGCAGCAGGTGGTTGATGCGCATGGCGCCGACATTGCCCAGCGGATCGGCGATGCCGACCTTGATGGCGCGGTTCTTGGCCAGCAGCGGAACGAGGTCGGCGATGGGATTTTCCCACCAGTCGATCTCGCCGTTCTGGAGCGCGCTCGCCGCCGTGCCGGGGTCGGGCATGGTCATCCATTCCACGCGGTCGAGCTTCATGACCTTGCCGCCGGCGAGCCAGTCGCTCTTCTCCTGCCGGGGTTGATAGCCGGCAAAGCGCTGGAAGACGGCGCGTGAACCCGAGACCCATTCGTCGCGCTTGAAGGCCATCGGGCCGGAGCCGACATACTCCTTGATCTGGGTAAAGGGGTCGGTCCTGGCGATCCGCTCCGGCATGATCACCAGCAGCGGCGTGTTGCTCTTGCCGAGTGCGTAAAGCAGCTTCGGAAACGGCGCTTTCAGGCGGAAGCGGAAGCTGCGGTCGTCGACCGCCTCCAGCGCGTCGAGGCGGGACTGGATCATCTGACCCATGCCGTCGCGCGGCATCCAGCGGTTGATGCTGGCGATGACGTCCCTGGTCAGCACCGGCTCGCCGTCGTGGAACTTCAAGCCGGCGCGCAGCTTCAGCGTCCAGGTCCTGCCGTCGGCGGAGACCTCATGGCCCTCGCACATCTGCGGCTTCGGGGTGAGGTCGGCACTGACGCCGTAGAGCATGTCGAAGACCAGCAGGCTCGCATTGCGCACCACGAGCTGCGTGCCGGCGACGGCGTCGAGATTGGGCAGGTCGGCTTGCGGCACGAAGCGCAGCACCTTGGCGTCCTGCGCGCGCACGATGCTGGGAGCCGCGAGGCGGCTGCCGGCCAGGGCGGCGCCTGCGCCCAGAAGGAAGTGACGGCGTTTCATGCTGGTCTGTGCTCCTGATTCCTGCGGCGTTCGTCCAAGGCGGCGGGCCTGTCGGCCATGAGGCCGGCCTCGTCCTCTCGAACGCCGTCACGTCAGGAGATGAAAGCAAATCCGCGGCCATGCCATGCGCCGCCGGCCGATTGCGGTCGCCGCAGAATCTGCCTCTACTGCCGGCCCTGTTCGCCCATGGCCGGTCGAATGCGTCGCCGGAGGGCGACGCCGGCCCGAGGCGCGGGGTTTGGCATGCGGAGCGGCGATATGAGCGGTTTGGTGATCCGGGGCGGCCGGGTGGTGGATCCTGAAAGCGGGATCGATGCGCTGGCCGAGATAGCGGTGCTCGACGGCAAGATCGCTGCTGTCGGAACCGGGCTCGGCGAGGCCGAACGGGTCATCGACGCGACGGGGCTGGTCGTCGCGCCCGGCTTCATCGATCTGCACGCGCATGGCCAGTCCATCCCCGCCGACCGCATGCAAGCCTTCGACGGCGTCACCACGACGCTGGATCTCGAAGCCGGCGTGATGCCTGTCGCCTCCTGGTATCGGCGCCAGGCCGAGCAGGGGCGGATCCTGAACTATGGCGCCTCCACCAACTGGGCCTTCGCCCGGATCGGCGCCATGGTCGGGATCAACGAGGAATCGTCCCTGGAGGCCTTCGGCCGCGCCATGCGCGACCCGCGCTGGATGGACAATATCGCCAGCGACAGCGAGCAGGCCGGGATCATCGCGCGCATCGCGCAGGGCCTTGACGAGGGCGGCATCGGCATCGGCATCCTGAATGCCTATGCGCCGGGCGCCGGCGTGCAGGAATTGACGGCGGTCTGCCAGCTCGCGGCGGCGCAGGGCGTACCGACCTTCACCCATATCGCCTATATGTCGCGCATCGACCCGAAAAGCGCCGTCGAGGCCTATATCCGCCTGATCGGCTATGCCGGCGCGACCGGCGCGCATATGCATATCTGCCATTTCAACAGCTCCAGCAAAACCGATGTGGAACGCTGCGCCGAGCTGGTGATGAAGGCGCAGGCACAGGGCCTGCCGATCACGGTCGAGGCCTATCCCTATGGCACCGGCTCCACCGTGCTGGCGGCGGCCTTCTTCAGCGATCCCGAATTCGAGACGCGCAACGGCACCGGCTATGATTCCGTGCAGCGCGTCGCCGATGGGCGCCGCTTCCGCGACCGGCAGGAGCTGCTGGCGGCGCAGGCCGAGGAGCCCTCCACGCTGGTGCTCTGGCACATCCTCGACACCGAGAACAACGAGCACCACCGCCGCATGCTCGATCTCTCCGTGCTCTATCCCGGCGGCGCGATCGCCTCCGACGCCATGCCCTGGAGCTTGCCTGACGCCTCGACCTATACCGGCGATGCCTGGCCCCTGCCCGAGGACGCGACCTCGCATCCGCGCTCGGCTGGCACCTTCACCCGCTTCCTCCGCCACTGGGTGCGCGAGCGCCAGGCGGTTTCGCTGCTTGAGGGCATCGCCAAATGCACGCTGATCCCGGCGGAGATCCTGGCGGCGAGCACGCCCGCCATGCGCGACAAGGGGCGGCTGCGGCGCGGCGCCGATGCCGATATCGTCGTCTTCGATTTCGAGACGCTGACCGACCGGGCCGAATTCACGGCGATGAACCGCCCGGCCGAGGGCGTGAAGCATCTTCTGGTCAATGGGCAGGCCGTGATCGGCGACGGCGTCATGGATGTGGCGGCGCGCCCCGGCCAGCCCGTGCGCCGGCCCGTCGCGGCCGGCGCCTGAGCCGGCATGCCCGTCCCGATCCTGCTCGTGGCCGGCTTTCTGGGGGCCGGCAAGACGACGGTGGTGAACCATATCCTGGCCCATGCCGGGGGGCGGCGCATCGCCGCCGTGGTCAATGATTTCGGCGCCATCAATATCGACGCTGAACTCATCGCCGGGGCCAGCGACGGGGTCGTCAGCCTCGCCAATGGCTGCATCTGCTGCTCGCTGGAGGGCGACCTGCTGCGCACGCTGGCGACGATCCTGCGGCGCAAGCCCAGGCCGGACGCCATCCTGATCGAGACGAGCGGCGTCGCCGACCCCGAGGATATCGTCCGCAATCTCCTGGACCCCGTGACCTTCCAGGAGGCGCCGCTGGAGACGGTGCTGTGCGTGGTCGATGCGACGATGGCTCCCGCAGGGCTGGACGATCCCCTGCTGCGCGCGCAGCTTCGCGCCGCCACCATGGTGGCGCTGAGCAAGGTCGATCTCGTCGATGCGGCACAGCGGCAGCGGGTTCGCGATGCCGTCGCGGCGATCCGCCCGGGCCTGCTCCAGATCGAGGCCCCGCACGGGCAGGTGCCGCTGGAGCTGGTTTTCCCTGACAGTCCGGACCGGCCGCCCGTACCGCGCCCGCCCGGCAGCCGCCGCCCGAGCTTCGAGCGGTTCGAAAGCCTGAGCTGGACCTCCGATAAGCCGGTCTCGCTGCCGCGCCTGCAACAGGCGATCGCCCGGCTCGCCCCGAAACTCGCCCGCGCCAAGGGGCTGTTCGAGACGGTGGAGCAGCCGGGCCGGCAATTCCTGTTTCAGCTCGCCGGCGGCCGGGCGACCCTGGTCCCGGCTGGTGCGCCGGCATCGGGGCTGCCGCGCGCGCGGATCGTCTTCATTGCCGAGCTGGCGGCCTTGTCTGCCGCCGAGATCGCCGCGGTCATGGATGGGTGCGTTGCCGAAGGGGCGGACTGAGGCGAGCCGTTCCGCGCCTTGCCGGCAGGAGAGCGAGCCGGCCTGCCATCCATGGGATCAACCCGGCCGGAACTCGCCGTCGACATGGCCCTGCGCGATGGCTTGCCGCAATTCGCTCCGGATCGTCTCGGCGAGGCCGCGAACGGTCGGGTTGCTGCGTTTGATCTTGGACACGGCGAGGTGGAAATAGAGGATCAGCTCGGGATCCGTGACCTGCCGGATGGCGAGGCGATCGAGGCCGCCGCCATGCAGAAGGCTCAGCGGCACGATCGCGGCTCCATGTCCCTCCTCGATCATCGGCCGCACGGCGACGAAATCATCGACCTCCGCATAGATCCTGAGGGCGATATCGTGCTCGCGCGCGCAGGTTTCGACGATCCGCCCCAGCGCGTTCTGGCGGCTGTGCATGAACAAGGGAGTCGCGGTGGCCTCCGCGAAGCTGATCGTCGGCGCGGACTCGCCTCCGGCGCGCGCGACATGGAACAGCCGCGCGCTCATCAGGGTCTCGACGAGGGAACCGGATGCGGCGCGCTCGGAGTTGAAAACCCCGATATCGATCTCGTCGCGCGCCAGCCATTCCGCGATCTGCAGGCTGGATCCACCGCGCGCGTGGAGCTCCACACCGGGAAAGCGCTGGGTGAACGCCGAGATGACCCGTGAGGCCAGCGGAATGCTGATCGTGCCCGTCCAGCCCAGGCGGATCGATCCCACCACTCCGGTCCGGCGCCCGATCAGCGCCTGCTTCGCCGCCTCCAGCCCCGCGACATGCGAGGCGATCGCGGCCCGAAAGATCGCGCCATCCCGGGTGAGGCTGACGCCGCGCCCGTCGCGGATGAAGAGGCGTGTCGAAAGCTCTTCCTCGAGCAGCTTCAGGTCCCGGCTGAGCGCGGGCTGCGCCACGCCGAGATGGGCCGCGGCGCGCAGTAGATTGCCGGTCTCCGCGATCAGCAGGAAGTTCTTGAGCTGCCGCAGTTTCACGCCTGCCTCGGCCGGTTGGATATAACGGTTTTTTATATCTGAATCGCCGTGGCGGGACTAGGTGCAGGGATGGCGCTTCGCTAGGTTCGCTGGCCAACGACAAGCCCGGCGCAGATCGGGTCGATGTCGCGGAAACGCTGGGAGGAAACCATGTTGAGAGCCGCTGTCATCGCAGCAGGGCTGGCCGGATCGCTCACGCTCGCGGCAGGGGTGCGCGCACCCGCGCAGGCCGAGACGGTCCTGCGGATCAAGAACACGGGCGACATCAAGCAGCTCGATGCGCTCTTCACCTCGTCCTATCCGACCCGGGACATGGCCTATCTCATCTACGACACGCTGTTTTCGCTGGATGGCAACTACCAGGTCCAGCCGCAGATGGTCGAGGACTACACCCGCTCGCAGGATGGCAGGACCTATACGTTCAAACTGCGCGACGGGCTGAAATTCCACGACGGCAAGCCCGTCACGAGCGGCGACTGCATCGCCTCGATCGAGCGCTGGATGAAAAAGGACAGTCTCGGCGCCGAGCTCGAAAAGCGGCTCGAGGCGATCAAGCCTGTCGATGCCGCGACATTCGAGGTGCGGCTGAAGGAACCCTTCGCGCGGATTCTCGACGGTTTCGGCCGGATGACGGCCTATCCGCTGTTCATCATGCCGGAGCGGCTGGCGAAGACGCCGGCAACCACCGAGCTCAAGGAGTTCGTCGGTTCCGGCCCCTTCAAGCTGATGCCGGAGGAGTGGATTCCGGGCGTGAAATTCGTGCTCGCGAAGAACCCGGACTACAAGCCGCGCAGCGAACCGCCGAGCGGGCTGGCCGGCGGCAAGATCGCCGGTGTCGACCGCATCGAACGCATCCAGTTCAGCGACGATCTGAGCGCGGTCAATGCGCTTCTGGCGGGCGAGATCGACTATGTCGCCGAATTGCCCCCCGAGATGCTGCCGGTGCTGGAGAAGGACAAGGCGATCAAGGTCGAGAAGGCGCCAGTCCTCGGCAAGAACCTCCAGGTGGTGATCAACCACACGCAGCCGCCGATGGACAACGTCAGGATCAGGCAGGCGCTGCAATATGCGATCAGCCAGTCGGATTCGATGCAGGCCCTCTTCGGCAGCCGCAAGGATCTCTATCAGCTCTGTCCCGCGCTGTTCATGTGCGGCAGCCCGTATGAGACCGCTGTCGGCAGCGAGCGCTTCATGAAGCAGGACTTCGAGAAGGCCAGGGCCCTGCTCAAGGAGGCGGGCTATGACGGCACGCCGATCGTCTATCTCCATCCCATGGACCTGAAGGCTCAACGCGATGTCGGCACGGTCATGGTGAGTTCCATGCGCAAGGCCGGTTTCGTGGTCGAGGACGTGCAGATGGACACGGCGACGATGTTCACCCGCCGCGCCAGCAAGGCCTCCCCCAGGCAGGGCGGCTGGAACGTGTTCATCACGGGCTTCGCGGGCGACGCCCTGATGGATCCGCTGACCAACCCCTATGTCACCGGCGCCTGCGAGAAGGCGTTCATCGGCTGGCCCTGCGACAAGCCGCTGCAGGATCTCTGGCAGGCCTTCCTGACGGCGGGCGACGAGGCCGCGCGCAAGACGGCCGCGATCGCGATGCAGGCCAGGGCGAACGAGATCGTCACCTATATCCCGCTCGGCCAGTACAACGATCTCTCGGCATGGCGCAAAACCGTCTCCGGCTTCGTTCCGGGAGCGACGCTGACCTATTGGAACGCGCGCAAATCCGACTGAAGCCGGCAGCATCCTTTCATGGCCCGTTACCTCTTCCAGCGACTCCTGGCGACGGCGCCCGTCATGCTGACGGTGCTGGCGATCGTCTTCCTGCTCCTGCATATCGGGCCTGGCGATCCGGCAGCCGCGATGGCCGGCGACAATGCCAGCCCCGAGCAGATCACGCAGATCCGCCAGCGCCTGCATCTCGACCAGCCCTTGCCGGTCCAGTTCCTGATCTATCTGCGCCAGCTCGCGCAGTTCGATCTCGGCGTCTCCGTCTATTCGGGGCGGCCGGTTGCGACGATGATCCTGCAGCGGGCGGAGCCGACGTTGATGCTGGCCCTGACGACGAGCCTGCTCTCGGTCCTGCTCGCGGTTCCCGCCGGCGTCTTCGCGGCGCGCCGGCTTGGCCGGGCGACCGATTATCTCGTCATGGGCCTGTCGGTCGCGGGCTTCTCGGTGCCGGTCTTCGTCGTCGGCTATGCCTTGATCCAGCTCTTCGCGATCGAACTCGGCTGGCTCCCGGTGCAGGGATACCGGCCCCTGGCGAGCGGCGCCTGGAACACTTTGCGCAGCCTGACGCTGCCCACGGTCGCGCTGACCTTCCTGTTCGCGGCGCTGGTCGCCCGCATCACCCGGGCGACGATGCTCAATGTCCTGTCGGAGGATTATATCCGCACGGCACGGGCCAAGGGCGTGCCGGACGGGCGCATCCTGATGGTGCACGCCCTGAAGAATATCGGCGTGCCGGTGGTGACGGTGGTCGGCACCTCCTTCGCGGCGCTTCTCGGCGGCGTGGTCGTGACCGAGTCCGTCTTCAACATTCCAGGCATCGGGCGCCTGACGGTCGATGCCATTCTCGCGCGCGACTATCCGGTCGTGCAGGGCGTGATGCTGGTCTTCGCCGTCGTCCTCGTCCTCGTCAACGTCCTGGTCGATCTCAGCTATGCGCTGTTCGATCCGCGCATCCGGCAGGGGGAACGGTGATGGGCGCGACGATGATCGTCCGTCGACGCCGCCTGAGCGCATCATCGCTCGCGCTCGGCTTCAACCTCGCCGTGGTCGGGGTCGTACTGGGCTGCGCGCTCCTGGCACCGCCCCTCCTCGGCTACAGCAGCGATCTGAACATGGCCGAGGCGCTGCAGCCGCCAGGCGCCGCCCATTGGTTCGGCACGGACAATCTCGGCCGGGATATTTTCGTACGCACCGTGTCCGGCGCGCGCACCTCGCTCCTCGTCGGGCTCGGCGTCTCCGCTTTGACCCTCACTGCGGGCGGCGCGATCGGATTGCTGGCAGGCTATGTCCGCACGGTCGACAGCGTGACCATGCGCATCATGGACGGCTTCATGGCGATCCCCGGCGTGCTGCTGGCCATCGCGCTCGCCTCCCTGCTCGGCAGCGGTCTCGTCACCGTGATGATCGCGATCAGCGTGCCCGAGATTCCCCGCACCGCCCGGCTGATGCGCAGCGTCGTGCTCAGCCTGCGCGAGATGCCCTATGTCGATGCGGCGGTCTCGATCGGTTCGAGCACGCCGCGGGTCCTGTTCCGGCACATCCTGCCCAATGCGACGGAGGCGCTGGTGGTGCAGGCGACCTTCATCTGCGCCTCCGCCATCCTGGCCGAGGCGGTTCTCAGCTTTCTCGGCGTCGGCATCTCGCCCGACCTTCCGAGCTGGGGCAATGTCATAGCCGGCGGGCGCCAGTTCTTCCGCGTCGCGCCCTGGATCATCGCCTTTCCCGGGCTTTTCCTGTCGCTGCTCGTGCTGGCGGTCAACCTGCTCGGCGATGTGCTGCGCGAGCGCATCGACCCGCGCCTCGCCGCGCGGAGGGCGTCATGACGAAGGCGGGGCGCTCCGCACCGGCTCTTCGCCGCTTCATGGCGATCCTGCTCGCCGCCGGCCCATGGCTTTCGCCTCACATTCTTGCCTGCGAGGCTCATCCGTGAACGGACACTCCGAGACCTTCCAGACGACGCTGCCATCGCCCGAGGGAGAATGGACCACCAGCCGCTATGACGACGACGTCGTCGCGATACGCGGGCAGGTGTTGCGCCGGCGCTTTGCCGCCAGGCCCGCGGTCTTCTTCGGTTCCTCTTCGTTTCGCTATTGGCACCGCATGGCCGAGGATCTCGGCTGCCTCGATCTGGCCAATCTCGGCTTCGGCGGCGGCACGGTCGAAAGCGGCCTGCGCTATTTCGACAGCCTGCTCGGCCTCGTCGATCCCGCGAGCATCGTCCTCTATTTCGGCGAGAACGACATCGCCAATGACGGCCTCGATGCCGACTCCGCCTTCGCAGGAGCCCAGAGGCTGACACGGCGCATTCGCGATGTTTTCGGGGCCGTTCCGATCTACCATCTCTCGATCAAGCACAGCCCCGCCCGCTGGATCTATGCCGACGAATTCACGGCGTTCAATGCGATGCGGGCCGAGAGCTGCGCGGATGGCAGCGACGGCGTCTTCGTGGACGTGTCGAGCTGCCTGCTCGGACGGCATGGGCGGCCGATCGGGCGCTTCTATGAAGCCGACGGCATCCATCTGAACGCGGCAGGCTATGCGCAATGGGCCGAGGTGATCGCAGGCGTGCCCGGCCTGCTTCCGGCCAGGGCCGGCGGGAGGCCTGACCGGGGCGCCGACGATGCGGGATGAGCGGCTTGATCCCGCCCTCCAGCAAGCTGCGCATGGAGAACCTCTGCATGAACAGGAACGGAATCGTGCCCAGCAGGATGGCCGGCCGGCGCTCCAGGGCCTGCGACGTAAGCCGAGCGCGATCCCCGCCGAACTGCCGGGATATCCGGGGATCTCAGAAGCAAACGCGATGAGCCCGCATGCCGGGCGCTTTGCCCAAAGCGAGGTCGACGGACGCGGCGACGAGCCTCACTATCTGCCCGGAGGCCGCTTCTGAACGCGCCCATGAGGACGGAGATCCATGCGCATCCTTCTGCTGAATCCCAATACCACCGAAGCGATTACCCAGCGCCTCCTGGTCGCGGCCAAGGCGGTGGCGGCGCCGCGGACCGAGATCGTGCCGCTGACGGCGCCACGTGGCGTGCCCTATATCGCCAGCCGGGCTGAGGCTCAGATTGGCGGAGCCATCGCGCTCGACATGCTGGCCGAGCATCACCACGCGGTCGACGCCGCGATCATCGCCGCATTTGGCGACCCCGGGCTGATGGGCGCGCGCGAACTCTTCGACATCCCTGTCGTGGGCATGGCCGAGGCAGCCATGCTGACCGCCTGCATGCTCGGCAAGCGCTTTTCCATTGTCACCTTCGCGCGGGCGCTCGGGCCCTGGTACGAGGAATGCGTCGCCATGCATGGGCTCGGCGGCCGCTGCGCTTCGATCCGCATGCTCGACGAAACCTTCGCCGATATCGGCGATGTGCAGGAGGAGAAGGAGGAGGTCATCCTCGCGCTCGCCAACCGGGCCGTGGCCGAGGATGGCGCCGATTGCGTGATCCTCGCAGGGGCGCCGCTGGCCGGGCTGGCGGCCAAGGTGGCCCATCGCATCCCGGTGCCCGTCATCGACCAGATCGGCGCGGCGCTGAAGCAGGCCGAGGCTCTGGTCGCCCTGCAGCCGCGCAAGGCAAGCGCCGGAACCTTCTGCAGGCCGCCGGCAAAGCCGACGCTGGGGCTCTCGGAAGCATTGGCGGCGCGCATCGAGCATCGTTGACGGGTTGTCCCGGACGTTGCAGGCGTGGGCGCCTCAGCGCCCGCCGATCAGCTCCTCGCGCCCGGTCTCGCGCAGCCAGTGCCGGGCGATCTCGTCGCGCCGCGCGAACCAGGTTCCCGGCTTCGACGCCGCATGGGCGAGAAAGCGCTCCAGACCGGCGATCCGCCCGGGGCGGCCGATGATGCGCAGATGCAAGCCGACCGTCATCATGCGCGGCGCGTCCGCGCCCTCCTCATGGAGCCGGTCGAAGGCATCGATGCAGTAGCGGGCGAAGTCATCGCCGAAGACGAAGCCGCCGCCGCGCTGGAATCGCATGTCGTTGGTGTCGAAGGCATAGGGCAGCACCAGGTGGTCGCGGCCCTCGACTCCTACGAGATAGGGTAGGTCGTCGTTATAAGCATTGGAATCGTAGAGAAATCCGCCTTGTTCCAGGAGCAGCCGCCGGGTGTTCGGGGAGGTTGCCGAGCGCGTGTGCCAGCCGCGTGGCGGCATCCCGGCCGCGGCCGTGATGGCCTCGACCGTGCGGGCGATGGCGAGACGCTCCTCATCCTCGCTCATATTGGCGTGGCGCTCCCAGCGCCAGCCATGGGCCGCGACCTCATGGCCATCAGTGACACCGTCCCGTGCGAGCCAGGGCGATATCGCCAGGCTACGGCCATTGGCGTTCATCGTTCCGCGCACGCCATAGTCCTGCAGCAGCTTGCGAATGCGCGGCCAGCCGGCGCGCGGGCCGTATTCGAAATGCGACTCCATGCACAGGTCGCGGACGCCGGAAATCTCCTCGACGACCTCATAGACGGACTCGTTGCGCTCATCGCCCTGGCCGAGCGAGAGTTCCGCGCCTTCCTCAATGTTGATGACGACCGAGACGGCCAGCCGCGCATCGCCGGGCCAGCGCACGGCCGGAGGCGCGCTGCCATAGCCGCGGAAATCGCGGTCGCTGCCGATGATCCCGCTCATCACAGATCGGCCATGCGGCGCAGGCCGACGAGGCGGTCGCCAAGCACGAGAACGCCGATCGACAGCAGGATCAGCAGCGTCGAGATCGCGGCGATGGTGGGATCGGGGCTTTCCTCGACATATTGCAGCATCTGGATCGGCAGCGTCTTGGTCCAGGCATCGGTGAAGAAGATCGAGATCGGATAGTTGTCCATGGAGGCGAGAAAGGCGAACATGCCAGAGGTCAGGAAGGCGGGCGCGAGCGAAGGGACCAGCACTTTGAACACGGCTTTCGGATAGGTCAGGCCGAGCGTGCGCGCGGCGTCGATCAGGGTGAAGTCGAAGAGCGAGAGCGAGGCAAAGACGGTCCGCACCACATAGGGCAGCGTGATCACGACATGGGCGAGCACGAGGCTCACCCAGACGTCGCGCAGGCCTGCCGCGCGGAAGCTCTCCAGCATGGCGATGCCGATGACGAGGCCGGGCAGCATCAGCGGCGAGACCAGGAAGGTGACCACGGCCTCGCGTCCGCGGAACTGGCCGCGCAGCAGGCCGATGGCGCAGAGCGTGCCGAGAACCAGCGCGACCGCGGTCGAGAATGCGGCGAGCTTCACCGAGGCGAAGACCGGCGGCCAGAGATCGCGCGAGCGGGCCAGCGCCTCGTACCAACGCAGCGACCATGATGACGGCGGCAAGGTGAAGACCGCGCTCGAACCGAAGGAGACGGCGACCGTCACCACGAGCGGGGTGAGCAGAAAGACGACGGTGAAGGTCGCAAGCAGCCCGGCAAGCCAGCCGGCGATTTTTTCGATGGCCGTCATGCGGCGCCTCCGAGCCGGCGCGACAGCCTGGAACTCGCCACGACGATGCCGATCGTCAGCGCGAGCAGGACGACGGCGGTCGTCGAGCCGAGTTGTTCGTTCCGCATGAACAGGAAGGAGCGGCCCGTCAGCGTCGCCAGCGTCTGGAAGCGGTCGCCGATCACGAGGCTTGGAATCACATACATCGAGGCGGCCATCGAGAAGACGAAGGCTATGCCCGTGATGATGCCGGGTAGCGACAGCGGTATCGCGACCTTGAAGAAGCGATAGACCGGCGAGGCGCCGAGCGTCGCCGCCGCCTCGCCCAATCGCGGGTCGACGAGCTTCAGCACGGAATAGATCGGCAGGATCATGAAGGGCACGAAAATATTGGCCGCGCCGATGACGAGGCCGGTCTCGGTGAAGAGCAGGCGCTGCGGCTCGTCCCAGATGCCGAGCCCGGTGAAGATCTGCGAGACGACGCCGTCGCGCCGCAGCACGATCTGCCAGGCGAAGGCCTTGACCACGACGCCGACCGAAAGCGGCAGGATGATCGCGACGAGGATCGCCGCCTGGACGAAGCCCCCCGCGCGCGCCAGCACGAGCGCTGTCGGATAGCCGATCACGAGGCAGACCAGCGTCACCAGCGCCGCGCTGCGAACGGTATTGCCGAGAACGATCCAGCTGAACGGATCGGCGAAGAAACCGGCGAAGGCCGAAAAGCCGCCGGTTCCAAGCAGGCTGCGACCGAGCAGGAAGAGCAATGGCAGGCCGTAGACGACGGTGAGGTAGGCGACGGCTGGAGCGGCCAGCAGCAGGATCGGATCGAATCGGCGGGTGGTGCTCATGCCGCGCCTCCCTCTGCGGGCGCGGGGTAGACCAGCGTGTCGGCCTGCCGCCAGCTCAAAGGCAAGCTGGCGCCCGGCGCCGCGCCTGACGGCGCCTCATGCGCCTCGACGAGCAGGCGGCCGCCCGCCGGCGCCTCGAAATGGAGCTGGACCCGAGCACCCTGGAACACGATGTCGATCAGTGTCGCCTCGATGCTGTTCTCGCCACCAGCCCCGACCGTCACGCGCTCGGGGCGAATCCCGATGACGACCGGGCTGCCGGGGATGAATTGTCCCGGCGCGCACAGCCTTCCCGCTGCCGTCTCGATCGTCAGCATCCTCTCGTGACTGGCGACGACCGTGCCGGCGAGCCGGCTCGACAGGCCGACGAAATCGAGCGCGAAGGGCGTCGCCGGGCGATGGTAGATCTGGGTCGGCGTGTCCAGCTGTTCGATCCGGCCGCGATACATCACGGCGATGCGGTCGGACATGGTCAACGCTTCGTCCTGGTCGTGCGTGACGAAGATCGCGGTGGTGCCGACCTCGCGCAGGATCCGCTTGAGATCGATCTGCATCGCCTCGCGCAGCTTGCGGTCCAGCGCAGAGAATGGCTCGTCCAGAAGCATGAGCTTGGGCCCGACGGCGAGCGCGCGCGCCACCGCGACACGCTGCTGCTGGCCGCCCGAGAGCGCCTTGATCGAGCGGTCGGCAAAGGCCGTCATCTGGACGAGGCCAAGATAGCGCGCGACCGTCAGCGCGATCGTCTCCCGCGCTGCGCCGCGGGCCTTGAGGCCGAATGCGACGTTCTCCGCCACGCTGAGATGCGGGAACAGCGCATAGTTCTGGAAGACCACGCCGATGTCGCGCCGATGCGGCGGCTTGCGCGTGATCTCGTGGGTATCCAGGACGACCCGGCCGGTGTCGGGCGTCATCAGCCCGGCCACGATCCGCAGCAGCGTGGTCTTGCCGCATCCGGACGGGCCGAGCAGCGAGATGAACTCGCCCTTGCCGACGGCGAGATCGACACCGTCGAGGACGGTGGCGGCGCCGAAGCTCCGGCTGGCGCCGGTAATGTCGAGAAAGGCTGGGTTCACCGAGGCGGTCCCGGGCTCAGATCGCCATCTCGCGGTCCCAGCGCTTGATCCAGTCATTGCGCTGCGCCGCGACATTGGCCCAGTCGATCTGGTGGATCGTCACATCGGCGCCAAGGCCGGCCGGCCTCGGCACCGCCTTGTTGGTCGCGAGCGAGAAGGTGGGGCCGGCGAGTTTCTCCTGCAGCTCGACGCCGAGCAGCTCGTTGACATAGGCGAAGGCGAGTTCGGCGTGCGGCGCGCCCTTGATCACGGCGATCCCCGACGGCATGGCGAACACGCCTTCTTTGGGCGCGACGAGGTCGATCGGCGCGCCCGCCGCCTTGCGCTCAAGCGCATAGGACGACATCGCCGGCCCGATCATATAGGCCTCGCCCTGCTCCAGCAGGTTATAGGCTTGCGGCTGCTGGGTGTAGATCGTCAGCAGGTTCGGCTTCAGCGAGACCAGCTTCTTGAAGCCGGCGTCGGTGTCCTTCTGGGTCGCCTCGAGCGTCCCGCCCGCCAGCATGCCCGCGGCGAACAACACCGGCAGCCCTTCGGTGTTCTGCAGCGAGGGGATGATGATCCGGCCCTTGTACTTCGCCTCGAACAGATCGGCCCAGGACGAGGGCGGGGTCTTCATCGCGCCCTTGCTGTAGGCCACGCCAAGCCAAGGCTGGAGATAATTGGCCCACATGCCCTCCATATGGCTGGAGCCGGGCACGAGTTGCGACAGGTTCGGCACCTTGCCGGGTGTCAGCGGATCCAGAAGGTCCTCCTGCACCGCCAGTATCATGACGGGATCGTCCATCTGGACGACGGACATGTACTGCTTGCCCTTGTTCTTCTGCATCTTCTCGAGGTTGACGAGAGAGCGGGTGCCTTCGAACAGCACCTTGCAATTGTACTTCTTCTCGAAGGCCGGAACCACGACCTGCTCGACCCAGGGCTTGTGGCCGGCCGCCCCGCCGACGACCAATTCCTTCGTCTGGGCGCGCAGGATCGAAGGGGCTGCGATGAGGCTCACGGCGCCAGCTGCGCCGGAGAGCAGGGAGCGACGGGTCGGCCGGGCGGAGAGGACGTCCATGGTCGGGTTCCTTTTCGTTCGGGAAAACGCGACCGTCCTCAGCAACCCCCGTGCCAAGCCGCGTGGCCCTGGTCGGAATCCGCTCTAGTTAAATTTAATCAAATACTTAGGTGGATGTTTCACGTCTCAGTTCGCTCAGGAACGCATATTTTTGTGCACAATCCTGATATGATTGTGCTCATTATAAAGGCGAGCTTACCGAAGCACATGGCAGCGCCGGAGTTGCCGCTGCTGCGTGCAGCGGCGATAGTCGCAGCATGAACGAGCAGGCGATCCATACGATTTTGACCTCCGTCCTGCGGGGTGGGCGGCTGCCGGGCGGGGTCAAGCTCGGCGAGCATCGGCTGGCGGAGATCTTCGGCGTGAGCCGGGAGCGCATCCGCAAGGTGCTGCACCGGCTTGGGCATGAGCGACTGCTCGACATCGTCCGGAACCGGGGCGCGTTCACCGTCGAGCCGGACCTGCGCGAAAGCCATATGGTCTACGAGGCGCGCCGAATCCTGGAGAGCGGCATGGCCGCCCATCTCGCCGACAACCTCACCGATGCGCAGATCGCGCGCCTGCGCGAGCATGTCGACGCCGAAGCGAAGGCGCTGCGGCTGGGCGACCAGGCGACATGGCAACGGCTCTCGGCCGAATTCCACTTCCTGCTGGCGGAGATGACGGGCAACCCGCTTGTTCAGCGCCAGGCGCAGGAGCTGATCAGCCGCACGCTGATGCTGGTCAAGCGCTACGAGACGACAGCGGGCTCGGCCTGCGGTTGCGAGGAGCATCGCGCAATTTTCCGGGCTCTGGCGGCGCAGGAGCGGGGCAAGGCGGTGAAGGCGATGACGGCGCATCTCTCGCTCGTCGAGACGCGCCTGCGGCCGACAATCTGCGAGGAGATCGGCCCCTCCCTCGAAGAGGTGCTCGCAGATGAGATCGCTGTCTTTGCGACCTCGCAGGAGTTTGCCGCCGCGTCGTGACGTCAATCCGTATCGCAGCCTGTGCTGCTAAACTGGAATCGTCCAGCTTTGGAGGGGCCGGGAAACCGGAGGCGGGTCAACGCGTGCGAAGAGATGTCTGGATTCGAGCAAACGGAAGCGATTCGGGCAAATCTTCGAGCGCCCGGCGCCCGTATTGATACACACAGTTCCGGATTGTCAGGTAATCGGAACGCTCATGTCATCGTCGGTCGCATCATCCACGATGTTAGGCATGCGTTCGAGGCGCAAGGCAGCTCGAAGGCCTGCTGACGTTGAAAACCGTGGATTGGATTGGTCAAAAGGTGGAAATGGCGCGCCCGACACGATTCGAACGTGTGACCTTTGCCTTCGGAGGGCAACGCTCTATCCAGCTGAGCTACGGGCGCAATCCGTGGAAGGTGGATAGCTGATTGGCGGGCGCTCGGCAACGAGGGATTTTGCGAGAGAGCGAGGGACCGACGGGCCAAGGTCGCGCGTTCGAAACGCGTCGGATGTGGCGGGTGTGTGGCTGGGCTCTGATTGATCGACGAGCATGCGACGCCTATCGCCTGATCGCCTTCATTGCCTCGGTGATAGCGACGGTCTCGACCGAGACGCGCGTCACGCGCCCGAGCAGGTCGACGACTTTTTCCTTATAGTCGGCGAAGCGATATGTGTTGAACTTCTCGCGGATGGTCGGGTCCTTCGGCGTCTTCTCCTTGTGCTGGTCAAGCACCCAGTCGAGGCCGGAGCGGTTGCCGAGTTTGTAGCTCCAGGCTTCGGGCGGAACGCCGGAAAGCTGAGTCTCGCTGTCGAGGACGATAATGCCGTTGTCGCGATCGGGCTTGAGGATCGGCTTCGGCGTCACGCCGGCGGCGCGCGCCTTCTCATCGGGCGTGTCGAGCCGCAGCAGGGGCCAGGGCTCGACGCTTTCATAGCCGATATGGAGGGTCATCAGCGTCTTACCCCAGCCGGCCCAGCGCCAGAAATCGGGATAGAACGGGATGCGCGGAAACTCGCGCTTGAGGTTCTGCGCATAGGTCTCGCGATAGATCGGGTCGTGCAGCACGCCATAGACGTAGTGGAAGATGTCGTCTTTGGTCAGCATGCGGTCGTCGGGCTTCTTACCGAAGTTGTTCTGGAACTGGGAGAGGCCCCAATCTGTAATATTGTCGCTTCTCTGGCCATCGGAGGTGTAGCGATAGCGAAACAAGCATTGAGTTCCACCGTTTCCATTCTTCAGGAATCCGTAATCGACAATACCTGTAGCGGCAAGGGTTGAAAGTTTGTTGCTCGATGAAACGCACAAAAAAGATATCGTTTTGTTTTCGTGGCCGATAAATCCCGCAAAGCTTCCGACTTCATCGACGATGAACCGAGAAAATGCGATCTGTTTTTTTACGAATGGGCGAAAATCGCCAATCTCAACAGAATTTCGTAAATTAATATTGTTGCTGTCAATTTTTCTTTTTATGTTTCTCGAAAGCTTGACAATAGAATTATCGTATTTGTCGCCATTCTTGATATTTACAATAGATAAATTGAATTTATCCAGTTTGAATTCAAGTTTTTGTGCATTGAAATCATAAACCCATTCGTCGCGACCCGTCATAATGCCAGTCGAATATTCGTCGAATATCGCTCTCTTTTGAGATTTACTGATCGAATTTTTCGTTCTCTTATCTGCGATCGGAACTAAATCGGGCCAGTCGTTATGCGTCAGGTTAAGCCAGTTGTGCTTGCTGTCCGGCGTGATCTGGTCATACGTCAATGCGACTGCCTTCTGGCTGCCTAGCCAAGCCAGCTTGTCTTCCGATGTCTCCAGTTCCGGGCGGCGTGCATAGTGGATGCGGCAGCCTTTATGTTTCCGGTTCTTAACGAGGAATGCGATAGCGATTCCCGTCTGAATGCCGAAGACGTTATGCTTTGTTCCAGATAATTTTGGGTTGGATCTGACGTCGCCGCCAAGATCTATTACGAATATCTCGCTGAATTCGTTTGCCACAACGCTGCGAAAGCCGTCGTATGTTCGGCTTTCAATAAAAGATCGATTGGTAACAAAGGCCAAAACGCCGTCATCATGAAGCCTATCAGATGCCCACCGATAGAAGCGAGCATACATATCATACAACGCCGTCTTCTGAGCTGCCGATTTTTTAACGTAAGTGGATCGAATGCGCTGATCGATTCGCAAATAGGTCCGATTTTTATTATCGTCATTTTCGCTTTGTTGACTGGCATTATACGGAGGATTGCCGATAATTACAGAAATCTTGCGCCGGTTCTGGCGCTTGATGCGCTCGACGTTTTCCGCCGACATCGCGCCGAACAGATCGTGCTGATGGCCGGAGCGGATACCGAGCCCTTCGACATTGTCGAGCGTATCGACGAAGCACAGGCTCGGGAACTCTGCGAACTGGCCGGTAATCGCGGCATAGGTCGCCTCGATGTTCAGATTGGCGACATAATAAGGCAGGATCGCCACCTCGTTGGCGTGCAGCTCCTCTTTGTATTTATGGGTGAGCTTCTGCGGCTGGCCGCGAAAATGCTCCAGCAATTCGCAGATGAAGGTGCCGGTGCCGGTGGCTGGATCGAGAATTTCGACGTCACGGTCGATCAGCGCCTTGCCGAAATGCTTTTGGCAGAGCCAGTCGGCACCCTCGATCATGAAGCGCACAATCTCGTTTGGCGTATAGACCACGCCGAGCCGGTCGGCCGCCTTGGGGTTATAGACCTTGTAGAAATTCTCGTAGATCACCTTCAGGAAGGTCTGCTTCTGGGCATGGCTGGTGATTTGCGCCGCATTGGCGCGGATCGCAGCATAATAGGGCTCCAGCGCCTTGAGCGTGTCCCTCTTTGTCGCGCCGAAGAAGAACTTGGCTTCCAGCCCGTAGAGCGCCTTTGCGATGTTGTTCTCGCGGTGGAAATCGCTGTCGTTGAAGACGTTGGCAAAAATCTCCTCGGTCAGGATGTGCTGGATCAGCATCTCCCTGACATCGGCTTCCGAGACCACTGGATTGATGGTCTGCTTCGCCTGAGCGAGGAAAGTGTTCGCTGCCTCCAGAAACGCGGCATTGCTGGCATAGGCGGCATCGATTTTGGCCCGCAGTGCCTCCAGAACCGCCGGCAAATCGGCCCGGAACTGCGCCACAGCCTTGCGGAACTCGCGGATTTCCTGCCGCTCATAGGAGAAGAATAGCGAGACCAGCTTGCCGAGCTGCGCTACGTCCGTCATCGAGCAGCGTAGCACCTCCTGCCGGTTCTGGATCAGCACCGCCGTGTCGGAGTTCTCGAAGATGATGTTGTCCTGCGGATAGCCCTTGGCGAGCTTCTTGCGGATTTCCTCGTCGAGGTCGTCGCCAGTGTCTTTCGCCTCCCAATAACCGAGCGGCACGCGCAGATCATGCAGGATCGCGCCATCCGGTACGATGCGATTTTTCTGTGGAGATTCAAACGCAAGTTCAGCGACGAAATGTAGGTGGTTCTGCTTCGACCACGCTTTCAGCAAGTCTTTGAAAGCTTCCCGAATGTTATTTTCCGTGACTGACCCGGAAAACTTCCTGACGCGGTCGAGGTCGTTGAGATAGGCTTGGATCAGGATCTGGCTCATGCGCTACCGTTCGCAAGAGCGCGCGCGCGATGCAATAGGTCACTTGAACCTACGCCCCCAAGCATCCCCCTGCAGAGGGTCTGGTTCACCACTTCGGCAAAAAATCTCGGCGGCACCCCACAGGCGCCTCATCTGGGACGGGTGCTGGGTTTGGAGGCTTTGGCCCACCGATCCTCTGATATCATTGACCAGCGACAGGCGCACGTTAGGTTGCAACGGCAACCCGAGGCAACCTCCCGATATGTCGTCCCCGTCTCTTCAGCTGTCAAAAACCGTTCCGGAATTGCTCAAGGAGCGTCCGGAGCAGCGCCTCAAGGCACGCGAGATCGCCGTATTGATCTTAGAGAGGTATCCTGAGGCCTGCGCGGCGAAGAAAGCGAAGAGTCCGACCCTCGAAACGGATGCGGACCTCATCCAGCAGATCGTCGCCGAAATCGGCTCGCAGCGGAAGATAATCCAGGATCGATTTCCCCAAGTCCGTGTAACGGAGAGCCGCCCGCGTCAATTCTATTGGTCGGAGAAGAGCCTCGAGCTCGAGGTCATCGATGCCGAGCAGGCTCCGTCATTGACCCAGATTCCGAGGGCGCAATCCCCCAGCCTTGAAGTTGTGGATTCCGGGCTATCTGAGCACGAGCTCTATCCCTTGCTCGGAGAATATTTCGCGGCGGAGTTCTCTGTTGATGCCATGCGCATCGATGAGCGCCGTTCATCGAACAAGCGTGGGGTCAACGGCAATCGGTGGCTCTATCCCGATGTGGTCGGCATCGAGGATCTGACCCAGGGCTGGCACGATGAACTCAAGCAATGCGTCAGCCAGACAGGAGACTCGCGGGCGAGGCTCTGGTCGGCTGAGGTCAAGCGCCTGCTAAACCGTTCGAATGTGCGCGAGGCTTATTTCCAAGCGGTTTCAAACTCGACCTGGTCGAATATCGCCTACCTCGTAACCGCCGAGGTCGAAGGCGTGGATACGATGCAGGAGCTACGCATGCTTTATGCGCTGCACGGTGTCGGCGTCATCCGGCTGGACTGCGATAATCCGTCAGAGAGCCAGGTTTTGATCCCCGCGCGAGAGCGCGCGGCCGTCGACTGGACGACTTGCAATCGCCTTGTCGAGGAGAACCCGGACTTCAGGCAGTTCATAAAGCGCGTTCGCCACTTCTATCAGACCGGCGATCGTCAGCAGGGCTGGGCGCTCCGAAGGCCATAGCGGCGCCGCATGCGCTTACTGGGGCAGTCGCCTCGTCGAGCGCGGCGCGGTTGTACCGATCACAGACCGGACCGTCGGCGAATATCGGGTAAGTCATATAAATAATTGAAAATATTTGATAATTTCGAAATCAAAGAGGCGCGCAGCCTGCTTCGCAGGGCAACGCTCTATCCAGCGCAGGCATTCTCTAGAGGACAATGTCCCTGTGCCATTCGTCGGCCGATATTGGCCGGGCAAAGGCGACGGCATAGCCCCCGTTCATGACCCGAGTCACACGAGCGGATCTGCTACCGACCTTGAAGCTGATGTCGGGCGGTATGGTGAGTTGCGTCGCAAATGCGACCCCCTCCATTGAAGCATCCAGGATTCGCGCTGGGGCCGAGCGACCATCGGGAAGGGTCACCACGCTGAACGCATGGGTCAGGGAGATCCGCTCATGCTTACGATTGTCGGGCAAGCCCAGGTCGTCGCGGTTGCCCAGCCACGTCAGAGTCGACGCCGTCTTCTCGAGTTTGCGCATCGTCGATTTGACGCTGATTGCGAACCGGTCGCGGAGGATGCGCGTTACGGTCCCCTCGATACGGCCAAGCTCGGAAAAATAGCCGACGATACGTTGGCCCTTGTAGGGGGCGACCGCAGACTTGATCATGAGGCCGCCGGGCGAGGCGTTCACTGTCTCGCAACCATGCTCCGAGTGGTCGGGGAGCATAAGACGTCCCGGAACTGCGACCTGCAGCCTGTAGTGACGCCGTCGATCCAAGTCAGATCCGTTTTGGGCTGCGAACATGACCGGACAGTAGCATGCGAGCACTTACGATCGGGTAAAGTCACTCCCTCAATAAGCGACGGAGTTTCTGAACCGCATCAGGTGTCCCGGAGGCCGCTTCGTTTGAGACACGCCGCCTTCGTCCTGCTCGGCAAGATCCGGATGGTGTGGCGAGCCAAAACCAACGATCGTCCCGCAGCAGGCGGTCATCTGGGCTAGTGCACCGAGCTGGCGCTCTGCGTAACACTCCCGGCCGATCCGGAATTGCGCTGCGACGCAGAGTCCGGACTGCCTAACGCCGCCAGCCAGTCATAGGCTCCCGCAATCCGAACACGCTGCAGTCGGTGCAGCATGTCGTGATCGAAATGCTCGGGGCGACAGCGAGAGCGCGCGTCGGCGCAAATGCGATCGAACAGCTGCGTGGTCACAAACGTATCCGCACTGGCTCTATGCAGGCGTCCGGAAGGCACAATGCCCATTTCGCCGACAAGGCTGCCCAGTCGATAACTTGCCCGGCCTGGAAATAGGCGTCGAGCCAGGAGGAGCGTGCAAAGAGTGCGAACGCGTTGCCCTTCAAGGAAATCATTCGCCTCGTGCTCGTAAAATTTTCGATCGAACCCTGCATTATGGCAAACGATCGGCGATGATCCGATGAAAGACGTCAGCTGACGCATGGCTGCGGCCGTGGTCGGCGCGCCCTCCAGCATCGCAGTGGTTATACCGGTGATCTGCGTGATCTCGGCCGGCACGCGAACGCCCGGGTCGACGAAGGTCAGGAATTCTTGGCCGACCCGACCATCCACCACTTCGCGAGCCGACACCTCGATCACGCGTGCGCCCATGGCCGGGCTGAGTCCGGTCGTCTCGAAGTCGAGCACGACAAAGCGTCCGCTAGGAATGCTGTTCAAGGTCGGGCTCTCCGCGCCTGCTTCATCGATTCGAAAGCAAGGATATCATCCAGCGATGATGGGGCCGCGCCGAAATTTTTTCGGCTATTCGAGCCGATGGTCAGCTGAATGTGGCGCGGTCGTGCCGAACCGAAACGTGGTCGTATCTCACCCGAGAATTCGCGGCGCAAGCTGCTGTCGATGCAGGGTGATTTTGGTAGTGCCTCGGGCGCGAACCCAGCTTCGGAGGGACCTGCTCCCTCGGCAGACTGACTTTAGCAGGCAGTATTCTCCAGGGGGGGCGAGGCGCAGCTTCAGTGTCGCGTCGTGTAGAGCTCGATGAGATTTCAACGAGAATCAAAGCGTTAGGATCTCTTTCGCAGCGATGGATCCTAGCTGCGGCAGAAACCCGTCATCCTCAGCGATCGCCTCGCCTTGTGAAAACACTGTCAGGATGAACTCGACGCCATTTGGCAGAACGGCCCGAAGCGCGTCATGACGTCGAAAATCCGCGCGCGCGTCACCGAGCCAGCGAGTGCGCCCAGCTTTCGACCAGATCTGCGTTCCTTCAGGCGTGCCGCCGGCCAAATAGCCCGTGACCTGATAGGCTCCCCGCTGACGGAAGGGGCTCGCTAGATCGCGGGCGAGTAGATTCTGGACCTTCACTCGTCTCGCCTCGGTCAGCACCGAGCCATGGAAGATCGCGTGCATCAAGCTGGCCATCGCCATCGGCGTGAGGGCGTTGTGGCCGGCGGGCGAGCGGTCGAGACCGATCTTTTCCCGGCCATAGCGCAGGTCGTCCATCAGCTTCTGATTGAGATTGATCCCGGCCAGCCCCGGCGAGCCGAGCTGCACGAAGAAGCGATTGACGACCTGACGTCGATCCATCCACGCTGCCATCTCCGATTCAGAAAGTAGCGTATCCCCGGTCGTTCCAGACAGCAGGTCGATGACGTAATTGGTCGCGGAATTCGAGGACCAGAGAATCATGTCGCGCATGGCGCGATCCAGCTCCTCGTGCTCGGTGAGATGCCCCGCTTCCAGCGCGGCCTGCGCTGCGACGAGGAAGAAGACCTTGACCAGCGAACAAGGGTAGCTGAGCCAGTCGGGCCGAAGCGCAGCGCCCTTGGGCCGCCCGCCATCCGGCGCGGGCTGAAGCAGCACGAAGCCGAACTGCTCGGTCGGAACACTACGTTCGCGGAAGATGGCCTGCGCCTTCGCCGTCAGCAGCGTGCCGATGCGCTGCAGGTTTTCGTCGGTGTCGAAAAGGCTCATGGCGCACCTGTCGCAGGCTGGTCGGAAAAGGAGATCAGCCCTTGGGCCGAAGGGCGGTGTCGAGGCCTTCGCCGATCAGTGCGAAGGTGACGCCGGTGTAGATGATCGCGAATCCCGGAAAGGTTCCGATCCACCAGGCATCGAACAGGAACTGGCGCCCGTCCGAGATCATAAGCCCCCATTCCGGCGTCGGTGGCTGGATGCCGAGGCCGAGGAAGCTGAGCGAGGTCACGGCGAGGATGGTCAGCACCACGTCGGCCATCGCGTAGACGATCGCCGGGTTCACGGCGTTTGGCAGGATATGGGCGGTGATGATCCGCGGTGTTGTGCAGCCGAGGCTGCGCGCCGCCTGGACGAATTCGAGATTGCGCAGCACCAGCACTTCGCCGCGCACGATGCGGGCGAACGAGATCCAGTTCACCAGAAGGAAGGCCAGGTAGAGATTGGCCTCGCCCGGTCCCAGCACGCCGACGATGGCGATGACGAGCACATAGAAGGGGAAGGCCCAGAAGATGTCGGTGACGCGCATGATCAAGGTGTCGATGCGCCCGCCGATGAAGCCGGAGATCGCGCCGATCACCACGCCAAGAAGGGCCGGCGCGACGACGCAGATCAGCGCGACCTTGAGATCGACATAGCCGCCGACCAGCACGCGCGAGGCGACATCGCGACCGAGATCGTCGGTGCCGAACCAGTTCGACAGGGAGGGCGGCTGGAGCGTGTTGCCGTAGACGACTTCGAAGGGATCGTGCGGTGTCCAGATCTGGCCGAGCGCGACGAAGGCTGCGAGCAGCGCCAGCATAGCGAGCCCGATGAAGAGGCTCGGATTGGAGCGGAGACGGCTCATCGATTCACTCCAGCCTGATGCGGGGATCGGCGAGCGCATAGGCGAGGTCGGTCGCCAGATTGATCAGCACGACGAGGACGGCGAAGACGATGGTGAGCCCCTGGATCAGCGGATAGTCGCGGGCGAAGATTGACTCGACGAAAAGCGAGCCGAGCCCCGGCAAGGCGAAGACGGTCTCGATCACCACCGTGCCACCGATCACCCAGCTCGTATGCGCGCCGAGCACCGAGATCGAGCTGATCAGCGCATTGGGCAGCACATGGACACCCATGAGGCGGCCCGGGCCGGCGCCCTTGGCGCGCGCCGTCGTGACATAGTCCGAGCCGAGCACGGCGAGGATGGCGCTGCGCAGGCTGCGGATCGTGAGAGAGGCAGTGGCCAACGCGATGACGAGAGCCGGCAGCGTCGTGTGGTGCAGGCGCGAGAGCATGTCGTCGCATAGCCCGAGGTCGGGAACAGCGGCAGCCAGATTGCAAATAGGATGACGAAGATCAGGCCGAGCCAGAAGGATGGCATCGCGATCACGGTGGTGAAGGCGAGCTTGATCGCGAGGTCGACCGGCCCGCCGCGCCGCGTTGCCGACCAGAGCGCGAGCGGCACTGTCATCACCACGGCGAGTACTGTCGAATAGGCGACGAGCCACAGGGTGGCCGGCAGCCGCTCGAGCACGAGCTGCATCACCGGCCGGGCATGCACGACCGAGCGGCCGAGGCTGCCTGAACCGATATCGGCGAGGAAAAGCAGATACTGACGCCAGAGCGGCAGGTCGAGGCCGAGTCGCTGCTTCATCAGCGCGATCTCCTCGGGACCACCGCGTGCACCGAGGAGGAGCGTCGCAGGGTCGCCGGGGAGGGCGCGCAGCAGCAGGAAACAGGCCAGCGTGATGCCGAAGAGGACCGGCACCAACTGGGCGAGGCGCTTGACGATGTAGATCAGCATGGCGGTGCGGCAGGAACGGCGTGGCAGCGCCCGTCCGTCACTTCAGCTTCACGTCCTCAAGGCGGAAATTCGAGGTCGGCAACACCTCGAAGCCCTCGACATTGCTGCGATAGGCATAGGAAGTGCCGGGATAGAACAGGAAGACCGAGGGCGCTCCGTCATGGGCGAGCTTGATGATTTCCTGGAACATCTTGCCCCGCTCCGGCCCGTCGGCCGTGACGCGCTCCTTCTCGTAGAGCTCGTTCACGCGTTCGTTCTTCCACTCAGTATGATAGGCGTTGGCGCGCTCGGGATTGACGAGCAGGAAGCCGACGAGCTGATCCGGGTCGATCGTGTCGCTGGTCGCATAGGCGACGGCCATCTCGTAGTCGCCGGCCTTTGTCGTGGTCCAGTGCGTGCCGCCTTCGACGAGGCGGATATCAGCCGTGATACCGATCTGCTTCAGCGCGGCCTGAAGGGCCTGGCCGAGCTGGCGATGCAGCGGCTTGCTGGAATCGACGAGCAGCGACGTCTTGAAGCCGTCCTTGTAGCCGGCTTCCGCCAGCAGGGCCTTGGCTTTGGCAATGTCGTGCGCATAGGGCTTCAGGTCCGGATCGGCATAGGCCATCGGCGGCATCGGCGAATTCGAGACCTTGCCGGTTCCGTAGAGCAGCGCCTTGAGCAATCCCTCCTTGTCGACGGCATAGTTCAGGGCCTGCCGGACGCGCAGGTCGTCGAAGGGCTTCTTCTTAGTGTTCATCAGCACGAAATCGGTACGGAAGACGTTGGCGACGGCCGTCTTGATCTTGCCGTCGCGCGCCAACGCTTGGAGCTGGTTGAGGGGAATGTCGATCGCGGCGTCGACCTCGCCGGCCTGCAGCTTCAACACACGGCTGTTGCCTTCGGGGATGACCATCAGCTCGGCGCCGTCGAGATCGGGCTTGCCGGCCTGCCAGTAGTTCGCGTTCTTTTTGAGAGACAGCCCCTGTCCCTTGTTCCAGGCTGCGACGGCGAAGGGGCCGCTGCCGATCGGCTTGTCGAAGAACTTGTCGCCCGCCGCCTCGAAAGCCTTCTGCGGCAGGATCGCCGAAGAAAACAGGGCGAGGTTGTTGAGAAGTGGTGTGAACACCTTCTTGAGCTTGAGCACGACGGTGCGATCGTCCGGCGTCTCGATCGTCTCAATGCCGGAGAAGAAGCGCTTCCAACTCGAGGCATCGCTGCCGGCGCGCTTCAGCGAGAAGGCGACATCAGCGGCCGTCACCGATGTCCCATCGGAGAACTTCGCCTCGCGCAGCCTGAAGCTGTAGGTCATGCCGTCGTCGCTGACCTTCCAGCTCTCGGCGAGGCCGGGCTCCAACTTCGTGGCATCTTTGCTGGGCCGCAGCAGCGTGTCGAAGATCAGGAGCTGCGCGTAGATCGAGGCGTTGTCGCTGGTCGCGATCGGGTCGAGCGAGACGAGGTCCTGGGTCTGCGCCAGCCTGAGGGTGCCCTTGGCGAGCGCCGCGGATGGCGCGGTCACGAGCGCCGAGGCGCCGATGGCGAGCGCGAGCGCGCCGGCCGAAATCAACGAGCGAAGCTTGGTCATACCGATCCCCTGGTTCATTGGCCGCGCCAAGGCGACGAGTTGCATCCTTCCACGACGGCCTCTAGTCCTTCCAATGAAACATTCGGCAAGATCATCGACCGTTTGGAATAGATATGAAGCTGGCCTCGTTGCGCGCGATCGATGCTTTCGTCCGACTCGGTGGAACCGGCGAGGCGGCGCAGGGCCTTGGCATCAGCCAGTCGGCGGTGATCAAGACATTGCGGCAAGCCGAGGAAGAGCTCGATCTGAGCCTCGCCACGACCATCCAGGGCCGCCTCGTGCCGACCCCGGAGGCTCAGTCGCTCGTCCGGCAGGCCCAACCGCTCTTCGGTGCGTTGAGGCGCGCCCGTCATGAAGCGGACATGATCCGGGTCGGCATGGTCAATCGGCTGAGGGTGGCGACCGTGCCCGGCCTCGCCCACAGCATCCTTCCGCCGGCCATCACCCGAACGCGGCGAGCGCTCGATGAGTCGGCAGCGGTAGAGATCATGTTCGACCATGTGCGGGAGCATCTCGCCACGGGTGAGGCCGATCTCGGCATTTCCTATGGTCCTATGAGAGCAGACGACATTGAGGATGTGGCGCTGGGGCAAAGCCCACTGGTCTGCGTGCTCTCGCGCGATCATCCACTCGCCCGGCGAACGGATCTCAGTAGGGGCGATGTCGAGGGAGAGCGCCTGATCAGCTATGGACCGGACGGCGTCAGCGCGTCCGACAGTTTCCAGGAGGCACTGACGAGCGCAGGCCTGTCCGAGCGGGTCGCCATCACCGTTCGTCACACGGATACGGCCTGCCATCTCGCCCGCGAGGGCGTCGGCATCGCCCTGGTCGACGGGTTCGTGATCAGCAGCAATCTGGTTGAAGGCCTCGCCGCGCTGCCGCTGGAGCAAAGCCCACTGGTGACGGCCTATGCCCATCATCGCCGGCACTCGCCTCTCGATCGCGCAGCCCGATTGCTCTTGGCGCAATTGCAGGAGCGATCCGGGTCATGAAGGCATTCACGCCCGCTCATGCCGCGGTCCTTCGCGCGGTCCATCACTTCGGCACGACCGTCGAAGCGGCACATCGACTCCACCTTACCCAGTCGGCCATCAGCAAGATCATAGCGCGTAGCGAAGCCAGCCTTGGCGTCGCCGTCTTCGAGCGTCGGGAGGGGCGCCTGGTGCTCCGCCCCGAGGCCACCGCCCTGATGACTGCGCTCGACTCGGTCGATCAGGAGTGGCGCGAGCTGCGAGCCGCCGCGACCCGGTTGCGCGCCGGCCGGGAAACGCCGCTGCGCATTGCCTCGACGCCGAGCATCGGCCACGGACTCATCGCCCGCGCCTTGCGTCGCCTGACAGAGGAATATCCGCAGGTACGGGTCGAGCTGATCATGGGCGACGCACCCACGGAACTCTCCCTGGGGACAGCCGATATAGGCCTGATGTTCTCTCCGCGCGTGACCGACGACATCACGCTGACCCCCCTGGCCGGCGGCGAGATCATCGCGCTGGTGCGAGAGGACGATCTTCTGGCGAAGCGGCGCGTCGTCAGCCTGCATGACCTGAAAACTCGGCGCATGATCTGCTTCGATCGCGAGAAGTCGCCGCTCGGCTGGCTCATTGCGCAGTGCTACGAGAGGGAGGGGCTCGAATATGCCCCGTTCATGACCGTTCCCTACAGCATTTCAGCGGCGCATCTGCTGGCGGAGCCCGGGGATGTTACGCTGATCGACAGCCTTCTGACGCAAGCGCAGCGCTTCGATGGGCTGGCTCAGCTTTCCTTGGAACCGCAGATCCCCACCACGATCTGTCTCATGACGATGCGCAGCCGGCCGCTTTCGCGATTGGCAGCACGCTTTGTCGAGATAGTCCGCAATCAGTGATCGTGCACGCCGCGCATAGCTCGAGCCAAACGTCGGCGAACAGAACTTCTGAAGTGATAACTTGATGCTCTGTGGCTCAGTTGTGCCGTCTTCTCGGAAACTGGCCCGGATCGGCTGTAGTGTCAGCTTAAGATCTTGATATATTGATGTAATTTCTGGAGCGCAGAGCCGCGATTCCCCAACTTCTGAGGGCAACGCTCTATCCGACTGAGCTACGGGCGCAATCCGTCGAGTGTGGACAGCTGATTGCCGTGCGCTCGGCAACGAGGGATTTTGCGATCGAGCGAGGGCCCTGGCAGCAGCGGGCTGCGCTTGTCGTCAAGCGAGAAGCCATCCGAATTCAATAGGCAATGCCTCTATGACAAATCGAGCAGTCGGTCTTCTTCGTCTTGACGACCGAGAGCGGATCCTTCGCCGTCGTCTCGTAGTCGAGCGAGCCGGCGAAGGGCGGGTTGGCGAGCCCTCATCAACCGGCCGAGAAGAAGGTCACCCGGGACAGCAAGGTGTAGTCCGATTCGAAAACCATGATCCCGACGAAGACCAGCAGCAGCGTCGGCGGCAGCAGGATCGCATAGATGAAGGCCAGTCGCTCCCAGGCCATGTGCATGAAGACGGCGACGATCAAGCCGGCCTTCAGCGCCATGAAGCTCAGGATGAGCGACCAGCGCAGATAGCCGGCGAGCTGGAAATAATCGACCAGATAGGAGCAGGTGCTGAGGATGAACAGCCAGGCCCAGACCACGAGATAGAGCCGGATCGGGTGGTGCTGCACCTCGCCCTTGGTCGCAGGCTGGCCCTCGGTCGCAGGCTGCATCTCGGCGTGGCTCGTCGTTTGCGACATGGCGGCCTCCCTCACCAGAGATAGAACAGCGCGAAGATGAAGACCCAGACGAGATCGACGAAGTGCCAGTAGAGCCCGGTGATCTCGACGATTTCGTAATTGCCCTTCCGGCTGGTGAAGAAGCCGCGCCGCCCGCCGTCGAAATCGCCGCGCCAGACCTTGCGGGCGATGATCAGGAGGAAGATCACGCCGATCGTGACATGCGTGCCGTGGAAGCCGGTGATCATGAAGAAGCTCGCGCCGAACTGCTCCGCGCCCCAGGGATTCCCCCAGGGGCGGACCCCTTCCGAGATCAGCTTGGTCCATTCGAAGGCCTGCATCCCGACAAAGGCCGCGCCGAGCAGGGCGGTCGCCAGCATCAGGGCCGCCGTCTTGCGGCGGTCGCGGCGGTAGCCGAAATTGACCGCCATCGCCATCGTGCCGCTGCTGCTGATCAGGACGAAGGTCATGATCGCAATCAGGAGGAGTGGAAAATGGTGGCCTGAGACCTCCAGCGCGAAGACCTCGCTGGGCATGGGCCAGGGCACGGTCGTCGACATCCTGGCCGTCATATAGGCGATGAGGAAGCAGCTGAAGACGAAGGTGTCGCTGAGCAGGAACACCCACATCATGGCCTTGCCCCAGGACACGGTCCTGAAGGCGCGCTGGTCCGACGACCAGTCCGCGACGGTGCCGCGCCAGCCGGTGGCGGGGGCGATCTTGGCATTGGCGATCTTGGCATTCGGGGTGGTCGGCGCGAGCTCATTCATCGGTGCAACCTTCAACTCAGCAATCCGCGGCAGATCTCGATGAGATCGTCGGTCCAGCGCATCAGCAGGCTGAACAGGACGAGCCAGACCAGGAGCAGGAAGTGCCAATAGGTGGTGCAGAGCTCCACGCTGAGGCGCAGGCGAGCGAGCGCTTGCGGCGGGCTCGTCCCGGTCAGGGCGAAGGCCGTGACGGCCGTGCGGTTCAACACCACCAGCCCGCCCAGCATGTGCAGCCCGTGAAGCGCGGTGACCAGATAGAAGAAGGCGCTGGCCGGGTTGGCCGCGCTGAAATAGCCGGAAGCCGCAAGCTCCCGCCATGCCAGCACCTGGCAGGCCAGAAAGGCGAGCGAAGTCGCCACGGTCGCGACAAGGCCGGAGCGGATGCCGTCAAGCTCGTCACGGCGCGCCGCGATCACCGTCGTGTGCAGCACGATGCTGCTCAGCAGCAGCAGCCCGCTGCTGAACCACAGCACGGTCGGCATCGGCAGCGAACGCCAGTCCGCCATGCCCATGCGCATCGAATAGGCGCTGACGAGGAGCGAAAACAGCGAGCCGGCGACGACCAGGAAGGTGCCGAGGCCGAGCTTCGCGATCCGCCGAGGTGACGATCGCGCACTCCCGCTATCGCCGATCACGCCGACCTCCAGCCAGGGCCTGGTGGCCAGACCCTGGCCCGACAGCCACCAGCCGGCGAGCGCTGCCATGACGAGCATGAAGATGACGATCACGATCATGTCGGCCCCTCCTCACGCGGTCCCTGGATCGGGAGGCTGGTTCTGCGGCAGGAAATCCTGCGCAGCGCCGGGCACGCTGTAGTCATAGGCCCAGCGATAGACCACGGGCAGGGTCTGGCCCCAGTTGCCATGGGCCGGCGGCGTCTGCGGCGTCTGCCATTCCAGCGTCGTCGCACGCCAGGGGTTGCCACCGGCCGGGCGGCCTTTCCTGAGGCTCCAGGCGAGGTTGAAGACGAAGACGAGCTGGGCTGCGCCGACGATCAGGGCGACGATCGTGATGAAGGCGTTCAGGGTCGCGGTCGATGGCGGGACGAACGCCATCTCGCCCATCTCATGATAGCGGCGCGGCACGCCCATCAGCCCGATATAATGCATCGGGAAGAAGATCAGATAGGCGCCGAGGAAGGTGACCCAGAAATGCAGCCTCGCGAGCGCGTCATCGAGCATGCGCCCGGTGATCTTCGGATACCAATGGTAGATCGCGCCGAAGACCACGAGGATCGGCGCGACACCCATCACCATGTGGAAATGCGCGACGACGAACATCGTGTCGGAGAGCGGCACATCGACGACGACATTGCCGAGGAACAGTCCGGTCAGCCCGCCATTCACGAAGGTCACGATGAAGCCGAGCGCAAACAGCATCGGCGGCGTGAAATGGATGTCGCCGCGCCAGAGCGTCAGCACCCAGTTATAGACCTTGATCGCGGTGGGAATGGCGATGATCAGCGTCGTGGTGGCGAAGAAGAACCCGAAAGAGGGGTGCATGCCGCTGACATACATATGGTGCGCCCAGACGACGAAGCTCAGCGCCCCGATCGCGACCAGCGCCCAGACCATCATGCGATAGCCGAAGATGTTCTTCCGCGCATGGGTGCTGATCAGGTCGGAGACGATGCCGAAGGCCGGCAGCGCGACGATGTAGACCTCCGGATGGCCGAAGAACCAGAACAGGTGCTGGAACAGGATCGGGCTGCCGCCCTTGTGGCCCAACTGCTCGCCCATCGCGACGATGGCCGGCATGAAGAAGCTCGTGCCGATGAGCCGGTCGAGGAGCATCATCACGGCGCCGACGAAGAGCGCCGGGAAGGCCAGAAGCGCCATGATCGTGGCGGTGAAGATGCCCCAGATCGTCAGCGGCATCCGCATCAGCGTCATCCCCCTGCAGCGCCCCTGCAGCACGGTCACGACATAGTTCAGCCCGCCCATGGTGAAGCCGATGATGAACAGCATCAGCGAGACCAGCAGCACGATGATGCCCCATTGCTGGCCCGGCGTGTTGGCGAGGATCGCCTGCGGCGGATAGAGCGTCCAGCCCGCGCCCGTCGGCCCGCCCGGCACGAAGAAACCGCCGGCGAGGACCAGCACGGCCAGGAAATAGATCCAGAAGCTCAGCATGTTCACATAGGGGAACACCATGTCCCGCGCGCCGAGCATCAGCGGGATCAGGTAGTTCCCGAACCCGCCGAGAAACAAGGCGGTCAGCAGGTAGATCACCATGATCATCCCATGCATGGTGATGAACTGGTAATAGCGCTCCGCGTCGATGAAGGAGAGCAGGCCGGGAAAGGCGATCTGCATGCGCATCAGCCAGGACAGCACCAGCGCGACGAGTCCGATCGCCAGCGCCGTCAGCGCATACTGAATGGCGATCACCTTGGCGTCCTGGGAGAAGACGTATTTCGTGATCCAGCTCTTGGGATGATAGAGCTCGACATCGTCGATGCCGCCGGCCGACAGCGGTTCCAGAGTGCCGTGTGTCACATCCGTCATCAGGACACCCTCCCACTCGATTTCAGACGAGGCGGCCCGATGCCGGGCTCACCGCATTGCCGCCCCTAGAGCCGTTTCCGTTTCCATCGGATCGTTCAACAGCTCCAGCTCCTTGTTTCAGCGCGTTTTCCTGGCGCGAACCGGTGTCCACTTCACTCGGAAACGCTCTAGTTCCTCGCCTGCCTCTTGGCCGGAGCCTGGAGCTGGGCGAAGGTTTTCTGTTGCTGTAGCCAGGCCCGATAGTCGCCCTCCGGCTCGACCACGACGCCGCCGCGCATGAAGCTGTGGCCGGTGCTGCAGAGTTCGGCGCACAGCGCCTCGAAAGTCCCGGTCCGCGTCGGCGTGAGCCAGTAATAGGTGACGGTGCCGGGGATCATGTCCATCTTGGCGCGGAATTCCGGCACGTAGAAATCATGCACGACGTCGAGCGAGCGGAGCAGCATCCTGACCGGCTTCTCGAGCTGGAGATGGAGCTGATCGCCCTGGATGATGATGTCGTCCTGCCCGTGCGGATCCTTCGGGTCGAGGCCCAGCGGGTTCTCCGGGCTGACATGGGCAACATCGGTGGCGCCGAGCCGGCCATCCGCGCCGGGAAGCCGGTAGCTCCATTGCCATTGCTGGCCCACGATCTCGACGGTGGCGGCGTCCTTCGGCACGGTGACGAACTGGCCCCAGACCACGAGACCGGGTGCCAGCATGGCCGCCACCCCAACGCCCGTGCCGATCGCGAGCCACCATTCGAGCCGCTTGTTCTCGGGCTCATAGGCGGCCCGGCTACCCTCGCGATGGCGGAAGCGGAAGACGCAATAGGCCATGAACAGCACGACGGCGGCGAAGACGGCGCCGGTGATCCAGAAGGTGATGATGATGGTGTTGTCGATATAGCGCCAGTTCGAAGCGATCGGCGTCCACCACCACGGACTCAGGAAGTGAAACACCACCGAGCCGATCACCACCAAAGCCAGTGCGACTGCGATACCCATGCTCTGTCATCCTTGCCCAGGGCGGCGATGAACAGGAACCAAGGAGCGCCGCGGCGCTTGCGTCGCGACGTTACGAAGACGAAGTCTCGCTCAGTATGAAAACGACGAATCGGCCCGGAAAGCGTCCGGGCCTGCTATGGGAAACGGACGGATCAAGGCGCTGAGGCGCGGCCGCAAATGAATGCCGTGGGGCGCGGGCTCGGCTGAGCGCGCTCGCAGGTTTCAGGCGTTTCTGTCTTCCAGCCATGGCCGAACCTCAGGTTCGCCTTGACGACCACGCGCCTAACCCGGCGCAAACCCTTCACGGAGGGCTGGGAGGCATTCAAGCCTTCAGCCCATAGTCACCCAATGTTGTCGTCCTGCTTACGATGGTTGTCAATTGATGTCAGGTTTGATGCTGACGGCTCCCATGCTGCAGTCCTGCGGCGATCCGGTTATTTTTTCTTTCCGTCAGCGTCAAATTGCTTGAGAAAGGCGACGACGTCGTCAATTTCCTGATCGGATTTGAGGCCCGGAAACACCATCTTGGTGCCGGGGACTTTCACTTGCGGTGCCCTGATGTAGTCACGGAACGTCGCTTCGTCCCAGGTGATGCCGGAATTCTTGTTGGCGGGCGAATAGCTGTAGCCTTCGATCGAGCCCGCCGGCCGGCCGAACAGGCCGTTCAGCTTCGGCCCCACGGCGTTCCTGGCGGTTTCGCCGATCTGGTGGCAGGCGCGGCATCTCTGGAAAATCTTTTCGCCTGCGGCAGGGTCGCCAGCCGCTTCGGCTGACAGGGGGCATGCCACCAGAATCAACGAGGCGATTACAGTCCAGGGTGCCACGGGCATCCTCCTCCAAGCTCAGAGGGGATCTTTTCGCTGGACTGGCGACCGCGCCGCACAGCCCCTACGATAACTTATACGATCGTTGGCTCGCTTCAATCCAGGGACATCGCGCGTTACCTCGATCTCGTCGACTATACCCCTGAGGCGCGATTGGCTTGACCAGGCTGGCGCTCGGCAAGGAGGGATTTTGCGACGAAGCAAGGGCCTTGACGATTGGCCGCGTCGTTGAGCGATCGCGAGAACAGAAAACGGTCGATCCGACGCCCGCAATCTGATGGCGACGGTCGGAGCATCGAAACGCACGGCGTTGGAGCAGGCCAGTTTGCGCACCCCAAACAGGGCTGACGATGCATGCACCACCCCTGCCGCTCGATGAGGGCGCCGTCGCTGCTCTTGCCGCCATGCCGCGCGGAGCCTGCTGGCTTCGCTTCGGCGCGTCCCAACCAGGGCGCGCCCGGGAACAACTCGCTGCCCGGATGGATTATGGAGATGACTCGGGTGAGGGAGCGGGCCAGTGCCAGATCGCCGCGACGCCGACCGCTTTCGGACCGTGCCGCTTCACGTGGCACTGGGCGCGTTGTTGGGCGCTGCGACCTATCTTGTCATCGTCGCAGTCGAGATTGGCTTCATGGGCGGCATGCTGGCGGTCGAGGCCGCGCAGACGCAACTCTGGCTCGTGATGCTCGGCGTCTTTGCCAGCAATGGTGCGGTCGGCTCGGGCCTCACTGCCTTCTATTTCCTGGCGATGGAAAGCTGATGGCGATCCCGACTCCAGGCGAGGGACGGAGCACCATTTCTCACCGCGCAGGCGGGCAACGCCATTTCGCCGGTTTCCGCGCCGCCTCGATATTCAATTGGCGATTGAACGACATGGGGAAGGCGTCAGACGCTGCCAGCCCTTCGATGTCGTCTGCGAGGTTGAGCTGCGTCAATCGTCCGGGCGGACCATTGGGCTAAGCTGCATGCGAGGTGGCGTATTATGCACCTTGCCGGGAGATCACATCATGAATGTCGGTGCCTATGATCGCGCTTTGCGTTTTGGCCTGGGCGTCGTTCTGGTTGCGGCTGCTTTCATTCCGCAAGCCGCTGGTTTGCTCGCAGGCTGGGGCAACTGGAAATATGCGTTGACGGCGGCTGGTGTGGTGATGCTCGGCACGGCGCTGTTCCGCGTCTGCCCTGCTTACACCCTGCTTGGCATCAGCACCTGCCCGGCCGAGCGGCGCTGACATCGCGGCAACCGCCTTCACGCCACCGTTCGCCGACCGGGCGGGCTCAGCGCGATATGTCTCTTCGGCGTCGCGTCGGCATGACCGCGAGGTCGCGCCGACGCCGTTAGCTGGCCTATGCCGCTTGGAGGGCTGCGATCAGGTCCGGCCCGGTTTTCCCGATCAGGTCCTTCGAGACATCCGCCACAAGCGCGACCTCAAGCTGCTTATGATAATGTCGACGCATTTCGCCCAATGTCCGGGGCGAAGCGACGATCACGAGCTTCTCGATCTTGTGCCCGAGGACCTGTGTGTTGAGCCACTGCGTTGCAGCGGCCGCGTGAGCATCCTCGTCGATCTGATGGCCTGTCGGGTTGGCCGAACTGGAGTCGCGACCGGCTCCGCCGGCCTTGTTGCTCTCGTCGAGATCAGGAGAGACCAGGGCCGCGAGTTCGGGGTTCGATTCGTCGCCCGTGTTGCGGTGAAGCTCGAAATGTTTTCCATCAACCAGCGCGACGACGGCACCATGTGGCAGCTGCATCAGTATCTCCTCACTCGAACGATCCGGCCAGACGTGAAGCGGTAGCGCAAGCGTGGACTGTCGATCGGAGGGACAAGTCCAGGGACCCGCGCGCTTCACCTGGGTCATGGCCTAACCAGACTGGGAGCGGATCGTTCCACTGGCTCATGGACGTGGCGCGGCCGAACTGAGGCATGATTCGAATGATGCCTCCACCGCCCGCGGGCCTCAGCGCGCCCTGAGGCTCAGGATATAGGCGATGACGTCGTCGGTTTCGTCTCGCGTGAGCTGATAGCGCGGCATGTTGCCATGCGGCGTCTGCAGGAAGACGCGCAACGACAGCTCGGTCTGCGACGCCATGTCGGCGACAGCGCCGAAGCCGGGCGGAACCCGGCGGGGATCGCGACTGGCTCCGTCGATCTGATGGCACTGGCTGCACAATGACGTGGCGACCTCCCGGCCGGCCCGCGCATCGCCGATGCTTTGTGCCAGAGCAGGTACTGCGCCCAACAGGGCGGCGCAGAGCATCAACAATCCCCAGCGGCCGTGGGACGCCATCATCGGTCTTTGTCGCCTGGTCCTGATCGCCGTCATCGCGCTCATCTCCCTTTTCGCCGCAGAAGTCCCTTTTCGGTCAGGGCGTCGGCTTCCACTTGCGCGAAATCCGCCTGATATAGGCCACGAGACCGTCGGTCTCGTTCTCCAGCAGGTTGAACTCGGGCATGCCGGGATGGCGAATGACGGTGCCGTCGATCAGGACGGGCGCCGGGTTGTTGCCGGGATAGCGCTCGGCGATCAGCGGAAAGGGCGGTGATTTCGGGTTGGGGCTGAGGCCGGTCGCCTCGATCGCATGGCAGCCGCCGCAGTAGCGCTGCGCGACGCGCTTGCCGATCCGGGCGCTTTCAGCGTTGTCCGGCCGCTGCGCATCGGCCGGCATGGCCCAACCCGGCTGCATCGTGATCAGAGCGCCACCGAGGGCACCGAATGCGAGCATCAGCAGCCGTATCGTCGCGATCGAAAACATCATCAGCGCTCCAAGCATCTGCCTGTGTGCCCCCGCTGCGCCGCCATGGCCTTGATCGAGGTCAATCGCCGGCCGCGATGCTTCATGCACTGCCGCGGCGTCGGCGGTGATGGTCAGGAAAGCTGTTTGGATAGTCGAGCCCTCATCCTGAGGAGCCGCGCAGCGGCGTCTCGAAGGATGCTCCAGACGGTTCGGGAGCCTCTTGAAGCATCCTTCGAGACGCCATTCCCTCGGGAATGGCTCCTCAGGATGAGGGCTCAGGGACTTTCCAAACAGTCTCTTGGGTCGGCTCGCCATGTGATCCATGTCCGGCCGGGTGACCTGGCTCTGCTAGCCCAGCCGGTAGGTTTCGCGCGCCGTTCCGGCGAACAGGCGCAATTGCTCGTCCTGCGCAAAGCGTGCCGCGATCGTCTTGAAGCCGGTATAGATCTGGTCGAACGAGCCGCAGAGGCTGTCGACCGGGAAGTTGCTGGCGAACATGGATCGCTCGGTGCCGAACATCGCGATGATCTCCTCGACGATCCAGCGATTATCCGCCACGGTCCAGGGACGGTCGGGCAGGCCGATGCCGGAGATCTTGACGCGCAGATTGGGGCGATCGGCCAGGCGCGCCATGGCGGCGTGCCAGCCTGCAAGCCCGCGTTCGCTGCGATCGGCCGGCAGGCCGGCATGGTTGAGCACAATGGTCGTGGCCGGGAAGCTGCGGGCGAGGTCCTCCGCCTCGTGCAGGTTCCACCAGGGCGTCTGCAGATCGAAGTTGAGGCCATGCCGCCCGAGGCACTCATAGCCCTGGCGCCAGCGCTCGCTCGACATCAGCGTGCGCTGGGCGCCGACATCCTCGGGCCGCTGCGGCCCGCCCGGCTTGTGCCGCACGCTGCGCACGAGGGCGAAGGCGGCCTGTCCGGCGATGACCGCTGCGGCCTCAGAGCGGTCGAGCCGGGCCTGCGCCACGATGGCATTGGGCACGCCGAAGCGCTCGGCCAGGCTCGTCGCGTAGCGTGTCTCGCCGATCGGGTCGTTCTCGTCCCACTCCGTCTCGACATAGACGGTCTGGCGGACATCATGCCCGGCGGCATCGGCAAAATAGTCGTCGGGCAGGTAGCGGCGCTTGATCGCCGAATAATCGCCGTAGCGGAAGGGGATCCTGGCCTCCGGCTTCAGCCAGGGATGGGGATTGCTGGCCGGGTCCCAGAAATGCTGGTGCGCATCGACGATCGGCCCCTGCCAGAGAGTCAATTCGGTCACGTTTTCAGTTCTCTCAGCGGGCTTCCGCGTCCTGGAAGTCGATCAGCATGGTGCCGACGACATAGAGGGCGGCGCAGGCGGCGAAGAAATAGAGCACCATCAGATAGGTGCCGGTGGCCTGCAGGATCAGGCCGGTGATGATCGGGATGGCGATGCCGCTGGCGCTGCCGGCAAAATTCATCGCGCCACCGACGATGCCGACCTTCTCGCGGGGCGCCAGGATCGCCGGCAGGCTCCAGTAGAGGCTGCCGAAATAGAGCAGGAACAGCGTCACCGAGAGCAGTGCCACCGCCATCACCGGGTCCGCGACCTCGGGCAAGGCAAGGAAGGAGAGCATGACGCCGAGACCGCTGAAGCCCAAAGCCAGCTTGTAGGTCACGCTGCGGCGCAGGCCTTTCTCCTGCAATTTGTCGACGAGGAAGCCGCTGAGCAGCGAGCCGAACATGCCGGAGAGGAAGATCACGAAGGTCGCGCCGCCCATCTGCTTGAGATCGAAACCGCGGGCCTGGGCGAGATAGCTCGGCCCCCAGGTCAGCAAGCCGAAATTGATCATGGCCCAGCTCATGCGGCCGAGGAGGATGGCCGAAAGCGAGCGCGGCGAGATCTGCTTCGGGGCGGCCGCTTCCGCGGAGGCTGCGCTCGCGGCGGAGGCCTCGATCAGGGCGAGTTCCCGGGCATCGACGCCGGGATGCTCGGCCGGAGCGTCGCGCAGATACCACCAGGCGAGATAGCCGAGCAGGATGGTCGCGACACCCGCGACGATGAAGGCGGTGCGCCAGGAGCCGAAGGCCAGGATCAGCCAGGCGATGATGACGCCCCCAAAAGCCGCGCCCAGCGGCGCGCCGCTATCCATCAGCACGGCTCCGCGTCCGCGCTCCCTAGGCGACAGCCAGATCGAGTTGAGCTTGGCGCCGGCTGGAAACAGCGGCGCCTCCGCCGCGCCAAGTCCGATGCGGCTGAGGAGCAGGGTGACGCCGCCGGTGCACAGGCCGGCGATCGTCTGGAAGATGCCCCAGCCGATGGTCGCACCGGTGATCAGGGCGCGCGGGCCGAATTTATCGATCAGCCAGCCGCCGGGGATCTGCAGCGCGGCATAGCTCCAGAAGAAGGCGCTGAGGATCAGCCCCTGCATCGCGGGTTCGAGATTGAACTCCTTGGCGATGGTCGGCATGGCGATCGAGAGCGCCGTGCGATCGATCAGGTTGATGACCACCAGCACGAAGACGATGCCGAAGATGCGCCAGCGCACCGTGGTGCCGGCCGAGGCGGTGGCCGCCGCCTGGCCGATGCCGCCCTGCGGCGCGTGAGTCTGGTCCAATCCCGACATGGCATCCCCTCCGGCCGGCTGCGCCGGCTCATGCGTTTCCAAGGGATGGCGTTTCCGACGGGAAGCGGATGCGCGACAGCGCGCAGGGTCCGTCCGTAAGCGGCGCTTCTCCCGATCGCCGGCGATGCGTGCCGCCGGCGTTATTGGGTCAGAGGCTAATCCGGTCTGATATGCCTTGATAATGAAGATTGGCGATGATGTGATCGCCAAAACGATATCACCGGGGAGGCCCCGCATGACGCAGACCATGGCCGAGCCGGGCGCCTCGCTGCTGCGGCGATTGAAGAACCGGCAGCTCCTCCTGCTGATTGCGATCGACGAAGCCCAAAGCCTGCGGCGGGCGGCCGCCCGGCTGAACATGACGCAGCCGAGCGCGACCAAGCTGCTGCAGGATCTGGAGGCGACGCTCGGCCTGCCGCTGTTCGAGCGCGGGCGGCGCGGCCTGAAGGCCACGGTCTATGGCGAGGTGATGACGCGTCATGCGCGATTGATCCTGAACGATCTCGACCGGACGCGGCTCGAGCTCGCGGCGCTCGCCTCCGGTGCGACAGGGCGCCTGAAGATCGGCGCGGTCATCAGCGCCATCCCGTTCCTGCTCGCCAGGGCAGTCGCGGCGCTCAAGCGCGACAGGCCGCGGCTCGATGTCTCCATCGATGTCGGAACCAGCGACGCCCTGGTCCCGATGCTGGCGAAGGGCGAGCTCGACGTGCTGCTCGCGCGCCCGCTGGCGCTCGCGGGACGCACCGAGTTCGACTATGAGGATTTGATCGACGAGCCGCTGCATATCGTGGCCCGGCTCGGTCATCCCTTGATGGCGGCCAGCTCGCTCGGCCTTGCCGATCTGGCCTCCTGGCCCTGGACGCTGCTGCCCGCCGCTTCGCCGATGCGCAAGGTCCTCGCCCCGCTCTTCGCGGAGATGATGACCCACCAGCCGCTCGATGTCGTCGAAACCTCGTCGATGATGACGATGGTCGCCTTGCTGCAGGAAAGCGACATGCTGGCGGTGATGCCGGCCGATGTCGCCGAATTCAACATCAGGCACGGCTTGCTCTGCCGCCTGAACGTCGCGGTCCCGCCGATCATGGGCTCCTACGGCGTCGTCACCCGCCGCGACCGGCCGCTCTCGCCGGGCACGACGGCGTTCATCGGCTGTCTGAAGGACTGCCTTGTCGGGAGTGACGCGTCGCCGCCTTCGCCTGAGTGTCCGCGGTGATCGCTGGGAAGAAGCCGGCCCGGAGGAGCTGGAGCGTTTCGAGCGAAGCGGATAGCGGCTCGCTCGCGACAAACGCGAAGCGTTTGCGCGGAGAAAACGCGCTACAACAAAGCTCCGGGCGGGTACGGCCCGCTGCGGGCGAGGCGTTGCCGAAACCGCTGCAAAGACTGAAACATTCAGAGAACCACCAGACGTGAGACGCCATCCCGATCTCAGCGCCATCCCTGCCGAAATCCGGCGCGCGGCCTGCGCGTTTCATGAGGCCGGCCACATCATCGTCGGCTGGCATCACGAGCGCTACGTCACCCATGCCTGGCTTCGGCCGCCTTTGGGCGTCAGCGGCGAGACCTGTTTCGAGCCCTACCGGAAAGGCTTCCGGACCGAACGGTCGGCGGATCTCCGGCGCGCCGAGGTCGAGGTGACGATCCTGTCCGCCGGCCATTGCGGCGAGATGATCTACTGGAATGAGGGGGAGGGGCTCAGATGGTATCCGGGCGCGATCCATTCCCATGACGATGATCTGGAACAGATGCGGCCCTATATCGCCTTTCTGCAGCCAGCCGACGAGGCCGCCCTGCTGGCGCGCTGCGCCAGGGCCGCCACCGCAATCCTCTACAACCCCGCCATGCGCGTGGCCCAGAAGGCCATCGCCAATGTGCTGTTCGAACGGCGGCGTATCGATCGCGACGAGGTCGACGCGATCATCAGGCGCCCGAGCGCACGCTGAAGGCCAGCCCCGCGTCATTCCCGGAACCGGTGCGGCGAGGCTCGGCTGTCGGGGCGCGTTCGCCGCGCGGCTCAGATGAGCCCTTCGATCGCAAAGATGCGGGCCGGCGAGCCATCCGCATGCGGCAGCTTCAGCGGCGCGGCGCAAAGGAAGGTCCTTGGCTTCTTCAAGGCGCCGGTGTTCACGACATATTCGATCAGGGTGATCCCCGCACGCAGGCAGATGTCATGGGTGACGTGCTCCTCGAAGGGCACATGCTTGTTGTCGAGCAGAAGCCTGATCGGGAAATCCTGCGGAAAGTCGAAGGCGAGCGCGGTCGGGTTGCGCGATTTCAGCCAGAGCGCGGCGTCGCGGGTCAGATAGGGCGCGTCGAGCCAGAATTCGCGCGTCCTGTAGTCCCGCTTCTCGCCCCATCCGCTCGCCAGGAGCAGGATCTCGCCATCGGGGCCGCCACGGTCGGCGGCGGCGAGCCGCTCGGCATCGATCGCCTGATGGGCGGCGACGTCGCGCAGATCCAGCACCCGGCATGGGCCGACGACGCGCGAAAGCGCCGTCGCCTCGATCGTCGGGCTATGGGCGATGACATGGGCCTGGGCATCGACATGGGAGAAGCCGTGGCAGGTCATGCTGATTCGCGAGACGCGGAACTGGTCGCCGGCTGCGATGTCGCCCTTGATCGCAAGCTCGACGGGCCAGCGGAAATGCGGCTCGATCGTCATGGAGAGGTCGATGATCTCCATCAGATGGCCGCCTTCTTGATCGCCTCGAGCGTCTCGCCGCCGAACTTCGTCACGAACTCCTTCTCGACTTCGGCGGTGACGATCCTGGAGAAGGAGTCGCGGTCCGGCGTTTCCACCGCCTGCATCCCCGCTTTCTTGAGTTCCGCCAGGCTCGACCCTTCCGTGCCCTCGTTCATCCCGCGCTGGACGACAGCCAGTTCGAGAGCGGTCTCGGCGAGGAGCTTTTGCAGCTCGGGCGCCATCGCATCGAACTTGGCCTTGTTCATCACCACGGGCCCGGTGGTGAAGGCGTGGCGGGTCAGCGACAGATGCTTCTGGACCTCGCTGAACTTGGCGTTGAGGATCAGCGTCACCGGGTTCTCCTGGCCGTCGACCGCGCCGGTCTCGAGCGCGGAGAACAATTCGGTGAAGGCCATCGGCGTCGGCACGGCCCCGAGCAGCTGGAAGGCGCGGATATGCGCGGGGTTGGGCGTGGTGCGGATCTTCAGGCCCTTGATGTCGGCGGCCGTCACGACGGGGCGGCGGCTGTTGGTCAGGTTGCGCCAGCCGATCTCCCAGGTCGCGAGGGCTTTCAGATTCGAGGCTTCGAGCTCCTGGCGCAAGCCATCGCCGATCGGCCCGTCCATCACCGCCGCGACATGCTTGCGGCTCTGGAACAGGAACGGCAGGTCCAGGACGTTCAGCTTCGGCGCCAATCCGGTGAAGAACGGGTTGCCCGTCAGGCAGATGTCGAGCGAGCCGCCGCGAACCGCGCTGATCGTCTGCGAATCCGAGCCGAGCGCGCCGTTGGCGAAGACCTGGACCTCGAGCTTGCCGGCGCTCTTCGCCTTGACCTTCTCGGCGAACTGGAGCGCGGCCTTGTGCCAGCTATCCGATTCGGGATGGGGATGGGCGAAGCGCAGTTTCGCCGCCTGGGCATGTGCGGGTCGGCCGATGGAAAAGAGGGCAAGCCCGGCGCCGGCTGTGGCAAGGGCGGTGCGTCTGGTGATCGTCATGGGGGCCTCCTCCTGATTGTTCTTGTGCGTGGGCTGCCTCAGCGCCCGTAGAACCATTTTGCCGGCACCATGACGATCTCCGGAAAGAGCGTCAGCAGGACCAGAACTGCGACCTGCGCGAGCAGGAAGGGCATGACGCCGCGGATGACCTTGTCCATCGGAATGCGGCCGACCGCGCAGACGACGTTCAGCACGGTGCCCACCGGCGGCGTCAGCAATCCGATGGCGTTGTTCATGATGAAGAGGACGCCGAAATAGACCGGGTCGATCCCGGCCTGCTTGACGATCGGCATCAGCACGGGCGTCAGGATCAGGACCGTGGGGATGAAGTCGAGAGCCGTGCCGACCACGACGACGAGCAGCATCATCGCGATCATCAGGAGCATCTTGTATTCGATCAGCGGGCCGAGCATGGCGCCGACTTCGGCCGGTATGTTGGCGATGGTGATCAGCCAGGCCGAGACAAGCGCGGCGGCGACCAGGAACATGACCGAGGCCGACATTTTCAGCGCCGCCAGGAAGGCCGGGCGCAGATATTCGACCTTCAGCTCGCGATAGACGAACATGCCGACGAAGAGCGAATAGACCGCGGCCACCACAGCAGCCTCGGTCGGCGTGAAGGCGCCGACCTTCATGCCGCCGATGATCATGAACGGCAGAAGCAGGGCCCAGAAGCCATCGAGCGCCGCCTTGACGATGCTCTTCACGCTGGGGCGCGGCAGTGCCGAGACCGGCTCGTCCTTGGCCAGGACGTACCAGGTGATCGCCAGGGCCAGCCCCATCAGCAGGCCCGGGACGATGCCGGCCAGGAATAGGCGCGTGATCGACACGCCGGCGGCCACGCCGAAGACGACGAAGCCGATCGAGGGCGGAATCACCGGCGCGATGATGCCGCCGGCTGCAATCAAGCCGCAGCTGCGGTCGAGGCGGTAGCCGGCCTGCCGCATCATCGGAATGAGCAGAGCCGCCAGGGCCGCGGTGTCGGCCACCGCCGAGCCGGAGATGCTCGCCATCACGATCGCCGCGAGCACGGCGACATAGCCAAGCCCACCGCGCACATGCCCGATCAGCGCCATCGCGAAGGCGATGATCCGCTTCGAGAGGCCGCCGGCATTCATCAATTCGCCGGCCAGCATGAAGAAGGGCACGGCCATCAAGGGAAAGCTGTCGGCGCCTCCGATGAGGTTCTGCGCGAGAATCTGGGCGTCGAACGCGTCGAGATGGATCATCAGGGCGACGCCGCAGACCAGGAGCGAAGTCGCGATCGGCATGCCGAGCGCCATGGCGCCCAGAAGCGAGACGAGGAAGACGAGGATGGTCATGAGCGCGGGCGCTCTTGGTTATGCGCTTCGAAGGCGGCCAATTCCTCCGATTCCGCTCCGGTGATCAGCTGGTCGGGAGGCAGGCGTCCGCTCACGAGCTTGATGAGCGTCACGATGTTGATGAGACCGATGCCGAGCCCGCAGGCCAGGCCCGCCAGGTAGAAGATCGCGGTCGGCACGCCCAGCACCGGGGACAGGTTGCTGAAATTGATACTGCTCTGCAGCCAGCATCCCCAGACCAGCAATGTCATGCACAGCAGCGAGAGCCCCTCGGCCAGCAGACGCGCGAACCAGCGCCCGCGCAGCCCCAGCATCTGCACGACGGTCGTCATGCCGAGATGCCCGCCCTCCAGCGCGACCAGGAAGGCCCCGCCGAATGTCAGCCAGACGAAGATCATCCGCGAGGCCTCATCCGACATCGTGATGCCGGAGTTGAACAGATAGCGCAGCACGACATTGCCGAAGACCATGATGATCATCACGACGAAGGCTGCGATCAGCAGGTTCTCGAGCGAGCGAAGGAAGGCTTTGGGCAAGTGCATCGCGGGTCAGCTCGTCGAACGGGCAGGGAACGCTTTGGGGGCAAGGAATGCTTTGGAGAGTGGCGAGGAGGCTTTGTCGGCCTGCGCGGAGTTCAAGCGGGACCGACGGCATCGCCCTGCCGGCGGCCGGAGCAGGCCGCGCCTCTCATGACATCGGGCAGCGATCGAGCGGCTGATCGGCGATGACGGATACGCGAGCGCGCATGGGCGCACCTCCGTGGTTTCCTGGCCCTGAATGACCGCCGGTTCGAGCCAGCAATCTTATTGTATGCTGTATACTGCACGCCGCTATTTGGACTGTCAAATGCAGGATCGCGCGATCTGCAGGCAGGTTGCTGCGAGCGTGGGACTGGCCGATGCGAGGCGGCGGGACCGACGATTTCCAGGTGCTCTCTTCCGCCGAACTCACGGGCGAGCGCCTTCTATCGGAGTGCGCCGTGAAAGGCCGCGGCGCTCGTCGGGCGGGCCGGCGGCGCAGCCATCAGCCGCACTATCGCCGGAACGGTGCTCCGAATTCACCAACGGCTCTGGGCGGTCGGTTCCCGCCAGGCAGCTTGGCGCGGACCTGATCTGAAGATGGTACGGAACTCGGCCCGTTTTCGCTGCCGGCGCCCAGTTTGGGAGAGCAACGCTTCACCGCACGGAGCTATTGGAGCAAACTTCGGAAGATGGCTTGCCGGGCTTCGGTAATGAGGGTTTTACAATGGAGAGACGATCGAGGGAGGAAAAACTCGATTGTTCGAACAGGGCTAGAGCAACTTCCGATCCAACCGGATCGGTCAATAGCCATAGCCCTGTGTTTTAACGCGTTTTCTTCATGAAAACCGGATTCCACTTCGCTTGAAAACGCTCTAGGCGCGCCAAAATGCCCGTTTAAGCTTGGCTACATATGCCGCTATGGAAACGGTGTTCGACGATCGGCTGTGCTCTGGCTTCCTGCTGGCCATGGCCGCGACGGTCACCACGATCACCGCCTCAGTGACATCGCTACATCTCTCCAGAGCTTCATGGACAAGGTCGGTCAGATCATCAGCGCTCTCGGGAGAGGCAGGGCGCCATGGAAAGGACGCCAATTTCGTGCCGTTCATCTTGGCATGAGTTTCGTCCAGCAGCGTCAGGACACCGAGCACTGTTTCAATCGGGTTTGCTACACCCATGCCTATCCCCCTTGTAAAAAAGCTGCCCGGAACGCTGAAGCCGCCCCTTGCTACACAATATCATACCCACGTCTCAAATACATGCGAGTGCCATGCTTCATTCTTTCCAGTGCGCTGCGAGTATGATGCTGCCTCGGAGGCGGATAGTGCGGCAGTCGGGCGCGCGAAGCCTTGCCGCCTGTTCTGGAAGCCATGATCGGCTTGGCGATCTCCATGAGTGCGTTGCTGTCGGTTGGTGTGCCAAGGACAATGAGGTCGGCTGGGTTGCCGGGGGCTCGTCCACAATCGCCAGGATTCATCGGCCGCGCGGGCCGTTCATCACGAGGTCGAGACGGGGTTGGAAGCCGTTCGGGCCACCCTGCGCGAATCGGCATGGAAATTCGCCATGCGCAGCAGGGAGCCATCGCTGAAGCGCGGGAACGGGTTGAGGAGACTGGCTCGGCGATCGCCGAGCCGATGGTCGACGTTCAGTTCGGGTCCCCCAAGGTGCAATAGTATTCGACAGCCCTGCCCGATGCCATCGTGAAGCCGGGCGAGAAAGCTCGAACAGTGATCGTAGCAAATTCGACAACGCGCCGACCGGCCTCCGCTGCCTGATGGTTCGGCGACCGCTTATTTCCGCGCGATGTTCCAGTAGACCGGTGCCGGCGGCGTCAGGATTCCGCTCAGGTTCGCCCGGTGGGCCCTGATCTGGTATTGCAGGCCGATCGGAATATAGGGAACCGTCTCAACCGCTCGGGCCTGGATCTTGGTGGCGAGCGCCTTGCGTGCGCCAAGGTCGGAGAGGTCGGCGAAGGCGGATCGCATGGCCTCGATTTCGGCATCGCAAGGCCAGCCGAACCAGGCCTTGTCGCAGTTCGAGCGCAGGCCGAGATGGCTGAGCGGCTCCATCATGTCGAGCCCTCCCGGACCGGAGATGAAGATGGACCAGCCGCCCTTGCCGACCGGCTCCTTGCTCGCGCGGCGGCTCACGACCGTGGCCCAATCCATCGCCTGGACGTCCGTCTTGAGGCCGATGCTGCGCAGCAATTGATCCGCGACCATGGTGAAGGCGTGGATATTGGTGTTCTCGGTGGCGTCGAGCAGCACGACCGGCGTGCCGTCATAGCCGCTCTCCTTGACCAGCGCCCTGGCCTTGTCGAGGTCCGGCTTGGGAAAGCCGTCCTCCGTGAAATAGGGCGAGGAGCAGATATAGAAGGAGCGGCAGGTCTTGCCGAGGCTGGGATCCTCGATCACGGCGTCCAGGAACTCGGAGCCGTTGACGGCATGGAGCAGGGCCTGCCTGATCCTGGGATTGTTGAATGGCGGCTGCAGCGAGTTGATGCGGATCTGCTGCGCCACGCCGAGTTCATCCTGGCGGGCGATGACGACGTCCTTTGCCGGTTTGGCGAGCCCGATCAGATCGGCGGAGAGGTCTTCGCTGATGTCGATCTCGCCCTTCAGCACGGCGTTCATGGCCGTCTGCTGATCGGGGATGATCTGCCACTCGACGCGGTCGATCCGCGCGATCTTGCCGCCGGCGAAGCCGCTCGGGGCCTCCGAGCGCGGCACATAATTCGGGTTCCTGACGAAGACCAGTTTCGAGCCCGAGAGCCATTCCTCTTTCTTGAAGATGAAGGGACCCGAGCCGGTCTGGTCGGTCACGCCCTGATTGGCGGGCGTCGCCGAGGCGATCCGCGCCGGCATGATGAAGGGCACAGGCGCTCCGGGCTTGCCGAGCGCGTCCAGCACGAAGCCCCAGGGCTGGGACAAAGTCAGCCTGAAGCTCTTGGCGTCGGTCACGCTCCAGACCGCGCCGCGCGCATTGAGCTGCTGGCCCATGCTGTCATTGCCGCTCCAGCGCTTCAGCGAGGCGATGACGTCGTCGGAGGTGACGGGTTGGCCGTCGCTGAATGCCAGGCCGTCGCGCAGCGTGAAGTCCCAGGTCTTGCCGTCGGCAGAGGTACTCCAAGCCGCCACCATCTGGGGCTTCACCGCCAACGTGTCGTCCACCGCGAACAGCGTATCGTAGACCATGTAGCCGAAGTTGCGGGCCATCGAATCCGAGCCCAGCATCGGGTCGAGGATCTTGACGTCGCCGGACGGCCTGACTTTCAGGACGCTCTGCGCCGCGGCCGAACCGGCTGACAGAGCGAGCAGGGCGGCGCCGATAATCCAATGCGCTTTCATAATGTCCTCCCGATTTTTGTGTCGTTTGTCACAGCATTTCCGGCGTCAGGCGCCGGGTTCGCTTGCGGCCGGGCGCCGGGGTCACGTGCCCGCCGCGATTGACGAAGGCGAAGGTGGCGAGCGCGATGCCTGATGCGGGCTCCCGGCCGAGCTCGATCGCGGAGAAGGACAGGTCGACGCCAGCCGCGCCGCCGAACAGGCTGCGATCGATACCGGCCAGCACGGCCGGGCCGGCCCTGTCCTGCACCGCGCCCGGCCAGCCTGCGACGACGACCCGCCTGACGCGGTTGAGATTCAAGGCATTGCCGATCGCCGTGCCGAGCTGAGCGAGGCGGAGGTCGATCTCGGCCCCGGCATGGGGCGACAGCTGAACGTCCGCGCGCCAGCTATCGCGGGGTGCGAGCATCTGCTGCTCCGCTTTGCCGAAAAGCGGGGCCATGGCTCCTGTCGAGACATTGGCTTCGAGACAACCGGAATGGCCGCAGCGGCACGGCACGCCCTGCCGGTCCATGATCATGTGCCCGATTTCGCAGGGGAGCACATCGTCGCGCCCGGCGCTTTCATCGACGAAGGCGCCGCCGACCCCATGCCCGAGGAACACATAGAAATAGGGTCTCTCATCCCGCGTCACGCCGATCTGGAGCCGATGGGCGAGCGCCCGTGTCACGATCGAATTGGCGAAAGTCGTGGGCACCTCGGGCAGCGCGGCTTCCAGCGCCCGGGTGATGAAGTCGCGCCGCAGCGCCATGATCGGGTTGCTCGCCTGGCCGGGATGGTAGCCGGGTACCGAGACGGCGACCTGGCGCAGGACGATGTCGTGGTGCAGGCACCAATCGGCCATGCCGGTGATGGCTGCGGCCGCGGTGCTTTCCGCGTCCATCGCCGCCGTACCGTCGGGCAGCTCGTGCTGCGCGGAGAACAGCACCTCGCCCTTGAGGCTTCCGACGCCGGCATGCAGGCGGTTGTTGGAGAGTTCGATCGTCGCGACGAACTGGCTCTCGCTCAGCGTCAGAAACGTGCTGGGGCCGCCGCGATAAGGCGCGCGTTTGCGGGACTCGTCGACGAGACCTTCCGCTTTGAGATCGGCCACGATGCGGGAGATGCTCGCATCGGTCAGGCCGACATGAGCGATCACATCCGGCCGGAACGATCCGCCGGAGCGCCAGAGATAGCGGAGAACCGCGGCGCGCGTCTCCTGCCGGCTCCATGCCCCCTTCACATCTCCACCCTGTTCATTCTTGTTTTATGTAAGAATGAGACTGGGAGATGATCCGCTCGTTGTCAAATGCTCCGCATCAGGAGGCTGTGACCTCGGCGCCGCCCCATCGTCATTGCGAGCGCAGCGAAGCAATCCAGGGGATGTGGAGCGAGCCCTCCTGGATTGCTTCGCTGCGCTCGCAATGACGGCAAGGGCACCGTGCCCTGTCCGGCTGGCGGCGCGGTTCCTAGTACTTGATCACGCCGAAGCGCCGGAACGCGTCGTGGATACGGTCGGCATAGGCGTTGAAGCTCGGATAGTCGCCGAGATGCGCGGGACGCGGGCGGGGCAATTCGATTGCGATCTCGTCGACCACGCGGCCGGGCGTCGGCGACATCACCAGCACGCGGTCAGACAGGCCGATCGCCTCGTCGATGGAGTGGGTGATGAAGACGACGGTCTTGCCCGTCTCCAGCCAGAGCATTTCGAGATCGTGGCGGATCTGGGTGCGGGTGATCGCGTCGAGCGCGCCGAAAGGCTCGTCCATCATCAGGACGGACGGATCGTGGATCAGCGCGCGCGCAATCGAGACGCGCTGGCGCATGCCGCCCGAAAGCTGCTTGGGGTAGCGGTCGACGGCGTGGCTGATGCCGAGCTTGGCGAAGAGCTCCAGCGCCCGCTCCTTCGCAGGCGCGAGCGGCAGGCCGCGGATTTCGGCCTGGAGCATGACGTTCTCCAGCGCCGTCCGGAATTCCAGCAGGAGATGGTCCTGGAAGACGATGCCGATATCGGTCAGCGGCGAGGTCAATGGCTTGCCATTGACCAGGAGTTCGCCGGAACTGATCGGCATCAACCCCGCCGCCATCAGCATGAAGGTGCTCTTGCCGCAGCCGGAAGGGCCGATCAGGCTGACGAACTCGCCACTCCTGATATCGAGGCTGAGACCATCGACGGCGGTGAAGCCGCCGAAGCTCTTGATCACGCCGCGTCCGGAAATGGAGGCGGCGCCGGTGCCGGGCTGCGCGGAGCTGGGAAGCATCATCGCCTCACGGGCAGGCCGGTGCCGAGGCTGGCAGCAGCTCGGTCGTGTAGTAATCGGTGATCGGCTTGTCCTTGGGCAGGCCGAGATATTGCGTCAGCAGGTCGTAGCTGACGGTCCAGTTTGTCTCCGGCACCTTGCCGAGCGAGGTTGCTCCCGGCGCGCAGAGCAGCTTGTTGACGACATCGAACTGCGCCAGCACCTGCGCCTTCTTCACTGCCGGGAACTGCGCCACGACGGCGTCCGCCGCCGCTTCGGGATTCTTGCGCGCCGCGTCCCAGCCCTGGAGGCTCGCCTCGACGAATGCCTTGAACAGCGCCGTATCGGCCTTGATCCGGTCGTCGCGAGCGATGATCGACAAGCCCACCGTCGGCACGCCGACATCGCGGTAGAAGATGTCGCGGACCTTGAAACCGCGCTCGCGGATCTGGATCGAGTGGAAATCGGCCCCGCCCAGGATCGCGTCGACCTTCTTCTCGAGCAGCGCGCCGACGAAGGCGCCCGGATCGATCGCGATGACATCGACCTTGCTCTTGTCGATCCCGTTGCTGGCGAGGATGGCCTCCAGCAGCGTCGTCTGCGCCGTTCCCGGCTGGACCGCGAGCTTCTTGCCGACGAGGTCCTTGGGCGCATTGATCTTGCCGTCTTCCAGCGCGATGATCGCGAAGCCGTTGGTCTGGAGCACGGGGGCGATGATCTTGACCGGAGCACCCTTGGTGCGCAGCTGCATGGCGGCCGGTGCGTCGGCGAAACCGATATCGGTCTGGCCGGTGGCGACCATCTGCGCCGTGGTGCCCGAGCCCTTGCCCTCCTCGATCGTCAGGTTGATGCCGGCCTTCTCGTAGAGGCCGAGCTGCTTGGCCATCATGAAGCCGGCATTGGGCGCGGCCGCGAGGAAGTTCAGCGTGATCTTCATCGGCTTGCCGGCACTCTGCGCGAAGGCGGTGCCTGCGCCGAGTGCGAGCATGGCGACTGTGGTGATCAACATGCGTCGGTTCATGGTCTTGGTCCTCCCGTAAGCCCCGGTTGGTCCGGGTTGATGGTTCGTTCGTGAACAGAATGGATCGGTGCGTCAGCTCCTGCGCTCGTCAGCCTTTGCGCTGCCATGGCATCAGCACGACCTCGAGCCCGTCGACGAGATAGCTGAACAGGATCCCGACCAGGCTGAGCGCCACGAGGCAGGCGAAGATCAGCGGCATGTCGAGGAAGCTGGTGCCGCGCAGCAGGAGATAGCCCAGCCCGGCATTGGCGCCGACGAACTCGCCGACGATCGCGCCCGTCGCGGCAAACACCGCCGAGACCTTGAGGCCGGAGAAGATATAGGTCAGCGCGGCCGGCACCCGGACATAGCGGAAGGTCTGCCAGGCGGAGGCGCCCATCGAGCGGGTCAGATAGAGTACGCGCTCGTCCAGCGCCCGGAACCCCGTCATGCTGGCGACCAGCGTCGGAAAGAAGCAGAGCAGGAAGGTGAGCAGCACCTTGGGGAACAGGCCGAAGCCGAACCAGACCACGAAGAGCGGGGCGATCGCGATCTTCGGCACGAGCTGGAAGAAGACGATCACCGGATAGATCGCCTTTTCCAGGATCTTCACGGAGACGATGATGTAGCCGAGCGGGATCGAGATCACCGCCGCCATCAGGAAGCCGAGCACGATCTCGTTGCCCGTCACCAGCGTGTGCTGGAAGATCAGGCCCCGGTCGGTCCAGAGCCGCTCGAAGAAGGCGCTCGGCACGGGCAGGATATACTCGGGGATACCCGCCAGCGGCACCAGCCACTGCCAGGCCAGCAGCAGCACGGCGAAGCTCGCCAGCGGCCAGGCGATCGCAGATGTCCAGGCGCCGGCCCGGCTCTGTGCCTGGGAGGCCTCATTGGGCTGCTGCGTCGGCCGGGTTGCGACCTCGTCCGTCATGCGTTCATCCCTGCGGAAAGACTGTGGCGCGGCTCGCCGCCTGCGACGGTGGGGGCGAGGCTCTGGATCTGCCGGCGCCGCAGCGGCCAGATCTCCGCCATGGCGCGCGCGGCCTGGTGCAAGGCGTCGCTGATCTCGCCATGCCGGCTCTCGCTCATGCGCGCCGCCGGGCCCGCGACGCTGAGCGTGCCCGCGACGGGAGCATCGCTGTCGGAGCCGGCGCGGAAGGTCGTCGCCATGGCGACGGTGCCGATCTCGCCTTCCTCCACCGCGAGCGCGATACCGCGACGGCGGGTCTCGTCGAGATGGGCACGCAGCGCATCGACATCCTGCAAGGCATTGGGGCCGGTGCGGCCATCGGCCCGGAAACCGCGCGCGCAGACGATGCGCAGTGCCTCGGCCTCCGGCAAGGAGGCGAGCCAGGCCTTTCCCGTCGCGGTGGCGTGCAGCACGATCTCGGTGCCCATCGGCGGCTCATAGCGCAGGCCAGCGGTCGCCCCCTGGGCCCGCGCGATCCAGACCAGGCTCTCGCCCTCGACCACGGCAAGGCGGCAATATTCGCGGGTCGCGAGGGCAAGCCCGTCGAGCACGATCTGTCCTGCGTCGGGCAGGCCGCGCAGATCGAGATTGCGGAAGGCAAGCTGGGAGAGCTTCAGCGTCAGCCCATAGGCGCCGCTGGACGCGTCCTGAGCGACGAAACCGCGCTCAGCGAGCGTTGCCAGAAGCCGGTGCGTCGCGCTGGCCGGCAGATCGAGGCGTTCTGCGAGAAGGCTGAGATCGACGCCATCGGGCTCACCCGACAACGCCTCCAGCACCTTCAACGCCCGTTCCACCGCTGCGATCGTCACGAGTGGTCTCCTTGTCGTCCCCGTTGATTTTTATTTTGGAATTGATTTCCAATTCAGAATTGAATTTCATATACGAACGGCAAGAGGCGGAGTCAACGCGCCCTAACGAGACGCGACCGGGAGGGTTTCAGTGAGCTTATCTGGAGAAGGCGCGGTCGCGATCTGGCACGACATCGCGCCGGAAGGGCGCGAGATCTTCTATGCCTGGCATGGCCAGGAGCACATGCCGGAACGGCTCGGCATTCCCGGTTTCACGCGCGGCCGGCGCTATGTCGCGATCGAGGCCGACCTCGAATTCTTCAATCTTTACGAGGCCTTGAGCGTCGAAGTCCTGAAGAGCCAGGACTACACCGCCCGCGTCAACGCGCCGACACCCTGGACGCTCGCGGCGGTGAAGCATTTCCGCTCCGTCGCGCGCTCGATCTGCCGCGTCGCCCACAGCACCGGCCCAGCCCAGGGCGGCTTGATCGCGACATTGCGCTACGACGTGGCGGATGCGGATGCCGCCGCACACAAGGCGACACTGCTGCGCCAGACCATTCCCGACCTGCTCGCCGGGCCCGGCGTCGCCGGCGTGCACCTGCTGACGGCTGATGCCGAGGCGAGCGGCGTCGCCACCGCCGAGCAGAAGGCGCGCGGTGTCGCCAATGCCGTGCCGCGCTGGGTGCTGCTGCTCGAAGGCTGGGGCGACGAGGCGGCCTTCGTCGCGCTCGCCAAGACGGAGCTCGCCGGCGAGAAGCTCGATGCGATCGGCGGGAGCGGCCCCTATTCGCTGGGCCTCTACCGCCATCAGATCACCCGCACCAAGACGGCCTGGAGCGCCGGCTGATGCGTGCGCGTTATGATCTTGCTGACCGCATCGCCATCGTCACCGGCGGCGCCGGCGGGCTTGGGCGCGGCATCGCACATGCCTTGATCGAGGCCGGCGCGATCGTCGAGCTCTGGGACGCCGATTGCGCAGCCCTTGCCGATGCGGTTGCGGAACTGGGCGAAGGCGCCCGCGCGCGCGTGCTCGACATCACCGACGCTGCCGCGGTCGAGGTCGCAGCGCAGGCCGTCTTCAAGGACCATGGCCGCATCGATATCCTGGTCAACAATGCCGGCGTGCTCGGGGAGGTGAAGCCGGTCTGGGAGACGATGCCAGAGAATTTCCAGCGCGTGCTGCAGGTCAATCTGTTCGGCTCCTATCTCGTCACCCGCGCGGTTGTCGGATTGATGCGCCGGCAGCCGGCGCGTGCTTCTGCGATCACGCTGCATCCGCTGCGCGGCCATGTCGTCAACATCGCCTCGATCCAGGGCAAGGAAGGCATGGCCAAGGCCGCGGCCTATTCCGCCTCGAAGGCCGGGCTGCTCGCCTTGACCAAGAGCGTCGCCAAGGAGACGGCTCTCGACGGCATCATCGTCACCGCGGTCACGCCGGCCGCGGCCGAGACGGCGATGGCCAGGGAAATCTCGGCCGAGCGCCGCGCCGACATCCTCGGCCGCATCCCGATGGGGCGTTTCGTCGAGGTCGAGGAGGTCGCGCGCCTGGTGCTCTGGCTCTCCAGCGACGAATGCTCCTTCTCGACGGGAGGCATTTTCGACCTGTCAGGCGGCCGGGCGACTTACTGAGATATCCGACCTGTTGATCGTCTTCCGGCATGCAGGTAGCCCGAGCCAGCGAAGCAAACTCGGATCACCTGCGAAGCCATGGCCCGCCGAATGCTACGGGCAGCCATACCCGCCTTGCCCGTCGGGCAGGCAGCGCGAGCCATTGGGCAAGTTCAGCGCGCCGGATGCGTCGCGGCGGACATAGTCGCCATTGGGGAGTGTGAAGCCCCCGGCGCGATCCACCTCGACACGCGATCCGTCTGGAAGAAACAGGCCTCCGGCGCCATCGGGCGTAATGCGCTTCGTGATGGCCGGTCCGCGGCCGGGCTCGGGGCTCACCACGATCACGCGTTCGCGGCTCTGCTGGACGCAGCCGGTTGCCAGAAGGGCCAGGCTCAGCATGCCGGCGGCCGCGATAACACGTCTCATGATTGAAGCCCCTCAGAGTGACAATGGATGGCGTCACGGCCCGCCCCGGCTGACACGAACTCGAATATCATCGTTTCGTCTCCGTGATGCGACCAGAACGCGCAACTACGGTTTCGGTTTCCATCATATCTGCTGCCGCGAGCGCAACGGCCCTGTTGCCGAAGCGCCCGGCGATTGGGGCGCGCGACGCTGGGAATTCTGTTGGGGTGAAAGCTCACAGCTGCGAATCTGTGTCGGGCGCATTGGGGAAATCTAGCGACTGACGCTGCCTTATGCGAGCCGCAGATGACGGCGCGACGACCCGGATCCGGAAGTTGAGACCTTCCGGATCCCTGGGCAAGGAGGCGAGGGCGGCTTCGAAGCTCCCGATGAGGCCGCCAGTCCGGGCCCGCCAAGGGCGGGTACTCGGGATTGCGTCAGCTGCCTTTGCGGCCGTGAATCTGCGGGATGAACATGTCGGTCCATTTGGCCGGCTTCACCTTGATCGTGCCGGCAAGGCCCATGAACTCGGCGAAATCCATCACCTTGTCGGGGGTGGCCGAGAATTTGGCGCCCTTGTCGTTGAGCATGGTCAGGACGTCGTCCTTCGAGACCTTGACCGGCGAGCCCCGCACGAAGATCTCGGCCGCGGCGTCCTTGTTCTGGGCAATGAAGTCGCAGGCCTCGTCGAGGGCGGCGAGGAAGGCGTCGGTCATCTTTGGATTGGCATCGACGAATTTCTTCGGCGCGAAAACGACGTCGAGCGTTATGTTGCCGATCACGTCGATGGAATCGGCGACGAGATGCACCTTGGGGTCGTTGAGCTCGAGGAAGGAGAACGGCGGCGAGGTGAAATGCGCCGTGATCTCGGTCTTGCCGGAGGTCAGCGCCGCCAGCGCCTCGGGATGCGGCAGGCTCACGGTCATCGGGTCGAGCTTGGCGAAGTTCTCGCGGCCGAACTCCTTGGCCACCATCATCTGGAGCACGACGGCCGAGAGCGAGGTCTTGATGCCGGGAAGCGCGATCTTGTCCTTCGCGGTGAAATCCTTCAGCGATTTCACATTCGGGTTGATCGAGTTGAGCGAAAGCGAGGTCGCGCTCATGCCGCCGATGCCGATGACCTCGACATTGGGAATGCCCTTGGCTTTCGACCAGAGCGTGACGAATCCGGGCGCGCCGGTGCCGGCAAAATCCAGCGTGCCGGCCATCATCGCGTCATTGATGACGTTGCCGCCGTCGAGAACCAGCCATTTGGTCGCGATATCGCCGAGACCGGCCTTGGCGGCCTGCTTCTCCAGCAGCTTCTGGTCCTGCATCACGATCAGGGGCAGGTAGAGAATGCCGTAGCCCTTGGAGATCCGGACTTCCTTGACCTCCGCCATGGCGCCGGGGGCGCCGATCGCGAGAATGAGGGCCGCGCCCGTCAGAACGGCGGCCAGGCGTCTTGTCATGCTCATCATGGTATCCTCCCGGATGATGCCGGATTGGCCCGGCCTTGTGGTCTTGTGGAGATGTCGCCTCAGCTCTGCATGCCCCAGCGCTGGACCGTGTTGCGCTCGATCGCGGCGAAGATGACGTTCTCGACGAACAGGCCGATCATGATGACCGTGAACAGCCCGGCGAAGACATTGGCGGTTTCGAGCTGGTTGCGGTTCTCGAAGATGAACCAGCCGAGACCGCCCGAGCCCGAGGAGACGCCGAAGACGAGTTCAGCCGCGATCAGCGTGCGCCAGGCGAAAGCCCAGCCGACCTTCAGCCCGGTCAGGATGCTCGGGAAGGCGGCCGGGATCAGGATCTTCCCGACCAGGCGCAGGCCGCGCAGATTATAGTTCATCCCGACCATCCGCAGCGTGTTCGACACCGAGCGGAAGCCGGAATGCGTGTTGAGCGCGATCGCCCACAGCACGGAATGCACCAGCACGAAGATGACGCTGCCTTGCCCGAGCCCGAACCAGATCAAGGCGAGCGGCAGCAAGGCGATCGCCGGCAGCGGGTTGAACATCGAGGTCAGGGTTTCCAGCAGATCGGTGCCGATCTGCGAGCCGATGGCGACCGTCGTCAGGATCGAGGCGAGCGCGATGCCGATGCCGTAGCCGATCAAGAGCGTCTGGATCGAGGACAAGGCGCGCGCCGGGATGACGCCATTGGCGAGATTCTCCCAGAACGCTTCGATCGTCGCAGTGAAGGTCGGGAACAGCAGCGGGTTGCCGAGCCAGCGGCCATAGGTCTCCCAAATCACGGCCAGCGCGATCAGCAGGGCAGCCTTGCGGACAAATCCGATGCGGTAGATCCGTTCGAACGGCGTCAGCGCCTTCTCGACGGCGGGCACATCCGTCGCCTGCTGGTCGCGGATGATCTCGGGGCGGATATGAAGCGGAGAGGTGGAAACGTTCATGTCGACCTCAATGCGCAAAGAGCATGTCGTTGATGCGGGCCTCGAGCGCGACCTGCGAGGCCGTGCCGACCTCTTCTGCCGTCAGGCTGTTCAGCTCGGCGCGGACCTGGCCGGGATGCGGCGACAGCAGCAGGATGCGCGTGCCGCAGCGGATCGCCTCCTCGATGGAGTGCGTCACGAACAGCACGGTGAACTTCGTGTCCTCCCAGAGCTGCAGCAACTCGTCCTGCATCTTGCGCCGCGTCAGGGCGTCGAGCGCCGCGAAGGGCTCGTCCATCAAGAGGACGTCGGGCTCCATCGCCATGCCGCGGGCGATCGCGACGCGCTGCTTCATGCCGCCCGACAGGGTATGGGGGTAGCTGTCGGCGAATTTCGACAGGCCGACCATGTCGACATAGTGGCGCGCCTTGTCCATCGCCTCCCGGCCGCTGGAGCGGCCGCTGGCCTCGAGGGCGAAGACGACGTTCTCGATGACGCTCTTCCAGGGCAGGAGCTGGTCGAATTCCTGGAACACCATCATCCGGTCAGGCCCGGGAGCCTTGACCTCGCGGCCCTTGAGGCGGATCGCCCCTTCGACCGGGCTCATATAGCCGCCGATCGCCTTGAGCAGGGTCGATTTTCCGCAGCCGGACGGTCCGAGCAGGATGAAGCGGTCGGATCGATGCACCTCGAAGCTGACCCGATAGGTCGCCGTGACCAGCGCGTCGCGCGTCTTGTATTGCAGCGTGACGCCGTCGACATCGAGCAGCGGCGCGGATTGCGCGGGAAGCGTCATGTTTCCTCCGAAAGTCGTTGCCTTGCATCCACGTTTCGGGATGCTTGGCTGGACCTTACAGGGCCGAACTGACACGAAACTGACTGACGCCTGTCTCACCTGGCGGTGCAGGGAAACGGTGCAGGGAAACGGTGAATGCGCATTCTCGTCGTCGAGGACATGGTCGATATCGGTGAGGCCATCGTCGCGCGCTTCGAGCGGATGGGACATGCCGTGGACTGGGAACAGGATGGCGCCGTGGCCGGCGACCTGGCCGAGGTCCAGGCTTATGACCTCATCGTCCTCGATGTGATGCTGCCGGGGCGGGACGGGTTTGCGATCCTCAAGGATCTGCGCATGAAGCGGAAGGCGACGCCAGTGCTCATCCTCACCGCGCGCTCGGCGGTCGACGACAGGGTCAGCGCGCTGGATCTCGGCGCCGACGATTATCTGATCAAGCCGTTCGACTATCGCGAGCTGGAAGCGCGCGCCCGCGCCTTGCTGAGACGGGGCGGCGGCGAGGCGACGAACATCATCCAATGCGGCCAGGTCACGGTCGACCGCAGTGCGCGGATCGCCTCCGTCGACGGCCGTTCGCTCGATCTCACGCGCCGGGAGCTCACCGTGCTCGAAATCCTAGCCGGGCGGCCGCAGCGCATCTTCTCCAAGGAAGAGCTGATCGACCAGCTCTTCGGCTTCGAGCAGGAGCCCAGCCCCAATGCCGTCGAGCAATATGTGACCCGCCTGCGCCGGAAGCTTGCCGGCTCCGGCGTCGAGATCAGGACGATGCGCGGGCTGGGTTATCAAATTGTCGTTGCGTGAGCGCCTGCGTTCCTCGCTCTATGCGCGCAGCCTGCTCTTCATCGTCGCGGGCGTCTCAGTGGGCGCGATCGCATTGAGCGTCGCCGCCTACTCCTATGCGCGTGTCGCTGCCGACGAAGCCTATGACCGGCTCCTCGTCGGCGGGGCGATCCAGCTCGCCGAGAACATCTTCGTCCAGGGCGGCGTCATCGCGCTGGACCCGCCGGCCGCCGCCCTCGCCTCGCTCTCCGCCTACGACCTCGTCTTCTACAGCGTCACAGATACGCGCGGCATCGTCGTTGCCGGCTATCCGGACCTTCACTTTCCCGGAAGCGTCACCGCCGCGCAGAAGGGGGCGATCCTGTCGGACGGCACCTATCAGGGATCACCCGTCCGGATCGCCGCCATCGGCCGGTATCTGTCGACGCCCTCCGTCGCCGGCTGGGCCTATGTCGCTCTGGCGCAGACGCGCGAGGCGCGCTTCGCGCTCGCGCGCGATCTGACGCTGAGAGCCGTGCTGATCATCGCCGCGATGAGCCTCCTGACGTTGCTCGCCGGCGGCTTGGCCATCCGCTACGCCCTGGCGCCGCTCGCCCGCATCGAGCAGGAGCTCGCCGCGCGCGATCCCAATGATCTGCGCCCGCTGAGCATCGAGACGCCGACCGAGATCCACACGCTGGTCAGCGCGATCAGCATGTTCATGGAACGCCTGAGCGGCCGCATCCGCATCATGCAACGCTTCATCGGCGATGCCGCCCACCAGATCAGGACGCCGCTGGCGGCGCTCGACGCCCAGGTCGAGCTCCTCTCGACGACGCGGAACGCTGCCCAGCGTCAGGTGCAGATCGAGCGCATCCAGCATCGCAGCAGCGAACTCCGGCGCCTGACCAACCAGCTCCTCAGCCACGCCATGGTGATCCATCGCTCGGATGCGGTCGCGATGGCGCAGCTCGATCTGGTCGCTCTCGCGCGGGCGGTGCTGGCAGATGCCGTTCCACTGTCGTTTCATCGCGAGGTGCGCATCGCCTTCCAGGCTCCCGAGGAGGCGATGATGATCGCTGCCGACGCCGTCAGCCTGAGGGAGGCCCTCTCCAACGTCATTCACAACGCCCTGACCCATGGCGCCGCGACGGCCCTGACGGTGACGGTTTCACAAGACGGGGCGCAGGCGATGGTCGAGGTCTTCGATGACGGTCCCGGCATCCCGGCATCCGAATGGGCCTCGGTCCTCGCGCCGTTCACATCCGGCTCGACGGGCAAGGGCGGATCGGGGCTCGGCCTTGCCATCGCGTCGGACGTGATCCGCAGCCATGGCGGCACGATCCGCTTCGTCGTGAGAGCCGATGGCTTTGCCGTCGTGCTGGTGCTTCCGCGCGTTTCGCCATGAGATGCCGGCCGCGGCGGCGAGCGCAAGCGCTTGCGACAAGGCCCCGGATCTCCTTCTGACCGCGAGAAGAGGCCCGATCGGCATTTTTCTCGAAGAGAATCGCGCCGCTTCCCAAAAATGGAGCGAGCCCTCGCCGGAGGGAGGCACCCAGGGGGCCGATTCAGGCCCGAAATGGCGGCCCGACAGCTGCTTTTTCGAAAAACTTCTGCGCTGTCTAAAAAGTTTCACGATGGTTGTTGACAGGGTTGGGAGGTGGGGCCTATACAGCGGCCATCGAGACGGCGACGCCGCTGGCGCCGCCGCCT
>NZ_PQFZ01000022.1 GCF_002917105.1 Allobosea psychrotolerans
CGCTGCGCCAGCGTGCGCACCTCCGAGGCCACGACCGCAAAGCCCTTGCCGGCATCGCCGGCGCGCGCCGCTTCCACCGCCGCGTTCAGCGCCAGGAGATTGGTCTGGAAGGCGATGTCGTCGATCACCCGGATGATGTCGGAGATCTTCTGCGAGGCGCTCTCGATGCGCGCCATCGCAGCGACAGCCTCGGTCGCGATCGTGCCGCCCGACTGCGCTGCCTGCATCGCCTCGGTTGCGATCGCGGCGGCCTGCCTGGAAGCCTGGGCCGAGGCCTTCACCGAGGCTGCGAGCTCCTCGGTCGTGGCTGCGGTCTCCTCCAGCGAGCTCGCCTGCTCCTCGGTGCGCTTCGACAGGTCGTCGGCGCCCATGGTGATCTCGCGCGCCGCCAGGCCGACATCCGCCGAGGTCGTCTGGATCGTGCGCACCGTCGAAGACAGCCGGTCGACCGTCTCGTTGATCGCGCCCTTGAGCTCGGCGAACTTGCCGCGATAGGCCGTCTCGATCCGGGCGGTCAGGTCGCCGCCCGCCACCGCCTGCAGGGCGGCGGCGAATTCGGACGTGGCGCTGTCGACCACCGCGTTGATCTCGTTGATGCCGGCGACGAGCTTCTGCATCTGCTCGTCGGCATGCTCGATCTCGAGCCGCGCCGAGAAATCGCCCGACGCCGCAGCTGCGACGACCTCGCCGACATCGGAGACCACGGCCTCCATCGACTGCGCCCGCGCCAGGCGAGCGGCCGAGGCCGTGCGCTCCTGCTCTTCCAGAGCCCGAACCTTGACCAGATTTTCGCGATAGGCCTCAAGCGCGTTGCCAAGCGCCCCCACTTCATCGGGACAAGGCGCGGCGGGAACAGCCTCGTCGATGTCGCCGGCCTGCATGCGCGCAAGCGCGACATTCATGCCGGTCAGCGGGTTCGCGATGCGCTTCTGGATGCCGCGCCAGCTTGCTGCGCACAGGGTCAGCAGCGCGACAAGCAGGCCGGCAATCAGGGCCAGCCGGGTCAGGGCGTAATTGCTCTGCGCCGCAGTCGTCGATCGCATCTCGTCCAGCGATTGGGTGACCGCGCCAACGATGGCATTGAAGGGCCCGTTGCACATTGCGGTCCAGTCCTCGGCGCCGATGACGGCGCCTGCGCCCTGACCCAGCTTGCCGACAAGCTGGTCCATTGCCTGGTTTGCAGTGGCGACTTCGCCGGTCGCAACGCCGACCTTGCGCGCAAGCTCGGGCGAGATGCCGGCGCGCGTGGCGAGTTGCCCCAACTGGGTCTGCGCCGCATTGCTCGCACCGCGCAATTCGCCGAACTGTTTCCATTGTGGCGGGGTGAGCGCCTGGCCGGAGCCGAGCGAGGCACGCAGCAATGAGCATTGCGTGCCGTAGTTCGAGCGCAGGGCCCAGGCGGTGGCCTTGAATGCCTGAAGCTCCGCGAGCGCGGGATCGGTCAGGCGAACGGCCAGCGACGCCGCATCGGAGGCTTTGGTCAGCGCGCTCTCGATGGCGCCGACGGCGTTGTACCAGGGCATGGTCGCAGCCAGGCTGCGCTGCGCCCGCGGCTTTGCGGCCTCGGCGTCCAGATCGGGAATCTTGCCCTGCATGGCCTTCTCAGCCTGCAGGATGGCGGCAGAATAGGCCGAACGCTCCGCCAGATCGACGGCTTCGAGCTTCGCTACGGCTGTCGCGATCTGGTTTCGCGATGACTCCACGATCGAACGGATCGTCGCGCCGGCATCGTCCTTGGCCTGCAGGCTGGTCTGGGCCTTGCCGCGATCGGAGCGGATTGAATTGCCCGTGAGCAGCAAGGCGCGATCCGCCTCGACCAGACCGGCCAGCCGGTGGCTGGTGCGCATGTCGATGACCGCATCATAGGCGAGATAGCCGAGCGTGCCGAGGCCAGGCAGGCAGACGGCCGCCATGGTCGCCAGCAGGTACTGCCGAATGGAACTCGGGAAGATCATCACGGCACCTGGAACAGGGTTCAATCCGGCAGCGGTTGCGGCCGGCACCATAGGTTCAGCTAAAATGCTGCGAATTCGGTTAATATTGCCTCAAATGGCTCGACATGGCTGGCACGATGACGCTGAGGTCGACCATCCCGCAGAGGCTCCATGACCATGGCGTTTGCGATAAAGGCCGCAATCGGCGATCCGCATGCGGCAACCTTCGTCTTTGCCGGACAGAAGACGATGTATGGCGGAAAGCGCATCGCGGCGAGCGACGTGATCTATATCTTCGCCAGCGAGAACGAGGCCGGGCAAGGTTTGCTCGCGCGTGGTGTCGTCGCCTCCGCCGAGCCCCTCCCAAGACGGCCCGGTGTCGAGCGCCAGACCCCGCGCGTCAGCATCGCCGTCGAACGCACCGCGCTGGCGCGGCGGGCGTTGGGACGCGGCGCGCTGAAGCCTTTCGTATCCTGGAGCGACGGCAGGCCGGAGACCGAGCTGAATTTCAAATTCTATCGCCAGGCGACCAACAAGATCGTGGCTATTTCGGATGAGGCGGCGGCGTTCCTCGAAAGCTTCTTCTAGAGCGTTTTCGAGCGAAGTGGAGACCGGTTCGCGTCAAGAAAACGCGTTAAAGCAAGAACCTAACTCCCCGCCCCTGCCGCCCAGAGCCCGAAGAACAGCGCCGCGCCCAGCACGGCGACAAAGCCCGCGGCCAGAAGCTCCAGCCCGGCGATCAATCTGGCACTGCGCAGGGTGCCGCCGCCGGCCAATCTGAGCGCCGCGAATTTGAAGAACACGGCAAGCGCCGCGAGCGCTCCCGTCGTCAGCGCCGTGCCGAGCGCCATGGCGAAGGCCGCGGCGATGCCGGCCCAGAGCAGGCCCTGCGAGGCCGAGAAGACCAGGATGATCAGCGCCCCCGCGCAAGGGCGCAGGCCCGCCGCAAAGACCACACCCGCCATCTCGCGCCAGCTCTTGAGACGCGAGATCTCCTCGGGACCGGGCATATGGACATGGTCGCAGGTCGGGTCATGCGCCTGCGCGCCGTGGCCGAGCGCCAGCAGCGCCCCGGCCTTGCGCCAGAGCACGAAGAGGCCGACGAGCGCGACAAGTGCGAAACTCGCCTGCTCGACCATGTCGGCCGCGGTGGTCATGGTTTGCGCCGTCGCCCTCAAGGCCAGCGTCAGCGTGCTGACCAGCGCGATGGCGACGAGCGCCTGCAGGATCGCCGCCGCGAAGCTCAGGCCCAGCCCCCGCCGCAGGCTGCGGTTGTCGGCGACGATATAGCCCGAGATCACCGCCTTGCCATGGCCGGGACCGGCGGCATGGAAGACGCCGTAACCGAAGGCCAGCGCCATCAGGCTCCAGAGCGCGGCCGGGCTTTGATGGATCGCCTTCAGAGCCGCCGTCAATTCGCGGTAGAAGGAGGATTGCCAGGCCAGCAGCAATCCGCCGATCCCGGTCGTCGAGGGCAGCGCCTCGCGCGGCATCCCCCCGCCGAAGGGATTGCGCGGCGGCGGTGGCGGCACCGGGCTCAGGCTCGTGACGAAATGCGCCAGCAGCCCCAGGACGCCCGCGACCAGCGCCAGCGTGACCACGACGACGATCAACCGGCGCGACAGCGAAGGCCAGGCGAGCGGGGGCGATTGCGACGGGGTCAGGGACATGACGCGATCAAGGACATGCGACCAGCGCGCGGGTCGTCACCTGGAAACCGCTCATATCCGGCGTGGCGGTGATGTCCTCCTGCGCCAGCTTGAGCTGGGTGGCCGCATCGAGCTTGGGCGGGCGTGCGACCCGCACGACGCAGCCCTTGGGCGCATCGCGCGTGATCACGGCATCGGGTGCATCGACGATGTCGAAGGCGACGAAATAGGTGGGATCGCCGATCTCCAGCCCGACCGAGCGGACCGATTTGATCGGCGTCTTCAGCGGCAGGGTGTAGCTCAGGGTCAGGATCTTGTTCTCGAAGGCGAGGCTCGCCTCGGTCGGCTCGCCGAATTCCTGCGCCTTGCCATTGGCCTTGGCGGTGGTGAAGAAGCCGACCTCGGGCAGCGACTCCATATTGACCTTGGCGAGGTCGACCAGTTCGTCGGGCGTCAGCTTGCCGTCGCCGTTCTTGTCGAGCCCTTGCGTGATATAGGCGGAATAGGCCTCGTCGAAGCTCCAGATGTGCTTCAGCGCCGTCACCGCCCCGTCGGGGCCGAAGACGATCTCGGCGCGCGCCGAGACGAAGACATGCGGATGCGCGCTCGCCGGGGTGGACAGAACGGCCCACCAGCCCAGAGCCGCGACCAAGGCGGCGGTGATGGCACGGCGCTTCAAGGGGCGGCTCCTTCGCGTGAGGCCGAAACCTGGCGGATCATGGTTAACCTATTATGAACACGCCACTTGCCGATGGTTTGCGTCGCAACCAGCCTTCCCCCGTAAACGAGGCCAAATCGCGGCGCAGCATCGGCCTTCGCGCAAAGGCTGGAACAATCCCAATCCGAATTGACCCCGGCGCGCCGATATGTCAGCCTTACTGACATATTAAAGAGTTGGGCGATGCCTAGCTTGGAGGCTGGATCAACCGGCCCCATAGTCTGGAAACGGGACGATCTGGGGAGGTCGGCCATGGCCGAGACGCAGCGGAACTCCGGCTCTGTCGCCAAGGCGGCGACCAGCCTGCGCGAGGTCGCGCTCGACGACAAATACGACCTGTCCAAGCAAAAGATCTTCCTGACCGGGACACAGGCGATCGCGCGCATGCTGATGGTCCAGCGCGAGCGCGACAGGCTTGCCGGCCTTAACACCGCAGGCTTCGTCTCCGGCTATCGCGGCTCGCCGCTCGGCGGCCTCGACCAGCAGCTTTCGCGCGCCGGCAGGCAGCTCAAGGCAGCAAACATCGTCTTCCAGCCCGGGCTGAACGAGGACCTCGCCGCCACGGCCGTCTGGGGCACGCAGCAGGCGGAGCTCCAGGGCGAGGGCAAATATGACGGCGTCTTCGCGCTCTGGTACGGCAAGGGTCCGGGCGTCGACCGCACCGGCGACGTCTTCCGCCACGGCAACATGGCCGGCACCTCGCCCCATGGCGGCGTGATCTGCCTGATGGGCGACGACCACACGGCCGAGTCCTCGACCAACGCCCACCAGACCGAATTCGTCCTCGTCGACCGGATGATGCCGATCCTGAATCCCGCCGGCGTGCAGGAGATCATGGATTATGCCCTGCATGGCCTCGCGCTCTCGCGCTTCGCCTCGGTCTGGGTCGGCATCAAATGCGTCAAGGACAACATCGAATCGACGGCGTCCGTCGATGGCGCGATCGACCGCGTGACGATCACCCTCCCCGATGATTTCGTGATGCCGCCGGGCGGCCTGAGCATTCGCCGCGAGCTCGATTTCCTCGACCAGGAGAAGCGCCTGCACATCCACAAGCGCGCTGCGATCCTTGCTTACCTGCGCGCCAACAAGCTCAACCAGACCATCACCTCCGGCGGCAAGAGCCCGCGCATCGGCATCATCACCGTCGGCAAATCCTATCTCGACGTGCGCCAGGCTCTTGAGGATCTCGGCATCGACGAGGTCCGGGCGAACGATCTCGGCATCCGCCTGTTCAAGGTCGCCTGCCCCTGGCCACTCGACCCTTCCGAACTCAAGAGTTTCGCCGCCGGGCTCGACCTCGTCATGGTCGTCGAGGAGAAGCGCTCGCTGATCGAGGTCCAGCTCCGCGAGGAGCTTTACGGCTCGGAAGCCCAGCCGATGGTGATCGGCAAGAAGGACGAAGCCGGCGAATGGCTGTTCCCGGTCCATGGCGCGCTCGACCCCAACGATGTCGCGATCGCGCTCGGAGCGCGCCTGCTGCAGTACCAAGACGATTCCGTTCTGCGCGGGCGCCTGGAGGAGATCGCCAAAGCGCAGGGACGGCTCGCGGAAGCCCAGGAGGTCGCCAAGCGCACGCCCTATTACTGCTCGGGCTGCCCGCATAACAGCTCGACCGTGGTGCCTGAAGGCTCGCGCGCCTATGCCGGCATCGGCTGCCACTACATGGTGCAGTGGATGGACCGCTCGACCACCGGCTTCACCCAGATGGGCGGCGAAGGCGCGAACTGGATAGGTGAGGCGCCCTTTTCCACCCGCAACCACGTCTTCCAGAATCTCGGCGACGGCACCTACACCCATTCCGGCTCGCTCGCGATCCGCTGGGCCGTCGCGGCTGGCGTGAACATCACCTACAAATTGCTCTACAACGACGCGGTCGCGATGACCGGCGGCCAGCAGGCCGAAGGGCATCTCTCGCCCGACCAGATGGCACGCCAGATCGCCGGCGAGGGCGTCCAGCGCATCGCAATCGTCAGCGATGATCCCGACAAATACCCGCCCGGAACGATCTGGCCGCCCGGCACGACGTTTCACCACCGCGACGATCTCGACGCCGTCCAGCGCGAGCTGAGGCAGGTGCCCGGCGTCTCGCTGCTGCTCTACGACCAGACCTGCGCCACCGAGAAGCGCCGCCGGCGCAAGCGCGGCACCTATCCCGATCCCGACAAGCGCGTCATCGTCAACGAACTGGTCTGCGAGGGCTGCGGCGATTGCGGCGTCAAGTCGAACTGCGTCTCGGTGCAGCCGCTTGAAACCGAATTCGGCCGCAAGCGCCAGATCGACCAGTCCAACTGCAACAAGGATTTCTCCTGCGTGAAGGGCTTTTGCCCGTCCTTCGTCACCGTGCACGGCGCTCGGCCCAAAAAGGCCGAGCCACGCAAGCTCGACGCCGGCGCACTCGGCGCAGGCGACATCCCCGAACCGCAACTGCCAACCCTAGACAAGAGCTTCGCAGTGATCGTCACCGGCGTCGGCGGCACCGGCGTCGTCACCATAGGCGCCATCCTCGGCATGGCGGCTCATCTCGAGGGCAAAGGTTGCGGCATGATCGACATGGCCGGCCTCGCCCAGAAAGGCGGCGCGGTCTTCAGCCATGTCAAGCTCGCCCCGACGCCCGACGACATCCACGCCATCCGCGTCTCCGCTGGGCAGGCCGACCTCGTGCTCGGCTGCGACCTCACCGTCACCGGCTCGAAGAAAGTGCTCGGCGCGATCAAGCCGATGGCCGCGACCGTCGTCGTCAACACGGCCGAGAGCCTGCCGGGCGATTTTACCCGCAATGCCGATTTCTCGCTGCCGATCGAGCGCATCAAGCGCTCGATCCTCTCGGCCTCGAGCCGCGACCAGACCCATTTCGTCGATGCGACCGCAGCAGCCGTCGCCTTTCTCGGCAATGCCATTGCCGCCAACATGTTCATGCTCGGCTACGCCTGGCAGTTCGGCAGCGTGCCCTTGTCGCGCGCGGCGCTCTTGCGCGCGATCGAGCTCAATGGTGAAGCCGTGGCGATGAACAGCCAAGCTTTCGAGCTCGGCCGCCGCGCCGCGCATGATCCCGCTGCGCTGGTCGCCGCCCTGTCGGAGGCCAAGGCCCCGACGCAGGCGCGGCATATCTCGGCTTCGCTCGACGAGATCATCGCTCGGCGCGTCAGCGTCCTCACCGCCTACCAGAACGCAGCCTATGCCGCCCGCTATCGCGAACGCGTCGAACGCGTGCAGGCGAAGGAAACGGAAGTTCTGCCAGGCCAGCGCGCCCTGACCGAAACCGTCGCGCGCTATCTCTTCAAGCTGATGGCCTATAAGGACGAATACGAGGTCGCCCGGCTCTATGCCGACGGCTCGTTCCAGCGCCAGGTCGAGGCGACCTTCGAATCGACCAGCGCCTCGGGCCAGAAGCTGCGCTACGAGTTCAACCTGGCCCCGCCGCTGCTGGCCAGGCGCGATCCCGTCACCGGTATTCCCCGCAAGATCAGCTTCGGCCCCTGGATGATGTCGGCCTTCGGCCTGTTGGCGAAGCTGAAGGGCCTGCGCGGCACGGCCTTCGACATCTTCGGCTACACGCAGGAGCGCCGTACCGAGCGCGCCCTGATCGGCGCCTATGAGACGCTGATCGGCGAAATCCTGGCGAAGCTCTCGGTCGAGAACCACGCGCTCTGCATCGCGCTCGCCGCGACGCCTGAAAAGATCCGCGGCTTCGGCCATGTCAAGGACCGGCACCTCAAGGCGGCGAAGGCCGAAGAGGCGGAGTTGCTGGCGAAGCTGCGCGATGGTTCTGTTGCCGCATTGGCAATGCCGAAGGCGGCGGAATAGGGAGGAGGTTCCCCGCGCATCTTTTGTCCAGCTTGAGTCGCAACGCGGCCGCGGCCCATACTGAGCCTTCACGCTCCTCCACTTCAGGATCGCCCCGCCCTTGATCCCTCCCGAAGACCTCCGCCGCATTGCCGCCTGGTCGCGCGACCTGACGGAGGTGGAATTCGAGGAGGCGCGGCGCGGCGTCAGCCTGAAGCTCTATGGCAAGGGCGCCTATATCTGCCATGTCGGCGACCGGCTTGAATCCTGGACCGGCGTCGCCGAGGGGCTGGTCAAGATGTCGACCACCTCCAAGACCGGCAAGGCCGCGACGCTGGCGGGCATGCGCGCGGGCGCCTGGTTCGGCGAGGGCACGGTGATCAAGGCCGAACCCCGCCGTTACGAGCTCGTCGCCCTGCGCGAAACCAGGCTCGCGTTGATGCGGCGCTCGACCTTCCTCTGGCTGTTCGAGCACAGCGCCGCCTTCAACCGCTTCCTGGTGCATCAGTTCAACGAGCGCCTCGCCCAGTTCATCGCCATCGCCGAGACCGAGCGCACCCTCGATTCGACCGGACGCCTGGCGCGCAATCTCGCCTGGCTGTTCAACCCGATCCTCTATCCTGATCTCGACCGGACGCTGGCGATCTCACAGGAGGAGCTCGGCCTGCTCGCCGGCATGTCGCGCCAGATCGCCAATCAGGGGCTGGCGAAGCTCGAGGGCCTGGGTCTGCTGGAGGTTGGACATGGCAGCGTGACGATCTTGGATCTGGAACGGCTGGCGCGCTACGAGGGGTAGTAACAGAACTACAGTCGCTACCTGCCTAAATTGCGACGGAGATACTCACGCTTCGTTTGCGATCATCAGCTACAATCCTCAAATGACAAAAGACCTGTTGATCGGAGCCTTCTGCATCGCCCTCGCGATAATGCTGATCGCTAAGGGATGGCAGCATAGGTCGTTAACGAATGCGCTGGGTCCAGCCATTGCAGGCGCCATCTTCGTTCCAGGATATATTTTGTTTCGTTTCTCATTTGATGGCTTCGCGCTGCTTGGAGCACTTGCCAGCGTGCCATTCATTTTCGTCTATGCACTCGCACTATTCGGGTTAGGGCGAGCGATGCGGTGGATCACAGGCTACGTTTTCCGGTAGCGATCAACAGTCAGAGTTTGACTAGGTTCGCGGACCTCAGCCTGCTCGAGGTCGGCCATGGAGCGTGGCGATCTTGGATCTGGAGCCGCTGGCGCGCTACGACGGGTACGGTCGGCGTATAGAGCCAGAGCGGCTTGCGCCCCGTTCCCGACATCGAAAAATGTTTGTGAGGAGCACCGCATTATGAGCCTGGCAAGCGACGCCCGTTTCTGGGACCGGGCTTCGCGGAAATACGCCAGGAGTGCGATTGCCGACCAGGCCGGCTATGAGCGCACTCTGGACCGGACCCGCGCCTTGTTGGGATCAGGCGACAAGGTGCTGGAACTGGGTTGTGGAACAGGGACCACGGCGCTCCGGCTCGCCGGCCATGTTCGAGACTACCTTGCGACGGATATTTCCGCTGGAATGATCGCGATCGCACATGAGAAGCACGCAGCCGGCCCTCTCCCGAGCCTCGTCTTCCGCACTGCGACTGCAGAAGATCTCACAGCTGACGCAAGCCAGTTCGACGCCGTTCTGGCGTTCAACTATCTGCATCTGCTCCGGGATCTGCCCGGGACGCTGCGCCGCATTCACGCCTTGCTCTTAGCGGAGGGGCTGTTCATCTCGAAGACACCCTGCGTCGGAGACATGAACCCGCTCATCCGGCTTGCCTTGCCTGCGATGCGAGCGATCGGGCAGGCACCTTATGCCGGCGTCTTTCGGGCGGCCAAGCTGCGCCAGCATATCTCTGCCGCCGGCTTCGAGATTCTTGCCGTTGAAAACCACGCAACCAAGGGTAAGGACCATCGGCCTTACATCGTGGCTCGCAAGAGGTGATCTGAATGGCGAAGGCCATGGAAGCCCGCCATGGCAGGCATCGGCCCTACCTCGTCACGAATCGCCGCCCGGCCAGTAGAAGCAGAGCAGTTCGCCCGTATCGTTGATGCACAGATGCCAATGCCCGTCCGGCGACGCGCGTGCTTTCGAATAAGGGATTTCGAGGACGAGAGGCTCGCGACGCTCCGTCGGCCACATCGGATGGCGCCCCGGCGCGATCGTCACGACGAAGCCGGATGGGTTCTCCCGGACGGCGCTGGCGTCGATCTGCGCGCAATCGGCGCCCGAGCAGCACTCGAAGGGATAGTCCCAGCCGCTGGCAGCCTGATGCGAGCGCGCCTCCATCGCCCCGGTGGCCAGCACCAGCGCCATGCTGATCGAAGCGAGAACGCGCATTGACCTGTCCACGCCGCCAGGATCCGACCCGAAGACGGCGGATGAATGGCGGTCAGGATGCCAGCGCGATCAGATGCGGTTGTCGCACGACCGAGGCCCTGAACGATCTGGCTTGAATGGCGGGGACAGGTCCAGGCTCTTCACCAAGCGAAGCCTAGGAAGGCCGGCAAAGTTCGCCACATTTGCGCACCGGCGTACGGTGAATCGCACGACCCCAAGACAATAGCGACCAAATGCCAAGTTGTCTGTCAAGCCCCCCCTTGCAAAGATATGGGGTGGCTGCGAGGCTCTCATCAAGAACAAGGGCCGAAACGGCCAAAACGAAGGTCGCTGCCATGTACGGCGGCCGGACAGGGTGGAGAACGCAATCGTGGCAAGCGCAAGCGCCGGCCAGGCGGATACCTTTCCGAAATTGCTGCTGCGCAATGCGCGCGAGCGCCGTTCGCGCATCGCGTTCCGGCACAAGGATCTCGGGATCTGGCAGTCCTGGACCTGGGCCGAGGTGGCCGAGCAGGTGCGCAGCTTCGCCAAGGGGCTTCAGGATCTCGGCCTGAAGCGCGGCGAGAAGGTCGCGATCATCGGCTACAACCGGCCCAGGCTCTACTGGTCGATGTGTGCCGCGCAATGGATCGGCGCGGTTCCCGTGCCGGTCTATGCCGACAGCGTCGCCGAGGAGATGGCCTATGTGCTCGACCATGCCGAGGCGGTCTTCGCCTGCGTGCAGGACCAGGAGCAGGTCGACAAGGTCCTCTCCATCGCCGAGCGCCTGCCGCATCTGCGCCAGATGCTCTATGACGAGCCGCGCGGCCTGCGCGACTACGACCACGGCAAGCTGCATGAGATCGACAAGGTCATCGCCGCCGGGCGCGACGCGCTGAAGGCGAGCCCCGAGGCTGCAGCCGCCCATGAGCGCGAGATGGAGGCCGGCTCAGGCTCGGATCTCGGCATCATCCTCTACACCTCGGGCACGACCGGGCGGCCCAAGGGTGTCATGCTGAGCCATTTCAACGTCATCACCGCCGCCGAGATCGGCTGCCAGTTCGACGGGCTGAACGAGAGCGACGAGGTCATCGCCTATCTGCCGATCGCCTGGGTCGGCGACCATGTCTTCTCCTATGCGCAGGCGATCGTCGCGGGCTTCTGCGTGAACTGCCCGGAAGGGCCCGAGACCGTCATCGACGACCGGCGCGAGGTCGGCACCACCTACGCCTTCGCGCCGCCGCGCGTCTTCGAGACCATGCTGACCATCACCATGGTGCGCATGGAGGATGCCGGCCCGCTGATGCGCAAGATGTTCCACTACTTCCTCGGCGTGGCCAAGCAGCACGGCGAGAAGATCCTCAACGGCGAGAGCGTGCCGCTGGGCGCGAGGCTGCTCTACAAGCTCGGCGACATCCTGATCTACGCGCCGCTGCGCAACCGCTTCGGCCTGAGCAACATCAAGGTCGGCTATACCGCCGGAGAGGCGATCGGCCCCGAACTGTTCAAGTTCTATCGCTCGATCGGGGTCAATCTGAAGCAGCTCTACGGACAGACCGAAGCCGGCGTCTACATCACCATGCAGCCCAATGGAGAGATCAAGGCCGACACGGTCGGCCGGCCCGCGCCGCTGGTCGAAATCCGGATCGACGACAATGGCGAGGTGCTTTACCGCTCGCCCTCGATCTTCGGCGGCTATTTCAAGGATCCCGAGAAGACCGCGGAGACGATGACCGCCGACGGCTATGTCCGCTCCGGCGATGCGGGCTTCTTCGACGAGACCGGCCATCTCAAGATCATCGACCGCGCCAAGGATGTCGGCAAGCTCTCCTCGGGGGATCTGTTCCCGCCGAAATACATCGAGAACAAGCTGAAATTCTATCCCAACATCAAGGAGGCCGTCGCCTTCGGCCAGGGTCGCGACTACGTCACCGTCGCGCTCAACATCGACCTGACCGCGGTCGGCAACTGGGCCGAGCGCCACAATGTCGTCTACGCCTCCTACCAGGAGCTCGCCGGCCACGATCTCGTCTACGACATGATCGCCAAGCATGTCGACGAGGTGAACCGTTCGCTCGCTGCCGAGCCCCTGATGGGCGGGGCGCAGATCAGGCGCTTCCTGATCCTGCATAAGGAGCTCGACGCCGATGACGGCGAACTGACCCGCACTCAGAAGGTCCGGCGCGGCTTCATCGCCGAGCGCTACGCCCCGCTCGTCGCCGCGCTCTATGACGGCTCGGACGCCGCCGACATCTCGACCGAAGTGACCTTCGAGGACGGCCGCAAGGGCGTGATCTCCGCCCGCGTCAAGGTGCGCGACGCCCAGATCTATCCGGTGACCGCGCCAATTCCGGCGAGGGCGGCATGAACGTCGAGACCATGAACGTGACCGGGGAACCGCTGCACCGCGACAAGGGCGACGTCCTGCTGTCGGTCGACAACATCTCGCTGCGCTTTGGCGGGGTGAAGGCGATCTCGGATGTTTCCTTCGACATCCGCAAGGGCGAGGTCCGCGCCATCATCGGCCCCAACGGCGCCGGCAAGACTTCGATGCTCAACTGCATCAACGGTTTCTACCATCCGCAGGAAGGCCAGATCACCTATAAGGGCGTGCGCCGCGCCAAGGTGAAGCCGCACCAGGCCGCGGCCGACGGCATCGCCCGCACCTTCCAGAACGTCGCGCTGTTCAAGGGCATGTCGACGCTCGACAACATCATGACCGGCCGCACGCTGAAGATGCACCGGAGCTTCTTCTGGCAGGCGCTGCGTCATGGCCCGGCGATGACTGAGGAGATCGAGCATCGCAAGGTGGTCGAGGACATCATCGACTTCCTGCAAATCCAGCACATCCGCAAATTGCCCGTCGGGAAATTGCCCTATGGCCTGCAGAAGCGGGTGGAGCTGGGCCGTGCGCTCGCCATGGAGCCGGAACTGCTCCTGCTCGACGAGCCGATGGCCGGCATGAACCTCGAGGAGAAGGAGGACATGTGCCGCTTCATCCTCGACGTGAACAACCAGTTCGGCACGACCATCGCCCTGATCGAGCACGATATGGGCGTGGTGATGGACCTCTCCGACCGCGTCGTGGTGCTCGAATACGGCCGCAAGATCGCCGACGGCACGCCCGACGAGGTGAAGGCGAACCAGAAGGTGATCGACGCCTATTTGGGGGTGGCGCACTGATGGCCAGCTTCTTCAAGGACACAAAGCCATGAGCGACGTCGCCGCGCGGCCTGCGCCAAACCTGTTCGCCAAAGGCTGGGTCAAGACCGGCCTGATCCTCGTCGCCATCGTCGCGGCCGCGATCCTGGGCGCGCAGTTCGACGATTCCGGCACGCTCTACAAGGTCTTCATCGACCCGTTCCAGCAGATGGTCCAGGCGCCGGACCTGCTCGCCCAGACGATCTGGGAGGGGCTCGTCTCCGGCGTGCTCTACGCGCTGATCGCGCTCGGCTTCGTGCTGATCTTCAAGGCCTCGGGCGTGTTCAACTTCGCCCAGGGCATCATGGTGGTGTTTGCGGCGCTGACCCTGGTCGGGCTCTACGAGAAGGGCGTGCCGGCCTTCCTCGCCGTGATCCTGACGCTCGGCGTGATGTTCGCGCTCGCCGTCACGATCGAACGCGTCGTGCTGCGCCCGCTGGTCAACCAGCCCGACATCATCCTGTTCATGGCGACCTTCGGCATCACCTATTTCCTGATCGGCTTCGGCGAGGCGCTGTTCGGCGGCAACCCCAAGCAGATGATCGCCGACCAGCTCTGGCTGCCCAAGGGCGCGATCGACCTGAAACTGTTCGGCGGCCTGGTCTCGCTGCAGAAGATCGACATCGCGGCGGCCGTCATCGCCTCGATCATGATCGCCGCTCTCGCCGCCTTCTTCCAATATACGCGCATCGGAAGGGCCTTGCGGGCCGTGGCCGACAGCCACAAGGCAGCGCTCTCGGTCGGTATCTCGCTGAACCAGATCTGGGTCATCGTCTGGTTCACCGCCGGCATCGTCGCCCTGATCACCGGCATCATGTGGGGCGCGCGCTCGGATGTCTCCTTCGCGCTCGAGATCGTGGCGCTGAAGGCCCTGCCCGTGCTGATCCTGGGCGGTTTCACCTCGATCCCCGGCGCCATCGTCGGCGGGCTGATCATCGGCATCGGCGAGAAAATGGGTGAGTTCTACTGGGGTCCGCTGATCGGCGGCGGCATCGAGAGCTGGCTCGCCTATTTCATCGCGCTGGGCTTCCTGCTGTTCCGCCCGCAAGGGCTGTTCGGCGACAAGATCATCGAACGCATCTGAGAGGCTGAAACCGTGTTCTATCGCGAAGCCGGCCAGTTCAAATCGACCTATTCCGCCGATATGGCGGTGTTCCCGCTGCGGCAGGACCGGATTGGCATCGCCGTGATCCTGGCGCTCGCCTTCATCGGCGTGCCGCTGATCGGCAACGACTTCTTCATCTCCTCGGTGATGATCCCCTTCCTGGTGTTCTCGCTTGCCGCGATCGGGCTCAACATCCTGACCGGCTATACCGGGCTGATCTCGCTGGGCACCGCCGCCTTCATGGGCGTCGGCGCCTATGCCGCCTACAAGCTGACGACCGCCTTTCCCGGCATCAACATCATCGTGCTCGTGCTGGTCTCCGGCCTGTTCTCGGCGGCGATCGGCGTGCTCTTCGGCCTGCCCTCGCTGCGCATCAAGGGCTTCTATCTCGCAGTCGCGACGCTTGCCGCGCAGTTCTTCCTGCAATGGGCCTTCGTGCGCGTGCCCTGGCTGTTCAACTACAACGCCTCGGGCGCGATCGAGGTGCCGCAGCGCACGCTCTTCGGCCTCCCCATCACCGGCGCCTCGGCAAGCCCCGAGACACGCTATTTCGTCTGCCTCGTTCTGGTCGTAGGCCTGACCTGGTTCGCCTCGAACCTGGTGCATGGCAAGCTCGGCCGCTCCTGGATGGCGGTGCGCGACATGGACATCGCCGCCGAGCTGATGGGCATCAAGCTGCTCAACGCCAAGCTCACCGCCTTCGCGGTCTCCTCCTTCTATGCCGGCGTCGCCGGCGCGATGATGATCTTCTTCTGGTATGGCGGCGGCGAAGCGGCCGACGTCTTCAACATCCGCCTCTCCTTCAACATCCTGTTCATGGTCATCATCGGCGGGTTGGGCTCGCTGATCGGCTCCTTCTTCGGGGCCGCCTTCATCGCCAGCTTGCCGACCATCCTGAAGTTCGGCCTGCCGGCGCTCGGCGTCCCGCTCTCGGGCGCTGCAGCCGAGCATGTCACCTTCATGCTCGTCGGCGCGCTGATCATCACCTTCCTGATCGTCGAGCCGCACGGCCTCGCGCGGCTCTGGCAGATAGGGAAGCAGAAATTGCGGACATGGCCCTTCCCCTATTGAGGTCGGCCCTTTCCCCGGCGCGGCGGAGAGGAGCCCAACAAAACGACCTGCGCGGTCTCAATGCGGCAGGCGAAGCGGAGACGATCCGGCGTTCAAGGCCAGGATCGGTGGAAACGACGGAGGAACCATCATGAAGACGACCAAGCTGATGAAGGGGGCGGCGCTGGGCGCGCTCCTCGCCGCGAGCGCGCAAGTCGCTCCGGCCCTTGCCCAGGACAGCGTCTACTTCGCCAACAACGCCTATCGCACCGGCCCGTTCTCGGGCTCCGGCATTCCGATCGGCGACGGCATGCGCGACTACATCACGATGATCAACGAGCGCGACGGCGGCGTGAACGGCGTCAAGATCGTCTATGAGGAATGCGAGACCGGCTACGACACCAAGAAGTCGATCGAATGCTACGAGCAGGCCAAGTCGAAGAACACCATCCTTTACTCGCCCTGGTCGACCGGCGCGACGCTTGCTGCCATTCCGCGCGCCCATATCGACAAGATCCCGATCCTGTCGATGGCCTATGGCCTCTCCGCTTCGGCCGATGGCACCAACTTTCCCTGGGTCTTCATCCCGCCCTTCACCTATTGGGATGGCGCTTCACTGATGGTGAAGCACATGGCCGCCGAGCTCGGCGGCATGGACAAGCTCAAGGGCAAGAAGCTCGGCCTGATCCATCTCGATGCGCCTTTCGGCAAGGAGCCGATCCCTGTGCTCGAGAACCTCGCCAAGAAATACGGCTTCGAGCTCAAGATCTATCCGGTGGCCGCCGCCGACATGCAGAACCAGGGCTCGCTCTGGCTCTCGATCCGGCGCGACCGGCCTGACTACCTCTACAACCAGGGCTGGGGCGCGATGAACCCGACCGCGGTGAAGGAGGCGATCAAGAACAACTTCCCGATCAACAAGCTGGTGGGCGTCTGGTGGGCCGGCGGCGATGACGACGCACGTGCCGGCGGCCCCGAGGCCAAGGGCTACAAATCGCTCAACCTGAACGCGGCGGGCACCAACTTCCCGGCGATCCAGGACATCCAGAAATACGTCGTGGAGAAGGGCAAGAGCCTCGCCGCCAAGGAGAAGGTCGGCGAGAACCTCTATAATCGCGGCGTCTACAACTCGATGCTCGTCGTCGAGGCGATGCGCAACGCGCAGAAGCTCACCGGCAAGAAGGTGATCAATGCCGAGGACATGCGCCGCGGCCTGGAGAGCCTGAACATCACCGCGGCGCGATTGAAGGAGATCGGCATGGAAGGCTTCGCCACGCCGACCACCATCTCCTGCACCGACCACTCCGGCCACAGCAAGGCCTATGTCGCGGAATGGGACGGCACCAAATGGACCAAGCCCGGCGACTGGCTCGAGCCGCTCAAGGACGAGGTCCGCCCGCTGATCGAGGCCAACGCCAAGGACTATGTGGAGAAGGCGACCGGCTGGCCGAAGCGGACCGAGCCTTGCGAGAAGTCGTCCTGATCTGACGGCAGTCGGCAGTGGGCAATCGGCAGTCGGTTTTTCCGGCAGCTGATCCGACTGCCGACTGTCGATTGCCCACTGCCGGGGAACCGCCATGTCGATAGCGACACTCGAAACGCCCAACACAAACGCCGCCACCGACAACATCCTGTCGCTGAACAATATCGAGGTGATCTACGATCACGTCATCCTCGTGCTGAAGGGCGTCTCCCTGCATGTCCCGCGCAAGGGCATCGTCGCGATCCTCGGCGCCAACGGGGCCGGCAAGACCACGACGCTGAAGGCGATCTCCAACCTGCTCAAGGCCGAGCGCGGCGAGGTCACCAAGGGCTCGATCGTGTTCGAGGGCGAGCGCGTCGACAAGATGTCGCCCAACGAGCTGGTCCGGCGCGGCTGCATCCAGGTGATGGAGGGGCGGCACTGCTTCGGCCATCTCTCGATCGAGGAGAACCTGCTGACCGGCGCATTCACCCGCCGCGACGGCAACGCCGCGATCAAGCGCGACCTGGAGAAGATCTACGAGCTCTTCCCCCGCCTGAAGCAGCGCCGGACCTCGCAGGCCGGCTACACCTCGGGTGGCGAGCAGCAGATGTGCGCGGTTGGTCGCGCCATGATGTCGAAGCCCAAGATGATCCTGCTCGACGAACCATCGATGGGGCTCGCCCCCCAGATCGTCGAGGAGATCTTCGAGATCGTGCGCCGGCTCAATGCCGAGGACGGCGTCTCCTTCCTCGTCGCCGAGCAGAACACCAACATGGCCCTGCGCTACGCGACCTATGGCTACATCATGGAGACCGGCCGCGTCGTGATGGATGGCGAAGCTGCGATGCTGCGCGAGAACGAGGACGTGAAGGAGTTCTATCTCGGCGTCGCCGAAGGCAACAAAAAGTCGTTCCGCGAGGTCAAAAGTTATAAACGCCGCAAGCGCTGGCTCTCCTGAGCCGATGGAACGCAAGGCGGCATCCCATGCTCTATCTCGTCCTCGCCCTGTTGGTGATCCTGCTGGTCTTCGGGCCGCAAGCCTGGGTCCGTCACGAGATGAGCCGGCACGCCTCGGACCGGCCCGACCTGCCCGGCACCGGCGGGGAGCTCGCGCGCCATCTCCTCGACCGCTTCCAGCTCGGTTCGGTCACCGTCGAGTCGACGCCCGGCGGCGACCACTACGATCCGGGCGCCCGCGCTGTGCGGCTCTCCCCCGACAATCATGACGGGCGCTCGATCACTGCCGTCGCGGTCGCGGCCCATGAGGTCGCCCATGCGATCCAGCATCATCAAGGCAGCGTGCTCTTTGCCTGGCGGACCGCGCTCGCCCGCTTCCTCGGCATCTTCGACAAGGTCGCGATGGGGATCATGATCACGGCCCCGCTCGTCGCCATCCTCACCCGCGTGCCCTCGATCGGATTGATGCAGTTCGGCCTCGCCATTGCGCTGCTCGGCGTCGGGCTCGTCGTGCATCTGGTGACGTTGCCGCTGGAGCTCGACGCCAGTTTCGGCAAGGCGCTGCCGATCCTGACCGCCGACGGCTATCTCGACTCGCGCGACCTGCCCGCCGCACGCGGCGTGCTGCGCGCCGCCGCCTTCACCTATGTCGCCGGGGCCCTGATCGGCCTTCTGAATTTTCTCCGCCTGCTGCGGATCATCCGCTGAGACGAGGCGGCCCGTTTTCGTGAGGATTTGACCGATGAGCGAGCATCACGACGCCCTCGAAACCCGCTCGCCCGACGCCCGCGAGGCCGATCTCTTCGCGCGCCTGCCGGCTGTGCTCGCGGCCGCCCTGGAGACCCCGGCCTATGCCGAGCGGCTCGCCGGCGTCGACCCGGCCGCGATCACCGATCGCAATGCACTCTCCACCCTGCCGATCCTGCGCAAGGCCGATCTGCCCGCGCTCCAGAAGACCGCCCTGCCCTTCGGCGGCTTCGTCTCGGCGCCGCTCGGCTCCTTTGGCCGGCTCTTCACCTCGCCCGGCCCGATCTTCGAGCCGGAAGGCACCGGCAGCGATCCCTGGGGCGCGGCCCGCGGGCTCTACGCTGCAGGCTTCCGGGCCGGCGACGTCGTGCACAACACCTTCGGCTACCATCTGACGCCGGGCGGCTTCATCATGGATTCGGCCGCGCGCGCGCTCGGCTGCGCCGTGATCCCCGCCGGCCCCGGCAACACCGAGCAGCAGATGGAGGTGATCTCGGCCTACCGCCCGGCCTGCTATGCCGGCACGCCCGATTTCCTCAAGATCCTGATCGAGGCGGCAGAGGCACGCGACGTCGACATCACCTGCCTGAAACGCGCCGTGGTCTCGGGTGCGGCCTTCCCGCCCTCGCTCCAGGCCTGGGTCAAGGAGCACGGCATCGACGCCTACCAGCTCTACGCCACCGCCGATGTCGGCGTGATCGCTTATGAGACGAGCGCACGCGCGGGAATGGTGCTGAACGAGAACCTGATCGTCGAGATCGTGCGGCCGGGCACCGGCGATCCCCTGGCGGAGGGCGAAGTCGGCGAGATCGTCATCACCAATCTCGACCCGCACCACCCGCAGATCAGGCTCGCGGTCGGCGATCTCACCGCCGTCATGCCGGGGGCGAGCCCGTGCGGGCGCAGCAATACCCGCATCAAGGGTTGGATGGGCCGCGCCGACCAGACGGCCAAGATCAAGGGCATGTTCGTGCGGCCCGAGCAGGTTGCCGAGATCGCCAGGCGCCATGCCGAGATCGCCAAGCTGCGCCTCGTCGTCGGCCGCGCCAATGAGGTCGACACGATGACGCTGAAGGCCGAAATCTATGCCGAGCCCGCAGGGTTTATCGACGCGGTCTCCTCGACCCTGCAGCAGGTCACCAAGCTGAAAGGCGCGGTCGAAATCCTGCCGCTCGGAGCTTTGCCGAATGACGGCAAGGTGATCGCGGACGAGCGGCCGGTGGGGTAGCGCGCTGCATTGCTGAAAGGGCGCGGGGAACCCTCTCCTGTAAGGAGAGGGCAGGGTGAGGTGTAGGCCCTTGGACCAGTTGCGTAACGACCTTGCCGTCATTGCGAACGCAGCGAAGCAATCCAGAGGACGTAGAGCGAGCCTTCCTGGATTGCTTCGCTGCGCTCGCAATGACGATGGAGCGACGGTGAGGTCATGGCGAAAGCGTCAAACGGCCTACACCTCGCCCCTGCCCCTCTCCTTACAGGAGAAGGGTTCCCCGCGCGTCTTCACCAGGCGATCGCTTTCTCCCCCCGCTCTTCCAGCCAGGCATTCGCGCGTGAAAACGGCTTCGACCCGAAAAACCCGCGCCGCGCCGAGAGCGGCGAGGGATGCGGACTCGTCAGCACCAGATGGCGCGTCTCATCGATCAATCCGCGCTTGGCCTGAGCCGGATTGCCCCAAAGCAGGAAGACGACATGGGGCCGGCGCTCGGAAACGCCGGCGATGACCGCATCGGTGACGGCGCCCCAGCCGAGCGCCAGATGCGAGCCCGCCTTGCTTGCCCCCTCGCGCACGGTGAGCGCGGTGTTGAGCAAGAGCACGCCTTGCCCCGCCCACGCCGTCAGATCGCCGCTCACAGGCCCCGCCGCGCCGAGATCGTCCTGCAATTCGCGGTAGATATTGACGAGCGAGCGCGGCAAGGGCGGCGAGCCGACATAGGAGAAGGCGAGACCATTGGCATCGCCCGGCGTCGGATAGGGATCCTGGCCCAGGATGACAACACGAACGCCGGTGAAAGGCGTCGCCGCCAGCGCCGCGAAGATCCGCCCCGGCGTCGGGGCCACGACATGGCCGGCGGCGACCTCCGCATCCGCCCGAATGCAGGCCCGTGCCGCCGCCCCGTCGCGGAACACGGCGAGATCGCGCCACCCTTCCGAGACCGGCGCCGCCAGGAACGCGGCGAGCGCCGCCTCATAGCCGCTCACTTCAGGGTCGCCCTGCCCTCGACCTTGGCGTCGATCGTGCCGAGCCGACGCAGATAGACCATCACCTCATTGGCCATCAGCTTGCCGTCGGTCAGGCCGATCAGCGTCCTGCCGCGCGCCAGCGAGCTGTAGCCGTCGCCGCCGGCGAGCATGAAGTTGTTGGAGGCGACGGTGTAGTTCGCCGCCTCGTCGATCGGCTTGCCCTCGACGCTGATCGAGACGACACGCTGGCCGACGGGGCGCTTGATGTCGGCCTCGAAGCTGAGCCCGGAGACCTGCGGGAAGCGGCCCGAGCCCTGCGGGGCGGGGGCAAGCCCGTTCTCGATCGCGTCCTTCACATCCTTGCCGGTGATCTGGACCATGATCGTGGCGTTGCCGAAGGGCAGTTCGCTCAGCACATCGCGCCGCGTCAGCTTGTAGCCGGCGGCATATTGCTTGTTGGCGCGGATGCCGCCGGCATTGGTGATGGCGAGCTGCGCGCCGGTCGAGGCGCGGATGGCGTCGGCGATCAGATTGCCGATCGCCGTCTCCTGCGTGCGGATGACGCCGGTGCGGGAATCGAGCGGGGCGGCGAGCGTCGCGATCTCGACGTCGAGCTCCTTCGAGAGCTCGGTCTCGTAACCTTTCACGATCGCGGCGACCTCGGGGTCGGGCGTGGCCGCGCGGCTGTCATTGACCCGGAAGGTCGGCGACCAGGAGACCTGGCGGGCCGCGCCCTCGCCCGTGATGCTCACCGCGATGTCGATCGCGGTGACGTAATTGCCCTCTTCATTCGACTCCACCATCACCACCTTGCCGTCATAGGCGATGGCAAGGTCGTGGTCGTGGCCGGTCAGCACGATGTCGACGACGCGCGAGCGCACGATTTCGAGATCGGTGCGGCGTTCGGCATGAACCACGGCGACGAGGATGTCGGCGCCCTGCGCCTTCAAGACCCGCGCCTCGCGCCGGAGCGCCTCCATGGTCGAGGAGAATTTCAGATCGCCGGGGTTGGAGAGCTGCGGCGTCGGATCATAGGTCGTGCCGATGACGCCGACCTTGACGCCGCCGAGTTCGAATATCTGCGAATCCTTGTGACCGGGCAAGACATTGCCGGCCGCATCACGCAGATTGGCGGCGAAAGTCGGATAAGTCTGGGCGGCGACGAGCTTGAGGTAGTTCTCTTTGCCGAAATCGAACTCGTGATTGCCCGGCACGAAGACATCGAGCCCCATCTTGTTCTGCATCGCGACGATATGGGCACCCTGGTCGAAGCCCGACATCAGCGAGGGCGAGTAGCAATCGCCGGCATGGCAGAACAGGACCGGCACGCCCTTGGCCCGCTCGGCCCGGGCGATGCCGGCAGCCCGCGCGAAACCGCCTTTGCCCTTGTCGTCGCTCATCTTGTAGATGTCGTTGACCAGAAGCAGCGTGAAGGCGGGAGCCGGCACCTGCGCCATGGTTCCGGTCGCGGCGAGCGCTGCCGGGGCGGCGATGACGCCGAGCGCCTTGCGGCGTGTCAGTGTGGACATGGCGGAAGCCTCTGCTTGAGAACCGCTGCAAACTAGCAAAGCCCGGGCCGCATTGACCAGTGCGGGCTCAGCCTTGTTCGCCAGTGTCGCACCCCCCTGCCTGGCGCGCTTCGCGACTGGACGAAAACCGGAACTCGTCTAAATCACGGGCAAAGGAAAGTCCGCGCCATGACAGTCGAGACCAGTCCAGCCGCCGAGATGCCGGCCATGCCCCCCGACCACCCCAAGGTCGCGGCCGGGCGCATCGGCGTCCTGCTGATGAATCTCGGCACGCCGGAGGGCACGAGCTACAAGCCGATGCGGGCCTATCTCAAGGAGTTCCTCTCCGACCGGCGGGTGATCGAGGAACCGCGCTGGAAATGGTGGCCGATCCTCAATCTGATCATCCTGACCACGCGGCCGGGCCGCAAGGGCAAGGACTACGCCTCGATCTGGAACAATGAGCGCAATGAGGGGCCGCTCAAGACGATCACGCGCTCGCAGACTGAACAGCTCGTCCAACGCCTGAAATCCGTGACCGGCGAGCGCGTCATCTTCGATTGGGCGATGCGCTACGGCTTCCCCGATACCAAAAGCAGGATCAAGGCGCTGCAGGACCAGGGCTGCGACCGCATCCTGCTGGTGCCGCTCTACCCGCAATATGCCGCGCCGACCACGGCCACGGCCTGCGACCAGGCCTTTCGTGCCCTGATGGAGATGCGCTGGCAGCCGGCGGTGCGTGTCGCCCCGCCCTATCATGACGATCCGACCTATATCAAAGCGCTGGCCGCCTCGATGCGCAGCTCGCTGACGAAGCTCGATTTCGATCCCGAGATCATCCTCTGCTCCTTCCATGGCATGCCCAAGGAGTATCTGCTCAAGGGCGACCCCTATTACTGCCAATGCGTCAAGACCTGGCGCTTGCTGCGCGAGGAACTCGGGCTGGCGGCCGAGCGCTTCAGGCTGACCTTCCAGTCACGCTTCGGACCCGATGAATGGCTGCAGCCCTATACCGACGAGACCGTCAAGGCGCTGGCGCAGGCGGGCACCAAATCACTTGCCATCGTTGCACCGGGCTTCTCGGCCGATTGCCTGGAGACGCTCGAGGAACTCGATGTCGAGAACCGCGAGATCTTCATGCATAATGGCGGCAAGCGCTTCGCCTACCTGCCTTGCCTGAATGATTCCGCTGAAAGCATCGACGTGCTCGAAGCCCTGGTCCGGCGCGAATTGATGGGCTGGGTCTGAGGCAGCCCCAGGGTCAGGCCGTCACGAAGCTCGTCACCGCCTCCACCACCGGCTTCGCCTGCAGGATGCGGCGATGCCCGAGCCCGCTCATCGGCACGAGCCTGGCGAAGGGCCCTGCCGTCGCCAGGGCCTCGGCATGATGGAAGCCGAGTTCCTTGTCGTCGCGGCAATGGACGATCAGCGCCGGCAAGCCGAGCGAGGCCAATTGGCCCGCCCCTTCGAAAGCGGTGACCGGCGCGCCTGCGACGACATGAATACGCCGCTCCAGCGCCGCCTGCCCGCGCGCGCCAAGGCCGATCGTGGCGCCGAAGCGACGCGTCACCAGCGTCATCGATGAGGGCGCGGCGATCATCGCCAGGCGCTTCGCCTCGACGACCGGCTGGCCGGGAACAGTGCCGGCGAGCGCCGCCAGCGCGATCGCGCCGCCGAAGGAATGCGTGACGATGGCATGCACCGGGGCGAAGGCGCGCGCGACGGCCGCCAGGCTCGCAACCCCGATCGGAATGTTGAGCTCGCTGCCGGTCGAGGCGCCATGGGCCGGCAGATCATAGGCCACGACGCGGAAGCCCGCTGCCAGCAGAGGCGCGACGAAAGCGGTCATGAAGACGGCGGCACCCGTCCAGCCATGAACCAGGATCACGGTCGGGCGTTGCTCCACCGGATCGGCGCCGGGCGGATCGAAGACATAAGCCGCCACCGAGCCACAAGGGAACGGTATCGAGACCGCCTCACCCGCCTGCAGCCGCGTGCTCGCGGGCTTGACCGCCCCCTTGCGATTGGCGTTTCCCTGTGGGCGTCGCGGCGGCGTACAAAAGGCCTTGAAGGCGAGGCGGCCACTGGTCTTGGGAGCAAGGAAGCTCGAGGCCCGGATCAACGGCCGCAACAGACGGAGTGCAATGTCAGCCATGGCTCATACTCGCGTTAGTTCAGCGCTGAACTATTATGTTCATCCATGAACAAAAAGCAAGAGGTTGACGAGACGGGCCTCGTCGCGACCCAGACCCTGCCCTGGGACCTGCCGCGCTTCCGAAACTGGATCGCGGTGGCGCGCGTCCACCAGCTCTGGAAGAAGGTCTTCGGCGAGGCCCTCGCCCCGCTCGGCATTCAGGTCGCGCATTACGACGTGCTTGCGAACATCTTCCACACGCCGGGCCTGACACAGCAGGCGCTTGCCGGAAAGCTCCTCGTCGGCCGCAGCGCCATGAGCATGCTGCTGCCGGAGCTGGAGCGGCGCGAACTGGTCGAGCGGCGCGGCGACGACACCGACCGCCGCGTCCGCAGGCTCTGGCTGACGCCGACGGGCGAGGCGATGACGCGCAAGGCCATGGCGATCCATGTCGCGCGTATCGAGGCGATGATGACGGTGCTCAGCGATGCCGAATGCGATGCGGTCGGCGAGATGATGCGCCGCGTCGCCAAGGCGCTCGAGGGGTGAAGGCCAACGCCGAGCGCTAGCGAAGCTCGCACGAGAAAGGCCGCCCTTCCGGGCGGCCTGTTGTCATCAGATCGTGCCGCTTGAGATCGTAGTGCTTGCGCTCACTTCGGCGCGAAGACGCCGAGGCTGCTTGCCGTGATGTCGAAGGAGAGCGAGCCGACCACGGTCGGGTTGCACCACTTCGAGGAGTAGGCCCCGCCGGCATTGCCGCGCGTGATGCCGCTCGGATCGGAGGTCAGCGTGAAGCACTTGCTCTTCGACAGGTTGGTGTCGTGATAGCGGATATCCGCCGTCAGGTTCTTCCAGGTGTAGGACAGACCGACATTCCAGTAATTGTAGTCGGGCAGGCGGATCGCGACGGGGAAGGCGATGTTGGTGTTGGTCGTGCCGAGCCAGTAGCGGCCGAACTCACCCGAGACCGAGAGACCTTCGAGGAAGGGCAGGTTGTACTTGGCGGTGCCGGAGGCATAGGTGCCGCTCGCGCCGGTACCCAGCCAGTTCCAGGAATAGAAGACGTTGGCGCCGATCGTGACCTTGTCTTCCCAATTATAGGAGACCTTGCCGGCGACTTCCATGAAATCGGTGTTCTTCGGTGTCCAGATCGTGCCGAGATTGTCGATATAGCGGCTCTCATCCGGGTAGTAATACTGGATCACGCCGATATCGAAGGAGACCGGGCCGAATTTCGGGCGGATACCAGCGGTGAAATCGATTTCTGCCGGCGGGTTGGTGACGAGGTCGACGCTCGAGGCCCAGACGCCAGCATAGAACAGATTGTCGTAGATCTGCAGTTCCGCGCCGCCCTGGATGGCAGGCTTGCGATCCGACTGAGAGATGCCGCGGAAATTATAGTCGGTCGTCGCCTTGATGGTAACGGCGATATCGAACCAGGTGATCGCCGGAGGCACCGGTGCAGCCGGAGCACCCTTCTTGCTCGGAAGATCCGATGCATGCGCGGCACCCGACAGCATTGCCAGAGAGAACGCTGCACCCGCCACAGAAGACCGGAAGAAATCGAAAGCCATCATCAGCTCCGTCAAATGTCGAAATGCCAGCGCAACGTGCCGCGCTTTCGCCATTATGAAGCCAATGGAACGCCTGATTCAGCAAGCCGAGCTTTTCGGCAGCTTGCTCATGAAGCGGGCAATATCCCGGTCAGAGTCACGTTTCGATGCATTCAAAACGGGCTTCGCCGACAAAGCAGAATGCTGTGATATTTCCGTCACGCATACCGGGCGCGAGCGCCCGGATGCAACCCATCAGCGTGTCATGGGCTGACTGGAATAGGCCGCGTCCGGCTGATCCAGCCGCGAGGTGCGCAGGCCTGTGGCGCGCCGGGGTGGCAGCGGAGCCCGGATATTGGTCGGCGAATCCGGCACGACCGAAGCCACCGGCGTGGTTTGCTGCGCCTGCTCCGGCTGCTGCGAGCCCCCGATCAGCGGAACGAAGCTGAGCGCTCGCTGATAGAAGGGCACGGCGGCCGGCGCGGCAGGGGCAGGCTGTGCATCGATCGCCACAGGCGCGGCAGCGCTGCCTGCAGTGGCCTTGGCGACCTGCGTTGCGGCAGCCGATGCCGGCTTGCCAGTCACGGCCCTTGGCTGCGCCTCGACCTTGGCCGGGCTCGGCTTGGCGATGCTGGCGGTCTCAACCTGATTCAGGTCGGGCGCGGCAGCGACCGCAGCGAGCACGGCGTCGTTGTCGGCCGACGCCGCCCGAAACTCGGCTTTCGGCTTGCCCAGATTGTCGAGCACCACCACGCGCGGACCGCTGGTGATGGCGTCGGGCCGGCTGACCCCGACATCGCGCGAAGCCCAGGTCGCCGTGCGGTTCAGCGAATCGGAACCGCCGGCGACGAGGGTGCGCTTGAACGACGCATGCGAGTCGCCATCGTCATAGATCAGCTTGATCGCAGGCGTACCCTTGGCGACGAGCGCAGCGACTTGAACCTCGTCCTGCTGGCGCTTCTGCTGCACGGCCTGGGCGACGGAAGGATCGGCGCCGTTGCTGAAGACATAACGGCCGCCCGCCACGGAGACCGGCGGCTCGCTCTTCGTGACCTCGAAATAGTCGGTGCCTTCCTTCAGGTTCTTCCAGAAGGCGATGTTGGAATCGAGCCTATGCTTGGCCAGATTCTCCGGCGTCATGCGGAAGGGCAGCGCCTGCATCTGCACCGCCTTCTGGCCGGCATTCTGCGCCTCGCGGACAAGCGCGTAGATCTCGCCGATCTGATCGTCGGTCATCGAATAGCAGCCGGCCGAGGAGCAGGCGCCATGCACCATCAGATGTGCGCCGGTGCGCCCATAGGAGCGATCATAGGCGTTGGGGTAGCCCATGTTGAAGGAGACGTAATAAGCCGAGTTCGGGTTCATCTGCGCCGGCGTGATGGCGTAGAAGCCCTCTGGCGCCATGCGGTCGCCTTCGCGCACCTTCGGGCCGAGTTGGCCGGACCAGCGGCACATCGGGAAGGTCTTGAGCAGCGCATATTGCCCGTCGGCCTTGCGCTTCCAGATCTCGAGCTCCGACTCCTTCTTGTAGGAGCGGATCAGGATCGGCTGATCCTTGCTCATGCCCTTCTCGGACATGAGCGCATAGGTCGCCGACGGAATCGGGATATTATGCCTGGCGGAGCCGCGATAGCGGTCCTCCTCGCAGGCGCCCAGCGACAATGCAACGAAAGCCACGAGCGCGAAGTGCTTGAATGCCACGTCGTCAATCCCATCGAACGGCCGGCGGAAGCACGACCACTGACTATGCAACACGGCCAAATTGTGCCGGCGGCTCAGTTGTAGAAGCGTTAGCCTTGAGGGTTCCTTACCACAGGCTGCTCCGTCATAGCCATATGGTCAACGCCTTCCTAACGGCGGTGGCCGTCGACACACCGCAGAAAGGCTTCGCCCAAGGTCAGATCGCCCGCCCGATGGCGAGGAATTTCTCCGCCCTGCGGCTGACGATATCCTCGGCGCCGACGCCTGTGAAATCCGACAGCGCCGAGGCGATGGCATCGCCCGCCCGCACCATAGCCATCTGAGGATCGCGATGCGCGCCGCCCGCCGGCTCGCTGATGATGCGATCGATGACGCCGAATTTCAGCAGGTCCTGCGCGGTGATCTTCATGCCGGTCGCAGCGTCCTGGGCACGCTTCGTATCGCGCCAGAGGATCGAGGCTGCGCCCTCCGGCGAGATCACCGAATAGATCGCATGCTCCAGCATCAGCACGCGGCTGGCCGCGGCGATCGCGATCGCGCCGCCCGAACCGCCCTCGCCGATCACCAGCGCCACGCTCGGCGTGCGCAATCCCAGGCAAGCTTCGGTCGAGCGCGCGATCGCCTCGGCCTGGCCGCGCTCCTCCGCCTCGATGCCGGGATAGGCGCCGGCCGTGTCGATGAAGCTCAGGACCGGCAGTCCGAAACGACCGGCCATCTCCATCAGGCGCACCGCCTTGCGATAGCCCTCGGGCTTGGGCATGCCGAAATTGTGCCGGATGCGGGTCTCGGTCGAGTCGCCCTTCTCCTGCCCGACAATGCAGACGGCTTCGCCGCGAAAGCGGCCGAAACCGCCCACGATCGCCTCATCCTCGCCGAAAGCCCGGTCGCCCGCGAGCGGCGTGAACTCGGTGAACAACGCCGCGCAGTAATCCTTGAAGTGCGGGCGCTGCGGATGGCGCGCGACCAGCGTCTTCTGCCAAGGCGTCAGCGCGGCATAGATTTCCTTCAACGCCTGGCTCGCCTTGGCGTCGAGCTTGCCGATCTCCTCGGAGAGCGCATAGCCTTCACCCTTCGCCTCGAGGGCGCGCAATTCATCCGCCTTCGCCTCAAGTTCGGCGACCGGTTTCTCGAAATCCAAATAGCTTCGCATCGTGATCCAGTTCAGGTTCCGCGCCGGCAGGTCCGCGCGTGGCGCAGGGGCGGAACCGGGTTCGCGAAAAGCGGCGGACCTTGGCCGCGCGTCGCGGCCGTTGTCAACCCGCCGTACCGTCTCCCGGCGGGTTTGCCACGCGCTGCGTCGGGGTCGGTCGCGGCAGCAGAATCGGCCGGAAGGCAAAGCTGCGCCGCGTCGCGCGCAAGGGCGCGCGGCGATAGAACTGCTTGGTCGCATCGATGACGTGGACGCCGGCGAAAGGCAGGGACAACCCTGCGCCGACCCGTTCCCAGGCGGGCGCCGAACGCATCAGCAGATGCCGTTTCAGCGGTGGAACGTAGAGCGCCTCGGCCCAGTTCTCGGGCGAGAATTCGGCGGCACGCATCAGCGCCTGGAGCTGCGAGCGGCTGAACGGGCGGCCATGGCCGAAGGGCGTGCCGTCCATCCGCGCCCAGAGTCCGCGGCGATTAGGCGCGACGACGATCATCCGTCCCCCCGGCGAGAGCACGCGTCCAACCTCTTCCAGCAGATCGTCGGGGCTCTCGGTCTCCTCCAGCGCATGCACCAGCACCACCCTGTCGATCGAGGCCGTGGGCAAGGGCAGCAAGGTCGGCTCGACCAGCGCGGAGGCCGACAAGCCCTCGGAGGGCCAGTTCACCACGCCTTGCGCCGCCGGCATGAAGGCAAGCACCCGTTCCGCGCCAAGGCCGAGCACAGACAGGTAAGGCGTGGAGAAACCAAGCCCGAGCACGCGCTGGCGCGAACAGTCGGGCCAGAAGCGCAGCATCGCCCTGCCGATGAACCGCCGCGCGACATGGCCGAGCGGGCTGGCATAGAAGGCGCGAAGATCGACGACGTCGAGTGGCATGAGCCTGAGATGGAACGGCAGCGCAGCCAAAGCAAGGGCTGCAGGCGAAGGCTGCCAAGCGAAGGCTCGGCTGAACGCCCCTTCCCTCGCATGCTGTGGGGAGGCCTGAATCTGGCGCCTCGAGTCGAAAGGCTTGTCAGCACCTGCGGCTTGCAAGCCACTCGACTTGATAGAAGCCGGGCCATGGCGCATTCAGGGCGGCACCCTGTCCTGCCCGCCTGTGCCGGAGCTTCGCATGCCCCTCGATCTCCATGTCTTCCGCACCCTCAGCGACAATGCCGGCGCCTTGATCTTCGACCCGGCGTCGAAAGCCTGCGCGGCTGTCGATGTGCCCGATGCCGCTCCCATCCTCGCCGCCGCCAAGGCCAAGGGCTGGACGATCAGCGACATCTTCGTCACCCACGCCCATCACGACCACACGCAAGGCGTGGCCGAATTGAAGGATGCGACCGGAGCTTTCGTCTGCGGTCCGGCCGACGCCGCCGATTCCGCTCCGCTCGACCGCGTCCTCGGCGAGGGCGACCGCGTCGAGCTCGGCAATGCCGTCTTCGAGATCTGGCACACGCCGGGCCATTCCGGCGGCCACCTGACCTTCGCCAGCGCCGGCGCCAAGCTGGCGCTCGTCGGCGATGTCGTCTTCGTCATGGGCTGCGGGCGAGTCCAGCCCGGCCAGATGGCGGCGATGTGGACCTCGCTCTGCCGCATCATGACGCTGCCCGACGATGTCCGCCTGATCACCGGCCATGACTACACCTTGTCCAATGCCCGTTTCGCCGTCGCGATGGACCCCGACAATGCCGCGCTCAAGGCCCGCTATGCCCAGGCCGAAGCCGCCAAGGCGGAAGGCCGTTTCTGGGCGGTGACCACGATCGGCGAGGAGAAGGCGACCAACCCCTTCTTCCGCGCAGGAGAAGCTGCGCTTGCAGCGGCAGTCGGCAAGGCCGGCGCCGCTCCCGGCGAGGTTTTCGCAGCGTTGCGCGAAGCCAAGAACGCATTCTGAGGACAGCCGGCATGAATTCTTCGCCCGACTATTCCTCGCTCGAAGGCAGTTCCTCACTCGACGGCCTGAGCGCGGCCGAGGTCATCCGCCTGCTCGAGCTCAAGCCCCATCCGGAAGGCGGCCATTACCGAGAAACCTTCCGCGACGAGGCCGGCCCCGACGGGCGCGGCTTCTCCACCGCGATCTACTACCTGCTCGACACCGGCGAGACCTCGGAATGGCACCGGGTCGATGCCGCCGAGATCTGGCATCATTATGCCGGCGCGCCGCTGGTGATCAGCATCTCGCCCAATGGCCATGACGCCTCGGCGCATCATCTCGGCCCCGATCTGAGAGCCGGGCAGCGACCGCAATTCGTGGTCCCGGCGGGCAGCTGGCAGAGCGCCACCTCGCTGGGCGCCTGGACGCTGGTCGGCTGCACGGTCGCGCCCGGCTTCGCCTTTTCCGGATTCGAGATGGCGCCGCCGGGCTGGCGCCCGACGCCGCGCAAGCCCTGGGGAGCCTGATGATATCCGACACTGCCGACGACCTCGCGCTGGCGCTCGAATGCGAGCGGCGCATCGTCAATGCCTGGCCCGCGCCCGCGACCCTGCTGATCGACGACTGGGTGGTGCGCTTCGCCAATGGCTATTCCGGCCGAGCCAACGCCGCCACGCCGCTGAAGCCCGGCGCCGAGCTTGACGAGGCGACGCTGGCGATGATCGAGGAGCTCTATCGGGCCGACGGATTGCCGCCTTCGGTGCGCCTGACGCCCTTGACCGGCGAGGCGACGCGCGCCGAGGTGATCGCGCGCGGCTATCGCCTCAAGGATGCGTCCTTCGGCATGATCGCGGCCCTCGACGGCGTCGCGCCCGAGATCGACCCCGAGCTCCAGATCGAGGCGCGCCCGGGCGCGGACTGGATCGCCGGCGTCGCCGCGCGCCAGAGTGGCGTGAAGACCCATGCCGGGAATCTCGCCGCCATCGTCGAGAAGATCAGGATGCCGGCCGCCTTCGCCACCCTGCTGATCGCCGGCGAGCCCGTCGCCTACGGCATGAGCGTCGCCGAGCGCGGCATGGCCGAGATCGGCACGATCGTGGTCGACGCCAACCATCGCGGCCACGGGCTGGGCCGGCGCATCGTCTCCGGGCTGATGTCCTGGGCTCGCCTCATGGACTGCAGCAGCGCCTATCTCCAGGTGGACCAGACCAACGAGATCGCGATCGGCCTCTACGACCGCCTCGGCTTCCGCCGGCTCTACAGCTACGAAACGCGCATCCTGGATTGACCTGCCCGTTGAATTGACCTGCCAGGAGGCCGTCGCTCAGCGGGTCAGCAGCGCCGTGCCGTAAAGCCCGATCGCGAAGACGATGTGACCGACGATATTCAGCGCCCGGATCGTCCAGGCATTGGGCTTCTTCGAGGCGGCAATGCCCGCCCCCATGCCCGGCTGCAGGATGAACCAGCCGCAGCCGACCGTGACGAGGCCAACGATCAGCGCGGGACCGAAAGTCGGGCTGCGCGACCAGCCGAGCCCCCAAAGCGCCAGGAGAACGGCGGCGAAGAGGATGCCGACGGCGTAATGGAACGCCCAGCCGATCGCGAGTTCGTTTGCGACAGGCTGCGCCCGCCCGATGTCCTCATGCGCGAATTGTCCCCGCAGCAGATGCGCGAACCAGCGTCCCGGCATCGCCCAGTTCGGCGCGGGCCAGCCGGCCACGCGTTGCAGCACTTGCGCCCAGATATCGAGCAGCAAGGTGGCGCCAGCGCCGATCACGATCGCGCGGATCAGGAATTCCATCGTCGTCGCCCCCCTGGAGCAGGATGATCCGCGCTGCGAGGATCGTTCCCGCATCGTCTCTCGGCCACCCTGTCGCCATGGAGCGGATATCGGCGCGGCCGGTCAAGCGCCCTGCGCTCATGCGGGACATGCAAGGACGGCTCCGATCGTGCCTCCCCCGGGGAACCCTGCGCGCCGTCCTGGGTTGCCAGACTGAACCGCAGGACAAGGAACCTTCGCATGGGCGCCGCCACGGCCGACACGACGCGCAATCACGGAACCCATGGCTTGGCGGAACTGCCCTCCGTCCATCTGACCAGCTACAACCTCGAAATCCGCGACCAGGACGGCTTCGTCGGCGACAAGGCCAGCCGCAGCGCCTTCGTCGACCACCTCGACGCGCTGCGCCGGCATCTGCGCAAGACCGGCGACGATCCGCTCGCCGGCGACACGGCCGCGCTCAGCAAGAAGGAGCTGGATGAGCTGCTGCTCAAGGGCGAACCGCATGAGGCCGCACTCGTGCTGAGCGCGATCGAGAGCTTCGCCCAGTCGCTCGCCTTCGTCATCCGCCGCTTCATCAAGCTCAAATCCTGGGCGCCCGTCGAACGCATCGCCGTCGGCGGCGGCTTTCGCGAAAGCCGGATCGGCGAGCTCGCCATCGGTCGTGCCGGCATCCTCCTGCGCACGGAGGGGCGCGAGATCGACCTCAGGCCGATCCGCCATCATCCCGACGAGGCCGGGCTCGTCGGCAGCGCCCATCTCGCGCCGAAATGGATCTTCGAGGCCTATGACAGCCTCGCCGCGGTCGACATCGGCGGCTCGAACATCCGCGCCGGCATCGTCGAGCTGCGCCAGGACAAGGCGCCAGATCTGAGCAAGGCCCGTGTCTGGGAGTCGGAGCTCTGGCGCCATATCGACGAGGAACCCAGCCGCGACGCCGCGATCAAGCGTCTCGGCAAGATGCTGAACAGCCAGATCCGCCAGGCCCGGAAGGCTGGATTGCGAGTCGCGCCCTTCATCGGCCTCGGCTGCCCCGGCCTGATCGAACCCGATGGCTCGATCGACCGCGGCGCGCAGAACCTGCCCGGCAATTGGGAGAGCAGCCGCTTCAATCTCGTCGACAGCATCCGCGAGATGGTGCCCGAGATCGGCGAGCACGAAACGCAGATCGTGATGCACAACGACGCCGTCATCCAGGGCCTGAGCGAAATGCCGGGGATGCAGGATGTCGAGCACTGGGCCGTGCTGACGATCGGCACCGGGCTCGGCAATGCGAGCTACCGCAATCGGGCCAAGCCGAAGGGCAACGCCTGAATCGGACCCCGCGTCGCGCTATGCGAGCGCGACGCGGGGTCTCTTCTTCTTTCGGTCGTTTTCCCTCGACTGGCGCGAGCTTACGCCTTGCGCAAATCGGCGTTCTTCAATGGCAGGTCGCGGATGCGCTTGCCGGTCGCGGCGAAGATCGCGTTCAGAACGGCAGGAGCCGCGACCGCGATCGTCGGCTCGCCGACACCGCCCCAGAAGCCGCCGGACGGCATGATCACCGTCTCGACCGCCGGCATCTCGTCCAGGCGCAGGACGTTGTAGGCGTCGAAATTCTCCTCGACCATGCGCCCGTCCTTGACCGTGCATTCGCCATAGAGCGCCGCCGAGAGCCCATAGACGAAGGATCCCTCGACCTGCCGCTCGATCTGCGCCGGGTTGACGACATGGCCGGGATCGGTCGCCGCCACGATGCGATGGATCTTCAGCTTGCCCTCGGGACTGACCGAGACCTCGGCGACACCAGCGACATAGGAGCCGAAGCCCATCGTCTGGCAGATGCCGCGATAGACGCCCTCGGGCAACGGCTTGCCCCAGCCCGCCTTCTCGGCCACCGCATTGAGCACCGCGAGATGCTTCGGGTGGTTCTTCATCAGCGCCCGGCGGAATTCGAGCGGATCCTTGCCAGCCGCATGCGCCATCTCGTCCATGAAGGATTCGAGATAGATCGTATTCTGGTTCAGGTTCACCCCGCGCCAGAAGCCCGGCGGCACATGCGGATTGCGCATGGCGTGGTCGATCAGGAGGTTGGGGATACCGTAGCCGATCGAAGCCTCGGGTCCAGGCGGGTTGAGCCCCTGGAAGACGGCAGGATCGCGGCCATTCTGGATGCTCCGCGGGGCGATGCCCGCCAGGATCGACTGGCCGGAGATGCGCATATGCAGCCCGGTCAGGTTGCCGTCCTTGTCGAGCGCGCCGGTCAGCTTGCATTGCGTGATCGGGTGGTAGCGGCCATGCGTCATGTCCTCCTCGCGCGACCAGATCAGCTTGATCGGCGTGCCCGGTACCTGCTTGGCGATCAGCACGACCTGCCTGACCCAGTCATGCACCGCGCCGCGCCGGCCGAAGCCGCCGCCGAGATCGATCTTGTAGGCTTCGCATTTGGACGGCGGCAGGCCCGAGGCCTCGGCCGTGGCCGCGAGCGCAGCCTCGCCATTCTGGGTCGGCGTCCAGACCTCGCAACGCTCCGGCGTATAGAGCGCCGTGGCGTTCATCGTCTCCATCGTGGCGTGGTTCTGGAAGGGATAGCTGTAGACGGCTTCGACCGTACGGGCCGCATTGGCGATCGCGGCCTTCGCATCGCCAACCTGATTGCCGATCGCCGCCTGGGGCGCGTCCAGCCCTTCCTTGAGCCAGGCCGCGATGCTCGCGCTGGAGACCTTGGCGTTCTCGCCCTCATCCCATTCGATCGGCAGCGCATCGAGCGCGGTCTTGGCCTGCCACCAGGTCTCGGCGACCACGGCGACGCCGCTCTCGCCGACCGGCAGGACATGCCTGACACCCGGCATCGCCCTGACCACGGCGGCATCGAAACTCTTCACCTTGCCGCCGAAGACCGGGCAATCCTTGATCGCGGCGTTGAGCATCCCCGGCATCTTGAGGTCCATGCCGTAGATCTTCTTGCCGTTGGTCTTGTCGGCGGTGTCGAGCCGCGGCAGGGGCTTGCCCGCGATCGTCCAATCCTTCGGATCCTTGAGCGCGACGTCCTTGGGCGCCTCGAGCTTGGCGGCCTCGGCTGCGACCTGGCCGTAGCGCAGCGAGCGGCCCGAAGCCTTGTGCGTGATCACGCTCTTCTGCGCCGTGCATTCGGCGGCCGGCACCTTCCATTCATTGGCTGCAGCCTGGATCAGCATCATCCGCGCCGCTACACCGCCCTTGCGGACATAGTCGTGCGATTCGCGAATGCCGCGGCTGCCGCCGGTCGAGAAATTGCCCCAGACCCGATTGCGCGCCAGGCTTTGTCCCGGCGTGGGATATTCGGTCGTCACCTTGGACCAATCGCAGTTCAGCTCCTCGGCGACGAGCTGGGCGAGACCGGTCAAGGTGCCCTGCCCCATTTCGGAGCGGGCGATCCGGATCACCACTTTGTCGTCGGGATGGACGACGACCCAGGCATTGATTTCAGGCGTGACGCCTTGCGCCAGCGCCTCCCCCGTCAGCGGGATGGCAAAGCCGAAACTGAAGGCTCCGGCGGCGGCAGCCGAGCCCGCGAGCAGGCTGCGGCGGGACAAAGTCGTCGAGGATGCGATCGAGGCGGATGTCATGTGGTCCTCCAGATCTCGGTTTTGGCGCGAGGGCGGCGATGGCTACCGGAGCCGTCAGGCTCGACCCTGTGCTGCGGACACTCTTTGGAAGGGAGCAAATCGGCCGGCGGTCTCGAGGGATCAGCCGCGACCGAGCGCGCCGCTGGCGGCGACATCAAGGATCGCCGCCTTGACTCGGGTATAGGTGCCGCAGCGGCAGATATTGGTCATTTCATTGGCGATGTCGGCCTCGCTCGGCTTCGGATTCGCCTGGAGCAAGGCGGCGGCGGTCAAGATCATGCCGCTCTGGCAGAAGCCGCATTGCGGCACGTCATGAGCAATCCAGGCCAATTGCACCGGATGCGAACCGTCGGGCGACAGGCCCTCGATGGTGACGATCTTCTGTTCCGGCGTCACCGCATTCACGGGCAAGACGCAGGTCCGTGTCGCGACCCCGTCGATCAGCACCGTGCAGGCGCCGCATTGGGCGACGCCGCAGCCATATTTCGTTCCCGTCAATCCAATCTGCTCGCGGATCACCCAGAGCAGCGGCGTATCATCCGCGGCCTGAACATCGAGCGTCTTGCCGTTCACATTAAGCTTCGCCACTGCAAACCTCCCGGTTTCGCTATGAGAAGGGCGGCGAGAGCGCGTGCGCGCCTCGTCGTGGAGCATGTGTTCGTCCAACGGACCTCATATGCGTCCGCCGGACATGCGACGAATTTTTGATTGGAGGAGAGTGAAGCTTAGAAGCGCGTCGCCCGCTAGAACCAGTCTTCGCGGCGATGGCGGCGCTGTAAAAGCCTCGGCGAAACGCGTTTTGGCTCAACCAAATGCCGGAATGCGCCGGATTTCCCGCTTCGACGCCATCTTCATGTCCTGTTTGTCGTCAATGACGGCCGCAGCCTTCGGCTCGCCGGTCGCAGGCATCACGGCAATGTGATGTTTTCTTCGCCAACAGCCCCATCTGCGCAACAAGGTTCTCCCATTGCCGGCCACCACGCATTTTTCCTCGCTGCCTTGCCTTGAAGACGCTCGCAAGGCGAGGGTTGGCCTCCAAGCGAATCAGTCTCAACGAGGCGCGACCGGAATGCCTGCGCAGGCGGGGCAAGCCCCCTTTCCCACCCGTAACCATGGTCGCGCCGCGCCCGCAGGGCACGCCCTCCTGGCCTTGCTGGCGGCTGCGCTATTTGCCCTCCTCCTCGGCTCGCTTCAGGCTCTTGCCCAAACGCCAGACCCCAATTCCGGCCGGGCAAAGCTCGATGCCGCGCGTCTCGAGCTGAACCAGATCGAGACGACGCTGGCGGCCCCGAGCCCGAGCGACTCCGACTTGCAGCGCCAGAGGCTGCGCTTGCAACCGCTCCTGGAGCAATTGCGCCGGATCGTCGAGGAGCAGGGTCCCCGCGTCGACCAGGCCAAGTTGCGGCTCGACCAGCTCGGCGCCAAGCCCGACGCCAATGCGCCGCCCGAAAGCGCCGAGGTCACGCGCGAGCGCGAGGTCCGCACCAAGGCCTTCGCCGATGCCGACGAGACGATGAAGATAGCCCGTGCGGCGCAGCTCCAGGCCGAGCAGCTCCAGACCGGCATCAGCGACAAGCGCCGCGATCTCTTCGCCAAGGCGCTCTTCGCGCCAGGCCCGTCGATCCTCAGCCCGGAACTCTGGAGCAATGCGCTGACGACCTTGCCGGAGGATCTGCGCGCCTCCGGCTATATCTTCGGCGGCTGGCTGTCGGTCTTCGGCGATGCCTTGTCAGGCGCGCGCGGTCTGTTCGTCGCGGTCTCCTTCATCGGCGCGATCCTGCTCTACGTCGCCCGCGCCCGTTACCTGCCGCGCTTCAAGGCGCATGTCGGCGCGAGGGAAGACCCCGGCAGCCTGCACTGCCTTTATGTCGCGCTCACCCATCTCGTCGCCGGCGCGGCCCCTCCCGCCCTTGCGAGCTGGCTGATCTATTCCGCGCTCAACACCACGGGATTGCTGCCGCCGCGTATCCAGCCCGTGGTCTGGGCCGTGGTGATCGGGCTCGCCAGCTTCGCCTTCATCCAGGCCTTGGCCGACGCTCTCTTCGCACCCGGCACGCCGCAGCGCCGCCTCGTCAGCGTGATGGATTCGACTGCGCGCACCGTCGTCTGGATCGCAAGCTCGCTCGCGCTGGTGATGGCGATCGGCAAGGTGATGGAAGCCTGGCTGCAGGCGATCGCGGCCGGGCTCGCGGTCTCGATCCTGATCAAAGGCACCTTTTCCATCATCTTCGCGCTGACCCTGATCGCGGGCCTGTATCGATTGCGCGATGACGACGAGGTCGAGGAAGAGGCTTGCCTGGGCCCCTATGTGCCCGTCGACGGCGCCAGTCTCGGCCCGGTGCGGATCCTGGGCTGGGTCGTCGGCCTTGTCATCGTGCTGGCGGCGCTCAGCGGCTATGTCGTCTTCGCGACCTTCCTCACCGAGCAGGTGCTCTGGATCGGCGTCCTCGCCTGCCTGTTCATGCTGATCTATCAGTTCCTCGAACTCGGTGTCGCCCGGGCACTGACCGGCAAGGGCCGCTTCGCCCTGACGCTGAAAGCCGGTATCGGTATCCGCGAGGCCACGCTGCAGAAGATCGCGGTGGTCGGCACCGGTCTTCTCAAGCTGATCGCGATCATCGTCACGATCATGCTGGCGCTGGCGCCCTGGGGGCTGGAGTCGGCCGACTTCTTCTCCTCGCTGCGCGCCGCCTTCTTCGGCTTCCAGGTCGGCGGCGTCACCGTCTCGCTGTCCTCGATCATCATCGCCGCCTTCCTGTTTGCGCTCGGCCTGATGGCGACGCGCTCGATGCAGGGCTGGCTCGACGGCAAATTCCTGCCGACGACGAAGCTCGACACCGGACTACGCAATTCGATCACCACCGCCGCCGGCTATCTCGGCTACGCGGCGGCGGTCGCGCTCGCCTTCTCGTCGCTGGGCCTCAGTCTCGAACGATTGACCCTGGTCGCCAGTGCGCTCTCGGTCGGTATCGGTTTCGGCCTGCAATCGGTGGTTTCGAACTTCGTCTCCGGCCTGATCCTGCTGTGGGAACGCCCGATCCGTGTCGGCGATCAGGTGGTGGTCGGCGACGCGGAAGGCATCGTCAAGAAGATCAATGTGCGCTCGACCGAGATCGCGACCTTCGACCGCTCATCGGTGATCGTACCCAATTCGAACCTGATCTCGGGCGTCGTCCGCAACCGGGTCCGCAACGACCGGACCGGGCGCGTGCTGATCTCGATCGTGGTGCCGCGCACCTATGACCCCGCCGAGGTCCGCACCATGCTGGCGGAGGCCGCAACGGCGCATGGCGACGTGCTGCAGAAACCGCCGCCGAACGTGCTGTTCAAGAAGCTCGGCACCACGACGATGGATTTCGACCTGATCTGCGTCGTCGCCGAGGTCGATATCGTCGGCCGCGTGACCAGCGACCTCAACTATGTCATCCACAAGCGCCTGGCCGAGATGGAGGTTGCTCCGCCTGTCCCCGAACTCGCGGTCAAGGGACTGGAAGGCATCGAGCAATCGCTTGCCGGCATCGCCAAGGCGGTGGGGCGCGAGATCGAGGCGCGCAAGCCGGCCAGGTCCGCCGCGCCGGCCCGTCGCGCGCGGCACCACAAGATCGAAGACGAATCCACGGAGGAGGCCCCTCCGGAGCCGCAGCCCTCGCCCGAACCGGCCAGGGACTTCGCGAAAGACGACAGCAAGGAATGATGCGATGTTTTGTTTCCCACGCGGCGAGCGGAAAGCTCTCGCCGTGACCTGTCCTGCCTTGCTGGCCGGCGCGCTCGCGGTCCTGAACCTCGCCGGCTGTACGGAAGCGCCCCGCGCCAGTCAGCCGGCCTTCTACCGCGATCTTGGCTCGGCCTCGGCCCGCGTCGACGCCGGCGAGGCGCGCGCCATGATCTCGGCCTATCGGATGAATGCCGGGCTGAACGCGCTGACGCTCGACCCGGCCCTCAACGCCGCGGCCCAGGAAGAGGCGAGCGCGATGGCGGCCGCCGACAAGCCGGCCCAGGCGGAAGCCGTGAAGGCGCGCCTCGCCCGTGCCGGACAGCAGGGGGCGGAAGCCAATCTCTCGGCCGGCTATCGCCGGCTGGCGGAAGCCTTCTCCGGCTGGCGCGATTCGCCCCAGCACGACCGCGTCATGAAAACGCCGGGCGCAACCCGCATGGGTATCGCAACCGCTTATGCGCCGGGCTCGAAATACCAGGTCTACTGGGCGCTGATCCTCGCGCCCTGACCGAGAGCGAGAGACTGCGCGGGGAGAGCCGGAGCCGGTTTTCGCATCCGGCTCCAGTCATTCGATCGCGAAATCGAAGATCGTCTTTGGAAAGGGCTCGTTCGCCAGGGTGAAATGCCACCATTCGCGGCCATAGCCGCGAAATCCCTCAGCCTTCATCGCGTCGCGCAGGATCGTCCTGTGCCTGAGCGCGTCCGGACCGACGGACGGATCGCGGCCCGCGCTTTTCACTGAGAAGCAGTCGAAGCTCGTTCCAAGATCGAGGCTGGTCTCCTGCGGGCGCTGCTGGAGAGGGCCATCGCAACGCCCACCACCTGCGGGCGTCGGCAAGGCAGGCTCATCGCGGCGGACGAGGCCGACATCGACGGTCGATCCGCGCGAATGGCTCGACGCCGAGGCGATGAAGCCGCGCGCGACCAGCATGTCCTTGGAAACATCGGGATGGAAGACCCGTCCGAGATCGCTCGCCGTCCCATCCTGCGCCCAGGCCAGAAAGGCCCGGACCGCCCGCGCCGGCCGGTAGCAATCGAACAGTTTCAGCGCATAGCTGGACCTCCCCAGCCGCGCCTCCACGCGGATCAGGGTCTGCCCTGCCGCCCGGGTCAGCACGCAATCGGCACGGCCATAGCCGGCGACAGCTGCGCCGGTGAAATTGAAGGCGGAAGCGTAGCGGATGTCCTGGCGTATCCCGGGAGCGATCTCGCGCAGGCGGATGAAGCCGTCCGGCAGCGGCTCGCCGGCCCGAGCGGGCGCAAGCGCGGCGAGGAGCAGGCCACCGATCCAACCGAGCCGCCAGCCGAGCTTCATCGCCGCATCATGGCCCATGCGCTGTCCGTATGCGACCCTCTAAGGCTTCGCTCCGAACGGCAAGGGCGGCGCATCGGCCTTCAGCACGATGCCGACGCGACGGTTGAAGGCGAGGTAAGGATTGTCCTTGATCAAGGGATCGGTATCGCCCTTGCCGGTGACCGAGGCGAAGCGCTCATTGGGCACGCCGGCATTGGCCAGGATTTCGCGCACCGCCGCCGCGCGGCCCACCGACAAGGTCCAGGGATCGCCCTCCGGCAACTGACCCGGGCGCGGCGTCGCGGTGTGCCCGGTCAGCGTGATCTTGTTGGGCAGGCGCCTCAGCGAAGGCGCCACCGCCGCGAGCACCTTGCGCATGCGTTCATTGGGCTGGCTCGAGCCTTCCGCGAACATGGCGCGGCCATCCTGATCGACAAGCTGGATGTCGATGCCCGCTTCCGAGACCTCGACCAGGATGTTGCGCGAGACTTCCGCAATCTCCGGCATCTCGCGCAAGGCCTGTCGCAGCGAGGCCGCGGCGAGCGCGAAACCGCGATCATGCGTCGCCGCGATCAGCCCGTCTTCCTTCTGGTTGTTGTGGTTGGGCGCGGTCGTGTCGGAGGCGTCCTCCAGCGGCCGGATATAGGCGTTCTTGATATGGGTCTTGGTCGGGATGCCGTCGACCTCGACGATGCCGGCCAGCCGCATGTCCTTTTGTGTGCCGAAGGCCTCGCGCATCGAGCCTGCGACGATCTGCATCTTGTTCTTGTCCTGGCTCGAATAGGCCGCGACCATGACGAAGAACGCCATCAGCAGCGCCATCAGATCGGCGAAGGTCACGAACCAGCCGTGACCGCCATGCGCTCCGCGCTTCTTCTTCGCCATCGTTCGGGCCCTAGATCACGCCGCATTCGGGCGGAACCGTCCGAACGCGGAAAACCGTGATCGATTCTAATAGTTTAGAGCATTGCCCATGCGAAAGCCCGGTGCTCACTTTTTCGCGTAATGCTGTCGTCATGCCGCCGCCATCTCAGCGCGGTGATGGTCGGGCAGATAGGCGAGCAGCATCTCGCGCACCAGCGTCGCGCTCTTGGCGTCGCGCATCTGCAGCACGCCGTCAATGATCAGCGTGCGCGAGATCTCCTCCTCCTCGAGCTTGATATGCAGCTTGTCGGCGATCGGCAGGGTGATCATGTTGGCGACCAGCGCGCCGTAGAGCGTGGCGAGCAAGGCTGTCGCCATAGCCGGTCCGAGCTTGGACGGGTCGCTCATATTGGCGAACATCGAGACCATGCCGATGATGGTGCCGACCATGCCCCAGGCCGGGGCGCAGTCGCCGATGGCGCGATAGACCTTCGAGCCTTCATCGAGCCGCTGTAGGAAGTTGTCGCGGTCGCGCTCCATCGTGTCGCGGATGAAATCCTTGTCGTAGCCGTCGGCGATATAGCGCAGCCCCTGCGCCAGGAACGTGTCGGAAACCTCGACGCTTTCCAGGGCCACCGGCCCGCTCTTGCGGGCGATCTCGGCGACGCGGGTGATCTCCTCGATCAGCTCGCGCGGATTGACCGAGCGCAGGGTGAAGGCGAAGCGCAGGCCCATGGGCAGGCCATGCGCGATCACCGAGAACGGAAACCGCACCATAGTGGCGGCAGTGGCGCCCCCGAAAATGATGATCATGGCGTGTTTGTCGTAATAGGCAGCGAAATTGCCGCCATCGATGATGATCAGAGAGCAGATCGTCGCGATACCGGCGAGGATGCCGACGCCAGTTGCGATATCCATGGAAACCACCTCGATCCGGCCGATGCGCGCCGCGCGAAGCTGCCCCGCTTCTGCAGCACAAAAAACCTTAGAAGGCGGCCATTGAACGAAGCGTTAAGGTTGAGGCCTTGCTCACATCTCCACGTCAGCTAAAGCTCTCAGCATGTCCCTGTTTGCAATCTATACTCGCGTGCTTGGTGAGCTTGGTCCCGAAAAGCGGCTCGGCCTGATCTTGGCGCTCGCCAATATCCTGCTCGCGGCAGCGGCTTTTGCCGAGCCGATGCTGTTTGGCGCGCTGATCGACAAGCTGTCGGCCGTGCAGGGCGCCGGCCAGCGTCTCGCCTGGGGCGACCTCAACGCTTTGATCCTGGCCTGGGTCGGCTTCGGCCTGTTCACCATCGCCGCCAGTGTCTTCGTCTCCCTGCATTCCGACCGGCTCGCCCATCGCCGCCGGCTCGCCGTGATGGCGAACTATTTCGAGCACGCGCTGACACTGCCGCTCGCCTACCACACCCAGACCCATTCCGGCCGCGTGCTCAAGGTGATGCTCGACGGCACCAGCGGCATGTGGGCGCTGTGGCTGTCCTTCTTCCGCGAGCATTGCGCCAGCCTCGTCGCGCTCTTCATCCTGCTGCCCTTCACGCTGTGGAAGAACTGGCAGCTTGGCCTGCTGCTGATATCGCTTGTCGTGCTCTTCGGCGCGCTGACCGCCTATGTGCTGCGCAAGACCGACAAGTTGCAGAGCAATGTCGAGGCCTATCACTCAAACCTCGCCGAACGCGCCTCGGACGCGCTCGGCAATGTGCCGGTGATCCAGAGCTTCACGCGCATCGAAGCCGAGGTGCGCGGCCTGCGCTCGACCATTGCGAGCCTGCTGGAAGCCCAGCTCCCGGTCCTGTCCTGGTGGGCGATCGCGACAGTGGCGACGCGCGCCTCGGCGACGCTGACCGTGCTCGCGATCTTCGTCGTCGGCGCCTGGCTCCTGATGCAGGGCCTCACGACCGTCGGCGAGATCGTCACCTTCATGGGCTTCGCCACCATGCTGGTCGGCCGACTCGAGCAGATCGTCGCCTTCGTGAACTTCATCTTCATGCAGGCGCCCAAGATGCGCGAATTCTTCGAGGTGCTGGACACGCTGCCCGCCGTGCGCGACCTGCCCAGCGCCAAGGATGCCGGGCGCTTGTCGGGGGCGGTCGCCTTCGAGGACGTCTCCTTCTCCTATGACGGCAAGCGCACGGCCGTGCAGGACGTCTCATTTGCGGTGAAGCCGGGCGAGACCATCGCCATCGTCGGCTCGACCGGTTCGGGCAAATCGACCACGCTTGGCCTGCTGCACCGGGCCTTCGACCCGCAATCGGGCCGCATCACCGTCGATGGCCTCGACATCCGCGACATCTCGCTTCTGTCGCTGCGCCGCAATATCGGCGTCGTCTTCCAGGAGCCGATGCTGTTCGCACGCTCGATCCGCGAGAACCTCACCGTCGGCAAGCCCGATGCCACCGACGCCGAGATGATGGAGGCGCTCGACCGCGCGCAGGCCACCGAGGTAATGGCGCGCCAGCCCGACGGGCTCGACACCCTCGTCGGCGAACGCGGGCGGACCCTCTCGGGCGGCGAGCGCCAGCGTCTGTCGATCGCGCGCGCCTTGCTCAAGAACCCGCCGATCCTGATTCTCGACGAGGCGACATCGGCGCTCGACGCCGCGACCGAGGTCAAGCTGCAGAAGGCGCTGGAAGAGGTGATGAAGGGGCGCACCACCTTCGTCATCGCCCACCGCCTCGCCACCATCCGCAATGCCGACCGCATCCTGGTCTTCGAGCAGGGCCAGGTCATCGAGATGGGCTCCTTCGAGGAGCTCGTCGCCAAGGGCGGACGTTTCGCCGCGCTGGCGCGGGCGCAGTATCTCGTCGCCGACAAACCCGCGGCGCTGGCGGAGGAGGCTACTAGCCCGCTGGCGGCCAAGATCACATTCGATTGAGGCGAACGCCTCGCCTCGATCTTGCATCGTTCTCGGTGCGGCAAACAGGCGAGCAAGATGCCATCCTAGTGCGGTAAGCTGAGGCAGGTTGCCCTGGCGGCCTGTTTCCGCACGCCCTTTTCAAGCCAATCATTTCGGGACGGCCCCTTGAACACCATGATCCTCCGCCTCGCCTGCGCCTGGGCGACCGTTGCCGCTTTCCTGCTCTTCGGAGGCAGCCTGCTCGGCCAGCTCGGCGCGCCGCTGGCGTCTGCAGCGATCTTCCTGTGGCTGCTGGGGATCATCATCTGGGCGGCGTTCGGTGTGGTTCACGAGGCGGAGATCCTGGCCGGCCGGCTCGGCGAGCCTTTCGGGACGCTGATCCTGACGCTCTCGATCGTGATCATCGAGGTGGCGCTGATCTCGGCTGTGATGCTTGGGGCCAAGGGCGCGCCGACGCTGGGGCGCGACACCATGTTCGCGGTGCTGATGATCGTGCTCAACGGTGTGGTCGGCATCGGCCTGCTGGTGGGCGGCCGACGCCATTTCGCGCAGAGCTACAATCTGAAAGGCGCGTCTTCTTATCTCGCGGTGATCATTCCCCTGACCGTGATCCCGCTTATGCTGCCGAATTTCACGACATCGACCAGCAACGGCACGCTGACGACGCTGCAATCGGTCTCTTTCTCGCTGTTCACCATCGCGCTCTACGGCGCCTTCCTCGTGCTCCAGACCGGGCGCCACCGCTCCTTTTTCCAGGAGCCGACGCGCGAGCAGGGGCCGCTGCCTCGTACCGCCATGCCCGGCGATGACGAGCCCAGCGAGGACGACCACGGCCATGACGATCCAGGCGGCACGACCGCGAAGCATGTCGTCCTGCTGCTCGCCAACATCCTGCCGATCGTCATCCTGGCGAAGAGCCTCGCGGCGGTGCTGGATTTCGGCATCATCAAACTCGGGGCTCCCGTCGCGCTTGGCGGTATCCTGATCGCCATGGTGGTGTTCACGCCGGAATGCATCGCGGCGCTGCGGGCGATCAGCGCCAACCAGCTCCAGCGCGCGATCAATCTGTGCCTCGGCGCGGCGGCCTCGACGCTCGGCCTGACCGTGCCGGCCGTACTCGCGATCGGCCTGTTGACGGGGCAGGAAGTCGTGCTCGGCTTGTCGGGAAGCAATATGGTCATCCTGGCGATGACGCTGCTGCTCTCGACGCTGACCTTCACCGGCACGCGCACGACAATGCTGGAGGGCGCGGTGCATCTCGCGGTGTTCTTCGTGTTTTTAGTGCTGGTGTTCAGCCCATGAGCAGCGCCGCGATGACCTGAGAGGTAATCGACCCTATGCCCTCGACAGGGCAACGTCCTCTGGAGAAATCGGCCGTTCCGGCCCGAACAGGGAGACGACCATGACAGCCTACGCCATCTGCCATCTGCGCAATGTCGAATTGGGAGCCGACATCGTCGACTATATCCGGAGGATCGACGCGACGCTTGCGCCTTTCAGCGGACATTTCCTCATTCACGGCGCAACGCCGGAGATCGTCGAAGGGCCCTGGCCGGGCGACCTCGTCATGATCGCTTTTCCCGACATGGAGGCAGCGCGCGGCTGGTACGCTTCGCCCGCCTACCAGGAGATCCTGCCGTTGAGGACGAGGAATTCGACAAGCGTCACCATGCTGGTCGACGGTGTGCCCGAGGGCTACAAGGCGACGCAGGTGCTGGCCAAGCTCAGCTGAGCCAACCGCTCAGGCCGCCTTGCCGTTCACCAAAAGCTCGGTCTCGACGAACGACTTGACCTCCCCGGCCGCAACGCCCGGCGCGATGAAGCTTTTGCCGATGCCATGCGCCAGGATGAAGGTCATGGCGCCGCGCTTGACCTTCTTGTCCTGCGCCATCGCCGTCACGATCTCGTCGGCGCTGCCCGCCCCGCCCGGCACCTGCTGGAGCCGGCTCGGGAGCCCGACCTGGTCGAGATGGCGGGCGACGCGGACCGCGTCCTGGCCGGAGCACAACCCCAGGCGCTGCGAGAAGCGGAAGGCGAGCGCAAGCCCGATCGCAACCGCCTCGCCATGGACGAGACGCGTCGAATCGTAATGCGTCAGCCGTTCCAGCGCATGGGCGAAGGTGTGGCCGAGATTGAGCAGGGCCCGATCCCCCTCCTCGCGCTCGTCACGCGCGACGATGGCAGCCTTGGCCCGACAGGCGACCGCCACCGCATGGTCGCGCTCGGGCCCGCCGGTGATGATCCGGCTCCAATTGGTCTCGCACCAGTCGAAGAAGCCGGCATCGTCGATCAGCCCGTATTTGACCACCTCGGCATAGCCGGCCTTGAACTCGCGCTCGCTCAGCGTGTCGAGCAAGGCGGTGTCGGCGATGACCAGCGCGGGCTGGTGGAAGGCACCGATCAGGTTCTTGCCATGGGTGGAGTTGATCCCGGTCTTGCCGCCGACGGAGGAATCGACCTGGGCCAGGAGGCTTGTCGGAATCTGGATGAAGCGCACGCCGCGCCGCAGCACCGCGGCCGCAAAGCCGGTGAGATCGCCGACGACGCCGCCGCCTAGCGCGATGACGAGATCCTGGCGCTCGATCTTGGCCGCCAGCAGCGCCTCGCAGAGCTCGATCAGCCTTGCATAGGATTTCGAGGCTTCGCCCGGTGGGATCACGATGCGGGTCGCCGCGATCCCCTCCTGGTGCAGACAGGCCTCGAAAGCCGGGGCATGCAATTCCGCGACATGCGCATCGGTCACCAGCGCCGCCTTCGCGCCCGGTGCGAGCCGCGCGATCAGGGCCGCTGCCTCGCAAAGCTGGTGCCGGCCGATATGGATATCGTAGGAGCGGCCTTCGAGCGCGACCGGGACGATGATCCGCCCCCCTGGGCTTTCTTGAGCTGGAATAGTCATAATTCTTGCAACCCGGATGGCGGCGGCCGCAGATGTTGACCCAGCGCCGCGACGACATCCTCGACCACGACGTCGAGGGGATCGTCGCGCGAGATCAAGGTCAGGTCGGCCAGCGCATAGACCGGCTCGCGCTCGGTCAGCATCCGGCGCAGCGTCGCGTCGGGGTCGGCGGTCTGCAGCAATGGCCGGTTCGAGCGCTTGCGGACGCGGCGCATCAGCACCTCGGGCTCGGCCTTGAGCCAGACCGAGATGCCGAGCTTGGCGATGCGCTCGCGCGTCTCGGCATTCATATAGGCGCCGCCGCCCGTCGCCAGCACGAGCGGCGCGCGCGTGGTCAGGATACGGCCGATCACCCGCCGCTCGCCGTCGCGGAACTCGGTTTCGCCGCGCTGGGCGAAAATCTCGGGGATGCTCATGCCCGCCGCCGTCTCGATCTCGGTATCGGCATCGACGAAGGGCAAACCGAGCCTGGTCGCCAACCGTCGGCCGACCGCACTCTTGCCCGAGCCCATCATGCCGACTAGCACGATCGCGCGCTGGCCCAATGCCGCGCGCAAATCTTCGCGATCCACACGTAGACCCTTGCTATCTCGTTGGTCGAGCGTCTCGACAATCATCATTCTGGCATTTCCTCAACGCCCGTTTAGCATGAGCGATCACGCGCCGTCATGCCCTCACGAAACCTTGCCCTCCCCGCAGTCTCGCGCCGGCCCTTGCGCCTTCCCCGCCGCTTCGGGAATAACCGATCAGTCCTGATTCCGGGCCAGAACTTCGAGGGCCGCCACACCGTGCCGACGCTGTTCAGATTCATCGCCTTTCTCGCCATTCTCGGCGGGCTGATCTTCGGCGGCATGGTCGCGCTGGTGACCTTCGTCCAGCCCGAACCGCGCGAGATCGTCGAGATCGTGCCGCCAGCCAAGCTGCAGCCGCGATGAGCCGCGAGGGCCGCGCAAGGCTGAAGGCCTTCCTCGACATGCTGGCGGCCGAGCGCGGCGCGGCCGGCAATACGCTGGAAGCCTATGAGCGCGACATCGACGACTACCTGGAATGGCTCGGCGGCAAGGCGCTGGGCGATCTTGCGGCGGACGATATCCGCGGCTGGCTCGGCGACATCGCCGCGCGCGGCCTCAAGGCGTCCTCGGCCGCGCGCAAGCTCTCGGCCGTGCGCCAGTTCCATCGCTTTCTCTACACCGAGGGGCTCTTGCCCAACGACCCCTCGGCCGCCATCGAAGGCCCGAGGCAGGGCCGTCCCCTACCGAAAGTGGTCTCCGTCGCTGATGTCGACCAGTTGATCGAGACGGCGCGGCTGGCGAGCGAACGCGACGGCTTGTCGAAGCCCGCCCGCCTGAAGGCGCTGCGGATGCGCTGCCTGATCGAACTGCTCTACGCCACGGGCCTGCGCGTCTCGGAGCTGATCGCATTGCCGCTTTCGGCCGCGACCACGCGCGAACGCTTCCTGGTGGTGCGCGGCAAGGGCGACAAGGACCGGCTGGTGCCATTGAACGAAGCCGCGCGCGAGGCCGGGCTCGCCTATCTCGAGGCGCTGCGCCAGGCGGGCGGGGCCGACAGCCGCTGGCTTTTCCCCTCCGATGGCGAAAGCGGGCACCTGACCCGCCAGGCCTTCGCCCGCGATCTCAAATCGCTTGCCGCGGCGGCCGGGCTCTCACCCGCTGCCTTGAGCCCGCATGTGCTGCGCCACGCCTTTGCCAGCCACCTCCTGCAGAACGGCGCCGATCTGCGCGTCGTGCAGGAACTGCTCGGCCATGCCGATATCGCCACCACCCAGATCTACACCCATGTCCTCGACGAGCGGCTGAAAAGCATGGTCCGCGACCTGCACCCGCTCGCCGACGAGAGCTAGTGTCAGATCTCACGAAGTTTGAGCCTGTCTCACAAGGTTTGAGGCCGGCCGACCCCGAATCTCATGAAGGTTGAGCTACATCACGCAGAGCAGCGTGACGTCCCGCTACGCTCTCGGGCCAAAGAGCTATCTGCTGGGCCGCCTTGCGCCGGGGGGGGGGCGACGATGGCGCGGTGGCGGCCAATGGGCCGATGCGCGAGGCCCGCGACCGGCTCGGTCTGACGACGGTGCTCACGTCATGAACGGCGCTCTGGTCCTGAAGACCGTCCAAGGCACCACGCCGATTGCCATCGACGCGCGAGCCGGGAGCGAGCTGTCCATGCACGCGTCGGCGCAGGGCTACGTCGCATTGGCTTTCGTCCCGAGATCGCATCGCGAACGCATTTTGCGTCAGCCGCTCGTGGCACTGACTCCCCATTCGATCACGGAGCCAAGCAAGCTCGAAGGCAATCGCGGCTTTGCGCTGCCCGGTCTGGGCAACGGGCACGCGATTCAATCAGTCCCATCTCCCTCGGCAAAGCGGCGGAGCGCTGCGGGATCGGTGATGTGGATGGAGCGGTAGGTGTTGGTCAGCCATCCCGCCGCAGAGAAGCGCTTGAGCGCGGCGTTGACCTGCTTGCGGGAGGCATTGGCCATCACCCCCACCTCGCTCTGGGTCAGCGGGATCGGAACCTCTCCGATCCATGTGGTGCGCTGAAGGACCGAGGCGACCCGCCTGTCCACGTCGGGTCTTTGGAGATCGTCGATCACGCGGAATAAAACCTCGACCGTCATCATCAGCAAGAGCGCGACATGGTGCACGACCATCGGATCGCGCGCCGCCATCTGATCCATCGCGTCGAGGGGAAGGTATAGCATCGTCGTTTCGACGACGGCGCGGATCTCTGCCCGCCGAGGCTTTCGCGTAAGGAAGCAACCTTCGCCGGTCCAGTGGCCCGGAACACCCAGAAGAATCAGGCGCGGCGTGGCGCCGCTCTGAGCAAAGCTGATGCTAACGGTGCCTGTTACTAGCCCGTAAATTCCCCCTGCGGGATCGTCGAGGCGAAATACTCTGTCGCCCGGCGCGAAGCGCAGCAACACCGAGCGCTGCAGCACCTCGGTCCGGAACGCTTCCGGCAACAATGGTAGCCAGCCACGCTCGCTCATGATCTCCTCGGCGCGGGCCCTGCTGACTTGCTTCACGTAAAGCTCCAACTTTGTCCGATTCCGGACAAATACGCTTCTCCAAGCGTTTATAGTAGCCGCGTTACGCCGCCACTTCCTTATTCCCACTCCTACGCAAGCTGGATGGGATTGGACAACTGGCGCGCGACGAGATGGCGCTCGGAGGCGGTGATATGGTCCGCGGCTTTGGGAAGAAAGATGACGCGATCCCTCATAATGGGATCGCGCGGGAGGCATCGTCGCGCGGTCTGTCTGAAACCGTCTTTGCCGATCCGGTGGTTGGAGGCCGCGCTCGGCTGACGACCAGCACGCTGACCGCCATCATCCTCCCGGCGACGAATGAGCTCATCGCGGTGACCGGGCACTGCCGGTCGTTTCCTCCGGACCGACGGAAAGGAAGCAAGGTCATGAAGCGGCTTCTCGCCCTCGTGACGATTCTGGGCGGCGTGCTGCCCGTTCAGGCAGCAGAGCCGTTTCCCGTTGCACAGCGAGCAGCTTCATTCGCCACGGCTGGCGGCCCGACCTTTTCCTTCACCGGTTATGGCTGGGCCTCGGCTCTGCACGGGCGCGCCTCGACTCTGCCACCGCTGCCGGCGGCCAAGGTCGATCTCAGCTTCCCGGACATCCTGAAGGACTTCAACGGCGGCTTGATGGGCGTCGCCGAGATGCGGCTCGGCAACTGGGGCTTTATCGCCGACGCCATGTTCAGTCAGGTGACCTCGGGGGCTGCCCTGCCCGGGCCATACTTCTCCAGCGTGAAACTGCGCTCGCAGACGCTCACGCTGCAAGCCACTGCCCTGTATCGGCTCTACAGTGATGCCAGCTTCGATTTCGACCTCGGTGCGGGGCTGCGCTTCTGGAATCTCGATAACCGTCTGAAGATCGGCCCGGGCGCTTTGAATTTCGCCATCGAACATTCCGAAGCGGAGAACTGGCTCGACCCGGTGCTGGCCGCCCGGCTGATCGCTCGCCTCGGCGGGCCTTGGAGCGTGACCCTGATCGGAGACGTCGGGGGCTTCGATGTGGGCTCGCGGTTGACCTGGCAGGCGCTCGGGACGGTGAACTACCGCTGGAACGAGAACTGGGTGTTCCACGCCGGTTACCGGGCCCTTCATGTCGACTACAGCAAGGGCCGCTTCCTCTACGACACGACCATGCACGGCCCGATCCTGGCCACGACCTATCGGTTCTGACGGCGCGCCGGAACGCTCATGCTCATGCTCGACATCTTCGCCTGGCTCGTTCTTGTCGTGCTGCTGTTCAGCACGATCGCCGTCGTTGTCCTGCTCGCCATGCTGCCGGGTATGATAGCGCGGCGGCGTGGCCACGACGCGGCATTCGCCGACGCACTTCCCGCCGGCTCCGTCGGAGATGCCGCGATCTTCACCGAGCGGGTCCAGCCCGCTCATCTGATCCGCCGGATCATCGCGATCCTCAACTACGTCAACCCCTTCTGAGCCGTCTGGGCCTTCGCCGGGAGAACATCGTCATGACAAACTCCTCCTCCTCCATCAACAGACGGGCCCTTCTCGCATCGCTCGCGAGTCTTGGTGCGGGAGCCTCCCTGGGCCTGACCGCGAGTCCCTGTGCCGCCCGGGCGGCCGAGCCCGATACCCTGCGCGCGATCGCGAAGGAGGCAACGATCTGGGGCTTCCCGCTCGTCGACAATTACCGCATCCAGTATTCGTATTTTGCGGATCGCGGCGGCCCTGAGTTCAAGGCATCCTGGAACGTGATCGCCAGCACGGCGCGCGTCTACACGCCCGAAGACAAGGCGATCCAGACGCCGAACTCGGACACGCCCTATTCCTATATCGGCGCCGACCTGCGCAATGAGCCGCTGGTGATCTCTGTGCCCGCCGTGGAGGCCGGGCGCTACTACTCGCTGCAATTCATTGACCAGTACACCTTCAACTTCGCCTATGTCGGCAGCCGCGCCACCGGCAACGAAGCCGGCAGCTTCCTGCTCGCCGGGCCGGGCTGGAAGGGGCGCAAGCCTCCGGGCGTGAAGAGCGTGATCCGCTGCGAAACCGATTTCGCCTTCGTACTCTACCGGACCCAGCTCTTCGAGCCGGCCGACATCGAGAAGGTCAAGGCGATCCAGGCGGGTTACAAGGTGCAGCCGCTCTCGCAATTCCTCGGCAAGCCGGCGCCGGCGGCCGCGCCCGTCATCGACTTCCCGCGGCCACTCTCGTCCGAGCGGCAGCGCAATTCGGCCGAGTTCTTCCAGATCCTGAACTTCATCCTGCAATTCTGCCCGACGCACGCTTCCGAGCGGGCTTTACGTCGGCGCTTCGCTAGCATCGGTATCGGGCCGGGTCGGGCTCTGGATATCGCCACGCTTGCACCCGAGCGGCGCAAGGCGCTCGAGGACGGCATGGCTGACGCCTGGAAGGCCTTCGCGACCTTCAAGGCCGGCGAGCTCGACACCGGCAAGCGCACTGCGGCAGAGGGCTTCGGGACGCGGAGCTTCCTGAAGCAGGACTACATGATCCGCATGGCCTCGGCCGCTCTGGGAATCTATGGCAATTCGAAGGAGGAGGCACTCTACCCCTTCTACTATACCGATTCCGCCGGCAAGCCGCTGAACGGCAGGGACGGGCGGTATACGCTGCGTTTCGACCCGAAGAGCACGTTCCCGGTCAACGCCTTCTGGTCGCTGACCATCTATGAGTTGCCGCAGAGCCTGCTCTCGGCAAACGCGATCAACCGCTACCTCATCAACTCGCCGATGCTGCCGTCGCTGAAGCGCGATCCAGACGGGCTGGTGACGCTCTACCTCCAGCACGAGTCACCGGGGCCGGACCGCGAGGCGAACTGGCTACCCGTTCCTGCCGGACCGTTCTGGACGACGCTGCGGCTCTACTGGCCCAAGCCCGAGGCACTGGATCGCCGATGGAAGCAGCCGGCGCTTGTTCGTGCAGCCTGACAGAAGGGAACCGATCATGAGAAAGACATTCGCACTGGTGGCCGCGGCCGCCATCTTCGCAAGCTGGTCCGCTCAGGCGCAGGCTCCCCAGCCCAAGCCGGTGCCCGTCAATGTCGAGAATTTCGCGCGGGCCGAGTCGGACCTCTATTTCGCCGGCATCGTCAGGAACGGCGGCTTCGGCAAGTTCGATCACACGCGCGAGCCCGCGCCGCTCGACAAGCAGACCGTCATTCGCCTCAACCGGGACACTCTCTACTCTTCCGCGGTGTTCGATCTCGATGCCGGGCCGGTCACGATCACGGTCCCCGATGCAGGCCGGCGCTTCATCTCGATGCAAGTGTTCGACGAGGATCAGTACACCCATCGGGTCGCCTACAAGCCGGGCCCCTATACCCTGACGCGCGAGAGCGTCGGCACGCGCTACGTCGCCGTGGCGTTCCGCACCCTGGCCAATCCGGCCGACAGGGACGACATGAAGCAGGCCCATGCGGTGCAGGACGCGATCAAGGTCGAGCAGCCCGGCGGGCCGGGCAAGTTCGAGATCCCGGCCTGGGACCAGGCCAGCCAGAAGAAGGTCCGCGACCTGCTGATCGCGCTCAGTGACACCCTGCCCGACAAGAACCGGATGTTCGGCACGCGCGCGGAGGTCGACCCGGTCCGCTTCCTGCTCGGCGCGGCCTCGGGCTGGGGCGGCAACCCCGACAAGGAGGCCGTCTACCTCAATGTCGTCCCGGAGAAGAACGACGGCAGGACGGTCTACGGCCTGAAAGTGCCGGCGAGCGTGCCGGTCGACGCCTTCTGGTCGGTTAGCCTCTACAACAAGGACGGCTTCTTCGAGAAGAACGAGTTCGGCGCCTATTCGCTCAACAGTATCACCGCGAAGAGGGGCGCCGACGGCGGCGTCGACATCCAGTTCGGCGGCTGCGATGGCGCGCTTCCCAATTGCCTGCCGGTTATGGAAGGCTGGAACTACATGGTCCGCCTTTACCGACCCCGAGCAGAAATCTTGAACGGTACATGGATCTTCCCGGCGGCCACGCCGAAGTAGGCCGCGGCCTGGCAGAGCCGGTGCCGGGGCAGAGGCTTGTTCGGTAGATGGCTGAGGCGGCACGACGAAATAAAGCACCGCCGGCTGTGAATGTTCGATTGAGGTCGGCACTCCGATCGGATTGCGCAGCAGCCCGATCGGCGTGCGCTCTGGTCCCTGGACACCACATTCCGAAATCTGGGAATGGGAGAATCCGTTCGTAACGAAGGTCCGGTTCTGGCAAGCTCTCAACGTCCGAAACTGTCGCAGCACGAGACCGCTGCCGAAGCCGACTCAGCCCAGACTTCCCGCAAAGCGCTCGGCCAGCTTAGCAGCGAGGCAATGTTGGCTCCGCACAGAATTCTCCTGTCTCGGAGTGGCACGGCGCCGCCTCACGCAAGTGTCCGGTCCGAGACCGGCTCGACAGAGACTGGGCCTTAAACCTTCTCTATCGCGAGGAGGAATGGGAGATGCTCCCGCTCTGTATCGCGGACGGGATTGCCGTCGTGCCATGGTCGCCTCTTGCGCGAGGGCGGCTGACCCGCGCCCGGGAGGATACGTCGTCTACGGCGCACGCCGCGGCCGATGAGGTCTGGAAGGCCCTCTGCGCGAAGGCCCAGGAGGCGGACCGCATGGTCGTCGGCCGCGTTGGCGAGATCGCGGAGCCGCGCGGCATTCTACGCGCGCAAGCCGCGCTGGCTTGGCCGCTTCACAAGAAGGCGTGACGTCTCCGCTCGTCGGTGCGACCAAGATGCACCAGCTTGAGGATGCGCTCGCCGCCGTGGACGTCAGGCTGAACGGAGAGGAGATCCGATCACTGGAGGAACCCTACACATCCCGCCCCCTGTCCGGATACCAATGAGCTTCCGGCTCGGACAATCGCGCTGATGGTATCGGTCGGCGAATTGGCCGATCGTCAGGCGGCCTTGCCCAAGCCCGCTCCGCGCCAGCAGGCTATCGAAAAAGTCGGCCGCATCGGCCGATCTTAGCGACTTTGGTGGTTTTATCGGACAAGGTTCTCTACAGGATCCACGGCTCCCACACAGGCTCCTTGCGTATCGCGCTGTGTTGGCTGCGGCTATGCATCGAGAGCGTGTTCGGGCGAAGTGGGCACCGGTTCGCCCGACGACAGAGCGTGAGAGCAAAGGCTAGGGTTGCACGATGAGCGATGCGAGCTTCACCCCGCTTCCGTCCGAGGCCTTTCGGCGCACGCCGTGGAAGAATGGCGGCGGCGTCACCATCGACATCGCCGACGCCTATCGCGAGGGCGCCACGCCGGGCAGCTGGGATGGCATGATCTGGCGCTTCGGCCGCACCAGCATCGTCGCGCCCGGGCCGTTCTCCGATCTTACCGGCTATGAGCGCCTGCAACTCGTCATCGCCGGGAGCGGCCTCGTCCTCGAAACGCCGGCAGGCGAGATCGATCTGCGCAGCCCCTTCAAACCCGCCCGCTATGATGGCGGCACACCGATCATCAGCCGTCTCGAGAACGGCCCTGTCGAAGTGGTGAACCTGATCGCCGACAGGGCGCTCTGCGAGATCGACCTCATCGTCGCAATGGCGGGTCAAAACGCCGCGCTAAGCGCAGGCACCCATGTCATCTACGCGCCGGAGAATGCCTTCACGGGCTCCTGCGACGGAAAGCCTGTCCGGATCGCGCCAGGGCAGGCGCTATCTGTGAAAGTCAGGATTGCCGTATCGCTCGAGGCCGTGACGGGGCTCGCCGTCGTTGCGACCATCGCCCTGCGGTCTCCCCCAGCCTGACACCGCCTCAATGCGCGCGCTTCTTCGCGCCAGGCTTGGTCGCGGTCTGCGACGCGAGGGGATCGCTCGCCGGGAATGTACCTTTCAGCGCCTCGTGCAGATCGGCATCCCCGCTCTTGCCGCGCTTGGCCTGCTTCTGCTCCTGCTGTTCCTTGCGCAGGCTTTCCTTGGCCGGATTGACAGTCGCCATGTGAGATCTCCTCTTTGAGACGTGCCAGACGCCTTCACTGAGGAGTGAACGCACAAAACCTGTGCTCGTTCCGCGATCGGCTCACCAGTGCCGTGGCCAGGCGATCCGTGCCACGAGCCCACCGCCCGGCCGCTCGGACAGCGTCAGCCCGCCGCGATGCGCCTCGGCAATGGCGCGCACGATGGCAAGCCCCAGACCGAAACCGCTGCTCTCGCGCAAGGTGCGGGCGAGATCGGCGCGATAGAACGGCTCGAACACCTTCTCGCGATGCTCCGGGGCAATGCCCGGGCCATCATCCTCGACCACGATGGCGACAGTCTCGGCCTCGTCATCATCGAGCCGCACCACCGCCTTGCCGCCGAACTTGATCGCATTGTCGACGAGATTGGTGACGGCGCGCGTCATCTGGTCGGCATCGCACAGGGCCGAGGCGCGGATTGGCCCTTCATAGACGACGATATGTCCGAGATCGGCGAAATCATCGCAAACCGTCTGGAGCAGCGCCGGCACATCGGTCGCGACCATGCTGCCCGAGGCGCGCCCCTCGCGCAGATAGGACAAGGCCCCGCTGACCATGCGCTCCATCAGCGCCAGGTCGGCCAGGATGGCGCGGCGCTTGTCGTCATCGCCGATTTCCTCGGTGCGCAAGCGCAGCCGCGTGATCGGCGTGCGCAGATCATGGCTGACGGCTGCCAGCATCCGCGTCCGCTCATCGACGAGCCGCCGGATGCGCGCCGCCATCGCCCCGAAGGCGGCGGCAAGCCGCTTGACCTCGACAGGGCCATGCTCGAGCGAGACCGCCTCATCGCGATCGGGATCAAAGCGGTCGGCGGCTGCAGCCAATTGCGACAGCGGCGAAACCACCGCCCGCGTCGCCCAGAGCGACAAGAGCCCGATCAGCATGGCAAGCGAGGCCAGCATCGTGATCAGGTAGAAAATAAAGGCCGTACCGCGCGGCGGTGGCGTCATGGCGGGCGGCTCGACCACCAGCCCGGTTCCGTCAGCGAAGCGCAAGGCCACGGCGGGCGGCAGCTCCCGCCTGGACTGCGCATCGCTCTCAAGCAGTTGCGCCTGCCCGAGGCCGGACAGGTCCTGTTCGAGCAACTCGAGCAAGGCCGCATCATACCTGTTCGGATTGCGCAGCGGCGTGCCCTGACCCGGCTGCAGTCGCGACAGTCGCGGATTTGCCCTGGTGGCAGCCTCGATGATGGCGGCCTTCAATTCCGGCGTCGCCGCCGCATTGTGCAATTGAGCCAGCGACACCAGCTCGGTCACATAGGAGAAGCGCGGAATCCGACGCAGCTCCGCCGGCAGAAACGTCAGCAGCACGGCCACCGTGACGAGATTGGCGAGGATCAGCGAACCGACGACGATGACCGCGATCTGCGCGGCGGCCCGGGCCGGCAGCAGGCGCAGCAGGAAACGCTTCATCCCGCCTCGATCTCCGGCGAGAACATGTAGCCGCCCGACCTGATGGTCTGGATCATCTCCGGTTCGCGCGGATTGCTCTCCATCTTCTGCCTCAGGCGGCTGACGAGCACGTCGATCGAGCGCTCGAACGGCGCGGCCGCACGGCCTTGCGTCAAATCGAGCAGCTGGTCGCGTGACAGCACACGGCGCGGCCGCTCGCAGAAGGCAAGCAGCAGATCGAGCTCGGCCCCGGTCAGAGCCACGCGTTCCCCGGCGGGGTTGAACAGCCGCCGGACCGCCTTGTCGAGCTTCCAGCCGGCAAAGCTGAGGAAGACGCTCTCACCGATCTCGGGTTGCCCCTGGGCGGAGGCCCGCCTGAGCACGGCGCGGATGCGGGCGAGCAATTCACGCGGATTGAACGGCTTCACGAGATAGTCGTCGGCCCCCATTTCGAGGCCGAGGATGCGGTCGATCTCCTCGGCCTTGGCCGTGAGCATGATGATCGGTATCGCGCCGTCCGCCCGCAGCCGCCGGCATAGGCTCAGCCCGTCCTCGCCCGGGAGCATCAGGTCGAGCACGATCAGGTCGAAACGGCCGTCGCGCAGGGCGACATCCATCTCGCGCCCGTTCGCCACGGTCTTGACGCGATAGTCATTGTTGCGAAGGAAACGCGAGACGAGCGTCGCGATCTCGCGGTCGTCCTCGACGATAAGGATATGTGCGGTTCGGGTCATCGGGCGGCCTTAAACCCAGCGCGCGGCGTGGTCGCGACGGAATTGTTTCCAATTGTTTCTGAGCGGGCTTCTGGAAAAGCCCCGATACCAGATACCCGAATCCTGGACGTCATTTCGCAAAACGCAGCGCCGACACTCTGGCGCGAATGATGACCACGACCCCAACCATGTCAAATCATGTCGGCGCTGAGATCATCCCCGGCAGGATTCAGCCCGTCAAGCCGCATGGATGGCTTCGGCGCGCCGCCATCCAGCTGCTGCTGCTCGCCGGCGTCTCGCTCTGGCTGCTGATGCTGCCAGCCCTCATGGCCTATGACGGCTTGTCCTCGGGCGAGAACGGTTGCGGTCGGCGCGGCTTTCGCGACCCTGTGACCGGTCGGCCAATGCAGCTCTCCTCCGCGCCAGTGGGACCGGCCGATGCCGATGGCTGCCCGCTGCCGCCACGGGGACGCGCCCGATGATCCCTCGCCGCCTGTTGGACGGCGCCTTGCGTTCGCCCCCCGTGCTCGACCGTCTCGGCAAGATCGTGCTGCGCCATCCCCTCACCTTGGCGCTCATCGTCCTGCCTCTCGCCTTGCTGCTCGGCTCGCTCGCGGGTTACGGGTTCGGCCGTGCCGGCTCGGCGCCGCCCTATCGCGCGACCCGGCTTCAAGCCGTCACCGCCGATCTCGGCCGGATCGAGGGCGACTACCTGCTGGCGGCCGGCGATTCCCATATCGAGCGCTGGCCCACGCGCAGGCTCTGCGGCCTGCCGCTCGTCAATGCCGGGCTGTCCGGAGCGACCGCCGGTGCCTATGCCGATTTCCTTGCGGGACTGCCGCTGCCGCATCCACCGCGTGCCGTGATCCTGACCATCGGCACCAATGACGCCAACGCCAAGCGCTTCAGCAACGAAGACGAGGCGGCGATGCGTTTCGAGGCCAGCTTCGCGCCGCTGCTCGGGGCCCTGCAACGCACATCCCGCATCGTGCTCGTCACCGGCGTCCCGCCCATCGACACGGCCAGGGCCGAGGGCTTCTCGGCGGAGGCCGCCGAGCGCATCGGGTCGCTGGCGGAGAACACCTGCAAGGCGACGAGCGGTTGCCTGGTCGCCAACCCCTTCACACCAGGCCTGCCCATGGTCGACGGCGTTCACTACAGGGATTACGCCGCTGTCTATCGCCGGATCGGCCCTGCGCTCTGCGCCGCACTCGAAGGGGAGCACGCCGTCACGGCCAGCTCGCGATGAGCCGAGGCGGCGGGATCATAAAGACGAGGCGGTCGGCCACCGCGCCATGAAGCTGACGCAGACGCGCCATGACACGTGCGGCCACGCATTGGATTGCCTGGCCGCCACACCCATCTGCATGGTCCTTTCAGGATTCGCGCCTCGGCCTGCGGCACAGCCGCGGTCTCCCGCCGACGCGCCAGAGCAGAGGCCGCCATGGTCGCCATTTCCGTTCTCGACCTCGTTCCCGTCGTCGAAGGCCAGGAGGCGGGTGACGCGCTCCGGAACTCGATCGAGCTCATCCGCCATGCCGAAGCCCTGGGCTATCGACGCTACTGGGTCGCCGAGCACCACAACATGACCGGCATCGCCAGCGCTGCGACCGCCGTGGTGATCGGCGCGCTCGCTGGAGCAACCAGCACGATCCGCGTCGGCGCCGGCGGCGTGATGCTGCCCAACCACGCCCCGCTGATCATCGCCGAACAGTTCGGCACGCTGGAAGCGCTCTTTCCCGGCCGCATCGATCTCGGCCTCGGCCGCGCGCCGGGGACGGACCAGCGCACATTGCGCGCGCTGCGGCGCGACCCGATGGCCTCGGACCAGTTTCCGCAGGACGTGCTCGAGGTACAGGCCTTTTTCGAGCCGGCCGGGCCGAACCAGGCGGTCCAGGCCGTGCCGGGCGCGGGCCTGCGCGTGCCGCTCTGGATCCTCGGATCGAGCCTGTTCGGCGCGCAGCTCGCCGCCGAGCTTGGCCTGCCCTATGCCTTCGCCTCGCATTTCGCGCCGGATGCGCTGATCCAGGCCCTGGCGATCTATCGCGAACGCTTCAAGCCGTCGGAGCAGGCGGCAAAGCCCTATGCCATGCCCGGCATCAACGTCGTCGCCGCCGAGACCGACGCCGAGGCGCGCCATCTCGCGACCTCCCTGCAGCAGCGCTTCGTCGGCATGGTCCGCGGGGCGCGCGGCAAGCTCCAGCCGCCGATCGCCGATATCGAGCAATATTGGTCACCGGCCGAGAAGGCGCATGTCTCGCAGATGCTGCGCTACGCCTTCATCGGCTCGCCCGAGACGATCAAGCGGGAGCTTGGCGCCTTCATCGCAGCGACATCCGCCGATGAGATCATGGTCACCGCGCCGATTTACGATCAAGCGGCGCGCAAGCGGTCCTACGAGATCCTGGCGCAGATCGCGCCGGAGATCGGTCTGGCACGCTCAGTGGCCTGACGCCGCGCCGGAACTTCAATCCCGGGGCGGCGTTTGACCGTCGCAGTCTCACACGCATGCCCCGGGGAATTTCATGAAGCTCTCGATCGCGGCGACGCTGACCTATGGGTTTGGCGGCGCGACACAGATCATCGCCGCACTCGAAGCCGCCCGCTCCCCCGACCAGCTGATCCTCTCGGAAGAGCTCAGCGTCACGCCGGAAGCCGCATTGATCCGCGACGAGGATCCAACGACAGGCGAGAGACGCTTTCGCACGGCGCTCTCCGGCCAGGTCGAGATTCGCTACAACGCTGTCGTCGATAACGGCGTGCGAGTGCCGCTCTCAGCCAGCGCCCGCCAGCACGACTGGTCGGAACTGCCCCGCGACGTGTTGCCCTATCTGCTGCCCAGCCGTTTCTGCCCCTCCGACGAATTCATGCGCTTCGCCCAGCGCGAGTTCCGCATGGTCCAGGGCGGTGGTGCGCGCGTTCTCAGCGTCCTCGACTGGCTCCATACCCATCTCGACTATGTTCATGGCGTCAGCCACGCACTGACCACCGCCGAGCAGACCTTCATCGACCGGGCCGGCGTCTGCCGCGACTTCACCCATCTCGGCATCGCCTTGACGCGGGCGCTGAACATCCCGGCGCGCGCGGTCAGCGCCTATGCGCTCGACCTCGATCCCCCGGATTTCCACGCCGTCTACGAGGTGTTTCTTGATGGGCGCTGGTGGCTCGTCGACCCGACCCGGCTCGCTCCCGTCGAAGGGCTGGTCAGGATCGCGAGCGGGCGCGACGCCGCCGACATCGCTTTCCTGACCAGCGAATACAACTGCCAATGTCTGAACCAGAGCATCACGGTGGTGCGCCTGCTGGACGACGTCGACCAGCAGGCCGCCTGAAAGCTCAGCCCGGCTGCTGAACCGCTCTCGCCCGCCGCGACGCCCGCATCAGATTGCCAGCGAGCGCCACCAGGAAGAACGCGGCCTGCACCACGACGATGCAGGGGCCGGTGGCGGCATCGAGATGGAAGCTCAGGATGGTACCGAGCACACTCGACAGCGTCGCGGCGCCGACAGCGACCAGCAACATCCAATCGAACTGCCGCGTCGTCAGATAGCCGATGGCGCCGGGCGCAACCAGCATCGCCACCACCAGGATGATGCCGACCGCTTTCAGCGCCGCGACGATGGTCAGCGCCAGGATCGTCAGCAAGCCGAAATGCAGCAAGCGGACATTCAGCCCGATGGCGCGGGCATGAGCCGGATCGAAGGCATGCAGCAGAAGATCGCGACGCTTGAGCAGCAGAATCGCGATCGTCGGCACGGCGATCAGCGCCGTCTCGGCGATGTCGTTCCAGCGCAGCCCGAGCAGATTGCCGAACAGGATATGGTTGAGGTGCTGGTCGCTCTCGACCTTGACGAAGAGCACCAGTCCGAACGCGAACATGCCGGAAAAGACGATGCCCATGACCGTGTCCTCTTTGACCCGGCTGTTCTCCTTGATGTAGCCGATGCCGAAAGCACAGGCCAAGCCCGAGGCGAAGGCGCCAACGATCAGCGGCAATCCTGCGCTATAGGCCAGCACGATCCCGGGCAGGACAGCGTGCGACACCGCATCGCCCATCAGGGCCCAGCCCTTGAGCACCAGGAAGCAGGACAGCATCGCGCAGACGATGCCGACCAACACGGCGACGGCGAGCCCACGCAACATGAACTCATGCGCGAAGGGGCTGAGAAACCAGGCATGCAGCATCGTCATAGCCCCGCCTCCTCGACTGTGCGCGCCGCCCGCACGGCAGCCAACCGGCCGTGCTTGGGCGCGAACACGAAGGCGAGCAGGAAGAGCACGGTCTGGAACACCACGATCAGCCCTCCCGTCGAACCGTCGAGGAAATAGCTGGCATAGGCTCCCGCCGCGCTGGTGACGACGCCCATTGCGATCGCGATCCAGATCATGACGCCAAACCTGTCGGTCAGCAGGTAACCAGTCGCGCCCGGCGTCACCACCATGGCGATGACCAGGATCGCGCCGACCGTCTGCAGCGCCGCGACCGTGCAGGCGCTGAGCAGCACGAAGAAGAGGATCTTCATCCGCGTCGGCGAGAGGCCGACGGCGCGCGCGTGGTTCTCGTCGAAGAAGACCAGCATCAGATCCTTCCAGCGCGCGACCAGGATGGCGAGCGAGATCGCGGCGATGATCGCGACCTGGACGACGTCCTCATCCGAGATGCCCAGGATGTTGCCAAGCACGATCGACTGGACATTGACCGAGGTCGGGTTGATCGAGACGATCAGGAGCCCCGCCGCGAAGAAGGTGGTGAAGACGATGCCGATGACCGCGTCCTCGCGCAATTGCGTGCGCACCCTGACCAGCGCCATGGCGAGCGCTGCGAGCAGCCCCGAGAAGAAGGCGCCGGCTGCATAGGGAACCTTGAGCAGATAAGCGAGCGCGACCCCCGGCACGATCGCGTGCGATAGCGCATCCCCCATCAGCGACCAGCCCTTCAGCATCAGATAGCAGGACAGGAAGGCGCAGACGCCGCCCACCAGCGCCGAGACCCAGATGGCCTTCACCATGTATTGGTAGCCGAAGGGCTCCAGAAGCAATTCGATCACGACGAGCGCCCCTCCCTGCCGGGTGCCCTCTCGCCATTCACCTTGCCGCCATCGGCCAGTTTCTCATGGTCACGCTCGCCATAGAGCACGAGCGGGCGCTCATCGTCGCTGATGACGGTGACGCGGCGCGCATCCGCATCCTCATGCAAAGCCTGCCCTTCCAGCCGGAAATGCCTGAGCGCACCGCCGAAGGCGCGCTGCAGATTGGCATGCGTGAAGGTCGTCTCGGTCGGCCCGGCTGCCAGCACCGTCTTGTTGACCAGCACGACCTGATCGCAGAAATCGGGGATCGAGCCGAGATTATGCGTCGAGACCAGCATGAGCCGGCCCTCGCTGCGCAACTCCCGCATCAGATCGACGATCTGGTCCTCGGTCTTGACGTCGACCCCGGTGAAGGGCTCGTCGAGCAGGATGACCCGCCCGCCCTGCGCCAGGGCGCGGGCCAGGAAGACGCGCTTGCGCTGGCCGCCGCTGAGTTCGCCGATCTGCCGGCGGCGGAACTCCAGCATGTTGACCCGGGCCAGGGCGTCGTCGACCGCATCGCGATCGGCTTTTCCGGCGATGCGCAGGAAACCCATATGACCATAGCGCCCCATCATCACGACATCGTCGACCAGAACGGGGAAGCTCCAATCCACCTCCTCCGCTTGCGGCACATAGGCGACGAGACCGCGCTTCAGCGCCTGGCGAACCTCCATTCCGGCGATCGAGACCATACCCTTTGCCGGCTTCAGAAACCCCATCAAGGTCTTGAAGAGCGTCGATTTGCCGGAGCCGTTGATGCCGACGAGCGCGCAGATCGTGCCCGGCCCGAGCGCAAAGGAGGCATCGTGCACCGCGGTGACGCCGTTGCCGTAGCGGACCGTGACCCCGGCGACGACGATCGACGGGGTCGGGCCGGCGGCCAAGCTCGAACTGGTCGCAGGCGTTTTCACTGGCCAAACCCCCTTGCGATCGTATCCACGGTCACCTCCAGCAGCTTGGCGAAGGTCGGCACCGGCCCGTTTGCGGCCGACAGCGAGTCGACATAGAGCACCCCGGCATATTTCGCGCCGGTCTCGCGCGCGACCTGTCTGGCCGGCTTGTCCGAGATCGTGCTTTCGCTGAAGACGGCCGGAATCTTGCTCTTGCGCACGAGGTCGATCAGCCTGCGGACCTGCTGCGGCGTGCCCTGCTCATCGGCGTTGATCGGCCAGAGATAGGCCTCGCGCCAGCCATAGTCGCGGGTGAGGTAGCTGAAGGCGCCCTCGCTGGAGACGAGCCAGCGCTTGTCGGCCGGAACCTTGTCGAGCCGCGCCCGCAACGGCGCGTCCATCGCCCTGATCTCGTCGGCATAGGCTGCAGCGTTCCTGGCATAGGTCGCGGCATTGGCGGGATCGGCCTTGGCCAGCGCCGTCCTGATGTTCTCGATATAGATCAGCGCGTTCTTGGTCGACATCCAGGCATGGGGGTTCGGCTTGTCCTGATAGGGGCCTTCCTTGATGCCCATCGGCTCGATGCCGTCGGTCAGCACCGCGCTCGGCACGTTCTTGACGTTCTCGAAGAATCTTTCGAACCAGCGCTCCAGATTGAGCCCGTTCCACAGCACGAGATCGGCCGATTGCGCTTTCACCACGTCGAGCGGTGTCGGCTGGTAATCGTGGATCTCGGCGCCGGGCTTGGTGATCGACTCGACGATCGCGACATTGCCGGCAACGTTCTGCGCCATGTCCTGAATGATGGTGAAGGTCGTGACCACGCGCAACGGCTTGCCCGGCGCCGGCTGCGCCAGCGCCGGAGCCGCCGCGGCGCAAAGACCACCCGTGACAGCAAGGGCCGCCCACAGGCCCACGAAATGACGACGCGAACGCATGCTCTCTCCTGCCGGCAATCAAATCCTTCCAATAGCTATTGCAAACGAATTGCATCTGTCAATGCAATTGCAAATGATTTGCATTATTCCTGTTTTGCAAATGCGTCGCAGCCTTGCTATCTGCGAAGAATGATCGGAATCGAGCAGCGCGTGGCCATTTTCGAGGGCCAGTTGAAGCAAGCGGGCTTGCGGATGACGCAGCAGCGCCGGCTGATCCTGCGCATTCTCGCCGAAGCGCACGACCACCCCGACGCCAAGGGCATCTTCACCCGCGCCTTCGAGCACGACCCGACCTTGTCGCTCTCGACCGTCTACCGAACCATGAAGCTCTTGGAATCGCAGGGCGCGATCGAGCGCCACGCCTTCGAGGACGGCGTCTCGCGCTACGAGCATGCCGACCAGCAGCATCACGACCATCTGATCGATGTCGAGACCGGCCAGGTGGTGGAGTTCTCATCACCGGAGATCGAGGCTCTGCAGGCGAAGATCGCAGCCGAGCTGGGCTACGAGATCGTCCGCCACCGGCTCGAGCTCTATGCGCGCAAGCTGCCCAAGGCCGGCCGGAAGCGCGTCAAAAAGGACGTTTGATGCGCCTTTCCATCATGCTCGGGCTTGTCCCGAGCATCTCACGACCAGCGAACCTCCTGAGCAGGATGCGAGAAAGTGGGAACGGGTTTTTCGCGTCGATCCTGCTCTAACTCTGAAATCATCCGGCTCTAGGAGATGGCCGGGTCAAGCCCGGCCATGACGTATCGGCGGCCGCTCAGCCTGCCTTGCGCTTGTTTTGCCGGTTGGCGATCAGGTCGTCGACCACCGCCGGATCGGCCAGGGTCGAGGTGTCGCCGAGCGCGCCGAACTCGTCCTCGGCGATCTTGCGCAGGATGCGGCGCATGATCTTGCCCGAGCGGGTCTTGGGCAGACCGGGCGAGAACTGGATCAGGTCAGGCGAGGCGATCGGGCCGATCTCCTTGCGCACATAGGACACCAGATCCTTGCGCAACTCCTCGCTCGGCGTCTCGCCGGCCATCAGCGTGACATAGGCGTAGATGCCCTGGCCCTTGATATCGTGGGGATAGCCGACGACGGCTGCTTCCGAGACCTTGGGATGCGCCACCAGCGCCGATTCGACTTCGGCCGTGCCCATGCGGTGCCCGGAGACGTTGATCACGTCGTCGACGCGCCCGGTGATCCAGTAATAGCCGTCGGCATCGCGCCGGCAGCCATCACCGGTGAAATACTTGTTCGGGTAGGTGGCGAAATAGGTTTCCTCGAAGCGCTTATGATCGCCATAGACCGTACGCATCTGGCCGGGCCAGCTCTCGGCGATGACGAGGTTGCCCTCGCAGGCGCCTTCCAGGATCTTGCCCTCGGCATCGACGATCTCGGGCTTGACGCCGAAGAAGGGCCGCGTCGCCGAGCCGGGCTTGAGCTTGGTCGCGCCCGGCAGCGGCGTGATCAGGATGCCGCCCGTCTCGGTCTGCCACCAGGTATCGACGATCGGGCAACGGTGGTCGCCGACGACGCGGTGATACCACTCCCAGGCTTCCGGATTGATCGGCTCGCCGACCGAGCCGAGCAACCGCAGCGATTTGCGCTTGGTCTTCTTCACCGGTTCCTCGCCCGCCCCCATCAGCGAGCGGATTGCGGTCGGCGCGGTGTAGAAGGTGTTGACCTTGTGCTTGTCGATCACCTCCCAGAAGCGGGAGATCGTCGGATAGGTCGGGATGCCCTCGAACATCAGCGTCGTCGCGCCGTTGGCGAGCGGGCCATAGAGGATGTAGCTGTGTCCGGTGACCCAGCCGACATCGGCCGTGCACCAGTAGATGTCGCCGTCATGATAGTCGAAGACGTATTGATGCGTCATCGACGTGTAGACGAGATAGCCGGCCGTCGTGTGAAGCACGCCCTTGGGCTTGCCGGTCGATCCGGAGGTGTAGAGCAGGAAGAGCGGATCCTCCGCCTTCATCTCCACGGGCGGGCAATGGCCCGAAACCTTGGCGGCCTCGTCATGGTACCAGACGTCGCGGCCGTCGACCATATGGGCATCGCCGCCCGTGCGCTTGACCACGATGACCTTGCCGATGCCGCCCTTGACCTTGGGATCGGCCGCATCGACGTTCTTCTTGAGCGGTACGGCGCGGCCCCCGCGCAAACCCTCATTGGCAGTGATCACGATCTTGGAATCGCTGTCCTCGATCCGGCTCGCCAGCGAATCGGGCGAGAAGCCTCCGAACACCACGGAATGGATCGCGCCGATACGTGCGCAGGCGAGCATCGCATAGGCCGCCTCGGGGATCATCGGCAGGTAGATGGTGACGCGGTCACCCTTCTTGACCCCGTTGGCCTTCAGCACGTTCGCGAACTTGCAGACCTCGGTATAGAGCTGGCCGTAGCTGATCTTCTTGGATTCCGAAGGGTCATCGCCCTCCCAGATGATCGCGGTCTGTTTGGCCCGCGTCGCCAGATGCCGATCGACGCAGTTATAGGCGACGTTGGTGGTGCCGTCCTCGTACCATTTGATCGAGACCTTGCCGGGCTTGTAGCTGGCGTTGCGGACCTTGCTGTAGGGCTTGAACCAGTCGATGCGCTGGCCGTGCTCGCCCCAGAACTTGTCAGGATCCTTGATCGAAGCCGCATACATCTTCTTGTATTTGGCGTCGTTCAGATGCGCCTTTTTGGCCCAGGCGGCGGGCACGTCATAGATCGTCTCGGACATGATAGGCGTCTCCCCAGACCTGGGCCGTCTGAATCGCGGCTTCGGGGGCGCATCCCGGGATTCGCCTCGTCCGCTTGGTTTGAATGCGCTGCATCATAGTCCCGGCAGCCGAGGCGGCAAGCTGGGTGGCCTCGCACTTTCGTTTCAAAGACTTTCGGCTGCCGTGCCGGGGTTCAAAGCCCGCCCATCTCGCAGACCAGCGCCCATTCCTCGTCGGTCACCGGCTGCACCGAGAGGCGGAACGACGTGACGAGCGACATCTTGGCAAGCTTCGGCTCCGCCTTGACCTGCGCCAGCGTCACCGGCTTCGGCAACGGCTTCACCGCCTTGAAGTCGACCAGTACCCAGGGCTCGCCCGGAATCCAGATATAGGCCTCCTTGATCACCTCGACGATGCCAACGACCTCCAGCCCCTCATTCGAGTGGTAGAAAAAGACCTGTTCGCCCTGCTTCATCGCCATCAGGTTGAGCTTGGCGGTATGGTTCTTGACGCCGTCCCAATGCGTGCCCTTGGCGCCGGCCGCGACCTGCTGGTCCCAGGACCATTTCACCGGTTCGGATTTGATCAGCCAATGTGCCATCAGGCCTCTTCCTCTTTCATCGGGTTTGGCGGTTTCGAGGCCGCTTGCCCCTGCTCGTTCCAGAACCGCACCATCTCACGCGTCAGGGCGGCATAGTCCTGCGGATCAAGCTCGACCCGGACCTCGCCCTCGCCGAAAGGCAGGATCAGCACGAAGCGATGCGTATCCTCGGCGCGGCGGCGGCGATGCTGGATCACGGGGCCGGCCGGCACACGGCCCGCCAATGCCACCGGCAGGCTCTCGGCGACGAGCTCCGAGCCCGTCGTCTTGCGCACTTCGGCGATGCCGCGCGCCACGCGCTTCGTCAGGTCGGACCAGTCATTGGCCATTGCCGCCTCCTTCGTCCCACCGTCTCACGGCCGGATCTCCACGCGCGTCCCATCCGGGACACGCGACCAAATCTCGCGAATCTCGGCATTGGTGACCGCAATGCAGCCATCCGTCCAGTCGCGGTTGCGATGCAGCCGACCGAGCCAGCCGAGGCCATTGCGGATGCCGTGGATCATGATGTCGCCGCCCGGCGAAACGCCGGCCCGCAGCGCTGTCTCGCGCGCCTGCTGATCCGGATAGGAGATGCGCAGGGCCAGATGATAGCGGCTGCGCGGATGCTTGAAGTCGACGGCATAGACGCCTTCCGGAGTGCGGCCATCGCCTTCCCTCCGCTTTTGGCCAACCGGATCGGGGCCGAGGGCCACGGCATAGCGCGCCAGCACTTGGCCATCCCGCTCCAGCGTCAGCCTCCGTATGCCCTTCTCGATCACGACGAGCGTCGCCTGCTCATCTTGATCTGCAAGCGCCGGCGTCACTCGCAAGACCTGCGAGACCTCCGAGCCCAAGGCAAGGACGAGCCCGACGCAGAGCAAGACCGCAGCTCGCTTCAACACGCTCTGGCCCGCCTCAATTCTCGGCGCGGAGCGGTCGGGCCAGGAGCCCGGCCACAGCCTCCCGCACGCCGATCTCGCCTGCTATGATCGCCGCGACCGCATTCGCGATCGGCATCTCGACCTTGTGCTCCCGTGCAATCCGCGCCAGCACCGAGGCGGTGAACGCCCCCTCCGCCAGCTTGCCGCCCGAGGCCTCCGCAAGCGGCCGCCCCTGTCCCAGCGCCAGGCCGAAGGCGAAGTTGCGCGATTGCGGCGAGGCGCAGCTCAACACGACATCGCCGAGCCCCGACAACCCCATCAGCGTCTCGCCTTGCGCGCCAAAAGCCTCACCGAAGCGGCGCAATTCGGAGAAACCCCGCGCCACCAGCGCAGCGCGGGCGCTCTCGCCATAGCCGAGGCCGATCGTGATTCCAGCCGCGATGGCGAGCACGTTCTTGGCCGCTCCGCCGATCTCGACGCCCCGCGGATCGGCGCTGTGATAGATGCGGAAAGCCGAGGAGCTCAGCGCCTCGGCCAGGGCCCGCGCCAGATCGGCGTCCTGCGCGGCGAGCGTCACCGCCGTGGGCAGGCCGCGCCCGATATCGGCGGCGAAGCTTGGACCCGACAGGATCGCAGCCGGCGAGCCGGGCCAGGCCTGCGCGATCACTTGCGTGGTGAACAGGCCGGTCGCCTGCTCGATGCCCTTGGCGGCAGAGATCACCGGCCGGCCGGCTGGCAGCGCCTGCGCCAGCCCCTCACAGACCTGCCTCAGGCTCTGCGTCGGTACCGCGACCACGAAGGCGCCAGCGGTGCTCAATGCCGCAAGCGACGATGTCGCGGCGATCGCCTCCGGCAGGATCACGCCTGGCAGATGCGGCGTCTGGCGGGTCTCGCGGATCGCCGTGATTGTCGCCGCATCGCGAGCCCAGAACAGGACCTCGCGCCCGGCGCGCGCCGCGGCCAGCGCCAGGGCCGTGCCGTAGGCCCCACCGCCGACGATGCCGATGACGAGAGGGGCGGTGAGCCCGCTCATTCCCCGGCCTTGGCGCCACGCGGCGCAAGCTCTTGCGGTACGAGGTCTTGCGGCCTGAGCTCGTCCAGCGGCCAGCGCGGGCGTGCGATCGCGCTCATATCGTCGATCAGCCCAAGGCGCAGCCGCTCCAGCCCGGCCCAGGCGATCATCGCGCCATTGTCCCCGCAGAGGGCGACCGGCGGCGCCACCATCGGCAGGCCGGCCTCGGTCGCGAGCCGCGTCAGCCCGCGCCGGATCGGCTGATTGGCGGCGACGCCGCCCGCCACGACCAGCGCCGACGGCGTGATACCGGCAGCGCGGCAGGCGCGCAGGCCAGCCCGTGTCCGGTCGACCATCACGTCGACGACCGCCGCCTGGAAGGAGGCGCAGAGATCGGCGACATCGCGATCCGACAAGGGCGCGATCCGCTCGGCGACGAGGCGCACCGCCGTCTTGAGGCCAGACAGCGAGAAATCCGGATTCGGCCGGCCGCTCATCGGGCGGGGAAAGTCGAAGCGCTCGGAATCGCCCTTCTCCGCCTCGCGCTCCACCGAAGGGCCGCCCGGATAGGCCAGGCCCAGCATCTTGGCGATCTTGTCGAAGGCCTCGCCGACGGCGTCGTCGATCGTGCCGCCGAGCTTGAGATAGTCGCCGACGCCGCGCACGGCGAGCAATTGCGTGTGCCCGCCCGAAACCAGCAGCAGCAGATAGGGAAAGGCGAGATCGTCGGTCAGTCGCGCCGTCAGCGCATGGGCTTCGAGATGGTTGATCGCGATGAAGGGCTTACCCGTCACCAGCGCAATCGCTTTCCCCGTGGTCAACCCGACCATGACGCCACCGACGAGCCCCGGACCGGCTGCGGCAGCAACCCCATCGATCTCGGCTGGCTTGAGCCCCGCTCGCGCGAAAGCGCTGCCGACGATGCGGTCGATCGCCTCGACATGGGCACGCGCCGCGATCTCCGGCACGACGCCGCCAAAGGCCGCATGCGCGGCAATCTGGCTCAGCACCTCGTTCGACAGGATTTTTGCCTCGCCGGAGCGCGTGACCTCGACAATCGCAGCCGCGGTCTCGTCACAAGTCGTCTCTATGCCCAAAACTCGCATGATCGGCCGGTTGGTCTCGCAGCAGCTGTGACGGAATAGGCGGGCGCAGGAATTCGGTCGTGAAGAACCGGCAGTTTCGCGCCGGGAATTCCCCCGTATAGTGCGCGAGCGAGCATAAGGCCAAGAGGCCGTTATGCGGCCCGGATGCAAGTCCGGAATACCGAGTCTGGATGCCGGTCTGGGACGACACATCCGGAGCCGCCGGCAGAGCGGCCATTTGAGGGAAGACCTGAGGCATGGCCGAAATTGCAACCTCGCGCCGCGACATCCCCTCGGACGACATCGTCATCGGGCACGCCGCGATCGCTAACCAATTCAACCGCGAACGCGAGCGCCGTCCAGGCGTTCATGCTTCAGATGCGAGCGCTGCCTGATGACGCCCAGCGCGAGAGGAGACCGCATGCGCATACTCGTCCTGAGGCCGCAGGCCGATGCCGAGCGCAGCGCCCGCGCGGTTGCCGCGCGCGGCTGCGAGCCGTTGATCGCGCCGCTGTTTACCATCGTGCGCCTGCCCGAGCCGGCGCCGGCCAGGGATTTCGCCGCACTCGTCCTGACCAGCAGCAATGCGGTTGGCGCGCTCGCCGAGGCACCCCTTGCCTGGCGCGACCTGCCTGTCTTCAGCGTCGGGGCGCGCACCGCCGGCAAGGCCCGCGAGGCCGGCTATGCCGATGCCCGCAGCGCCGACGGCAATCGCCATGACCTGATCGATCTGATCAACCGCAATCTGCCGCCGCCCTCGCGGCTGCTTCTGATCGCCGGCCGGGACAGCCATGAGGATGTGCCGCAGCGCTTGCGGGACGCCGGTTACGACGTGACGATCTGGACCGCCTATGCAGCCGAGGCCGTGAGCGCTCTCCCGGCCAATGCAGCCAAGGCCCTTCGCGACGGCAAGGTCGATGCCGCCCTGCATTATTCCCCGCGCGGCGCCCGAACCTTCCTGACGCTGGCACGGGAGGCTGGCCTCGCAGAGCCTGCCCTGGCGCTGACCCATGTCGCGCTCTCGGCAGACGTCGCGGCGCCGCTGATCACGGCTGGAGCCAGCACGGTGCTGGTCGCCGAGCATCCGGAAGAAGCGGGCCTGCTCGCCGCCCTCGACCAAGTGTCCGCTCGCAATCGCCTGCGCGACGATGTTAGAGACGAACCGGCTGCGACGACAGGCGTCGAGACGGAGACAGGCCCGATGAACGAGCCCGATGCTGAAGCGATGAAGCGTGGCCGCGCCCGCCGCACGCCGCCGACCATCGATCTGACGGCACAGGACACGTCAACGGCGCAGGATGCCGCTCCATCCGCCACGGGCACGGCGTCCGCGAGCGCAGCGCCCCCCGAAGCCGTACTGCCGACCGAGGCGCTGCCCCAGGAGTTCGCCGCGCCGGAGGCCAAGCCGGCGGCCGCGCATGCCGGCCCGGACAGCGAAGAATCCCGTCACGCCGACACTGCCCAGCCGTCACACCTCCAGCAGACGAGATCGCACCTGCCCTGGCCGGCCCTGGCGCTCGCCGGCATCGTCGGCGGCATGGTCGGCGGCATGGTCGGCGCCGGGCTTGCCATGCTGGCCTGGAGCCGCATGACGCCTGCCGTCGACATTGCGCAGATCGCCGAGCTCCGCGCCCGGATCGACAGCCTGCAGGGCGCCGCCACCGCGCTCGACCGCAAGGCAGAGGCCGCCGTCAAGGCCGGGACGGAGGCGCAGGCCGCCGCGGCCCGGCTCGTCGAGCAGGCGAAGGCGCAAGGCACCCAGAACGCCGATGCCGGTGCGATCGCGAGTTTGAGTGCCCAGGCCCAGCGCGCCGAAGCCGCCGCCAACGCGCTCGGCCAGCGGCTCGCCACGGTCGAGACCCTCGCCAAGACCGCCTCCGCCCCCAGCCCGCAAGCTCTCGCCGCCGCACGTATCGTCCTGGCCGAGCGTATCCAGAGCGCCATCGCCTCGGGCCAGCCCTTCGCCGGCGATGTCGCGGCGCTCGCCAAGGGCGGCGGCGCGCCCGAGCAGATTGCAGCGCTGAACGCGGTCGCCACGACCGGCGCCCCGACCCGTGACGCGCTGCTTACGCGATTCCGCGGGCAGCGTGCCATGTTCGCCAGGGAAATGATGCCGGCGACCGCCAACTGGCAGGATCGCCTGCTGGGACTCGCCAGCCGCATCGTCACGATCCGGCCCGTGGGCGACACCGGCTCCAATGATCCCGCCACATTGCTGATTCGGCTGGAGAACGCGCTGGCGAGCGGGAATTTCGTGGTGGCCGCCGGCCTCTGGAGCCAACTGCCCGAGCCGGCGCGGCGCGCCAGCACCGATTTCGGCGCGGCTTTGCAAAAACGGGCGGCGGCTGATGCGGCCATCGCCAAAATCGCGCAGGATGCCGTCACCGATCTCGGTGCGGCAGGCTGACGGAGGCATAGAGTTTTATGGTTCGCGTTTTACTCTATCTCGTCGTTTTCGCCTGCCTTGCGGTCGGCGCCGTCTGGCTCGCCGATCGTCCCGGCGAGGTTTCGATTCTGTGGCAGGGCTACCGCATCGAGACCAGCGTCGCGATCGCCGCCATCGGCGTCGTCGTGCTGGCGATGCTGGCGATGCTGGCCTGGGCGCTTGCGCGCTTCGTGCTCGGCCTGCCCTCGGCCTTCAGCTTCGCTTCGCGGGCACGCCGCCGCGCCCGCGGCTTTGAAGCCGTCTCGCGCGGCATGGTCGCGATCGGTGCGGGCGACCCCATCGCCGCCAGCCGCCACGCCGTCGATGCGCGCCGCTTCTCCGGCAACGAGCCGCTGACCCTGCTGCTGGAGGCGCAGGCCGCCCAGCTCTCGGGCGATCGCGGCCGGGCCGAGGCCGCCTTCAAGACCATGCTCGACAAGCCCGAAACCCGCGTGCTCGGCCTGCGCGGCCTCTTCGTCGAGGCCAGGCGTCGCGGCGACATGACCGCCGCGCGCGCCTTCGCCGACGATGCCGTGCGCCGTTCGCCCTCGCTCGCCTGGGCCAATGATGCCTTGCTCGATTTCCACACCAGCGCCGGCGACTGGCAGGCGGCGCGCACCGCCGTCGAACGCCGCGCCGCCCTGAGGCTGGCCGAGAAGGCCGAGGCCAAGCGCCAGCGCGCGGTGCTGCTTGCGGCCGAGGCTTTGCAGGCGCGCGATGGCGAGCCGGAAAAGGCGCTCGCCGCAGCGCTGGAGGCGACCAAGCTCGCGCCAGGCCTGACCCCGGCCGCGGTGCTTGCGGGCCGCATGCTGGCCGAGCGCGGCGACATCCGCAAAGCCTCCAAGATCCTGGAGGCCGCCTGGAAGGAGGTCTCCCATCCCGACATCGCCGCCGCCTATCTCGATGTCCGCTCCGGTGACAGCGCCCAGGATCGGCTCAACCGCGCGATCACGCTGACGAAATTGCGCCCGGCCGATCCCGAGGGCGTGCTGGCGCTCGCCGGCGCCGCGATCCACGCCCGCGATTTCGCCAAGGCCCGCACGGCCCTGAAGCCGCTGCTCGCCGGCGGCGCCTCGGTGCGCGCCTGCCTGCTGATGGCGGAGCTCGAGGAGGCCGAGCACGGCGCGGCCGGCAAGGTGCGCGAATGGCTGGCACGGGCAACGCGCGCGCCGCGTGACGCCGCCTGGGTCGCCGACGGGCTGGTTTCCGACCAATGGCTGCCGGTCTCGCCGATTTCGGGCCGGCTCGACGCCTTCGTCTGGACGGTGCCGCCCGCCACGCTCGGCAGCCACGCCCCGGCGCTCGACGACGTCCTGGCCGATCTCGACGAATCCGCGCCCCTGATCGAGGCCCGCGCCGAAACCGTGACGTCCGAACCTGCCGGCATTCCAGCCATGCCGCCGCCGAAGCCGAGCGAGCCGCCGCCGGCGGCCATCGTCGAACCTGCGCCCAGGCCGCCTCAGGAAGCGAAGCCTGTCGCGGAGACGCAGCCGGCCACAGCCAAACCCGACGCAGCACCAGTGAAGGGCGAGGCGCGCGCCACGCCCGTGATCTTCCCCGTCTCGCATGCACCCGACGATCCGGGGCCGGAAGAGGCCCAGATCTCCGAGGAGAAGAATGCGAAGTTCCGCATCTTCGGCTGAGCAAGGCCCTCGGCTGAGGCAAGCCCGGCCGCAGGCGATACAGGCGCGTGCGAAAAGAAGTGCGGCTTTCGGCCCGGGCGCTTATAGCGTCGGTCATGACATCACAGCCAAGCCAATTTGAGACCGCGCCGCCTGCGGGCGTGACCTTGCATGTGACGGCCGAACAGGCCGGCGCGCGCCTCGACAAGGCGCTCGCCTTGCTGGCCGGCGAGATCTCGCGCGCCCGCCTGCAGCAGATCGTCAAGGATGGCGGCGTCAGCCTGAACGGCACGGTCGCGACCGACGGCAGCCGCAAGGTCGTCGAGGGCGACGCATTGACGCTGATCATGCCCGAGGCCAAGCCCGCGGCCCCGGCGGGGCAGGACATCCCGCTCACCGTGGTGTTCGAGGATGAGCACCTGATCGTCATCGACAAGCCCGCCGGCCTCGTCGTGCATCCCGCCGGCGGTCATGAGGACGGCACGCTGGTCAACGCGCTGATCGCCCATTGCGGCGAAAGCCTTTCGGGCATTGGCGGCGTCAGGCGACCGGGCATCGTGCACCGGCTCGACAAGGACACCAGCGGCCTCCTCGTCGTCGCCAAGAACGACAAGGCCCATCAGGGCCTGGCGAAGCAGTTTGCCGATCACGGCCGCACCGGCCCGCTCCAGCGCGCCTATCTTGCCATTGTCTGGGGCTTCCCACGCCGGGCGCACGGCACGATCGAGGCCAATATCGAGCGCTCGAACAAGAACCGCGAGAAGATGATGGTCGTGGGCGAGGAGCGCGGGCGTGAGGCCATCACCCATTTCACGGTCATGGAACGCTACCCCGCCTTACTTAAGGGTCGGGAGGAGACCGAGGCGCTCGCCAGCCTGGTCGAGTGCCGGCTCGAGACCGGCCGCACGCATCAGATCCGCGTCCATATGAGCCATCTCGGCCATCCCCTGCTGGGCGACCAGCTCTACGGCTCCGGTTTCGCGACCAAGGCGAGCCGCCTGCCCGAGCCCGCCCGTCTGGCGCTGGCGCAATTGGGGCGGCAGGCGCTGCATGCGGCGCTGCTGGGTTTCGCCCACCCCGCCACGGGCGAAGAGTTGCTTTTCGAATCCGAACCGCCGCCTGAGTTTGCAAAATTGCAAGAAGAACTCGCGAGGCTGTGAGGCAATCTCGCCATCATGCCCATTTTCCGCCAAGCTGTCTTGGCATAGAGTGCGTGTTGGATGCGGATGGCTAAGGGGCGCCGCACGTGGCTTGAGACAGCGCCGAACCGTTAGCTGGTTCCGGCGTTGTATCTTTCACGACGTCCAAAGCCTGCGCGAAGGTTGATCGCGCGGTTGGTTTGCCGCGAAGCGGGGGCCAAGAAGGAGAACGAGCATGGCGATTGCGTCGCTGCCCGTCATGTCCGCGGAAGGCGGACTGTCACGTTACCTCGACGAAATTCGTAAGTTCCCGATGCTGGAACCGAACGAGGAATTCATGCTGGCGAAACGCTGGCGCGAGCATGGCGACCGCGATGCGGCGCACCGGCTCGTTACGTCCCATCTGCGGCTCGTGGCCAAGATCGCCATGGGTTATCGTGGCTATGGCCTGCCGATCGGCGAGGTCGTGTCCGAAGGCAATGTCGGCCTGATGCAGGCGGTGAAGCGCTTTGAGCCCGACAAGGGCTTCCGGCTCGCGACCTATGCAATGTGGTGGATCAAGGCCTCGATCCAGGAATACATCCTGCGGTCCTGGTCGCTGGTGAAGATGGGCACCACCGCCAACCAGAAGAAGCTGTTCTTCAACCTGCGCAAAGCCAAGAGCAAGATCTCGGCGCTTGGCGAGGGCGATCTGCGCCCCGAGCAGGTCAAGACCATCGCCACCAAGCTCGGCGTCAACGAGCAGGACGTCATCGACATGAACCGCCGCCTCGGTGGCGACGCGTCGCTGAACACGCCGCTGCGCGAGGATGGCGATGGCGAATGGCAGGACTGGCTGGTCGACGACAGCGAGAGCCAGGAGCGCCGCTATGCCGAATCGCAGGAAAGCGACAACCGCCACTCGGCCCTGCGCGAGGCGCTCGATGTCCTGAACCCGCGCGAGCGGCGCATCTTCGAGGCGCGCCGGCTGGCCGAGGACCCGATCACGCTGGAGGAGCTCTCCGAGGAGTTCAACGTCTCGCGCGAACGCGTCCGCCAGATCGAGGTGCGCGCCTTCGAGAAGGTGCAGGATGCGGTCAAGAAGGCCCTGACCCGCATCGAGGCGCCGCGCGCGGCGCTGCCGGCGGCGTGATCCGCTGCCCCCGCATGAGCATAGGAAAAGGGGCGCCATGCGCCCCTTTTCCATGTCGCTTCAGTATAGGGGCAGGAGCGGCTGGACCGGCAGTCGGATCGGCCCGAGATAGACGCGGCCCTCGCGCAGCACCACCGGCGGCAAGGCCGTCAGGCCGGGCGCCGCACCCGGCGCCTGCGCGCTGGCCCGGCCGCCGAGCAAGCCTCCGAGGCCACCGAGCACCCCCCCGACCGGAACGCCGGCGATCTGCTTGATGCCCGCGAGCGAGGCCTGGACCTGCCCGGAGACGCGATGCGTCTGGTCGAGCAGCAGCAGGCCGCTTGCCTCGATGCGGGCTGGACCCTTGACTGAGACCAGCTTCGTCAGCTCGATCTGCCCGCCAGCGCTGCGCCAGCGCTCCAGCGCATCGGGATTGAAACCGAGTTTGAAGGCCTCGGCCTGCGTCAAGGTCGCCTGGATGTCGACATCACCAGCCTCGCTCGTGCCGAGCAGGGCATCGAGCGCTGGCAGGACGGAGCCCTTGGTGTTGATGGCGAGATCGGTGGCCTGATCGCTTGCCGGGCGTGTCGGATTGCGGCGCAGATGGACCTCCAGGCTGGCGGCGCGCCAACCTTCATTGGCCTGGCCCGGGGTGGCGAGGGTCGCGTTCGGCTCGGTCATGACCAGGGAGACCTGCTGGGGCGCCGCGCCATTATGCGTCAGGCTCGCCTCGAGCCGGGCCCAGGCCAGATCGAGCTTGCGGCCCTCGGGCAGGTTGGCCTGCAGCGGGCCGGTGATCTGTACGATGACGAGCCCGGGCGAATAGATCTGTCCGAGCGCCAGGCTCGGACCCGTCTGCAGCTTCACCGCATCGCCCCAGCGCGTCGAGGTCAGTTCCAGCGATGCGCAACGCAGTTCGACGCGAAACGGAAAACCGCTGATCGAACGGTCCAGGCAGCTCCAGCTGCGGCCGAGTCCAGCCTCGCGCGCCAGCGCCGTATCGACAGCATCGGCCACGCGTCCGCGCACCACGAACCAGAAGCCGCTCCAGGCAGCGGCCAGTAATGCGAGCAGGACGAAGGGCGCATAGAGCCAGAACCGGCTGCGGCGACGCGTGGGAGCAAGATCGGTCATACGGCGGCGGTCCATTGCGAAAAAGCGAGCGGATTGTTAGCTGCCGCCGAGCAAGGGCGCCAGTGCGCCCATCAAGCAGGCGGCCACGGCTAAATTATGGGGTGATGATGACAGCTGATCTCAGTGCGAGCGATCTCTGGGTCTTCGGCTATGGCTCGCTGATCTGGCGGCCGGGCTTTCCCTTTGAGGAAAGCGTCGTCGCGCGGCTGCACGGCTACCACCGCTCGCTCTGCATCTTCTCGCATGTCCATCGCGGCACGCCCGAACGTCCCGGCCTCGTACTGGGCCTTGATCGCGGCGGCATCTGCCGTGGCCTTGCCTTCCGGGTCGCAGCCAATGAGGCGGCCGAGACCGTGACCTATCTGCGCGCCCGCGAGCAGGCGACTTCGGTCTATCTCGAACGCCGCATGCCGGTGCGGCTTGATGATGGGCGCAGCGTCAAGGCGCTGGTCTATGTCGCCGATCGCAAGCACCTGCAATATGCCGGGCGGCTGCCGCCGGACGAGGTGCTGGAACTGGTGCGCAACGGACGCGGCGGCTCGGGCGAAAACCCGGACTATGTGCTGCAGACCCATGAGCATCTGCGCAAGATGGGCGTCTTCGACCCTGTCCTCGCCGATCTCGCGCAAAAGCTCGCGCCCGGCCTCGGCGAGCCGCGCCCGCCGCTCTAGAGCAGCATGCGAAAAAGCGGGAAGCGGTTTTTCGCGTTGATCCTGCTCTAACTCTTAGATGAGAGCGTTTTCGAGTGGTGGATACCGGTTTGCGTGAAGAAATCGCGTCAGAACAAAATGCTCTGATGCCGGCTCAAACCTCCGGCATCAGGTCCAGCAGCGCCGCGCGGCGGCTCATGCCATCCTCCGCAAGCAGATGGACATGGATTTCGCGCGCGCCGGCCTGCGTCACCGCCTGCCGCCAACGCGTCAGCGCCGCCTCGACCCCGAACGGCCCGCTATCGCGCGCGGCGAGAATCTGGCGATCCTGCGAAACCGCCAGCAACACCGCATCGGTGAAGCCGAGCGCGTGATCGTCCGAGACCGTGAAGACCGAGGCGACGTAGCGCCGGCCCGAACGGCCGCGCCAGGCGGTGAAGCGACGCTCGGACAGGCCCGCCGTGCTGCGCAGCGGCATTTCGCGCGCCGAGACCACGGGCTCATCAGCGAAAAGATCGGGGTGGGAATAGGCGAGAGCGGCCATCCGTTCCTCCTTTTGTTCCAGAACAAAATGAGAACGAACAGACTATCTGTCAAGGGCCGCCGGCCCGCGCGGCCGGCCTTGCTGACAGCTGCTGTCAGGAGCGTTTCGCCAGCGGATCGAGACCGAGCTTGGCCAGTTCGCTACGCCCCAGCGCCAGCAGCCGGTTGCTTTCCGTCTCGATCCTCTCCTGCAGCAGCGCCTGGAACTCCGTCTTGCTCAGGCCCGGCAGGATCGGCGGCAGGAATGTCAGGCGGATCGTGCCCGGCAGACGCAGGAACTTGCGGCGCGGCCAGTACAGGCCGGAATTCAGCGCGACGGGCACACAAGGCACGTTGAGATCTGCATAGAGATGCGCAACGCCGTATTTGTAGTCTGGCGGAGCTCCGGCCGGCCGGCGCGTGCCTTCCGGGAAGATCAGGAGCTGACGCCCGTTCTCACGCATCTCGATCCGCGAGCGCCGCGTGACCTGGGCCAGAGCCCGCGCGCGCCCGCCGCGATCCACCGGGATCATCCTGAGCTTGAGCAGGCACCAGCCAAAGAACGGAATCCAGGTCAGTTCGCGCTTCAGGATGAAGACCGGATCGGGAAACAGTCCGATCAGGACGAAAGTTTCCCAGAAGGACTGGTGCTTGGCCGCAACGATCAGCCCACCGCTCGGGATATTCTCGAGCCCCTTGATCTCAAAGCCCGTGCCCGACGTCACCTTCATCAGGAACAATGCGCTCCGGGACCAGCCGGCAGCGACCTTCATCAGGTAGCGCCGGGGCAGCAGCAAAGCGGGAAATGCCGCAAACACCAACCAGAGCGACAGGTTGAGATAGAACACGACATTGGCGAGCAGGGAGCGCAGGATCAGCATGGCGCGCAAAGACCCCGTCAGCTCGCCGCCGTCAAGCATGCGAACGTGGATCAGGCGTTGTTGCGATGGTCATGCAGGCGCGTGCGCTTCTCGTAGTCCGGCCCGAGCAACCCTGCGGGTTTCGGCGAAACCGGCTTGCGGCCGCCGATGATGACCGAGAGCCGCGACGTCTCGGGATCCCCCTCGAAGGCGCTGCGCAGGCGCGCCACAAGGTATTTGCCGTATTCGGGCCCGAGCAGCCGGACCGTGTTCCAACTCCGCCACCAGCCGGAGGTGTCGATCTGGTCGGTCACGACCGGATGCGGCACGAGGCGCACGCCCGGCATCGCATGGGCGAATTCGGCCAGCACGCGCGGCATGTGGTAGTTCGAGGTCACGACCAGAAGCGAGTGGAATTCATGCTGGCGTACCCAGCGGCGGGTCTCGATGGCATTGCCGATCGTGTTGCGGGCGCGGTAGTCGAGGTCGACGCAGCAGGCGAGGAGCTCACGCGCCGAGGGGTTGAGCTTGGCGAGCTCCTCGCGACTCGTCTTCTCATTGACGCCGCTGATCAGCAGGCGCGAACCGCGCTCGGCACCGAGCAGGCCGATGGCGTCGCCGACACGCTGTGAGCCGCCGGTGACGACGACGATCGCGTCCGTACGCGGCACCGCGACAGGTTCCCGCGGCTCGATTCCGGAGGCGAATTCGGCATAGCCCAACCCGAGCGCCACGGCGCCGGCCACCAGCATGCAGCCCAGGAGCCATCCCAGGCGCCTTGGCCAGCTCCAGCCGGCCAGATGCATGCGGGACTGCCCGGGCGGCATGGGTCGCTTGTTTCGGCCTGCCAGCAGATGCTCGTGACTGCTTCCGATCATCACCATGTCTTGGTCAGGTTAAACCGCCAATCGGGCATAACGGCGGCGGGCTCGGCACTCCTGCCGCCACAAGGGTTAAGGGTTGTTAAGCCAACGCACGTAAATAATGCCGCACCGTGAAGCGTGATACGAGCCCCGCGATCCCCGCCACGACTGCGGCTACCATGATCACTGCGACATAGCCCGACCAGCCGATCTCGAAAGCTCCGAATAAAGCCTGCAATTGTTCTGCCTCGGGCGCCGCGCCCAAGCGCGATGCCACGAAACCGAGCAAGGCGATCACGACAATTGCACCCGCTCCACCGATCGCGCCGCCTCTCAGGCCCAGCCTGACGAAGCGGGTCTGGAATTCGCGCGCGATGAAGGCGTCGTCGGCTCCCACCAGATGCAGCACCTCGACGCTGTCGCGGCTGCCGGCCATGGCGCCGCGCGTGGCGAAGGCGACGGCGAGTGCCGCCGCCGTCAGCACCAGCAGCACGACGGCGGCACCGGACAGGATGATGGTGCTCGCCATAGTCGAAAGCCGGCGCACCCAGAGACGGTGATCGTCGAGGATCGCGCTCGGGATCTCGTGGCGCAGCGCAGCGCTGAAAGCGGAGAGATCCGGCCCGACATTCGATCTCAGCTTGATCACGATCAAGCGGGGCACCGGCAATTCGACGAGATCGAGCCCCGTGCCGAGCCAAGGCTCGAGCAGCTTGTCCGATTCCGCCTTCGGCACCACGCGGACCGTCTCGATGCTGGCGACGCCCGCCGCCATCGCCACCGCACGCGAAAGATCGGCTTCCATGTCGCGGCGCGAATCCGGCCTGATCTGGATCGTCATCTCATTGGCGACCGCGCCGCGCCATTGCTCCGAGGCGCGCGCCGCCAGCACGGCCGCGCCGGCGCTCAACGCCGCCAGGAAGGTGAGGATAGCGATGACCGCCATCAGCGCCCGCCCCGCCACCGAATCAAGCGGCACCAGAGGCTGGTCACGCCGCAGGTTCGGCGGCAAGGCCAGCCCGTCATGCCCGGCTTCATCGCTGTCGGCTTCATGCATCGACATGCAGGTGCCCGTCGACGAGGACAAGACGCGGCGCGTCGTAGAGCTCCATCAGCGCAAGATCATGCGTCGCGATCACCACCGCCGTGCCCAGCGACTGCAATTCCATGAACAATCGGAGCAGGCGCCGGCCCAGGCCGGGATCGACATTGCCCGTGGGCTCGTCGGCCAGCAGCAATTCAGGCCGGCTGATCAGCGCGCGCGCGATCGCGGCGCGCTGCTTCTCGCCGCCCGACAGGACCGGCGGCACCGCATGCATGCGCTCGCCCAGCCCAACCCAGCGGAGCAGCTCGACGACCTCGGCGCGGTAGCTCGTCTCTTCCTTGCCAAGCACGCGCAGGGGCAGAGCCACGTTCTCATAGAGCGTAAGATGATCGAGCAGGCGGAAATCCTGGAACACCACGCCCATGCGGCGGCGAAAGCCGGTCAGCGTCGTCGCGTCCAGGCGCGAGACATCCTGCCCGAACAGGTTGACCAGTCCCCGCGTCGGCTTCAGCGCCATCAGGACGAGACGGATCAGCGTGGTCTTGCCGGCGCCGGAAGGGCCGGTGAGATACTGGAACGAACGCGGCGCGATGCTGAAGTTGATGTCCTTCAGCACCTCCGGGCCCATGCCATATCGCAGGCCGACATTCTCGAACCGAACCAAACCGCCATCCCTTCGAGCCGCATTGCGAATCTCGCTCGCGATCCTACACCTCAAGCGCGCCGCCCCGGAATGCGACGTGAGCGACAGGCACCTTGGCGCACAGGTACTTCACGAGGCGTTAACCATAAACCGGCTCAATGCAGAACGGCGCCCGTCCCCATGGGTAAGGAAGCTTGAACCGCAATGGCGCGCGGTGAAGGCTTCCCGGCCAGGCCGGCCAAGACTGTTCGACGGCGACGTCGAGACTGTTCGACGCCGAGACCATTCAACGCAAGGCAAGGAGCGAGCCTGGCAAGCCCATGCTGATCGTCTGTCCATCCTGCTCAAGCCGGTATGAACTCGACGCGGCCAAGCTCGGCCCGGCCGGGCGCAAGGTCCGCTGCGCCTCCTGCCAGACCCTATGGCATGTCGACCCGGCGCAGGAGAATTTTCCGGAGGCTCCGAGCGCGGCGGAAACGCAGGCCCTGCTGAACGAGGAGCTCGAGCGCGCCAGCGAAATCGACGCGCAGATCAGCGCTGTCGCCTCCGAACACACGGACACGGTCGAGCCCCCCCCGCCGCCACCGCGCAAGCCCGGCAAAGGCAAGCCCTCCCCGGCGAAGGGTGCCAAGACCGGCCAATCCCACCCGCGCCGTGCTGCAACCTTCGTCGCGCTCGGCCTTGGCGGCGCAGTGCTGCTCGGCCTCCTCGTCTGGCAGCGCAATCTCGCCGTGCGCGGCGCGCCGCAGCTCGCCATCGTCTTCGAGAAGCTCGGCCTTCCCATCAATATCCGCGGCCTCAGCTTCAGTGCGGTCGAAAGCGGGCTGGTCGAAGACGGGCAGAACCGCTTCCTCGTCGTCGAGGGCGACGTGACCAATATCAGCAAAGGCAGGGCGCCGATGCCGCCGATCGAGGTCGCGGTCAAAGATGCCGCCGGCCAGACGCTCTACACATGGACGACTGAGGCGCCGCGACCGAGCCTGGAGCCAGCCGAGCTCGTCCGCTTCCGTGCCAGGCTCGCCTCCCCGCCCGAGGCCGGAAAATCCGTGCTGGTGCGCTTCACCTCGGCCAAGCCGAAAGGCCTCGCCAGCGCGCATTGAAGCCCTGCCCTTGAAAGCACTGCTCCTGCGAAAAACCCGGCACCCACATTTCTTAAGCAATGCACCAGGCGAATAGAGCCTCTGGCCGATCCAGATGGATGCTATAAACCTGCCTGAAAGACGAACCGCGCGACACTCTGCGCCGAAAGCCTGGCCGGTTCCCGGCCGGCCGCGAAAGGACGACGAGACGATGGCTGAAGCCCGGCGCATCAGGGTGCTCTACGACGAAGGCGAGATCGCGCAGCGCAATGAGGAAATGGCACGGATGATCGCGGCGAACTCGCCGCCGGATCTGCTCGTGGTGGCGGTGCTGAAGGGCAGCTTCATGTTCGTCGCCGACCTGATCCGTGCCATGCATCGCGCCGGCATGACCCCGCAGGTCGAATTCGTGCATCTCTCCAGCTATCGCAACGCCACGATCTCGTCCGGCCAGGTCGAGATCCTGCGCGACGTCCAAAGCGACGTGCGCGGCCGCGAGGTGCTGCTGGTCGACGACATTCTTGAATCCGGGCGCACGCTCGCCTTCGCCAAGGATCTGCTGTCGGCACGCGGGGCTGCCAAGGTCTCGAGCGCCGTATTGCTGGAGAAGCCGGGCAAGCGCGCCGTCAACATCAAGGCGGATTATATCGGCTTCGAATGCCCGGATTATTTCGTCGTCGGCTATGGCATGGACGTTGCTCACGCCTATCGGCAATTACCCTATGTCGGCGTCATCGAGACGGCCGATCAGGCTGGCCTGCCCGGGATCTGAACGATGTCGCGAATTCTGGTCGTCGATGACGAGGAACCCCTGCGCACGCTCGTGGCGCGCGGCCTCACCATGGATGGGCATACCTGCCTGATGGCGGCCGACGGGGCCGAGGCGCTCGATATCCTGATCGCCGAGAAGGGCCGCTTCGATCTGCTGCTCACCGATATCCGCATGCCGCTGATGGACGGGATCGCGCTTGCCCTCGCGGCGAAGCAGGAGTTCCCCGAACTGACCATCATGCTGATGACGGGCTATGCCGAGCAGCGCGAGCGGGCAAAGAGCCTGGAGGCGATCATCTCCGAGGTCATGGTAAAGCCGTTCACCATCGCCGACCTGCGCGCGACCGTGATGAAGGTCATCGAACGCTCGATTGGCTGAAACCTATCTGTTCAGCCACCAGATCGAGACGTTGAGCAGCGTCGCGAACGAAACCCAGGCCGCATAGGGCCAGAGCAGACCGGCCGAAAGCCGGTCGAGCGGCCGGAATTGCACGATCGTCGTCAGAATCAGCGCCAGCAACGGCAGGATCACCAGGATTCCGCCGACCGGGCTGTTGAGCCCGAAGAAAACGCAGGACCACAGCAGGTTCAGCGCGAGCTGGACGTGATAGACGCAGAGCGCCCGCGCCCTGCCCGGCGTCACCACCGGCAGACGCAGGATGCGATAGGCAGCATAGGCCATCATCGCAAAGAGCAGGGTCCAGACCGGCCCGAACACCCCGTTCGGTGGATTGAAGACCGGCTTGGCGAGGCCCGCATACCAACCGGGGATCTGCGGCACGGTCACTGCGCTGCCGACAATCGAGGCGACGACGACAGGGACGATCGCGATCAGCGCATTGCGCCAGAACGATCCGGAGATGTGGTTGCGGGGTGCGGATGGGGCGCTCATGCGTACGAGATGGGGCAGGCGCGCGGCCCCGGCAAGGCCGCGCACTTGCGCCACCTGCCTGCCCTGCACCAGATGGCCATTCTTGTTACTCATGGAACCATTCGGGATCGCCTCATGTCCAAGCGCTCGCTCCATCCCCGCTCTCTCGCCGCGCAGGCCATGGGCAAGATCGACCCGCTGACCAGGGGCGTGGTTACCCCGATCCATATCGCCACGACCTATATCCGTGACGAGGACAACGCCTATTCCTCGGGCTTCGTCTATGGCCGCCCCGACAACGAGAC
>NZ_PQFZ01000023.1 GCF_002917105.1 Allobosea psychrotolerans
GTATAACATGATCCATGGACGGTCCCCTCAGGTGATGCTTCGACAACCTCACCTTGGCACAAAGATGCCGATCGGGGGCCGTCCACCCCAACAGGAGCGGCAGCGCTCTACGCCTTCCTGGATTGCTTCGCTCCGCTCGCAATGACGGAGACGGCCAGCCTTACCCTTTCGGGCGCTTGTCGATCACACGCTTGGCCTTGCCGGCGGAGCGCTCCAGCGTTTCGGGCGGCTGGATCAGCACCCGTGTGGTGATGCCGATCGTATCCTTGATCCGCATCACCAGCCGTTCGGCCTGAACGGTCAGGCCGGCGCCATCCCAGAACCCCTCGCGAGCCTCGGCCAGCACCGTCATTTCGTCCATGCGGCCTTCGCGTGTCAGCTCGATCAGGAAATGGCCGGCGCACCAGTCGGTGGCAAGCAGCGCTTCCTCGATCTGGGTCGGAAAGACATTGACGCCGCGCAGGATCATCATGTCGTCGCAGCGTCCGGTCACTTTCTCCATGCGCCGCATGCCGGGCCGGGCCGTGCCCGGCAGAAGCCGGGTCAGGTCGCGGGTGCGGTAGCGGATGATCGGGAAGGCTTCCTTGCTCAGCGAGGTGAAGACCAGTTCGCCCGGTTCGCCGTCGGGCAGCACCGCGCCCGTCTCGGGATCGATCACCTCGGGCAGGAAGTGATCCTCCCAGATATGCAGGCCGTCCTTGGTCTCGACGCACTCCTGGGCGACGCCGGGGCCGATCACCTCCGACAGGCCATAAATGTCGGTGGCGTCCATAGCGAAGGCCTGCTCGATCTCCTCGCGCATCGCATTGGTCCAGGGTTCGGCCCCGAAGAGGCCGAAACGCAGCGAGCTCGCGCGCGGATCAAGCCCAGCCTTGGCGAAGCTGTCCAGGATGGCGAGCATGTAGCTCGGCGTCACCATGATCACTTCGGGCTTGAAATCCGTGATGAGCTGGACCTGGCGCTCGGTCATGCCGCCCGACATCGGTACGACGGTGCAGCCGAGCCGCTCGGCGCCGTAATGGGCCCCCAACCCGCCGGTGAACAGCCCGTAACCATAGGCGACATGCACCATCATGCCGGGGCGCACGCCGGCGGCGCGCAGCGAGCGCGCCATGACGTTGGCCCACATATCGATATCGGCCAGCGTGTAGCCGACCACGATCGGCCTGCCGGTAGTCCCGGACGAGCCGTGGATGCGGGCGAGTTTTTCACGCGGCACGGCGAAAAGCCCGAAGGGATAATTGTCGCGCAGGTCCTGCTTCACCGTGAAGGGAAACCTGGCGAGGTCCGAAAGCTGGCGGAAATCGGAGGGGTGGACACCGGCCGCATCGAAGGACTGACGGTAATGCGGCACGTTCTCGTAGGCATGCCGCAGCGACCATGCCAGGCGTTCGCGCTGGAGCGCCATGATCTCGTCGCGAGAGGCACGTTCCGCCGTGTCGAGCCCGTCCTTCACCGCACCGTCATACGTCATTGCATGAAGCGCCATGGTCGCCGTCTCCTTCCCTCGAACCTATGATCGGATCGCGCTCTGCGGCGCGTTGGCGGCTGGCTCGATGAACGAGCCGCCGATGGTGCGGGAATGGCCGCGGAACTCGGCGATCGTCTTGCCGTCGCTGCTGACGCGGACATCGTAGATCCCGGAGCGGCCGCTGCGCGAGACTTCACGGGCCGCTGCGACCAGACGATTTCCGGCCTTGCCCGGCGCGATATAGGAGATGCTGCAATGGGCGGCGACGGTGGTCTCGCCATACGAGTTGCAGGCGAAGGCAAAGGCGCTGTCGGCGAGTGCGAAGATGAAGCCGCCATGGGCCGTGCCGTGGCCGTTGGTCATGTCCGGCGAGATCGTCATTGCCAGCACGGCCTCGCCTGGCCCGGTCGAGACAATCTCCATCCCCAGCGCCTGGCTTGCCTTGTCGCTGGCCCACATCGCCTGGGCGGCCCGACGCGCGGTCTCCTCCGGAGAGGGAGCGGCAATAGGCGCGCTCACGAGTCGCGCCCGGAAAAACGCGGCGGTCGCTTCTCCATGAAGGCGCTCACCCCCTCGCGGTAATCGGGCGTGCGGCCGGCCTTGCGCTGGAAATCGCGCTCCAGATCGAGCTGCTCGTCCAGGCTATTCTCTTGCGCGGCATCGAGCGCCTGCTTGATCAGGCTGAGGCCCTGCGTCGGTTGCGTCGCAAGATGCGCGGTCAACCGTTCGGCCTCTTCCTGCAGGGTCGCGTCCTCGACGGTTTTCCAGATCAGGCCCCAGGCTTCGGCGGTCTCCGCCGGAAGAGGTTCCGCCAGCATGGCGAGCCCGCGCGCCCGCGCAGGCCCGACCAGCCGAGGCAGGAAGAAGGTCCCGCCCGAATCCGGCACAAGGCCGACCTTGACGAAAGACTGGATGAACTTTGCCGAGCGCGCGGCCAGCACGATATCGCAGGCGAATGCGACATTGGCGCCGGCACCGGCGGCGACGCCGTTGACGGCGCAGACCACCGGCTTGCGCAGGGCGCGCAGCCGCCGCACCAACGGGTTGTAGAAGGCTTCGATCGTCGCGCCGAGATCATGCGGTCCATCGCCGCCGAGACGGTCGCTCAGATCCTGTCCGGTGCAGAAGCCGCGGCCGGCGCCGGTCAGCAGAACCGCGCGGCAGCGCTCGTCAGCACCGGCCTCGTCGAGGGCCGCGGCCAAGGCCTGGTGCATGGCTTCGTTGAAGGAATTCAACCGTTCCGGGCGGTTCAACGTCAGCTTGGTCCAGCCGTCGCGCTGGTCGACGAGAAGCACGGGCTCCAAGCCTGTCTTCGGCTGCATCTCTATCCTCCCTGGAGTCGGGCTCTTGAGAGCCTCTTGAATTAACCGGTCGATCGGTTAATCTTTTACGCAAGGAGCTCGCTTGTCAACCTGCGAACGCAAGGCTCCGCTGACCGGGAGGACACAAAGCCATGACCGCGATCCTGCAAAGCTACGCGCTCGACCAATGGTTCGAAGCCTCCACCGGTCTCGTCGACATTCCCAGCGCAATCGATGGCCGGGTTGTCGCGCGCGCGTCCAGTGCCGGGCTCGACTTCGCCGCTATGGTTGCGCATGCACGCGGCATCGGCGGACCGGCGCTGCGGGCGCTGAATTTTCATCAGCGGGCCGATCTGCTCAAGGCGCTGGCGACCTATCTCAACACGCATAAGGAGCCGCTCTACGCTCTGGCTGCCGATACCGGCGCGACGAAGCGCGACAACCTGATCGATATCGACGGCGGCATCGGTACGCTGTTCGCCTATGCCTCGCGCGGGCGCCGGGAACTGCCGAGCGAGCGTTTCGTCGTGGAAGGCGCGAGCGAGGCGCTGTCCAAGGGCGGCAGTTTTGTCGGCGTCCATGTGCTGACCCCGCTCCAGGGCGTCGCCGTCCATGTCAACGCCTTCAACTTCCCGTGCTGGGGCATGCTGGAAAAGCTCGCGCCCGCCCTGCTCGCCGGCGTTCCCGTCATCACCAAGCCCGCGACGGCGACGGCCTATGTCACCGAGCCCGTCATCCGGCTGATCGTCGAGTCCGGCATCCTGCCGGCAGGTGCGCTGCAGTTCGTCTGCGGCGCGACCGGCGACCTGCTCGACCATCTCACGGGGCAGGACGTGCTCTCCTTCACCGGCTCGCTTGGCACGTCGGAGAAGCTGCGCAACCATCCGGCCGTCTCGCGCAACGCCGTACGCTTCATCGCCGAGCGCGATTCCCTCAATGCCGCGGTGCTCGGCCCGGATGCAGGTCCCGGCACGCCCGAATTCGATCTCTTCGTGAAGGAGGTCGTGCGTGAGATGACGGTGAAGGCGGGCCAGAAATGCACGGCGATCCGCCGCATCTTCGTTCCGCGCGAGCTGGAGACGGTTGTCGGCGAGGCGCTGACCGCCCAGCTTGCCGCGATCAAGCTCGGCGACCCGCGTCTCGATGAGGTCCGCATGGGTCCATTGGTGAGCCTGGCCCAGCGCGAAGACGTCCGCGCAAAGGTGGCGCAGATCGCCGGCGAGGCCGAGATCCTGTGCGGCGACACGGCGGACGGCGCGGTGATCGGCGGCGATATCGCGACGGGAGCCTTCATGCAGCCGGTGCTGCTGCGTTGCGCCAAACCGCGCGAAGCCCGCCATGCGCATACGACGGAAGCCTTCGGCCCCGTTGCGACCTTGATGGGCTATGACAGCCTGGATGAGGCCGTCGCGCTGGTGGCGATGGGCGAGGGCAGCCTGGTGGCGTCGGTCTTCACCTATGACCAGGCGGTGGCCGAGGCGCTGATCTTCGGCATGGCCTCCTATCATGGCCGCCTGCTCGTCATTGACCGCGACTGCGCCAAGGAATCGACCGGCCACGGCTCGCCGCTGCCATATCTGCTCCATGGCGGTCCCGGTCGCGCCGGTGGGGGCGAGGAGCTCGGCGGCCTGCGCGGCGTGTTCCACTATATGCAGCGCACGGCCTTGCAGGGCTCGCCCGGGCGCCTCTCGCTGCTGACGGGCAATTGGATCAAGGGCGCTCCCGCGCCCGTTGCGGCAACCCACCCTTTCAAGCTGGACTTCGACGCCCTTACCGTCGGCGATACGGTGGAGACCGGTGCGCGCGCGATCACGCTCGACGACATCGAGCACTTCGCCCATTTCAGCGGCGACACCTTCTACGCGCATATGGACGAAGAGGCAGCCAAGGCGAACCCGTTCTTCCCGGGCCGCGTCGCCCATGGCTATCTCATCCTCGCCTTTGCAGCGGGGCTTTTCGTCGATCCGGCGCCGGGACCGCTCCTGGCCAATTACGGCCTCGACAGTCTGCGCTTCCTCAAGCCGGTCTCGCCGGGCGACACGATCCGCGTCCGCCTCACGGTCAAGCAGAAGCAGGCGGCACGAAAGCCGGAATATGGCGAGGTGCGCTGGGACGCCGAGGTCTTCAACCAGGATGGCGAGACCGTCGCGCGTTACGAGTTGCTGACGATGAGCGCGCGTCGCGGCGTAGTCGAAGATCTCCGCCTTGGCGGCGTACCGGTCCAGTAGACCTTGCCTCTGATCCGCTCCGCTTTCAGCGGCGAGAAGAAGCTCTCCATGGCGACGTTGTCCCATTGCGGTCGTGATCGGGCGAGCTCTGGTCGCACGCGAATGCCCTCCGCTTATCGAGTCGACGCGGCGCCTATTCGGAAGCCGCGATGACCCGTTCGAGCAGGGCCATGGCGGCGGCGCCGTCCGCTGCGTGCGGTGCTGCGGTGGCTTCGCCCCGCGCGGCCCGGACGAAGTCGCCGAGCAAAGCGTGATAGCCCTTGTGATCCTCATTGGCGGCGGCGGTGAAATTGGGCTCCCAGACCAGCGTATCCTGCCCATCGATCAGGCTGGCCTCGGGTTTCGAGACCTTGAAGGGCGGATTGCGGAAATAGCGGACCTCGTGGAGGTTGCGCACCTCGACGCGGGTATGGTCGCCCATGACCTGCCACCATTCCATCGGCGTGCCGCGCGATTGGTGCGTACCCATGACGAGCGTGCCGATGCCGCCATTGGCGAAGCGGAAGTCGACATGGAGCAGCAGCTTGCCCGGCGCCAGTTCGTGCCGCCTTGCGCCGACCGAGGCGACCTGTCCCATCAAATGCGGCACCAGATCGAAATAGTGCACGCAATGATGCAGATAGAAGCCGCTATAGTCCGGGTTATTGGCGAAGTAGGTCGGCGCGGTCATGTACTGCCCGAGGAAGCTCGCCGTTTCCCCGAACTCCGTCGAACCGATGACATTCGCCGCGATGCGATTGGCCGTCGAGTAGCGCTTCATGAAGCCGAGTACGACCGGCACCTTCCGGCTTGCCGCAGCTGCGGCCAGTTCGGCGGCCTGCCTGGCCGTCGGCGCCGGCGGCTTCTCGATGAAGAGCGGCAAGCTGCGCGCGATGGCGGCGAGCCCGATCTCGTGATGCAGGCCGGGACCGACGGCAAGCCCGACAGCGTCGAGATCGTCGCGCGCGAGCAGGTCGCGCCAGTCGCGCAGACGGCTGGCCTCGGCGACGCCATAGCGCCGACCGGTTGCGTTCAGCCGCCCCTCATCCGTGTCGCAGAGCGCGACGATTTCGACATCATGCCGCGTCAATTGCGGCAGCAGCATTTCGTTGGCGTGGGTGCCGCAGCCGATCCAGCCGACGCGTAGCGTGCTTGTCCGGGATGCGGTCATGCGGTCCTCCCGGCGAAGGTCAACGCTGCCTTGAGGAAGGCGATGCTGGCGGCCAGCGGCTCGTCCTCGTTCTCAGTCGGGGCCCGCCATTGGGCGAGCGGCGTGCCGGCCCGCTCATCGCTGCGCCGGAAGGGTTCGAGCACGATCGGCCCGCGATAGGCGACGTCGCGCAGGGCGCGTGCGATCGCGGGCCAGTCGATATGGCCGGAGCCGACGAAGCCGCGGTTGTTCTCGTTGGCCTGGAAATGCACGAGCTGCGATCCGGCTCTGCGAATGGCGTCAGCGAGATCGAATTCCTCCATGTTCATATGGAAGGTGTCGAGCATCACGCCGACAGCGGAGCTGCCGACGCGCTCGACGATTTCGAGGGCGTGGCGGGTCGTGTTGCAGATGTCGGTCTCGAAGCGGTTGAGCGGTTCGACGCCGAACAGGATGCCGGAATCGGCGGCGCGGCGGCCGGCTTGCGCGAGCCCGGCGACGATGGCGTCGATGCGGCGCTTGCGTTCGCTCTCATCGACGGGGGCGGGCGCCCGGCCTGCGAAGACCAGCGGGGCGCCATAGAGCGGGCCGCCGACGATGGTCGCACCCAAGGCGGCGGCGATATCGATGCAGGCTTCCAGATAGGCGATGCCGGCCTTGTGCGCGCCGATCTCGGCGCTGGCGAGGTCGCGGGTGAGATTGACCCGGGCGGCCAGCACGCAGGACAAGCCGGCGTCCCTGATCGCTGCGCGGGTCTCGCCGAGGTCGAGCTCACCCGGCTCAGGCACTAGGAGCTCGACGACATCGGCTCCGGCCTGCTTGATCCGTTGGAAGCAGTCGAAATGCTCGCGCGCGAAGGGGCGCGCATAGAACATCGAGATCACCCCGATGGAATTCGTCATCATGATTTCACCGCTCCGGCCGTGAGTCCGCCCACGAGCCGCCTTTGCACCAGGAGAAAGAGGAAGGTGACCGGCAGCGCGATCAACGTGCCGCCGGCCGTGAGAAGGCCCCACTGGATGGTGAATTCGCCGATGAAGAGCTGCAGCGCGACCGTGACGGTGCGCACTGCCTGGCCCGAGAGCATCATGGCGAAGAGATATTCGTTCCAGGAGGTGATGAAGATGTAGATGCCCGCGGTGACGACGCCGGGCATCAGCAAGGGCAGGATGATGAGGCGGATGGTCTGGAGGCGGCTGGCACCATCGATCATCGCCGCTTCGTCGAGGTCCTTGGGGATCGCGTTGAAATAGCTCGTCAGCATCCAGATCGCGAAGGGGATCGAAAAGGTCGAATGGCCGAGAATGACGCCAAGAAAAGTGTCGATCAGCCCGAGCCGCCGCATCATCAGGAAGAGCGGGATGATGAGCAGCACGACCGGGAACATGTTGATGACGAGGAAGCCGGTCAGCAGGCCCTGGCGGCCGCGAAAGCGGAAGCGCGAGAAGGCATAGGCCGCCGGGATGCTGACTCCGAGGCCAAGCAGGCTGGCGCCGATCGCAATGATCAGGCTGTTGCCCAGGCTGACGGCGAAGTTCGTGCGTGCGATCAGGTCGCCATAATGCTGCAGCGTGGGCTCGCGCGGCCAATAGGTCAGGGGCCAGGTCGAGAGCTCCGCCTGGGGCTTAAGCGAGGTCAGGATCATCCAGGCGTAAGGGCCAAGCGCAAAGAGGACGATCAGGAGGACGGGAAGCTCGACCTCCAGAATGCGCCGGGCGCGGGAGCGGCGCTCGATCATGTCTCGATGCTCCTCGCGGCCTGCCGGACATAGAGGAAGACGACCCCCAGCAGCAGCGCGGTGAGGATGAGCGCCAGCGCCGCGCCATAGCCGAACTCCATGCTGCTCGAAGCGCGCAGGAAGGCGTAGAGGGGCAGGGTGTGGGTGGCGTAGCCAGGCCCGCCCCCCGTCATGACCAGGATGACGTCGAGCGAATTCGCCACCCAGATCGTGCGCAGCAGCAGGGCGGTGGCGATCACGTCGGCGATTGCGGGCAAGGTGACGTGGAAAAGCTGTTGGGGGGCCGTGGCGCCGTCGATCTCGGCCGCTTCGTAGAGCTCGGCCGGCACGGTCTGCAAGCCAGCCAGGATGGTCACGGCGAAGAAGGGGAAGCCCTGCCAGATCAGGGCCAGCATGATGGCGTAGAGCGCGGTGTCGGGCCTCGCCAACCAGGCGATCGGCGCCGCGATCAGGCCAAGGCGCATCGCGATGTCGTTGATGACGCCGAGGTTGAAGTCGTACATCCAGGTCCACATCAACCCGATGATGACGCTCGGCAGCGCCCAGGGGATGATGACGAGCGACCGCGCCAGCCCGCGCCACCAGAAGCTCTGGTTGAGCAGTAGGGCCGCGGCGAGCCCAAGCAGGAATTGCAGGCCGACGACGCCGATGATCCAGATGAAGGATTGGCCGAGCGAGATCCAGAAGACCTCGTCGCTGGCGATCTTGGCGAAATTGCCGAGCCCGATGAAGCGGGCATTGTCGGGGTCGTAGAGCAGGTAGTCCTGCAGGCTGAGCCAGGCCGTCTGCGCGACGGGGACGAGCACGACGCCTGCCGTGACCAGAATGGCCGGTAGCAGGAACCAGAATGGCATCGCGCCGCGCCCAAGGGGCGGCCTGCCTCTGTCCCTGATGGTGAGCGGAGCCACGATGCGAGCCTGTCGAAACGAGGGCAAGGGGCGGGGGCCGGCCGTCCGGCCGCCGCCGGTCGCGTCAGCCATGGAAATGCTGCTCGATGGCGCGCATCATCTCGTCGGGCTGGATCTGGCCGAGCAGCGCTCTTTGCATGTTGGCCGGCCAGATCCTGGCGATGAAGTCCGGCGTCTTGGGCGAATCGGGCAGCGAGGCTGCGATCGGCAGCGAGGCGGCGCTCGCCTCGACGAAACGCTTGGGGTGCAGCGTCCAGTCCTTTGCCGCCGATGTCGCGATCGGCAATTGTCCGGTGAATTTGTTGAGCACCACGTTGTTCTCCGCGGTGGAGAGGAAGGCGCACCATTTGAAGGCGGCCTCGCGCGCCTTGCTGGCGGCGAAGACGGCGTTGGATTCATCGCCGAAATAGGTCCAGCCTTTGCCATCCGGGCCACGCGGCACCGGCACGGCCGAGACCTTGTCGCCGAGCACGCCGACGATTTCGTTCGCCGAGCCGACATGGTGGATGGTCATGGCCGTGCGGCCGGCTTTGAAGGTATCGACGATCTGCCGGAAGCTGTCGGTCGGCGCCGAGGCCGGCACCACCTTGTCCTTGAGCGTGAGATCGACGAACCAGCGATTTGCGGCGAGCGCTTTCTCGCTGATCATGCCGCCCTTTTCGAAGCTGGCGCCGCCGCCGAGCACGAACGGGCCCCAATGGTCGAACCCGCCGGCGCCGCCGCGCAGGCCGAAGCCGGAGACGTCGGCCTTGGTCAGCGCCTTGGCCGCGCTACGGAAATCCTCGAAGGTCGCGGGTGGCTTCAGGCCCGCCTGCTCGAACAGATCCTGCCGGTAGTAGAGATAGAGCACGACATATTGCAGCGGCAGGTAATATTGCTTGCCGTCGGCGCCCTTGTTGAGCTTCCAGATGTTGTCGGCGATGTCGCTGCGCCCGGCCCAGCCGGCGATCAGGTCGTCGATCGGGGCAAGCGCCTTCATCTGCTGGAAGCGCGCGGCCCAGGACAGGCGCACCATGGCGCAATCGGGACCGTTGCCTGCGACGAGCGCAGCGAAGAGGCGGGTCTGGTAGTCGTTGCCGCCGCCCCAGGGAATGCTCTCCGCCTGTACCTTGATGCCGGGATTCTCGGCTTCGAACTTGGCGACGAGTTCAGCCGGCGAATGCTGCGGATTGTCGAAATGATACCACCAGCGCACCGTCGTCGCGCCCTGAGCGATGGCGGGGCGGGCGAGAGGGGCGGCAAGGGGAAAGGACAGTGCGCTGGCGCCCGCTAACTTGATGAAAGTCCTGCGTTCCATGGTTGGTTTCCTCCGGTTTTTTTATCGTTGAGGTGGTCGGCAAGGTGTCGGCCGCCGGCCGCGAGCATGGCGGCTGCGGCGGCGAGCTCCCGGCTCATGCGCAGGCAGCCATGCACGACGCCGGGAACATGGTCGAAACGGAAGCGCACCCCGGCTTCGCCGAGGCGCCGCGCCAGGCCGATCGTGTCATCGCGCAACGGATCGAGCCCCGCGGCCGAGAGATAGAGCGGCGGCAGGCCCGCGAGATTCGAGCGGACGGGAGCAGCATAGCTCGCCGTGCCGTGGGGCTCGCCGCCGAGGAAATTGTTCCAGTACCAGCGCATGTTCGCACTGGTGAGCAGGTAGTCGCCGCCGCCAAAGGCCGCATGGCTCGGTGTCGAGAAATTGGGCTCGTAGCAGCCATAGAACAACGCCGCGGCCGAGAGGGGCGGCAGGCCTTCGTCGCGCCGGCGCAACAGTGCCGCAAGCGCCAGATTGGCGCCGGCGGAATCGCCTGCCACGGCGATTCGTTCGGCCGGAATGGCTTCGCCCAGGCCGCCTTGCTCGACGAAGGCGATGGCGGCCATGACATCGTCGAGCGGGGCGGGGAAGGGGTGCTCGGGCGCGAGCCTGTAATCGACACCGAGGACAGCGCAGCCTGCTTCCACTGCGAGATGGCGCATGGTGCCGTCATGGGTCTCGATCGAGCCGAAGGTCCAGCCGCCGCCATGGGCGTAGACGATGACGGCGGATACCGCCGCGGCTTCGGGTTGGTAAAGCCTTGCGCGCATGGCGGCGCCCGCAATGGGAATGGCAAAATCGCGCGCCGGGATGGCTGGAGCGCCTGCGCTCCAGGGCAGTGTCGCGGCATCGACGGTCGCGCGCGCCTCGGCGATCGGTGCTGCGCGGAAATCGAAGGCCGGGCCGGTGCGCATGGGCTCCAGAATCGCCCCCATCTGTGGATCGATCCAGGGCTGCATCAGGCGTCTCCGTCGCGCAGGACGATGGTGTCGATGTGCTCCGCGATCGCCCGTGACAAGCCCGCACCGTCGCGGGCCTGGAGCAATGCAAACAGCTCCCGGTGGCGAGCGGCTGTCTCGACCAGCGGGCGGCGATGGCCCGGCGCCCAGAGCTTCGAGCGATGCGAATGCAGCGTGCAGCGGGTCAGGATCTGCTCGAGCGCGTCCAGCCCGGAGAGCCGGAAGATGGTCAGGTGGAAAGCCATGTCCAGCGCGATCAGGGCGTATTCGTCGCCGGCTGCTGCGGCCGCGTCCATATCGGTCTGGATGGCCTGCAGACGCTCAAGAGTGGCGCTATCGACATGCAGCACCGCCCGCAACGCCCCGCGGAGTTCGATGCGGCGACGCAACGCCAGAATTTCCTCCGCCTCCTCGGGGTCGAGCCGGGTCACCATGGTGCCGCGATGGCCGGAGCGGGTGACGAGCCCGTCCTCCTGCAGGCGGAAGAGCGCTTCACGGATGGTGCCCTGGCTGCAGCCATGCTCGCGCGCCATGCCGAGTTCGGTCAAAGCGCTCTCGGGGCGCAGCTCATTGATCATGATCTGTCGCTTCAGCGACTCGTAGACCACGTCGCGTGGCCTTCGGATCAGGCTGGGAAGGGGTGCGTTCATCAATATCGATAATGATAAATGCGACTCCAATGTCAAGCGGTTTGCACGCCGACGTCAGCGGGGAGGGCGGGCCGGGCGGGGCGGAACACGGGCTTCAGCCGGCGAAGGCGAGACCCTCGGGTTTCGGACGGAAGGCCTGAGGGAGGGGGCGGTCTTGGCCCCCTGCGGACACCCGTACAGTTCTCTTCCCGGCAGATTATCCTGGGTGCGCGAGATCGCGTTTGCCGAGCCGTCGCGGAGCTTCGAGTGGGCGAACAACCTTGTTCACAGCCGCATTGCGAAGTGACTCAAGCCGAACGGGCGCAGGAATTCTGCAAGTTGAACAGCATCTGGGCAACGAAAAACTCAACGCTGTCGCCGCGTCGCCTAGGGCCAATGCTAAGTCATCGAGAAGAATGGGCAGCATTCAGGACAAGGTTGCGAACACCTATACGATTGAAATACACATGATGAACTTGAGAGGCCAGACGACATAGACGGGCGGGCGCGAGGCGTCAGGTGACGATCCGATTCAGCCATTGGCTGAATGGTGATCTCAAGCTCCGCGGCGCCTGCCGAGCTTGAGATCACAGCTCTGTTTGCTCTGGAACGAGAAGCGCGTCCTCTACCTCGATATCGCCGGACAACCCGGTTTGGCCGCAGTGAAGGGCAGTTCCGGCCGAATGGAAGTGCCATCGAATACCGTCTCGAACGCGGCGCAAGCTTGCAAGACCCCAAGATCGTCGAAGCGGCGGCCGACGACCTGCAGGCCGACGGGCAGGCCCGAGCGCGTGAAACCGCAAGGGATGCTCGCCGCCGGCTGCCCCGACATGTTGAAGGGGTAGAGGAATTCCGACCAGGCGAGCCAGTCCCATTCGTGCTCCGGCCAATGGGCCGGCTGGACGCGCTCGACGGGGAAGGCCGCGACCGAGCAGGTCGGGGTGATCAGGAAATCGTAGTCCTCGAGAAAGGCCGACATCTGCGCGACATAGGCATATTTGCGCTCGCGCGCATTGATGTAGTCGGCCGCCGTGTAGCCAGCGCCCTCGCGGATGCAGGCGACGAGGTCGGCGCCCATCCTATCCGCCCAAACGTCCAGCAGGGGCGCGCGGCGGCCCCAAAGCACGCTCCAGAAGAAGCGCCCGAGCTCGGGGCCTAGCGGCCCCCAAACCGGCTTCGTCTCGATGATGTCCGCGCCGAGCTCGTCGGCGAGGAGGCTCGCGGCGCCGCGAACGATCGCCGCGATCTCGGGATCGACCCGCGCATGGCCGAGATCGGGACTGAAGGCGATCCGCTTGCCCTTCATCGAGGCGGCAAGCCTGTTCAGATAGGGCGCGGGCTGCGCCTCGCAGCAGGTGTGGTCGAGCGGGTGGGGTCCTGCCATCACCTCGAGCATCAAGGCGGCGTCCGCGACCGAGCGCGTCATGGGGCCGATATAGGTCGCATAGTCGTTGTTCGAGACCGGCACATGCGGCACCCGGCCATAGGTCGGCTTGAGGCCGAAGACGCCGCAGAAATGCGAGGGCATGCGGATCGAGCCGGCGCCGTCGGAGCCGAGATGCAGCGGCCCGAATCCGGCCGCCGCAGCAACACCGGCACCGGCCGAGGAGGCGCCTGCGTTCAGCCCTTGCCCCCAGGGGTTGTGCGTGACGCCGGTGACGGGATTGCGGCTCAACCCCGACCAACCGAATTCCGACATGGTCGTCTTGCCGAGGATCACGGCTCCCTCCGCACGCAGCCTGGCGATGACGGGATTGTCCTGCACCGCGACCTTGCCTTTCAGGGCGTGCGTGCACGTCGCCGTTTCCAGCCCGGCGACGTCGTAGGCGTCCTTGATGGTGACGGGCACGCCCTCCAGCCGGCGCGCCGTGCCGGCCTCGATACGGGCCTGCGAATCCCGCGCCGCCGCCAGGGCCTGATCCTCGACCAGCACAGAAAAGGCATTCAGCGTCGGATTCAGCGCCGCGATCCGCTCATAGATGGCGCCGACCACCTCGGGCGGCGTGAGCGACCCGTCGCCATAGGCTTTGCGCAGCGCGACGGCGGACATGTAGCCCGTTTCGGCATGGAGATCGGAAACATGTTTCATTGGCTTCATCCTTGCTTGCGGCCTTCAGCCGTTGATGGGTTGCCCGCGCCTTAGGGCATGCGCGGCGTCCGCAGCCCGGCGGTCTCGCCGCCGTCCACCGTCAGCACGGCGCCGTTGACGTAGCTCGCCTTGTCCGAGAGCAGCCATTCGATCACGTCGGCGACCTCGCCGGGCTCGCCCAGGCGCCCGGCGGGAATGCGCAGCTCGAGCTGGCGCAAGCGCATTTCGTCAGCCATGATTCCGGCCATCATCCGCGTCGCGATCTGGCCGGGGCAGATCGCGTTGAAACGAACCTCGTCGCCGAATTCCAGAGCCAGCGACTGGGTCATCGCAATCACCGCGGCCTTGGAGGCGCAGTAGACAGCCAGCCCCTCCTCGCCGGCGCGCCCCGCCACCGATGCGACGTTCACCACCGATCCGCGCCCGGCCCGGAGTCCGGCGAGGGCATTGCGCGTGAACAGGAAGGCTGAGCGGGCGTTCACGCCCATCACCACGTCCCAATCTTCGGCGGTCGCGGTCGCGAATTCCATGCGGCGGCCGAGCCCGGCATTGTTGACGAGGCCGCTCAGACGCCCTTCACCCAGAGCGAGCGCGGCCTCGACGACGTGCCGGCAATCGGCTTCGCTCGCCACGTCGCCCGCGACGAAATGCGCGCCGGGATGGGCGGCGGCCAATGCCTCGCCCGCCTCGCGGTCGCGGCCGGTGAAGACGACGCCTTGCGGCGACAGGCGCTCGACACAGGCCCGGCCGATGCCGTGGGTGCCGCCAGTGACGATGATCATGATCGCAATCCTTGCTGCTGAGGCCGTTCAGACGCTGGAAAGCCGGCCCCGGCCGTAATCTGCGTAGCGCCCCAGCACGACATCCATCTCCTGCGCCGTCAGGTCGACGATCTCGCCGGCCTGACGGGCGAGGAGATATTGCCGCGCCAGCATGTCGAGCTTCACCGTGCGGCCGAAGGCCTGCTGCAACGTCCTCGCATGGCAGACCATGCCGTGATTGGCCATCAGGCAGGCGTTGAAGCGGGTGCCCAGCGTTTCGACCACGCCGTCGGCGAGCGCCTGCGTGCCGAAAGGAGCATAGGGCGCGCAGGGCACCTCATGGCCGCCGAAAGCGGCGACCATGTAATGGAAGGGCGGCATCGGCCGGCGCAGGCAGGAGAGTGCGACGCAGGCGTCGGGATGGGCATGGATCACGGCCTCGCCGAGTCCGGCCGCGTAGATGCCACCATGGATCGCCCACTCGCTCGACGGCACGCCCGGCGAAAGTGCGGTGCCGTCGAAGCGCGCCAGCACGAAATCCTCCGGTGTGACGGTGGCGCCGTCCGCGCCTGTCGGGCTGATCAGCATGTGCTCGCCGAGGCGGATGCTGATGTTGCCGGCATTGCCAATGCTCAGGCCCGCTGTCTCGATTGCCCGGTAGATACGGCAGAGCTCGGCGCGCGCCTCGGCTTCTGCCACGATGGGTGCGTTCATGCCTGCTCTCCCCGTTCCATGCTCGCAAGCATCGGCAGGAGCATGTCTTCCGGTCCGAGCTTGCCTGATTTCAGGCAGAAGGCGAGGGGGACAGGCCCCTCCGCCAGGGCCTGGGAAATGCCGGGCGCGCGATAGGCGCCCACGCGCAGCGACGTGATGCCGAGCCTGTCGAGAACGGCACCGGAGGTCTCGCCGCCGCAGATCAGGAAGCGCCTCACTCCTATCTGGCGGAACGCCTCCGCGAGCCGCGACAGAACCTCCTCCGCCAGCGAAGCCGCCCGGCGCTGCCCGAGCCGGGCTTGCGCTGCCGCAACGGCCTCAGGCCCGGCGGAGGTCGCGATCGCGACCGGCCCTTCGGCGAGGCGCGGGAGAGCCCAGTCGAGGGCGCTTGCGACCAGCCGGTCCGCATCGCCTTCGGCGAGGTCGAGCATCAGTACGGGACGCTCTCCGCCGAAGATCTCGAGCTGCCGGCGCGTGCGCTCGGCGCAGCTTCCGGCCAGAACGACGCCCGGCCCTGCAACCGGCGCCAGCCGGGGTGCGGGCATTCCTGGGTCGACGAGCGCGCGCTCGCGCCACAACGCCGGATAATAGGCGGCAATCGAGGAGTTGCCGGTCATCAGCGGCCAGTCGACCGTCAGCGCCGCCAGGGCCGCGAGGTCGTCCGGCACGGCGGCGTCGGCCAGCGCGAAGCCGATGCCGGCGGCGACCAGCCTGTCGCAATGCTCTGCCATCGCGTCGAACCCGGCGCGAACCACTTGATGCGGAATCAATCCAACCTTCGTTGGCGTCTGGGCCTGCAAGACGCGAACGAGATCGGGGTCGGTCATCGGCGTCAGCGGATCGTGCCGCTTCGGCGATTCCGAGATCAGCCGGTCGTCGGCGAAGAGATGGCCCTGGAAGACCCGTCGTCCGGCTTCAGGGAAGGAGGGGCAAAAGGCAGTGAGCTTGCTCCCGGTCAGCTCGCGCAGGACATCGGCGCAATTGCCGATATTGCCCGCCGGGGTCGAATCGAAGGTCGCGCAGTATTTGAAGAAGATCTGGCGCGCGCCACGATCGCGCAACCACTGCCCTATCCGCCGGATGTCGGTGGTCGCCAAGGCGGGATCGGCGACGCGCGTGCGGCGCCCGATGACGATTGCCGGCTCGTCCAGGTGCTCCGGCGGCGCTGTGGCGAAAGCGCAGGGCGCGCCGGCCGCGACGACCATCGCCGCAAGTTCGAGGCCGCCAGTCAGATCATCGGCCACCGCACCGAATACCAGGCTCATCGCACTCTCGCTCCCTAGACGCGGTTTGAATATATCATATACTCATATGCGTCCATGGCCTGAAACGAGCCGGGCGGAACGGGGAGATGCCGATGCCGAGGAATGGGGAGGCCGACCGGCAACCAGCGCGACGCGTCCGCGATCCGGCCGAGCTCGCGGAAGTCGCGTTGCGGCTGCGGCGCAAGGTGATCGAGCTGGTCGCGCCGACGGGGCAGGGCTATGTCCAGCAAGGCCTGGGCGCGGCCGATCTGTTCGCCGTTCTCTACTTCGCCGAGCTGCGATTGGATCCGGCCGATCCTGATTGGATATCGCGCGATCGCCTGCTGCTCTCGACGGCGCACAACACCGCGATCTTCTACGCGACCTTGGCCGAACGCGGCCTCGTGCCGGCGGACGCTATCGCTGGTTATTGCAAGGACGGCTCGCCTTTCGAGGTGAATGCCTCGGAGCGCGTCGGCACGGTGATCGAGGCGACCTGCGGTTCGCTGGGGCAGGGGCTGTCGGTCGGGATCGGGATGGCGCTCGCGGCGCGGCGGCGCGGCGACAGCGCCCGAATCTATGTCGTGCTCGGCGATGGCGAGTTGCAGGAAGGGCAGGTCTGGGAGGCGGCCCTCCTCGCCGGCAGCCTCGGCCTCGACAATCTCTGCCTGCTGATCGACGACAACCGCATGCAGGTCGAGGGCCATGTCGACACGGTGGTTAAGCTCGAGCCTATCGCCGGCAAGTTCGCCAGCTTCGGCTGGGCCCAGGACAATGTCGACGGCCACGACATTTCGGCGCTGATCGGCGCGCTCGACCGGGCGCGGACGACGACCGGGCGGCCGAGCTGTCTCGTCGTGCGCACGCTGCCGGGCAAGGGAGTGCCGGCACTGGAAGGCATCCTGGCGCATAATCTGAAGCTTCCCGAAGAGGTTGCCGCGATGGCGCGCGAGGCTCTTGCGACGGAGAACCGGCCATGACGCCCGCTGCACCGCAAACGCTGACGGTCGAGGATTTCAATCAACGCGGGGCAGCGGCCGCGCCGGCCCGGAAATTCTACGGCGAAACCCTGCTCGACCTCGCACGGCAGGATCCGCGGATCGTATGCCTGACCGCCGATCTGACCATACCGACCGAAACCGACCTGTTTCGCGACGCTTTGCCCGAGCGCTTCCATCAGGTCGGGATAGCCGAGGCGAACATGATCGGCCTCGCCGGGGGGATGGCCCGCAGCGGCGAGATCCCGTTCGTGCACTCCTTCTGCGTCTTTGCGACCCGGCGTTGCTACGACCAGATCGCGATGCAGGTCGCCTACCCCAATCTCGCCGTGAAGATCGTCGGCCTCATCCCGGGCCTGACGACGATGCTGGGCGTCTCGCATCAGGCAACCGACGACATCGCGCTGATGCGGGCCTTGCCGAACATGACGGTGATCGAGCCGAGCGGCCCGGCTGCGGTCCCGGCCGCGGTGCGGGCCGCCCTCGCGCATGACGGGCCGGTCTATCTGCGCCTGAAGCGGGCGGACGGCACCGAGGCCGGCGTCGTGGCGGAGGAGGGCGCCTTGCCGCTCGGCCGCATGCGCGTGCTGCGCCAGCCCGGCGAAGGCCTGTTGCTGGCCTGCGGGATGATGGTCGAGGCGTCGCTGGCGGCGGCCGACATTCTGGCGGCCGAGGGGATCGCCGTCGGCGTCGTCGACGTGCCGACGCTCAAGCCGCTCGATCCCGAGATCGCAACACTTGCCTCGGGCCTTCGCGCGGTCGTCACCGCCGAAAACCACTCGATCATCGGCGGGCTCGGCAGCGCTGTCGCGGAGCTGCTGATGGAGTCGGGCGTGCGAACCGGCTTTAGCCGCGTCGGCGTCCGCGACGTCTTTGCCGAGGGCGGTACGACGCCCTATCTGTTCGAGCGCTACGGGCTGACGGCCGAGGCGATCGCGAAGACCTATCGCGAAGCGCGAGGGCGCGGCTGATGAGCGGTGTCGCGTGCCAGCTTGCGGGTGTCGCCTCCGGATTCCAGCAATTGCACGAGCTTGACCCCACCCTGACGCATGTCGGTCTGCACGGCGTCGCGTACGCCCGCGGCATCGCGATCCCGCAGGCATTCGAGAATGCGCAGGTGCTCGTGCCGCCCGGGATAGGTCGGTGCCGCATTCGGGTAATGGTAGTTGAGAAGCGGGCCGTTGCGCATCCAGATATCGTCGAGAATCGCCAGCAACTCGGGCATCTCCGCGGCCTCGTAGAGCCGGTGGTGGAAGCGCCAGTTCGCCCGGACCGCGTCGGACCAGCGCCCCTCCGCCTCGGCGGCGACGAGCTCCTGGTGCAGAGCCGTCATTTGCGCGATGCCGTCCTCGCTGATCCTCGGCGTGGCGTTCTCGGCCGCAAGCCCCTCGAGAAAGAGGCGGATCGTCCTGAGCTCGAGATACTGGGCCAGCGACATATGCGCGACGATGATCGAGCGGCCGTCGATCAGCTCCAGGGCGCGGGCGCGCACGAGCTGCATCAGCGCCTCGCGGATCGGCGTCTCCGAGACATGCATCGATGCCGCGAGTTCGCGGATCTTGAAGCGATGACCCGGCCAGAAGCGGCCCTCCATCAGCGCGATGCGCAGATTGTTGTAGACGATACGCGTCAGGCTGTCGCGCGCGACGGGCTCGATCGCTCCAGCTTGCAGGGAATGGTCTTCTGCGTTCGTCACGCTGCTTCCTCTGGGGCCGAAGTTTTCGGCCAAAGCTCACCCATAAATCAAAAGAACCGGGCCCGGAACGCAAAAAGCACGCGCCGAAAGCCTGGGCCGGCCAAGCGGCGGACCGCGGCGGCTTCGCACGCGAAACACGCTTGCCAAGTTCGATATATCAAATATTCTAGCTGGCAGTAAGGGGATCCTATGCTGCAGTCCGCTGCTCTTTCCAGCCGTTCCGTAGGGATCGAGATCGAAGGCCTCGTGAAGCGGTTCGGCTCCGTGAAGGCCGTGGACGGAGTTTCGCTCGCCGTCGAGCCCGGCGAGTTTCTGGCGCTGCTCGGTCCCTCCGGCTCCGGCAAGACGACGATCTTGATGGCGATCGCCGGTTTCGAATATCCGGACGAGGGGCGCATCCGGGTCGGTGGCGAGGACCTCACCTGGGTGCCGCCGAACCGGCGCAATCTCGGCATGGTCTTCCAGAAATATACGCTGTTTCCGCATATGAGCGTGCTGGAGAACATCGCCTTTCCGCTCAAGATGCGCGGCCTCGGCCGGGCCGAGCGCGAGGAGCGGGCGCGTGCGGCGCTCGCCACCGTGCGGCTCGACGGCTATGGCGAGCGCAAGCCCTCGCAGCTCTCCGGCGGCCAGCAGCAGCGCGTCGCTATCGCGCGCGCCATTGTCTACAAGCCGCGCGTGCTGCTGATGGACGAGCCGCTCTCGGCGCTCGACAAGAACCTCCGCGAGGAGATGCAGATCGAAACCAAGCATCTGCAGCGCGAGATCGGCATCACCGTCGTCTTCGTCACCCACGACCAGACCGAAGCCCTGACGATGGCCGACCGTGTCGCGGTGCTCGACCAGGGCCGGCTCCAGCAGATCGGCTCTCCACACGATCTCTACGAGACGCCGCGGACGGCCTTCGTCGCCGGTTTCATCGGCGAGACCAATTTCTGCAAAGGCAGGGCGCAAGGCGCCGGCGTTGCCGGTCAGCGCATCGGCGTGACGCTCGACGGCGGCGACGTGGTCGAGGCGACGGCGGTCGAGGCCGTCGCGCAGGGCGCGCCGGTGCGGATCGCGATCCGGCCGGAAAGGCTGAGCCTCGGAGATCCGGCAACCGGGCTCGCGGCATGTGTCGAGGAGGCGATCTATGCCGGCAACGCCACCACGCTGCTGCTGGCGTTGCCGTCCGGCCAGTCGATACGGCTGCGCGTGCCGGCGGGCGCGGCGCTTGCCTCTCCCGCGGTCGGCGAGAGGGTCGGCCTGAGCTGGCGGGTCGAGGACGCCCGGGCCTTCGGAGACGCGGCGTGAGCGGCCGCCCCTCCCGATGGCTGCTCGGCGGGCGCCATTACAGCGAGGCGGCGAGCCTCGCCTTGGCTGCACCCTTCCTGATCCTGGCCTTCGTCACCTTCATCCTGCCGCTTGGCTCGCTGCTGCATGAAAGCCTGTTCCTGCCGCAGCCGACACTGGCCCATTACGAGCGCGCGCTGACGGAGCCGGTCTATCTTCGCGTTATGCTGCGCACGCTGCGCATCGCAGCCTCGGTCACGCTCCTGACGCTGCTGCTGGCCTGGCCGCTGGCTTGGCTCATGGCGCGCAGCAGCGGCTTGAGGCTCGCCATCCTCGTCGCCTCGGTGCTGCTGCCGCTGTGGACCTCGGTGTTGGTGCGCACCTATGCCTGGATGGTGCTGCTGCAGAAGAACGGGGTGGTCAACCAGCTCCTGATCGGCGCCGGCATCACCGGCGAGCCGCTGCGTCTGCTCTACACCGAGGGCGCCGTCGTACTGGCGATGAGCCATGTGCTGCTGCCCTTCATGGTGCTGCCGATCTTCTCGGCGCTGCGCGGCATCCCGGAGGACTACAACCGCGCCGCGCAGATGCTGGGCGCATCCGAATGGGCGACCTTCCGCGAGGTGATCTTCCCGCTCTCGCTGCCGGGCGTGACCTCGGGTTGCCTGATGGTGTTCCTGCTGGCGCTCGGCTTCTTCGTCACCCCGGCGCTGATCGGCGGCCCCCAGCAGATGATGATCGCGACGCTGGTCTCGCAACAGGTACGCGAGATGCTGGACTGGTCTTTCGCGGGCGCCCTTGTCGGCGTGCTGCTCGCCTTCGTCCTGCTCATCGCGGTCGCTTTCAAGCGAGCGGTCCGGCTCGATCGCTTCGTGGGGTCGGCATGAGCGCGCCCGAACGCACCCGGCCCTCCCGCCATGCCGGCCGCGCCGCGATCGGGGCGATCGCCTATGCCGTCACGGTGTTCCTGCTGCTGCCGACGCTGGTGATCATGCCGATGTCGGTGGGGCCGGAGCGCTATCTGCGCTTTCCGCCGGACGGCTTCTCGCTGCGTTGGTACGCCGAGTATTTCGGCGATGCCGACTGGATCAGCGCCACGCTGTTCAGCCTGGAGATCGGCGTCGTCGCGACGCTCGCCGCCACGGTCGTCGGAACCATGCTGGCGCTCGCGCTGGTGCGCGGGCGGCTGCCGGGGAAGGGATTGGTGGAGCTTCTCGTCATCGGTCCCGTCATCGTCCCGCATATCGCGCTCGCGGTAGCGATGTTTCTCGTCTTCGAGCAGTTGCGCCTGACCGGCACGCTGCTGGGCTTCGCGATGGCGCACACGATCCTGGCGTTGCCCTTCGTGGTCTTCACTGTGCTGGCGGCGCTCTATCGCTTCGATGCGGATCTCGAGCGCGCGGCGCTGTCGTGCGGGGCAGGGCCGCTGCGCACCTTCCGCCATGTCACGCTGCCGTTGATTGCGCCCGGCGTGGTCTCGGCCGCGCTGTTTGCCTTCATCATCTCCTTTGACGAGGCGGTGGTGTCGTTCTTCATCTCCAACCTCGACCGCAAGACCCTGCCGCGCAAGATGTTCGAGGATATCGACTACAACGTCTCGCCGACTTTGGCCGCCGTCGCGACCATGCTGACCCTTCTGACGATAGCCGCGCTCGTCGGCAGCCACCTGATCAAGAGCCGTCTCGACCGCCGCGCGCGCGCGGCCGGGAGCTGAACCACCCGCCACCGCCGTCCCGAAATCCGAAGGCAACAAAAGGGGAGCCTCGCGATGACCATAGACAGCAAGCTTTCGACGACACGACGCCATGTCCTGGCCGGCGCGCTGGGCGCCGCCTCTTTCGCCATCGGCGGACAGGCGCTCGCCCAGACCAAAGAAGTCATCGTCGCCACCACCGGCGGCCTGATGGAGCGCAGCCTGCAGGAGCATTTCTACAAGCGTTTCGAAGAGCAGACCGGCATCAAGGTCCGCTCGGTGCCAATCGAGCTGCCGGACCAATGGGCCCGCGCCCGCGCCGGCCAGCGCAGCGGCAACATTCCCTTCGACGTCGTCACCGCGACGCCGCCGGACCTGATCCAGCATGCCGACATCCTGGAGCCGATCGATTGCGCCGGCCTGCCGGGCATCGTCGCGCACGCCCTGCCGAATGCCTGCTTCCCGCGCGGCATCATCCGCACGGCCGGCGGCATGGCGCTGACCTGGAGCAAGAAGGCTTTCCCGAAAGGCGGGCCGCAATCCTGGGCCGATTTCTTCGACACCGCCAAATTCCCGGGCCCGCGCTCGCTGCCCGATACCGGCGACCGCGAATGGTGGGTGCCGCTCGCGGCGCTGCTGGCTGACGGGGTGGCGCCGGACAAGGCCTTCCCGCTGGATCTGGACAGGGCCTACAAGAAACTGGACGCGCTGAAGCCCCAGATCGCCGCCTGGTGGAAGAGCGGCGACAACGCCATGCAGATTATGCGTGGCGGCGACGCCGTGATGATGATGGTTTATTCCAGCCGCTCCGTGCCGCTCGCCAAGAGCGGGGAGTTCGACTTCACCTGGAACCAGGCGATCCGGGACGTCGGCAACTGGGCGGTGCTCAAGGGCAGCCCGAATGTCCAGAATGGCATCAAGTTCCTCGATTTCTTCGTGCAGGACGGCAAGGAGCATGTGGCCTTCAGCGAGAAGGTCTCCTTCGATTCCAACAACCGCGAGGCGCCGAGCCTCGTGCCGCCGGAGGAGCGCCGCTTCCGTCCGTCCTGGCCCGACAACTGGTCGAAGCTGGTCATCGCCGATTACGACTGGATCGCGGCGAACCGCAACGCGCTCCGGGAGCGCTGGGTCACCTGGCTGACGAAATAGGCCCTGCCGCACCGGCGCCGCCGACGCGGCGCCGGCCACTTCGCCAAGGTTGCCGTCGATGCTCGTAAATTACCCTGATGCCGCGCACTGGCCGGTCGATCCGACGCGCCGGGATCTCGTCGAGGAAATGCGCGCCAGGCCGCGCGGTCCCCATAGTCACGACCTGCAGCGGCTGCTCCATCGCATGCGATGGACCGGCGTCGGCAAGCGCTACGTGCTGATCACCCTGGAGCCCGGCCGCCGCTGGATGCTGGCGCGGCTGCCCGGGCGTCGCGGGGTGCCGATCGAGACCTTTCCCAATCGTGTCTTCACCAGCCTGGCCGAGGCCGAATGGGCCGTCTTCGCGATGCGCTGGGAAGCGCTGACCGGGCAAGAACTGGACTGAGAAGGCACGTCGTCATGAGAGATACCACCGCCGTTCTCGGCTATGCCTGGCCGCTCGTCGTCTCGCCGGGCGAGAGCGTTTCCTTCCATCTGTCGAGCCCGGGCCTGACGCAGGCGCAGGCGAAGATCGTTCGCGTCCGCTGCGCCGATCCCGACCCGGATGGGCCGGGGCTGAAGCTCGAAACGCCCGGCACGCCCATCGATGGGCCGGTGGCGCTGAAGGATCAGCCGATCCATCCCGGCGCGGCCGCGATCATCGCCGATGTGCCGGCCCTGTCGCCCGCGAGTTTCTCGGCCGGGTGCTTCATCTGGCCGACGGCGCCGCTGGGCCGCGAGCAGAGCATCCTGGCGCGCTGGCGTGCCGATCTCGGGCAAGGCTGGCGGCTCGGACTCGACGAGGACGGCCATCTCGTCTTCGAGGTTGCGGGCGCCGATGGAGGCCTCACGCTGCGGGTCGCCAGGCCGGCTATCGAGCGCGAATGGCTCTTCGTCGCCGCGAGTTACGAGGCGGCGTCCGGTGTCGTGACGCTGACCCAGCGCAGCCTCGATCCGCAGGGTGGTCGCGATACCAGCGGCCATGTCGTTGGGCACGGGCCGAAGACGGTAGCCTGGCCGCGGGATACGGCGCTCGTCTTCGCGGCGCAGGCGCGCGAGGCCGGCTCCGACCCGCTGACCGAAGCGCATTACGACGGCAAGATCGACCGGCCACGGCTCTTCTCCACGGCGCTGGCGGAAGAGGAACTGCGCCGCGCCTGCGAGACTCTCGCGCCGCTCCCGAGCGATCCGCGCCTCGTCGGGGCTTGGGATTTTTCGCGTGAGATGGCGGGAGACGCCATCCGCGACGTCTCGACCAACCGTCTCGACGGCCGGCTGCGCAACATGCCGATGCGCGCCATGACCGGCGCGAACTGGGACGGTTCGGTGGTGCAGTGGCGCGAGCGGCCCGAGCTCTACGGGGCGATCCATTTCCACAGCGACGACATGGCCGATTGCGGCTGGGAGCAGGGACCTCAATTCACGGTGCCCGCCGACTGGCGCAGCGGTTTCTATGCGCTGAGGCTGACGGCGCGGGAGGGCAGCGAAGACCCCGTCGAAAGCTATGTCTCTTTCTTCGTGCGCGCTCCGCTCGGCCAGGCGAAGTCGAAATTGGCGCTCGTGGCCTCTACCGCGACCTATCAGGCCTATGCCAACAGCGCGCTCAGGCTCGACCAGGTCCATGCCGAGGCGATGCTGGAGGGCGTGATCGCGCTCTCGCGGGACGACGCCTATCTTCAGGAGCATCGCGAGCTCGGCCTCTCCACCTACGACACGCATAGCGACGGCAGCGGATGGTGCTATTCGACCGCGAAACGGCCGATCCTGAACATGCGCCCGCTCGGCAACACCTTCAACTACGTCAACGACACCCACATCATCGACTGGCTCGAAGAACTCAGCTTCGATTACGATGTCATCACCGATTGCGACATCGACCGGCACGGCGCCCAGCTGCTCAAAGCCTATGACTGCGTGATCACGCCGTCGCATCCCGAATATTACAGCCTCAACATGATCGAGGCCTTCGACGCCTATCAGCGCGGCGGCGGGCGGCACGTCTATCTCGGCGGCAACGGCTTCTACTGGCGCATCGCCTGGCACCCGACCAACCCGCATGAGATGGAGATCAGGCGCGGCATGAGCGGGCTGCGCACATGGGAAGGGGAAGCGGGCGAGAACGGGCTGTCCTTCACCGGCGAGCCTTCGGGTCTCTGGCGCACGCATGGGCGGCCGCCGCAGCGGCTCGTCGGCGTCGGTTTCGATGCGCAGGTCTTCACACGCTCCTATCCCTATGAATGGCTGGAGGATGCGCGCGATCCGCGCGTCGCCTGGCTGGTCGAAGGTGTCGACCTGGCCCAGCCCCTGGGCGATTTCGGCCTGCGCGGTGGAGGTGCCGCCGGGCTTGAGGTCGACAGGGTCGAGCCCGCTCTGGGCACGCCGCCGCATACGCTGCGCCTCGCGACCGCGGACCAGCTCGATTATGGCGGCGTCCCGACGCTGGAAGAGCTCCGCACCCTCCATCGCGGCGTCATGGGAGACCAGAACGCGCTCGTGCGCGCCGATCTCGCCTTCTTCCCGACAGCGGCGGGAGGAGCCGTGTTCTCGACGGGCTCCATCGCCTGGGCTTGCGCGCTGACCTGCTACCGCTACGAGAATTCGGTGAGCCGGGTGACGGAGAACGTCCTGCGTCGCTTCCTCGATCCGGCACCGTTCGAGGGCTTCGACGATTGATCCGATGGCGGCCGGCTCGCCCGGCCGCATTCTCTCGGTCGGACGCTTCAGGCGAGGCCGACGAGGTCGGACGCTGCGCGCAGCTGCGCCAGCAGCATGGCCTTGCCGGCCACCGTCCGGCAGCCGCGCGCGGCGGCGGCGGCGAGGAAGGGCGTGACTTCCGGCGTCATCACCACCTCGGCCGCGATCGCAGCAGGCCCGAGACGTTCGGCCGGCAGCGGCAGCGCGTCGCCCGTCTTCATGCCGAGCGAGGTGGTGTTGATGGCGATATCGCAGGCCGACGGGTCGTCACGCCCTGCCCGCGTGCGGCAAGCGGGGTAAGCCCGCGCCACGGCTTCCGCGAGCTCCCGCGCCTTGTCGGGCGAGCGGTTGGCGATGGTGAGTTCCGCTGCTCCGGCCTCCGCCATGGCGAAGGCGATGGCGCGCCCGGCGCCGCCGGCCCCGGCCTGCAGGACGCGCGCGCCGCGGATCGCGACGCCGGCTTCGAGCAACCCGCCGACGAAGCCGAGGCCGTCGACATTGTCGCCATGCAGCGTACCGTCCGGGTTGCGGCGCACGAAGTTCACGGCGCCGACCTGCCGGCCGCGCTCGCCGATGCTGTCGAGCAGCTCGATGACCACGATCTTGTGTGGGATCGTGACGCCGAAACCGGCGACGTTGCGCAAGCGCCGCAGCGTATCGAGGGCGCGCGGCAGATCCTCCGGCACGACGTGGAGAGGGGACACGGCGGCGTCGATGCCGCGCTCGGCGAAATGCTCGTTGAGCAGGGCCGAGCCGATGATATGCGCCACCGGATCGCCGAGGATGAAGAGGATGCGTGTCTTCCCGGTGATCCGCGTCATGGCAGGGGTTCCGGTTGGGGTGTGTTCAGGCGGCGGTCTGCCGGGCCGAGGCGACCGCCGCCAGCGCGGCATCGGCCGCTGCCAGCGCCTCGTCGATCTCCGCTTCGCCATGCGCAGCCGAGAGAAACATGTTGTGCCGCGGGTGGAAATAGACGCCGCGGGCGAGTGCCGTCTGGCAGAACAGCGTGCCCTTGGCGAAATCGGCATCGTCCTCGAACAGGATCAGCGGCATCTGGACCGGCCCGCTCTGCCGAAGCCGGATACCGTGGCGGGCTGCCGCCGCGTCGATCCCGTTTCGAAGCTTTGTCCCCATCGCTTCGAGATGCTCGACGACCCCGCCTCGGCGCATCACGCCGAGCGTCGCCACCCCGGCTGCCATCGGCACGGCACCACACCAGAACGATCCGGTGACGAAGACCTGCGAGGCGGCCTTGCGCAGCCATTCGCGGCCCGTGACGGCTGCAAGCGGGTACCCATTCGCGATCGCCTTGCTCCAGGCCGCGAGATCGGGCCTGACGCCGAGGCGCTCCCAGCTTCCGGCCAGAGCCAGCCGGAAGCCGGCGCGCACTTCGTCGAGGATCAGGGCGGCGCCCACCGCATCGCAGGCGGCGCGGGCGGCGAGCGCGAATTCCGCCGTCGGCAATTCCTGGTCGCGCGAGAGATCATGGCGATAGGCCGAAACGAGGACGCCGGCGAGGTCGTCGCCGGCTTCCTTCGCCGCTGCGCTCAGGCTCTCGGCGTCGTTGAATTCGTAATAGAGGATATGGGCGCGATCCTCGCTGGTCACGCCGACCACGGAAGGCGAGCACCAGGGCACGGCGCCGTGATAGGCGCCGCGGGCCGCGAGCAGCTTGCGCCGTCCCGTGCCGGCGCGGGCTATGGTGACGCAGGTGGTCGTGGCGTCGGTGCCGTTCTTCTGGAATTGCGCCCAGTCGGCATGGCCGATCGTGTCGACGAGGAGCTCGGCGAGCTCGACCATCGCCTCGGCCGGACCGTTCATGCAGTCGCCCAGGCGAGCCTGGCGCTCGGCTGCGGCCTCGACCTCCGGATGATGATGGCCGAGAAGATTGGGGCCCCAGCTGCACATGAAATCCAGATAGGAGCGCCCGTCCACGTCCCAGAGCCGGCAGCCCTCGGCGCGCGCAAAGAACTGCGGGTAGCCTTCCGGCAGCCTGTTGGCGTGGAGATGCCCCCACATGCCGCCTGGAACGACGCGGAGAGCACGTTCCCGCAGGGATGTATCGATCGAATTCTTCATCTCGGCCATGGCGTCCTCCGGCTTTCGATATATCATATAGTAAAATTCCCATGGCAAGTTTTTTGATGGGTGATCGTCACGGAATCGCTGGATTGGAGGATCGGCGAGAAGCATCCCAGCGTCGCATGGAGCGCATCTGGAAATCGCTCAATTGCAAGGGAATCGATCTGCGCGCCTGCGACTGCGTATCCGGGCCCGACGCCTCGATCGTTTGAGATCCGACCTTCCAAGACGGCAAGAGGCCTCGCCTGAGCCCAGGACGGCAGGCTCCCAAAGTCCCGCTTTCATGCGCTGCAGCCAATCCCGCTGCGGCGCAACCAAGGCCGAAATCCACTTAACGGCAACCTTGAGACTGTTCAGGCCAACCGAGCCGCTCTCCGGGCAAGAAAGGGCTCATGGGAACTTCGCAGGCATTTTGGGCTGGACGATGCAGGCAGCTGGGTCGCAGGCCTCAACTTCGCCGCGGACGATCTCACCAATGCGATGCATGCGCTCGACGATGTGCGCGCGGCTGAACGAGAGGCCAAGCGCAGAGCTCGCTCGCGTCCTTTGGCACCACCGGTGCCCTTCACCACGCATCGCAACCGGCCTCGTGGCGCCTGCGTTGGCAAGCAGACCAATCGTGACGGGGCAGCCTGGCGGCTGGTCGCACTATCTCAGACGAAATGTTGGATTATGTGTGATTGAGTCGCATCAATTGCGACTGACAAGAAGAATGGCGCGCCCGAAAGGATTCGAACCTCTGACCCTCAGATTCGTAGTCTGATGCTCTATCCAGCTGAGCTACGGGCGCGTACCGGAGCAAGCAGCGCGAGGCGTGCCGACCCGATGGCGCGGAGATAGCCGCTCTCGTTCGTCTTGGCAACCCTGAAATGACGCCGGCTCTCTGCCATGTGGACAAGGCTGCCGGCGAGGGCCGCGCCGCCCGCTTGCGAAGGCGTCCCGGCAGGCCAATGCGGCCTGCCGGGACGGGGGGCTTCGCCGTTTTGCCTGGCTCGTGCTTCGTTGCAGCTCGCTCCGTCATTCTGAGCGCCGCAAAGCAACAGAGAACGATGTGAGGGAAGCTTCCTGGTCGCTTCGCTGCTTTCGCTTCTCGGAACGACAGGGCAGGGGGGCGGAGCGAGCCTTAGAAATTGACCTTGTCGGCGCCCTTGAGCTGCAGCTCCTCGCGGGCATCCTCGGGCGTCGCGACCTCGAGGCCGAGGCCTTCGATGATCATGCGGGCGGCGCGGACCTGGTCGGCGTTGGATTTCGCCAGCTGTCCCGGCCCGAGCCAGAGCGAATCCTCCAGGCCGACTCGCAGGTTTCCACCCATCGAGACCGCCATCGCCGCGATCGGCAATTGGTGGCGACCGGCGCCGAGTACCGACCAGTGATACTGGTCGCCGAAAAGCCGGTCGGCCGTGCGCTTCATATGGATGACGTCCTCGGGATGGGGACCGATGCCGCCCAGGATGCCGAAGACCGATTGGACGAAGAAGGGCGGCTTGACCAGGCCTTTGTCGACGAAATGCGCCAGCGTGTAGAGATGGCCGATATCGTAGCACTCGATCTCGAAACGCGTGCCGTTCTCGGCGCAGGTGGTCAGGATGTTCTCGATGTCCTGGAAGGTGTTCTTGAAGATGCGGTCCTTCGAGCCCTCGAGATAGGGCCGCTCCCACTCATGCTTGAAGTCCTTGAAGCGGTTCAGCATCGGGTAGAGGCCGAAATTCATCGAGCCCATATTGAGCGAGGCGACCTCCGGCTTGAAATGGGCGCAAGGGCCGAGCCGCTCCTCGATGCCCATGGTCGGCGCGCCGCCGGTCGTGATGTTGATGACGGCGTTCGAGCGCTGCTTGATGACCTTGAGGAAGGGCTCGAAGGCTGCGGGCGACTGGTCGGGCTGGCCGGTCACCGGGTTGCGGGCATGGACATGGACCAGCGCCGCGCCGGCCTCGGCGGCGCCGACCGCCGCATCGATGATCTCGTCGGCCGTCACCGGCAGATAGGGCGACATGGAGGGGGTGTGGATCGCGCCGGTGACCGCGCAGGTGATGATGACTTTGCGGTTCTTCGCCATGGTCTGGCTCCTGTCGATTGAAGTGATCCGGGTTTCTTGAAACTCAGCCCTCATCCTGAGGAGCAGCCGGAGGCTGCGTCTCGAAGGATGCTCCAGCGGTTCCCGGAGCCTCCTGGACCATCCTTCGTGACGCCGCTGTGCGGCTCCTCAGGATGAGGGCTGTGGGATGTGTCGCGTTCATGCCGGCTTCCGGCTTGCCGCGCGCTTATGCGCCTGCAGGGCTGCAAGTCGGGTGTCGCGCCAGTCGCTCAGGCGTTTGACGCGTTCGGGCGATTGCGTGCCGGGCCATTCGCGCATGACCTCGGCGACGATGTCCTCCCCGAACGGATTGCCGAGGCCCTCGGACGATTTGACCATGCGGTTCAGGGACTCGGCATAGCGGGCGCAATAATCGGGAATGCCGCCGGGCGCGTTGAGCTCGATCGTCTCGAACGGCCCCATGAAAGACCAGCGCAGGCCCAGCCCGTCGCGGATCGTCTTGTCGACATCCTCGGCGCTCGCCACCCCCTCGCCGACGAGGCGGAAGGCCTCGGCCAGCAGCACGGCCTGCAAGCGGTTCAGCACGAAGCCGGGCTTCTCCTTGCGCAGCGTGATCGGCACCTGGCCGGCCTGCTCATAGAGCGCCTTGGCACGTGCGACGATCGCAGGATCGGTCCAGGGCGCGGGCGCCAGCTCGACGATCGGCACGAGATGGGGCGGGTTGACGGGATGGGCGACGAGGCAGCGGGCGCGGCCTGCGAGATCCTCGCTGAAGACGGACGCCATGATGAAGGAGGTCGAGGAGGCGAGGATGGTCGAGGGCGCCGCGAGCCTGTCCATTTCGGCGAAGAGCGCCTGCTTGGCCTCGACCGTCTCCGGTCCGTTTTCCTGGACGAGCTCGGCGCCAGCCAGCACGTCAGCGAGGCCGGTGGCGACGCGAATCCGGGCGGCCGAGCCCTTGGAGTCAGCAACGAGGCCGTGGCCGGCGAGCTCCTCGAGATTGGTCGCGATATGGGCGCGGGCCGCCTCGGCCGCGCCAGGCGCGACGTCATGCAGCGCGACCTCGAAACCGTGGCTGGCGAAGACGGTGGCCCAGGCGCGTCCGATCAGGCCGGAGCCGATGATGGCGATCTTTGTCATGCGGGGAGATCCTTCGGAATATGCTTCAAATCCTCAGCCCTCATCCTGAGGAGCGTTCCGCAGGAGCGCGTCTCGAAGGATGCTTCAGCAGTCTCCTGAACCTCCTGGAGCATCCTTCGAGACGCCGCTGCGCGGCTCCTCAGGATGAGGGCTGTTGGTGGCAAAAGGCACCCCATCACAGCCACAGCACCTGCCGGCGCAGCGCCAGATCCTGGCTCAGCGCGCGCGAGGGACCGGTGTGGACGACCGCGCCGCGCTCCAGCACGACGGTGCGGTCGGACAATGCCAGGGCGAGATCGAGATGATGGTCGACGATCACGATCGCGATCTCCTGTCTCAGCTTGTCGAAGGCCTCGAACAATTCCTCGACGACGGCCGGCGCCAGCCCCTCGAAGGGCTCGTCGAGCAACAGCACGCGGGTGTCGCCGGAGAGTGCGCGCGCGACCGCCACCATCTGCTGTTCGCCGCCCGAGAGGTAATCGGCCGGGGAATGCCAGCGCTGCTTGATGCGTGGGAAGAAGGCGAAGATCTTGTCGTCGTCCCAATGCGAACCATTGCCGGTCAGGCGTTTGAGCCGGCCGAGTTCCATATTGTCCTTGACGCTCATGCCGGCAAAAAGCCCGCGTCCTTGCGGCACATAGGCGATGCCGGCGCGCGCGATCACGGCTGGCGGCTGCCTGGCGATGTCCGAGCCTGCGAGCGTGATCGTGCCGGCCGCGGGCGGGGCGATGCCGGTGATGGTCTTGAGCAGGGTTGATTTGCCGGCGCCGTTGCGGCCGAGCAAGGCGACGATCTCGTTCTCATGCACGTCGAGGGCGACCTGCCGCAGGATATGGCTCTTGCCGTAATAGGTGTCGACGCCGTCGAGCCCGAGCAGCACGGCCGCGCGCGCCGCGCTCTCGCGCGGCTTTTCGGCGAGAGCATGGGCGCCCGAGCCGATATAGACCTCCTGCACGCGCGGCGATGAACGCGCATCCTCGACGGTGCCGTCGATCAGCACCGAGCCCTCGTTCATCACTGTGACATGGTCGGCGATGGCGAAGACGCGGTCGATATCGTGCTCGACCAGCAGCACGGGCAAATCGGTCGAGATCGACTTGATCAGATTGCCGACGCGTTCGCGTTCGGCGGCGGCAAGGCCGGCCAGAGGCTCGTCGAGCAGCAGCACGCGCGGCTTGGTCGCAAGCGCCAGCGACATGTCGAGCAGGCGCTGGCCGCCATAGCTGAGCGAGCCTGCTTCCGCGCTCTCGATGCCACGCAGGCCCATGGTGTCGATGACCTGGCTGGTCTCGTCATTGACCTGCGCCAGCGAGGCGGCCGCGCGCCAGGGCGCGAAACGCTCGCCTGAGCGCGCCTGCACGGCTAGCCGGACATTCTCCGCGACCGTGAGCGTCGGGAACAGGTTGGTGATCTGGAAGGCGCGTCCGATGCCGGCCTGGGTGATCGCCTCCGGCGACAGCCCGGCGATCTGGCGCTCGCGCAGGCGGACCTCGCCGCGATCGGGCTTGAACAGGCCCGAGATCAGGTTGAAAGCCGTGGTCTTGCCGGCGCCGTTGGGGCCGATCAGCGCATGCAGGCGGCGGTCCTGCATCGTGATGTCGACGCCCTCGACGGCCTTGATGCCGCCAAAGCTCTTGGCGAGGCCGGTCGCGCGCAGGATCGGGCCATCGACGCTGTCCGAGGCCTTCATGAAGGCGGGCAGCGTCACCGCGCCAGCCTGGCGGGCCGACATCGCCGCGTCGCCATCAAGCTGCTTGCGGAAGGGGCGCAGCAGGCGCTCTCCGACCCCGACGAGACCGGTCGGCGAGAAGACGATGAAGGCGACGAAGAGCAGGCCGAACCAGAACAGCCAGTTCTCGGTCGCGCTCGAGAGATAGTCGCGGAAGATGACGAAGAAGAGCGCGCCCAGCGCCGGGCCGAGGAAGGAGCGCATGCCGCCGATGACGACCATGGCCAGCAATTCGCCGGAGAAGGCGACCGAGATCGGGTCGGCCGAGGTCATGCGGTTGTTGAACAGCAGGAGCGAGCCGGCAAGCCCGGTCAACCCGGCCGAGAGCGTGAAGGCCGCGAGCTTGTAGCGGTCGGTCGCATAGCCCAGGAAGCGGGCGCGCTGCTCGTTCTCGCGGATCGCGACCAGCACGGTGCCGACCGGCGAGCGCTGGAAGCGCCAGAGCGCGAAGACCACGGCCATGCCGATGGTGGCGACGAGCATGTAGAAGGGCAGGGCCGCCTCGAAATCGATGCCGAGAAAGAGCGGACGCTTGATGCCGCCCAAGCCATCCTCGCCGCCGGTCACCGCTGTCCAGCGAAAGGCGACGGAATAGGTCATGGCGGCGAGCGCCAGCGTCAGCAGCGAGAAATACACGCCCTTGCGACGCAGGATCAGCGCCCCGAAGGCGAAGGCGATGAGCGCCACAAAAATGACCGCGAACAGGATCGGCAAGGCGAACTGGCCGGGGAACCAGTTGCGCTGCATCAGTCCCGCGGCATAGGCGGCAAGCCCGAACCAGGCGCCATGGCCGAAGGAGACGAGCCCGGTCGTGCCGACCAGGATGTTCAGCGCCATGCAGGCAATGGCGAAGACGACGATCTCGGTTGCCGAGGTGGTGCCGAGTCCGATCGCGTGCATCAGGGCGGGCAAGGCAAGGAGGCCTGCGGCCGCGATCAGGAGCGGCGCATAGTCGTGCCGGGAGGGTGTCATGGCGTCCCTCACTCGAAGCGCTGGATGCGTTCCCCGAACAGGCCGCGGGGCCTGAACAGCAGAACGAGCAGCATCATCAGATAGATCACCGCGGTCGACCATTGCGTGTAGCCGAGCCCGATGGTGATGCCCTTGACCAGGCCGACCATCAGCGCGGCCACGACCACGCCCCAGAAGGAGCCGAGCCCACCAATGACGACGACGACGAAGGCCGGCGTGATGATCTCCTGGCCCATGGCGGGGTGGATCGAATAGATCGGCGCCAGCAAGACGCCGGCGAGCCCCGCAAGCCCAATGCCGAGGCCGGCGACCGCGACCATATAGGGCTGCAGCGAGATGCCGAGCGCGCCGACCATGTCGGGGTTCTGCACGCCGGCGCGCACGACGCGCCCAAATGCGGTGCGCTGGAGCAGGAACCAGAGGCCGAGCACGCAGGCGGCTGCAATCAGCAGCAGCAAGGCGCGGTAGCGCGAATAGATGAACTCGCCGAGGAAGATCTGGCCGCGCAATGCGGTGGGAATCGAGAAGGAGAGCGGCGGCGCGCCGAAAATCATGCGCAGCGACTGCTCGGCCACCATGGCGAGCCCGAAGGTCAGGAGCAGGGAGAGGATCGGGTCCGAGCGGTAGAAGCGTTGGAACAGGCCGCGCTCGACGACGATGCCGATCAGCGCCACCAGCAGCGGCGAGGCGATGATCGCGCCGCCGAAGCCGATATGAGGGGCGAGCACGATCGTGAGATAGGCGCCGATGGCGTAGAAGGCGCCATGGGCCAGGTTGACGATGCCGCCGAGCGAGAAGATCAGCGACAGGCCAAGCGCGATCAGGAGGTAATAGACCCCGTCGAGCAGCCCGTTCAGTACCTGCTGGATGAAGAGGATGAGCAAGGGTTGGCTTTCCGCTGCGTGGAATGAAATGCCGTCATGGTTGGGCTTGACCCGACCATCCCGGAAATCAGGGGGCTACCGTCGTGAGATTCTCGGGTCAGCGCTGCGCGCTGCCCGAGAATGACAACGCCCCTTCAGCTCATCTTGCAGACGGCCTCGTCGCCCTGGGTGGCGATGACCTCGAGATCCTCGTTCGGGCCGGGAACCGGTGGTGACGAGGTGAAGAGGTCCCACTGGTTCTTCACCTGCGCCGCCGGAAGGGCGGTGATCGTGTACATCTCGCTCATGAGCTGGTGGTCGGAGGCGCGGAAATAGCCCGGTCGCGTCTTCATCACGTCGAACTTCGCGCCCTTCTCCCAGTATTCGAGGATCTTTGCGGTGTCCGTGCTCTTCAGCTCGTTCATCGACTGGGCCATGATCTTCACGGCCATGTAGTCGCCCCAGGCCTGGTTCTCCGGGGGCTTGCCGTATTTCTTGGTGAAGGCGGCGACGAACTTCTTGCTCTCAGGCGTGTCGATCAGGTGATGCCAGACGCAGGGCCAGACGCCGCCGAAATTGTCCTTGCCCGCGGCCCAGGCGAGCGCCGTGTCGAAGCCGAAGCCGGCGACCGGGAAAGTCAGCCCGAACTCGGAATACTGCTTCAGGAAATTGGTGATCTGGTTGCCGGCAAGGTTGGAGATCACCAGATCGGGCTTGGCGGCACGGATCTCGATCAGCAGGGCCGAGAAGTCGGTCGCGTCGGTCGGCACCAGCTTGTCGGCGGCGAACTGGCCGCCATTGGCCTCCATGAAGCGCTTGGCGACCTTGAGCAGGTCATGACCGAAGGCGTAGTCGGCGGTCAGCGAGAACCACTTCTTGCCCTTGACCAGGCCCTGCGCCATCAGCGAGCGGCCGCAGCTTTTCACATACATCGAGTTCTGGTGCTCGACATGGAACATGTAGCGGTTGCAGCTTTCGCCGCGCAGCGCGTCGGAATTGCCGCCGGTGTTGACGAAGAGCGTCTTGTTGCGGGCCGCGACCTGCGAGATCGTCAGGCAGGAGGCCGAGGAAATCTCGCCGAGGATGCAGGCGACCTTGTCGCGCTCGATCATGCGCTCGGCCTTGGTCGAGGCGGTCTGCGGATTGACCGAGTCCTCCTTCAGCGCCTCGAGCTTGCGGCCGTTGACGCCGCCGGCCGCATTGATCTCCTCGACCGCGAGATCGACCGCCATCACGGCATATTCGCCGAGCGGGCCTAGGAAGCCGGTGCGCGGGGTCAGATGCCCGTAGCGGATCGCGTCGGGCGTCTGCGCCAGGATCAGCGCGGGGCTGGCGATCAGCCCGGTGGCTGCGCCGGCGCCGAGGCCGACCAGCGCCTGACGGCGCGAGACGCGGAATTTCGATGGCTGTCGATCTGTCATAGGCGTTCCTCCCAGAACGGTTCCGCGCTTTGCGCTGGATTCTCGACCCGTGGTCTTTTTGAAGTCGCGGTCTTGCAGCCGCTTGTCGTGATCTGTGATCACAGTTAAGTTGGCAGACATGATTGGCCATGTCCAGCCCTCTCCCGTTGCCGCCGCCGCCATGGCCGACGATGCGCCCGGCGCGGCGGAGACGCCGCGTGATCCTTGGGTGCTGGATGAGGTCGGCGCGCTGGCGCGCGAGACCCTGGGCGAGCGGGTCACCGCCGAATTGCGCGCGCTTTTGGTCGCAGGTCGGCTCGCGCCGGGCGAGAAATTGTCGCTGCGCCGCGTCGCGGAGGCGCTCGGCGTCTCGATGATGCCGGTGCGCGAGGCGGTGAGCCGGCTCGCGGCTGATGGAGCGCTCGAGGTGCTGCCGGGGCGGGCGGTGCGCGTGCCGGTGCTGACGCTGGCGCAGTTCCGGGAGCTGACGCGATTGCGGCTGGTCGTCGAGGGCTTTGCCGCCGAGGAGGCGGCGCGCAAGGCGACGCCGGATCAGCTCGCCCGGATCGCGGCGCATGAGGCCGCCTTCCGGCAGGCCGCAAGCGCCGAGGCACCGGACCCGGCCGGCGCGGTCGCCGCCAATCGCGACCTGCATTTCGCCCTCTATGAGGCGGCCGGCATGCCCAGCCTGATCGAGATGATCGAGCGGCTCTGGCTCAAGGCCGGGCCGATCCTCAATCTCGACATGCGTCATGAGCCGCGCCGGCTCAAGGGCGGCCGCGCCATGCAGGAGCATGAGAAGCTGCTCGCGGCGCTGCGGCGCGGCGATGCCGCGGCGGCGCGGGCGGCGCTGGAAGCCGATATCGGCGCGGCAGCGGCACATATCGAACAGACAGGGCAGCTCAAGGAATCGGATTGATCCCACGAGAGTGTTTTCGAGCGAAGTGGATACGGGTTCCCTCGCGACAAACGCGAAGCGTTTGCGTGGAGAAAACGCGTCAAAACAAAAGGCTAGAGCAGTTTCCGATCCAGTTGGAGCGGAAACTGCTCTGGCGAGCGCCAACCACAGGGAGAGAACATCATGGATTTGCAGATCGAGGGCTTGCGCGTGCTCATCACCGCCGGCGCGGGCGGCATCGGGCGTGCGACGGCGCGCGCCTTCGCGGCCGAGGGGGCGAAGGTGCATATCTGCGACGTCGATCGCGATGCGCTGGCCGCGATGGCGCAGAGCGATCCGGCGGTCACGCAATCGGTCTGCGACGTCTCCGACCGCAAGGCCGTGGGCAGGCTGTTCGAGGAGGCGCTCGCGGCGCTGGGCGGGCTCGACTGCCTGGTCAACAATGCCGGCATCGCCGGCCCGACTGGCCGCGTCGACGAGATCGACCCGGCGGACTGGGACGCTTGCGTCGCCATCGACCTGACCGGCCAATTCAACTGCACGCGGCTTGCGGTGGAGCGTCTCAAGCAGTCGGCGAATGCCAGTATCGTCAATCTGTCGAGCCAGGCGGGGAAGCACGGCTTTCCCTTGCGCTCGCCCTATGCGGCAGCGAAATGGGGCGTGATCGGCTTCACCAAGGCGCTGGCCGCCGAACTCGGCGAGTTCGGCATCAGGGCGAACGCCATCTGCCCGGGGCTGGTCGACGGCGCGCGCATCCAGAGCGTCATCGCCAACAAGGCGCGCAGCATGAACATCTCGCATGACGAGATGGCGGCGCGGCTCTTTGCCGGCGTCTCGATCAAGCGCTTCGTCGACCCCAATGACATCGCCAAGCAGATCGTCTTCCTGGCCTCGCCCTTCGGCAAGACGATCTCGGGGCAGGAGGTATCGGTCTGCGGGGATACGCGGATGCTGAGCTGAGGGAGAGGGAGGCCCGCCGTCAGCCGGCGTCGATCCGCTGGGCGAGCTTGATCGGGCGGCCCTTCGGCAATTTCTCCGCGATGCCGTAAAGCTGCTCGCGGCGGTCGATCTCGCGCCAGACATCGTCGGGCGCGATGCCGATCTCGCTCCAGAGCACCACCAGATTATAGATCAGGTCGGCGCTTTCGAGGATGGTGCGGCGGCGGTCGCCCTGCACGGCTTCGAGCCCGACCTCGACGGCCTCCTCGGCGACCTTCTTGGCCATTTTCGGCATGCCTTCGCCGAGCAGCTTGGCGGTGCGCGAAAAGGCGGGATCGCGCGAGCGTGCTGCGAGGACGGCGGCGTGCAATCTGCTGACCGAATCAACCATTCCTAGAGCGTCACCCCGCCGCATGAGGGTTTCATGACAACCATGTCGGAGCAGGCCCGACAGGCGAATCATTCGTCGGCTCAATTTAACGCGGATATGCCCAAGGGGAAGGAGAATTGGCGCGGAGTGCGCTGGCGGTGCAGCCGTCACAGCACCGGTCCGATTCCGTAACTCTTTGAGTTTGCACCGACTTCTTCCGAAAGCCGGATTCCATTTTTCGGGCCGATGCTCTAAGGTTTGGCGAAAGGCGCAAACAGTGTCGCGACCTGGAGATAGACCTCGCGCTTGAAGGGGATGATCAAGGCAGGCGTCCGTTCCAGCTTCTCCCAGCGCCAGGCATCGAACTCGGCCTTGTGACCGCCTGCGGGGGTGAGCGTGTTGATCTCGTCATCAGGGCCGTCGAGGCGGAAGGCGAACCATTTCTGTGCCTGGCCGCGCCAGCGCCCCCGCCAGGCCTCCTTGCCGATATCGACAGGCAGGTCGTAGCTGAGCCAGCCGGGCGCCTCAGTGAGCAGGGTCGCGGAAGTGACGTTGGTCTCCTCCTGCAACTCGCGCCTCGCCGCCTGAAGCGGCGTCTCACCCGCATCGATGCCGCCTTGCGGCATCTGCCATTCATAGCCTTCCGCGACATGCTCGCGCAGGCTGCGATTGGCCCGTCGGCCGATGAAGACGAGGCCCTGCGCATTGAACAGCGCGAGGCCCACGCAGGGACGATAGCCCTTGGGCGGGGAAGCGATCATCGCAGAGAGCCTGTCGAGGACGGGTTTCGGAAGCCGCGCGCCGCGCTGACCGGCACGACGAGGATGCCCTTGGCCTCGAGCGACGGCGCCCAGCGCGCGATCCGCTCGATCGAGACGGGCAGGGCGCTCGCCGAGGCGATGACGATGCCCTGCTCGCGCGCCAACGCTTCCAGCATGGCGAGTTCCTTGTCGATCGCGTCGGCCCGGGCGACCGTGTCGATGACGCGATCGACCTTCATCGCCGGGATCTGGGCGCGCGCGGCCGAGGTCGCGAGCAAGCTGCGCGAGGAAGAGCCGTCATCGACGACGATGAGCCCGCGCCCGGCGATCTCGCGCAGGATCGGCGAGAGCGCGGCCTCGTCCGCCGTCAGGCGGCCGCCGAGGAAATTGACGATGCCGACATAGCCGGTGAAGCGCCCGAGCACCCATTGCAGCCGGTCGAGATTCTCAGCCGCCTTCGGGCCGGTCAGCAGGGTTTGCGGGCCAGGGTCGTTGTCGGGATAGTCGAACGGCTCCATCGGCACCTGGAGGAAGACCTCATGGCCCTCGCCGCGCGCGCGCTGGACCGTGCGCTCCAACTCCGGACCATAGGGTGCGAAGGCCAGCGACACCGTACCCGGCAATTTGGCGATGGCGTCGGCGGTGCCGCTCTGGCTGATGCCGAGGCCGCCGACGAGGAGGGCGATCCGCCCTGCCGGCTTGGTCGCGGGCTGCGGCCCGAGCGGGCGGGCATAGATCTGGGCGGGCGTCACACCGTCGGGGGCGGTCTTCGGCAGCAAGCCGTGGCGCGTGCGCTCGACCAGCCGGCTGTCGGGGGAGGGGGCGAGCTTGATCGTCGCGGGGCTGTCGGGGATGGTGATGACGATCGAGCCAGGCGCTTCTGCGCCTGCTCCTGGGCGCACTACGGTCACGCCGGCTTCGGTTTCGAGCTGGCTGGCACTGGCCTGGGTTCGGGCTTCCGGTGTGGAGGCCGGCGGCGTCTGCGAGGTCGCTTGCGATGGGGGGAGGCGTTTTTCGATCAGCGCCGTGGCCATCGGTTCGCCGCCATCGGGATCGCGGCGCGTCGCGACGAGAAAGAGGAGAGCGACCACCGCAAGGCCGACGGCGCCGCTCGCGCCGAGGGCAAGCCAAAGGCCCCATGGTTTGCCATGAGGCGCGGGGCGATTCTGGCCGAGCGGCCGATTGAGCTCGGTGAGCGGCGTTCCGGCCAAGGGCAGCCGTCCTCAGCTAAGAGAGCAAAGACCTGAAGCAAGCATGCTGGTGCCCGAGAGCGCGTCCGTTTCCCGGCAGCATGATCGCACGGCCCGAATCAACGGACCGCGCGCCTAGTCTTGTCGTGTGACGAGCCGCCCGTCGAGTGCCGGGCGGCGTGTCTCCCGTGCTCAGTTCGGCTTCGGCGCCTCGGGGGCGGGCGCCGGCGCGGGCGCGGCGGCGTCCTTCTTGACGCCGTGCAGCAGGTCGAGCGCCGCAATCAGCTGCGTGTCCTTCAACGGATCGTTGGGCACGTAGGAGGCCGAACCGGACTGCTCTTCCTTGCCGTCGACCGTCTTGAGATGGCCCTTGAGCGAAGCCTCGCCCTTGCTCTCGCCAAGCTTGTCCTTGAGCTCGGCCGGGATCTCCTGCGCGACCTCGACATCGGGCGTGATGCCCTTGGCCTGGATTGAGTTGCCGGACGGCGTGTAGTAGCGCGCCGTGGTCAGGCGCAGGCCGCCATTGGCGCCGAGCGGGATCACGGTCTGGACCGAGCCCTTGCCGAAGGAGCGCGTGCCCATGATGGTGGCGCGCTTGTGGTCCTGCAGCGCGCCGGCGACGATCTCGGCCGCCGAGGCGGAAGAGCCGTTGATCAGCACCACGACGGGCTTGCCCTTGGTCAGGTCGCCGCCGGGCTTGGCGTTGAAGACCTGCGTCTCCTCGGCGTTGCGGCCGCGCGTCGAGACGATCTTGCCGCGCTCGAGGAAGGCGTTGGAAACCAGAACGGACTGGTCGAGACGGCCGCCGCGGTTGTTGCGAAGGTCGATGACGTAGCCCTTGATCTTGTCCTTGCCGATCTCGGCGTTGACCTTCTCGATGCCTTTGCGCAGGCCCTCATAGGTCTGTTCGCTGAAGGTGCCGATGCGGATATAGCCGACGTCGTTTTCGACGCGCTCCTCGACAGCCGGGACCACGATGGTGGTGCGTGTCAGGGTGAATTCGAGCGGATCGGGCTTGCCCGGGCGCTCGATCTTGAGCTTGACCTGGGTGTTGATGATGCCGCGCATCTTCTCGACGGCCTGGGTCAGGCTCAGGCCCTTGACCTCGTCGCCGTCGATCTGGCGGATGATGTCGTTGGAGAGGATGCCGGCCTTCGAGGCGGGCGTGTCGCGGATCGGCTTGGCTACCTTGAGGACGCCGTCCTCCATCGTTACCTCGATGCCGAGCCCGCCGAACTGGCCGCGCATGTCGGTGTCCATGTCGCGGAAGCTCTTCGCGTCGAGATAGCCCGAATGCGGATCGAGCGAGGAGACCATGCCGTTGATGGCGGCCTCGATCAGCTTCTGTTCATCCGGCTTCTCGACATAATCGGTGCGGATCTTCTCGAAGATGTCACCGAACAGGTTGAGACTGCGATAGACCTCGGCGGAGGCAGCCACCGCGCTGGTCGAAGTGAACAGCTTTGTCTGGGTGACCAGACCGGTCAGGCCGGCGCCCATGACCGCACCGGCGAAAACGAGGGAAACCTTGCGCATCATCCGCGAACCTTTTCGCCTTGCGATTTCGTCCACCACGGCGTCGGGTCGACCGAAACGCCGTCTTTTCTGAACTCTATATATAGGACCGGTTGCCCGGTCCCAGAACCTACGATCGTCGCGGCAGCTTCCGACGTTTCGCCCATCACCGCAACCGGTTCTCCCGCGAGGACGAACTGATTCAGCGATACGTCGATGCGCTGCATTCCGGCCAGCAGCAAATAGTACCCCCCGCCGGCATTCAGGATCAAGAGTTGCCCGAAGGAGCGGAAGGGACCCGCATAAACCACCCAAGCGTCCGAAGGTGCCGAAACTAGGGCATTGGGGCGTGTACTCACAGATATTCCACGCGTCGTGCCGCCTGCGCCGTCACTTTCGCCGAAACCACGCAATTGTGATCCCGCCGCCGGTAGGGGAAGCAAGCCCCGTGCCTCGGCGAAGGCGATCTTGGGCGCGAGCCGTGCGGGGTCCTTGAAGGCGAGCGCGGCCATGCGCTGGCGCTGCTCGCGGGTTTCCGATTCCAGCGCCTGGCGCGCGGTCTCGGCGGCGCGATTGGCCGTCGAGATCTCTTTTTCCATGCGTTCGACAAAATCGCGCAGGGAGCGCGCTTGCGCCGCGAGCTCGCCACCGACGCTGCGCTGCTCCTCGACGTCGCGTGCGGCGCCCGCTTCACGCTCGCGCCTGGCTTCGATCAGCGAGGCCAGGCGCTGACGTTCCGTCGCCAGGCCTTCCAATTCGGTGGTGATGGCCTTGCGGTCGCCGGTGATGTTCTCGCGCAGGCGCACCAGTTCGCCGAGATCGGAACCCAGGATCTCGATCTCCTGGCGCAGCTCGGGCACGACCGCGCCCAGCAGCATCGAGGCCCGCACCGCTTCCAGAATATCCTCGGGGCGCACCAGAACCGCCGGCGGCGGACGCCGGCCGATGCGCTGCAGCGCCGCCAGCACTTCGGAGATCAAGCCGCGCCGGCCTTCGAGCGAACGCCGGATCGCCGCTTCGCTGGATTGCAGCAGGCCTAGTCTGTCCTCGATCGCGCCGATGCGCCGCTCGACGGCCTGGGTGCGCTGGGTCGCCTCGAGCAGGGCCTTGTTGAGGGCGGCGCGGTCGGCGCGGATGCCGGCGATCTCCGCCTCCAGCTTGCTGCGCGCCTCGGCATTGCCGGCCAGGCGCTGCTCGATCGCCTTGAGCTCGGCCTCGCGGGCCTGTTTCTCGACCTGCTTGGCTTGTGCCTCGCGGGTCAATTGCTCGGGGTCGGGGGATTGGGCGGCGGCCGGGAGGGAGGCGATGAACAGGGCCAGTGACAGGGCTCCAAAGGCTCTGCGGGCCTGCCTACAGGATGCGCGGAAGCCCTTATCCGACGGCATGCCGCGATGCCATGAGCGGGCCGGGCTGCGCCATCCGCGAATCAGGGGCCGGAAGAGTCTCATGCGCGATGATAGGGGTGTCCGGCGATGATCGTCATGGCTCTGTAGAGCTGTTCGAGCGCCAGCGCGCGTACGATCTGGTGTGGGATGGTCAAGGCGCCGAAGGCGATCGTCAGATCGGCCCGGTCGCGGATCTCGTCGCTGAGCCCGTCCGCACCGCCGATGACGAGGCTGGCCGCCGCCGTACCAGCATCGCGCGCAGTGGCTATCCTGGCCGCGAAGGCATCGCTGGTCAGGCTGCGGCCGCGCTCGTCGAGCGCGATCAGCAGTCCAGGCGTGAGCTTGGCGGTGATGGCCTGGGCCTCGTCGCGCTTGCGTTCGTCGGGCCGGCGGCCGCGACTCTCGGCGAGCTCGACGATCTCTGGACCGGACAAGCCCAGCCCGCGCCCGAGCGCCAGCGCGCGCTCGCGATAGCGCTCGCACAACTCACGTTCCGGCCCGTCCTTGAGCCGGCCTATGGCGATGATGGCGAGGCGCAACGGCGCGCGTCTCTCGTTCCAGAACGTTGGAGCAGAATGCGAAAACCGGGTCCCGCTTTTCGCATTCCGCGTTGGTCAGCTGACGAGCCGCTCGTTGGGCCTGTCGGCGCCCCACATCTTCTCGAGATTGTAGAACTGGCGCACTTCCGGGCGGAAGACGTGGACGATGATGTCGCCCGTGTCGATCAGCACCCAGTCGCAGGCCGGCATGCCCTCGACCTTGGGCGTGGGCAGGCCCGACGCCTTGAGGGCTTCGACCAGGCTGTCGGCGATGGAGGCGACATGACGGTTCACCCGGCCCGACGCGATGATCATCGCATCAGCCAATGAGGTCTTGCCGACCAGGTCGATGACCGTGACGTCTTCGGCCTTCATCTCTTCGAGAACATGCAATGCGAGGGCTACGCTGTCGGCGGATGGGTTTTCCGACACAGCGGCCTGGGGAAGCGGCTTGGGCTCGGCTTCACCAAGGGTTGAACGGTTCAGTTCCGTATCCTCTCGATCACGACGCGCTCACAGCGCGACGTGATCAAATTACGCTCAGCGAGGCCAAAATTCAATCGGATTCGGCCTGTTCGCGTAATTGGGTGGAGGAGAGACCGGAGCGGCGGCCGTGCAGGAAGATCCAGGCGGGGGGCTTCGCATCGGGGAGCGCGGCGCCCTGGCTTTCCGAAATCCGCCAGCGCGAGAGCCAGTTAGCGGCAGGCGAAGCGACGGAGCTATGGGTCGAGCCTGGCCGGTCGATGATCGCAATCGGCATCATCCGGGCGATCGCGCGCCACTCGTTCCAGCGATGGAAGCTGGCGAGATTGTCCGAGCCCATCAGCCAGACGAAGTGGACGCCGGGGCAGCGCAGCTTCAGCGCGCGCAGCGTGTCGGCGGTGTAGCGGGTGCGCAGCCGCGCCTCGATTCCGGTGACATGGATGTGGGCATGGTCGGCGATCTCGCGCCCGAAGGCGACGCGCTGTGCCAAGGGCGGCAGGGCGGCGTTGTCCTTGAGCGGGTTGCCGGGCGTCACCAGCCACCAGACGCGGTCGAGCTGGAGCCGGCGTAACGCGGTCAGGCTCGCCATGCGGTGGCCGTCATGAGCCGGGTTGAAGCTCCCACCGAACAGGCCGATGCGCAGGCCCGGCGCATGGGGCGGCAGCCGCAGATGATCGCTGCTCAAGGCAAGATTCTGCGTCACGAACGAATCTGGCCGTCGCCATGGACACGGTATTTGAACGAGCAGAGCTGCTCGACGCCGACGGGCCCGCGCGCATGCATGCGGCCTGTCGCGATGCCGATCTCGGCGCCGAAGCCGAATTCGCCGCCGTCGGCGAACTGCGTCGAGGCATTGTGCAGCACGATCGCGGAATCGACCTCGGCGAGGAAGCGTCGGGCGGCCTGCGCGTCGTTGGCGATGATCGCCTCGGTGTGATGCGAGCCGTAGCGCTCGATATGGTCGATCGCGGCGTCCAGCCCTGCGACGAGCTTCACCGCGATGATGCGGTCGAGGAATTCCGTCGCCCAATCCTGCTCGGTCGCGGATGTGACGCGAGCATCGAGGCCTTGCGTCGCGGCGTCGCCGCGCACGGCGCAGCCGGCGTCGAGCAGGGCGGTGACCAGCGGGGCGAGATGCGTCGCCGCGCAGGCCTCGTCGACCAGCAGGGTCTCGGCCGCGCCGCAGACGCCGGTGCGACGCAGCTTGGCGTTGAGGGTGATGTCGCGGGCCATGGCGAGATCGGCGCTGGCATGGACATAGACATGGCAGTTGCCGTCGAGATGGGCGAAGACCGGCACGCGGGCATCACTCTGGACGCGGGCGACGAGGCTTTTCCCGCCGCGCGGCACGACCACATCGACATGGCCGTCGAGGCCCTTGAGGATTTCGCCGACCGCCGCGCGGTCGCGGGTCGGCACGAGCTGGATCGCGTCGGCCGGCAAGCCCGCCGCCTCCAGCCCCTGGCGCAGGGCGGCGGCGATCGCAGACGAGGTGCGGAAACTGTCGGAGCCGGCGCGCAGGATCGCGGCGTTGCCGCTCTTCAGGCAGAGTGCACCGGCATCGGCCGTGACATTGGGGCGGCTTTCGAAGATCACCGCGATGACGCCGAGCGGCGTCGCGACACGCTCGAACCGCAAGCCGTTGGGCTGCGTCCAGCTCGCCAGCACGCGGCCGACCGGGTCCGGCAGGGCGGCCACGGACGCGACGGCCTCGGCCACGCCGTCGAGGCGGGGCTGGTCGAGCAGCAGCCGGTCGATGAAGGCGGCGTTCTGGCCATTGGCCTTGGCGTCGGCGATATCCAGCGCGTTGGCTGCGAGGATTTCTGCCGAGCCAGCGCGCAAGGCCTCGGCCATCGCGACGAGCGCGGTGTCGCGTTTTGCCGCCGGCGCGAGCGCGACCAGGCGGGCGGCGGCGCGCGCGCGCCGACCGAGATCGCCCATCAGCGCCGCGACATCGCCACGCTCCTTGTCGGAAGAGACCGCGCGCAGGGCGCTCTCGCTCGTCATGACCGGCCTATCCAAACCCTTTTATGCCTTCAGACCTTAGCCGACGCCCAGCGCCATGTCGTCCCGGTGGATCATCTCGGCGCGGCCGGGATAGCCCAGTACGGCCTCGATGTCGCGCGAGGCTTTGCCCAGCACAAGCGCAGCCTCGTTTGCATCATAAGCGACGAGCCCGCGTCCCAGCACCGCACCTTGCGGATCGCGGATCAGCACGGCGTCGCCGCGGGCGAAATCGCCCTCGATCCGGCTGACGCCGACCGGCAGCAGGCTCGCCCCGCCGCGCAGGGCCCGTGCCGCGCCCTCGTCGACATGGAGCGCGCCGCGCGGCTCGAGCGAGCCGGCGATCCAGGTTTTCCGAGCGGTCGCGGGGGTGGAGGCGGTCAGGAACCAGGTGCAGCGCGCGCCGTCGGCGACAGCACTGAGCGGGTTCTTTCCCCGCCCGTCGGCGATCAGCATATGCGTGCCGCCGGCGGCTGCGATCTTGCCGGCCTCGATCTTGGTGCGCATGCCGCCGCGCGAGAGTTCGGAGGCAGCCCCGCCCGCCATGGCGTCGATCTGCGGCGTGATGCGCTCGACCAGCGGGATATGACGCGCGCCGGGATCGCTGAGGGGCGGGGCGGTATAGAGCCCGTCGATATCGGAGAACAGCACCAGCAGGTCGGCGCCGGCCATGGTCGCGACGCGGGCGGCCAGCCGGTCATTGTCGCCATAGCGGATCTCGGCGGTGGCGACGGTGTCGTTCTCGTTGATCACGGGGATCGCACGCAGATCGATCAGGCGGCCCAGCGTCGCGCGTGCATTGAGATAGCGCCGGCGCTCCTCGGTGTCGGCAAGCGTCAGCAGGATCTGGCCGGCGGTGAGGCCGTGATGGCCGAGCGCCTCGGCCCAGGTCCGGGCGAGCGCGATCTGGCCGACCGCCGCCGCCGCCTGGCTTTCTTCCAGCCGCAATGGCCCTGAAGGCAGGCCGAGCACGGTCCGCCCGAGTGCGATCGCGCCCGAGGAGACGACGAGCACATCGGCGCCGCGCTGGTGCAGATCGGCGAGGTCCTCGGCGAGGGCGGCGAGCCAGGCCTGGCGCAAACGGCCGCGCGCCCGGTCGACGAGCAGGCTGGAGCCGACCTTGACGACGATGCGGCGGAACTGGTTCAGTGACGGCGTCTTCACGGCTGCGACCGGTTTGAACTTTCAGGACTTGTTGAATTTTCAAGACTTGCAGCCTTGGCTGTTGGCGAAAACCGCGCGCTTGTAAAGCGCCGCCAATGGCGGCGCGGCCATGCCGAAAGCGGTTTCATCTGCTGGTTGCATTGACAAGGGCGATTCAAGCGCCCATATGAGGCCTGTCGATATTTAGGCCGAACGACGTGGCCCCGCGCATGAGAGTGCGCCTGCTGACGACCTTCACCGCTCAAAAAATCGAAAATTTGCGCGTGAGCGATCACGCGCTTCCACATACTTAGCGAAAGGTTTCGTTATGGCCGCTGGCACAGTTAAATGGTTCAATTCCACCAAGGGTTTCGGCTTCATTCAGCCGGATGATGGCGGGCAGGACGTGTTCGTCCACATCAGCGCCGTCGAGCGCGCTGGCATGCGCGATCTCCGGGAAGGTCAGAAGATCTCCTACGAGATGGTTCAGGACAAGCGCTCCGGCAAGATGTCTGCCGACCAGCTCCGCGCCGAGTGAGCCGCTAAGCCGCATCTGTCGGCATCGGAATTTGGGTTTGGCGACCACGGATGTACTGGCGCCTGAACCTTCCGGTCCAACGACGATGCGGTTCGATGAGGGGTCGGGGTTCATAGCCCGGCCCTTTTTCCGTCACTATAAACGCAGGAGACAGGCATGCAGGTTCTCGTCCGCGACAATAATGTCGACCAGGCCCTCCGGGTCCTGAAGAAGAAGATGCAGCGCGAAGGCGTCTTCCGCGAAATGAAGCGCCGTTCGGCTTATGAGAAGCCGTCCGAGAAGCGCGTCCGCGAAAAGGCCGACGCCATCCGCCGCGCCCGCAAGGTTGCGCGCAAGCAGATGCAGCGCGAAGGCTTGATCGCCGCGCCGAAGCCCAAGCCGAAGCCGGTCCGCGCTGGAGGCGCAGCGCCTGCGCGTTGATTTGGATACCAATTCGGCGCGATCTGGATTATTGGCCCCTCGCGGGGCACAGATCGCGCCCGTGACAACACGAGAGAAGGCTAGCCTTGAAGAACCCGAACGACCGCAGCTTCACTGATCGCAAGGCCAATTCCGCGGCCGCCAAGCAGGCGCTCCTTGAGCGTTTCAAGGCGAGGCCGGGTCCGGATGACCCGATCATGCAGCAGCGCCGCGCGGAGCGCCAGGCCATTGCCGATGCGCGCGCGGTTCGCGATGCAGAGAAGGCCGCTGCCCGGGCTGAAGCCGAGCGTCTGGCCGCTATCGAGGCTGCCCGCCTCGCTGAGGAAGAGCGCCTGGCCGAGATCGCTCGCGAAGCCGCCCGCAAGGCCGAGCAGGCCCGCCGCGACGCCGAGCGTCCGCGCAAGGTGCTGCTGGAAGCCGTGCAGTACGCCCAGCTTCGCGCCGCCGGCAAGGGCCGCCGCTGATACCAGACGATAGCCAGGGCGATGTCCGGTCCGCTCGGATCGCGTGCTTGCCCTGGATTCTTACTTTTAGAGCATTATCTTGAGACGAGGCGGCGAAAGCTGCCTCGACTGACGATGCTCTAGCTGACGGGGTTCTCGCTCGCGGCCGATCGGCGGCAGGGGGCTCGGCAGTCGACGATTCCGGCCTTGGCCCTTGTGCCTCGGCCGGCGTGACACGCCTCCTCTCAGAGAGACGGGTCGTTTCGGGCCGCACGGTCCAAAACGCGAATTCGCCTCTCGGCTCATAGCGCAGCATCGGAGCGAGCCGCCATGGCGACGCGAGGACTCTCCGCCGACGAAATCAAGCGGCGGGCGCAAATGGCCTTCGACAAGGCCGACGCACGTAAACAGGAAGCATCGCGCGCGATGGAGGCCGAACAGGCCGAACGCGACGCCGTGATGCAGAAGACGGCCCGCCTGCGTGCGCAGCGCCTCGCCAAGGAAGCGGTGGAAGCCGAGACCGCGGCGATCGTTGCGGCTGAGCAGGCACAGGCCAAGGCCGAGCAGATCGAAGCCAAGGCCGCAGCGAAAGCCGCCAAGACCAAGGCGAGCACCGACAAGATCGCCAAGGCGGCGGAAAAGCTCGCCAAGGCTGCGGAAAAGGCAAAAAAGGTCGCTGCGCGGGCCTAGTGGTTGTTTGTCCGAGATCGGACACGATCCTTTCCTGATTCAAGAAGAGCCCGCCTGGCGCCTCAAGCCCGGCGGGCTTTTCTATTGGGCGTTCGTGAGCATGCCGCCGCATGCGCTCATCGGGACGAAGCCCTGTTCAGGGCCACGGCCGCACGGATGAGCGCCTTGAAGGCGTCTTGATCAATGTCATCGCCCTCGTGGAGATCGATGGCGCGCCTGGTGTTGCCCTCGAGGCTGGCGTTGAACAGGGCTGAGGGATCGTCGAGCGAGGCGCCCTTGGCGAAGGTCAGCTTGACCACGCTCTTATAGGTCTCGCCGGTGCAGATGATGCCGGCGTGAGACCACACCGGCACGCCCCGCCACTTCCACTCCTCGACCACCTCTGGGTCCGCTTGCCTGATGAGCATGCGGATATGGGCGAGCGTCTTGCCTCTCCAGTCGTCCAGTTCCGCTATTTTCGCATCGATCAGTCGGGACGGAGATTCGTCCGTGGTCGTTGCGTCCTTCTTCATATCGTCGCTTCTCCTCGGCTGCCTCTTCTATGCGTTCGATGGCGTTGCAAGACACTCTGCCAGCGCCTCCGTCAGGCGGTCGAGATCCGCTTTCGATCCGATGGTGATCCGGATGAAATCCGACACGCGCGGACCGGAGAAATGCCTGACGAGCACGGCGCGCTCGCGCAGCGCCGCAGACAGAGCCTGGCCGGTGTGGCGGGGGTGGCGGGCAAAGACGAAGTTGGCACAGGACGGCAGCACGTCGAAGCCAAGCCTGATCAGGGACGCGGTCAGGCTTTCCCGATTGGCGATGATGGCCGCCCGCGTCTCCTGGAAATAGGCTTCGTCCTGGATGGCGGCGATGGCGCCGGCCTGGGCCGGGCGCCCGAGCGGGTAGGAGTTGAAGCTGTCCTTCACCCGCGTCAGGGCTTCGACCAGCGCCTGGTCGCCAATCGCATAACCGACACGAAGGCCGGCGAGCGCGCGCGATTTCGACAGGGTCTGGACCACCAGCAGGTTGGGATGGTCGCGGATCAGGGGAATGGCGCTGTCGGCGCCGAAATCGACATAGGCCTCGTCGATCACCACAGGCGCATCGGACCGCGCGCTCACGAGCTGTTCGATCTCTGCCCGCGGCAATGCGATCCCGGTCGGCGCGTTCGGGTTGGGAATGATGATGGCGCCGCCCCGGTCGACATAATCGGGGATGCGGATGCGCATTCGGCTGTCGAGCGGCACGGTCTCATGGGCGATGCCGAACAGCCGGCAGTAGACGGGGTAGAAGCTATAGGTGACGTCGGGAAACAGCAGGGGCCCGGGCTGCTTCAGCAGCGCCGCGAAGGTGTGAGCGAGCACCTCGTCCGAGCCGTTTCCGACGAAAACCTGTTCGGGCGCGACGCCGTGATGCTCGGCCAGCACCTCCCGCAGGCGCGTCGATTGCGGGTCCGGATAGAGGCGCAGCGTGTCGGCGGCGGCGGAGCGAATTGCTTCGAGCACCATCGGGGACGGCCCAAACGGGCTCTCATTGGTGTTCAGCTTCACCAGCCCTGGAATCCGGGGCTGTTCGCCCGGCACATAAGGCGACAGACCCCGGGCGAGCTCCGACCAATAGCGGCTCATGCAAACCTCCCCGGCTGCCGTCTCCAGCGCGTGATGAGGGTTCGGATTCCTGCGGTCAAGTTCGCGGTCCCCTCGCCGCGTTGGTCAGGGCGCGCGCCATCTGGAGGAGGATCGACGTCGCGTCGTCGTCGGCCAGAATCTGGGAGCTGACGAAGGCCCCGTTGATGACCACGGCCAACTGGGCGGCAAGCTCGTCGGGCCGCTCGACCCGCAGTCGTTCGGCGATGCCGCGCAGACGGCGACGCAGTTCCTGTTTGTGCGTTCGGGCGACGATCCGGGCCGGGTGATCCTCGTCGGGGAACTCGGCGGCGACGTTGAGCTGGGGACAGCCGCGATAATGGGGGCGACCGACGCGCTCGCCGATCCAGGTCATATGCGCCGCGAGCTCGGCTTCGCCGTCATGTCCATGGCGTGCCGCCACGCGATCCCAGCACGCCCAGAAATCCTCGTCCTCCCGCTGCAGAAACGCGGCGATGAGGTCGTCCTTCGTGCGAAAGTGACGATACAGGCTCGTCTTGGCGATGCCCGCCGCCTCGACGACCAGATCGACGCCGACGGCGCGCACGCCCCGGCGGTAGAAGAGGTCGGAGGCGGTCTCGAGGATCCGCTCTCGCATGTCGACCTGGCCGGTTTCCGCGCCGGGCCGGCCGCCCTCCTGTTCAGTCTTCATGTCGCTCTCATGGTCGGTTCTCCCGGCATCGGCAAGGATAGCAGCTTCGCGCTTGACGCGCTACAGACCTGTCTGTAACAAAAAGGAACAGACAGGTCTGTAGCGAGGAGGAAAGCATGACTGAGCAGCTTTTGAGAGCAGAGGGCGCCCGGCCGGCAGTTGCGGTTTACGGGGCCTCCGGACATACCGGCCGCTTCGTAGTCCGGGAGCTGTCGCGACGCGGCTTCACAACCATTGCGATCGGGCGCGACGCAGGCAAGCTGGCGGCGGCCGGCTTCCCCATGGGCGTCAGACAGGTCGTGGCCAGCCTCGAGGATCCCGCCTCGCTTGCCCGTGCCCTCGATGGAGCCGCCGCGGTCATCAACTGCGCTGGACCGTTCCTCGACACGGCCGAGCCCCTGGTCTCGGCGGCATTACAGGCGCGCATCCACTATCTCGACGTGACGGCCGAGCAAGGCAGCGCCCAGGCGACCTTCGCGCGCTACGCCTCGGCCGCCGAAGCGGCGGGCGTCGTCGTCATCCCCGCCATGGGCTTCTATGGCGGCCTCAGCGACCTCCTGGCGACAGCCGCCATGGGCGACTGGACCCACGCCGATGAGGCGCGCATCGGGATCGCCCTGGACAGCTGGGAGCCGACCGAGGGGACGCGCGTCACCGGGCAGCGCAACACCGCCCGTCGCCTGACGATCTCCGGGGGGACGCTGCAGCCGCTGGCCGATCCGGCGCCGAATCCCGTCTGGCCGTTTTCGGAACCCTTCGGCGCGCAGGAGATGGTCGAACTGCCCTTCACCGAGGCGGTCCTGATCGGGCGCCATCTCCAGCTGTCCGAACTCCACACGTTTCTGAACACGGCGCCGCTGCGCGATCTTCGAGACACGACAACTCCTCCGCCGGTCGCGGTCGACGCGTCGGGACGCTCGGCGCAAACCTTCCTCGTGGAGGTCGAGATCCGCCGGGGAAGCACGGTGCGCCGGGCGGCGGCCCGCGGACGGGACATCTATGCGATCACCGCGCCTCTGGTCGTCGAGGCCGTCGAGCGAATCCTGGGCACCGAGACGGCACAGGGCGGTGTCTTCGCTCCGGGCGCGCTGTTCGACGCCCGGAACTTCCTGGCGGCGCTCGCCCCCGATCTCGTCTTGTCCTGATCAGGGGCTGCGCGGCAGGATCATCGCAGCGACGACCATGCAGGCATTTCGCCAGCCGTTTTCGTTGCACCGGAGTCGAATAGGCTGCGCGTTGAGGCCGCCATCACGCGGGATGGCGGCATCGGCACACCAGGTTCCCGTGCCGAGGATCCGGGAAGGGCACTCCGAAGTTCGGCCAGCGATGGTCAGGCGCGCCAGGACTGGGATGCCGCACTGACATCCTCCGTGAGGTAGGCCTGCAGATAGGCCGACAGGTCACGATAGCGGGATTCGCCATTGGCGTCGTAAACCCAGAGTTCCGGCTCGTCTTCGTACTCTATCCAGAGCAGGTAGATTCTCTCATAGCTGTGATCGCTGCCGGCAAAGAAGGAGAGCCGCTCTGGCCGGAACAGGGTGGAGGCTTCGTTCGGCCAGCCTTCCGCCGCTGCGATCTGCGATTGCTTTATCCCGTAAAGGAGAGCGTCGGCGGCCGTAGCGGCTTCCGACCAAAGGCTCTCCATGTCTGCAGCCGAGAGCCAGTCTCCGTGGCTGGCGACCGTCCAGCGGCCGCATAGCTCGAAGCGCTCCTTCAGCATGGGGCTGACGGGCCGATAGACGCCGGCCTGCAGCGTTGGAATACCCTTGCTGAACGGCTCGGGCGGCAGCAGCTTAGGGCGAAACGCCTCGTCGGCGGTTTCCCGATATCGAGCCGTCGCCGCGAACGCCATTTCGATCAATGCCTTGATCACGGTCCGCCTCTCGCTGAGCCAGTGCCTTCTTATTCTAACGCTGAAGGTCTGAAATAGGCCGATTGTGTTGAAAAACTCTGCCGCAATACTCGGGTCAAGTTCGGTTGGCTCGCGTGCAGAAATTTCCTGCTTTTGGAGTCGGAGTTGCCCGCCCTCGAGGGCGTTTTCCTGGAGGTTGAAGAACGATCTTCTCCGTCGATGCACCCGAGCCTTGGGCTAGTCGGGCTTTTTCAACGAAATCGGTCGTTTGGAGCCATTCTTCCGTCAGGCGCCCCGGCTTCTCTGCCAAGTCGGCAGGCTGGTCGCTTCATGGCCGAGCCCGAAAGGGCGGCTCTTGCCAGCCGGCCGCGCCGAGGCCAGGCCGCGACGGCGCTCGCCATCAAGTGTCGCGCCTGCGCCGCAACAGATGGAAACACTGGCGCAATGCGCGGGGCCGATTAATCTCGTTTCCGATTGAACCTTTCACGCGCTCGCTGCGACCAACTCTTGCGAGCCGGAATGCCGGGCCTTGAGGGCGATGCATACGGAATCGGACGACGACCTCGTCAAACGGATCGCCTCGGGCGACCGGCTCGCAATGCAGGTGCTGTTCTCGCGGCACCAAATTCGGGTCTACCGTTTCGTGCTGCGGCTCGTCCGCGACGAGACGATGGCGGAGGATGTGATCAGTGACGTCTTCATGGATCTCTGGCGACAGGCCGATCGTTTCGAGGCACGCGCCTCGGTCGCGACCTGGCTGCTCGCGATTGCCCGCAACAAAGCCTATTCGCTGCTGCGCAAGCGGCGCGAGGCCGGTCTCGACGATGACTTCGCCGAAAGCCTCGAGGACGAGGCCGACGACCCGGAAATCGTGCTGCAGAAGCAGGACAAGGGCCTGGCGATCCGCGCCTGCCTCGGCAAGCTCAGCCTCGAGCATCGCGAGGTCATCGATCTCGTCTATTATCACGAGACGTCGGTCGAGGAGGTCGCCCGCATCGTCGGCATCCCGGAAAACACGGTCAAGACGCGGCTTTTCCACGCCCGCAAGAAGCTGGGGGAACTGCTCAAGGCGGCAGGCATCGACCGAGGCTGGCCATGACATGCCGATGCGTTTCCCCACTCACACGATCTCGCAGGGAGGTCTGTCATGACTGACAATATCGCGACCGACCCGAAGCGCGTCGAGCTCGAACAGCTGCTGCCCTTCTATGCCAATGGCCGGATCTCGGCGGCCGACAAGCTGCGCGTCGAGACGGCGCTCGCAGCTGACCCCGAACTGCGCCTGCGACTTGAGATCATCCGCGACGACATGGCCGAGACCATCCTGTTCAACGAGCAGCTTGGCGCGCCGTCGCCCCGGGCGCTGGACCGCTTGATGGCCGGAATCGAGGCCGAGCCGCGGCAGGCGCCGCTCTTGTCCCGCGCCAGGGGCGGGCTCCTGGGCTGGTTCGGGCAGTGGCTGGCGGCCCAGCCGCCGCGCCGGCTCGCTTATGCCAGCGCGGCGGCGCTTGCGCTGATCGCGCTTCAGGGCGTGGCGATCACCGGTCTTGCCGTACGGGGCGGTGGCGGCGGTTTCGAGACCGCCTCGGTGCCGGGCGTGCAATCCTCTGACCGCTATGTGCTGCTGAGCTTCGCGGCTGAGGCCAAGGCCGGCGACATCGCCGCCTTCTTCAAGCGCTATGACGCTTCGGTGGTCGATGGGCCACGCGCCAATGGCTTCTTCAAGGTCCGCATCGGCGACGCGAAGCTGACGCCGGCGCAGGTCGATGCCATCGCGGCGCGGATGAAGGCCGAGGGCTCGATCGTCAGTTTCGTCGCGCCCGCACCCTGACAAGGCATATGCGCCGCCGAAACGGCGCTTGTGCAATTATGAACCTGGAAGAGGGACGAAGGTGATGTCACGCCTTGTCGATCGCTTCGTCATGATCCGCGCCGGCCTGCGCCTTCGGCACGGGGCCGTGCTGGCGCTCATGCTCGGCCTGGCCGCACCTGTCAGCGGGCTCCGCGCTCAAACCTATGGTGCGCGCGACTTCGACTATCCGGCGACGCGGCAAGGCGTCACGCGCGCCCAGCCGGCGCTACGCGGCCAGACCGCGATCCCGACATCTCGTGAGAGCGCCGTGCCCGGCCGGGCCTATCCCGGTCAGGTCGGGCGCGTCGAGACCGGGCGGCCCGGCCGCCCGCCGCGCTATCCAGGGCGAGGCGGTGGCTGGGGTCCTGCCGCGGCCGGCATCGGCGCAGGGATCATCGGCGGCATCATCCTCGACCAGGCGATGCGGCGGCCGGTCTACGATCCCTATGAGCCCGAGCCGCCGCAGCCGCGCCGGCCGAGGCGGCCGATCATCCTCGATGGTGACGATCTCGACGAGCCGGTGCTGCGCCATCCGCGTCGGCCGGCTCCGGCGCGAGCCGCTGCACCAGTGCGCCGGACGCCACCCCCGGTGCAGACGGCACGCCCCGCTCCGGGCCAGCCGCGCATCATCGTCCCGGCCGCGAGCGAGCGCCGTTTCGTGGCCGACGAGATCCTGGTCGAACTGGCGCCGAACGCGCAGGCGGGTGCCGTCCTGCGCCGCCATCGCGCCACCTTGATGTCGAGCCGGCGCTTCGATCTGGCTGGCGTCACCATCATCCGGGCGCGCCTGAACGATGGCCGCAGCGCCCGCACGGTGCTGTCGCAGATGGCTGGCGATGCCCGCATTGCCAGCGCGCAGCCGAATTACCTCTATGCGCTGCAGCAGGATGCGCCGAAGCTGGAAGTGCCCAAGGAGGAAGCTGAGAAAGCTGCGCCGGAATCCGCGAGCGCCGCCAACGAGCCAGCAGCCTCACCGCCGGCAAAGGTGGAGGAGGTGGCGCCGGTGCTCGCCGCACCATCCGTCATCGCACCGCCCGATCTGCCGCCGGTCGCGCCATTGGCCTCCGTCGCGCCCAAGCGTGAGTTACAGCCGCAATATGTCGCCGAGACCTTGCATTACGACACGATTCACAAGCTGGCGCGCGGCGACAAGATCCGCGTCGCGGTGATCGATTCCGGCGCGGATCTGGCGCATCCCGAATTGCAGGGCGTGCTCGCCGGCAGTTTCGATGCGGTCGGCGGCGATGCCGCGCCCCATGCCCATGGCACCGCGATGGCGGGCGCGATCCTGGCGCAGGCGCAGTTGCAGGGCGTCGCCCCGGCGGCGCGCCTGCTCGCCGCGCGCGCCTTTTCCGGCAACAGCGCGCCCGCTTCGGCCAACGGTACGACCTACCACATCCTTTCTGCGCTCGACTGGGCGGCGGGGGAGGGGGCGCGGGTGGTCAATCTGAGTTTTGCGGGGCCGCAGGACCGCTTGCTGTCGCGCTCGCTCGCCGGGGCCAAAACCAAGGGCATTATCGCGGTCGCGGCTGCGGGCAATGGCGGCGCGAATGCAGCCCCGCTCTATCCTGGGGCTGACCCCAACGTCATCGCCGTCACCGCGACCGACGCTCAGGACAAGCCCTTCGCGCAGGCCAATCGCGGCAATTATATCGCGGTCGCGGCGCCGGGTGTCGACGTGCTCGCGGCCGAGCCGGAAGGGCGCTACGCCTTCTCCTCGGGCACCTCGATCGCCGCCGCCCATGTCTCGGGGCTGGTGGCGCTGCTCCTGGAGAAGCGCCCGGATCTCGAGCTGGAAGGCGTGCGCAAGCTGCTGATGGAGAGCGCCATCGATCTTGGCGGCAAGGGCCGCAGCCCGATCTTCGGCGCCGGCCGTGTCGACGCACCTGCCGCCCTGGCGCGGGCGCTGCCGGTTTCGGCGGCGCGGCCTTGAAGCCTCTGACAGCCAGGCTCTGAAACACCGTGTCATCCTGGGCGACCGCAGATCGTCCCGGGACCCATCGTAGAGCCAATCCTTTAAAGGGCCGGCCCTCCGATGGATCCCGGCGCTCCGCGGAGTTTATCCTTGGGCCGATCGAAGATCGGACCCGAGGGCTTCGGCCAGGATGACGCGCGGATATGATGCTCGTCTCGGAGACTGAAAAAATAATCGTCTCCCTTTGAACCTCCCGCTCGTTGGCCGCGACCAAGGATCATGGAGGGCGAATGGTTCGCCCCCGACTGGACCTCGGGAGATGCCATCATGACCAGCTTCAAGAAGACCGCGACCGCCGCTCTGGCCGCCCTCACCCTCTCCACCGCCATTCTCGCCGGCGCGGGCACCGCGCAGGCCTATCCGCGCCATCGCGGCCATGGCTGGGGTGTCGGCGCCGGCATCGTCGGAGCGCTCGCCGTCGGCGGCCTGCTCGCGGCCTCCGCCAACCGCGCCTATGCCGAGCCCGTCTATGAAGAGGATGCTCCGGTGCGCCGTTGCGAGATGGTCGAGCGTGTCAACCGCTTCGGCGAGGTCGTCGGCTACCGCAAGGTCTGCTCGCTCTACTGAGCCCGCGCTTCTCGATGGATCGTCCGATCGGCTCCCTCGGCTGAACGCCGAGGGAGCCGTCGGCGCTTTCAGGGGAAGGAGGCAGGCTTAGGCCGCAGCGAACTGTTCCAAGGCCGAAGGGCCCGAGCGTGCCTGCCAGAGTGCGATCAGGCGCTCGGCGTTCTCGTCAGGCGGCTGGGTGCTGTCGAACTCGGCGTCATAGGCGCAGTAGCTGTGTATGGCGTGATAGTCCCGGCGGGCATCGCCGATCGGCCGATCGGCTCTCGCAATCTCGCGGCGTTCCAGCTCCTCCAACGAGCAATGGATGCCTGCGAAAAACACGTCATATCGGTTCAGGAGCCGGGCGGTTCGCTGCAGCCATTCGCGATTCTCCATGATGTATTCGACGATGAGATTGTTGCCGCAATCGAGATAGGCGGTCAGCGATCGTTCGAAGCCCGCAAAGAAGCCGCTCCTGATCTCGGCCCATTTGAATTCGCCGCTCTTGATGCGAGCGGAGGGAAGCACGCCGGCATCCCGCAAATGGTCGATCGAGATGTGCCAGAAGGGCTCGCTGATCCTCGCCTGGACAGCGCGGGCGAGGGTGGATTTTCCGCTGCTGGAGGCACCGTTGAGGAGGATGACTTTTCCGGCTGTCACCGTGTTGTGTTCCGACATTTTCCTGTCGCCTCAAAAATCAGATCCCGCGCCGCGCGCTTTCCATAGCGGCGGCCAAGCCAGCGGTTGGACTGCTCATCGGCTTGGGCCCCTTCTTCACCAGCTCGGCTGCACCTGCCATCGACGCCTGAGCGAGGGCGACAATCGATGCGCCGTCGTCATAGGCCGTGTCGGCCGCGTTCGCGATGGCCGCGAGATATCCATCCTGGTCTCCGGCCTTGAACAGGGCCCATGCGCCGGCGACGAGGCGGACTTCAACAGAGGCTCCCGATCGCCTGGCCGCTTCGGCAAAGAGTCCCGTCGTCGGCCCCATCGTCGTTTCGACGGCGCAGAGAGCGATGACCTTTCCGCCGACACTCGCCGCCCTCTCAGCCAAGGCGCTGTCCACTCTCAGGACGGGCACCCCGGCAGCCTCCTCAACGGTGGCAACAGCGGGCCCCAGCGTCGAGCAGGTCAGGATGACAGCGTCGGTACCATGACAAAGCTCCAGCAGCGCCGCACCCGTCGTATCGAGGATTTCCGGGGTGAGTCCGCCTGCAGCTTCCGCTGCTGCGAGGAGCTCCGCCCGCACCTGATGACGAAGAAGCCCCTTGGCGATTCCAAGCGACTGGGCGGCGGCGTCGAAAACAGCGACATTGCTTTCGGCGGTGTGCAGGCAGGTTATTCTCATAACGTTGTCTTTCAAGACGTGGCTCATTGCGAGCAAGACCCGACCGGACGGCGGCTGACTATTCGATTTTTGTGATACGCCGGATCAGGAATGGCTCTGTATGATGAGGCCTGTCGCCAGGTGGCTTACCCCGGATCAAGCGGTTCCATTCCGGGCGACTCCGTCCGACACTCCACTCCCGCTTGACCTTCCGCGCCGCTTGCGCCTGATGTCGCGCCATGCGCCGCCCCAAACTCCTTTTCGTCGCCACGGAAGACTGGTTCTTCGCCTCGCATTTCCTGCCGATGGCGCGGGCCGCGCGCGAGCTCGATTTCGACGTCGTCGTCATCGCCCGCGAGCGGCAGCATCGCCGCGTCATCGAGGCGGTGGGCGCAAGGCTGATCGCGCTGGAGGCCGAGCGCCGCAGCCTCGATCCGCGCGCGCTCTACCGCCAGATCGCGGCGCTGAAGCGCCTGATCGAGGCCGAGCGGCCCGACATCCTGCATTGCATCGCCTTGAAGCCGATCGTGCTCGCCGGCCTTGCCGGCAAGCTCGCGGGTGTCGAGCGCCGCGTCTATGCGCTGACGGGCCTGGGTTTCCTCGGTGCCAGGCAGGGCCTTGTGGCGGCCGCGGCGCGGCTCGCCGTGCGATTCTGGCTGCGTGCGGCGATCGACGGACCGCAAACCCGCTTCCTGTTCGAGAACCCCGATGATCCCGTCTCGCTGGGTTTCGATCCACAGGACGCGAGCAAGGTCGCGATCGTCGGCGGCGCGGGCGTCGATCCCTTGATCCTGATGCCGGAGCCGATGCCGGCGACCCCGCCGCTCAAGGTCGCGCTGGTTGCGCGCATGCTCTGGTCGAAGGGCGTCGATCTTGCCGTCGAGGCGGTGCGATTGGCGCGGGCGGAGGGCGCGCGCGTCGAGCTCACGGTGCATGGCGCGCCCGACCCGTCCAATCCCAAGGCGATTCCCGAAGCGACGCTGAAGCAATGGGCGGCCCGGCCGGGCATCAAATGGGCCGGCCCGACACGCGATATCGAGGGCGTCTGGCGCCAGCACCATCTCTGCATCCTGCCCTCGCGCGGCGGCGAGGGTTTGCCACGCACGATCCTGGAGGCGGCGGCCTGCGGCCGCGCGATCCTGACCACGGATGTGCCGGGCTGCCGCAGCTTCGTCCGCGACGGGCGCGACGGGATCGTGGTGCCCGCGGACGACGCCGGCGCGCTCGCCAAGGCGCTGGTCACCTTCGCCGGCGCCCCGGCGCTGGCCGAGCGCATGGGCACGAGCGCGCGCGCAAGGTTGATCGACGGCTATACCGAGCGCGACGTGATGAATGCGGTCAAGGGGCTCTATCGCGGCCTGCTGAACCAGCCGACGACCGAGGTCGCGGCGTGAGCGCCGTAGCCATCGGGCTCGACCGGCGCGGCTTCATCCTGGCGCAGACGCGGTTGCTGCCGGTGCCGCATGCGCCGGAGATTGCGCTCCATGTCGCCGAGGAGGCGACGGAGCTCTGGCAGAAGACCGAGGATGAGCTTGCCACCATCGGTCTGCCGCCGCCCTTCTGGGCTTTTGCCTGGGCCGGGGGACAGGCGCTGGCGCGCTATCTCATCGATCAGCCTGGACACGTGGCCGGCAAGCGCGTGCTCGATTTCGCCAGCGGTTCGGGGCTCGTGGCGATTGCAGCCGCCAAGGCCGGTGCAGCGCGGGTCGAAGCTTGCGACATCGACGCCTTCGCCGGCGAGGCGATCGGCCTCAATGCGCGGGCCAATGGCGTTCACATCGAGGTTCTGCTCGAGGATCTGATCGGCCGCGACGAGGGCTGGGACGTCATCTGCGCCGGCGATGTCTGCTATGAGCGTGCGATGGCGGAGAGCATCATTGACTGGCTCTCGCAATTGCAGGCGCGCGGCGCGACCGTGCTGATCGGCGATCCCGGCCGCAGCTATTTGCCTCGGGACAGGCTGGAGGCGCTGGCGACCTACCAGGTTCCGGTGACGCGCTCGCTGGAGGACGCCGAGATCAAGCAGAGCTCGGTCTGGCGGTTGCGAGACTAAAGCACCGACTTCAGGCGACTCGGCGCAGCGGACGGGCGTGACTGCCTGCATCCTGTGTCCGGAAGGCGCTGACGAGCCGGTTGAGCTGCGCGATGTGGTCGAGCAGCGCACGGGCGCTTGCCGCGCTTTCCTCGGCGAGGGCGGCGTTCTGCTGCGTGATCTCGTCCATATGGGCCACGCTCTGGCTCATCTCGTCGATGCCGTTGGCCTGTTCGCCCGAAGCGGCGGCGATCTCCTGAACCGTCGTGGAGACGCGGAAGGAGGCGTCGACGATCTTCTGCAGCGTTTCGCCAGCCAGCCGCACGAGCTTCACGCCACCCGTCACTTCGGCGTCCGAGGAGACAATCAGGGCCGTGATGTCCTTGGCCGCAGCGGCGGAGCGCTGGGCGAGTGCACGTACCTCGGCGGCCACCACGGCGAAGCCGCGGCCGGCATCGCCTGCCCGCGCGGCTTCGACAGCGGCGTTGAGCGCCAGCAGATTGGTCTGGAAGGCGATGCCGTCGATCACCGTGGTGATTTCCGAGATCCGGGTCGAGGCCTCTTCGATCCGCGACATGGCGTCGATGGCGTCGTTGACGATGGTACCGCCGGTGCGGGCGATGGAGGTCGCCTCGTCGGCGAGCGAAACCGACAGCCGGGAGGCCTGGGCCGAGGTCTTGACGGAAGCGGCGAGCTCCTCGGTGGTGGCCGCGCTCTCCTCCAGCGCCGAGGCCTGCTGCTCGGTACGCATCGACAGGTCCTGCGAACCGGAATTGATCTCCTGCGACGCGCCCACGATGCGCTCCGATGTCGATTGGATGGTCGAGACCATCTCCTCCAGCCGAACCATTGCGCTGTTGAAATTATCGCGAATCAACCTGTATTCCTCCGGAATGTCTTCGGCTATCCGGAAGGTCAGGTCGCCACCGGCAAGCGCGGCCAGCCCTTCGCTGACGGAGGCTATGGCCTTGTCGCGCTCGACGGCCTTGGCTTGTTCGATTGCGCGCGCCGCAGCCTCCACGCTGAGGCGGGCGGCTTCCGAGGCCTCGAAATAGACCGAGATGGCGTAGTCCATGTCGAGCAGGGCGGCCTTGACGATGGCCGAAATCTCACCCGAGCGCTCGCTCGCACCCGGGCTCTGCCTGCCGAAGGCGTTTCGGGGCCAGCGCGCTTCCAGCACGCCGGCGATCAGTTTCTCCAGGATCAGGGCATAGCCGCCAATATACCAGCGTGGCTCCAGCCCGATCCGGGCATGGACCTTGCCGATGGCTGTGACGGCATCGACATAGCGCTGGTCGAACACGCCATCCGCCATTCTTTGCCAGTGGCCCTGCTGGCGTTGCTTGGCACTTTCGACATGCTGCTCGCTGGAGAAGAAGCCGCGTGTCTGCGGGAAGGCCATGGCCTGGCGGTAGAAAGCGTCGAGCGCGCCTGGCAGCGTCGCCACGATCACCTCTTTGACGTCGCGCATGTGCTGTTGCGCGGCCGCATCGAGCTCGATGAAGCCGAGGCGAGCGGCGAGGTGATCGGTGGAGTCCATGCCAGCATTCCCAAAGGTGACGCTTTGCCAATTGTGCTGATCAGATTAAGCCGACCTTTTGGTTAACGGGCCCTCTCCGAGACTGTTGACATAAATCAAATCCACGACCTTCGCTGCGGGGTGATCTACCCGCCATGCCTCTCCAGAAACGCCTCGACCGACAGGCTGCGGAAATCCGCCAGCGCTCCCTGCAAGCGCGCATGCTCCCAGTCCCACCAGGCCAGCGCCAGCAAGCGCTCGGCGATCGGCTCGGGGAAGCGCCGGCGGATCGGCCTGGCCGGGTTGCCGCCGACGATGGTATAGGGCGCGACATCCTTGGTGACGATCGCGCCGCCCGCGACCACGGCGCCGGTGCCGATCGTGCGGCCGGGCAGGATGATCGCGCCATGGCCGATCCAGACATCATGGCCGATGGTCACAGGCGTCGAGCGCCGCCAGGCGAAGAACGCGGCGTCGTCCTCCGCATCGTCGAAATAGGCCGAGGCGCGATAGGTGAAATGCGACTGGCTCGCCCGCTGCATCGGGTGGTTGCCGGGGTTGATCCGGGTCATCGCCGCGATCGAGCAGAATTTCCCGATCGTCGTGTAGATGACATTGGAATCGTTCACGACATAAGAGTAGTCGTCCATCGTCGACTCGACGAAGGATGTCCGCGCGCCGATCTCGGTATAGCGTCCAAGCGTCGCCTGCCGCACCTGCGCGGTCGGGTCGATCAGAGGTTCCAGTCCCAGTTTCTTGGCCACGATGTCGCTTCCTTCTCAGATCGCTTCAGGATTGCCGGTTGCAGAGCCGGGAGCTCTCGTCCTTGTCGTCGGCCCTTCGGGGGCCGGCAAGGACACCTTGATGGACGCCGCCCGCGCGGCGCTCGCTGGCGATGCCCGGTTCCACTTTGCCCGCCGCCTGATCACACGGCCGGCGATGGCGGGCGCCGAGGATCACGACAGCTGCTCGCAGATCGAATTCGAAGCGGCCGTCGCGCGCGGCGAGATGGCGTTGAATTGGGGCGCTCACGGCTTGACCTATGGCATTCCCGCAGCCGAACTCTCCGGCATCGCGTGCGGGCAGGCGGTGATCGTCAATATCTCGCGCGGCGTCATTCCAGTTGCCGAGCGGCTGGCCGGGCGGGTGACAGTCGTGAACATCACCGCTCCGAATGCGGTGCTGGCGAAGCGGCTCGCCGCGCGCGGGCGCGAGAGCGAGGTCGATATCGCAGCCAGGCTTGCCCGTGAGGCGCCTTTGCGGACGCAAAGTGCCGAGCTGGTGACGATCCAGAACGACCGCACGGTGGCGGCGGCGGCGGCGGAGTTCGTCGCGGTGCTGCGAGGCTTGGCCGTCGGAGTCGGCGAACCTGAATTGAACAGGCTCTGATCCGCTGACGTCATCCTGGGCGACCGAGAGGCGTCCCAGAATCCATTGTAGAGCCAGACTCGTCAAAGGATTGGGCCTCGGATGGATCCCGGCACTCCGCGGAGCTTATCCTTGGGCCGATCGAAGATCGGACCCGAGGGCCTCGGCCAGGATGACGGCGGGTTTCCGAGCAAATCCGTGCGCCTCTCAAGCGGCGGGGTGCGCCGCTAGCCCAGCACGAAGGAATCGAGCAGGCGGAAGCGGCTCTCGCGCGTGTCCTGCTTGAAGAGCGCGATCCGGTCGATCGCAACCGGGGCCGGCGGGACATGTTCGGCATAGGCCTGCGTCAGCGCCTGCTTGACGGCCAAGACCTGCTCGACCGGCAGCGAGCCGGTCAACGTCATGTGGAAGCGGAAGGCGTCGCCGACATAAGGGTAGCCATAGGCCTCGAGATAGGCCCGGTGCGCCGGCGTCAGCGGGCTCTTGAGGCGGCGCGCCAGATCGGCCGGGCTCAACGGGGCGCGGAAGGGCTCGAAGGCCTGGACGACGGAGAAGGCGAGGTCCTGCAGCGGCCGGCTCTCGGCTGATGGCGTCAGTGCGATGAAGGAGCCGAGCGCGGTGACGCCGAGCCCCTTGAGCGGAACCGCATCCAGCCCCGAGGCAAAATTATGGGTGAAGGCGCGCAACTGGCCTTCCTGGCGGCCGAGGGCCAGTTCGAAAGGGGCCTTCAGCGTCGCATGGAAGCCATAGCGCCGGGGCTCGGCGGTGAGCGTCGGCCAGCTTTCCCCGTCGCAGCCGGCCGGGACCGAGAAAGGCACATCCGCGGCCGTGACCGCGTCATAGCCAAGCGTCGCGCTGCCGAAGCGCCAGAGCGCGCTGTCGGCGGCGGGGGCGTAATAGAGGGCGTAGCGCGGCGCGGTCAAAATGCGCGCTCGCCCTTTGACCAGACGGCGGCGAGCACCGGCGTCGCGCCCAGCACCTTGAAGCGCACGAGGTCGGCGCGCAGACCGGGCTTGAGATGGCCGCGATCCCTGAGGCCCAGGATGTCGGCGACCTTCCATGTCACCATGCCCATGGCTTGCGGCAAGGTGATGCCATGGCTGGCATGGAGCTTCAGCACGGCCTGGAGCAGGCTTGCCGGGACATAGTCGGAGGAAAGCCCGTCGAGCAGACCCTTCTCGGCCAGTTCCGCGACCGAGACGCCGCCGGAATGCGAGCCGCCGCGCACGACATTGGGCGCGCCAGCGACGGTCGCGAGCCCGCGCTGCTTGGCGGCTTCCGCGGCTTCGATCGTGGTCGGGAATTCGGAGATCACGGCGCCGGACGCGATGCCGGCCTCGACATGCTCCAGCGTGGTGTCGTCATGGGTGGCGATCGGGATGCCGCGCGAGCCGAACATCTCGACGACGGCGCTCCAGTTGCGCGAGACATTGGCGGCGCCCTCCGACTGGCGGACGACGACATCGACCTCGAACTCGGCCTCGGTCTTGCCATTGCCAAGTGCATAGGTGCGCAGATGGTCGATATTGCGCCATTGCCGCTGGCCGGGCGTGTGGTCCATCAACGAGACGAGCTGGACGAGCTCGTCGTCCTGATAGGGCTCGATGTCCGTGAGCAGGTCAGGGCTCGTCAATTCGCAGCGCATATGGATGCGGTGGTCGATGCGGAAGACATTTTCGCGGCGGCCCTCGGCCAGCGCCTTCATCACATCGGCGAAGATGTCCTTGCGGTAGTCCTTGGCCGAGAAGGGCGTGCCGGCGCAGATCGCGTCATAGACGGTGGTGACGCCGGCCGCCGCCATCTGCGCGTCATGGACGAGGGCGGCAGCGAGCCCGTTCGGCCAGAACACCTTCGGCCGGGGCATGAAGTGCTTTTCCATGTTGTCGGTGTGCATCTCGACGAGACCTGGCGCGAGATAGTCGCCGTTCACGTCGATGGCGCCAGGCAGGGACGACTTGCCCTGATCGACCGATGTGATGCCGCTCGCGTCGAAGGCGATCGTGCCGGAGACGACATCGTTCTCGAGGATCAGTCTGGCGTTGGTGAGAACGGTTTGCATCAGGCGGCCTTTCTGAAATCGGTGATGTCGAGATAGCGCGTGGCGACCGCCTCGCGCACCGCCTCATCATGAAAGATGCCGACGATGGCGGAGCCTTTAGCACGGGCTTCCGCGATCAGCGCGACCACGACGTCGCGATTGGCCGCGTCGAGCGAAGCGGTCGGCTCGTCGATCAGGAGAATCGGCGAGGGGTCGACGAAGGAGCGGGCGATGTTGACGCGCTGCTGCTCGCCGCCGGAGAAGGTCGCCGGCGCCAGGTTCCAGAGCCGCTCGGGCAGGTTGAGCCTGGCCAGCATGGCCTTGGCCCGCTCGCCGGCCTCCAGGGCGTCGATGCCTCGCGCAAGCAGCGGGTCTCGCACGATGTCGAGCGCCGAGATGCGCGGAATCACGCGCAGGAACTGCGAGACGAAACCGAGCGTGCGGCGGCGGATGTCGAGCACGGTGCGCGGCACGGCCGAGACGATGTCGATCTGGCGTCCGGCATGGGTGATGTGGATATGGCCGGCGCTTGGCCGGTAATTGCCGTAGAGGATGCGCAGCAGGCTGGATTTGCCCGCACCCGAAGCGCCCGCCAGCACCAGCGCCTCGCCGGCGGCGACGCTGAAATTGACGTTGTCGAACACCGGCAAGCGGACGCCGCCCTGATTGTGCAGGGTGAAATGCTTGGCGACGTTCTCGACGTGAATCATCGTGGTCATGATGTCAGTGCCTTGTGCGGGCGGGGTGACGAGGGTGTGACGGGTGGGCGTCACACACTCAGCACCGCCGAAGTCAGAAGCTGCGTATAGGCGTGGTGCGGATCGTCCAGCACCTGGTCGGTCAGGCCCTGCTCGACGACGCGGCCGTCCTTCATCACCATCAATCGGTCGGTGAGCAGCCGCGCGACCGCCAGGTCGTGGGTGACGATGATGGCGGCGAGGCCGAGATCGCGCACCAGGACGCGAAGCAGGTCGAGCAGGCGGGCCTGCACGGAAACGTCGAGGCCGCCCGTCGGCTCGTCCATGAAGACGAGGCGAGGTTCAGAGACCAGCACGCGGGCGATCTGCAGGCGCTGCTGCATGCCGCCCGAGAACTGGCGCGGCCGGTCGTCGATGCGGTTCTCGGCGATCTCGACACGCTGGAGCCAGTCGAGCGCGCGCTCGCGGATCTTGCCGTAATGCCGGTCGCCGCGATCCATCAGGCGCTCGCCGACATTGCCGCCGGCGGAGACGTCCATGCGCAATCCGTCGCGCGGGTTCTGGTGGACGATGCCCCAGGCGGTGCGCATCAGGCGGCGGCGCTCCTGCTCGGCCACCGAATAGATGTCGAGCGGCTGGCCGGAGCCCCGGAACAGCACCTCGCCCTCGTCGGGCCGGTCGATGCCGGCGAGGCAGCGCAGCAAGGTCGACTTGCCCGAGCCTGATTCGCCGACGATGCCGAGCACTTCGCCCGGCCAGAGGTCGAAGGAGACGTCTTGGCAACCGATCCGCTCGCCATAGAAGCGGCTGATGCCGGCGACGGAGAGCAGCGGCTCGGGATCGAGGTTCGCCTCGGGGAGAGAAACGTGGACGGTCATGGCTTCACCTCCTCGACCAGATGCAGCGCCGAGGCGTCGGCCAGCATCGCGCCGCGATGGCCGGCCTCCCGCCGCGTCTCGCAATGGTGGCTGTCGGAGCAGACGAACATGCGCCCGCCCTTGTCGTCGGTGATGACCTCGTCGAGATAGCTGTCGGTTGCGCCGCAAAGCCCGCAGGGCTCGTTCCAGCTCTGGACACGGAAGGGGTGGTCGTCGAAGTCGAGGCTCTTCACGCTGGTATGCGGCGGCAGGGCGTAGATGCGCTTCTCGCGACCGGCGCCGAACAGCTGCAGGGCCGGCGACATGTGCATCTTGGGATTGTCGAATTTAGGGATCGGCGAGGGCGCCATGACATAGCGGCCATTGACCATGACCGGGTAGTCATAGGTCGTGGTCACCTCGCCGAAGCGGGCGATGTTCTCGTAGAGCTTGACCTGCATCAGCCCATATTCCGCCCAGGCGTGCATCTTGCGCGTCTCGGCCTCGCGCGGCTCGAGCCGGCGCAAGGGCTCGGGGGTCGGCACCTGATAGACCATGATCTGTCCGGCCTTGAGCGGCGCTTCCGGGATGCGGTGGCGGGTCTGGATGATCGTCGCCTCCTCCGTCGCCTCGGTGGTGCGGGCATCGGCCGTGCGCTCGAAGAAGCGCCGGATCGAGACGGCGTTGGTGGTGTCGTCGGCGCCCTGGTCGATCACCTTCAGGGTGTCGTCGGGGCCGATGATCGCAGCCGTGACCTGGATCCCGCCGGTGCCCCAGCCGCGCGCCAGCGGCATTTCGCGCGAGCCGAACGGCACCTGGTAGCCCGGCACCGCGACGGCCTTGAGCAGGGCGCGACGGATCATCCGCTTGGTCTGCTCGTCGAGATAGGCGTAGTTATAAGCCGGCTTTGCATCGTCGGCCGGAAGCGTCTGATGGGCGTTCATTCGGCTGCCTCCGGCAGGGTGCCCTGTTCGCGCGCCAATCGCTGCTCGCGCTCGCGGGTGATGCGGCGGATCAGTTCGAGCTCGCCCTGGAAATCGACGTAATGCGGCAGCTTGAGATGCTCGACGAAGCCAGCCGCCTCGACATTATCGGAGTGGTAGAGCACGAACTCGTCCAGCTGGGCCGGGTAGTTGGCGGCCTCGCCGAATTCGCGGCATTTCAGCGCCCGGTCGACCAGCGACATCGACATCGCCTTGCGCTCGGAATGGCCGAAGGAGAGGCCGTAGCCGCGGGTGAATTGCGGGGCGACATCCTTCGAACCCTGGAACTGGTTGACCATCTGGCATTCGGTCAGGGTGATCTCGCCGAGATCGACGGAAAAGCCGAGCTCCTCCGGCACGAATTCGACGCAGACCTCGCCGACCCTGATCTCGCCGACGAAGGGGTGGTTGCCGCCATAGCCGCGCTGCACGGAGTAGCCGAGCCCGAGCAGGAAGCCTTCATCGCCGCGCGCCATCGCCTGCAGGCGGACATCGCGATCAGCCGGGAAGGAGACCGGTTCGCGGGTGAGGTCGAAGGGGCGCGGATCGCCCTGGGGCGGGGTCTCGGCCTCCATCAACCCCTCCGCGCCGAGGATGTCGGGAACGCGGGGCATGGCGGCGTCGAGGGCGGTTGCAGCGGGGCGGGCCTCGCCAGCCGAGCCGTCAGCCTCATCCATCAGCGCGAAATCGAACAGCCGGTGCGTGTAGTCATAGGTCGGCCCGAGCACCTGCCCACCCGGCAGGTCCTTATAGGTCGCCGAGATCCGCCGCCGGATCGCCATCTGCGCGGTATCGATCGGCTCGGAGGAGCCGAAGCGCGGCAGCGTCGTGCGATAGGCCCGCATCAGGAAAGCGGCCTCGATCGCGTCGCCCTGCGCCTGCTTCAGCGCCAGCGCCGCAAGGTCGAGGTCGTAGAGGGAGCCCTCGTTCATGACGCGGGCGCAAGCGAGGCCCTGCTGCTCGCGGATCTGTGCGACCGTGAGCTCGGGCACGGCCTCGTTGCCGCGCCGCGCTTCCGCGACCAGATCATGCGTGGCGAGGATCGCGGCCTCGCCGCCTTTGACCGCGACATACATTAGTAGACCTCCCGGTTGGGCATCAGGCCGTCTCCTCGATCTGCGTGGTGCGCGGCAGGCCGATCAGGGCGTCGCCGCAGCTGAGAATGAGATCGACGCCGAGCGGGTAGAGCTCGGCATTGGCCGCGACCTCAGCCCAGAAGCCGGGGCGCAAGCCCTGCGGGGCGATGCTGCGGCTGCCGGCGATGCCGGGGCCGCTCAGGGTCATGCTCTCGCCGCCGGTGAGCGCGGCGCATTGCACGAGCACCGTCGCCGAGCGATCGGGGAACTGGTCGTGGCCGGGGTCGAAGGCGGCAAGCGGCGGGGCCGCGCTCGCGCCGTCGATGACCGCGAAGGCCGCCCCGGCGGGAGTGTCCAGTATCGCCACACCGCAATGGAAGCGCAGCCAGGCGCCGGCCGGGCCGTCGCGCAGCTGTTGCGGCAGGAAGATCGGCGTCTCGTAATCGGCCAATGTCAGCAAGGTGGTTGCGGTTGCGGCGCAGAGCCCATCCGGCGGCAGGATCGCGGCGGACACCGTCTGCACGGTGCCGGGCTCGGACAATGCCGCGAGCACGGTGCGAAAGGCGGCCTGTGACTGGAAGACGGGATCAGCGAAGCCGGCTGCGATCAGGTTTTTGGTCTGCATCACGCGCCCCTGACCAGAGTGAAGAAATCGACCTTGGTGGCGGCAGCCTTGCGCGAGGCGAGGTCGCGCGCCGCGGCTTGCGCTGCGGCGAGCTGCGTCACCTCGGCGAGAAGCGCGCCGTCGGCGTCCTCGCTCTGCAATCTGGCGTCGAGGATCGCGGCAAGGCGTGCCTTGCGGCCGTCGCGGCCAAGCGCATAGGAGAAACCCATCGCGCCGTTCTCCAGCCTGACGACGCAGCGTGTCACCGTCGCCTCGCCGAGGTTGAAGCGTCGCCCGGCGCCGCCGGCCCGCCCCTCGACCATCACCGTGCCGGTCTCGGGCGCCTTGAGGATTTCATGGGTCGGCAGCGCAGCCCCAACCAATGTCTCGATCTCACTGCGCGAGGCGCGGGCGAGGATCGCCAGCCAGCGTTGTCGCACGGTTGTCTCGCGCGCCGCCGTCTTGCCCGGATCTGTGTCGGTCATCATCATGCGCCGTCTGGTCACCCGCTAATGTCTAGACTATGATAGGCTAGCTGCCGGGAAAGGTCTATACATTTTGGATGAAATTTTGATGACGCGCGCTGTGCCGGATGTCAGCGAGACCGCCGAGGAGCACGGCACGGCGTGGCGCCGCATCGCTAGCGAACTCGAAACCGCGATCGGCCGCGGCGATTACGCAGTCGGGGATACGTTGCCGGCCTCGGTTGTGCTGGCCGAGCGCTATGGCGTGCATCGCCACACCGTGCGCCAGGCTTTCCGGCATCTGGCCGAGCAGGGGCTGGTCACGGTCTCGCGCGGGCGCGGCACCCAGGTCAGCGCGCGGCGCGTGCCCTATCCGATCGGCCGCCGGGTCAGCATGCGCAGCAATTTCGGCAAGCTCGGCATCGTCGGCTCAAGCGAGACGCTGTCGACGGCGATGGTGACCGGGGATGCCGAGACCTGTGCGCAACTCGGCCTGGAGGCGGGGGCGCCGCTGTGGCGGATCGAAGGCCTGAGCCGTGCCGATGGGACGCCTATGGGAACAGGGACGCATTGGCTCTCGGTCGAGCGCTTCCCGGATTTCGACCACGTCTTCCGCGAGGCGGGCGCCTCGATGACGGCGGCGTTCAAGGCTGTCGGGATCGACGATTATGTCCGGCTCTCCACCCGCTTGACCGCGCGGCTTGCCAGTGAGCGCGAGGCGCTCCTGCTCGAGATCGCGCCCGGCGCCGCCGTGATGGTCTCGGCTGCGACCGACGCCCTGCCGGACCTGACGCCGATCCATCTGGTCAACAGCGTCTTCGCCGGCGAGCGCATGGAGATGGTGGTCGAGCCGTTCAAGGAGTGAGGGCGCGCCCGTTTTGACGGAAAGGGCGCATCGTCCTTACACCGCCCGTTGCCCGATGATCGCGAAGCGCAGTTTGCTGGAGAGGAAGTCGATCGCGGTCACGGCGGCCAGGATCAGCAGGATCAGGAAGGAGACCTGCTGCCATTCCAGCGTGCGGATGGTCTCGGCCAGATAAAGCCCGATGCCGCCGGCGCCGACGATGCCGATGATGGTCGAGGAGCGGGTGTTGGATTCGATATAGTAGAGCACTTGGCTCGCGATCACCGGCAGCACCTGCGGGATCAGGCCGAAACGGATCTCGTGGAGCTTGCTGCCGCCAAGCGAGGTCACGCCCTCGACCGGCTTGCGGTCGGCCGATTCGATCGCCTCGGAGTAGAGCTTGCCGAAGGCGCCGAGATCGCTGGTCATGATCGCGAGCATGCCGGCGAAGGGTCCTAGGCCTACGACATTGACCCAGATCAACGCCCAGATCAGCGCATCGACGCCGCGGATGGTATCGAGCGAGCGGCGCGCCAGGAAATGAACGATCCGGTTGGCGATGACGTTCTTGGCGGCGATGAAGCCGAGCGGAAAGGCGAAGATCGCAGCCAGGATCGTGCCGAGGAAAGCGATCGCGATCGTTTCGAACAGCGCCTTCACGAAGAGCAGGGCGCGCGCCAGCGAGCCAGGGTCGGGCGGCAGCATCAGGGCGACGAAGATGCCGAGATTATTGAGGCCATGGATGATCTTCCAGATCGAGACCTCGAGCGTCGTCAGCCCGTAGAGGAACAGGCCGGCGAGACCGGCGACGACGGCGATCGTGATCAGGCGCGTCGTCAGCGAACCGTCGATCGCCGCCTTGTGGCGCGCGATGAGAGCGGCGCGGTCGGTCGTGGACAAGGTGAGCGTCATCGGCCGTGCTCCAGGCTGAGAAGGGCGTGGCGCAGCCGCTCGGTGCCGTAGTCGATCAGCATCACGGTGAGGATGATCAGCAGCAGGATGGCGCTGATATCGGTGAAGTAGAATTTCCGGATCGCCTCGATCAGGTCCTGACCGATGCCGCCGGCGCCGACGAAGCCCATGATCGAGGCGCCGCGGACATTGATCTCGAAGCGCAGCAGCGAATAGCTGGCGAAATTGGAGAGGACTTGCGGCACCACGGCAAAGCGGATGACCTGCCACCAGCCGGCGCCCGTCGCGGTCATGCCATCGACCGGCTTCATGTCGATGTTCTCGACCACTTCGGAGAAGAGCTTGCCCATGGCGCCCATGGTGTGGATCGCGATGGCGAGCATGCCGGGCAGTGGTCCCAGACCGAAGGCGATGACGAAGATCAATGCGAAGACGATCTCCGGGACGGTGCGGGAGAATTCGAGGAAACGCCGCGTGGCGAAGCGCAGCACAGGCGATTTGCCGAGATTGGCGGCGGCGACGAAGCAGAGCAGGAAGCCGCCGAGCGCGCCCAGGATCGTGCCGGTATAGGCGATCAGAATGGTCTGCCAGAGCAGCTTGAGCCAGCCCTTGATACCCCAGAACCATTCGGCCATGTCGGCACCGAGCGTCGCGAAGCGCAAGGTCGGCATGGTCTCAAGGATGTATTTCGGGAAGCGCCAGGCGTTCTCGATGAATTTGCCGGGATCGACCTCGGAGCCGATGGCGGCGAGCCAGACGCAGACGAGGAAGATCACCGCGCCGATCAGAGTCTGCCGGCGCTTCGCCGACATGGCGCGGCGATAGCTCTCGACATGGGCATGGATCGCAGGGTCGTTGCGGTCGATCGCGAGGGTCATGAAGGGTAGTTCCCTTGCCGCGTCAGGCGCGGGGAACCCCTCTCCCGTGTGGGAGAGGGGCAGGGGTGAGGGCAGGACGCTTCAGGATGGGGTGCGGTGAACTGCGGTGCTTCAGCGAATGCCGGCACACCCTCACCCCAACCCCTCTCCCATCCGGGAGAGGGGGGAGCGTCGAGCCGCTTACGAGGACTTCTTCTTGCGGAGCGCGTCGACGAACTTGTTCAGTTCGATGATCGGGTCGTAGGCCTTGTTGTCGACGGCGACGAGCGGGCCCTGCTTGCCTTCATAGATCTTGTCGAAGGCGACCTTGTCCTTGGTGGCGAGGTTCAGCACCGCGTCGCGGATCGAGGCCTTGAGCGGCTCCGGCATGTCCGAGAGATAGGCCATCGGCGAGTTCACGATCTGCGCGGACTTGTAGATGATCCGGAAATCCTCGGCCTTGACCATGTTCTTGCGGGCCATGCGCAGGAGGTTGGATTCCTGCTCGTCGTTCCACCAGTTGGCGGCGATGTCGACGGTGCCCTGGCCGAGCGCGATCACGGCGTTCTCATGGCTGCCGGTGTAGACGACCTTGGAGAAATAGGTCTCGGGCTCGATCTTCATGCCGTCGAGCGCGAAGCGTGGCACGTTGTTGCCCGAGGTCGAGTTCGGGTCGACGAGGCCGAGATTCTTGCCCTTCAGATCCTCGATCTTCTGATAGGGCGAATCCTTCTTCACGTAGAAGACCGAGTAGTAGCCCTTGGTGCCGTCGAGATTGGTCTCGATCGCGAAGGCGTCGATCTTGGCGCCGGTCATCAGGGCGCGGGCGAAGGAGGAGGGGCCGTACATGCCGATATGGATATTGCCGGCGCGCTGGCCCTCGATCAGGGCGGCATAGTCGCTGGCGATGCGCAGCGTGACCTTGGTGCCGAGCTCCTTGGCGAGATAGTTGACGAAGGGGGTGTAGCGCTCGACGACACCCGACGCGTTCTCGGCCGGGATGATGGCGAAGATGATCTCGGGATACTTCGCCTTCCAGTCCTGGGCGAAGGCGGGGACGGCGAGCGAGGCGGCGAAGGCCGCGGTCGCGAGGGTGAGCGTATGACGACGGGTCAGCATGGTGAGCTCCTGTTGCTGTCGGATTGACGTGTTGTCTGGGCGGGCGTTCCCGACCGGGCTGGCCCGGTCAGGCGACGTTCTGCTTGGCGCGCTGGGCCTCGGACGCCGCGATGGCATCGAGCGCATCGAGCGCCTCGGCGCCGGCATCCTTGGCCTCGATGCCGTAGAGCTCGGCCGCGATCTCGGTGGTCAACGCAAGAGGCGGGCCGTCGAAGACGACCTTGCCGGCGGCCATGCCGATCAGGCGGTCACAATATTTCGAGGCGATATCGAGATGGTGCAGGTTGCAGATGACGGTGATGCCGTCCTCGCGATTGATCCGGAACAGCGCATCCATCACGACCTGGGTGTTGCGCGGATCGAGCGAGGCGATCGGCTCGTCGGCGAGGATGACCTTGGGCTCCTGGACGAGGGCACGCGCAATGGCGACGCGCTGCTGCTGTCCGCCCGACAGGGTCTCGGCGCGCTGGGCGAGCAGATGGCCCATATCGAGCCGCTCGAGCGCGGCGATGGCGCGGATCTTGTCGTCTTGCGAAAAGCTCTTGACCAGGGTCAGGGCGGCCGAGCGATGGTTCAGCCGGCCGAGCAGGACATTGGTCAGCACGTCGAGGCGGCCGACGAGATTGAACTGCTGGAAGATCATCGCCGTGTCGCGGCGCCAAGCGCGAAGGCTCGCGCCCTTGAGCGTGGTCACGTTCCGCTCCTCGCAGACGATGCTGCCGCTGGTCGCGTCGGCGAGGCGGTTGAGCATGCGCAGCAGCGTCGACTTGCCGGCGCCGGAGCGGCCGATGACGCCGACCATCTCACCCTTGGGGATGGAGAGCGTGACGTTGTCGACGGCGTTCTTGTCGCCGAAGCGCTTGGTCAGGCCTTCGATGCGCAGCATGCCGGGCTCCCGCTCACAAACCGAGCGCGACATCGCCCGGAGCGGCCGAGGGCCGTCCGAGGTCGCGCTTTCGAACGGGATGATCAGCTAGCCAGCGCAGATGACAGGGCGGTGACAGGGGAGGGGCTATCCCCGTTTGCTACAAGCCCAATCCCGTCAGCCCTGGATGGTCAGTCGGCCTGACCCGCCCCTCCCAGAGCAACTTGCGGTCACTCGCCTCGATCGGCACGTCGTTGATGCTGGCCTCGCGCCGGCGCATCAGGCCGTTCTCGTCGAACTCCCATTGCTCGTTGCCATGCGAACGGAACCAGTTTCCGGCGTTGTCATGGTGCTCATAAGCAAAGCGCACGGCGATACGGTTATTGTGGAAAGCCCAGACCTCCTTGATCAAGCGGTACTCGATCTCCTTGGCCCATTTGCGTTGGAGGAAGGCGACGATCGCCTCGCGGCCCGAGAAGAACTCGGCCCGGTTTCGCCAGCGGCTGTCCTGCGTATAGGCGAGGGAGACGCGCTGCGGGTCGAGCGAGTTCCAGGCGTCCTCGGCCATACGGGCCTTCTGGGCGGCGGTCTCGGCGGTGAAAGGCGGCAAGGGCGGGCGCTGCTGCGACATCTCGGCTCTCCCAGTGAAGGGCCGATCAGAGGTGGAAACCACAGCCCGCGCAATCTCCTTCAATGGCCTCAGGCCGGCGCGACGCCACGCAGGAGCATCTCGACGCAGGAGCGGACATAGGCCTTGCGCTCGCCGGCGGGGATGGCGGGCATGCCGAGCAGCCCGCGAAGCTGATGGAAGCCGCGCAACATGCCGATGAACTGCTCGGCCATGCGCCTTGCCTCTGCATTGGAGATGGGCTGCGCCCGCCCGTCACGCAGTTGTGATCGCTGCATCAGCAGGGCTGCGAGGTCGCTGATCATGCGCTCGACGCCGACCTCATAGGCGGTCCGTCCGAGGTCTGGAAAGCGCGCGGCCGCGCTCAGCACCAGCCGGTGCAGATCGAGCGCCGCGGGGTGCAGCATCGTCGCCAGCGCATCCTCGCCAAGGCGGGTCAGGATGCTCGCCAGATCGGCGCCGGCCTTGCGCGGCTTGCGCAGCGGAATCGTCAGCTTTTCAGTGAGTTCGGCGCAGATGGCGCGGAACAGCGCCTGCTTGTCGGTGAAGTGGCTGTAGATGGTCTGCTTGGAGACGCCGGCACGATGGGCGATCTGGTCGAGGCTGGCGCGCTCGAAGCCTTCGGCCAGGAACATCTCGGCCGCGGCCTTGGTGATGGCGCTGTGTTTGTCGGGGCGCGAGAGCTCGGCAGGCATGCGCACATGGCCCTGCGTATCCGTCGGCGTGGCCTGGAGAGAGTTGGCCTCAGACATGCTTCCGCCCATAAAGGTCCTTATCAGACTGGACCGTCCAGTCTAGATTAATGCCGCGATCCCGGAGCGTCCAGTGTCATGAAGCGGTTTGTCCTACTCATCCTGATCGCCGGTTTGGCGGGTGGCGGCTATTATGGCTACCGCAGCTATCAGGCCAGCCTGCAGCCGGCGCAGGCCCGTGCGGCTGCTCCGCCGCAGGCCAGCGTGCCGGTCGAGATCGGCAAGATCGAGGTTGCGACCGTCAATGAGGAGGTCGAGGCCTTGGGCACGCTCGCCGCCGATGAGTCGGTGGTGATCGCGCCCGAGATCGCCGGCCGCGTCATCGCGCTCGGCTTCAAGGAGGGCGAGCGCGTCCAGAAGGGCCAGGAGCTGGTCAAGCTCGACACCGCCATCCTCGACGCCGAACTCAAGCAGTTGCAGGCCGATCTGAGCCTGGCGCGCGACACCTTCCAGCGCAACCAGTCGCTGGTGCAGCGCGGGGCCGGCACGCAGGTCGCGCTCGAACAGGCGACCGCGCAGCTTGCCTCCAACGAGGCCCGCGTCCAGCTCTCACAGGCCAAGCTGGCGCAGTCGACCCTGACCGCACCGTTCCATGGCGTCGTCGGCCTGCGCTCGGTCAGCGTCGGCGACTATGTTTCGGTTGGCAAGCAGTTGATCACCTTGACCAATATCGACCCGATCAAGGTCGATTTTCGCGTGCCCGAGATCTTCCTCGCCCGGGTCAAGGTCGAGCAGACCATCCAGGTGAAGCTCGATGCCGTGCCCGGGCGAGATTTTGCCGGCAAGATTTTTGCGATCGACCCGGTCGTCGACGTCAATGGCCGCGCCATCCGCCTGCGCGCCACGATTCCCAATGCCGATCTCCTGCTGAAGCCGGGTCTGTTTGCCCGCATCGTCATCGTCATCGACCAGCGCGAGAACGCCCTGATCATCCCCGAGACCGCGGTGGTGCCCGACGGTGTCGGCAAGATCGTCTACATCGTCGAGAACGGCAAGGCCAAGCGCGTCCCGGTCGAGCTCGGCAAGAGGCTGCCGGGCAAGGTCGAGATCGTGAAGGGGCTGACCCCCCAGATGCAGCTTATCAGCGCCGGGCAGATGCGCCTGCGTGACGGTGCGACGGTGGCGATCAAGAACGCCCAGCCGGCCTTGCAGACCAGCGCGGCCGAAACCGCCCCGGCGAGCGCGCTGCGATGAGCCTGTTCGAGCTTTTCGTCCGCCGCCCCGTCCTCTCGACGGTCCTGAGCCTGCTCGTCATCCTGATCGGCGCCGTCTCCTATACGCGTCTGACGGTTCGCGAATATCCGAATATCGACGAGCCGATCGTCTCGGTGCGCACGGTCTATACCGGCGCCTCTGCCGAGATCATCGAGACGCAGGTCACGCAGATCCTGGAGAACTCGATCGCCGGCATCGAGGGCATCGAGATCATCTCCTCGACCAGCCGGCAGGAGAGCAGCAACATCTCGGTGCGCTTCCGCCCGGATGTCGATCCCGATGTCGCCGCCTCCGACGTGCGCGACCGCGTCAGCCGCGTGCGCGGCCGCATGCCCACCGAGATCGACGAGCCGATCATCGCCAAGGTCGAGGCCGACGCCCAGCCGATCATGTATCTCTCGCTGATCAGCTCACGCCACAACCCGCTCGAACTGACCGATTTCGCCGACCGCTTCATCACCGACCGCGTCCAGAACATCACCGGCGTCGCCGAGGTCCGCATACAGGGCGAGCGCCGCTACGCCATGCGGATCTGGCTCGATCGCGCCCGGATGGCGGCCTACACCATCACCGTGCAGGAGATCGAGGCGGCGCTGCGGGCGCAGAATGTCGAGATTCCGTCCGGCCGCATCGAGAGCAACAATCGCGAATTCACCGTGCTCTCGCAGACCAGCCTGACGACGCCCGAGCAGTTCGAGCAGATCGTCGTCAAGGACGCCAATGGCTTCCCGGTCAAGCTGCGCGACGTCGCCAAGGTCGAGCTCGGCGCGCTCGCCGAGCGCAACGCCGCCTGGTTCTCCGGCAAGCCCTCGGTCACGATCGGCATCGTCAAGCAGGCGACGGCGAACCCGCTCGACGTCTCCTCCGGCATCCGCGCCGCCCTGCCCGAGATCATCGACGATCTGCCGGATGGCATGGGGATCGAAACCTCCTACGACACCTCGATCTTCATCGACCGCTCGATCGAGGCCGTCTATCGGACGGTCGGCGAGGCGGTTCTCCTCGTCGTGCTGATCATCTTCCTGTTCCTGCGTTCGGCGCGCGCGACGCTGATCCCGCTGGTCACGATTCCGGTTTCGCTGATCGGCTCCTTTGCGCTGATGTATGCCTTCGGCTTCACCGTGAACACGCTGACGCTGCTCTCGATGGTGCTCGCCATCGGCCTCGTCGTCGACGACGCCATCGTCGTGCTGGAGAATGTCCACCGTCATATCGAGGACGGCATGGAGGCCAACAAGGCGGCGGTACGCGGCATCAACGAGATCGCCTTCGCCGTCATCGCGATGACGCTGACGCTGGTCGCGGTCTATGCGCCGATGGCGTTCTCGACCGGGCGCACCGGCAAGCTCTTCGTCGAATTCGCCTTGACGCTTGCCGGCGCCGTGCTGGTCTCGGGCTTCGTCGCGCTGACGCTGACGCCGATGATGTGCGCCAAGCTGCTCAAGCATGAAAGCTCGCATGGGCGGCTCTACAACCTGCTCGAGGCCGGGTTCGAGGCGATGTCGCGCGGCTATCGCCGCTCGCTGCGGGCGGCGCTCGCGATCCGCCCGGTCATCGTCCTGCTGGCGCTCTGCGTGGCCGGCGGCAGCTACTACTTCTTCACGCATCTGCGCTCGGAGCTTGCGCCGGTCGAGGATCGCGGCACGATCACCGCGATCGGCGTGGCGCCCGAAGGTGCGACGCTGACCTTCACTGCCGATTATGCGCGCCGCGTCGAGGAGTTCTTCTCCAAGCTGCCGGAGGTGCAGAACTACCTCGTCATCGTCGGCTTTCCCGATGTGACACGCGCCATCGCCTTCGCCCGGCTGAAACCCTGGGAGGAGCGCACGCGCAAGCAGCAGGACATCGTCGCCGAGATCAACAAGGGGCTCTCGCAGATCCCCGGCATCCGACTCTTCGCGACAAACCCGCCCTCGCTCGGCCAGGGCGGCGCCAACAGCAAGCCGGTCGAGTTCGTGCTACGCTCGTCGGAGCCTTACGAACAGATCAAGGGCTATGTCGACCAGGTTCTGGCGGAGGTCGCGGGCTCACCGGTGCTGACCAACCTCGAATCCAACCTGATCCTCGACAAGCCGCAGCTCAGGGTCTCGATCGATCGTCAGCGCGCTGCCGATCTCGGGGTCGGCGTCGATGTCATCGGGCGCACCATGGAGACACTGCTGGGGGGCCGGCAGGTGACGCGCTTCAACATGAATGGCGAGCAATACGACGTCGTCCTTCAGGTCGCGGGCCAGGATCGCAACACGCCCCAGGCGATGCAGTCGATCTATCTGATGGGCCGCAACGGCGTGACGGTGCAGTTGTCGAGCCTGGTCTCGATCGCGGAGAATGTCGCCCCCAAGGAGCTGATCCGCTTCAACCAGCTCCGCTCCGCCACCATCACGGCGGTGCCGGGGCCGGGCTATTCGCTGGGCGATGCGCTCAGCGTGCTGGAGAAGGCCTCGGCCAAGGTGCTGCCCAAGACGGTGCAGATCGACTATTCCGGCCAGAGCCGCGAATTCAAGCAGTCGGGCTCGTCGATCGCGATCGTCTTCCTGCTGGCGCTGGGCTTCATCTATCTGGTGCTGGCGGCGCAGTTCGAGAGCTTTATTGATCCGGTCGTGATCATGGTCTCGGTGCCGCTCTCGCTGACGGGCGCGCTCGCAGCCTTGTACTTCACGGGCGGCACCATGAACGTCTACAGCCAGATCGGCCTGATCACGCTGGTCGGCCTCATCACCAAGCACGGCATCCTGATCCTCGAATTCACCAACCAATTGCGTGAGGAGGGCAAGGAAATGGTCGATGCTCTGGTCGAGGCGGCGGAGCTGCGCCTGCGGCCGATCCTGATGACGACGGGCGCGATGGTGCTTGGCGCGCTGCCGCTCGCCTGGGCACATGGCGCGGGCGCGGAAAGCCGCTCGCAGATCGGCTGGGTGATCGTCGGCGGCATGAGCTTCGGTACGCTGCTGACGCTCTATGTGGTGCCGGTGGCTTATACCTATCTGGCGCGGGCGAAGCGGTCGGTGCACGGGCACGCCGTGCACGAGCCGCATCCGGCGCCGGCGGAGTAGTCGGCGCTTCCCCGTCATTGCGAGCGCAGCGAAGCAATCCAGGAAGGCGTAGAGCGCTGCCGCTCCTGTTGGGGTGGACGGCCCCCGATCGGCATCTTTGTGCCAAGGTGAGGTTGTCGAAGCATCACCTGAGGGGACCGTCCATGGATCATGTTATAC
>NZ_PQFZ01000024.1 GCF_002917105.1 Allobosea psychrotolerans
GCGGGACGCTGCGTCGGGCCGGTGTCGGAGCCGAGGTCGTCGACCTCGAGCCAGACATATTCCTGGATCGTCGCGCCCGACGCCGCGTTCGCCTCCGCCAGGAGATGGCCGGCGGTGTCGTAGATCAGATGCGTCGTGCCCGACGGGGTCGTGTTGGTCACAGCCCGGATCGCCAGCCGCTCCAGCCCATCATAGGTATAGGCGCCCTTCAGCGTCCCACCCACGCTCGCCTGCGACAGACGCCCCGCCGCGTTGTGCGTGAAGCTCCAGGCCGACGCGCCTTGCGTGTCGGTGACGATATTGCCCGCCCCGTCATGGCCGAATGTCCGTGTCACCGTCCCATCCGTCGCAACTTGCGTGATCCGGTTCGAGGTCGCCTCAAAGCTCGTCACCTTCGTCGTCGTGGTGGCGCCTTGCGTCAGGATCTCATGTGTCCGGTTGCCGCCAGGGCCGTAATAATAGGTCAGCTCGCCCCAGACGCCCGTCGCGTTCTGCAGGCGCCGCGCCGGCGAGTACCAGAAGCTCTGGCTCGGCGGCGGCGAGACGTCGTCATAGGTCGCGATGCTGGTCAGGTTCAGGCCATTATCGGTGCGGTCATGGAAGCGCTTGATGGTCGCGACGCCGGTCACCGTGTTCTCGACCAGCAACTGGTTGAGCTGGTCGTCAGCGGTGAAGGTGCGCCAGAGGCTCAAGCCGTTGCCATAGCTCAGCGACTGCAGGTCGCCAAAAGGCTGGTAGGCCACACCGGACGCCAGCACCGCGCTTGCCGCCGCTGCGTTTTGCTTCGTCGTGACGCCGCCGACCCGGCCCGTCGCATCCCGGGCGACATCGACGATGCGGCCCGACGGATAGGTGATCTGCGTCACCTTGTCGGCGAGGTTGTAGGCGTAAGCGACGACATAGCTCTTGCCGGCGATGACCCGGGTTTCCGAGGTGACATTGCCACGCGCGTCATAGACCCAGGCTGTCGTGCCCGACGCATCGCTCATCCCGGTCAAGCGGCCCTTGCCCTTGTTGCCACTGGCGACGTCGTCATAGCTCCAGGTCACGTTCAGCCCCGTCGCCGAGGGGTAGGAGCGTGCGGTGATGCGCCCGGCATTGTCGAAAGCCTGGTTCATCACCACGCCGCGGCCATCGGTCTTCTGCGTGATCAGGCCGCGCGCGTCGCGCTGGTAGACCACCGTGCCGCTATCGGGCGAGGCTGCCTGGATCACCTCGCCAAAACCGTTGCGCACATAGGCCGTGGTGACGTTGCGCGCATCCTTGTAGGAGGTGATGACGTCGACGCCGTTGCGCGTCACCTCGACCTTCTGGCTCTCCTCATCGGTCTCGCTGATCAATCGGTTCAGGGCGTCAAAGCCGTAATTGTACAGGTTCGAGCGCGGATCGGTCACCGCGACCAGGTTGTCCGTCCGGTCATAGCCGAACTGCCAGGTGCTGCTGCCCGCGCCGATCGCGCGCAAGAGCCGGCCAAGCTCGTCGAAGCTCTGCGTGCGCGCGAAGCTCGTGCTCGCATCGGCCTTCTTGCGCGTGATCGAAGTCGCCCCGCCCATCGCGTCGCGGACATAGTTGGTGGTCTCGCCGATATTGTTCGTCACCGTCGTCAGCCGGCGCGCATCGTCATAGCTGAAGGACTGCCAGCTGCCATCGGCCTGCGTGATCTTGGTGATCTGGCCGACGCCGTCATAGGTCATCGTCGTGACCGCCGCGGAGCCGGTCGAATCGGCTGTGACCGTCAGGAGACGACCGCGCCCGTCATAGCTCAGCGCCGTCTTCACCCCATTGGCATCGGTCACCAGCGTCGGCTGGCCCCGGTCATTGACCGTGTCGACCGTCGTGACCTGGCCAAGCTCGTTTGTGACCGTCTGGACGAAGCCTTGCGCGTCGTAGGTGTAGGAGACCGTATCGCCCGTTCCCGCCAGCGGCCCGTCCACCGAAGCGAGCAAGCCCGCCGTCCCGTAAGTGTACGCCCAGACCCGCGTCTGCCCGCCGGTCGCATAGGGCACCGTCTGCGTCGTCGTGTCCGTCAAGGTCCGCGAGGTCAATTGACCCGACGTATTCCAGACATAGTCCGTGGTCAGGCCGGGATCGACGACCTGCGAGGGCACGCGCCAGGTCGCGTTCCAGGTGATGGTCGAGGTCGCCGCGGAAGTGGTTCCCGAGCCCCGTGTGATCGAGGTCGGCTGGCCGATCGTGTCGTTGACATAGGTCGTCACCCGCCCTTCGGCATCCGTCACGGAGGCCATGAAGTCGTTCGCATCATAGCTGCGGGTCGTGTTCGACAAGGGGCAGTTGGTCGAGGGCTGCCCGGCGAGCGAGGACACCAGCTTGTTGCCCTGGCTCGTGGTCGCATAGGTGATCACCTCCTGCTTGCCAAACGGGTTGGTGACCGTGGTCGTGCCCGAGCCATAGCTGAAGCTGTACTGGTCGACGCCGCCGGCATGGACGCTGGAGGTCGCGCGCCCCTGCGCATCATAGCCCCAGGTCGCGTAGCGAATGCCGCGCTCGTCCGTCACGCCGGTCAGTGCGAATTTATTGTTCGTATCCTCATAATGATAGGTGATCGTCTCGTTGTTCTGCTGCGGGAAGATCACCTTCTCCAGAACCGCCGTGCCCTTCGCCACGTCATCGGGCACGCCCGCGGGATAATACGGCGCCAGTACAGCCGTGTCCGTGCGAGCCAGATACTCGTACTTGACTACCGTTACGCCGTTGACCTTCACCTCGCTGAGATGCGCCTGACCATCATAGACGAAACTCATCGCCCGGCCGCGATTATCCGTCACGCCCGTGTTAACGCCGTTGCCGTCATAGACCAGCGTCTGAACATGCCCGCCAAGCTTGCGGATATTCAGAAGGCGCTTGTTGCTGGAATGAAAAACATAAACCGTGCCGTCCGTCATTGTGAGCTCGAAGGTCGTTCCAACCTTGACCAAGGTCTCATGCACGCCCTTGCGGCCGGCAGAAAATCCAGTTCCCGTCGAATTCAGATAAGCTGGAAGCCAGATGCTTCCTTGTGAATAAAAAACCAGATCTTGCCCAGACGGTAGAGTAATGTAAATTCTCGCATCGAAATCGAAATTCATAACCGCGTCGAAGCTGGTGCGCCAGCCGTTGCCCAGTTTACCGTTGAACGACGACATCACGCGAGCGATGCCGTTTTGGGAATAAAACCGCTCGATCTTGAAATCATCCCCGGAGTCGAACGCGAAATCGACCGTCCTCTCCTTCTTGAAGCCGCTCAGGCTCTCAATCGGATTGCCGCGACATTCGTTCTCGTTCTCGACAACCGGCCGCTTGCAGCTCCCATCGATCTTCACCTCCGGCGAATCGCACATTAAAACGGCGCTGCCGCCTCGACCGCCAGTGTATCCGTTGATCGGGTCCCAGTTCTGATAGAAATTGGCGTTGGCGGCCCCCACCGCAGTATAAGTGCATCCAGTGAAGTATCGAGCATTTGCGCCATGAATGGCCTGGGCCTGCGCACTAGCCGTCGCACAGCCATCGCTACCGGTAATGCTGCCGCCGCCCGGCAGCCCGGCCAGCCAGTATTCGGCGTGAGACGAGGGCCCGTTCAGCACGCATCCGGCCGCGATCAGTGCCGCGCCGAGCAGGAGATTGCGCAAGCCTCTGGCGCCGCTGCGCAGCGGGCCGGCCAGCCAACGTCCCATCAGATTGCGAACAAGCATGCTTGGCTCCGGCACGGCTGACGTCGACAAAACAAAGCCCGCTAAATATAGCGGTCCTACAAACTTAAAATGGAGGGAATTATTTCTGATTTTGCCGACGCTGAGCATCGCTTGCAGCGTATCAATATAATTCCGCGATAATACGCTTCAGCGCATCCGATAAAATTATACGAAACACGACTATCCCTCCGGTCTTGTCTATAAAACACAACCGGAGCGCGCATTGTCAACATTCATGACGAGGCAATGCGCGCAATTCGATATGCGGCATGCGCATGAGAGGGCCGAACGGAAAGCACTTGGCACAAAATGCGGGTTCGACCATGTCGCACTCAGACGGAACCGTCCAAATGCGCAAAACATGCTCGATTCCAAAAACAGGCTTGATTCCAGGAGTTTTGAGCATTGCGCCTGCAAATAGCCGGGACTCAGTCTTTCGAGCAAAGCTCTACCTAGGCCGCGAGGTAGAATTCAGCCGTGGCTATGCCTGCTCGGGCTGGTCTGTTCGGGCGTGAAGCCGAAGCAACCCATCTGCCCGAGATCGGCCGTGCCCTGGTTATCCATCTTCTGGCAGAACACCAGCCGCGTGCAGTCATCGGCGATGTTGGTCCAGCCTTGTCCGGGAATGCCCGCGGGCATCTTGTCGGCGCAGGCCGCTTCCCAGGGCGCGCTGGCTTGCGCCGGCGCCATGAAGGACAATGCAGCAAAGCCCGCGACAGTGATGAAACTGCGCATGACGCAACCTCCAGAAAGGCAATGCCTGTGCGCGATCCCGGCCGCTATCGCCATCTCCGACAGAAGCCGCGCCGTCTCTGCGTTCCTGATCCTGAGAGATAGGCTGCGCCGCCGGCCATTCACTTCGTCGAGCGCGGCGAAAACGTGTTCCGGGACAATCACTTCCGCCGGCGGCTCATATGTGGATCATAACATGCCGGCCAGGCGCGTCGCGCGTGGCCCCACTTGAAGCCGTGGCGTTCAGAACCGCCTCGGTTCCGCAGTCCTTGGGGCCAGCGTCCAGCCGCCGCCCAGGGCCTGGAACAGGCTCGTCGCCGCCTGGAAGCGCGTCAGGCGGACCTGCGCCAGGGTGTCCTCGGCAGTGAAGAAGGTCTGCTGGACCTGAAGCACGCTGACGAGGTTGACGGTGCCGCCGCGCAGCTGGGTTTCCGCCACCTCGAAGGCCCGGCGCGAACTGGCGACGACCTCGCCCTGCAAACGCTCCTGCAAGCTCGTCTGCTGAAGCGCAATGAGGGCCTTCTCGACATCGGTGAAGGCCGACAGGACCGCCTTGCGGTAGGCCTGCAGGTTTTCGAGCTGGGCCCCTTGCGCCTGCTCCAGCTGGCTCTTCAACAGATTGCCGTCGAGGATCGGCTGGGTCAGGCCCGCCGCGAGGGTGTAGTACCACGCGCCGGGTCCAAACAGCGACGACAGCGCCTTGCTCTGGAAGCCGGTGTCGGCCGTCAGCTGGATCTGCGGGAAGAAGGCGGCGCGCGCCGACTCGACGCTGAAATTCGAGGCCGCGAGCTGCGCTTCCGCCTGCATGACATCGGGCCGCTGCCGCAAGAGCTCCGAGGGAATGCCCGGCGTGACGCGCGGAACCGCGAGCCTGGCGAGGCTTCCGCCATTCACCGTGAACTTCGCAGGCGCCCGGGCGACCAGCAAGGCAAGCGTGGCGCTGTTCTGGCGCAAGGTGGTTTCCAGCGGCGGAATCGAGGCCCGCTGGGTCGCGACCAGCGTCTCCTGCTGCGACACTTCGAGCTGGGATGCCGTTCCCGCTGTGAATTGCTGCCTGATCAGGGCGAGGATGCGCTCGGCCGAGGCCGCGTTGCGGCGCGCGATGCGCAGGCGGTCCTGCGCCGTCAGAAGCTCGAAATAGGTATTGGCGACGGTCGCGGTCGCGGTGAGCGCCACCACGTCGCGGTTATAGCGCGCCGCGGTCGCACTCTCCTCAGCCGCATAGAGCGTCGCGCGGTTCTTGCCCCAGAAATCGATCATGTAGCTTGCCGTGAGGCCGGCGTTGAACTGCGAGGTCGAGCGCGAGCCTGCGCTGCTGCTCGACGACGTTGCCGAGCGCAGGCGCTCGGCGGTCCCTGTCCCCGTCAGCGTGGGCAGCAAGGGAGCGCCCGCGATGCCGGCCTGCGCGTCGGCCTGGAGGATCTGGGCCACGGCCACGGCGATATCGAGATTGGCGGCCTGCGCAGTCTCGATCAGGCGCGTCAGTTCGCTCGAGCGAAAGCCGCGCCACCAATCGAGCGCCGGCACGGCGCTGTCGGGCGCGCGCGGCCCGGCGCGATAGCTGGCCGGCACCTCGAGATTGGCGTCGGGTCGCTCGGTCCCGAGAATGCAGCCGGACAATCCCATGCCGATCAGGACGAGCGCGGCGAGCGGCTTGAGGCCGGGCATGACGCCGATCTTCGGAACGGAAGCAGCCGGCCCGAACGCAACACCATCACGCATTCCGCACCTCGCCCGCACTTGCATCCGCCGCACCAGAATGCCGCTCACGGCTGCAAGGTTCGGGTTCGATCATCGACTTCCTATAGCATCTGGCCGGCCGCAAGCTGCCCTCCTGCCGCGCTTGCAAGTCTTGTTGTCCCTGAGAATCTTGCCATGCCTGGAAGGAAGCGCCACTCATGAGGCCGCGCCAGGTGAAGCCGGCGTTTTGCCGCCGTTTTTCACGCGCTCGCACCAGGCGCGGAACCTGTCGGCGTATAGATAGATCACCGGCGTCGTATAGAGCGTCAGGACCTGGCTCAGGATGAGACCGCCGACGATCGCGATGCCCAGCGGCTGCCTGAGCTCGCTGCCCTCCCCCAGGCCGATCGCGAGCGGCAAGGCGCCGAGCATCGCCGCAATGGTCGTCATCATGATCGGCCGAAAGCGCAGCAGGCACGCCTCATGGATCGCGTCAAAGGCGGACAGGCCGCGCGTACGCTGCGCGTCGAGCGCGAAGTCGATCATCATGATCGCGTTCTTCTTGACGATGCCGATCAGCAGGATGACGCCGATCAGCGCCATGATGCTGAACTCCGTGTTGAACGCCATCAATGCGAGCAAAGCGCCCACGCCCGCCGACGGCAAGGTCGAGAGTATCGTCAGCGGGTGGACATAGCTCTCATAGAGCACGCCAAGCACCAGATAGATCGTGATCAGGGCGGCGAGGATGAGGTAGGGCTGGTTGCTCAGCGAGGCCTGGAAGGCCCGGGCCGTGCCCTGGAAGCTGCCGCGGATCGTGGCGGGCACGCCGATGCGGTTCATCGTCGCCTCGATCGTCTCGACCGCCGCGCTCAGCGGGACGTCCGGCGGCAGGTTGAACGAAATGGTGCTGGCGACGAACAGGCCCTGATGGTTGACCGACAGGGGGGTCGAGCCCTGCTCGAACCGCGCCAGCGTCGATAGCGGCACCATGGTTTCGCTGGAGGTGCTGACGGCCGACCCGCTCGAGGCGGTGCCGCGCCCGGTCTGGCCGATGGAATTGGTCGCAAGGTTGCGCGCGGCATTGGCGCTGGCCGAGTTCACTGATGCCGCCTGCCCCGCCGCTGCCACCGTTCCCGAGACGGCATTGGTCGCCAGCGAACCGCCGACCGATCCGCCCGAGGTGCTGATATAGACGGTCTTCAGCGTCTCCGGATTCTGCCAGAAGCGCGGCGCGACCTCCATGATCACATGATACTGGTTGCGCGCGACGAAGATCGTCGAGACCTGGCGCTGGCCGAAGGCGTCATAGAGCGTGTTGTTGATCTGGCTCATCGAGATGCCCAGGCGGGCGGCCGTGTCGCGGTCGACCACCAGGTTGGATTGGAGCCCCTTGTTCTGCTGGTCGCTGTTGACGTCGGCCAGGTTGGGCTGCCCCTGCAGCGCGGCCGTGATCTTCGGAGCCCATTCATAGAGCTCTTCGAGGGTCGAGCCCTGCAGCGTGTATTGATATTGCGCATTGCCGGCGCGACCGCCGACGCGGATGTCCTGCACGGCCTGCAGGAACAGGGTCGCTCCGGGCACCGCCGAGAGCTCCCGCCGCAGACGCGCGATCACCCGGTCCGCCGAAATCTTGCGCTCGGCCATGGGCTTCAGCGACATGAAGACATTGCCGGAATTGGTCTGCCCGCCGCCGGTGAAGCCCACGGTGGTGTCGACTGCCGGATCCTGCCGGACGATGGAGATGAACTGCGCCAGCTTCTGCTGCATGAGCTGGAAGGAGATGCTCTGGTCGGCCTGGATCGCGCCGACGATCCGCCCGGTGTCCTGCTGCGGAAAGAAGCCTTTCGGGATGGTGTCGTAGAGATAGACGTTCAGGCCCAGGATCGAGGCGAAGACCAGCATGATCGCGCGGGGATGGCGCAGCGCCAGGGAGAGGCTGCTCCGGTAACCGTCGAGCATCCATTCGAAGACCCGCTCGCTGCCGCGATAGAGCCGCCCATGGCGCTCGCCAGTCTGCTTGCGGAGCAAGACCGCGCACATCATCGGCGTCGTCGCCAGCGAGATCGCCAGCGAGATCATGATCGCCAGCGAGGTCGTCATCGCGAATTCGCGGAACAGGCGTCCGACGATGCCGCCCATCAGCAGGATGGGGATGAAGACGGCAACGAGCGACAGGCTCATCGACAGGACGGTGAAGCCGACCTCCTGGGCGCCCTTGAGGGCGGCCTCGCGTGGCTCCATGCCGTCCTCGATATGGCGCGTGATGTTCTCCAGCACGACGATGCAGTCGTCGACGACGAAGCCGGTCGCGACCGTGAGCGCCATCAGCGACAGGTTGTTGAGGCTGTAGCCCATCAGATACATCGCCGCGAATGTCGCGATCAGCGACACCGAGACGGCCACGATCGGAACCAGCGTCGCGCGCCAGTCCCGCAGGAAGAGGAAGACCACCGCGATGACGAGCAGGATCGCGATCACCAGCGTTCGCTCGACGTCGTGCAGCGAGGCGCGGATCGTCGTCGATCGATCGACGGCCGGCTCGATGTCGATCGCTGGCGAGACGGAGGCGCGCAAGGTCGGCAGCAGCGCCTTCACGCGGTCGACCACGCCGATGATGTTCGCGTTCGGCTGCCTGAACAGGATGACGAGAACGCTGGGCTTGCCGTTGGCGAGGCCCGAATTGCGCAGGTTCTCGACGGAATCCACCACCTCGCCGACATCGGAGAGGCGCACCGGGGCACCGTTGCGATAGGCGATCGTCAGCGATCTGTACTGCGCCGCCTTCTCCGCCTGATCGCTGGCGTAGATCTGATAGCGCCGGTCGCCGACATCGATCGCGCCCTTCGGGCTATGGGCATTGGCGCTGGCGATCGCGGCTCGGACATCCTCCAGGCCGATGCCGTATTTGTAGAGCGCCTGGGGGATGAGCTCGACGCGCACGGCCGGCAGCGAACCGCCGCCGACGACGGCCTCGCCGATGCCTTCGACCTGCGACAATTTCTGCGCCAGCACGGTCGATGCGGCGTCGTAGAGCGCCCCGCGCGTCAGCGTGTCCGAGGTCAGGGTGAGGATGAGGATCGGGGCGTCGGCGGGATTGACCTTGCGATAGGTCGGATTGGCCCTCAGGCTGGTCGGGAGGTCGGCGCGGGCGGCATTGATCGCGGCCTGCACGTCGCGCGCCGCGCCGTTGATGTCGCGATTGAGTCCGAATTGCAGGGTGATGCGCGCCGATCCGACGCTGCTCGACGAGGTCATCTCCGAGACGTCGGCGATCTGCCCGAGATGGCGCTCGAGCGGGCTGGCGACCGTCGTCGCGACATCCTGCGGACTGCCGCCGGGCAATGAGGCCTGCACCGAGATCGTCGGAAAGTCGACCTCCGGCAGCGGCGAGACCGGCAGTTGGAAGAACGCGACCGCGCCCGCCGCGGCCAGCCAGAAGGTCAGCAGCGTCGTGGCGACGGGGCGGCGGATGAAGACGCTGGACAGGCTCATCGCCTAGCTCGTCTCTCGTGCCGGGCTGATGCCGGGCTCGCGCCCGGCAAATCGCACCGCGAGGCGGTCGAACCAGAGATAGATCACCGGCGTCGTGAACAGGGTCAGGACCTGGCTGACCAGCAGGCCGCCGACAATGGAGATGCCGAGCGGATGCCGGAGCTCCGAGCCGGCGCCGGTTCCCAGCATCAGCGGCAGCGCGCCCAGCACCGCCGCCATCGTGGTCATCAGGATCGGCCGGAAGCGCAGCAGGCAGGCCTGGTAGATCGCCTCGCGCGGCGTCTTGCCCTCGTTCCGCTCGACGTCGAGCGCGAAGTCGATCATCATGATCGCATTCTTCTTCACGATGCCGATCAGGAGGATGATGCCGATGATCGCGACGATCGTGAGCTCCTGCCCGGCCGCCATCAGCGCCAGGAGCGCGCCGATGCCCGCCGATGGCAAGGTCGAGAGGATCGTCAACGGATGGATGAAGCTCTCATAGAGGACGCCCAGCACGATATAGACCGTCACGATCGCCGCCAGGATCAGCCAGATCTGGTTCGAGAGCGAGGACTGGAAGGCCTGGGCCGCGCCCTGGAAGGTGCTGACTACGCTTTCGGGCAGGCCGATCTCGGCCTGCGCCTGCTTGATCGCGGTCACGGCCTCGCCGAGCGAGGCGCCCGGCGCCAGGTTGAACGAAACGGTAGCGGACGGGAACTGGCCGAGATGCGAGACCTGGAGCGGCGCCGTGCCTTCGCGGATTCTCGCGACCACGTCGAGCGGCACCGGCCCTCCGCCGACAGAGGACGGCAGATGGATCGCCGAGAGCGAGCGCAGCGACTTCTGGAGTTGCGGATCGGCCTCGAGGATGACGCGGTACTGGTTGGAGTTGGTAAAGATCGTCGAGACGATGCGCTGTCCGAAGGAGTCGTAGAGCGCGTTGTCGATCGTCGCCGGCGTGATGCCGAAGCGCGCCGCCTGGTCGCGGTCGATATCGACGAAGACGGCGAGCCCGCGGGCCGAGATGTCGCTCGCGACATCGGCCAGTTGCGGAAGCTCCTTCAGCTTGTCGACCAGCTTGGGCGTCCATTCGGCGAGCTGGTCAGCGCTCGCATCCTGCAGGATGAATTGATACTGCATCCGGCTGACGGTGCCCTCGACGGTCAGGTCCTGCACCGGCTGCATGTAGAGCGTGATGCCCGGAAGGGAGGCCGTGCGCTCCTGCAGGCGCCGCATCACCGCGGCGATGGTGGAGGTCCGCTCCTCATGCGGCTTGAGATTGATCAGGATGCGGCCGCTGTTGAGCGTGCTGTTGGTTCCGTCCACGCCGATGAAGGAGGACAGGCTCTCGACATCGCGATCCTTCAGGATCTCGCTCGCCAGCGCCTGCTGCCGCTTGGCCATCGCGGCATAGGACACTGACTGCGGCGCCTCCGAGATCGCCTGGATGACGCCTGTATCCTGCAGCGGGAAGAAGCCTTTCGGGATGACCACATAGAGCAGGCCCGTCAGCCCGAAGGTCGCCAGGGCGACCAGCAGCACCAGGGTCTGGCGATCGAGCACCCAGTTCAGCATGCGGGCATAGACCGCGATGATGCCGTCGAAGGCTTCGCGGCTCCAGCGCTGGAAGCCGTTCTCATGCGTCTCGGTCGCCGCCTTCAGCAGCTTCGCGCAGGCCATCGGCACCAGGGTCAGCGAGACCACGGCGGAGATCAGGATCGTCACGGCAAGCGTGATCGCGAACTCCCGGAACAACCGGCCGACGACATCGCCCATGAACAGCAGCGGGATCAGCACGGCGATCAGCGACACCGTCAGCGAGATGATGGTGAAGCCGATCTGCTCCGAACCGCGCAAGGCGGCGTGAAGCGGCGTGTCGCCCTCCTCGATATAGCGGGAGATGTTCTCGATCACGACGATGGCGTCGTCGACGACGAAGCCGGTCGAGATGGTCAGCGCCATCAGGGTCAGGTTGTTGAGGCTGAAGCCGCTCAGATACATCACGCCCAGCGTGCCGACGAGCGACAGCGGAACCGACAGGCTCGGGATCAGCGTCGCGCGCGTGCTGCGCAGGAAGACGAAGATCACCAGCACGACGAGAACCACCGCCAGCGTCAATTCGTATTCCACATCCCGCACCGAGGCGCGGATGGTGACCGTGCGGTCGGTGAGCACGGCCATGTCGATTGCGGCCGGCAGCGACGCCTTGAGCTGCGGCAGGAGTGCCTTGATGCCCTCCACGACCGAGATGACATTGGCGCCGGGCTGCCGCTGGATATTCAGGATGATGGCCGGCGCCGCATTCATCCAGGCGCCGAGCTTGTCGTTTTCCGAACCGTCGGCGACCTCGCCGATGTCGCTGAGCCGGACGGCCGCCCCGTTCTTGTAGGCGACGATCAGCGACCTGTAGCCATTGGCGGTGCGGATCTGGTCGTTGGCGTTGATCGTCGAGGCGCGCAAGGGGCCGTCGAAGCTGCCCTTGGGCGTGTTGACATTGGCGTTGCCGAGCGTGCTGCGCAGATCGTCGATGTTCAGGCCATAGGCGGCGAGCTTGCGGATGTCGGCGCGGATGCGCACCGCCGGTCGCTGCCCCCCGCTGATGCTGACCAGCCCGACCCCCGGAAGCTGGGAGATCTTCTGCGCCAGCCGCGTATCGGCGAAATCCTGCACCTGCGTCAGCGGCATGGTCGCCGAGGTCAGCCCCAGGGTCAGGATCGGCGCATCGGCCGGGTTGACCTTGGCGTAGATCGGCGGCGCCGGCAGGTCCGAGGGCAACAGGTTCCCGGCGGCGTTGATCGCGGCCTGGACCTCCTGCTCCGCGACGTCGAGCGTGATCTTGAGCCCGAACTGCAAGGTGATGACGGATGCGCCACCGGAGCTGACCGAGCTCATCTGGTTGAGGTTCGGCATCTGGCCGAACTGGACCTCGAGCGGCGCCGTCACCGAAGAGGTCATCACATCGGGGCTCGCGCCCGGATAGAAGGTCTGGACCTGTATGGTCGGGTAGTCGACTTCGGGCAAGGCCGCGACCGGCAGGAAGCGGAAAGCCAGGATGCCCGACAGCATGATCGCGACCATCAGCAATGTGGTCGCGACCGGCCGCAGGATAAAGGGCCGCGACGGGCTCATGGCTGGCGGCCGCCGTTCTGCCGCCGCCTGCCGCCTGCCGGTTGTTCCGGCTGCGCCGGGCCCGCGCCGCTTTCCGAGCGCACACTGATCTTCGCGCCGTCGCGCAGCTTGTCGGCGCCGTCGATGACGATGGCGTCGCCCGGGTTCAGCCCCGAGCGGACCTCGACATGCTCGCCATCGCTGACCCCGAGCTCGACCTTGCGGACGGAGACAGTGGCGTCGGCATTGACGAGATAGACGAAGGTTCCGGGCACCCCGCGCTGCACGCCGGCCGTCGGCATCAGCGTGACGTCCTTATGCGTGTCGACCAGCAGGCGGATATTCACGAACTGGTTCGGATAGAGCGTCCTCGCCTCGTTCCCGAACTGCGCACGCAGCTTGATCGTTCCCGTAGTGGAATCGATCTGGCTGTCGAAGGTCTGCAGGACGCCCTCGGCGATCCTCTTGGCGCCGGCGCGGTCGAAAGCCGTGACCGGCAGCGTCGCGCCGCTCCTCAAGCGCGCAGAGATCGCCTGCAGATTGTCCTCCGGCATCGTGAAGAGGACGCTGATCGGCGCCAGTTGCGTGATCACCACCAGACCGTTGGTGTCCCCGGGGGTGACGTAGTTGCCCTGATCGACCTGGCGCAGGCCGACGCGGCCATCCGCCGGCGCGACGATCCGGCAATATTGCAGGTTGACCTCGGCCGCGTTGACCTGGGCGCGGTCGGCGGCCACCGTTCCCTCGTACTGGGCGACCAGTGCGGTCTGGGTATCGAGCGTCTGGCGGGACACGGCGTTCTGGGCGGACAGGCCCTGATAGCGCGTCAGATCGACCTGCGCGCCCTTGAGCAGGGCTTCGTCGCGCGCCAATTGCCCCTTCATCTGCGCCAGGACCGCTTCATAGGGGCGTGTGTCGATCTCGGCGAGCAGATCGCCCTTCTTGACGTCCTGGCCTTCCTTGAAATCGATCCGGACCAGTTGCCCGCTGATCTGCGAGCGGACCGTGACGGTCGCCAGCGAGGTGACGGTTCCCAGCGCGTCGAGATTGATTGCGATATCGCCCTTCCTGACGATTTCCGGCACGATCGACATCGGCACGGCCGTGCGGCCGCCGCGCGCCGGCGACGGTGGCTCGGCGGCTTGTCGCCGGCTCCACCAGAGCGCGCCGCCGGCAACGAGCAGGAGGAGCAGCCAGATGACGGGCGAGCGCAGGCGCGATCTCCGCACGGGAGCCGCAGGCACCTCGCTGTCGGGGGGCAGCTTCGGGAACACAGGCTTCTGGTTCATCGACGCAACGTCACTGTTCCGATCTCCACTGCGACGATACGCCAGTCGGGCACACGCTGTGCGGCTAGCCACATTGCCAGCGCTTGCCTCCAGCCGACTCGGCACGGGTCAACCTAGCCACAGATGTGGCTTTTTCCCGTCCTATTCATTTCCCGTCTTATCCATGCGCCACCATGGAATACGTCAAGACCGGCCGATCTCCTCCCGATCGTCCATGCACACCGAAATCCGCCGCGCCGATGCGAGGTGACCCTGATGACGACGCGAGAGCCCATTCTTCACCCCGTGCGGATCAGCGAGCTCCGGCCGACCCAGATGACGGTCGGCCTGCGCGAGGTCGAGGCCAAGCGCCGGCTCTGGCGCGAAAAGCACGGCGTGCATGCGCAGGAATTCCTGGGCAGGCACATGATCCCGGTGCTCAAGGGCCCCAAGGACCGCTTCTACATCCTCGACCATCATCACCTGGCGCGTGCGCTTGACGAGGAAGGCGTCGAGGAGGTGCTCGTCAATGTGGTGTCGGATCTGTCGAGCCTGACCAGGCAGAGCTTCTGGACGGTCTGCGAGCATCGCGCCTGGACCCATCCCTACGACGCTGAAGGCGTGCGTCGCAGCGTCGATGACATTCCCAAGCGGGTCGCCGACCTCAAGGACGACCCCTACCGCTCGCTCGCCGGAGAGCTCCGGCGCGCCGGCGGCTTCGCCAAGGAGGTGACGCCGTTCTCCGAGTTCCTGTGGGCCGACTTCCTGCGGCGGCGCATCCCGCGCAAGCGCGTCGTGAGCGCATTCGAAGCGGCGGTGGTCAAGGCGCTCGACCTCGCAAGGAGCCAGGAGGCGAATTATCTGCCGGGATGGTGCGGTCCCATAGAGGGCTAGAGCAATTTCCTTTCCGGCTTGATCAGAAATTGCTTTAGATCATTGTTTTAACGCGTTTTCTTCACGCGGACCGGTATCCATTTCGGTCGAAAACGCCTTAGCTCAATGCGACCGGCGTGGCCGGACGAAGGCTGTCACGGGGCGCATGACGCGAGGCGACACTGCGATGAGGCAATCCAATACGGCTCTCGATTGGCTCGGACACAGGCTGGCCCGCCTGCTGCTGCGCGAGACGCCCGGCCAGGAGCTTTTCATCCCGTCGGATCCTGACGCGCTGCGGCGCACGCTGCGGCCGGGCGATGTCGTGCTGGTCGCCGGCTCCAGCATGATCGCGACGGCGGTCAAATACCTGACGCAGTCGACCTGGTCGCATGCCGCGCTTTATGTCGGCGATGTGCTTGGGGCGCCCGATGACGGCAGCGAGCGCCACAGCCTGATCGAAGTCGTCCTCGATGCGGGTTGCAGATCCGCGCCACTCTCGAGCCTGGCACGCTTTCACACCCGCATCTGCCGGCCCGTCGGGTTGATCGAGAGCGATCGCGACGAACTGATCAACTTCATGATCTCGCGCCTCGGCATTCGCTACGACATGCGCAACATCGTGGACCTTGCCCGCTATCTGCTGCCGACGCCGCCCATCCCCTCGCGCTGGCGGCGGCGCATGATCGCGCTGGGATCGGGAGAGCCGACCCGGGCGATCTGCTCGACCCTGCTCGCCGAGGCGTTCGGGCGCATCGGCTACCCCATCCTGCCGCGCATCGAGCAGGGTGCAGCGGTCAAGCGCGGCATCAGCAGCTGGCGCCGTCAGGAACTCCTGCATATCCGGCACCACAGCCTCTACGCGCCCGGCGACTTCGACATCTCGCCCTATTTCGAGATCGTCAAGCCAACCCTCGTGGAGGGCTTCAACTACAAGGGCCTGACCTGGGTCGACGGGCCCTGAGGCGGGTTTGCCGCCACGCCTCAATGGTCGTTCCGGAACCCGGTCATGCACAATAGGTAAAAACCAATGTACTGGGCGTGAACGCTGGAGGGACCATGTCTATCCTATTGCCATTCAAGCATGCCACACATCGCGCCAAGACTTTTTATTCAAGAAAAGCGACTTGTCATTCAAGAGCAGCTCTGTGATCCTGCGGTGAGATATTTGTCGTGAAGCCGGCTACCGATACTGGCAAGGTTCGGGGGAACGCCGAGCCCGGGCGGTTTCAGGACGGGATTTTCATCACCACCAGCACTCTGAACCGAGGTTGTCATGAAAGCTTATTTCATCGGCGGCGGCATTGGATCGCTTGCGGGCGCTGCCTTCCTGATCCGTGACGGCGGCGTCAGCGGCGGCGACGTCACCATCTATGAAGAGTTGCCGCTGGTTGGCGGCAGCCTCGATGGCGCCAGGCTGGCGGACCACGCTTATTCCCTGCGCGGCGGCCGCATGCTGACCACGGATCACTACGAGTGCACCTGGGGCCTGCTGAAGGGCATCCCGTCGATCGATGATCCCAGCAAGACCGTCTACGAGGAAACCGTCGCCTTCAACGAGGCGCAAATGGCGCATTCGCAGGCGCGCCTCGTCGATCACAACTGCTTCAAGATCGATGTTTCGACCATGGGCTTCACCATGCAGGACCGCATCGAACTGGTCAGGCTTGCCGAGGCGTCGGAGGAGGAACTCGGCGCAAGCCGCATCACCGACTGGCTCTCGCCGCCATTCTTCCGGACGAATTTCTGGTACATGTGGCAGACCACTTTCGCCTTCCAGACTTGGCACAGCGCCGCGGAGCTGAAGCGCTATCTGCATCGCTTCATGAACGAGTTCCCGCGCATCGAAACGCTGGGTGGCGTCAAGCGGACCGTCTACAACCAGTTCGACGCAATCGTGCGCCCATTGCTGGAGTGGCTTCGGCAAAAGGGCGTCCGCTTCGAGAACGGCGTGCGTGTCACCGACATGGATCTGATCGACGAGGCCGGCAAGCTGCGCGTCGCCGGCCTCTCTCTGAACCGTGACGGCAAGCTGGAAGCGCTGACGCTGAAGGACGGCGATCTGGTGTTCTTCCAGAACGGTTCGATGACCGACGCCACCAGCCTGGGTACGATGACCAGTCCGCCGAAGCGTTTGACCAAGGCCGACAGCCATGGCTGGGAGCTTTGGGAAAAGATCGCAGCCGGCCGGCCGGAATTCGGCAATCCCGCCGTCTTCAACAGCTCGATTCCTGAATCCTATTGGGAATCCTTCACAGTCACCTGCAGCACCCCTGTCTTCTTCGACAAGATGGAGCGGTTCTCAGGCAACCGAGCCGGCACCGGCGGCCTCGTGACGTTCAAGGATTCGAACTGGCTGATGTCGGTGGTACTCTACCGCCAGCCGCATTTCATCGATCAGCCGGCCAATCTGCAGGTGTTCTGGGGCTATGCGCTCCATCCGGACCGGGTCGGCAATTTCGTGCCGAAGCCGATGTCCGCATGCGGCGGCGCCGAAATCCTGCGCGAACTATGCGGGCATCTCAATTTCGATCCCGGCGTCTTCGAGGGCGCAGCCTGCATCCCCTGCAACCTGCCCTACATCACCAGCATGTTCATGCCCCGCGCCAAGGGCGACCGGCCGCTTCCGGTGCCTAAAAATTCGAAGAACCTGGGCTTCATCAGCCAGTTCGTCGAAATTCCCGACGACGTGGTCTTCACCGTGGAATATTCGATCCGGGCGGCGCAGATGGCGGTCTATCAGCTCCTGGGGCTGGATCGGCAGATCCCGCCGATCACCCGGCACGACAAATCGATCAAGGTCATCGTCGAGACGATCGAAAAGGCCTTCGCTTAGGGGCTGACACCGCGTAATGGACCCGAGGCCGTTCACCGTTGCCACGCCTCAATGGTCGTTCCAGAACTGGGTCATGCACCAATAGGTGAAGGCCGAGGTCCAGCCGATGAAGACGAGGCCGGAGAGCCCCTCGACGCCCGTGAACAGGCGCAGCGGCCCGTAGAGGAACGTCTCGTTGCGCCCGAGCGCCAGCGTAGATGAAACTGAGAACTACGTTTCCGCTGGAGCACTATGATTCAGCATCAGGTGCTGGTCCGCAATTTCCAATGCTGCGATGGAATTGGAAATTGCACTACGACACTCAAGATCGAACTAGAAATCACATTTGGAGGGAAATGGATGGATGATCGAATGGCGTCCAAGCTGATCTCACCATCGCCATTATGATTCTGATCCGGCGACCCGTCATTGCAGGTGCAGACATCAGACCCTGGTTCAAATCGCGGGCTCGCAACACCCGATTCTTGCGATTGATCGAGAGAGCTATACCAAAGCTAGCAGCATAGCCGCTCCCAACCCGCCGATGTCTGGCGTTGGCCGAAGGCGAACAGCAGCTTTAGAGCGATCGGGAAGGAAAGCGGACGGTCCAGAGCAAGGTTAAATACAGCCTTCGACCCCAAACGCGCACGACACTTTACGCTGCTGCTCCGAACCTTCATCGCGCTACCTGCTCGAGGAGCTCTTTCCCTTGGCGACGGTCAAGACGGCGGGTCCGGCGAGTTGCAGTCTCAGCTTCCCGCGGCCTGTCTGAAGCAAACGGAGCGGCGCAGCCTTTTCCTCGAGCCGCCGTCGGAGCAGGAGCAGTCGGGTCTCCAGGTTGTCCTTGAGATCAGGCAGGCGCAGTTCGTCGGAGAGCCGCATCTCGCGGTTGGTGAAGTCCGCGCGTCCCTCCCGCAGATGTAACCGAAGCAGATGGACAAGCAGGCGGCCGGGCACGCCCTTGATCACGTATTCGTTGTCGATGAACACGCTATCGTCGAACGTATGATGAACGATGTTGAAGGGCCGCCCCGCCAATGCGCCGTTGCCTTCCGATGTGACGAGCGACGGCTCGTTTCCAAGACTATCCGCAAGCGAGAGGGCCGCTGCCGCCTGATTCGCGACGATCGACAGCGCGGCTTCGACATCCTTTGAAAACGCAAGTCGCTCCGCGCTTTCCAGAAACAGCACGCCCCGCAAGCTTCCTCCAGCGATCATCGGCAGCGCCACTTGGCTCATCGCATCAGCCAGTCCCGGCAGCGCGATCGTGCGGGTGCGGTTCTCGTCTGCGGAGGTGGGGCGGATTGCCGAGCCGAAGCGCCGGATCCGGCTCATGTCGCTGATCCGAACGGCGCATCGCTCGGCGGCAGCCGTCCCGATCACCGCCTCGCCGACCGCCACTTCCGAGCCGATGCCGCTCCAGGCATAGCCGCGGCTGCCCACAGTCACCAGACGCGCACCCGATGGCTCCTTCAGCAACAGCATCGTGTTGGAAAAGCCGAAGCCTTCCCGCACGCCATCGAGGACTGCGTCGATGATCGTCGCTATGTCGCTCGCTTCGGCGATCCTGACGGCGAGCGTGGCGGCCGCGGCGAGATGCCGGTCCGCTGTGGACGGTCGGATGGCCGTGGCGATCGTCGGAGACTGGACGGCCTCCACCCGATCCACGCGATAAAGATCGACGCCGCGTAGCCGCATGACGCCGTGCATACCGATTTGCGCGCTGCTAGCGCGAAGCTGGGCCGCCATGGCGTCGAACAGCGTGCCACCGTCGAGCGACCGGTCGAAGGTGACATTCAGCCTGTATTGGTCGCCGTCACGCGGGTCGACGAGCAAGAGGGTGGCCTGGTTGTTGGCATGTAGATTTGCGGCTGTCTTTGAGAAGAACTGGTTCGACAGCGCCACATGCGCGTCGTCGACGAATTCGACGTGCGAGAGGTAGGAGATGTTCGGAACGCCGTCCGCCGAGGCGGTCGCGAGGATCGACGGAATGACGCCCTCGAAGCAAGCGCCGAGGTCGCGCAAGCGGATCGTCATCGCGACGGTTCCAGCCTCTGGCCGGCCATGTCGCCCGGTGTCTGGATGAAGATCATCTCGGCCGCCAGACGCAGCGCTGCGGGCTCGCGGTCCACGAGCCAGGGCGCCGTGACCCTAGCATCGAGTCCGTTCCCGACCAGGGTCGCGGTCATCGCCTCAACATAGCGCACCGCGCAGGCGCGGTGGGCGGCCAACGCCGGGACGACCATAGCGCGACCCTTGACCTGGTAGGAGACATAGTCGGACGGCCGGGCGAAGGTCACGGCAAGCCGACCGTTCCAACGAACGTTGGCAATGGTCTCCGGCCATTGCCATTCTGAAACGATCAGGTCGACGCTGCTTGTCGCCCGGTCGACGATGGCGCCCACGGCCCGGCCGACCTGCGGCCTGAGGACGTCGTCGCACGTGCCGACGATGATCATCACGGCGCTTTCCATGAAGCTCGCGAGTTCCGCGTCGATCACTATCGGGCCAACCTGTCCATGCTTCGAGCTTAGCAATGTTTTAGGAACAGCAAACACCCGCTTAGGAAGCATTTAGGATCGGCGGGTTGCAAGGAGGCGTATGGTTCAGCTTCCAGAGCAGAGGACCCCGCCATGACCGCCTCCCTCGACCCCATCCGCATGCCCGAGAAGGCGGTCGCCGTCATCGGCGCCGGTCCGGCCGGCCTTGTCTCGGCCCGATATCTGAAGAAGCACGGCTTCCTTCCTGTTGTCTTCGAGGCCTCGTCGGAGATCGGCGGTCAGTGGAATGCCGCCTCGCCATCAAGCGCGGTCTGGCCCGGCATGCGCACCAACACAAGCCGGATCCTGACGGCCTTCAGCGATCTCGACCACGCGGAGGGGACGAATGTCTACCCGAGCCAGACCGACATGCAGGCGTACCTGAAGCGCTACGCCGAGCTGGCGGATCTCGACGGCCAGACAATTCGCCGGTCGACGACGGTCGAGGCAGTCGAACGCGCGCCGGGCGAGGGTTGGACAGTTCGCACGCGTCATGGCGACAGCGTATCGGCGGAGATCTATCCTCACGTCGTCATCGCGACGGGATATTGCAGGACGCCCGACGCGCCTGCGATCGCCGGGCTGGAGGGCTTCGCCGGATCCGCTGGCGTCATCCACAGTTCCCGGTACAAGGGTCCAGAGCCGTATCGCGGCCGCTCGGTGTTGGTCGCCGGCTGCTCGATCAGCGCGCTGGAGATCGCCAGCGAGTTGGCGGCTTCCGGCGCGATCGTCTCGGTTGCGATGCGCCGACAGCGATACGTGCTGCAAAAGCTCCTCGCCGGCATCCCCACGGATCATGTCGCCTTCACCCGCTTTGCCGCACAGGCGGGCATGATGCTTCCCCCCGAAGCGGTTGCGGCGGGAATGAAGCAGATGGTCTTGTCGACCTGCGGCAGCCCCGAGCAATTCGGGGCGCCGAAACCCGACGACAACATCTTCGCGGCGGGCCTGACGCAATCGCAAAACTACCTGGCCCTCGTGGCGGAAGGGCGGATCGGTCCACGACCGTGGATCAAGGCGATCGACGGCCGCGCCGTGCGCTTCGCTGACGGGTCGAGCGACAGCCTCGATGGCATCATTCTGGGCACAGGCTACAGGCTCTCGCTGCCTTTCCTGAGCGACGAGATCGTAGCGAAGCTCGGTCTCGACGGCCAGGGGTTGGACCTGCACGACCATACCATCCATCCAGACCTCGACGGGCTGGGCTTCGTCGGGCTCTATTCGCTGATCGGCCCCTATTTTCCCGTGCTCGAACTGCAGGCGCGCTGGCTCGCTTATCTCTGGGCTGGGCTGCGCCCGACGCCGCCTGTCGAGGCCGTGCGAGAGGGCGTCGCGCTCGCACGCTCGCGCCGCGGCGGTCCGCGCGATGTTCCGATGCATGCGCTGGCTGTCCTCTTTGCCAACAATGCTGGTGTCGAACCGCGTCCGGCGGAATGGCCTGCGCTCGAACGCGCGCTGTGGTTCGGGCCCCTGTCGCCCGCCTCTTTTCGGTTGGTCGGCGCCGATGCACAGCCTGAAGCGCAAGCGCGCACGAGGGCAGCGGCGCGCTCTTTCAATGCGATCGCCAGCGACGCGCTCACGGTCGAGGAAGCGGCTCGCTTGAAGGTTGTCGCGCCCGGACCTGATCCGATCCCGGCATAATCTCGAGCTAAACCGTTGCCGCTTTGCGCGTCCGCCCCCGGGAAAAGCGGCAAGCGCCGGGAACTACAGAGATGGGCGCTGAGCGGTCTGTGGTATTCGGCCGCTCATTCAGCATCCCCGAACCAACCCGAAAACTTCACGGGACCGGGGAGAAGGCGGTCGTAGTACAGCGCGCTGTAGAGTGGTTGCGGGGGCGGGATTTGGGAGGCATGAACCTTGGGAGGCATGAACCTTCGCGCCGGCCCGTTACGACGGGGGCGAAAACGCCCCCGCCGCGGGATGACCGTTCTCAGGCCGCTTCGTAGCCGACCGTACCCTTGATCTCGAGGAACTCCTCGAGGCCGAAGCCGGCATATTCGCGGCCATTGCCGGACTGCTTGTAGCCCCCGAAGGGCGCGCCTGCGTCCCAGGCCGGATAGTTGATGTAGACATTGCCGCTGCGCATCTTGGCCGCGACCTTGCGGGCGCGATCGAGCGAGCCGGACTGGACATAGGAGGCCAGCCCGTAAGGCGTGTCGTTCGCCCGCTCGATCACCTCTTCCTCGCTGCCATAGGGCAGGATCGAGAGCACGGGGCCGAAGATCTCCTCGCGCGCGATCGCCATCTCGTCGGTGACATTGGCGAAGACGGTCGGGCGAACATAGTAGCCGCGATTGAGCCCCTCCGGCCGGCCGGAGCCGCCGGTGACGAGATCGGCGCCTTCCTTGATGCCGGCTTCGATGAGCTTCTGGATCTTGTTGTACTGGACCTCGCTGACCACCGGCCCGAGGAAGACGCCGTCAGTCGAGGGGGCGCCGACCTTGAGCGGCTCGGCCGTCGCCTTGGCGATCGCCACTGCCTGATCATGCAGCGCCGCGGGTACGAACATCCGGGTCGGCGCATTGCAGGACTGGCCGGAGTTGCGCATGACGCTTTCGACGCCGAGCTTCACCGACTTCTGCAGGTCGGCATCGTCCAGGATGATGTTGGCCGACTTGCCGCCGAGCTCCTGATGCACGCGCTTGACCGTATCGGCCGCCGCCTTGGCGACGAGGATGCCGGCGCGGGTCGAGCCGGTGAAGGAGACCATGTCGACGCCCGGATGGCGCGAGATCGCCTCGCCGACCGTCGGCCCGTCGCCATTGACGAGGTTGAACACGCCCTTCGGCACGCCAGCCTCATGCATGACCTCGGCGAAGATGATGGCGTTGATCGGGGCGATCTCGCTGGGCTTCAGCACCATGGTGCAGCCGGCTGCAAGCGCCGGCGCGACCTTGCACATGATCTGGTTCAGCGGCCAGTTCCACGGCGTGATCATGCCGACGACGCCGATCGGCTCCTTGGCGATCAGGGTCGTGCCGCGCAGCTCCTCGAACTCGAAGGTCTCCAGCGTCTCGATCATCTTCGCCAGATGGGCGGTGCCCATGCCGGCCTGGGCCCGGTGAGCCAGCTCCTTCGGCGCGCCCATCTCGCGCGAGAGCGCGTCGGCGATATCCGCATAGCGCGCCTTATAGGCCTCGGCCAGGCGGCGCATCAGCGCCAGGCGCTCGGCACGCGAGGTCGCAGCAAAAGCCGGGAAAGCGGCGCGGGCGGCAGCGACCGCCTTGTCGACATCGGCTTGCTCGCCGAGCGCGATCGTGGCGAAGGCCTCCTCCGTCGAAGGGTCGATCACGTCGAGCGTCCTGTTCCCCGAGGGCGCCACCCACTGACCATCGATATAGAATTGCAAGGCGTGCGACATGATGCGTTCTCCGAAGGCTGATCTCAGCAGGGGACTATTTCCGACCGCCCGGAACCGCCCGCACCGGCAATGATTGCTGGCGGGCGGGACGGGCGACCGGTCGGTCTGGTCTCGACAGCTTGGCGTTCCTCACGACCAAACGATGGCGCGCGGCTCGATCCTGAGCCGAAGAGGAGAGGATCGGTCCCTGGTCTGTCCGCACGCGCCTCGCGCTGTGTTCCGACAGTCATAACGATAGGCGGATGCCGGATGGTTGTCACGGCCGGATCGGCCCGGATTCAGGCATGGCCCCATGCCGCCATGTCAGGGCGCGATCGGAGCGCTCGCCGCGAGATAGATCGCGGCGATGGCTTCGATGCCGGCCTGATCGGCCGCGTCGAACCGGGCCGGATGCGGACTGTCGAGGTCGATCACCCCGATCACCTCGCCGTCGCGGAGCAAGGGCACGACCAGTTCGGAGCGGGAGGCCGCATCGCAGGCGATATGGCCGGGAAAGGCATGGACATCCTCGACCAGCATCGACTGCCGGCGCTCGACGGCAGCACCGCAGACGCCGCGCCCGACCGGAATGCGCACGCAGGCCGGCTTGCCCTGAAACGGCCCGAGCACGAGCTCGCCCTCGCGCATGATGTAGAAGCCGGCCCAGTTGAGGCCCAGCAGCATCTGGAACAGCAGCGCCGAGGTGTTGGCGGCGTTGGCGATCGCATCGCCCTCCCCCGCCAGCAGAGCCGCGAGCTGCTGCGACAATTCGCGATAGAATTCCACCTTGTCGTCCGTCGCGATCGCGAGCGCTTCAAACATCGCCATTCCTCATCAAGATATTCTGGATGCGGGCATCCTTCCGGCCTCCCTAGCATGTCGGGCGCCGGGGCCACCATCGGCCCCGCGCACCGCATGGACATCTCCCCAGGGCATCTCCCATGGGCAGGAATCGGGTGGAGCACGCTGCCTTTGGCCCCTATCTCCAGGGCCTGCAATCGGACCCGACAGGAGAAAGCCATGCGCGACATCATCCGCTTTGCCTGGGGCGAAAGCAGCCTGGGCGACGTTCTGGTCGCGGTCTCGACCAAGGGCCTGGTCGCCTTCGAGTTCGCCAATCAGCGCCCGGCCCTGGCGGAGGCGCTGCATGCACGCTTCCCGGACGCCGAGATCGTCAACGACGAAAATGGCCTGGCCCAGCTCGTTGGCACGATGGCGCAATTGGTCGAGCAGCCGGGCCTCGCCCCGGACATCCCGCTCGATCTGCGCGGAACGCCCTATGAGATCAATGTCTGGCAGATGCTCCGGGATATCCCGATGGGTGAGACCACCCATTATGGGGCCCTGGCCGCGCTGCTGGGCACGCGCGATGCCCGGGACGTCACCAAGGCGATCGCCGCCAACCCGATCGCGATCCTGCTGCCCTGCCACCGTGTCCTCAGGAAGGACGGCTCGATCTCGGGATATCGCTGGGGCGTCTACCGCAAGAAGGCGCTGCTGCAGCGCGAGAAAGCGGCTGTCGCAAAATATGCGACAGCACGGCGGGAAGCGGAGCACGGCGTTCGGTCAGCCGCCTGAAGCGTGCGCAGGACGCCTCCACCGTAGCGCTCAGGCGCCCTTCGATGCATCCCTGCGCGGCTTCGCGGCTGGCCCGGGATGACGGTGTGGTTCCTGCTCGCCCGCCCAACACCAGCGCGCCCTAATAGCCGCGCTGCCGATCAATCAGGCCGATCGGCTCCTTGCCGGCTCGCAACAGGTCGAGATTCCTGAGGATGACCTCAACGGAGGTGCCCGGCTGTGCCGAGCTCGCGATATGCGGCGTCAGCAGGATGCGCGGATGCGTCCACATCGGGTGATCGGGCGGCAGCGGTTCGGGATCGGTGACGTCGAGCACCGCGCCGGACAACTGCCCGCTATCCAGGGCCGCCAGCAAGGCGTCCTGATCGAGATGCCCGCCGCGCCCGACATTCACCAGCATGGCGCCACGCGGCAATTTGGCGAAGAGCTCGCCGTTCAGGATGCCCTGGGTCTGCGCCGTCAATGGCAGGAGGCAGACCAGGATATCGGTGCGGCCGAGGAAGGCATCGAACTCGCCTTCCCCGGAGAAGGTCTCGATGCCTTCGATCTCATGCCGCGACCGGCTCCAGCCGGCAACCTTGAAGCCGGCATAAGCCAGCTTCTTGCACGCCAGGCTGCCGAGCTGGCCAAGCCCGAGCACGCCGACGCGCCGGCTCCCCGCCGTTGCGGACGGCAGCGGGTTCCAGAGCCCGCGCTGCTGCTGGTCGATATGGGTCAGGACATCGCAATGCAGGGACAGCACCGCCGTCGTGACGAACTCGGCCATGATCTGTGGCACGCTCGGGTCGAGCATCCTGACGACCTTGACGTTTGGCGGCACCAGATCGAGGTTCAACTGGTCGACGCCGGCGCCGACCGAGAACAGCACCTCGAGATTGGGATAGCCGGTCGCGATGTCGTCGGGCGGCAGCCAGACCGCCATGTATTTGACCAGCGCGGGGTCGCCGACATCCGGCCAGATCCGGAACGGCAGGTCGGGCTCGCGCTCCTCGAAGACGGCCTTCCAGTGATTGCCGCGTACAGCCTCGGACTTGTATAGAAAGATCATAGTTTTCCTCGCGCTACGGTGCGTTCCTAGCGTCTGGGGAAAACCCTGTCTTGTATGCAATGATGGTCCGGACCGGCCTTGTAGGAGGGGCGCCCCTTGCGAGCGCTCGGTTCAACAGCGGCGCAGATCAGCCAGATTGCGCGCGCCGAGCATGCCCATCGTCACATTGAGTTCATGGGTCAGGAGATCGAGGACGCGCCCTGCCCCATCACTGCCCCCGATCGCGACGCCGTAGAGCGTCGCACGGCCGATCAGGACGCCGCTTGCGCCCAGCGCCAGGAAACGGGCGATGTCGGCGCCACGGCGCACGCCGCTATCGGCGAGGATCTCCATGCGGCCCCCAATCGCCGCGACGATGGCGGGCAGGACCTCGGTCGGGCCGGGCGCACAGTCGAGATTGCGGGCGCCATGGTTCGAGACCACGATCGCATCGACGCCATGGGAGAGCGCGGTCAGCGCATCGTCGACGCGCAAGATGCCCTTGAGGATGAGCTTGCCCTTCCAGCGCTGGCGCAGCAGGCGGACATCCTCCCAGGTCACGTCGGCGGCGAGGTTCAGCTCGTCGGAGAGCGAGCTCCGCCCGAGCTGGGTGCGGAACTCGTCGGGATAATGCGCATAGGTCGGCACGCCCGAGGCGAGCAGCGAACGCAGCATCACTGACGCCGTCCAACGCGGATGCAGCATCAGGTCGATGCCGGCGCGCACCGAGGCCTTGAGTGGAATGCCGAAGCCGTTGCGCAGATTATATTCGCGGTTGGGCCCGACGGCGGTGTCGACCGTCAGCACCAGCGTCTCGGCCCCGGCCGCCCAGGCTCGGTCGATCAGCGCCAGCGTGCGCTGCCGGTTCTTCCAGACATAGAGCTGGAACCAGAGCTTTGCACCGGATTCCGCCGCGATGCGCTCGACCGAGGTGATCGACTGGGTGGAGACGCAGAAAGGGATGCCGGCGCGCGCCGCGGCCTTGGCGAGCGCGATCTCGCCATCATGCCAGACCAGCCCCGCCATGGCCGTGGGCGCGATCACCAGCGGAAGCGGCTGCGCTTGGCCGAGAATTTCCGCCTCAAGCGAACGCTGGGAGACGTCGACCAGCACCGAGGGCGCGAGCCGGATCGCATCGAGCTGCCGCCGATTGCCGGAGATCGAGATCTCATCCTCGCTGCCGCGGTCGATATACTCGAACAGGCCGCGTGGCAGGCGGCGCCTGGCGGCCCTGCGCACGTCTTCGACATTGAGGATATGAGCGAAGGCGGGCTTGGTCATCGCGGCAACTTTACGCCGATGCCCGCAATGCGCGCCTTGGCGACGACCAGATGCGCAAGCGCGAGATCAGCCAGAGCGAAGCCGCGGAAGCAGAAGAAGGAACGGCGCCCGGCAGCAGTCGGATGTGGCGCGTCAGCGAGCTCGATGAGATTGTGCTGGAAGCGGACGGTCGTCACAGGCTGACCATCGACATCATAGGGTGCGCTCGACTGGGCGAGGCTGTCGGTCGCGAGCACGTCGAAGGCAGGCAGCGTTTCCGGACGCCAGCTGCGGCCGAGATCGACGGCCGAGGCGAAGGCGACCGGCTTCAGCCTGTTGGCATCGAGGAAGGGCTGCAGCCCCGGCGCGCCGGGCACCATCGAGATCACGATGTCGCTTCGCGCGAGCAGCTGATCCGCCTCATCGACCACCTCCCCTACGAGGCCCCGCAGGGAGGCGGCTTCGGCGAGGCTCTCGGCCGAGGCGCGGCTGCGGCTGAACAGCAGGGCGGAGGTCAGGCCCGGATAGAGATCGAGAAAGGCCGCGAGATGGGCGTGCGCCTGCAGCCCGCAGCCAACGAATCCGATCGTGCGCGGCGCCGGCGGGGCGAGCCTGGATGCCGCAGCCGCCGACAAGGCAGCGGTGCGGATCAGCGTGATCTCGTCACCATCGAGCACCGCGATCGGCGCGCCGCTGGCATAATCGCTGACGCAGATCAGCGCATTGATGCCAGGCACCGGGCTTTTGGGCGGTACGGGCGCCATCGCCACCCATTTCAGCGTGGCGATGGACTGCGCCGAGGAGGCCGCCGTCATCGCCTGGAAACCATGGCCGGGACCGAGACCGAGCGCGCTCTTCGGCAAGCTCTGGTTCAGCCCGGCGGCGTGGTCGCGAAAGGCCTGCAATACGGCCTCGCGCGCCTCCGACGGCGCAATGGCAAGCGCCTGAACATCGGCGCGCGAGAGATAAAGCAACTCATTGCCCATCAGCCGAACCTCTTTGCCGAATAAGGCGCCGCGTCGAAAGGCGGGGCCTGCCCGTCAATCAGCGCCGCGACCAGCTTCGCCGTGGCCGGAGCCTGGATCAGCCCGGTATGGGCATGGCCGAAGGCGTGGACCACATCCGGGCAGGCCGAGGCCGCCCCGATACAGGGCAGCCCGTCCGGCGTCGAGGGGCGATGGCCCATCCAGCGGTTGATCCCGGCGCGCTCGAACCGCTCGGCGAGTGCGGGAAACATGGCGCGGGCGAAGCCGAGCAGGATATCGGCGCGGCGCCAGTCCGGCGGCGTCGAGACCGAAGCAAGCTCGACCTGCCCGGCGAGCCTCAGGCCCTGCGGCGTGGAGACCACGCCCATCTTGCCGTCGGACGGCATCAGCCCGGCGCCGAGCTCCACACCCGGATCGGAGATCACGACGTGATAGCCGCGCTCCGAGATCAAAGGCACGGCGTCGCCGGCCTCACGGGCTAGGTCGCGCGAACCGATGCCGGCTGCAATCACCGCGCGGTCGCAGGCGACGGGACCACGATCGGTCTCCACAGCTTGCAAGCGGCCACCGGTGATGCTGAAGCCTGTGGCGCAGGCCGTGACGCGCGTCGCCCCGCGATGCAGCGCCAGTTCGGCGAGCGCCCGGCAATAGGCGCCGGGATCGGCGACCTGGCCGCCATCGTCGAGTCTTGCCCCAAAGCGATAGGCCGCCCCGAGCTGCGGAACGAGGCGGCGCAGTTCATCCTCTTCGATCTGCGAGAAGCGCACGCCAAGCGCCTTGCGCATCTCCCATTCGCGGGCTTCCGCCAGGAACTCGGCGCGATCGCGATAGACGAAGATCAGCCCCTCCCTGCGGATCAGCTGGGGCACGCCGGCCTCCTGCGCCAAGGCGGCGTGGTCGGTGACCGTGTCCTTGCAGAGCGGGTAGCGCGCCGCGACGCAGGCCTCGATCTGCGCCCAGTTGCGCCCGGCGAGGACGAAGCGGAGGAGCCAGCCGGCGAGCCCGGGCAGATCACGCCAGCGGATCACGAAGGGGCCGGTCGGATCGAGCAGGAAGCCCGGGACCTTGCGCCAGAGGCCCGGCACGGAGATCGGCATGATCGAAGCCGGGCTGAGCCAGGTGCCGTTGCCATAGGAGGCCGCCTGCCGGCCGCCCGGCTCCTCGGGCTCGATCAGAACAACCTTGTGCCCACAGCGCTGGATCTCCAGCGCCGCGCAGAGGCCGATGATGCCGGCGCCGATCACGGCGACGGTCCGGGAAGCCTCGCGCGCCATCGCCCTGATCCGCTCAGCCGCGATTGTGAAAATGGCTCAGGAAGGCGCGGGTCGCGTCCTGCACCGGGTTCTCGATGACCTCGCGGGCCGGCCCTTCCTCGACGATCACGCCGTCGCGCATGAAGATGACGCGGTCGGCGACTTCGCGCGCGAAGCCCATCTCATGGGTGACGATGATCATGGTCATGCCCTCGGCGGCGAGATCGCGCATCACGCCCAGGACCTCGCCGACGAGTTCGGGATCGAGCGCCGAGGTCGCCTCGTCGAACAGCATCACCTCCGGCTCCATGGCAAGCGCACGGGCAATCGCGACGCGCTGCTTCTGGCCGCCCGAAAGCTTGTTGGGGAAGACATCGACCTTGTCGCTCAGGCCGACCTTGGCGAGCAGCCGGCGCGCCAGCGCCTGCGCCTCGGCTTTGGGCATGTTCTTCACCGAGAGCGGTCCCTCCATGACGTTCTCGAGGACGCTCATATGCGGGAACAGGTTGAAGTGCTGGAACACCATGCCGGTATTGGAGCGGAAGCGGGCCTGCTCGCGCACGCCCGGCAGCTTCGAGCTGTCGCCGAAGGAGAAGCTGCTCTCGCCGATCCGGATCTTGCCGCCTTCGGGGATCACCAGCAGGTTCAGGCAGCGCAGCAGGGTCGATTTGCCGGAGCCCGACGGGCCGATCAGCGCGACCACCGCGCCGGGCTCGACGGTGAGGTTGATGTCGCGCAGCACCGTGAGCGAGCCGAAGCTCTTGCGCAGGCCGGAGACCTCGATCTTGGGGTTCATCGTCGTGGCCTCAGTTGCTGTGAGCGAGCTGCTTTTCCGCCCGCTTGACGATCGCCGTCAGCGGCAGAAGCACGACGACATAGATGGCGGCGACGACGGTGTAGACCTCGAGCGCGCGATAGGTGTCCATTGCCGCGACCTGACCTTGATAGAGCAGATCGGGCACCGCCAGCACGGAGACCAGCGAGGTGTTCTTGAACTGGATGATCGACTGGTTCATCAGCGGCGGGATCATGCGCTTGATCGCCTGAGGCAGCACGATGCGCCGCATCACGCGGGCCGGCGTCATGCCCAGCGCGAGCCCGGCCTCGCTCTGCCCGGGCTCGATCGAGACGATGCCACCCCGGATCACCTCCGCGTAAAAGGAACCGCCATAGAGCGAGAGCGTCACGACCGCGGCGGTGAGCGCGTCGAGCTTGATGCCGGTCAGGATCGGCAGCGCGTAGTAGAACCACAGCAGCAGCACGAGCAGCGGCGTCAGCCGGAACATCTCGATATAGGCCCAGGACAGCCAGCGCAGCACCGGCGAGCGCGAGATCTGGGCGATCCCGGCGACAAGCCCGACCGCCATGCCGAGCACGACGATCGCGATCGTCAATCCGATTGTCACCGCTGTCCCGGTCAGGAAGAGCCAGCGATAGCCCCAGATGACGTCAAAGTGCCAAGTGTAACCCATCATGCTCAGTAACCCATGCCCAACCTGCTACGGCGCAGCTCTCGGCCCGCTATACGGCGCCATTCCACGAGAATGGTGGCCTGCGGCTCCCCGCGCGAACCGCGGGGAGCCGGGCGACATTCAGAGCGTGATGCCCGGGGGCAGATCGTCCGGCATCACGCCGACCTGCTCGAGGCTGGAGACGACGGCTTCGCGAACCAGCCCGAGGCCGCGCGCGTAGACGATCCAGGTGTTGACGAAGTCGCGCCAGGTCTTGTCCGGTTCCCGACGGAACGCGGCATTCGAGGTCGAGCCGAAGAAGGGCTGAGGCACGATCACCTTGCCGAGAGCGGCATCGGCCTTCACGGCCCGTACGCCGCCCATCCAGAAGATGCACTGCGCATCGACACGGCCGCTGCGCAGCGCCAGCATAGCCTCGCTGATGGTCTTGAAGCGCGTGATCTGCGCCTTTGGGCACAGGCGCGACGCGATCTGGTCGTGCGCCGAACCGACATCAACTGAAATCTTGATCTCGGGCTTGTTCATGTCGGCCCAGCTCTTGGGCTCGAACCCCGGCTTGGCGATGACGACCAGCGCGCTGTCGTAAACAGTACCGGAGAAATCAACCGCCATGGCCCGCTTTGGCGTGGGGTTGAGGCCGAACATGATGTCGATCTTATCGGCCTGGAGATCGAGGACGGCGTTGCCCCAGGTCGTCTCGACGAGTTCGAGCTCGACCTCCATATCGGCCGCGAGCGCCGCGCCGATCGTGTAGAAATGGCCGGCCCATTTGCCCGTCGCCGGGTCCTTCATGAACCAGGGGGCGCTGGAGGTCACCGCGCCGAGGCGCAGCTTCTTCTTGGCCATGACTCGGTCGAAGGTGTTTTGCGACGCGCTTTGGGCGCTGGCGCTGCTGGATGCCAGCGACAGCGCGGTGGCTGCCACGGCGCCGGCGCCGATCAGGCCGGCGAGATCCCTGCGTGCAATCATGTCGATTCTCCCGATTGTTGAAAACAAGCCTCGTAACCGATGAGGCAGGCACCCGCTTGCGTTGGCGGGCCTTCCGTCCTGCGCCCCCCTCATCGAAGGCGACAGCGGATCGTCCCCCGGCTTCCTCACATGGGCTTGGCCGTGAGGAGGACGCCGGGGTTCATCAGATTCTGCGGATCGAACAACGCCTTGACCCGCCCCATCAATTCGTAGCGAAGCGGGTCGGCGAGACGCTCCAACTCCTCGGTGAGCTTGCGGCCGACACCGTGTTCGGCGCTGAAGGTGCCCTCGAAGACCGCGGCCGCATCATGGATCGCCCGCTCGACCTCGAGCACGAAGGCGTCCTCATCCTCCAGGCTGTTCCAGAATTCGCGCTGGAACATCAGGATGTAATGCACATTGCCGTCGCCGAGATGGCAGACCACCTGCGTCACCGCCTGCGGAAAGCGCTCGGCGGCGACCTTGTCGGCGGCCGCGATGAAGGCGGCCGCATCCGAGGTACGCACCGCCACGTCATGGACGATGCCGATGCCTTCCTTCTTGTTCGCCTCCGAGACGGAATGGCGGACATGCCAGAAATCGGCGGCCTGCTGTTCGGACGTCGCCACGATCGCATCGATGATGCCGCCGCTCTCCAGGGCGGCGCCCAGCACCTCTTCCAGGATCGCATTCAGCGCGGTCGTGGCGTCCTCGCTGCCGAGCTCGATGAGCAGCGACCAGGCCGGGATCTCGGCGAAGGGAATGCGCACCCGCTCCTCATGCCGGCGCACCAGCTCGAACTGCGAGGCCGAGACCAGCTCAAAAGCCTGGATATAGGAGCCGGCGCGGCCCTGCAGCGCCGTCAGCAGCGAAACCGCCGCCGCCGGATCGGCAACCGAAACCCAGGCATGGGCCGTGTTCGGCGTCTGGGGGTGGAGCCTGAGCGCCGCCCCGGTGATGATGCCGAGCGTGCCTTCCGCGCCGATGAAGAGATGGCGCAGCATGTAGCCGGTATTGTCCTTGCGCAGCCCGGCGAGGTCGGTGAGCACGCGCCCGTCGGCCAGCACGATCTCGAGCCCGGCGACGAGATCTCGCATCGGCCCGTAGCGCACGACGCCGGTCCCGCCGGCATTGGTCGAGATCAGGCCGCCGATCTGGGCGCTGCCTTCGCTGCCGAGATGCAGCGGGAACTGGCGCCCTGCCCTCACGGCCGCCTCATGGAGATCCCCGAGGACGACGCCGGCATCGACGGTGGCGATCCCGGTCGCCTGGTCGAGCGCGCGGATGCGGTTCAATCGGCGCAGCGAGAGCACGACCCCGATCTTGCCCGGCCGGTCGCTCTCCGGCACCGCGCCGAAACACAGCCCGGTATTGCCGCCGACCGGGAAGACCGGTTGCCCCTCAGCAGCGCAGAGCGCAACCACGGCCGAAACCTCGGCCGTGGTCGCCGGAGACACCACGCAAAGCGCCTGCCCGCGCCGGCGCTGGCGCCAATCCGTGAGCCAGGGCTCCATCTCACCGGGATCGGTGATCAGGCCCTTGTCTCCGACGATGGCGCGCAACTGCTCGAGCACGACAGGGTCCTTCCGGGATCAGGCGAGGTTGATGGCTTTGGCGCCTTGCGCGGCGACCTTCAGCTTCGCCAGCGTCTCCGGGCTCGGGCCCAGCAGCGGCAGGCGCACACCGCCGACAGGCATGCCGGCGAGCTCCATATAAGTCTTCAGCGGGCCAGGATTGGTCTCGATATAGATCGCGTCGGTGACCGGATCGATCTTGTCCTGAAGCTTGAGGGCCTCCTTGAGCTTGCCCTGCCGGGCGAGCTCGAAAATCTCGATCCAGATCTTCGGATAGATCGTCGCGGATGCGAGGACGCCGCCCTTGGCGCCTAGCGCGATATGGGTGGCGAAGAGCGGCTCCTCGCCGCTCAGGATCGCGATCTTGTCGCCGGCATATTTCACCGTGCGGATGAAGTCCGGCATGTCATAGGAGGAGTATTTCATGCCGATGATCGAGCGGTCCTCGGCCATGGCCTGGACCGTGTCGGCGAAGGCCGCGACCGTGGTGCGGCGCGGGATCTGATAGAGCATCACAGGCAGATCGAGCGCATCCCGGTAGCGGCGGAAATAGGCGCGCATGCCTTCTTGCGTGCCCGGAGCGTAATAGGGCGTCACTGTCATCACCGCGGCGGCACCGGCGGCAGCGAAGTCGCGGCCGGCTTCCAGCGCATCCTCGAAACCGGTCGAGAGCACGCCGGGGATGACCGGCTTGCCGTCGGCCGCCTCGACGCAGGCCGCGACGATGTCGCGGCGCTCGCTGCGGGAAAAGGCCGGATACTCGCCGGTGCCGCCGATCGGCACGATGCCCTGGGCTCCGGCGGCGAGCTGGAAGCGAACGAGCGCCTGCAACCCCTTGATATCGACGGCCCCGTCCTGCGTCAGCGGGGTGACGATCGCGGTGTAGAGGCCGCTCAAATGATCTTGCGTGAGTGTCATCCGACTTGATCCTTGCGCCTAGCTCTGCCGCCTTCGCATCCGGAACCGGCGCCATGCCGGCCCCGAAGAAGTTTTGCCGGCGCGCTGTCGGAAACGCAGCCTCATCGACGATCCAGAGGCTGTCAACATGAAAATAGAAAAATGTCTTATACGACATTTTATGTCGAGAACGGGCAGACAGCGCGCTTCCCTTGGACTAAGCTGCGGATTAAGAGGTGCTCTCACTGGTTGCACTGGATCGCTGAGGGAGAAGCAGCATGCCGGAAATCTCGCTGGCTGAACGGGGCGATGCCGTTCGCGAAGCGACCGAGTATGGCGAGCGCGATTCCGCCCGGGCCGGGGACGACATCAAATCCGCGGTCGATATCGGCGCCCACCTGCTGAAGCTGCGCAAGAGCCGGGGGCTGACGCTCCAGGAGGTCAGCGCGCTGACCGGTGTCTCGGCATCGGCGTTCTCGAAGATCGAACGCAACGAATTGTCGCCGACGATCTCGACCATGCAGAGGATCGCGCAGGGGCTCGGCGTCGAACTCGTCACCCTGCTGACCGACCAGGACAACAGCGTCGGCGCCTTCGGCGGCCGGCGCAGCATCAGCCGCGCCGGCGCGGGCAGCCGGCATACGACCGGCACCTGCAACAATGTGCTGCTCTGCGCCGACCTGAAGAACAAGCGCGCCACCCCGATCCTGACCACGGTGACGGCGCGCTCCCCCGACGAGTACCCGGCCTGGGCCAAGTCGGAGGCGGAGATCTTCGTGATGGTGCAGGAAGGCACGCTGGTCGTGCACAGCCGCCTCTACGAGCCGCTGGAACTGAACAAGGGCGACTCGGTCTATTACGACGCCACGACCGAGCACACCTGGACCTCGAAGGGCCCCACCAACGCCGTGGTGCTCTGGGTTCTCGTCGACCTCTGAAGGTGAGCGTGCGGTGCGGTTTCCGCCGCGCCCGCTCCCGGCCAGCCCCGACCGCGCTGCCCCTTCGCGCTGGCATGCGGCTGGCGCGCGCCCCCTATCCCATCGCCGCACGCGAAAAATCCTATTCGCCTGCGCGCCGCCAGTGGAAGCTGGGGGATAGGCTCTGGAGGTTTCAATGGGTTATCGGGTCGGCGTCGATATCGGCGGATCATTCACGGATTTCGCGCTGTTCGACGAGAATACGCAGAGCCTCAAGACGCTGAAGGTGTTCTCGCGGCCAGACGAGCCGGGCGCGGAGGTGCTCGAAGGCGTCAGGCTCGTCGGCGAGCGCTACGGCATCAAGCCCGGCGACATCTCCTATTTCACCCATGGCACGACCGTGGGCATCAACACGGTGATCCAGCGCAAGGGGTTGAAGCTCGCCTTATTCACCACCGAGCATTTCCGGGATGTGCTGGAGGTCGCCCGCCTCAAGATCCCGAACATGTACAACCTGCTCTCGAAGCGGCCGGAGCCATTGATCCCGCGCGACCGCGTCTTCGGCGTCGTGGGCCGCATGAAGGCGGACGGGAGCGAGGAAACGGCGCTCGACGAGGCGAGCATCGCCCGCGCCGTGGCCGGCGCCCAGGCGGCTGGCGCGGAGGGCATCGTCGTCTCGCTGCTGCACTCCTACCGCAATGCCGGCCATGAGCGCGCCGTCAAGGCAATCGTCGAGCGCCTGGCGCCCGAGATCCCGGTGTTTCTCTCCAGCGAGACCTGGCCGATCATCCGCGAATATGAGCGCACCATCACGGCGGCGATCGGCGCCTATGTGCAGCCGCGTGTCGCGCATTATCTCGGCTCGCTGCAGGCAGCGTTGAAGAATGCCGGCGTCACGGTCGATCCGCGCCTGACCAAGTCGAATGGCGGCGTGATGACCGCCGAGCAGGGCAAGAGCGAGTGCGTGCAGATGATCCTGTCCGGCACGGCCTCGGGCGTGATCGGCGCGGCCTATGTCGCGGAGGTCTGCGGCATCAAGCACTGCATGAGCCTCGACATCGGCGGCACCTCGGCGGATGTCGCGATCATCATCGACGGCCAGCCGCAATATGGCGTCGGCGAGCAGATCGGCGAGTTCCAGATCCATATCCCGTCCGTCTCGGTAAGCTCGATCGGCGAAGGCGGCGGCTCGATCGCCTGGGTCGATGCGCAAGGCGTGCTCAAGGTCGGCCCCGAAAGTGCCGGCTCACGGCCTGGACCGGCCTGCTATGGCCGCGGCGGCACGCGCGCCACGATCACCGACGCCTTTGCCGCGCTCGGCCTCGTCGGGCTTTCGGAGATCGGCTATTCCGCCGTGACGATCGACCGCGACAAGGCCCGCGCGGTTGTCGGCGCGCTCGCCGAAAAGCTCGGCCGCAGCATCGAGGAGACGGCGGAGGCGATCATCCGCATCGCCGTCTCCGGGATGTATTCGGATGTCAGCGCGCTGGTCTCGCGTTTCGGGATCGACCCGCGCGATTTCTCCTGCCTCGCCTTCGGCGGAGCCGGCCCGATGATGGGCTGTTTCCTCGCTCGCGAACTCAACATGCGCGAGACGGTGGTGCCGCCGACCCCTGGCGTGCTCTCGGCGCTCGGCGGCCTGATCGCCGACATCAAGAGCGACTTCATCAAGACGCTCTATGCCGATCTCGCCCCGGCCACCGGCGCGATCATCCGCGACGAGTTCGAGACCTTGAAAGGAAAAGCGCTCGCCTGGCTGCATGTCGACCAGGGCTATGCCGGCGAGCACCGGCTGACCTATTCGGCCGAGATGCGCTATCGCGGCCAGTCCTTCGAGATCGACACGCCGCTCGATTCCACCGCCGTCGCGGCTGGAGACACGAAAGCGCTTGCCGCCGCCTTCCATGCCGAGCATGAGCGCGTCTATGGCCATGCCGATCCGACCGCCGCCGTCCAGGTCATCTCGCTGCGCCTGGTGATCTCGGGCAAGACCACCAAGCCGGAGTTCCGCCGCGTTGAGGCCGTATCCGAACCGGCGACGCCGCTCAGCCATGCCGAGGCCTGGCTCGACGGCGCCTATCGCTCGATCGCGGTGTTCAACCGCAACGACCTCAAGCCCGGCCAGCGCTTCGCCGGTCCCGCCGTCATAACCCAGGATGACTGCACCACGATCGTGCCGCCCGGCCTGACCGTGCGCGTCGACGAATACGCCAACCTTCGCATCGTTTCGGAGATCGCACCGTGAAGCTCGACAACACCACGCTGCAGGTTCTCGCCAATTACTGCGCCGCCGCCGCCGAGAGCATGGGCTGGACGCTGATGCGTACCGCCTATTCGACCTTCGTGAAGGAGACCGAGGATTTTTCCTGCCAGGTCCTGACCCGGGACGGTTTGACCGTCGCCTCGCCCAAGACCTTCGGGGCGACCTGGTACACCGGCCTGGACTATGGCGGCGTGATCTCGCTCTTCGACTATGAGGAGGGCGATATCTACGTCACCAGCGATCCCTATACCGGCAATGTCGCGACCCATACGCCCGACCTGCACATGTGGAAGCCGGTCTTCCGCGACGGCGAGATCGTCGCCTTCGTCGGCAACCACATCCACAACACCGATGTCGGCGGCGCCGTGCCGGCGACGCTCTCGCGCACCCTGACCGAGATCCAGCAGGAGGGCCTGCGGATTCCGCCGATGCGCCTGATGCGCGGCGGCGTGCTGAACCAGGATCTGCTCGCCATCATCGCCCATAATGTGCGCCTGCCCGAGCAGAACTGGGGCGATCTCAACGCCCAGATCGCCTGCATCAATGTCGGCGAGCGCAAGATCCACGAGATCCTCGACCGCTTCGGCAAGGAGGACTTCATCGCCGGGCTCGACCAGTTGCTTGACTATGCCGAGAGCCAGGCGCGCGCCGTGATCGCGCAGATTCCCGATGGCGAGTATTTCTTCGCCGACTATGCCGACGAGGACCAGACGGGCGGCTACCCCGTGCGCGTCGCAGTCACGCTCAAGGTCCATGGCGATACGCTGACGGTCGATTTCACCGGCAGCGATCCCCAGCTCGCCTCCTCGCTCAACATGCCCACAGGCGGCAAGGAGCGCCATTCGCTGGTGACGGTCGGCACGGTTTATGCGCTCTACTGCCTGGACCCGACGATGATGCTGAATGCCGGGCTGATGCGCCCGACGCGGGCCGTCCTGCCCGAAGGCACCGTCGTGAATGCGGTCAAGCCGGCGGCCGTGGGCATGCGCAGCCTGCTCTGCAACCTGGCGCAGACAGTCACCATCGGCGCCTTCTGCCGCGCCGTGCCGGAGCGGCTGCCCGCCTCCCCGGGCAGCGCCGTCAGCATCATGAACGTCAAGACCAGCACCAAATCCGGCCAGCCGATCATGGCCTCGATCGGCCCGGTCGGCGGCGGCGCCGGCGGCAGCGCCTTCGGAGACGGGGCCGAGGGCAGCGGCGCCAACCTCTCCTTCCTGAAGAACACGCCCGTCGAGATCAGCGAGGCGGAGATCCCGATCAAGATCCGCCGCTACGGGCTGGTGCCGGATTCCGGCGGCCCCGGCCGTCGCCGCGGCGGCACCGGGCTGGAGATGGAGTTCCAGCTCGACGCGCCGCAATCCCTGGTGACCGCGCGCAATCGCGACCGCTCGGTCTTCTCCGCCTGGGGGCTGGTCGGCGGCCGTTCGGGCGCCGTCTCGCGCTTCATCAAGAACCCCGGCACATCCAAGGCCGTCGATCTCGGCTCGCAGGACATCGTCCCTTGCGACCCCGGCGACATCATCCTGATCCAGGGGCCGGGCGCGGGCGGCTACGGCTCGCCGCTGGAGCGCCCGGTGGCCGACGTCCTGACCGATGTGAGGCGCGGGCTGGTCTCGGTGGAGCGGGCGCGCCTCGACTACGGCGTCGTCATCGGCCCGGAACTTGCGCTCGATGACGCCGCCACCGTCAGGCGCCGCGCGCAGATGGCGGGAGATGCCGACAGCGCGGAGTTTGGCTACGGGCCGGGCCGCATCGCCTTCGAGACGGTCTGGACGCGCGGGCGCTATGCGGCGCTCACGCGCATCCTCGCGCAGGTGCCGGTGACCTGGCGCTATTTCGTCAAGCACCAGATCTTCCACGTCATCAAGAGCCCGCCCGTGGAGGCTGGGCAAGGCGCAGCCGATATCTACCGCGCCTATGAGGATGTCGTGGCGCGCTTCACCGACCTGCCGCGCGTGGCTCCCGAGGATGCGCGTGCAATGGCCTGACGGGTTTATCGGGGCGAGCCGGTTCAGAGCCGCCCGCCCCGGCCAGGCTCAGGCCGCCGAGGCACTTTCCCGCTCCGGCAGGCTGCGCGCCGAGAAATCGCAGCAGTCCTGCGCGATGGCGGCGACGCGAGCTGCGAGCGGCGACAGGTCCCGGGCGCGATGCACGGCGAAATAGCGGATCGGCGGAATCGCGGGCTCCGTCCTGATCACGCGCAGAAGACCGCTCCTGATCTCGGGCGCGAAATAGCTTGCGGTCAGGAAGGTGACGCCCAGCCCCGAGGCCGCGAGCCCGGCGAGCACGTTCAGGCTGTTGCACTGGACGACGCGGTTGATCTGCAGGCCGTTCGCCACCGCCCAGTCGAGCACCAGCCGCTGCAGGCCGGAACCCTGGGTCTGGCTCAGGATCGGATATTTCGCCATCTCGCCCAGCGGGATGCAGTCCTCGGCCGGGCCGAAGCCGGGCGCCGAGACCCATTCGAGCTGGACCGCCTGCAGCGGCACCGCCGTCAGATCGGGCGCCTGCGGCGGATCGAGCCCGATCACGAGATCGAGTTCATTCGCGGCCAGCTTGCCGAACAGGTCGATGCTCGCCGCCACCTCCGGCACCGGTACGAGGTTCGGATAGGCGCGCTTCATCGCGACGACGAGCTTGGGCAGCCAGGTCAGCGCGACGAGCTCGGTGGCGCCGAAGCGGAAGGGCCCCGAAAAGCTCGCCGGGCCGCTGGCCTCTTCACGGAAGCGCAGCTCCAGCGCCAGCATCTGCGCCGCGATCGGCAGGCTCGCCTCGCCGGCCCGGGTCAGCCGCAAGGCATGGCTCGCACGGTCGAACAGCGGCCCGTTGGTGACGGCTTCAAGCTCCAGGATCCGTTTCGAGATCGTGGACTGAGCTAGGTTGAGGCGCTGCGCCGCTTCGGTGAAGCCGCCCAGCGTCGCAGTCCAATAGAATGCCTCGAGCTGCTTCAGGCTGGCCGGCATGGGGACCTCGCAATCGCGTGTGACCGCCGCCTCTTACCTCATGAAGAAAAGCGATCGCTCTCGCGAATAATATTCGCTTTCTGTCATTAATGCGACATCACATATTGGTTGTCGTCGAAACCATTTGTCTGACGCAGGCTCAAAACCATGCCGCTGATCGGCCACCGCACCAACCCGAGCGCCCCCGCCGTTCCGGCCGCCATTCTCGATGCCTTTCGCGGCGCTGCCGTCGCGGTCATTTCCGACAATATGAACCGGCTGCACGGCACGAAGAGCCTCAAGCCCTATCATCGCGCGGGCCATCTGGTCGGCACCGCGGTGACGGTGAAGACGCGGCCCGGCGACAACCAGACCCTGCACAGGGCCTATGAATTCCTGCGCCCCGGCGACGTTCTGGTCGTCGATGGCGGCGGCGACGAGATCCAGGCCCTGGTCGGCGAGATCATGATGAGCCGCGCCAAGGCGATGGGCGTCGCCGGCTTCGTCATCGACGGTGCGATCCGCGATGTCGCGGCCTTCGTCGAGGCCGGTTTCCCCTGCTATGCGCGCAGCGTCACCCATCGTGGCCCCTACAAGACCGGGCCGGGCGAGATCAACGTGCCGGTCGCGATCGACGGCATGGTGGTGATGCCGGGCGATGTCGTGGTCGGCGATGCCGACGGCATCGTGACCTTCGACCGCACTGATGCCGCGGAATTGCTGGCGCTGGTGCGCGCGCAGGAGGCGCGCGAAGCCGGCGCGCTCACCGACATCGCCGAGGGGCGCCTCGACAAGCCCTATACCGGGATCGTCGAAAAGGCCGCGTCATGACCGTCTCCGCCATCCCGCTCTCGGCGCGCGTCCAGCGCATCAAGCCTTCGCCCAGCATGGTCGCGCGGATGCGCGCCCAGGAGTTGCGGGCGCAGGGCCGCGACATCATCGACCTCACCACCGGCGAGCCCGATTTCGACACGCCCCTCCACATCCAGCAGGCGGCGACCGCCGCGATGGCGGCCGGGGAGACCCGCTATTCCCCGGTCAACGGCACGCTGCGACTGCGCAAGGCGATCGCCGCGAAGTTCGAGCGCGAGAACGGCGTCAGCTACCCGCTCGACCAGATCGTCGTCGGCAGCGGCGCCAAGCAGATCATCTTCAACGCGCTCGCGGCGACATTGGGCGAAGGCGACGAGGTCATCGTGCCCGCGCCCTATTGGGTGTCCTATCCCGACATGGTGCTCGCCTGCGACGGCACGCCGGTGATCGTGGCCTGCGGGGAAAACTCCGGCTTCAAGCTGACGCCGGAGGCGCTTGAGGCCGCGATCACGCCAAAGACGCGCTGGCTCCTGCTGAACACGCCCTCGAACCCGACAGGCGCCTTCTACTCGGCCACCGAGATGACGGCGCTGACCGAGGTGCTGCTGCGCCATCCGCAGGTGGCGCTGATGACCGACGACATCTACGAGCATATCCGCTTCGATGGCGGCGACCCGGTCTGCCCCGTGGCGATTGCGCCCGGGCTGCGCGAGCGCACGCTCCTGGTCAACGGCGTCTCCAAGACCTACGCCATGACCGGCTTCCGCATCGGCTATGGCGCCGGCCCGAAACCGCTGGTGACGGCGATGAACGTCATCCAGTCGCAGACCACCTCGGCGGCGGCGGCCCCGAGCATGGCAGCGGCTGCGGCCGCACTCGAAGGCGACCAGAGCTTCGTCGGTGAAGCCCGCCTCGCCTATCGGGCCCGCCGCGACCGGGCGGTCGAATTGCTCAATGCGATCGACGGCATCACCTGCCTCACGCCCGACGGCGCCTTCTATGTCTACCCGTCCTGCGCCGGGCTGATCGGCAGGAGGACGGCTGAGGGCCATGAACTGAAGAGCGATCTCGATGTCGCGCTTTATTTCCTGGAGGAGGCCGGCGTCGCCATGCTCGACGGTTCGGCCTATGGGCTATCGCCCTACCTGCGCCTGTCGATCGCGACATCTCTCGACGCGATCGAGGAGGCCTGCGCGCGGATGAAGCGCGCCAGCGACGCATTGCAACGATCATAAAAGAACAGGGGACTAGACTATGAAGCTGATTTCGATCCTGGGCCTTGCCGTCCTTCTCGCCGGCACCGCCACGACCGCGGCCAAGGCCGACCAGCTCGCCGAGATCAAGGCGCGCGGAAAGCTGATCTGCGGCACGCTCGGCACGGCCGAGCCGTTCTCCTTCCAGCACCCGCAGACTCGCCAGATCGTCGGCTACGACGTCGACATCTGCCAGAAGGTCGCGGATTCGCTCGGCGTGACGCTCGAACTGAAGCCGATCGCGGTGGAGGCCCGCATTCCCGAGCTGACGCAAGGCCGCGTCGACATTCTCGCCGCCAATCTCGGCTATACGCCCGAGCGCGCCCAGCAGATCGACTTCTCCTATTCCTATTTCGTCAGCCAGCAGAAGCTGATGGTCACCAAGGAATCGGGCATCACCACGCTGGACAAGCTCGCCGGCAAGAAGGTCACGGCGCTGAAAGGCTCCTCCTCCGAGCAGGGCGTGCGCCGGCTGATCCCGACGGCGGAGACGGTGACCTTCCAGGACACCTCCTCGGCCTATCTCGCCTTGGTCCAGGACAAGGTCGACGCCTTCTGCGCCTCCGAACTGATCCTGGTGAAGCTGCGCCAGCAGAGCCAGGCCAAGACGCCGATGGTGGTGATCGAGAAGTCGCTCTTCGTCGAGCCCTGGGGGCTTGGCCTGCGTCGCGGCGAAACCGCCTTCAAGGACCATGTCAACGGCGTCCTGGCGAAGCTCGCCAGCTCCGGCGAGATCGACAAGGTCTTCTCGAAATGGCTGGGCGCCGGCACCGCCTTCGACATCAAGCGCGATTTCCCGATCGAAGAGATCAAGGGCTGAAGGCCTGAGAGACCGTTCGGAAGCTCCCTGAGCCCTCATCCTGAGGAGCGGGCGTAAGCCCGCGTCTCGAAGGATGCTCCAGGAGTCTCCGGAACCATCTGGAACATCCTTCGAGACGCCGCGTGCCGCGGCTCCTCAGGATGAGGGCTCGAATTTCCAAATGGGTTCCAAGGCCTAGCTGCCAGGGGGCGGTGCGCGATGGGATATGTCTTCGACCTGCGTGGCGTGCTCAGCGGCCAGTATCTCGACTGGTTCGTGATCGGCGTCGCCACCACGCTCGCCTTGACCTGCGTCGCCTGGTGCCTTGCCATGGCGATGGGGATCATCCTGACCCTGATAAGGATGATCCCGCTGCCGCCGCTCGGCTGGTTCGTTGCGCTCTATGTCGAGTATCACCGCAACGTGCCGCTCCTGGTGCAGATCCTCATCTGGTATTTCGGCGTCCCTTCGCTGCTGCCGCGCCCGGCCAGGCAATGGATCAACGCCCATCACGGCGAGTTCCTGCTGGCGGCGATCGCGCTCGGGCTCGCCTCGGCAGCCTATATCGCCGAGGATATTCGCAGCGGCATCCGCTCGATCCCCAAGGCGCAATATGAGGCGGCGCGCTCGATCGGCTTCGGCTATCTCGGCGCCATGGGCTATGTCGTGCTGCCGCAGGCGATGCGGATCGCGATCCCGCCTTTGATCAACCAGACCCTGCTGCTGTTCAAGAACACCAGCCTCGCCATGGCGATCGGCGTCGGTGAACTGACCTACCGCACGCGCGAGGTCGAGAGCTACACCTTCAAGACCTTCGAGGCCTTCGCGGTCGCCACCGTGATCTATCTCCTGATCTCCTTCGGCATCATGGCGCTGGGTTCCTATTCGGATCGCCGCCTCAAGCTCGAGACGCGCTGATGCTGGAGATCCTCGAGAACAACTGGCTGCTCTTCCTCGTCGGCCAGTACCCGCACGGGCCGCTCGGCGGCCTGACCATGACGCTGTTCATGGCGGCAACCGCGCTTGCCCTGTGCTTTCCCTTCGCCATCGCGCTGGCGCTCGCCCGGCTCAGCCCCTATCGCTGGCTGCGCCTGCCGGCCACCGCGATCGTGCATACGGTGCGCGGCCTGCCGCTGATCATGTTCATCTTCTGGACCTATTTCGTCTCGCCGCTGGTGATCGGGCGCGCGGTCGGCGGGGTCGAGACGCTCGTCATCGCGCTCGTGGTCTATGAGGCGGCCTATCTCTCCGAGATCATCCGCGCCGGCATCGAGGGCCTGCCGGCGGGCCAGGTCGAGGCCGCCAAGTCGCTCGGGCTGCGCTACTGGCCGACCACCTTCAAGGTCGTGCTGCCGCAGGCGCTGCACAACATGCTGCCGAGCATGGTCAGCCAGTTCGTCTCGACCATCAAGGAAACCTCGCTCGGCTACGTCATCAGCGCCCATGAGGTGACCTTCGCGGCGAGCCAGGTGAACAATGTGCTGCTGACCCAGCCCTTCGAGGTCTATGGCATCCTGGCGCTGACCTATTTCGTGCTGTGCTTCGCCTTGACCTCGCTCGCCCGCTTCATCGAGCGGCGCACCTCGTCGGGGCGCGGCGGGGCGCCTGGCGTCATCGTCGCGGCATGAGGCAAACCATGATCCGGTTCGAGAATGTCGATAAATGGTTCGGGCCGATGCAGGCGCTCGCCGGCGTCTCCGGCGAGGTCGGCCGCGGCGAGGTCAAGGTGCTGGTCGGCCCCTCCGGCTCCGGCAAATCGACCCTGATCCGCACGGTGACGCGGCTGGAGACGATCCAGGGCGGGCGCGTGCTGGTCGACGGCACCGATGTCGGCTCCCGCGGCGTCGACATCAATCGCTTACGCCAGCGCGTCGGCTTCGTCTTCCAGGCCTACAACCTGTTCCCGCATCTCTCCGCGATCGGCAACATCACGCTGGGCCTGACCAAACTGCGCGGGATGGGCAAGGCGGAAGCGCGCGAGCGGGGCCTGGCCGAACTCGCCCGCGTCGGGCTGGCCGAGAAGGCCGACGAAATGCCGGGCCGGCTCTCGGGCGGCCAGCGCCAACGCGTCGCCATCGCCCGCTCGCTCGCCATGGATCCGCAGGTCATGCTGTTCGACGAGCCGACCTCGGCGCTCGATCCGGAAATGGTCGGCGAAGTCCTTGCCGCCATGAAGCAGCTCGCCACCAGCGGCATGACCATGATCTGCGTCACCCATGAGATGGGTTTTGCGCGCGAGGTCGCCGACGAGATCTGGTTCATGGAAGGCGGCGCGGTGATTGAGCGCGGCAAGCCGGCCGAGCTCACCGGCACATCGGCGCATTCCCGCCTCCAGGCCTTTCTCGCCTCCACCAGCCATGGCGGCAGCGCGGCGTGAGGGCGATCACGGGCGGGCTGACCGCTCGCGGCGACCGATCTTGAGGCCAGCAATCGGCTCGGACGACTCCCTGAAAATTGCTAGCGTCCCGCTCCGTCTGCGCCGATGTTCAGACGCGCCCATAATCGACGGCCTCAAGAGCAAAACATGACCGCGACGGACATCACCCGCATCCCCAACAAGACGCTTCCCACCAAGTCGGCCGTGGCGGTCTACCATTTGCCGGGCGGCGGCGGCTTCCTCTGGGCGGTTGCGACCTCGCCTGACCGCAGGCACGATATCAAGGCGCAAACGCTGGGCGCGCTGGGCGTCATCGAGGTCTATCTCAGGGATGCCGGCCTCGACCGCACGCGCATCGTCAAGGCGGAGATCGTGGTGACCGATCACGACAACAAGCCGGCTTTCGACGAAGCCTGGTCGAGCTGGATGCCGGCCGGGTACGGACCCGTGCGCTCCTTCGTGCAGTCGGTGATGCCCGAAGGCGACCTGATCGAGATCATCATCACCGCCGCCCTGCCCCCGACCACCTCGGAGCAGCAGGCAGGCGGGGATGCCCGCTAGAACCGGATGATCTCAAATGGCCTGCTGCCTGTCCACGAAACCGGCGGCAGGCCAGATAAGACGAGGGTGACGATCCTGACCGATCAGGTTTGCCGATCAGGCGGCGCGACGGGGCGCCACTTCAGGTGGCGTGCCGTCCTTGATGGCGCCTCTGATCTGGTCCCGCAGTTCGGGCGTGTCCTGATGCCCGTGCACGGCCACAGCATGCTGCACAGCCACCTCCAGGAGTTCGCTCTCGGTATCGGCGGTAATCGCGACCGAGCACTTCATCTCGCTCGGGAATTCGCGGCAGTCGATGAACTTGCGTCCCATGTCATCCTCCCCAATCGGAAGATATCAAGCACGCTCCCATCACGTCGAATGAGAGCTACCTAGTTCACATTAAGCTTACGCAGGTTCCTTGGCAAATTCCGACAACAACAGACACCGGTCAATTTGCTGCAGACCAGGCACAACTTCCAGTTGTCGAAGCATTCACTCTGGAGATGGCCAAGGCGTTCTTACGCCCTGAAGACGCAACGCTAGAGCCGTTTCCGATCCAATTGGATCATCAAACAGCTCTATCTCTCTGTCATAAAGCGCCTTCTTCGCGCTAACTGGCACCCACTTCGCTCGAAAGCGCGCCAGCCGTTGCGGAGTTCGTCTCGCAATATCCAAACATCCAATTGGACATCCCCCCGGATGTCCCCAGGATGGCGGTGGCAGCCCCCTCACCGGGCTCGCGACCAGCCGGCCACGTCCCACAATTCGCTGTCCCAGGGGTTCATCGAAACCCCGTTGAGCGACTTGGCAGCGCCCGAGATATTGCCGCGATGCACGAGCGGGATCACCGTGTAGGACTGCACCAGCATATCGTTCATCTTGCGCGCGAGCTCGGCCCGGGCGGTGATCCCATCGGTCTTCCGCAACACCTGCGACAAGGCATCGTAATCCTGCGAGCAATAGCGCGGCATGTTGCTGCCCTGCCATTGCGTGACCGGGGACGGGATCGCCGCGCAGGTCCATTTGTTCAGGTAGGATTCCTGGTCGAGGCCCTTCGAGTTGTCGGTGTACATCTCGACATCGGCGTAGAACTTCTGCCGCGTATCCGGGTTGCCGGCATCGCCGCCGAAAAAGACCGAGCCGCTGACATTGCGAAGATCGACGCTGACGCCGAGCCCCTTCCAATATTCCTTCAGCATGGCCTGGGTGTCCTGCCGCACCCCGCTGGTCGAGGTCAGGAAGGACAGCTTCAGCTTCTGTCCGCCCTTCTCGCGGATGCCGTCGGCGCCGGGCTTCCATCCCGCCTCGTCCAGCAAGGCCTTGGCGGCTGCGGCATTGGGCGCCAGGCAGCCGTCATTGGCCGTCGAGACATATTGCGCCGGCGCCGGCACGACATTGCAGGTCGCTTTGCCCTGATCGCCATAGAGAACCTCCGCGATTTCGGCCCGGTCGATGGCAAGGGACAGCGCCTTGCGCACGCGGATGTCGCTCAGGATCTTGTTCGGGCCGCCCGCCACGGTCGAGCGCTTGTCACCCAGATCCGCTCCGGGATCGGTCAGATTCAGGAAGAGGTATTCGACCATCGAGCCGAAGGCCGTAACCGGCCGCGCCTTGCCCGCCGAGGTCAGTTTCGCCAGGACGTCGGGCGCCAGCTGCAGGTTCCAGGCGTAATCGGTTTCGCCCGTCTCGAAGACGGCCCGCGCGGCCGACATCGCGTCGCCCCCGCCCTTGATCGTCACGCCCGAGAAATGCGGCTTGTCGGCTTCGCGATAGGCCGGGTTCATCGCGTAGACGACGACGTCGTTCGGCTTGAAGTCCTTGACCCTGTAGGGGCCGGTGCCGATCGGCGCGAAATTCTGCGCGGTGCAGGAGGCGATCTTGGCGCCCATGCAGTCCTTGAACTGCGCTTCCTGCAGGATCGGCGTGGTCGAGCTGACGAACGGCACATAGGGATAGGGCGTCGGCTGCGCGAACCGGATCTCGATCGTCAGCTCGTCCTTGGCCACCACATCCTTGATCCCGTCGAAGGCGTTCGAGGCCGCGCAGCCTGCCCCCGTGGCGGTGCAGTATTTCCAGGTGAAGACCACGTCCTTCGCGGAAAAGGCGCTGCCATCCGACCATTTGACGCCGGGACGCAGCTTCCAGGTGATCATCGTCATGTCGGCCAGGATGCCGCCATTCTCCTTCGTCGGGATCTCTGCCGCCAGCAGCGGCACCAGCGTGCCCTGCGGATCGAACCGCGCGAGAGGCTCGACCACCAGCGCCGCGGCATCGACCTCCTTGCCGATCCCCGACAGATAGGGGTTCAGCGTGGACGCGGCCTGCCAGTAGAAGATCTTCAGATCCCCGTCCGAACCCCGCTCCGCCTGCGCGGCGAACGGCAACAGCACAAGCGCGGCCGTGGTCAAGAACTTCGCCTTGGTCAACAACTTGGCCATGCTCATTCCGTTCTCTCCTGTTGCCGGCCCCGTTCGCCTGCTGGGCTCCCAAGCGAGGGACAGTCCGACGCGCATTGCTTGTTGTAACATACTGTGCAAGAGGCTTGATTTGAGTCAATATGTAATAAAGAATACAGGAATGGCCGCACCGCCCCTTTTCGACAGGATTCGCAGCGAAGCCCGGTCGACGGCCGAGCGGAAGGTCGCCTCGGTTCTGCTCGAAGGCTACCCGACGCGCGCACTTGCGACGGTCGAGGTGCTGGCGAAGCAGGCCTCGGTCAGCGCGCCGACGGTGCTGCGCTTCCTCACCAAGATCGGCTTCTCGCGCTTCGCCGATTTCCAGGCCGCGGCGATCGCCGATGTCGAGCGCCAGCTCGGCTCGCCGCTGAACAATATCCGCTCGGAAGCACCGGCTGAGGCACCCCATCATATCTACCAGCGCACCCTGCTGATGCAGGCCGAGGCGCTGCACCTCGCAGCCGCCCAGGCGATGCCGGCGGAATTCGATGCGATCGTCGACCTGCTGGTGTCCCCCCGGGCGACGATCAAGCTGCTGGGCGGGCGCTACAGCCAGAACCTCGCGCAGCGGCTGGCGACGCAGCTTGGCCAGTTGCGGCCCGGCGTCGTCTTCACCCCCCTCACCCTGGGTTTCGCCTATGACACGCTGGTCGATGCGGGGCCGCAGGACGTCTTCGTGATCTTCGACTATCGCCGCTACCAGAGCGAGCTTCTGACCTTCGCGCGCGGCGTAAGGCAAAGCGGCGCGCGCCTTTGCCTGTTCACCGACACCTGGCGTTCGCCCATAGCGGAACATGCCGATGCGGTGCTGACCTCGCCCGACGCCTCGACCTCGCCCTTCGGCTCGCGCGTCGTCGTCACCGCCCAGATCGAGGCGATCGTCGCCGCCATCAGCCTGCGCTGTCGCGATTCCAGCCGCGACCGGCTCGCCCGGATCGAGGAGCTGCGCAACCTCGGAGCGACCGAGCCGTCCAAGGAGAGCTGACCTCCCGTGATTTCGGACTTCACATGAATGCCAATCCGCCGATCGTGCTGAACCCGCAAGGTCGCTTGCCCGGGGTGATCGCGGTCGATCATGCCGGCCGGTCGGTCCCGCCCGGGCTCGGCGAGCTCGGACTCGCCCCGGCCTGGCGCGACAGCCATTATTTCTGCGATCTGGGCGTGGCGGAACTCGCCCATGAGCTCGCTGCACGGATCGACGTGCCGATCGTGCTCTGCGACGTCAGCCGCCTCGTGATCGACGTGAACCGCTGGGTCGATGATCCCCGCTCGATCGCCACGGCGCTCGAAGGCGCGCCGATCCCAGCGAATGCCGCCTTGTCCCCGGCCGAAAGAGAGGTCCGGCAAGAGGCCGTGTTCTGGCCCTATCACAAGCTGCTGGGTGCGATCTGGGAGCGCCAGACCGCGCGCCATCCGCGCCCCTTCCTCTTCGCGCTGCACAGCTGCACCCGCGTTTTCCAGGGCCAGCACCGTCCCTGGGATGGCGGCACGATCTGGCATGACGACGACGCCCTGTCGCGCCACCTGCTTGATCATCTCGGCAAGGAAGACGGCCTCGTCCTGGGGGACAACCAGCCCTATTCCGGCCAAAACGGTGTCTTCACGGTCGACTGGCACAGCTATGGCTCGGGCCTGCCGGCCTGCGGTTTCGAGGTGACGAACGACCTTCTCGAGACCGGGCCGGGCCGCGCGCGCTGGGCCAGCCGCCTGGCCGGGGCGCTGACAGCCGCCATCGACGATGGAGTCGCCGCGTGACCCGGTTTTCCACCGAGCCGCCCTATGCGTTGACCGCCGTCGCCGCGCCAGTGACCGGGCGCCTCGCCGGCACGCGCGAGGTCGACATGGTCCTGGTCGGCGGCGGCTATGGCGGCCTGCTGACCGCGATCGAACTGGCCGAGGCCGGGGCCCGCGTCGCGGTGATCGAGGCGCGCGAGATCGGCGCTGGCGGATCCGGGCGAAATCACGGCCAGTGCATCCCGGTGTTTGGCTATCTCGATCCCGCGACGCTGCCCGAAAAGGGCGTCGGGCTCCTCGCCGAGGCCGGAGCCCGGGTCTTCGATCGGATCGCGCGCCACGGCCTGCGCTGCGAGGCGGTGCAGAAGGGCACGCTCAGCGCGGCCTATAACGACCGGACGCTGGCTGCGACCCGGGCGGCGCAGGCGAAATACGCAGGCTACGGCAAGACCGAGCACTATCTCGACGCCGAGGAGGTCGCCGCGCTGACCGGCACGCGCGCCTTCCTGGGCGGGTGGGTCCATCGCGAGGGCGGCCATCTCAATCCGCTCGGTTATGCGCGCGAACTGGCGCGGCTTGCGCTTTCGCTCGGGGTCGAGGTCTTCACCGACAGCCCGATGACGGGTTTCTCGCACCGCGACGGCCGCTGGTGCGTCCGCACCCCCGAGGGCGAAGTCCGCGCAAGGACCGTCGGCCTGACGACCGACGCCTATTCCACGGCCGCGATCCCCGGCGCGGTGACGCAGGGCTTCTTCCCGCTCACGAGCTACGCGGTCGCAAGCCGCCCGCTGACGGCCGAGGAACGCGCCAGCGTCATGCCGTCGGGCATGAATTTCGGCGACACCCATCACGACCCGATGTTCTTCCGCATCGACGCCTCCGGGCGGATCATCACCGGCGGCCTGCAGGAACCCGGGCGCGGCAGCCGCTTCGCCTATACGGCTGCCTTCATGACCCGCCGCCTGTCGCGCATCTGGCCTGTGCTCGCGGGGCTGGGCTGGGAGTTCATGTGGACCGGCACCGTCAGCATGGCCCTCGACCAGACGCCCTCGATCCAGCGCCTCGATGACGGGCTCTGGGCGCTTTCCGGCTGGTCCGGCCGGGGCGTACCGACCTCGGCCGCCCTGGCCTGCGCCTTCGCGCGTACCCTTGAAGATCCCGCGTCGGGGCTCGCCTGGTGGCCCCAGCGGCAACCGCCGCGGGTCGTCGCTCGCGCGCTGCTGGGGCGGATGGTGCAGCTGTGCCGTGGCCCGTTCAACCAATTGCGCGACCGAATGGAGGGCTGAAGGCCCCTCCCCTCGACGCCGCCCGGCTCAGCGACGGTTGGCCACTCCGCGAGCCCTCATCCTGAGGAGCGGGCGCAGCCCGCGTCTCGAAGGATGCTCCAGGAGGCTCCGGAACCATCTGGAGCATCCTTCGAGACGCCGCTGCGCGGCTCCTCAGGATGAGGGCTGGAGTTTCAAAAAGCTCTTTCAGCGCCCACGAATCCGCGGATCCATCGCGTCGCGCAAGCCGTCGCCGATGTAATTGACCGACAGTACCGTCAGCGAGATCGCGATGCCGGGCAGGATCGCCCGCATCGGATAGAGCTGGATCTGATCGACCGCGTCGTAAAGCAACCGCCCCCAGGTCGGGAAATCCGGCGGGAAGCCGAGCCCGAGGAAGGACAGCGAGCTTTCGGTCATGATCGCGCTCGCGATCCCGAGCGTGGCCGAGACCAGGATCGGCGACAGCACATTGGGCAGGATGTGGCGCAGGATCATCTTGCCGCGCTGCGTGCCGATCGAGCGGGCGGCAAGGATGAATTCGCGCTCCTTCAGGCTCAGAACCTCGCCCCGCACGAGGCGCGCCGTGTGCATCCAGCTGGTTCCGCCGATGGAGGTGACGATCAGCAGGAATATCCCCGTCTCGGCGCCGAGCCATTGCGACAGCGGCTCGCGGAACAGCATCGACATGACGAGGAGCAATGGCAACAGCGGCAGCGCCAGGAACAGATCGGTCAGGCGCATCAGGACCCCGTCGAGCCCGCGCAAAAACCCCGCACAGACGCCCACCAGCGTGCCCAGCAGCAGCGCCAGCCCCATCGCCGTCAGCCCGACCGTCAGCGAGACGCGCCCGCCAGCGATCAATCGCGCCAGCATGTCGCGCCCGAGCTGGTCGGTGCCAAGCGGATGCTCCAGCGACGGGCCCTTGCTGCGCATCCGCATCGCGACGGCGGTCGGGTCGAGCTGCCACAGCCAGGGGCCGGCGATGACCGCCAGCAGAATCGCCCCCAGGATCACCACGCCGATCACCGCACCGCGATGGCGGCGGAACCGGCGCCAGACATCGCGCGCCTGGCTCGAACGCCGGCGGGCAGCGGGCGCGACACCCTCGGTCATAGTGGATCCCCGCTCAGTCATAGCGGATCCTCGGATCCAGAACGCCGTACAGGATATCGGCGACCAGGTTGAACAGCACGATCAGCACCGCGAAGATGAAGGTCAGGGTCTGCACCATCGGCACGTCATTCGCCTGGATCGATGAGATCAGCAGCTCGCCGATCCCGTTCACCTTGAAGACCTGCTCGGTGATGATGGCGCCGCCGAAGATCTGCGGCACGCCTATCGCGATGACGGTCACCACGGGGATCATCGAGTTTCTGAGCACATGGACCAGCACCACGACCCTTTCGCTCAGGCCGTTGGCGCGGGCGGTGCGGACGTAGTCCTGCCGCAAATTGTCGAGCATCGAGGCCCGCATGAACCGGCTGATCTGGCTCGCATTGTAGAGCGCCAGCACCATCACCGGCAGAACCATCTGGCGCAATTGCATCAGGAAGCTGTTCCAGTCGGTGACCTTCAGCGTCGTGTCGTAGAGCGAGGGAAACCAGTGCAGCTCGACCGAGAAGATCACGATCAGCACGACCCCGGTGAAGAAGGTCGGCACGGAGAAGCCGATCATCGACAGGAAGGTGCCAAGCTGGTCGAACCAACTGTGCTGCCGATAGGCCGAGAGGATGCCGATCGGCAGCGCAATCGCGATCCCCACCAGATAAGCCAGGCCCACGACCCACAGCGTCTGCGGCAGGCGCAGCGCGATGATATCGGCAACGGGCGCGCGCGACTGCCAGGACATCACGCGCTGGCTGTCGCCTGCCAGGTTGAGGCCGAAGACCGTGTCGAGGACATGCAGCGGCTCGATCCAGAAGAACTGCTTGAGCCAGAGCAGGTAGCGCAGCATCAAGGGATCGCCGAGGCCGAGCGACTGGCGCATCTTCTCCTTTACCTCGGGCGGAATCGTCAGCGGCAATTGCGCCATCGGATCGCCGGGCGCGAGGCCGAGAAGCAGGAAGATGACCAGGCTGATCAGCAGGAGCGTCGGGATCGCCACCAGCAGCCGGCGCAGCGTGTATTGGAACATCCGGAAGGCCTCAGCCGCGCATGCGGCGGGCGCAGTCGCCGGCAGCGCCGCATATGAGGTTCTGATCCATCTTGAAGGCACCTGTCGCGATCGCCGGAATATGTAAAATATATTGCAAGCACGTCACACCGCAGTCAATATGTAACAAATAGTACTTTTTTTCGAGACAGGTCCGCACCCGCCGGATGCTCTGCTCCAGCTGCGGCGTCGCCTGCCAACAGGATGGCCGGGCCAGTCCCGGGGAGGTTTGATGTTCGATACGTCCCATGCCCCGCAAGCATCCGGCCCGACGCCCCTCGTTTCGATCGCGGGCCTGCGCGTCGCGTTCGAGACCGATGCCGGCCCTGTCCTCGGCGTGCGCGACATCAGCTTCGACATCGCGCCTGGGGAATGCGTCTGCGTGGTCGGCGAATCCGGTTCGGGCAAGTCGGTCTCGGCGCTGTCGCTGATGCGGCTTGTCGAATTCGGCGGCGGCTGTATCGCCGGCGGGGAGTTGCGCTTTCGGCAGGCCGACGGGCGCGTCATCGACCTCGCCCGGACCGATCAGGCAACCATGCGTGCGATCCGGGGCGACCAGATCGGCATGGTCTTCCAGGAGCCGATGACGGCGCTCAATCCCGTCTTCACGATCGGGCGCCAGCTGGTCGAGGTGATCCTGACGCATCGACGCATCCCGACGGCTGCGGCGCGCGCCCGCGCGCTCGACCTGCTGACGCAGATGCAGATCAGCGAGCCCGAGCGCCGCCTGAAGCAATATCCGCACGAATTATCGGGCGGCATGCGCCAGCGCGTCGTGATCGCCATGGCGATGGCCTGCGAGCCACGCCTGCTGATCTGCGATGAGCCGACGACCGCGCTCGACGTGACGATCCAGGCCGAGATCCTCGCCTTGATCGACAAGTTGAAGCGCGAGACCGGAACGGCGGTGCTGTTCATCACCCACGACATGGCCGTGGTCGCGCAGATGGCCGACCGGGTCGTGGTGATGTATCGCGGCGACAAGGTCGAAGACGGTCCGGTCGAGGCGATCTTCTCAAACCCGCAACACCCTTATACGCGCGCGCTGCTGGCCGCCGTGCCCAGGCTGGGCGAGATGCGCGGCACGACCTGCCCGGCACCGATGCGCGGCATCGCCACCGGCGACGCCACTCGCGCCGCGGCCCCCTCCTCCATCGCGCCAACTGAGGGGATGGAAGCTGCGCCGCTTCTCGCGGTGCGCCACCTGTGCACCCGCTTCCCCGTCCAGAAGGGGCTTCTGCGCCGGACCATCGCCAATGTCCACGCGGTCGAGGATGTCAGCTTCACCATCGATCGCGGCCAGACGCTCAGCCTCGTCGGCGAGTCCGGCTGCGGCAAGTCGACCTGCGGCCGCTCGATCCTGCGTCTCATCCAGCCCTTGTCGGGCGAGGTGGTGCTGGACGGGCAGGACGTTCTGGCCCAGTCGACGCAGGGGATGCATGCGCTGCGCCGCAAGATGCAGATGATCTTCCAGGATCCCTATGCGAGCCTCGACCCACGGATGCGCCTGTTCGACCAGGTGGCGGAGCCCCTGCTCAACTACGAGCGGCTATCGGGACAGGCCCTGCACCGGCGCGTGGCAGAGCTGTTCGAGCGCGTGCGCCTGCCTGCCGGCTTCATCGAGCTTTACCCGCACGAGCTTTCGGGCGGCCAGCGCCAGCGCATCGCCATCGCCCGTGCGCTTGCCCTCAATCCGAAGCTGATCATCGCCGATGAGGCGGTATCGGCGCTGGATGTCTCGGTGCAGGCGCAGGTGCTGAACCTGCTGATGGAGCTGCAGGCGGATCTGGGAATTTCGTGCCTGTTCATCAGCCACGACATGTCCGTGGTCGAACGGATCAGCCATCGCGTCGCGGTGATGTATCTGGGCCGGATCGTCGAGATCGGCCCGCGCGCCGCCATCTTCGAGAGGCCGCAGCACCCCTATACCCAGGCCCTTCTGTCGGCGGTTCCGATCGCCGATCCGGCGCGACGGGCGACGCGCAGCCTGACCGGCCCCCCGATGCTAAGCTCGCCCATCCATCCCGCCGGTTACGTGGCCGAGCCCTCGCGATACACCGAAGTCGCACCCGGTCATCTGGTGCTCTGCCCAGCTGAATAGGCGCTTGGGGCGCTTTCTGATTTTCGTTGGTTTTCAGCCGGCTGCTCCTGCCATGAAAAGGTGGCGTCGCAATGCAGATGAAACCGAGAACGGCCTATGGTTCAGAGCATCGTGATATTCGAGCCGTCTAATGATCGCATTGCCGATAACCCATCCGAACCGGCTTGGCCGACATGGTATCTGATGTGAGCGCGACCAGCCGCCCAAGCACCACCGGTCTGCGCCGATTCCTGGATCTCCAGCAGCAGCGCGATTGGATGCAGGGCAAGACGATCCTGCGCGACGCCGATGAGCGCTCGCAGTCGCTCGAGCTGCGCCTCAAATACGTCGCGCGGTTCGAGAAACTGCTGCGCCGGCCCCAGGCGCAAGAGGTCCTGGACATTCTCCGGCAATACGGCCGCAACTGCATCCCGATCCCGAGCCGGACCGAGCGGCATTACTGGTCGGTTTCCTGTCTGCCATCGACACCGGGCAAGGCGCTCATTCGCGTCAATGCGAGCTGGATGGAGCTTTTCTCGCTCTATGCGGATGGCGAGGGCATCCGCGCGCTATTCCTGGTGCATCTTTCCGATTTCACCAGGGACCATTCGCTCGACCAGGGCGAGGTGGATGACGCTCTCCTCGAGCGCTGCGTGATGAGACCGGAAGACGTCAGCTCTATCTTCCCCCGCGGCGAGGACATTTTTGGCGTCAAGATCCGCGGCCTCGCCTCGATCGGTAGATTCCTCGCGACACGCCGTTCGTTGCAGGCCATCCGGGCGTTCAACCTGACGCATATGAACCGGGGCCGGAACGCCTATCAGGCGAGCCACTGCTACAGCCTGGCTGACCACATGCTGAGCGGTCACGCGGGCTGAGCGAAGACAGTTCGAATCTTTGCCTGTGAATGGCGCGCCACTCAGACAAAACTGCAACAACTGCCTATCTGAAATGCCGGTTTATTTGTCCAGTCGGATCGAGAGCGCGCCTCCCGTGCGCTTTCCGGCTCAGCCAGCGGCCGGTTTTGCGACCCACAGCCGACAGCGGCAGCGTCCGGTTTTTGGTCATGCATCGTTGAGCGGCCGGAACAATGCACTGCGCCCGATCTTCAAAGCTCGTATCGATGCGCGCCCCCTGTCGGCCCGGCGCTGAATTGACGCCTCCAATCGAACGCAGGCGAGGTCCGCATCGGTCCTGTACAGTGACGCCGCCAAAGTTTTGTGTCGCCAGGCGATACTTTTAATTGTATTGCAATCCATAGCGCTGCGTCATAGCCTTTCCCCGGATTGAGCGCGACGAGGGGCAAATTGGCGGTCAGCAAGGATCCTTCTGTCTCCATTGGGAGCGAGACCCCGGCGCAGGCGAATTCGCTTTTCGTGACCTCGCTCGAGCGCGGCTTTGCCGTGCTTGAAGCGGTCGGCAATGAGCGGCGCGATGTCGGGGTGACGGAGATCGCGGCGAAGACAGGGCTGGACAAGAGCGCCGCGCAGCGTTTCGCCTTCACGCTGCAGGCCCTGGGCTATCTCGAAAAGAACCCGGCCACGCGGCGTTTCAGACTGTCGCGGCGCGTGCTCGGGCTGGCGCATGCCTATCTGCGCACCGATCCGCTGGTCGAGCTGGCGACGCCCTATCTCGCCGATCTCAGGCAATCCTGCCAGAAGCGGGTCGATCTGAGCCTGCTGGACGGCTTCGATATCGTCTATGTCGTGCGGCTCCAGAGCCAGCGCGAGGCCTTCGGCGCCACGGTGATCGGGCGCCGCATCCCGGCATTCTGCTCGTCGGGTGGTCGGGCGATGCTGTCGCTGCTGCCGGAGGACGAGGCGCGCGCGCTGGTCGAGCGCAGCCCGCGCAAGCCGCTGACGCCGCACACCATCACCGATGTAGAGGCCGTGATGGCGCAGATCGCGCGGGCCAGGCAGGACGGCTTTGCCGTCTGCATTCAGGAAGCGCTGATGGGCGAGATCGTGGTCGCCGCGCCGGTCGTCGACATGCAGGGCCGGCCGCGCGGCGCCGTTCACATCGCCATGGCGCTCGCCGACCATGATGAAAACGAGGTCCGAGCCAAATTCGCGCCCATGGCGGTTGCCGCCGCCCGTCTGATCTCCGGCGGAGGGTACTGAACGTGCGGCCCTATCCGCAGACGCATTACGCCGCCACCCGGAGCGATGACGCCCAGTGGCCAGCCCTCGAGGCCGACTGCGAAGTCGAGACCTGCGTGATCGGCGGGGGATTGGCCGGCCTGGCAACGGCGCTGGGCCTGGCCGAGCGCGGGCGGTCGGTCGTGCTGCTTGAAGCCAACCGCATGGGCTGGGGGGCGTCGGGCCGCAATGGCGGCTTCGCCAGCGCTGGCTATCCGCTGTCGATGCGGGACCTGGTCGCGCAGCGCGGACTATCCGATGCCGCAGCGCTCTGGCGCCTGAGCGTGGAGGCGCTCTCGGTCGTAAGCCGCCGCGCGGAAGCGCTCGGTCCCGACACCTTGCAGGGCCACGGTGCCTTGCGCTGCCGCATCGCCTGGCAACCCGACACGCTGCGTGAGCATGTCGGCTGGATGAACGAGCAGTTCGCGGCAGGCCTCGTCCATCTGCCCGCGGGGGAGCTTGGCGCCTTGCTGGCGACGGAGGCCTATGCCGACGGTTTCCTCAATCCAGCTTCGCTGCAGATCCAGCCCCTCAATCTGGCGCGCGGGATGGCGCATGCCGCGGCAGCAGCGGGCGCGCGACTTCACGAGGGCTCGGAGGTCGTCGCGATCGAGGCGGCCGGCGCTGCGCGCAAGGTCGTCGCCCGGTCCGGCTCGGTCACGGCGCGCCATGTCGTGCTGGCCGGCGGCGCGCATCTGGGAATGCTGCATGCCGGCCTGGGGCTCGCCACGGTGCCGGTCGCATCCTTCGTCGTCGCCACGAAGCCTGCATCCGAGCAATTGCGTGCCGCCATCCGCACGGGCTTCGCGGTATCCGACACGCGCGTCGCGACGGACTACTATCGCGTTTTGCCCGATGGCCGCCTGCTCTGGGGCGGCAGGGCCAATGCCTTCGAATATGCACCGGAGACAGTGCGCGGACTTCTGAAGCGCGACATTGCGCGAATCTATCCGCAGCTGGCCGATCTCGAGATCGAAAGCGCCTGGTCCGGGCTGATGCCGATCGCCCGGCACAGAATGCCTGTCATCGGGCCCCTGGCGGAGGGCCTCTGGGCCGCTGCCTGCTTTGGTGGGCTCGGCCTCGTCAACACCACGCTCGCAGGCGAGTTGATCGCGTCGGCCATTGCCGAGGGCGACGACCGCCACCGCCATTTCGCGCCGTTCGGGCTGCCCTTCGCCGGCGGCACCTATGGCCGCGCCGCGTTCCAATTCATCTACTGGCGCCATCAGCTCGAGGATTGGGTCAAGCGCCCTCGCGCTCGCAAGCGCGGGAGGCCAGCCGTGACCGAAGGCCAACCATGAACGACACCATCGTCGCCATCTCCGATGTCTCGAAGCGCTATGCAGGTGCGGTTCAGCCGGCGCTGGCCGGCGTCTCGCTCGATATTCGCCGCAACGAGTTCTTCACGCTGCTGGGCCCGTCGGGCTGCGGCAAGACCACGCTGCTGCGGCTGATCGCAGGGTTCGGCATGCCCGATTCCGGGCAGATCAGCCTCGACGGCAAGCTTCTTGGCCAGACCCCGCCAAATCTGCGGCCGATCAACACCGTCTTCCAGAGCTATGCGCTTTTTCCACATATGAGCGTGGCGGAGAATATCGGCTTCGGGCTCGAAATGCTCGGCCAGCCGCGCGAGACCGTCAGGTCCCGCGTCACGGAGATGCTGCGCCTGGTCCGCCTCGAGGGGATGGGCGAGCGTCGTCCGGCGCAGCTCTCCGGGGGTCAGCAGCAGCGCGTCGCGCTGGCGCGCGCCTTGGCTCCGGCGCCGAAGGTGCTGCTGCTCGACGAACCGTTGTCTGCCCTCGATCTCAAGTTGCGGCGCGAGATGCAGATCGAGCTCAAGCGGCTCCAGACCGAAACGGGCATCACCTTCGTGTTCGTGACGCACGACCAGGAAGAGGCGCTCGCCATGTCCGATCGCCTGGCAGTGATGCGCGACGGCGTGGTCATGCAGGTCGGCTCGCCGGAAAACCTCTATGACAGGCCAGCCAATCTCTTCGTCGCCGAGTTCATCGGCGAGGCCAATTTCTGGAACGCGACCTGTCTCGAGCGCAGCGGCGCAGGCGGGCGCTTCGCGATCGGCACAAGCAAGGCCGTCATGCCCGTCGCCGAGGCGCAAGGGCTGGCTGAGGGGGCAAAGGCCGTGCTGGTCGTCCGGCCCGAGCGCATCACGCTGGGCGCGGCCGAGCCCGGCCTGTTGCACGGCACCGTGGAGACGGCGGTCTATCGCGGCAGCGACCTCGTCGTGCATGCCGCGCTTGCGGGCGGGGGCGAATTGCGGGCGCGCCTGCCCGGCAGCATCGCGGCAGCGGGGCTGATCGGCACCGCCACGGGGTTCGCCTTTCCTGCCGACGCAGTCCGGGTCTTCCCGGCATGAGTACGGTCCGGACCTCTCCTGGGCTGCTGGCGGCGCCGGCTGCGCTCTTCCTGATCGTGTTCATGCTCGTGCCGGTCGGCCTGATGTTGTATGTCTCGACCCTCGAGCGCGGCGCCTTCGGAGGCGTCAATTGGGGCCAGCACACGGCCATCGCGTATGAGAAGCTGCTGTTCGAGCGCGACCTGGCGGGACAGATCGCCTTCAACAGCGACTATATCGCGATCATCCTGCGCTCGTTCCGGCTTGCCGCCGTCACCACGGCGGTCACGCTGGCGCTGGGTATCCCGACGGCCCTCTACATGGCGAGCCTGCCGCCGCGCCGCGCCGCCCTGATGCTGTTCCTGGTGACCGTCCCGTTCTGGACGAACCTGCTGGTCCGGAATTTTGCGTGGATCCTGATCCTGCGCAATGGCGGCCCGCTCGACAGCGCGCTCGCGACGACCGGCCTCGTCACGCCGCCGCTCGACATCCTCTACACGCCGCTGGCGACGGGGATCGGCCTGACCTATTCCTTCCTGCCCTTCATGATCTTGCCGATCTATGTCGCGCTCGAGCGCATCGACCGGCGTTTGATCGAGGCAGCCTTCGACCTCGGCGCGGATCGCTGGCGCGTGCTCTCGCGCGTGGTGCTGCCGCTGGCGGCGCCCGGCATTGCCGCTGGCGCCATCCTCGTCTTCGTGCCGTGCCTGGGGGCCTATGTCAGCCCGGAGCTGCTGGGCGGCGGCAAATCGCTGATGATCGGAAACCTGATCCAGGCCCAGTTCGGCGCCTCGCGCAACTGGCCGTTCGGGGCCGCGCTGGCGCTCGTTCTCCTGTTGGTTCTTCTGGTTGCGCTGGCACTGCTGGCCAGCGTGAAGCGGCGGGAGCGGCTTGCATCATGAACGAGGCCAGGCACCCTCTCCGCCTTCCCGGCACAGCAGTCCTCGCCGCGCTCGCGATGCTCTTCCTCTACGTGCCGATCATCGTGCTCGTGGTGCTCTCGTTCAATGCGAGTGACATGACGACGATCTGGACCGGCTTCAGCCTGCATTGGTACGCCCAGGCGCTCGGCAACGACACGATGCTCGTGGCCATCGGCAATTCGCTGACGGTGGCGGCGGCCGCGACCGTCCTTGCCACCGCTGCCGCAACGTCGGCTGCGCTGGGTATCGCGCGTTCGGGCGGCCGCGTCCGCACCGCGGTCGAGGGGCTGCTCGGCCTGCCTTTGCTCATTCCCGAAATCGTCACCGCCGTCGCGCTGCTCATGCTCTTCGTGCTCGTGGGGGTGAGGCTCGGGCTGATGTCGGTCATTCTCGCGCATACGGTCTTCTGCATCCCTTTCGCCTATTATCCGATCCGTTCGCGCCTGGCTGCGCTGGACCCTGCACTCGGGGAGGCGGCGAGCGATCTCTACGCGCCCGCATGGCGGCGTTTCCTGCGCATCGAGCTGCCCTTGCTCGCTCCGGGCATCTTTGCCGGCGCGCTGCTCGCCTTCATCAGCTCGCTTGGCGATTTCGTCATCACCTATTTCGTCGCCGGTCCCGGCGCCACGACGCTGCCCGTCTACATCTACGGGATGATCCGCACCGGCATCACGCCGGAGGTCAATGCGCTGTCGACGCTCCTGCTGCTGGCTTCGGTCGCGGTCGTCGCCATCGTCTTCCGCAGTGGAACCACGCCTGCCAACCAAACAAGGGGAGAGAAGACTTCATGACGATAGCCACCCGATTCCGCACGGTTCTCGCGGCGCTCGCGATCGCGGCCACGCCCGCCGCCGCCCTCGCCCAGTCGAAGCAGCTCCTGCTCTACAGCTGGGCCAATTACGTGCCGCCCGATCTGATCAAGCGCTTCGAGGCGGAGACAGGCATCAAGGTCAGCCTCGACGTTTATGACAGCAACGACACGATGCTCGCCAAGCTGCAGGCCGGCGGCGGCGGTTACGACATTGTCGTTCCCAGCAATTCCATCCTGGCGACGATGATCAAATCCGGCCTCCTGCTGAAGGTCGATGCGGCGAAAATGTCGAACTTCGGCAATGTCGCCGCGCCTCACGATCGTCCCGCCACCGACCCCGGCCGCGAATATTCGGTGCCTTATCTCTGGGGTTCGACCGGATTCACTTATGATTCCGCCAAGGTGCCGGGCGGCAAGCTGACCGAGAGCTGGAAGGAATTCTTCGAGCCGCGGCCCGAGCTCTCGGGCCAGATTGCCGTGCTCAACGATCAGGGCGAGGTCTATAGCGCGGCCGCGCTCTATCTCGGGCTCGACACCTGCAGCGAGAACCCAGCAGACGGCCAGAAGATCCTGACGCTGCTTGAAAAGCAGAAGCCGCATGTCAAGATCTATTCCTCGACCGGCACGATCGACCGCGTCGCTGCCGGCGAAGTCATCATGCACCAGCAGTGGAACGGCGCCTCGCACCGTTCGCGTGCCAAGCTCCCGACCGCCGTGTTCGTCTACCCGACGGAGGGGATGAATCTCTGGGGCGATAATTTTGCCGTTCCCAAGGGTGCGTCCAACCCCGAGAGCGCCAAGATCTTCCTCAACTGGATGATGGTCCCGAAGAACGCCGCCGAGGCCTCGAATTTCAGCGGCTACAACAATGCCATCAAGGGCGCCGAGGAGCTGCTCAAAGCGGACCTTCGCGACAATCCAGCGATCAACCCGCCGGAAGCCTTGAAGACGCGGTTCAGGCCGGTCAAGGATTGCTCGCTCAAGGCACGCGAGATCCGCGATGGCGTCTGGACACGCCTGCGCCGCTGACTTCGGAAGGCAGGCGCCTTTCGGGGCCTGCCTTCTTTAACTCGAAACTGCGCCAGCATCTGCCGGCCGTCCTGAACGAACTCGGCTATCTCCCGTTCGCCCAATCAGGTGGCCAACCGCCGTTCCACTTGATCAGCCGTCTCACCCCGCGATCCGTGATCAGGCGTACAGCCTCGATCTTGAACTCTCGCCCAAACCTTCGTTGTCCCGTCGCCCACCTCCCGCTTCGGCAAACACTGAATCGCGGTGTCCACAAAACCGGCAGCAGACCACTTCTGCGATCGCCAAATCGGTCGGAAGCGGAACTGCGCCCTTGATGAGCGATCCATTACAGTCAGCCGACGGCCTAACTTCTTGCCAGTGTACGGGACGATTTGCCTGCCGGCTTCAAGTCCCTCCCTTCATGACCTTTTCGAACCTGAACATGCCGTCATCTTCCGACAGGGAAAATTGTTCGGGTCGATGAGGATCCTGATGGCGCGAATGATAGTAAGAGACGATCTTGAAACCACATTTGTTGACGTAAAAGTGGATGTTGCGCTTTTCGAAATAAGGCGTGTGCGTCGTCCAGACCTTCGTCTCGGGATGCCGAGTCTCGATCGCGCTCCAAGCATCCTTGCCGATGCCGCGACCTTCTTCGCCCGTAGAGACGTAGAACAGATCGAGCGAATTATGCTGCGTCGCGCTGTCGATGGCGACGACGGCCCCGCCAACCCGCTTTCCGTCCACGAGGATATGAAGAACCTCTGCGCCCGGGGCATCGCAGGACTCATTGATAACCTCGTCCGGTGGAATCGCGCCATCGGAGAGCGAGCCGAACTCTTCGATGACGGCTACGGCGAAGGCCTCCTGCAATTCCTTCCGGAAAAGCGCCAGGTCGGCGGCCGCCACGGGCTCGAGCGTAATACGATGCTCATTCATTGTTCTGATCCAAGCCAATTTCCGTATGTGAGCGGCGCACCGGGCCGTTTCCCAGACCGCGCGATTGCATGCGACAACGCCTTATTCGCTGCATGGCGCGTCAGATCGCATGCCCGCGGCCAAAGTCGCTTCAGCGCCTGTGAAAAAGCGCGACAAGGAGCAGAGGCCCGACAAAACAAGCGAACAAGACGCTCACCGCTGCAAAAATCCGCAACGGGAGCGGGAGCCGCTGGTTTTCCCGAATGAACAAAGCCTGGTTCCTTGGCGATAGAGACGATCGAGGACAGCCCGCGCCCGAGCCGCTCGTCCCTCCCATCAAGCAATCCGCCGTTACGTGAACATTACGCCATCCGGCGAGAACAAGGCCGGCGCCGGCTCGTCAGATTGCCCGGGGCCGCCGCGTAATCTTCATGTAAGGATTTGCGCGAAGAAGCGACGCATACAGAAGGGATGTTCGCCAGTGCGCCTGCTTGTGATCGAGGATGATGCCGACCTCGGCCCGTGGCTGCGGGACGCGCTGGAGAAAGCGCTGGGTGGAGCCGATCTCGTCGTGACGCTCGACGAGGCGCGCGCCGCTTTGCGGGTGCGGCCTTTAGACCTCGTCGTGATGGATCGGCGCCTGCCCGACGGGGATGCGGTCGAACTGATATCGACCATGCGTAGGCTCAGCCCTAGGCCGAGCATTCTGGTGCTGACCGCGCTCGACGACCCCAACGACATCGCCAAGGCGTTGGACGCGGGTGCCGACGACTATCTGGCGAAACCCTTCGAACCCGTCGAGCTGATCGCGCGGGCCAAGGCCGTGCTCCGGCGAAACCAGCTCGATCAGAAGGGCATTTCGAGCGTCGCCAATCTCCGTTTCGATACATTCGCCAGAGCCGCCTATATCGACGACCAGCCCCTGATCCTGCCGCGCAGGGAGCTCGCCTTGCTCGAAGCGCTGATGCGACGGGCGGGACAGGTCGTCCTCCGCGAGAATCTTGAAAATGCAGTCTACGGCTTCGACGACGAGATTCAGTCGAATGCGATCGATGCCCATTTGTCGCGCCTGCGCAAGCGCTTGCGCGAGCATGGCTGCCAGGCCGAAATCAGGCCGTTGCGCGGGATTGGTTATCTGATGGCGGATTTGGCATGAAGCTGAAGAGCCGATCGATCGCCGCTTCCGCGGCCCTGCTGCTCGGCGGCGTGATTTCGGCACTTCTGTTTTGCCTCTTCGTCGGTTTCATCGCATTCTATGGCGACGATGGCAGTGTCGCCCAGTTCGACATCGCCACCGAGATCAAGCGCTCCGTCGAAAACGACGATGCCAGGCGCCCGCATATCAAGCCGACCGGGCGGTTGCTGACGTTCCAGCGTCAGTTTCCCCAGCTCTGGTATGTCGTGAGCACGCCTCAGGGCAGCGTTTCTTATGGCGAGGTGCCCGCTCGCGTGCTGGCGGGCAAGGGCGTGTGGGATCCGCCCCAGATCCGCTCGGCATATGGTGTGCGCGGTGACGAACTGCGCCTGGAGCTCTCGGCCCGCAGTGGTGCGGAATCCGATGTCCTCATCGAGCTCGGCGGAGCGATCTACACGAGTGCGGAGGTCGTGTTCTCGCTTCTAAGGGAGCCTGACATGACTTCGACTCTGCTGGCTGCGGTCCTCACGATCATCATTCTCACGACCATCCTGGTGGTTCCGGCCCTGATCGTCAGGCCCGTTCGGCGCGCCGCTGCCGCCGCCGAGGAGATCGGCTCGAAGGAGGGCGCGCGGTTGCCGGTCAAGGGCCAACCGGCCGAGCTGCGACCTCTGGCTGTCGCATTCAATCGCGCGCTTGATCGAATCGAAACTGCAACCGCCGAGCAGAGGCGCTTCCTCTCGAACGCGGCGCATGAGCTACGCACCCCCCTGACACGCCTGCGCACTCGGCTTGAGCGAGTGGAAGATCACAAGATGAAGGCGGAGCTCGTCGGCGAGCTGCAATCGCTGTCGGGCACTGTGACCATGCTCTTGCAGCTCGCTCGCCTGACCTCCCAGCCGACCGAGATGAACCGTATCGATCTCGTCACGACGGCCCGCGATGCGACCGCCCGCGAAGTGCCGACCGCTTTGGCCAGTGGCGTGGACATCGAATTCCGCGGCGATATGCCGGTAATGATCTCCGGCTCGGCCCAGGCGATCATCACCGGCCTGTCCAACCTCATTCGCAACGCGATACAACACGGCGGGGCTGGCGGTCAGGTGGTCGTCGAGGTCGAAGCGCCCGGCCGAGTCTCGGTGATCGACTTCGGCCCCGGGCTCGGCGTGGCCTATGACGGCAATGCGGTCATCGAGCCCTTTGCACGCGGCAAGCAGGACGGCTCAGGCACCGGGCTCGGGCTGGCCATAGTCGCGCAGGTTGCGGCGCTTCATGGCGCGAGTCTCTCGATCAACGAGACGCCAGGTGGCGGCACCACCGCAACTCTGAACTTTTCCAAGTGATGCCGGTGGCGCACGTAATGTGACGGTAATCCTGAGGTCGAAAATGGCGCAAGTCATTCACGCACCAGGAACCACCATGCGCATTGCCATCAAGACCGTCATCGGCTCGATCGTTGCCGCGAGCCTTTTCGTATCATCGGGCGCCCAAGCCTGGACGCGCCGCGACAACCTGTTTGCAGGCGCACTCGCCGGCGCGACCGTCGGAGCGCTCGCGGGATCGGCGTTCGCCGCTCCGCCGCTCTATTCCTACCGAGCCCCGCCGGCCTGGCATGCCTATCCGCCACCGCGTGCGCGCATCGAAGTCTATCACTCCGACGTCTGGGGCGACGATCCCGACGACGATTGGGACGATTGATACCTCAGGCCGCCGATTTGCGACTTCTCCCGGCCGATGGCGGCGCCATCGGCGGTTCGACACGGACGTGGCCGGCAAACCCGCCCCTTTCCGAGGATAAGCGACACCCCATGTCCGCGCATTGCGACCAGATCCACCAGCCGTCCGCTGCGAGCTCCACCCCACGCCTCCTCGGCGAAGTGATCCGGCTGCTCCGTCCATTCTGGAGGACCATCTTCCTGGCCACTGCCGCAGGTGGCCTCGGGGGACTTGCGATGGCGTGGGCTCTGTCGATCATCAACGGCGCGCTCGTCTCGGCGACCTCGGCCGGTGCCCTCGTCGGTCTGGCTGGGCTGTGCGCGCTGAGCCTTGGAGGACAGTTGATCGCCGGTATCGGCAACAGCCTGCTCGGCCAGCGGATCGTCGCTCGGCTGAGGCAGGATGTCTCCGCGCGCATCCTGCGCGCGCCTCTCTCCCAGATCGAACAGATGAAGAGCCCTCGCCTGTTGGCGGTTTTGAACGGTGACGTCGAGAAGATCGCCGAACTCGGCAACCATTTCGCCGGATACACCACGGCGCTCGCGATCGTGCTCGGTTGCCTCGTCTATCTCTTCCTGCTTTCTGTACCGATGGTCTGCTTCGCCTTGCTCCTCGTGCTGGTGGGCGGCGCGCTCAACAATGCCGCGATGAGCCACTGGCTTGCCCGGTTCGACAAGGCGCGTGACCTGGAAGACCAGCTTCAGAAGCAGTATCGCGCGATCATCGAGGGGGCCAAGGAGCTGCGCCTTAACCGGGCGCGCCGCCTGAACGTCGAGAAAAACGGCATCTGTGACCTCACGAACCGCATCGCAGCACTCAACGGCCGTGCCTTTGCGATCTTCTGGGCAGTCGATACGATCAGCATTGCTCTCATCTTCGTCTTCGTCGGCGCCGTCCTGGCGCTTCGGCCCTATCTCGGCATCGAGAACGAGGCGATCACCGGCTTCATCATCGTCATGCTCTTCGCAAAGGGGCCGATCGAGGAGCTGGCGAGCGCGCTCCCGGTCTTCAGCCAGGCGCAGATCGCCTTCCGCCGCATCAGCGCGCTGACGGCGACCCTCGCCGAGGGCGAAGCGCACGTCGATGGTCCACGCGCGAGCCTGCGCTTCCGCCACGCCCTCGCACTGGCAGGTTTGCGTCACGGGTTCTCCGACACGGAGCAGGAGGATGCCTTCTCGCTCGATATTGCGCATCTGGAGATCAGGCGCGGCGAGGTCACTTTCATCGTCGGAGGCAACGGCAGCGGCAAGACGACACTGATCAAGATCCTGCTGGGCCTTTATCAGCCGCGTTCCGGCGCCGTGCTTCTGGATGGCCAGCTCGTTTCCCGCGCTGAGCTCGACGGCTACCGGCAGCTGTTTTCGGGTGTCTTTGCCGATTATCACCTGTTCGAAGACCTCTTGGCGTGCCCCGGCGGGGAAGCGCGGGTGAACGCGTGGCTCCAGCGCCTCGATCTCGCGAAGGTACTGGATTTCCAACAAGGCCGCTTCTCGACGACCGATCTGTCGACGGGCCAGCGCAAGCGGCTCGCCTTTATTCATGCCGTGCTTGAAGATCGTCCGATCCTGATGTTCGACGAATGGGCGGCGGATCAGGATCCGGATTTTCGGAAGCTGTTCTATCGCCAGTTGCTGCCCGAACTGCGCAATGCCGGCAAGACCGTGATCGCGGTCTCCCATGACGACCGCTATTTCGATGCGGCAGACTGCGTCATCCACATGTCGCGCGGATGCATCGTCGGGATTGAGCGGCATCCCGGCTACTCCGCGGGGGCGACGGTTTCCGCTGGAGAGCAACACATCGCGTAATGTTGGCGTAATCGCTCGCGGCATGATGCCGCCACGCCCAGAAGGGCTTCCGCTCTCTGGACCAACTGCCGCCTGCATCCTCAGTCCCAGCGACGTGGTCTGCCGACCCCGAAGCCGAGGCTATGTCGCTTGCGCGGATGTCTGGCCCTCAATCGACTTAACGGATGATGCCCCAGCGCTCTTCACATGTCCTCTCCCGCCGTGCCGCGCCGGTCGCCCCCTCGCCTGATAGCCCGGCGCGGCAAAGCGAAAGCGTAAGCCGTCGCCTCGCATTGGCAGGCGTGATGGGGTTCGCGCTGTCGGGCTGCTCGATGATGGAGCCGATGGTCGCCGAGGCGCCGAACCTGCCCGGGATCTACGCTCAGGAGACCACTCCAGGCCCGCGCCGCGACCTGGGCGGCTGGTGGCGCCGCTTCCACGACCCCGTTCTGGAACGCCTCGTGGAGCAGGCGCGGCGCCAAAACCTGTCGATCGCGCAGGCGAGCGCGCGTCTTGCGGCCGGGCGTAGTCAAGCCGAGGCTGCACCATCCCTTTTCCTCCCGACCGTCGGCGGAAGCGGGCAGGCCGTCACGGGGACATCGCGCGAGCAGATCGAGGATCCGCTTCGCCGCCCGCTCATGGCCGGCTTCGACACGAGTTGGGACGCCGGCCTTTTCGGCCTTGCCGCAAGCACGAACAAGGTCGCTGCCGCCTCGCTAGCGATCGTGGGCGACGAGCTCGATGCGGTCCGGATCACCGTCACCGCCGAGGTCGCTGCGGCCTATATCAGTCTGCGCTCGATTCAACGACAAAGAGAGCTGACGGTTGCTCTCGTCGCTGCTCAGGAGCGGCGGGCCCAGTTCGCCCGAAGCCGGTCGAGGACAGGCATGGCCGCCTCCGGCGAAGAAGCCGACAGCGCCGCGTCCCTCGATGAAGCGCGTGCTGAACTCGCTCGGCTTGAGGCCCGCGCAACGGCCATGCGCCAGCAGATAGCGATGCTGCTGGGCTCCTCCGCGCCCGATGCGGCCTTGTTCACGCCGGGATCTCAACCAATTTCGCGGGATACGCCCATGGCGGGTCGCCCTGCCGAGCTGTTGCGGGCGCGGCCGGACGTGCGAGCGGCCGAGCAACGCGTCTTGAAGGCGGCCGCCGAGATCGGCATCGCGAAGGCCGATCTCTATCCGCGGTTGCGGCTTGGCGGCACTATTGGGATTGGCGGCCCGTCGATCGCCTCCCCCTTCGGCATCGCCGGGGGGCCCTCGATCCAGATTCCGCTGTTCGACTATGGCCGACGGGCAGCCGCGTTGCACGCGCGCCGCGCTCTGCTTGATGAAGCGCTTGCCGCTTACCGACAGAACGTGCTGACCGCCTATCAGGAGGCCTCAGTGACGCTTGCCAACTGGCGCGCGGCCCGCGAAGGCGCGTTGCGCCTGGGTGCGACGGTCGAAGCGGAACAGCGCGGCGAGCGGCGCATTCGTGTGCTGCGCCGGGAAGGATTAGCCGAGGCGACACGGCTGGCGGAATCCGATGCCAGCCTCCTCCTGACCCGGCGGCGCCTGGCGGTTGCAAAGGAGATGGAGGCGCTGGCCCTCGTCGCGCTCTACAAGGCGCTGGGCGCCGCGGCGGCCGTGCCAGAGCAGCGCGAGGCAGGCGGCTGATGGCGGTCGCGCTTGCCCGCAAGACCCTTATCCATGAATGGCGACGCTTCCTGCCGGCGATCATGTCGGTGGGTTTCTCCGGCGTCCTCATCATCGTCCAGGGGGCGCTGCTGCTGGGTATCGTCGGCACCAACGCCCTGTCGGTCACGCAATCGCGCGCCGATCTCTGGGTCGGCTTTCCGGGCACGCAAAGCGCCGATCTCGGCCGCAGCATCGACATCGGCGTTTCCAGCGAGTTGCTGGTCGATTCGCGCGTGGCACGTGTCGAGCCGCTGCTCCTGGGCTCCGGCGACTGGCGTGGGCCACGCGGTGGCGGGATCAGCGTGACGCTGATCGGCATCGAAACCCGCCGTGACGCGCTCGGGCTCGCCAGGGCGGTGCTGCCCGCCGAGCGTGCGCTGCTGGACGAGCCGGCCACCGCGCTCGTCGACGACGGGGACCTCGACAAGCTCGCGACCGAAATCGGCGGAACCGCCGAGATCAACGGTCGACGTGTACGCGTCGTCGGGACGACCAGTGGCATGCGCGCGATGGGCGGGGTGAACGTCGTCGTATCGCTCGCCACAGCGCGAGCCATAGACCGCTCCCTGGCGGCTTCGGACAACGTGACCTACTACCTGGCCAGCCTGCATTCTTCCCAAGCGGCGAAGGCTGTGCGCGCCCGATTCTCCCGGCCGGAAACCAGAAGCCGTTTCGAGATCTGGACCGCGGCCGATCTGGCTGGACGCTCCGTTCGCTACTGGCTGCTCGAATCCGGCGCCGGGGTGGGCTTCATTTTCGCCACGGCGGTGGCCCTCCTGGTCGGCACGCTGATCACCAGCCAGACACTGATGGCGGCCGTTGCGGCCTCGACGCCGCAATACGCCACGCTGAGGGCAATCGGTGTCCCCTTCCCGAAGCTGCGCCGTATCGTGGTGGAGCAGGCCGGTTGGGTTGGGGCGATCGGTCTCGCCCTGGGTCTCGCGGGCAGCCTTCTCGCAGCCGTGCTCGCGCGGCTGAACGGGATCCCGTTCGCGCTGGGGCCCGGCATCATGGCCCTGTCGGGCGCACTCGTCCTGGCGGTCGCGCTGCTCGCAGGACTACTGGCATTGCGGCGGCTACGCCATGCCGACCCCGCGGCTCTGCTGAGATGACCAAGGTCCCGTCCCTCGGCGTCAGAGCAGTCACCAAATCCTATGTCGTGCAGAACATCAGGACAGAGGCCCTGCGCGACGTCTCGCTGACGCTCCATCCGGGCGAGCTTTCCCTGATCAGCGGGCCCTCCGGCTGCGGCAAGAGCACGCTGCTCTCGCTGATGAGCGGATTGTCGCGCCCGGATCGCGGCCACGTCCACGCACTCGGCGTTGATCTCGGGGCGCTCGACGACGCGGCCCGCGATGCGTTCCGGCTGGCGCAGTGCGGCTTCGTCTTCCAGGGTTTCAACCTGTTTCCCGCGCTCGATGCCCTGGAGCAGGTCCAGATCGTGCTCGATTATCAGGGCGTATCGCAGGCGCTGGCGGCGCGCAGCGCCCGCGAGGCCCTCGAACTCGTCGGCCTCGGCCAGCGGCGCCATCTGCGCCCGGCAGAACTCTCCGGCGGCGAGAAGCAGCGCGTCGCCATCGCGCGCGCCATCGTCAAGCACCCGCGGCTTCTATTCGCAGACGAGCCCACCAGCGCCCTCGACAGCGTGAACGGCGCCATCGTGACCGCTCTGCTGCGCGAAATCGCCCATCGCAGCGGCGCCATCGTCGTCTGCGTCTCCCATGATCCGCGCCTGATCGCACGTGCCGATCGCGTCCTCGAAATGGAGGACGGTCGTCTGCATCGCGACAGCCGCGACCATTCCAGTTCCAATATGATGGGGACCTCTCGATGAAGCTCTCACGTTTCGCCGCCGCGGCATCCGTGGCCCTCGTGCTGTCCTTTGCCACGGCTGCAGGCATCCTGATGCTGACCGATAGCAGCCAAGCAGACGCCGACCCGCAGGATGGCGGCTCGCCTATCGTTGCCGCAGCGCGTGGCCGCATCGAGGTCGAGGGCGGGCTGTCCCGCATCCTGGCGACGCGCGATGGCCTGATACAGGAGGTGCTGGCCGTCGAAGGCCAGCACGTCGAGGCAGGCGACGTGCTGGCGAAGCTTGCCTCGCGCGACGCAGAGTTTGTCGCGGCGGCTGCCGAGGCCGGTCTCAAGGAAGCCGCGGCGCGCCAAGCGGCGCTGGAGACCAGACGCGTCGTGCAGGCGCGGCTTCTCGAGCGCATACGTCGGGCGGCGAAGGAGCAGGCTGTCTCGCCTCAGGCGCTTGACGAGGCGGAAGCGGCCATGGCGACGCTGACCGGCGAGCTTCGAAGCGCCGAGGCTGCGGTGGCACTAGCTGCCGCCAAGCGTGACGGCGGACTCTATGAACTCGAACGGAGGCAGGTTCGAGCCGCCCTGCCGGGGCGCGTCGCGCGCCGCTCGGTCAAGCCGGGAGACGTCGTTTCCGCAGCCGCGTTGACGGAGATGTTCGTCGTCATTCCCGACGCGCCGCTCGTGGTGCGCGCCGAAATCCAGGAGAATTTCGTGCGGCAGGTCAAGCCGGGCATGACCGCGGAGATCGTCTCCGAGAGTGACGAGCGGACAAGCTCGCCGGGCAAGGTCATCAGGGTCAGCGCCTTCCTCGACAACCGCCGCTCGGGCGAGAGCGCGACCGAGCGCGCCGATGTGCGCGTAGCCGAGACCATCCTGCGGATCGACGCGCCCGAAGCATTCCTGATCGGGCAGCGTGTCTATGTGCGCTTCCGCAATCCCTGAAGGAAGTTCGACGACGGGGCACGTAATGCCCGCGTAATCCGGCCGCGACATCGATCCCGCCGCCACAGACGATCGATTGGAGATTCCCCTTGTCAACCAGCGTATCCGAACACACCTGGCCGGATTCGGTCGATCACGAACTCGCCTCGCGCATCGTCGACGTGATCGTCAAGGAAGGCATGCTGGATCGCGCCCTGATGAGGCCTGACGTCACGCTCGATGAGCTGAACTTCGATTCGCTTGAGGCCGTCATGGTCATCAACGGTATCGAGGACAGCTTCGACATCGAGATCGGAAGCGACCTGCGGCTCGGCGAAGCCCTGAATCTCGGCGAACTCGTCGCGCTTCTCGCCGAGGCCGTGAAGCACGCCTCGCACACGGCCCAGCGATGACAGCTGTCGCGATCACTGGCTTCGGCATCGTTTCGGCCGCAGGCGCTGACAGGCAGAGCTTCGCACGGTCCCTGTTCGAAGGACACAGCGCCGTCGGTGACGTCGCTTTGCCGCGCTCCTTCGGGCATCGCGCCTTCCGGGCGGCCCAGATCGCCGAGCTCCCCGCTCGGGCCGCGGAGATGGCGGGCCATGGCCGTGCCTATGACCGCTTCAGCGTGCTGGCGCTGCTGGCAGCCGAAGAGGCGATCGCGGCCGCGCGGCTCGACGAAGACGATCTCGCAAACGGTCGGACATCGGTGCTGATCGGCAGCGGCATTGGCGGCGCAACCGCGATCGACGACAGTCATTATGGTCTCTATGTCGAAAACCGCCGGCCCGATCCGCTCACCATTCCCCGGTTGATGGCGAATGCGGCGGCGGCGCTCCTCAGCCGCCGCTGGGGCTGCCGCGGCACGGTGCTCGCCATCGCGAGCGCCTGCGCCTCGAGCACCCAGGCCATAGGACTGGGCATGGGGCTCATCCGTTCGGGTCTCGCTGACCGCGTTCTCGTCGGCGGCGCGGAGGCCTCCTTGACACCGGCCGCGCTTCAGAGCTGGCAGGCTATGCGCGTGCTGACATCGACGCATTGCCGTCCTTTTTCGGCCCGGCGCGACGGAATGGTGCTTGGCGAAGGTGCGGCTGTCTTCGTTCTGGAAAGCGAGGAGGCCGCCGGCCGGCGCGGTGCGCCGCTCGTCGCCCACCTGCTGGGCTACGGCACGGCCGCCGATGCTGGCGACATCATCCGCCCCGATCCGGCCGGTGCAGCCGCCGCAATGCATGCCGCGCTCGCAGACGCCGGGCTGTCACCGCGGGAGATCAACCACGTCAACGCGCACGGGACTGGGACGCGTCTCAACGACGCCGCCGAAGCCGAGGCGCTGGAAAGCGTCTTCGGACCGCTTGTCTCCCGCGTTCCACTCTCCGCGACGAAGCCGATCCACGGCCATACGCTCGGCGCCTCCGGGGCGATCGAGCTCGCCGCCACCGTGATCGCCCTGCAGCAGGGCCTCGCACCGGGAACATTGGGTTTCGACGAGGCACCGGGGGATTTTCGGCTGTCCGTCAGCGCTTCCAACCAGCCCATCGCCGGACCGATCGGCCTGAGCAACAGCTTCGCCTTCGGCGGCGTCAACGCTTCGCTGATCGTCGCCGTTCCGTCCGTCGCGCTTCCGACAGTGAGCTCCTGATGATCCGCAAAGACAAACCCGCCCCGTATTCGGCATGGCAGGCCATCGTCGATTTCGACGGTACGATCTCGTGTCAGGACACGACGGATCAGATCCTCGAACGTTTCGCCGCGCCAAGCTGGCAGGAGG
>NZ_PQFZ01000025.1 GCF_002917105.1 Allobosea psychrotolerans
TTCTCCGGCACGCGCTTCCTGACCTTCCCGCCGCCGTCCTTCTCGCTGCGCTGGTATGAGGAGTATTTCGGCAACCCGGCCTGGATGCAGGCGACCAAGGTGAGCCTGACGATCGCGGCGCTGACGGTCGCACTCGCGACGCCGCTGGGCGTAGCCGCCGCCTATGCCATCAGCAATTCACAAAGCCGGCTGATGCGCTCGCTCCACATGGTGCTGATGCTGCCGTTGATCGTGCCGATCATCATCATCGCGATCGGCATCTTCTTCGTCTATGCGAAGGTCGGCCTGATCGCGACGCTGCCCGGGCTCGTTCTCGCCAATGTCATGCTCGGCCTGCCCTATGTCATCACCTCGGTCGTCGCCGGCCTGCAGAGCTTTGATCCGGCGCAGGAGATGGTGGCGCGCAGCCTCGGCATGAACCGCCTGCGCGCCTTCCTGACGGTGACGCTGCCGCAGATCAAGGCCAGCGTCTTCGCCGGCGGCATCTTCGCCTTCATCTCGGCGATCGATGAGACGATCATCTCGCTCTTCGTCTCGGGCGGGCAGTATCAGACGCTGACGCGGCGGATGTTCACCGCGCTGCGCGACGAGATCGACCCGACCATCGCCTCGATCTCGACCCTGCTGACGGCCGCCTCCTTCGTGCTCGTCCTGCTGGCGATGAGCGGTCAGAAGAAGGCGGCGTAACAAGCACGGGACGCTCGACCCATAGAGGCTGTTTCGAAACGCGCTCCGGTGAGTCGGCTGGCGCGGATTTTGAGAACCGGAGCGCAGCGGACTTCTTGTCCGTGAGCACCGGAAGCGCAGAAAGCTGCGTCAGGCGGCCGCCGGAGTAGCGCTTCGGGACAGGCTCAGTGCCGCCAATCCTGATAGCGGTAATAGGCTCCCACGAAGGGCAGGAACCAGGGCGGGCCGAAATGACCAGGCACGGCCGGCCAGTCGAGCCCGGCCAGCGGGTTCGCCTTGGCGTCGCCTCCCATGACGCGCGCCATGATCTGCCCCATATGCACCGACATCTGCGTGCCATGGCCGCTATAGCCCAGCGCGTAGAACAGGCCGTCGCGCTCGCCGGCGCGCGGCAGGCGGTCCGAGGTCATGTCGACCAGCCCGCCCCAGCAATAATCGATGCGCGTGCCGGCGAGCTGCGGGAAAAGCTCCAGCATCCGCGCCTGCAGGATCGCGCCGCTCTTGGCATCCGATTTCGGGCTCGACAGCGCAAAGCGCGCCCGCCCGCCGAAGATCAACCGGTTGTCGGGCGTCAGGCGGAAATAGTTGCCGATATTCTTGGTCGTCGTCGCAGTGCGCCGCGTCGGCATGATCGAGGCTGCGAGATTGTCCGAGAGCGGCTCGGTCGCGATGATGAAGCTGCCAACCGGAACGATGCGCCGCCGCAGCCAGGCGAAAGGGCCCTCGCGGGAGGCGCCGGTCGCCAGCAGGACCTGCCCGGCCTCGATCTCGCCGCGCGTCGTCACGACCCGATGCGCGCTGCCGTTCAAGCGGTGAAGGCCGGTGACGCGGGCATTCTCGAAGATGGCGGCGCCGCGCCGCGCCGCCGCATTCGCAAGGCCCGCACCGAAGCGGCCCATATGCATATGGGCGCCGCGCGGGAAGACGAGGCCGCCATGGAAGCCATCCGAGCCGATCTCGGTCCTGGTCTCTTCCGGCCGCACGATGACGAGATCGGGTTCGACCGTACGCTGCAGCAATTCGGCGCTTTTTTCGAGCTTGGCGAAATGCTCGGGCTTGGCGGCAAGCTTGATCTTGCCGGTGCGGCGGAAATCGCAAGCGATCGCCTCCTCCGCGACCAGCGCCTCGACCTGATCGACGGCGGTGTCGAAGGCGCGGTAGAGCGCGCTCGCACGTTCAAGCCCGAGGCTCGCGGCCAGGCCTGCAAGGTCATGCGCCGTACCGTTATTGCAATGCCCGCCATTGCGGCCCGACGCCTCGCCGATGACGCGGCCTGCTTCCAAGACAGCTACGTTCGCGCCGGATTTCGCCAGCGCCAGCGCCGCCGACAGGCCGGTGAAGCCGCCGCCGACGATGGCGACATCGACCTTGCCGGCGAGCGGTCCAGCCGTATCCGCCTCGAAACGCGGCGCCGAATCGAGCCAATAGGGTTCCAGTTTCATGAGCATACGGGTCCGCGCGTCGGCATGAGCTATCAGGGTCCGTGAGGCGTATCGAGCCAATTCAGGGCAAATGTCGACCCTGGATCAGATCCAGCCCCGCCACCTCAGCTTGCACCAAGTTAAGCCTCTGTATTGTATGAATTTTACTATTCTCGAATGCTTCGGACGGACCTATACTTGCGTTCCATTTCGCACGAGGCCCGCAGCGGTGGTTTACAGAACGGCCAAGCGCAAGCTCGACTACGACATCGATATCCGGGTGATGACCGAGGCCGATCTGGTGCAGGCGCATCAGCTTTCGATCGGCGTCGGCTGGCCGCACCGCCCCGAGGATTGGCGGCTGGTGCTGGAGGTCGGGCACGGCTTCGTCGCCTGCGACGCGATCGGGCGCGCGCTCGGCTCGGCGATGTGGTGGCCCTTCGGCGAGCATTTCGCCACCTGCGGCATGGTCATCACCTCGCCCAGGCTGCAGGCGCAAGGCGCCGGGCGGCGCCTGATGGACACGATCTTCGAACAGTCCGGCGCGCGTGATCTGCGCCTCAATTCGACGAAGGCCGGCTATCGGCTCTATCGCTCGCTCGGCTTCGAACCGGTCGGGCGCATCTTCCAGCATCAGGGTCGAGCCCAGCTTTCAGAGCCCCCGACCGGGGACGAGATTGCCGTGCGCAGCGTCGTCGCAGATGACCGCGAAGCCATAACCCGCCTCGACGGCATGGCCTATGGCGCGGATCGGGCGCGGGTGATCGCGGCCTTGATGACGCAGTCGGCCGGGACGATCGTCGAGCGCAATGGCGAAGCGGTCGGCTTCGCGCTGTGCCGGCGCTTCGGCCGCGGCCATGTCGTGGGGCCGATCGTCGCCGAGGATGACGCGATGGCGATCGCGCTGACGAGGCCGCATGTGGCCGCGCATGAAGGTGCCTTCCTGCGCGTCGACACGGCCCAGGAGCAAGGCCTGTTCGGCGGCTTCCTCGAAGCCTGCGGCATGACGATCTTCGACAGCGTGACGACGATGATTCGGGGCCGCAGTCACGGTGCGCAGGGCGCCGCGCGCACCTTCGGACTGGTCAACCAGGCCTTGGGTTGACCTCGCGAGGCGGTCAGAGCATCGCGCGAAAAAATGGCTCCCTGTTTTCTTGCAGGAGCAGTGCTCTCAACTCTTGGAATCGGTCACGTTTTTCGCATCGGGGCCGAACCATCCGCATGCGACGTGATCAGATCTCGAACAGCACCGGCAGCGGATAACCCGATTTCTGGATCGGCGTCTTGATGACGATGTAGCTGAAATATTTCGAGATGCCGAGATTACGTTCGAGCAGCGTCTCGATCAGTGACTGGTAGTGTGTCAGCCCGCGCGTCACGAACTTGACCAGATAGTCGTAGCCGCCGCTGACCAGATGGCATTCCACCACCTCGTCGACCCGCCGCAGCGCGGTCTCGAAGCGGATGAAATACTCCTTGGTATGGTCGGCCAGCGTGATCTCGGTGAAGACCGTGATGGTCTCGCCGAGTTTCTGCAGGTTGATCGTCGCGCCATAGCCGGAAATGAAACCCGCCTGCTCCAGCCGCTTCACCCGCAACAGGCAGGGGCTTGGCGACAAGCCCACAGCATCGGCCAGGGTGACGTTGGTCATCCGGCCATTGTTCTGGAGTTCGACCAGAATCTTCATGTCGATGCGGTCGAGCCGCACGCCCGGTGTCACGACGAAAGCCTCACCATCACGCTCCTCAAGCCGGACGGTCTCGTCTCGCCGGCCGGGAGAGCGTAGACGGTTCGGCTGGCCTCGGCAAAGCGAGGATCATGCCGGCATCGCCGCACTCAGCGCAGCTCCGCCTTGACCTCTGGAATGGCGAGCATGTCGTCGAGCGTCTGGCGCAGGCGCGTGACGATCAGGTCGATCTCGCTCTCGCTGCAGCATAGCGGCGGAGCGAGCCCGATGATGTCGTCGCCGAAGGCCCGAAAGATCACGCCATTGGCGTAACCACGCGCAAAGAGATGCTCCGGCAGCCTGGCCGCGCGGGAGAATTTCTCCTTGCTCGCCTTGTCTGCAACGAGCTCGATACCGGCGAGCAGGCCGCGCGCCCGGACCTCGCCGACGAGGGGATGGTCGGCGAGCGTCGCCAGCTTCTTTTCGAAATAAGCGCCGACGCGCTGGCCATTGGCGAGGATGCCGCCCTCGTCATAGAGCCGCAGCACCTCAAGCGCGACGGCGGCCGAAACGGGATGCCCGGAATAGGTCTGGCCATGGCCGACCGGCCCACCGTCCGGAGCATTATCCTTGATGCCGTTGTAAACCTTTTCGCCGATCGCGAGCGCACCCAGCGGCGCATAGCCCGAGGTCAAGCCCTTGGCCATCGTCATCATGTCCGGCACCACACCCTCGCCCTCGCAGGCGAACATCGGACCGGTGCGGCCAAAACCGGTGATGACCTCGTCGGCCAGGAAAAGGATGTCGAGTTCGGCCGCGGTGTCGCGCATCGCCTTGAGCCAACCCTTCGGCGGCACGATGACGCCGCCGGAGCCTACGACCGGCTCGCAGAAGAAGGCCGCGACATTGTCTGCTCCGAGCTCCTCGACCTTGGCGCGAAGCGAAGCGACGCTGGCTGCGATCACCGCCGCATCGTCGGAACCGGTCGGGTTGCGATAGGAATAAGGAGCGGCAACGTAGTGCCGGACATGGGCCGGGAAGTCGAAATTCGCATGGAAGGCCGGTAGTGCGGTGACGCCGGCGCCCGTCGAACTCGAGCCGTGATAGCCGCGTTCCAGCGAGAGGATCGCCTTTTTCGTCGGCCGGCCGGTGACATTATAGTAGAATTGAATGAGACGCAGCGCGGCATCGATCGCGTCCGACCCGCCAAGCGAGAAATAGATGTGGTTGAGGTCGCCGGGCGTGATCTCGGCGAGCTTCGCCGCGAGCAGGATCGTCGGCTCGCTGCCGAAGCTGAAATAGCCGGTCGCATAAGGCAGTTCACGCATCTGCGCCGCGGCTGCCTCGACGATGCTCTCATGCCCATAGCCGACATTGACGCACCAGAGGCCGGCGAAGCCGTCGATCAATTCATGCCCGTCCGCATCGGTGATGAAGGCGCCCTTCGCCGACTTCATGATGGTGACGCCGCGCTTCTCATGACCGGCCCAGTTCGCCACCGGGTGGACCCAATGCATGCGGTCGAGAGCTTCGAGCGAATTGACGGTCATGGACATAGGCCTTGGTGAGTGGATGCTCTGGAGATGGAAAGATCGGGCGCGTCAGACCGCGACGGCCTGGATGTAGCCGGCGCGGGCCGCCCGAGGCCTCTCGGGCTGCGCCAGATCACGCAGATAGCGTCCGGGCGTCACGCCACAGATGCTCTTGAAATGGCGCGAGAGATGGCTCTGGTCGAAGAAGCCGGCCTCGGACGCGGCCTGCGCCATCGGCACGCCCTCGCGCAGCAGCGCCTTGGCATGGCGAATGCGCCGGTGACAGATGAAGCGATGCGGCGTCAGGCCGACCTGCCGGCGAAACACCGTGACGAAGCGACAGACGCTCAGGCCTGCGAGAACGGCGAGGTCCTCGAGATAGACGCTGTCGGTGAAATGCCGCTCGATATGGACAAGCGCACGCTGGATTCCGGGATTGATCCCGGGCGGGAGCTTCTCGCCGAAATCAAGAACGGGCTCTTGCATGGACCAGCTTTCCTCGCTCATGGCGCTGACGCCGCTTCATCACAAGGCTAGAGGCAAGCCGCCATGCTGTCGGCACGGTGTGACAGGCTGCGGCGATATCCCCTGCGCTATTGGCTCGCGGCGACAGCAGATCGTGCTGCGAGCACTCTCAATCGCACGATGGGCAATCGGCTGAGCCGAGCAGCGGTTCCCCGGCGCGATAGCGCCGCAAGGCGCGGACCACGATGTTGCCAGCTAGATCATGCCGACGATATGGCTGGTGATCAGCACGCGGGGATCGGTCCAGAGCGCATGGCCCTTTGGAAGCTGTGCCTCGGAGGAGACATCGAGCACAGCGGCTGAAACCTGGCCGTCGTCGAGCGCGGCGAGCAGCGCATCCTGATCGAGATGATCGCGGCCACCCGCGCTCAGCAGCTTTGCGCCGCGCGGCAGCTTCGCGAAAAGCGTGGCATCGAGCCCGATCCGCGCCTCTCCGGCCGGCGGCGGCAGGCACACCAGGATCTCGCTGCGGGCGAGGAATTCCGCCATCTCGTCGGGACCGGCAGAACAGGCGATGCCGTCGATCTCGTACCGCGAGCCGCTCCAGCCCGCGACCTGGAAGCCAAAGCCCGCGAGCTTTTGGCTAGCGGCCTGGCCAAGCACACCCAACCCGAGAACGCCGACATGACAGCTCGAAGCCGGCAGGATCCGCATCTGCTGCCAGCCCTGGCTTCGCTGCATGGCGATATAGGGCACAAGGTCGCGATGCAGCGCCAGCACCGACATGGTGACATATTCCACCATGCCATCGACGATGTCCGGCTGGTCGGATTTGGAGAGAAGCGCCATCATATCCGCCTGTGCCGCGATTCAGCCGAGTGCCTGGTTGATCACCGCGTAGAGCCGCGCGGGCCCTGATGGAACCGGTTTTTCGCCGCGCACCATCCCGGTCACAGGGCCTGCAGGTTTCAGGCCGTTCCGCGTCAGCCAATCCTCCAGCCCGGTTTCCGCGGGAACATCGATCCGCAGGAACTGACCGCGTCGTTCATGGAGCCAATGCGCGATCAGGGTTTGCGCATCGCCGCCATTGGCGGCGACCACCGGGCCGATGACATGCCCCCGGCCGAAACGGCGCAGGATACTGAAGCCGACAGGTTCGCCATCCCGCTCCAGCACGATGCATTCGCCGCAAGCAAGGAGCACCTCGAGCGCCGGCTTGCGCGGCAGCCCAGTCGCCTGCGCATCGAGGCGCTCCAGCACCGGCAGATCGCCGGGGCCGCCAAGCCGGAGTGTCTCGCCAGGCTGCAGCACCGGCGCGACGTCAGCGAGCGATTCGCCATGATGCTGATGCACGCTGCCCCAGGGCACGAAGCCGTTCCTGGCATAGAGCGGTTCGCCCGCCACCGTGGCGTTGAGCAGCTGCGAGCGCCCCTGCGTCTGTTCGAGCAGCGCGCGCATCAGGCGCTTGCCGATGCCGCCGCCCTGATGCGCGGGCGAGACGATGATCGAGCCGAGCGTGGCATGGGTTTCGCCATAGGGCCACCACAGCGCCGACGCCACGATCTCCTCGCCCAGGGTCGCGACGACGCCATGGCCGAGATCGATCAACATCTCCCAGTCCTCGGCGCGATGCGGCCAGCCGACGGCGCGCGACAGCGCCTGACAAGCGGCAGCATCGGCCAGTGCAACCTTGCGCAGGATCAGGGCCTCTTGAGGAACAGTGTCGGACATGACGGACTCCAGGGTCGGGACCGCGGCGCGAGCGCTGACGCTCAGCCGGCGACCTCCTGCACGACATAGAACTTGGCGACGTGAACGCTGCTGTCCCAGGCGCAGGGCGCGCCATGGGCGACGAAGACGCTGTCGCCTTGATCGACGCGCGTGATCGTTCCATCCGGCCCGGTCAGATCGATGCTGCCGGTCACCACATGCATCAGTTCGTTGAGGCGGTGCGGGCGCAAAATCCGGCGATAGGGCGTCGAATCCCAAGTGCCGGCCCGGAAGCGCGTGGCCTCGTCGGTGAAGGCGTTGAAGCTGCGGCATTGCGGCGTCGGTCCGACCAGCGCCTCGGCAGGCGGCGCAGCGGAGGGCGAAAGCGGCGCCTCAGCCAAAATCTCCTGGAGACCCGGCGCAGCCGAACCCGCTCCGGTCGCGGCGCAGAAGACGAGGCGCGTGCCAGGTTCCGCCTCGGCCTTCACCACCGTTCCGCGCGCGATCACCGCGCCACGGCCGGGCGAAAGCTCCAGGGCGACCTTGCCGGGCTCGGCAAGACGCAGATGGCCGGCGACGACCACGACGAATTCGGTATGCGGAAACGCCCCGCTCTCATAGGTACCCGCCAGATTCACCCGGCCCGCAGACATGGCGTCGGGCCCCGTCCAGGCGATGTCGCGCCCGGCGCCGAAGGGGTCGTTCTCGCCCAGCGCGGCCGACCGGAAGGGCGTGGCGAGCGGCGCATCGCCAGCCCGGTTGAGAAGAAGGATTCCTGAGGACATCAGCCGCTGTTCCATCATTCGAGATGGTCCCGAGCTAACGCGAATGACCCGGCCGTGATTGGACGGTTTTGTCGGCGCGCACCGGAAGCCGTCCCTTGTCCGACCGATCCGGCTCAGAGCGTCCGGGTCACCTTGTTGAGATGCGGGGGATTGTCGGGATCGAGCCCGCGCGCAATCGCAAGCGCGGCGATGCCGCCATAGAAAGCCCGCGCCTGGACGAGCGGGGCGAGCGCGGCAGAGACGGCAGGCGGCATCGGCAGGGTCGCGCCGACATCCGGGCCTTGCCCGGCATAGGCGATCTCGGCACCGAAGCGCGCGAGCGCTGCCGCGACGGACAAGGTGCTGTCGCGCCCCTCATCGGCCGGATCGAGCACGATCGCAGGGAAGCCGGGGCCGACCAGCGCCAAGGGTCCATGCAGCACTTCGGCGGCGCTGAAGGCCTCGGCGTGGATGCGGCAGGTCTCCTTGAACTTCAGCGCCATTTCCTGCGCGATGCCGAGACCGAGGCCACGGCCGATCACATAGAGGCTGGTGGCATCCTTCAGCCTCGCGAACATGGGCGACCAGTCGCAATCACCCGCCTCGGTGAGCCGCCGCGGCGCTTGCTCCAAGGCAGAAACGAGCGCCTCGTCCTGGCTCCAGGCCGCCGTGAGATGAAGGAAGGCGATGCAGGTGGCGAGGAAGCTCTTCGTCGCCGCGACGCTTTTCTCCGGCCCCGCCCGCAACGGAACCAGCACGTCGACCAGCTCCGCCAGCGGCGACGCCTCGTCATTGACGAAGCCGACCACCAGCGCGCCGCCGCGCTTGGCAGCCTCGGTCAAGCGCAAGGCGTCGGGGCTATGGCCGGATTGCGAGACGGCGATGAACAACGCGCCGGAGAGATCGAGCTTGCCGCCATAGACCGAGGCCAAGCTCGGGCCGAGCGATGCCACGGGCAAGCCCAGCGTCCGCTCGATCAAGTATTTGCCATAGGTCGCGGCATGGTCCGACGAGCCGCGTGCGCAGCTTGCGACGAAGGCGGGTCTTTGCCGGCGCAAGCGCTCGCCAAGCTCTGCCATCACCACGGCATTGCCCGTGATCTGCCTTTCGGCGACCAGGGCGGCCTCGGCGGCCTCTCTCGTCAGAAGCGCTTCAGGCATCGATGCGACCATGCTCCTCGAGCAGCGTCTTGCTGATATCGGCGACCCGGCCGCGAGCGAGCCGCACACCGGCGCCGCCCACCCCCTGAACCGACAGCGTCCCGCAGGCGATACCCTCGGCAAGCGCCTGGCCCGGCGGACGGCCCGCAATCCAGGCCGCGATGAAGCCGGCATTGAAGGCATCGCCCGCACCGGTCGTATCGAGAACCGGGCCGCCCTGTGGCGCGGGCAGGTTCAGGCTCTGCTCGCGCTGGAACAGGCGTGCACCGGCCGCACCATCCTTGATGACGACGACGGGGAAATGACGGGCGAGCCGGCGGCCCGCCTGGTCGAGATCCTCGCAACCGGCAATCGCCCGGGCCTCGGAGGCGTTGGGCAGGAAGATATCGGTGCCGGTCGAGCGCAGGACGAGATCGGGATCGTGGATCAGGGCGTCGTCCCAGCTCGGATCAAGCGAGACGGTGAGGCCTGCGAGCTTGGCGAGCGAGACCAGTTCCGGACTCTCGGCGAGCGTCGCGAATTCGGCGATGTGCAGATGGCGCGCCTCGGCATTCGCCAAGGCGGCTTCGAGGGTGGCGGGGCGCGCCTTCCCGGCCCGGCGCGACAGGAAGGCGCGTTCGCCTGCTTGCACCATCACCACCGTGGGCTGCGGCCCGGCATCGGGCGCCCGCTCGAGCCAGCGCAGATCGACGCCGCTCTGCTGCAGAGCCGGCGCGATGGCCTCGGACAAGGGGTCGGTTCCGATGCGCGCGAGCAGAGCCGCGCGCTCGCCAAGCGACGCCAGATGGGCCGCCGTAATGAAGCCGCCGCCACCGGGCACGACCGCAACCTCCTTGGCGAAGCGCTCCTCGCCGAGCTTGGGCAGCGCCTCCAGCCCCCGGAAGACGAGATCGCAATAGAGCCGGCCGATGCTGAGGACGAGATTGCGCCCGCCCTTCATAGCGCGCGCTCGCTTGCGGCATCGAACAGCGTCAGGGCGGCCACGGGCGCGCCGAGCCGTACGGCTGCGCCGACAGCAGGCGGCGACTTGGCGGGAGCCGAGGCCAGGATCAGCCCGCCACCGAATTCGACATGGACAAAGGTCTCGGAACCGAGCGGCTCGATCACCGCCACGCTGCCGGTCAGCACGAGATCGGCCGGCTCATCGCCCGCCAGAACGCGCAATTGCTGCGGCCTGACACCGACGAGGACATCTGCAGGCACTGTTCCGACGGTGGTCGGCAATGCGACCGGCTTTTCGCCCAGGGCAAGCGTCGCGATGCCGGCCTCAGTCACCACGCGGCCGGGCAGGACGTTCATGGTCGGAGAGCCGATGAAGCGTGCGGTGAAGACATCGGCGGGCTTCTCATAAAGCTCCATCGGCGCGCCGACTTGGAGGATGCGGCCATCGCGCATCACGACGATGCGATCGGCGAGCGTCATCGCCTCGACCTGGTCATGCGTGACGAAGACGATGGTGGTGCCTAGCCGCTGATGCAGACGCTTGATCTCCAGCCGCATCTGCGCGCGCAATTGCGCATCGAGATTGGAGAGCGGCTCGTCGAAGAGAAAGACCGTGGGGTCGCGCACCATGGCGCGGCCGATGGCAACGCGCTGGCGCTGGCCGCCGGACAAGGCCGAGGGCCTGCGCTCCAGCAATGGCTCCAGCCCGAGAATGCCGGCGACCTGCTCGACCCGCTTGCGCTTCTCGGCCTTGTCGAGCTTGGCGGTATGGAGGCCGAAGCCGATATTCTCGGCGACGCTCATATGCGGGTAGATCGCATAGTTCTGGAACACCATCGCGATGTTGCGATCCTTCGGCTCCAGCCGGTTCACGACCTTGCCGCCGATGCTGATCTCTCCGCCGTCGATGTCCTCAAGCCCCGCGATCATGCGCAAGGTCGTCGACTTGCCGCAGCCAGAGGGGCCGACGAAGACGACAAACTCGCCATCGGCGACCGTGAGGTCGATGCCGTGCACGACCTGCGTCGCGCCATAGCGCTTGACCAGACCTTGAAGTTCGATACCCGCCATTACGTCGTTTCCATCAGGGCGGCGAAGGCCGCGTCGAGTTCCTGCCGCGCCGTTTGTTCGCGCTTGGCGATGTCGCCAGCAGCGCCATCAGCCGCATCGAGTTTGGCGCGATAGCGCGCCAGCGCCTTGCCCAGTGCCTGCGGACCGGGCCCGCCGAAGCGCTCGCGCACCGCGACGAAGTTTTCCGGCGAGACCACGCTTGCGAAATCGCCTGGCGTCAGCGCCGGCTCGCGGCCGGTGTGATGGCGGAAGGCCTCAAGGAAGGGGGCATAGCCGTCGCGCGGCAGATCGCCGTCAAGTGCGACGACGGCGCGCGCGACGTCGGCTGCAATCTCATGCGCAGCGCGGAAGGAGAGCCCCTCGCGGCGCACCAGCGTGTCGGCGAGTTCGGTGATGGTGATGCAGGAGCGGCGGATGTTCTCGGCGACACGGCGGCCGTCGACGCTCATCGACGGCAGCAGCGCGGCGAGCAGATCGAGCACGCGCTCGCCCGTGGCGAAGGCCTGGTAGCCGGCCTCGTTGGTCTCGCCTTCCGCATCGTTCATGTCGGTGAAGGGGGTGTTGTGGACGACGTCCCTGACCAAACGGGCCCGCGCCATCGCCTGCGAGGAGAGATGGCGCAGATGTTCGATCGGCACCGGATTGCGCTTCTGCGGCATGATCGAGGAGATCTGCACGAAGGCGTTGGGCACGTAGAGCTGGCCGACCTCGAAGGCGGTCCAGACCTGGAGGTCCTGGATCAACCGGCCAAGATGCAGGAAGACCAGTTCGACCGCGCTATAGGTCGCGGTGACGTAGTCGATCGCGGCGATGCAGCCATAGGAGTTTTCCAATGGCGCGGCGAAACCCAGAAGCTGCGCGATGCGGGCCCGGTCGAGCGGGAAGCCGGAGGTGGTGATCGCGGCCGCGCCCATCGGCGACAGGTCGAGCAAAGCGCGCGCCTGCATCAACCGCTCATGGTCGCGCAGCATCACCTCGATGGCCGCCGCCAGATAATGCCCCAAGGTCGTCGGCTGGGCCGGCTGGCCATGAGTGTAGGCGACGATCAGCGTCGCCTTCTCGCGCTCGGCCAGGGTCAGCGTCGCCGCGATCAGAGCGCGCAGCTTGGCCGCAAGCCGGTCGAGGCGCGGCTTCAGCGCCAGCTTGAACAAGGTATGGTCAATGTCGTTGCGCGAGCGGCCGGTGTGCAGGCGGCCGGTGTCGTCGGGGCTGAGCCGCTTGCGCAGCTCCGCTTCGATCAGGAAGAAGAAATCCTCGACCTCGCCGGTATAGCTCAGCGCGGCCGGGTCGATCTGCGCATCGATCTCACCCAGCGCCCTGGCGATCCGGCCGGCGGTCGCGCGCGGCAGGATGCCGGTCTCGGCGAGCATGACGAGATGGGCGCGGTCGATGGCGCGGAAACCCTCGACATGATGCGTCTTGGCCCCGTCGAAGAGCGGGCGCAGCACGGTTTCCTTGTAGACGGGATCGGGGAAGACGGAGCTGTCGCTCAGGCGTGGATCTGCATGTTCGCTCATCGGATCAACCCTTCAGACCGGCCATCACCACGCCGCGCACGATGTAGCGCTGCAGCACGAGGAAGACGGTCAGCGTCGGCAGCGTCGCGAGCGCCGCGCCCGTCATGATCAGCTCCCACTGGATCTGCGACTCCACGGCAAAGCTCGAGAGGCCGACAGGCAGCGTGTAGAGTTCCTTGCTGGTGGTCACGATCAGCGGCCAGATGAAGGCCGTCCAGTTGCTCAGGAAGGTGAAGATCGCGAGCGCCGAGAGCGCCGGCGTCACCAGCGGCATGGCGATGCGCCAGAAGATCGAAAATTCGTTGAGCCCATCGACGCGGGCGGCTTCGAGGAAGTCGTCGGGCACCGTCTCGAAGAACTGCTTCATCAGGAAGGTGCCGAAGGCCGTCATCATGCCCGGGAACATGATGCCCCAATAGGTGTCGAGCCAGCCGAAATTCCGGGCCATGACATACCAGGGAATGACCAGCATCTCGGTCGGGATCATCAGGGTCGAGAGGATCGCCAGGAAGACGATGTAGCGCCCGCGGAACTGGAATTTCGCCAGGGTGTAGCCGACCAGGCTGTCGAAGAAGACGTTCGACAGCGTCACCGCCGTGGCAATGCCCAGCGAATTGCCGAACCAGCGCAGGAAGCGCCCGTCGGACAGCACCGTGACATAGTTATCGAGCGTCGGATGGGCCGGCACCAGTCTGAGATCATAGACCTCGGAGGCGTCCTTCAGCGAGGTCGAGAACATGAAGAGCAGCGGCGTGATCATCAGCACGCCGCCCGCAAGCAGCAGCAGCCAGATGGCGATGCGGCCGGGCTGGAAGCGGCTGGGCATGGCGAGGGACAGCGCGGCCATCAGCGGTCCCTCAGCAGGCGCAATTGCAGGAAGGAGACGGCGAGCAGGACGAGGAAGAGCACCACCGTCTGCGCCGCCGCATAGCCCATCTCGAAGGAGGAGAAGGCGGTCTGGTAGATCATCAGCACCAGCGGCTTGGTAGCGTTCAAAGGCCCGCCGGGATCGCCGCTCGTCATGTTGTAGACCTGGTCGAAGATGCGCAGGAAGCCGATCGAGGAGAACACGACGAGGAAGATGATCGTCGGCTTCAGCAGGGGAATCGTGATCCGGCGCAGGATCGTCAGATTGGAGACGCCGTCGATGCGCGCCGCCTCGTAATAGGTGTTGGGGATGGCGCGCAGGCCAGCGAGGAAGATCACCACCTGGAAGCCTAAGCCCGCCCAGATCGCCGGCGCCAGCACCGAGGGCAGGGCCTGGCTGGTCGAACGCAGGAAGGGCTGCTGCGGCAGGCCGAAGCTCGAGAGCAGATCGTTGATCATGCCGATCGGCACCGGCTGGTAGAACCAGCGCCAGACCCAGGCCATGGCCGCCGCCGTGGTCAGGAAAGGCAGGAAATAGAGCGCCCGGATGAAGCCGTGCAGGAAGCGGACACGGTCGAGGTGATAGGCGATGGTGAAGGCCAGGGCCAGGCTCACCGGCGTGCCGATGGCGAGATAGAGCACGGTGTTGCGGAACACCTGCCAGAACACGACATCGGCCCAGAGCCGCTCGAAGTTCGCCAATCCGACGAAGCCGGGCTTGGAGAACAGGTTCCAATTGGTCGTCGACAGATAGAACGCCTCGACCGTCGGATAGAAGCGGATCAGCGCGTAGAACAGGATCGGGACGGCCAGGAAGGCCCAGGCCCAGACGACTTGCTTCCGGCGCAGGGAGAGCCCGCCCCAAAAGCGGCCGCCGGAGCGTTGATTGTCGATTGAAAGGCTCATCGCGGCTGATCGGTCTTTTCAAATGCCCGCTAGCGGCTGCATGTCATGCTCGGGCTTGACCCGAGCATCTCTTGCCGGAGATTCTCGGGTCTCCGCTCTGCTGCGCCCGAGAATCACGGTGCGGTCTGCGGTCTCGCCCCTACTTCTTGTAGAACTTGTCGAGGATCGCCTGTTCGGCCTTGGCCGCCTCGGCGAGCGAGGCCTTGGCGTCCTGGTTCTGGATCAGCACGCGGTTGATCATGTCGAGCGAGACCTGGCGCTGGCCCATCTCGTCGACGAAGACCGTGGCATGGGAATAGTTCAGCGCCTTGAGGAAGGGCCCGTAGATCGGGTGGTTCAGGTTCTTCTCGGTCTCGGCCGCCGCCTTGCGGGCCGGCAGTTCCCCGACGGTTTCGAGCCAGAGCTGCATCGATTCAGGCGAGGTGACGAAGGCCATGAACTTCTTGGCGGCTTCGAGCTTCTCGCCGGTCGGCTTGGCGGTGATGGCGTTGACCCAGTAGCTGGCGAAGTTCGCCTTCTTGCCATCAGCGCCCGCAGGAAGTTCGGCGACGCCCCATTCGAAGGCCTTGATCGCCCCGAACCCGCCGAGCCGGAACGAGCCGTCGATGGTCATTGCGGCGCGGCCGGCACGGAAGGCGGCCTGACCTTCATCCATGAAGCCGACCTGGCCGACCTTGTGGACGCGCTGGAGATCGGCATACCAGTTCAGGGACTTGGCGCCGGCCTCGCTGTCATAGGTGACCTTCCGGTTGTCGTCGCTATAGGGCGCGCCGCCATTCTGGCGCAGCAGCGTCTCGCGCCACCAATGATAGTCCTGCCCGGGGAAATCGAGCGTGATGCCGGCCGAGAGCATGTTGCCGGCAGCGTCCCGCTTGGTCGTCTTCTTGGCCGCGTCGAGGAGTTCGTCGATCGTCGCGGGCGGCTTGGCGGGATCGAGACCCGCCTCCTGGAACAGCTTCTTGTTGTAGAACAGCGCCAGCGAGCGCACCGCGGTCGGCAGGCCGTAATACTCGCCATCGCGCTTCATCGCGGAGACGATCGGATAGAATTCCTTCTCGATCATCGCCGGCGGAAAGGCGTCGCGCGGCAGCGGCTGGATGAATTTGGCGGCGACGAAATTGTCGAGCCAGCCATAGAACAGCTGCACCACATCCGGCCCCTGGCCGGCGGGAACGGCGGCCGCGATCTTGGTCTGGTAATCGGCATAGGGGAAGGTCGTGTGCTTGACCTTGATATTGGGATTGGCGGCCTCGAACCGTTTGATCAGCTCGTTCATCGCCTTGATGCGGGCGTCGAAGACATATTGCCAGTATTCGATCTCGATGGTCTGAGCCGCCGCACCGGTGACCGCACCGAACGAAACCAGCAGACCCAACAGCATTCCCCGAAAGCCGCGCATGATCCTCTCCCCTGTCGTGACGACGCCTGTGCCCTTGCCCTCAAATTCGGCATTCGAGACGTGCGGCGATCATGCTCGCTCCGGCCCCGCCATCCTGTCAATCGATTAATTCACTTGAGTTGGATTAATCGAAAGCGCAGCCTGTCGATCTCAAGAAGCACTGGCCCATCATGCCTCACCGCCGCTCCCCCCCGTCCCGCAGCGTCGCCGTCGGCACCAATCCCGAGCGAACGCGCAGCCATAACCGCCGCGTGGTGCTGGAAACGGTGCGCCAGCACGGCCGGCTCGGCCGTTCCGACATCGCCGCGCTGACGCGGCTGACGGCGCAGGCGGTCTCGAACATCGTCGCGGAGCTGGTCGGCGAAGGTTTCCTGATCGAGTTGGGCCGCCGGCGCACGGCTCGCGGCCAGCCGCCGATGGAGCTCGCGGTCAATGCCGATGGCGGCATGACCGCCGGCATGGAGATCGCGGCCAACCATATCACCACCGTGCTGGTCGATCTCGCCGGCGAAGTCCGGGCGCAGCGCATCGTGCCCCTGGGTGATTCCGCGCTCGAGGCCGTGCAGGCGCTCGCCGCTGCCGAGCTCGCCCTTGCCCGCACCGGGGCGGGATTGCCGCGCCGGCTGCTCGGCTGCGGCGTGGTGATGCCCGGCCCGTTCGAGATCGAGGGGATGAGCTCGGTCGGCTCATTGCCGCTACCGGGCTGGGCCGGGCACGATGCCGGCCGGCTCCTGTCATTGGCGCTGCAGACACCCGTCACGATCGAGAACGACGCGACGGCGGCCGCCGTCGGCGAGCATCTGCACGGGCGGGGGCGAAACCTCAGGCATTTCTGCTTGGTCTATTTCGGCGCGGGCCTCGGGCTCGGCACCATCATCGGCGGGCAGCCCTATCGCGGCGCCTTCGGCAATGCCGGCGAGATCGGCCATATCCCGGTCGTGCAGAACGGGCTCGCCTGCGCCTGCGGCGGCCAGGGCTGCCTCGAACGCTATGCCTCGACCCATGCGTTGAGCGAGGCCCTGCGCGCCGCCGGGATAGCGCATGCCGGCCCCGACGAGGTTGCGCAGCTGCATCTGGCCGGGCACCCCGCCGTGCTGGGCTGGATTGCGGAAGCGGCCCGGCTGCTCGCGCCGATGCTGGTGATGCTGGAGAACCTGTTCGACCCGGAGACGATCATCCTGGGCGGCGGCTTGCCCGATGGGGTCATCGACGCCTTGATCGAGGCGATGTCGCCCTTGGCCGTCTCGGTCTCGAACCGCTCCGGCCGCAGCGTGCCGCGCGTGCAGCGCGGTGCGACCGGGCGGCTTACCGCGGCGCTCGGCGCAGCGGCCTTGCCGCTGCTCGACACGATGACGCCGAAACTCGACCGCACCGTTCTGCATGAGCAGGACGAAACCACGCCAGTCGATCAAGAGGCCTCCTAGCGATCAGCCCGCGGTCGCTCTCGCGAAGAAATCGACCGGCCCCATCTGGCCGCCCTTCAGGACGATATCGAGATCGTCCAGGCGAGGATCGTCGCTATGGGTCCGGCAGAGCGGCGCGCCCGAGGCCAGCGGACCGCGATAGGACAGCCCCCAGATGTCGAGCGATTTGACGGCGAGGCTCGACGTGTCGCCGCCGGCGACGACGAGCCGGGACAGCCGCGCTTGCGCAATGATGCCACGCAGCAGCAGGCCGGTTGCCGCCGCGACGCCGCCGGCATTCTCCGGGGCCTGTGACGGACGCTCGGTGATCAGCATGACATGGCCCTCCGCCAGTCGCCGGAGAGCCTCCCGCCGCAGCGCCTCGACATAGGCTTCGTCATCGAGGAGCCTGCGCGGCTCGATCGCCAGTTTCGCAAAGCCCGTCGCCACCTCGACCTGCGCCCGGGTCACCGGCGAAAGGCTGCCGACCAGAGCCAGCACGGGACCCCCGCGCCGCAGCGGAACAACCCTCGCCCCTGCGGCCTCCTCCCGGATACCCCACAGGCCAGCCAGCGCCTGGGCAACCGAGCTCGGACCGACGGCAAGCATCGGCTGCGCCTGCGCCCGCTGCGCGATCAGCTTGCCGATGACCGGGAGATCGGAAGCGCGGGCGACATCGAGCAGGACCGCGCCAGGCAAGGTTGCGAGACAGGCCGTGAGCGCATCCTCCGCACCATCATCCCAGTTGCGATAGTCGAGCAGGGCGATCTGCTCCAACCCCTGCGCCGTGAGATGCCGGCGCAGATCCGCCTCCGCCATCGGCGTGACCGGGTGGACGCTCATGGTCGGATGACGGTCGATCCTGTGGACCACGCCGCCGATGCCGGCCGCGGCGAAGAGGTTTCCGAACAGGCAGTAGCGGCCGAGATTGGGCTGGCCGCCGATGATCGGCAGGAACGGATTCTGGAAATACGGGCGCAGTGCCTTCACCGCCGCGCCGATGCTGCCGATAAGTGGCGCGCTGTCGAAGGTCGAGCAGCATTTGTAGTGCAGCAGCGCGACGCCTTGCCCGGCGAAGAAGCGGCCGGCCGCGTCGAGCTCGGCCGCCATCGCGACGGGTTCCATCGAGCGGGTCGCCCCGGCGATGCCGATGGCGTCGAGCGGGCCGGCCGCGCTCAACTGTTCCGGCGTCGGAATCCGCAGGAAGAGCAGCGCACGCCGTCCCTGTTCCGCCAGCGCCGACAAGGTGTCGGTCGCGCCGGTGAAATCGTCGCCATACCAGCCATAGAGCGGTGACGGGTTTGTCATCGGGGTCTCAGCCAGCGAGCTTGCCGAAGAAATCGAGCGCCTGCCGCAATTCGCCCTGCGTCCTGGCGGCCTCCGCCAGTGAAGTGCCCGCCGCAACGGCGTCCCAGGCCTGGCGGATGCTGACCACGCCGGCCGCCGGCCCGCCGGGATGAGCGAGAATGCCGCCACCGGCCATGAAGAGCAGATCGGAATGGCCGATCGCATCCCAGGTCGGCTGGGCCGTGCCGGCCCATTGGCCCGAGGAGAAGGCCGGCATGACGCGGTCATCGATGCCCGCGCTCAACGGCGTCACGCAATCCCTGGCGGAGGAGACGACCTCCTCGTCCTCCTGCGCGAATTTGCCCTGCAGGCCGTGGACATGCATGTGATCGACGCCGGCGAGCCGCCAGAGCGTCTGGTAGGCCTGGAACGAGATGCCCAGCATAGGGTGGCGCGAGAGCGCGCCGTAGCCATTGCGATGGCCGTGCACGGCGAGATTGGTCGAGCGGCGCAGCGTCTCCATGGCCGAGAACCCGCACCAGTTCAGGCTCGTCATGATGCAGGTCCCGCCCTCGCGCGCCACCAGATCGGCATGGCGCCGCATCGCGTCGGTCTCGTCGGTGATGTTGAAGGCGACCATCACCGCCTTGCCGGTGCGGTCCTGATGGCGGCGCACGGCGGCCATCACCGCCGGCACGCGCTGCGCCAGCGGAGCATGGACGGGATCGGCGGAGATCTCGTCATCCTTGATGAAATCGAGCCCCGCCTCGCAGAGCTTGGCGACGAGCGCCGCCGTCTCCTCCGCGCTGAGGCCGACATTGGGCTTGATGATCGAGCCGACCAGCGGCCCCTGAGGAACGCCTGTGAGCCGGCGCGTCCCGGCAATGCCTTGGCTCGGCAGCGGGAAGCGGGCCCGGAAGGAGGCGGGCAGCGTGATCGTATCGAGCCTGAGGCCCGTGACTTCCCCGAGATCGTAGAGATTGCCGGCGACGATCGCAGCCAGGGTCGCCAGATTGGCGCCGACATTGTCGACCGGGAACGAGATCGCCACACGGGCCCGCCGCCAGGGGCCGGAGACGCCTTTGCGGGCAAGCCAGGCATTGGGCAGGCTCGGCGTGGCGACCGTTTCAAGCTCCTCGACCTTGGTGACGATCGCGCTCGCCCGCTCGCGCAATTCGTCGGTCTCGCCGGCGACGCGGGTGAAGGTGCCGCTGGACTGCTCGCCCGCCATCACCTGCGCCACCTTCGTCGGATCGAGCGGTGTCTCGATCAGATAGGTCGCCTCGAAGCGTTCGCTGGTCATCTGGTCAATCCATCCTTCGGCCTGCGGTCATTACACGGAGGCGCGGCCGAATAAGCAATCCGGCGAACCGCCTGCGAGAAGCGAGATTTCTCCGCTGCGCTCGCAATGACGGGAAAGGCGCCGTCTCGCCATGCAGCCTTTCAGAGCTTGCTGAGATCGGGGAAGGGACGCACGGGATCCTTGCCGTCCCAGTCTTCCGAAGCCTGGCGAATCAGGCGGAACATCTCGCCCTTTGGGCCGGCGACCTCCGACAGCTCGATTACCGTGCCAGGGTGGTAATGCGTGTCGAAATAGATGAAGCGGCCGCGCTCGCCGACTTCGCCCGACATCACCGGCTTGAAGCCCTGTCCGATCAGCCGTTCGAGATCGGCGTCATAGCTGTCGGTCCAGTAGGCGACATGCTGCAGACCGCTATGCCCGGCTTGGGTGAAGTCGCGATACATCGAGGGCACATCGTTGCGGCATTGGATCAGCTCGATCTGGAGCGGACCGGAATTGGCCAGCGCGACCGAATTATGCGGCTCGTAGCTCTCACCCTTGTAGTGGTAATTCCGGATCGGAACCTTCGGGTTGTAGAAGAACGGTCCGACGCCGAGCACACGGCTCCAGTAATCCATCGCCGCCTCGATATCGGGGACGACATAGCCAGCCTGGCGAATCTGGCCGAAGAAGCGGCTCATGGGAATGCCTCGCGTTCGAAGAGCAGTGAAGGATCAGAATTTCAGGAAGCCGGTGGAGATCCACGGCACAGCGGCGACCACGACGAGGCCGATCAGCAGGGCCAGCATGTAGCCCCAGATGTATTTCAGGCCCTCGTCGGGGTTGATCTTGCTGATCGCGCAGGCGCCGTAATAGCCAACGCCGAAGGGCGGCGCGAACAGGCCGATGCCCATCGCGAAGATCACCACCATGGCGTAGTGCACCTCATGCACGCCGACCTGCTTGGCGATCGGGAACAGGAGCGGCCCGAACAGCACGATCGCCGGAATGCCCTCCAGCACGCTGCCGAGGATGATGAAGGCGACGATCGAGATCGCCAGGAAGCCCCAGGTTCCGCCCGGCACGACCGCCATGATCTTCGCCAGATCCTGCGAGAAGCCCGACTGGGTCAGGCCCCAGGCCATGGCCGTGGCGCAGCCGACGATGAAGATGATCGCGCCCGTCAGCGAGGCCGTGTCGACCAGCATGCGCGGCAAACGGCGCCAGTCGAACTGGCGGTAGACCAGAAGCCCCATCACGACGGAATAGGCGATGCCGATGGTCGAGACTTCGGTCGCCGTCGCCATGCCCTCGACGACCGCGGCGCGAATGACGAAAGGCAGCGAGACCGCCGGCAATGCGACCAAAGCGAGCTTGCCGATCTCGCGCTTCGAGTAGCGCGCGACATGGCTGAGATCCTCGCCGCGATAGCGCCACCAGATCACGAAGCAGAGCGCGACGCCGAGCACGACGCCGGGCAGCATGCCGCCGGTGAAGAGCGCGGCGATCGAAACGCCCGTCACGGAGCCGATGGTGATCAGCACGATCGAGGGCGGGATCGTCTCGGTCTGCGCGCCTGTCGCCGAGAGCAGGGCGACGAGATCGCCGGGCTTGGCGCCGCGCTTCTGCATCTCCGGGAAGAGCACCGGTGCGATCGCGGCCATGTCGGCGATCTTCGAGCCCGAAATGCCGGAGACGAGATACATCGCCCCGACCAGCACATAGGACAGGCCGCCGCGGACATGGCCGAGCAGCGAAGCGAGGAACTGGATCATGGCGCGGGCCATGCCGGTCATCTCGATCAGCGCGCCCAGGAAGATGAAAAGCGGCACGGCGAGCAGGATGAGATGGCTCATGCCCTCATCGAGCCGCCCGACCATGACGATCAAGGGCGTCGCGGTGGTCAGAGCAAGATAGCCGAAGGTGGCGAGCGCGAAGGAAAAGGCGATCGGCACGCCGGAGAAGACGTTGAGCGCCACCACCCCGACGAAGAAGATCACGAGGTTGAGCTTGCCGAGCGGCTTCAGCATGGGGCCGGCAAGCCAGAACAGCAGCACGAGGGCGACCGTCAGGCCGAGCGCCAGCAGAACGGGCTTGAGCGAACCGAAGCGCAGCAGGCGGAAACACGCCGCCAGCAGCATCAGCCCCATGCCGACGGGAATCGCCGCCGCGCGCCAGGCATTGGTGATCTCCAGCGCCGGAGTGACGATGAACCGCTCCTCCTCGGCATATTCCAGCGCGTGGGGCAAAATCATCAGCAGGAAGGCTATCGAGGCGGTGATCGCCAGCGCTTCCAGAAGGCTGCGCGCCCCTGGCCCGACACGGCTGACGAGGCCGGTCATGCGCATATGCTCGCCGCGCCGGAGGGCTACGACCGCGCCCAGCATCGACAGCCACAGGAACAGGATCGAGGCGAGCTCGTCCGACCAGATCAAGGGCTTGTGGAAGACATAGCGGGCCGTCACGCCCGCCCCGAGGATGACGATCTCGGCCAGGACGAGCGCGGCAGCCACGGCCTCGACGAGGCCGCCGACCGTGCGGTCGAGCTTGCCGGCGAGATGCGCAATGCCCTTCTCCGGGACAGGCGCAGGCGACAGCACCGCATGTCCATGCATGACAGGGTTCTCCATCGGCTCGACCGCGCGGCGCTCCGGCCTCAGGCCAGCTTGCCGACAGCGCCTTCGAGCAGCCCCCAGGCTTCGTCGCCGAAGCGCCCCTGCCAATCCTTGTAGAAGCCGGCCTCGCGCAGCTTGGCGCGGAAGGAGTCGGGATTGGTCTTGTTGAAGGCGAGCCCCTTGGCCTGCAGATCGGCCTGGACCGTTTCGTTCAGGCCCTTGATGTCGGCGCGCTGCTTGACCCCGGCCTCGTTGATGGCGTCGCTGACGATCGTCCTGACGTCGGCCGGCAGGGCGTTCCAGGCGCGGCCATTGGCGATGAACCAGAAGCCGTCCCAGATATGGTTGCTGATGGCGCAGTTCTTCTGCACCTCATAGAGCTTGGCGACCTGGATGATCGGCAGCGGGTTCTCCTGCGCGTCGACGATCCTGGTCTGAAGCGAGGAATAGACCTCGCTGAACTGCAGGCTGGCGGGTGCGGCCTCCAGCGCCTTGAACATCGCGATCGAGAGCGGGCTCACCGGCACGCGGATCTTCAGGCCCGCCATGTCCTTGGCGGTCTCGATCGGCTTGCCTGACGTCGTCATCTGGCGGAAGCCGTTGTCCCACATCTTCTCGAAGGCGAAGAGGTTCACCTTGGCGATCGCGGCGCGGACATGGGTGCCGAGCGCGCCGTCCATCGCCTTCCAGACCTGGTCGTAATCGGCAAAGGCAAAGCCAACCGCATTGATCGCGGCGACAGGCACCAGCGTCGCGATCACCAGCGCCGAGGGCGTGAAGAAGGTGATGCCGCCATTGCGGACCTGGCTCAGCATGTCGGTGTCGCCGCCAAGCTGGTTGTTGGGGAAGATCTTGATCTCGACCCGGCCGTTGGTCTTCGCCTTGACCTGTTCGGCGGCCTCGGCGGCGCGCACGTTCAAGGGATGGCTGAGCGGCAGGTTGTTGCCGTATTTCAACTCGATCTCGGCGGCGCGCGCGATATGCGGCATGCCGATGAGGGGAATGGCAGGCGTCGCGGCAAGCGTGCGCAGCACCGTGCGGCGGGTCAATGACGTCATCGTAAACCTCCCTGGATCGCCTCGCGACCTGATTGATTGTCGTCTTCTTGCCAAAACGATAGGAATTGCCGATGAGGTCCGTCAAACTCATTCTCTGATGGTTTTTGATTGGTTTTGCATGCCCTTCTCTCAGGATGACAGCGCCACGGACGAGAGCGCGGAGAGCCTGCCACGTCGCCGCCGCATGGCTGGGATGGGCGATGTGGCGCGGCTCGCCGGCGTCTCGAGCGCAACCGTCGACCGGGTCTTGAACCAGCGCCCCGGCGTGCGATCGGTCACGGTGCAGCGCGTCCTGAAGGCGGCCGGCGAGCTCGGCTACGTCATGGACGGCGCCCTGCCGGCCAGCGCGCTCAAACCCCTGCGCCTCGCCTTCCTGATCCCCGCCGGCACGAACCGCTTCCTCGGTATGCTCGGGCGCCTGATCGGCAGCTCGCAGGACCAGCTCGCCTCGTTCAACATGCGGGCGCGCGTCGACTATATCGAGAGTTTCAAGCCCGAATTGCTGGCCCAGCATCTGCGCCGCATCGGGCGTGACGTCGACGGCATCGCCTTCATGGCGCTGGAGCACCCGACGGTGCGCGAAGCAGTCGACTGGCTGGCCGAACGCGGCGTGCCCACGGTGACGCTGATCTCGGACATCGCCAAGACGCGGCGCGTCGCCTATGTCGGGCTCGACAACCGCTCGGCGGGGCGCTCGGCCGGCTACCTCATCGCCCGCTTCATCGGGCCCAGGCCCGCCAAGGTCGCGATGATCGCCGGCAGCCTGAGCTACCGCGCCCATGAAGAGCGCGAGATGGGCTTCCTGCATCTGTTCGAGGAGCTGTTCCCGGCAATCGAGGTCGTCGGCCTGCGCGAGGGCCATGACGACGAGGCCAGGAATTATCGCCAGACCAAGACGCTCCTGGCGCAGCATCCCGACCTTGCCGGCATCTACAATATCGGCGGCGGTCCCGAAGGCATCGCCAGGGCGCTGAAGGAGGCGGGCCGGCAGCACGAGGTCGTCTTCGTCGGCCATGGCCTGACGGCGGAGACGCGCGCCCTGCTCATCGAGGGCGCGATGGATGCGGTCATCACCCAGAATCCGCAGGCGGCGCTGATGGATTGCGTCGCGATCTTCGCCAATCTGCGCGCCGGGCGACCGGCCCTGCATGGCACGGAAAGCCCGCGCACCGAGATCATCCTGCGCGAGAACCTGCCGTGAAGAGAGCCGTCCTCAGCGACCGTTTGAGATTCGAGCCCTCATCCTGAGGAGCCGCGAAGCGGCGCCTCGAAGGATGAGGGCTGAGAGAAGCCTCAAGCCGTCTCTCAAGCCTTGAAATGCATGCTGACCAGCACGGTGATCTCCGCCCCCGCGGGCAAGGACGCCGTGACGCGCAAGAAATTGCCGAAATGGGCGAGGCGCTGGAAGGTGACGGCGTTCTCCGCCGCCGGCAGATCGAATTCCGAACCTTCCGGGGCCCAATGCATCCCGTCGGCCGAGATCTCGATGCGCGCCTTGGGGAGTTTGCCCTTGGGTAGCTTCAGCGCCCGCACGAAGACAATCGCCTCCTTGGCCCAGCCGGCCTCATAGGGTTCGGTCGCGCTCATCCCCGTCCAGATCTCGTTGCGAGCGACGATGGCGGTGAGGTTCTCGGGCAGCATCAGAAATCTCCCGACAGGCAAACGGAATCGAGATAGGCGAAGGCGCGCTTGTCGGTGTCGGTCTCGGCGAAGAAGCCGATGTTCAGCATGCACCAGAGGTTCTTCATCGCCGGGATGCGGATGCAGTCATAGGTCGACATGTCGAAGACGCGGTCATTCACCTGGAAGCGCGTCGCCTGCATCGTCGCGAGGTCGAAGTCGAAGCGCAGATAGTGCCAGTTCACCTTGGTCGGGATCTCGTTGTAGCAGAGCCGCTGCTCGCCGCCCGGCAGGTCCTCCCAGTCGGTCGGGGCGAGATGGTAATGCGTGATCGTCTTGCCGGCCGTGCCGATCGGCTTGATCGGCGTCGTCTTGCGCTTGAACTGCCATTTCTGCAGATGCACGCCGTTCTCGGCGTTGAGGAAGCGCAGATGCGGCATCACCCGGTTGCCGCCCGCGCCATGCTGGTCGCCGACCTGGAGGTCGTAGAGGAAGCCGAAGGAGCGGATGTCGGTCTCCGAGAGCTGGAGCTCGGTCGCTTCGGGCTTGAAGGTGAAATAGGTCTCGAGCCGGATCGGGCCGGCCTTGCGAAAGGTCAGGCGCTTGATCGCGACATTCTGCGCACCCGTCTTCGGCCGTGTCGCGATCTTCAGCGCATAGGAGCCGTCGACCCCGCCATGCGAGCCGAAATCCCAGTTCGGCAAGGTCGAGAGCATGGCATGGCTGTGCTGGGCGTAGCCCGGCAGCATCGCGTCGAGCGAGTGCTCGTAATTGCCGACGAGCTGGGTCCAGCCGCACATGCCGCGGTCGAAATCATCGAGGCAGATGATGCGCGGCAGGGGGTCGAAGCGGCTCAGGCTGGGATCGGCCTCGCGGATGGCGCGGCGCATGTCGTCGAGCTGCGAATTGGGTGAGGTCATTGGTTTCTACCCCTTCACCGCGCCGGCGGTCAGGCCGGCGACGAGATGCTTCTGCATGAGGATGACGAAGGCGAGCACCGGCAGGAGCTGGACGGTCGAGGCGGCGAAGAGCACGCCCCATTCGACGCCCTCGACCGCGCCGATCATCTCCGAGATCACCAAAGGCGCGGTCTTGGCCTTGGTGGTGGTGAAGATGAAGGCGAAGAGGAACTCGTTCCAGGCATAGACGATGACGAAGACCGCGACCGCGAGCATGCCCTGGGCCGCCATCGGCAGGATGACGCGCCAGACGATCTGCATCTGCGACGCGCCGTCGATCATCGCCGCCTCGTCGAGCTCGCGCGGGATCTGGTCGATGAAGGTGCGCATCACGATGGTGCCGAGCGAGACGAAGAAGGTGGCGTAGAGCACGATCAGGATCAGATGCGTGTCGTTGAGGCCGAGCCAGTTCACCACCGGAAACAATGGCAGCGTGATCACGATCGGCGGGATCAAGCGGATGAAGATCAGGAAGAAGGCTGAGGCCTGCAGACCCTTCGAGGCATGGCGCGAATAGGCGAAGCCGGCGAGCAACGAGACCAGGACGGCGAGCACGGTCGCGCCGACCGTGACGATGAAGCTGTTCCAGAGCCCGAAGAAGAAGTCGCCCCAGCGACTCCAGAGCAGTTCGTAATTCGCCAATGTCGGCGCGAAGCTGAAACGCGAGGTCAGCGAGAAGATATCGCGGTCCGATTTGAAGGACGACATCGCGATCAAAGCAATCGGCAGGACCGACCAGGCGACGATGACGAGGACGCCCAGCAGCTTCAGGATCAGGCGAGGGAGGGAGGGTGATTTAGACATGCTTGCCGAACATCTCCCGGTAGAGCCGGCGCAGATAGAACAGCGCGAGCAGGAGCGAGGCGAGCACGAGCAGCCAGCCCGTGGCGGCAGCCGAGCCGAAGGCGTTGTAACGAAAGGCCTCGAGATAGAGATAGACCGCCAGCACCTCGGTGGTGCGCGCCGGCCCGCCGCCGGTCATCAGCCAGACCTCGGAGAACAGCCGGAAGGCGAAGATGTAGCGAAACAAGGCCGCGATCAGCAGGGCCGGCATCAGGAGCGGCAAGGTGATGCGGCGAAACGCGGTCCAGCTGCTGGCTCCGTCGATCGCGCCGGCCTCGTAGAGATCGCTCGGGATCGACAGCCTGGCGGCGTAGATGATGATGAAGGAGAAGGGCAGGTGCAGCCAGATCGAGAGCAGCGAGACCATGAACAGGCCATGGTTCGGCTTCACCGCCCATTCGATCGGAGGCAGGCCGACGAAGGAGAGCATCTGGCTCATCATCCCGACATCGGGCTCGAACAGATAGCGCCACATCACCACGGCCGAGACCTCGCTGACCGCATAGGGCGCGAGCACGATGGCGAGCAGGATCGGTCGGAACGGCACGCCCGAGGCGAAGAACAGCGCCATCAGGAGGCCGAGCAGCAGTTCGATATGCACGACCACGGCAACCACGATCACCGTGTTGACGAGCGCGCGCCAGAAATAGGGATCGCCCAGGACCTTGGCGTAGTTGGCGAGGCCGACGAAGCTTGCGGCCTGGCCGAAGGAGGACTGGTTCAGGCTGAGCCAGAACACATAGATCGCCGGCAGGAAGATGATGCCGCCGACCATGAGCTGGACGGGGCCGACCAGTGCGATGGCCGAAAGGGGCGTGCGTGCGGTCATCAGGCGATCCGGAAACGCTTGAGCGCGTCGCGATCGATCTCGATGCCGAGGCCAGGGCCCTGCGGCACGGCGAGCTTGCCGTCGGTGAGCTGCCTGCCCTCGCCGACGATCGGATGCGTGAAAGCATCGCGCAGCGGGTTCTCGTAGACCATGCACTCGAAGGTGCGGAAGCTCTCCGCCGCCGCGGCGAGCTGGAGGCTGGCGGCGACGCAGATCGCGCCGGACCAGCCGACATGGGGGGCGTAGGCCGTGTTGAAGGCGGCGGCGAGTTCGGCGATGCGCCAGGTCTCGGTGATGCCGCCCGAGCGCGTCACATCGGGCTGGATCAGCCCCAGCGAACGGTCCCGCAGCATGATCAGCGCCTCGGAGGCGACATAGTCGCTTTCGCCCGCCGCGAGCCTGATCGGCAGGTGCTGGGCGAGCCGACGATAACCCTCGCGATCATGCGGTGCGATCGGCTCCTCGAAGAAGCCATAGCCGAGATCGGCCAGCGCCCGGCCGACGATCAGCGCGTCATCGACATCATAGGCCCAGTTGGCGTCGACATAGAGGGAGATGTCGTCGCCCGCGAGCTTGCGGACGAACCGCGCCCTGGCGATCGCGTCCTTCAGCGGGTGGCCGAGCTTGACCTTGATCTCGCGGAAGCCGGCTTTCAGCGCCGCCGCAACCTCTGCTTCCACAGTCGCATCGTCGAGCCAGTTGATCGAGGAGGCATAGGCCGCGACCTCGCTGCGCCCGATGCCGCCGAGCAGCTTGTGGATCGGCAGGCCGGCCTGTTTGCCGGCGATGTCCCAGAGCGCGATGTCGACACCCGCGATCGCCTCGACCAATTGCCCGCCGGGGCGGCCGGAAAGCGCAGCACGCATCGTCTTCCAATGCGCGCGCCGGTCGGCCGGGGCCTTGCCGATCAGGCGGGGGCCGAGCACCTCCTCGATCAACCGCGCGTAGCCGGCCGCGCCGCGCCGCGCCAGGGCCTCGCCGAACCCCACCACGCCGTCGCTGGTCACGACCTCGACGACGACAAGCTCGATGGCGGGATAGTCGCCCTGCGAGGTGCGCTGCACCTTGGCAAGCGTGGCGCGCAAGGGATGCGCGATGATCTGCGTGATACGGCTTGCCGTCATGGCGGCGCTGTCCTCCCCAGGACATTAAACTTATCTGATAGGTTGATCAGTTGCAAAGATGAGCGGCATCTGTCAATCATCAATTCATGGAGACGATGATGAACGACGCCGCCCTGACAGCCGCGATCGACAGCGACCCGTTCGGCGGGTCCGATGTCGTGCCGACGCGGCTCGGCGACGCGCTGATCGCGCGCATCACCCAAGCGATCCATGACGGACGGTTGAAGCCGGGCGACGCGCTGCCCTCGGAATCGCGGATCGCGGCCTCCTTCGGCGTCAGCAAGCCGATCGCGCGCGAGGCCATTCGCCAGCTCGCGGCGATGGGCGTGGTTCATATCCAGCAGGGCAAGGTCACGCGCGTACAGGCGCTGAACGCCGCCCCGCTCGACCGCTTCTTCCGCTTCGCCGTCAGCGGCAGCAAGACCGGGTTGATCCAGGCGGTCGAACTGCGCCGCATCCTCGAACCGCCGATCGCCGCCCATAGCGCCGAGCGCCGCAGCGAAGCCGATCTCGAGCGCCTGCGCGGGATTCTGCAGCGCATGGAAGCCGCGCTCGGCGACGTGCCGCGCTGGATCGAGGCCGATCTCGATTTCCACGAGGCGATCGCCGCGTCATCGGGCAACCGCCTGCTCGATTTCCAGATCAGGGGCCTGCGCCCGGTGATCCGGCAGGTGATGGAGATCTTCAATTCGCGCGAGGCCCGCACCCAGGCCGATTGGCGCAAGACCTATGAGCGGCATGTCCGCGTCGTCGAGGCCATCGCCATCGGCGACATTGCTGCGGCGCAGGCCGCCATGAACAAGCATTTCGAAGCGGCTGAAGCCGCCATCGCGGAAATCGCGGCATCCCGGGAGGAATACCATGACGACAGGACAAGGGCTCGACCGTAGAGAACTGCTAGGTGGCCTCGCGGGTCTGAGTTTCGCCGGGCTGGGCGCTGCGCCCGCCCTCGCGCAGGCCGGTCCGCTCAACGTCTTCGCTCACCGCGTCATGCAGACGGTCGCGACCGGCGCGCAGGGCGGCGACATCACCAGGGACTGGAGCCAGAAGACCGGCGCCACGATCCAGTGGACGACCTTCGACACCGGCCCGCTGCAGGAACGCTTGTTCCGCGAGGCGAGCCTCGGCGAGACCTCGGTCGATGTCGGCTTCCTCCTGAACACCCAGGCGATCCCGCGCGCCGCCAATCTGTTCGAACCACTCGACGACTATCTCAAGCGCGACCCGCTGGAGGATGCACCCGACATCTTCCCGGGGCTGATGGAGGGGATGAAGGTCGGCGGAAAGCAGCTCGCCATCCCCTTCCGCCATGCCTCCTCGGGCCTGCACTACAATGAGGAGCTTCTGGCCGAGAAGGGCTTCAGCAAGCCCCCAGCGACGATCGAGGAGATGGTCGAGATCGCGCGCGCCTGCACCTATCGCCGCAGCGACGGCACGGCGGTGACGGGCCTGTGCATGCCAGGCGTGACCTATCCCAATGTGATCGACATCGCGCGCGCCTGGGATGGCGACTTCATCACGCCGGACTTCAAATGCGTCGCCGACCAGCCGGCCATGCTGAACGCGATCAAGCTCTTGCGCGCACTCTTCGAAAGCGGGGCGTTTCCGCGCAATTTCGCGACGCTCTCGCCCGAGGACGTCAATGTCTGGATGCAGACTGGCCGCGCCGCGATGAGCCTGCAGAGCATGGGCCGCAACCGCATCTACAACGACCCGCAGAAGTCGAAATTTCCCGGCAAGATCAAGACGATCGCGGTGCCGGCCTCGAAGACGCTCGCCGGGAAATATGACGCCGCGCCGGCCAAGGTCGAGTTCTGGGGTCTCGTCATTCCCAGGAACGCCAGGCGCAAGGAGCTCTCCTGGAGCTTCATCAAGGCGATGGTTGCAAAGGAGGCGACGCTGAAGGCGGCGCTCAATGGCAACGGCCCGGTGCGCGCCTCGACCTATGCCGAGGCAGGCTTCGCCGGCACCGTGCCCTATGCAGCCGAGGAGCTGAAGGTGCTGAAGGTGGCGCGCGTGCCGATGCCCGCCTTCGATGAAGCCGCACGTGCCGGCGACCTGTTCAAGGAAGAAGCGGAAGCGGCCGTGCTCGGGCTGAAGACGCCGGAGGAGGCGATGGCCTCGCTGGTCAAGCGCGTGCAGCCGCTGCTGCCCGCCTGAGATCGACCACATGACAACGCGCGAGACAGCGCGAGCCAAACCCTCGGAGGACAAGCATGACCATATCCATCTCGCGTCGCGCATTCGGCCTGATCTCGGGCGGCGCCGCGGCCTCGCTCGCCTTGCCGCGCATCGCCCGCGCCCAGGCGAAAACCGTCACCGCGCTCGGCCATCGCGTCCATCAGACCTCGGCCACGACCGGGCCGGGCGGCGACGCCACGGAAGCCTGGCGCAAGCAATCGGGCGCGAGCATCAACTGGGTCACCTTCGGCGACGTCAACGCCATCCATGAGCGGCTGCTGCGCGAGGCGACGCTGGGCGAGACCACGATCGACGTCGCCTATCTGCTCAACGGGCGGGCCGTGCCGCGCAATCTCAAGCTGTTCGAGCCGCTCGACGCCCTGCTGAAGCAATCGGCCATCGAGGCGATGGATGATTTCGCACCGGGCCTGACCGCGCCGATGAAGCTCGACGGCGCGCTGCACGGCATCCCCGTCCGCCACGCCACCAACGCGCTGATCTACAACGAGGCGATCCTGGAGGAGCGCGGCGTCAGCAAGCTGCCGACCAGTTTCGAGGACTTGGCCGAGCTTGCCCGCAAGCTGACCTTCAAGCGCGACGACGGCACGCAGGTGAACGGCCTCGCCTTCACCGCCGTCTTCGCCTCGAACTTCCTGACGCTCGCGCGCTGTCTCGGCGGCGACTACATGACCACAGACGGCAAGCTCGTCGCCAACGAGCCCGGCATGGTCAAGGCGCTGACGCTGCTGGCGGATTTCTACAAGGCCGGCGTGCTGCCGCGCAATTTCGCGACCGTGAACAATGAAGAGATCACGACCTGGATGCAGCAGGGCCGTGCCGCGATGACGATCAACCCCTTCGCGCGGCTCGTGGCCTATAACGACCCGGCCAAGGGCAAATATGGCGGGCGCTTCAAATCGCTGCTGCCGCCGATGGCCGCGGATCTGGCCGGCAAGGTCACCTACGCGCCAACGACCGAATTCTGGTCGCTGGTGATTCCGAAGAATGCGAAGCAGAAACCGCTGAGCTGGGAGATGATCCGGGCGCTGTCGTCCAAGGCCGGGACCTTGGCCATGGCCCTGAACGGCAACGGCCCGACGCGGGTTTCGACCTATACCAACGAGAAGCTGAAAGCCGCCATGCCCTATGCCGCCGACGAGGCTGCCGCGCTCAAGGCCTCGCGCATCCATCTGCCGGCATTCGACGAGCAGGCCCGCGCCCACGACATCTTCCTGGAGGAGACGCAGGCCGCCGTGCTCGGCATCAAGCCGCCGCAACAGGCGATGGATGACGCGGTGAAGCGCGTGAAGCCGCTGCTCGGCTGATGGGCGAGACGCTGTCAGGATGCGTCGCCCTCGTCACGGGCGCAGCGCGCGGGATCGGGTTTGCGATTGCCACCGCGCTGGCGGAAGCCGGCGCGCATGCGATCCTGCATGATCGCGACCGGGAGGCGGCCCAGGCCGCGACGGCCGCACTTCTCGGCAGCGGAGCCTCGGCCTCCAGCCTGATCGCCGATCTCGCCGAGCCCCTGGCTCCCGCCGCCATGCTGACGGAACTTCGGGCGCGCGGATCTGAGCCCGACATTCTCGTGCTCTGCGCCTCCGCGGAAATCCGCGAGAGCTGGGATACGGTCAGCGACAAGGCCCTGCGGGTCCAGAGCGAGGTCAATCTGCACGCGACCGCGCGATTGATCCGCAGCTTCCTGCCCGGCATGGTGGCGCGCGGTTTCGGCAGGATCATCGCGATCGGCTCGGTGCAGGAGGCACGCGCCAATGCCGACTGCTTCTACTACGCCGCGACCAAGGCGGCGCAGACCAGCATGATCCTCACCCTCGCCCGCACGCTGCGCGCGCCGGACGTGACCTGCAACGTGATCCAGCCCGGCGCCATCCGGACGGAACGCAACCGCGCGGTCCTGGCCGAACCCGGCCGCGAGGCGCTCGCGCTGGAGCGCATCCCGCTCGGACGGATAGGCGCGCCGCAGGACTGCGCCGGGATAGCGCGGCTGCTGTGCTCGCCCGAAGGCGCCTATATCAACGGCGCCGAGATCGCCGTCGATGGCGGCATGCGCTTGTAACTGCGCTCAGAGCATGATGCCGAAAAGTGGGAACCGGTTTTCGGACGACATCATGCTCTAACGCTTTGATGAGAGGCGGATTCAGGTTTCAGACGGGATCATTTTTTGATCCCGTCTGAAACCATCCGGCACTAGGCCGGCAGCAACCGCCCTTCGGCGATATCGCGCGCCTTGTCCTGTGCGCTGCGCTCCGAGGGCGGGCCGTAGCCGCCGGCGCCCGGCGTGATGATCTCGACGATCTGCCCCGCCTCCAGCGCGCCGTCGCCCCTGACGAAGGGGCCGACCCCGTCGCTGAAGGCAAAGGAGCCGCCCTGCCCCGACTCGCCGCCGGCGATGCCCCAGGGACGCGAATTCAGGCGCGAATTGTCGACATTGAGGCGGCAGGGAGCCTCGGCACGGTAGACGCGGCGCAGGCCCATGCCGCCGCGATGCCGGCCCTGGCCGCCGGAACCGTCGACCAGTTCATAGCGCAGCAGCGTCAAGGGATACTCGACCTCCAGCGCCTCGACCGGCAGGTTCGAGGTGTTGGTCATGTGGACATGGACACCGTCGAGACCGTCCTTGGTCGCACGCGCGCCCGAGCCGCCGCCGATGGTTTCCAGATAGACCCAGAGATCGCCGCTGCCGGGCCTTGCGCCCATGAAGGTGGCGGAGGCGACCGCGCCCGAGCAGGCGGCGATGACGCGTTCCGGCACGGCCTGGGCAAGCGCGCCGTGGATCAGATCGACGACACGCTGGCAGGGTGCGATGCGCCCGTTCACCGCCGCCGGATGCAGGCAGTTCAGCACCGTGCCTTCCGTCGCCGTGATGGTCAGCGGCCGGGCGAGGCCGGCATTGGGCGGGATCGTCGGATCGGCCACGGTCTTGACGGCGTAGTACACTGTCGAGAGCAGCGCGGTGTAGACCATGTTGAAGCCGGCGCGCGCCTGCGGCGGGGACTCAAAAGCGAGCTTCATCTCCTCGCCCGCGACCGTGATCTCGACCGAGAACTCCATCGGCTCCTCGACCTCGGGATTGTCGAAGAGATCAGCGAAGCGATAGACGCCGTCGGGAATCGAGGCGATGCCGGCGCGCATCTTGCGCTCGGCATAATCCTGCAAGGCCTTGCCCGCCGAGAGCACGGTCGTGCGGCCATATTTGTCGCAGAGCGCACGCACGCGCTCGACGCCGAGGCGGTTGGCCGCCATCTGGGCGCGCAGATCGGAGAGGCGCTCGCGCGGAACCTGGCAGTTGAGCAGGATGAGCTCCTGCACGTCCTTCATCAGCACGCCGCCGTCATAGAGCCGGATCGGCGGAATGCGCAGGCCCTCCTGATAGATATGGGCGTGGCCGCGATCGGCGAAATCGGAATGGTGCGCCGTGTTGACCGCCCAGGCGACCATCACGCCGTCATGGAAGATCGGCTCGGCCAGGACGATGTCGGGCAGATGGGTGCCGCCGCCCTCATAGGCGTCATTGCCGATGAAGACGTCGCCGGGCTTCATCTCGGCGATGGGATGGCGCTTCAGGATATGCGGGATGATGCCGATGAAGGAGCCGAGATGCATCGGGATATGCTCGGCCTGGCAGAGCGTGTCGCCGGCGATGTCGAAGAGCGCGGTCGAGCAGTCGCGGCGCTCCTTGATGTTGGTGGAATAGCTCGCCTTGACGAGGGCCTCACCCATTTCCTCGGTGATCGAGGCAAAGGAGGAGCCGATGACCTCGACGGTGATCGGATCGACGGCGACGGTGGCGGTGACGTTCATCACGGCGTCTCCAGGATCAGGTTGAGGTAAGGCTCGACGGTCGCGATCATCCCCGGCAGCAGCACGGTGGTCGAATCCATCTGCTCGATGATCGCCGGGCCGGCGATGACATTGCCGGATTTCAGCTTGTCGCGATCATAGATCTTGCACGCCACGAAGCCGCCAGCCTCGGGGAACCAGACCTCGCGGCTGCCGATGATCGCATGGTCCGATTCCGGCCCGGCATCGGCCTGCGGCCGGAACTGCGCCTTGGGCACGAAGCCGATCGCCTCGACGCGGTAGGTCACGAGCTGCACCGCCTCGCCTTCGGCGACGAAACCGTAGAGCCGCTTATGCGCCTCGGCGAAGCCATCGGCCAGAGCCGCGATGGTCGCGCTCGAGATCGGGCCTTCCGGCACGTCGATCGACAATTCGTAATTCTGGCCCTGATAGCGCAGATCCGCCGTGCGCCGGAGCTTGCGGTCGTTGGGCGCGACCTTCTCCTCGGCGAACCAGTGCTCGCCCTGCGCCACGAGCCCGGCGAAGGCCTCCGTCATCGCGCCGACCAGCCCGTCGCCCAATGTGGCGAGGCGGGTCGTGGCGAAATTGGCGCGCAGATCGGTCAGCAGCAGGCCAAGCGCGCAGCCGATGCCGGGATTGCGCGGCACGACGATGCGTTTCATCTCCAATTCGCGCGCCAGCCGCGCCGCATGCAGCGGACCGGCGCCGCCGAAGGCGACGAGCGCGTAGTCGCGCGGATCATGCCCGCGCTGGACCGAGACGACGCGGATCGCCTTGGCCATGTTGGCGGTGACGACCGAGATGATGCCTTGGGCGGTCGCCATCACGTCGAGGCCGAGCTGGTCGGCGAGCCGTCCGATCGCCTGCTTCGAGAGATCCTGCCGGATCGGCATGCGGCCGCCGAGCAGATGGGTCGGGTTCAGCGTCTGCAGCACGACATTGGCGTCGGTGACGGCGGGCTCGGTCGCACCGCGTCCGTAGCAGACCGGGCCGGGATCGGCGCCGGCACTGCGCGGGCCGACCTTGAGCAGCCCGCCGGAATCGATCGCGGCGAGCGAGCCGCCGCCGGCCCCGACGGTGTGGATGTCGAGCATCGGCGCCTTGATCGGGTAGCCGTGGACGATCGCGTCGCTGGCGAATTTCGCCTCGCCGCCGCGCAGCAAGGCGACGTCCGAGGAGGTGCCGCCCATGTCGAAGGTGATCAGGTTTTCGATGCCGGTCATCCGGCCGATCGCCTGCGCGGCGACGACGCCGGTGGAGGGCCCCGACAGCACGGTGCGCACCGGCAGGCGGGCAGCCATGTCGAAGCCGATGACGCCGCCATTGGACTGCGTCAGATGCGGCGTCGTGGTGACGCCGAGCTCCATCAGCCGGTCGGCAAGGCGGCGGATATAGCCCTGCATGACCGGGCCGAGATAGGCGTTCACCACCGCCGTCGAGATACGCTCATATTCGCGGAATTCGGGCGCGACCTCATGCGAGGCGCAGATGAAGGCCTCCGGAAACTCCTCGGCGACGATGCGCTTGGCGGCCTGCTCATGGGCGGGATTCACGAAGCCGTAGAGGAAACCGATCGCCACTGCCTTGACGCCGGCCGCTTTCAGGGCGCGGGCGGCAACCCGCACGCCCTCTTCATCGAGCGGAATCTCGACCGAACCGTCATGGCGCAGGCGTTCCGAGACACCGAAGCGCAGATCGCGGGTCACCAAGGGCGGCGCCTTGTCGGCCTGGAGATCGTAGAGATCGGGGCGCTTCTGGCGGCCGATCTCGATCAGATCGCGGAAGCCCTCGGTGGTGATGAGACCGGTCTTGACGCCGCGATGCTGGATCAGGGCATTGGTGCCGACCGTGGTGCCATGCCCGAAATAGACGACTTCGCTCGGCTTGGCGCCGACGCGTTCGGTGCCTTCCTGCGTGCCGCGCGCAATCGCCCGGGAGGGATCATCCGGGGTGGAGGGCACCTTCCAGACCGCCACCTCGCCGGTCGCGTCGTCGAACAGACAGACGTCGGTAAAAGTTCCCCCGGAATCGATCCCGATCCGCCAAGCCATGAAGCCACTCCCGCCTTCAGTTCGATGTCATGCTCAAGTCATGTCGGGCGGCATCGACCAAGCCGCACCATGGCCGAAGCCCCCTTGATATCCGCAGACCATAGCGGCGTGATCGGCGCCGGCGGCAAGCGCCTCATCCAGAGCCGCGCCATGCAGCAGGCGCAGGATGAAGGCGGCGATGAAGCCATCCCCGGCGCCCAGCGTATCGACGATGCGCGCCTCGCTGATACCTTGTGCGTAGACGACGCCGTCAGACAAGGCCAGCGAGCCGCGCGCGCCCCGGGTCACGACCGCGATCCGCGCGCCCTGACCGATGCAGCGCTCGAGCAAGGCGCGGCACTCCGCATCCGAGCCATTGGGAAAGGACAGGAAGGCGATGTCGAGCGCCGGCAGCGTCGCCGCCAGATTGGCGTCGGTCCAGCGCTCGGAGAAATCATAGGACAGCAGGCGGGCGGCGCCCCGCACCGTTGGAAGCTCGGCCTCCAGCTCGCTGTAGACGCTGGAATGGACGAGATCGAAGCCCGCGACATAGGCGAGGTCTTCAGCGCCGAAGCCGCCCCATTGCCCGCGCACGCCGCGCTCGGAACGCAGGAAGCGGCGGTCATTGCCGTCATGGCCGATGAAGGCGCGGGCATTGCCGCCGGGCAGAATGCGGCAATGCGCGGTGTCGACGCCCTCCTGCCGCAAGGCCTCGACCAGCAGCATGCCGGCCTCGTCCGTGCCGATGCAGCCGAGATAGCCGGCCTGCGCGCCAAGCCTGCGGGCGAGCACGGCGACATTGACGGCGTTGCCGCCGGGAAACTGCAGACCCCGATCGACATAGGTGTCGACCGTGTTGTCGCCGAGGCCGAGCACCCTGTGGGCCATCACCGCGCTCCGCTCAGTAAGCCACTTTCCACATATAGCGGCGGGTCGTCAGCGGCTGGTTGTGCAGCACGGAGAGATGCACCGACAGGCGCTTCAGCGCCGATTGCAGGATATAGGGCGCCATGATCGGGCGGATTTCAGGCGCGATGCCCTTCATCGCGAAGTCGCGGGAATCATATTTCATCACGCGCTCGGCATAGGTGTCGCAGAAGCTCGAAACGCGCTCCATCAGCGGGCGGCTCGGATCCTCGCCGGTGATCAGGATCAGCGGCGTCGAGCGATCGACGATCTCGAAGGGGCCGTGGAAGAACTCGGCCGCCTCGATCGGATAGCTGTGCAGCCAGAGCATCTCCATCAGGATGCAGACGCCGAAGACATAGGCCGTGGTGAAGCCCGGCCCCGAGGCGACATGGTAGAAATTCCGGTCCTTGGCGTAGAGCACTGCGTCCGCGGCGGCGCGCTCCTCGTTCTGCTCGGCAGCGTCGGCAATCGCGCCAGGCAAGGCATCGAGCGAGGCGAGCAGCTTGTCGCCGAGCGGCCAGCCTTCCTTCTCCGTCATGATGCCACCGACCAGAGCCTGCATCAGCATGAACATGGCGATGAAGGATTCGCTGGTGTCGCCGACGATGAAATGCTGCGGCACGGCCTGCGCCAGCGGCTTGTCGGCATATTGGCTGAAGGCCACGACCTGGCAGGGCTTGTCCTTCAGGAACCGCGCGGCGGCGACCGTCTCCGGCGTCGTGCCCGATTTCGAGGCGAGCAGCACCAGGGTGCGGCCATCGAGCCGGGGCGGGTCGATCGCCATGAACTCGGCCGGGAAGTAGCGGCGCACCTCGATGCCGGGTGAATAATGCTCGAGCCAGTATTTGATGCCGAGCATGGCGCGGTTGGCCGAGCCGGCGGCGACGAGATAGATCCGGTCGACGCCGGGGGCGAGCTTGCGGCCGAGCGCGAAAGCCTCGGGCACGGCAGCCTGCGTCTGCGCGAGGCCGTCCAGCACGCGGGCGCGGTCGTAAGCGATGGACATGAGAGAAAGCCATTTCCTGACAAGCGAGAATTGGTATATACCAATCAGCTATACCAATTGCTGTCAAGCATAGTCCAATCAATCAGGATATGTCGTCGCATGGGTTGGTCTGGCGCGTTTTTCGGCTTCCAGTGATGGAAACCGGGCGCTATCCCAGTTCAACTGCGACGACGGGAATCCGAGAGACGCCAGCCATGCGCGAACCCGTGAAGCGGGCCAAGCCGATCTATGTCGAGGTGCAGGACTACCTGCTCGACCTGATCAACGGGCCCGATTACGGCCCGGGAGACCGGATTCCGTCCGAGCGCGTTCTGGCGGACACGCTGCGGATCAACCGCATGACCGTGCGCAAGGCGATCGACAAGCTGGTCGAGCGCAATGTGCTGGAGCGCAACGGCACCAGCGGCACGCGCGTCCCCCTGGTCCAGGTCACGCGCCCGATCGAGGTCAGTTCCTCGCTCGGCATCACCCGGATCATCCGCAACTCCGGCGGCAGCCCCGGCAACAAGCTGCTGCATTTCGGCGAGGAGGCGGCGACCGAGAGCATCGCGCGCCGGCTCGATCTCCCGACCGGCGCCGACCTCATCATGTTCCGCCGGCTGCGCACGGTGAATGACGAGCCGTTCTGCATCGAGACAAGCTATCTCCCGGCAATGCGCTTCGCCGGGCTGGTCGCGGAGGACCTCGTCGCCGGGCAATCGCTCTACGCGTTGCTGAAGGCCCGCTACGGCGTCGAGGCCAGCGCCCGCGATCGCGAGATCGGCGTCGGCATCGCAACCGACATGGAAGCCCGCCTGCTGTCGCTCAAACCCGGCTCGCCCACCCTCGTATTGAGGCTGGTGGCGCGCGACGGCAGCGGCGCGCCGATCGAATACATGAAATCGGTGAACCACCCTCACCACGTCGTCTTCCGCAATTCCACGCCGACCCCGCAGGACTGACCATGCCGCCGCTCATGCCCCGCCCCCGCCGTGAAGCCGGCTCGTTTCCTCCGGCCGGGGAGACCATCTGATGGGCATCACCATCGAGACGATCGATCCCGACGCCACATTGCCCGGGAGCAGCGATGTCGTCGTCATCGGCGGCGGCATCATCGGCATCATGACGGCGATCTTCCTGGCCAAGGAGGGCGTTTCCGTCACCGTCTGCGAGAAGGGCGAGGTCGGCCACGAGCAGTCCGGGCGCAACTGGGGCTGGGTCCGGATCATGGGCCGCGACGCCAGCGAAATCCCGCTCGGGCTGGAGAGCATGCGGCTCTGGTCGGAGATGGACAAGCTGGTCGGCGGCGATACCGGCTTCACCCGCTCGGGCATCGTCTATGTCGCCGACACGCCGGCAAAGCTCGCCGAGCACGAGGCCTGGCTCGACCATGCCAAGCAGTACCAGCTCGATTCACGCCTGCTGAGCGCGCGCGAGATCGAGAGCGTGCTGCCCGGCTGCAAGCGCGCTTTCGCAGGCGCCCTGTTCACGCCGAGCGATGCCCGCGCCGAACCACAAAAAGCGGTGCCGGCCATGGCGCGCGCGCTGCAGCGGCTCGGCGGGCAGGTTCTGACGCGCTGCGCCGTGCGCGGCATCGAGACCAAGGCCGGCCGGGTCAGCGCCGTGGTGACGGAGCGCGGCACGATCGCCTGCCAGCGCGTCGTGCTTGCCGGCGGCGCCTGGTCACGGCTCTTCCTCGGCAATCTCGGCATCGACTTCCCGCAGCTCAAGGTGCTGGGCTCGGTCCTGCGCACCGAGCCCCTGGACGGCCCGCCGACCCATGCCGTCGGCGGCTCCGATTTCGCCTTCCGCAAGCGCCAGGACGGCGGCTACACCATCGCCCATCGCGGCGCGAGCGTGGCCGAGATCGTGCCCGACAGTTTTCGCCTGATGGCCGATTTCCTGCCCTCCCTCGTCAAGCAGCGGCATGAATTGAGGCTCAGGCTCGGCCAGCGCTTCCTGGAGGAGGCGAAGACGGTGCGGCGCTGGTCGCTCGACGAGACGACGCCCTTTGAAAAAACCCGCGTGCTCGATCCGGCGCCTTACGACTCGATCCTGAGCGAAGCGCAGGCCAATCTCGTCGCGGCTTTCCCCGCCTTCAAGGGCATGAAGGTCGCACAGGCCTGGGGCGGCTTCGTCGATGCGATGCCCGACGCCGTGCCGGTGATCGGCGAAGTGCCGCGCCTGCCCGGCTTCTTCATCGCCAGCGGCTTCTCCGGCCATGGCTTCGGTATCGGCCCGGGCGCGGGCCGGCTGATCGCCGATCTCGTCGCGGGCAAAAACTCGATGATCGACGCCAAGCCGTTCCGGCTGGAGCGTTTCGCGCGGCTGGAGCGGACGACGCGGGCGGTGTGACCTCCCATGTCATGCTGGGCGCGACCCGAGCATCTCCTGCAGGAGATTCTCGGGTCGGCGCTTCGCGCCGCCCGAGAATGACGGTTGCAGCCTCAGCTGAGCGACGTTTCTTCCATCGAATAGGCCGAGAAGAAGTTCGTGCCGCCGGGCAGGCTCTTGAAGCCGGTCACGCCCTTGACCATGCCGTAGCCCTGCGAGCGCCAGGCAAGACCGACCAGCGGCGCCTGCTGCTGCGCGATCTTCTCGAGCTCGGCATAGATCACCTTGCGCTTGGCGGGATCGAACTCCGAGCGGCCCTTGACGAAGAGGGCGTGGATTTCGGGCGTCGGCATCTGCCAGCTGCGCGCCATATTGGCCGGCAGCTCGCCATCGAGCAGCGGCGCGAGGCCGTCGGGGTCGTTGTTGTCGGCGGCCGTGCCCTGGATCAGGAATTCATACCGCCCCTTGCCGGCGGCATCGACGCGCCCCGCCCAATCCGGCAGGTTGAGCTTCACATCGATGCCGATCTCGCCGAGATGGGCCTGCACGACCTCGGCGGTGGATTTGTGCATGCCGTATTGGGCCGTCGAGAGCAGGGTGCAGGAGAAACCCTTGGGCACGCCCGCCTCCGCCAGCAGCTTCTTTGCCTTGTCGGGATTGTAGCTCCAGAATTCCGAACGAGCCTTGTCGAAATAGGGGCTGGAGGGCGGGATCGGGATGCTCTCCAGCTTGCTGCCGCGGCCGAAGAAGGCCGCCTGGACGATCTCCTCGCGGCGAATGGCATGGGCGACCGCCTGGCGCAGGCGCACATCCTTGAACGGCCCGCTGCCGCCATTGAAGTTCAGGCCCATGAAGGGGCCGTCGGCGGCGACCAGCGTCAGGCGCGGATCCTTCTCGATCGCGCCCATATGCTGCCAGGGCACATATTCGATCAGGTCGATATCGCCGGCCTGCAGCGCCGCGACACGCAGATTCTCGTCGGCATAGGCGACGAGCTTCACGCCGGCGAGCTTGGGCAGGCCGGGCTTGTAGTATTTGTCGAACTTCGCGACCTCGATCGAGACGCCGCGTTCCTGGTCTTTCAGCGTGAACGGCCCGGCGCCGACGCCCAGACCGGTCCGGCCCTCGATCGAGTCCTTGGCGATGATCGGCATATGCGGGCTCGCCAGCCAGATCGGCAACGTGGCGGTGGGCTCCTTCATGACGATGCGCACGGTGCGCTGATCAGGCGTCTCGATGCGTTCGACGCCGCCGAACTCGGCTTTGAGGAAGGCTGTCGAATTTGGCGCCGCGACCTGCTCCAGCGTCCACTTCACATCTTCGGCCGTCACCGGCTTGCCGTTGTGGAACGTTGCCTGGCGCAATTTGAAGAGCCAGCCGGTCGGCCCATCCTGCGTCCAGGATTCCGCGAGTTCGGGCCTGGCCTCGCCATTCTCGTCGAAGCCGGTCAGGCCGCGGAAGATCAAGAGCTTGACCGTCAGTGCGGCGGTGCCGGTATGGACCCAGGGCTGCAGGCTCGGCGGGAAGCTCGACAGGCCGAAGCGCAGCACTTTCCCGGGGGCCTGCGCAAAGGCTGAGCCTCGAACCAGCGGCAGGCTCGCCCCAGCGGCGAGGAGGGCACGGCGCGAAATCATCGTCATCGGAAATCCCCTTTTTTATCAGCCTGAAGCCAGCATGGATTGGTGTATACCAAACTGTCAATCGCGGCCCTCGGCTGGCGCGGCGCGCCCCGCATCGGGCGTGCCATTGCATCACGGCGATCGAACGGAGCCGACAACCACGGACAGCCTATTCTTCTCCGTCATGGATGCCATCACGAAATAATTGCCTGAACCGAGCACCCGCGGAGAAACCCGTTTCCGAGCGGTTCGGCTCCGCGCACCGCCAAACGCGGGTCGCCACAGGCGAAAATGGTCTCATCGAACAAGGCCGGGCGCCGCGTAGCCTCGCATTTGATCGTCTTGACAGCAGCGTACGGCTTGAATGGTATACACCAAGCCGCTCCTCCCGAGCCGGCCAACCAATCGCCGGCCGCCTGACGAAACCCGTCGAGCCCGGCGCGCCATGCCTGAAGGAGGCCTCCCGTGAGCGAGATCATCAAAGTCAAATCCGGCAGCAAATATGAGGATTTGAACAGCTACTCGCGGGTCGTCGTCGCCGGCGACATGATCTTCGTCTCCAACACCGCCGGCCGCAACTACAAGACCCGCGCCATCGCCAGCGATGCCAAGGGCCAGGCCGAGCAGGCCTTCAGCAACATCGAGGGTGCGCTCGCCGCCGTGGACGCCTCATTGAAGGATGTCGTCGCGATCAAGGTCTTCGTGCCCGATATCGCCGATATGGAAGAGGTCAACGAGGTCGTCGGGCGCAAGTTCAGAGGCATCGACCCCGCCAACACCACGACCTGCACGCCGCTCGGCCAGCCCGAGCTCAAGGTCGAGTTCGAGGTCACCGCCTATAAGCGCCGCAAGCCCGACGAGGCCGAAAAGCGCATCAGCGTCGACCTCTCCTGAGGTTTGGCCCGATGCCTGACGTCGTCATCGTCGGAGGCGGGATCAGCGGCGCGGCGGCGGCCTATGAGATCGCGCGCGCCGGCCATTCCGTGACGCTGTTCGAGGCACGCAGCCTCGCGGCGATGGCCTCCGGCTGGACGCTTGGCGGGGTCAGGCAATCGGGCCGCGACCCGGCTGAATTGCCGCTGGCGAAGGCGGCGGTCGCGCGTTGGGGCGGGCTTGACGAGGAGCTTGGAGCCGTGACCGGCTATCGCCGCCGCGGCAATCTGCGCCTGGCGCGGACGGAAGCGGAGGTCGGGGTGATCCGCGACCTCGTCGCCCAGCAGCGCGGGCTCGGGCTCGAGATCGATTATCTGCCGGACAATGCCGCGATCCGCGCGATCGCTCCAGCGATCGCTCCGTCAGTCCTCGCCGCGTCCTTCTGCCCGGGCGACGGCCATGCCGACCCGATCCCGGCCGTGCGGGCCTACGCCGGCGCTGCCGCGCGCCATGGCGCGGTGATCCGTGACGGCGTCGGTGTGCGGGCGCTGATCCGCTCCGGCGAGACGATCACCGGCATCGAGACGAACGACGGCGAGATCGTCTCGGCTGGACGCGTCATCCTGGCGACAGGCATCCATGCGCCCGAATTGCTGCGGCCGCTCGGCCTCGACCTACCCCTGCGGATCAGGCTGGTCTGCGTGCTGCAGAGCGTACCGCTGCCGCCCTTGTTCGAGCAGGTTTTCGGCGTCGCCAATGCCGATGCCGCCGGTCGTCAGGAGATCGACGGGCGTCTGCGCGTCACCACCGGCATCGGCGACTGGCCGCATGAGCCCGGCTCCTGGAGCCCCGACAATCTCGCACCACGCGCAGCCGATATCGCCACCCTGATCGATCGGGTGACGCAGGTTCTACCAGTTATGGCGGATGCCGGCGTCTCGCGGATCTGGGGTGGGCTGATCGATCTCACGCCCGACGCACTCCCGGCGATCGACGCTCATACCGGGCTCGATGGGCTGGTCGTGGCGGCCGGCTTTTCCGGGCATGGCTTCGGCATCGGCCCGATCACCGGCGAAATCCTTGCCGATCTTGCGCTGATGCGGCAGCCGCGCTTCGATCTCAGCCCCTTCAGGCTAGGCCGCTTTGCCGGCTCCACCGCCCCGGATTCCGTGCTGACCCTGCACGGCTAGAGGACTGTCCGATGCTTGCTCCCGCCGAACGCGTGATCCTGATCTCCGGCGCCAATCGCGGCATCGGCCGCGCGGTCGCGCAGGCTTTGTATGAGGCGGGCTATGCCTTGAGCCTGGGCGGGCGCGATCTCGCCTCTCTCAAGGCGATGAGCGCCGATTGGGACGAAACCCGCATCCATATCGCGCGCTATGACGCGCAGGATTGGGCGACGCATCGGGCCTGGACTGATGCGGCGGTTGCGCGCTTCGGCCGGATCGACGGGCTCGTCAACAATGCCGGCATGCACAGCGCCATCACCTTGCGCGAGCCAGACGAGGCCGTGCTCGACGCGATCTGGGCCGTGAACTGCAAGGGTCCGCTCAGCCTGATCCATTGCGCGCTGCCGCATCTGGAAGCGAGCGGGGCCGGGCGCATCATCAACATCGCCTCGATGTCGGGCAAGCGCGTGCGCAACGATGCCGTCGCCTACAACATGACCAAGCATGCGATGGTGGCGTTGACCCATGCGGCGCGCCGGATTTCCTGGGACAAGGGCGTGCGGGCGACCGCGCTCTGCCCCTCCTTCGTGCCGACCGACATGACGGCGGCGAGCAATGCGATGAACCGCCAGGACATGACGCAGCCGGGCGATCTCGCGCAACTGGTTGCCACTGTCCTCGCTCTGCCTAACAATGCATCAATCGCGGAGTTGCTGGTGAATTGCCGGCTGGAGGATACGCTCTGACGGGCATGGCTCGAGGATCTTGGCCCGAAGAACTTGGCCCGAAGATTGCGGACAGGGCTCGGCGAAACCGCCGGACACCTCGAATATCTAAGAAAAGCAGGGGAACAACGATGAAAAAAGCCGGACTGGTGATCGCCGCCGCGCTTGCGGGGGCCCTGTTGGGCTCGCCCGCACTGGCTCAGAAGACGGTGCTGACCGTCGGCATGCAAAGCACCGATGCTGGCGTGCTCGATCCGCATCTGAACTCCGGCACGCCCGGCAAGGCGATGCTGCAATGGATGTTCAACGGCCTGGTCCGGATCAAGCCGGGTGAGCTCTCGCCGGAATTCATGGAGCCTGATCTGGCCGAAAGCTGGACCTCCTCGACCGACGGCAAGGAATGGACCTTCAAGCTGCGCCAGGGCGTGCAGTGCCATCACGGCTATGGCGAGTTCACCTCGGCGGACGCGGTCTATTCGCTGGCCCGCGCCGCCAACAAGGAAACCTCGGCCTTCTCTTCCGATTACGCCGCATTCGACAAGGTCGAGGCGCCCGACAAATATACGGTCAAGATCACGCTGAAGCAGGTCATTCCAAGCCTGCTCGGCATCGTCATGAACTACCATGGCGGCAACATGGTCTGTAAGAAGGCCGCCGAGGAGCTGGGCAAGGAAGGCTTCGCCAAGAAGCCTGTCGGCACCGGCCCGTTCATGTTCCAGGAATATGTGCCGCAGCAATACGCCAAGCTCGTCGCCAACCCGAATTATTTCCGCGGCAAGCCGAAGCTGACCGAGATCCTCTACCGCTTCATCCCGTCCGATTCCTCGCGCGACCTCGCCTTCCAGTCCGGCGAGCTCGACATGATGCTCGGCCGGCAGGAACAGGCCTGGGTCGACCGCATGAACGCGCTGCCCGGCGTCAAGGTCGTCGCCATGGGGCCGGCCGAGATGTCGATGCTGCACCTCAATATGAGCCAGCCGCCGCTCGACAACCTCAAGGTCCGCCAGGCCATCGCCTATGCGATCGACCGCAACGCGATCTGGCAGTTCCGCGGCAAGAACATCTCGCGGCCGGCCGTCTCGGTCGTGCCGTCGGGCTATCTCGGCACCGACGAGAAGGCGCCGCTCTATCCGTTCGATCTCGCCAAGTCGAAGGCCCTGCTGGCCGAGGCCGGTTTCCCCAACGGCGTCACGATCAAGGCGATCAACACGACACTGCCCTCGATGCTGAGCTTCACCGAGGCGACGCAGGCGCTCCTGAAGCGGGCCGGCATCACGCTGGAGATCCAGCCCGTGGAGCACGCGACCTTCCACCAGCAGATCCGGCAGGACCTGTCGCAGGTGGTGCATTTCCAGGCGGCGCGCTTCCCCATCGCGGATGTCTATCTCTCGCAGTTCTTCCATTCGCGCGCGACCGTGAAGACGCCGACGGCGGTGACGAACTTCTCGCATTGCAAGGTCGCCGATGCCGAGATCGATGCGGCCCGCTCGGAGACCGACAAGGCCAAGCAGCTCGCGCTCTGGAAGACGGCGCAGGAGAAGATCATCAAGGAGGTCTGCGCGATCCCGGTCAACGAGATGATGCAGCTCTGGGCCTATAAGGACAGCCTCGATCTCGGCTACGACCTCAAGGCCTCGCTCAATCTCGGCCCGCCTGTGCTCGAGACGACGCACTTCACCAAGTAAACCTTTGCGTCCGGGGTGCGGAAACACCGTCATCCCGGACGTAGCGAAGCGGAGATCCGGGATCCATCCTAGAGCGTCGGCATAGCCCTATGATGGATCCCGGATCGGCGCCGCTACGCGGCTTGTCCGGGATGACGCGCGGCGGAATGCGATAGGATTTCGATAGACCGGGTGGCTCGCAACGGGCCGCCTTCTCCTCCAACATGGCGGCATCATGGGCGCCTTTCTCGTCAAACGGCTCGGCTTTGCGGTCGTCACGCTCTGGGCCGTGCTCTCCCTCGTCTTCGTCGTGGTGCGGATCGTGCCGGGCGACCCGGCGCAGGTCATCCTCGGCGACCAGGCCGACGCCACCGCGATCGCGGCGATGCGGACACGGCTCGGCCTCGACGCATCCCTGATCGAGCAATACTGGACCTTCCTCAGCGGTGCGATCCGGGGTGACTGGGGCGTCTCGCTCGTCACTGGACGGCCGGTGATCCAGGAGATCCTAGCTGTCCTGCCCTGGACGCTGGAGCTGACCGTGGTTTCGATGCTGATCGGCGTCGCCATCGGCGTGCCGCTCGGCGTCTGGGCCGCGATCAACCGCAACCGCATGCCCGATTATGTGACGCGGATCGCCTCGCTGCTCGGCCTGTCCTTCCCGCCCTTCGTCTCCGCCATCATCCTGCTGATCCTGTTTGCGATCATGCTGCGCTGGTTCCCGGTGATCAGCGCCCGCTCCGGCTCGGCTTCCGCCTGGTTCCAGTCGATGGCGCTGCCGGCGCTCAATCTCGGATTGATCATGGCCGCCTACATCACCCGCGTGGCGCGCTCGGCGATGCTCGAGGTGATGCAGGAGGATTATGTGCGCAGCGCGCGGGCCAAGGGCGTGCCCTGGCGCGTCGTCGTCTGGCGGCATGCGCTGCGCAACGCATTGATCCCGGTCATCACCATCGTCGGCCTGTATCTCGGCATCCTGATCGGCAATTCGGTGCTGACCGAGATCGTCTTCAACCGGCCGGGCCTGGGCAAGCTCATCGTCGGCGCGCTGAACCAGCGCGACTACACCATGCTGCAGGGCATGATGGTGATCTACACGCTGATCGTCGTGCTGGTGAACATCGCCACCGACCTGACCTACGCCTTCGTCGATCCGAGGGTGAAACTGTCATGAGGGTGAAGCTGTCATGAGCGCCTCGGTCCATGATGCCGGCCAGGCCACCCCGCCACGGCTGCGCTGGCTTGCCGCCACCATCGGCGCCTTCAACGCCAACAAGACCTCCTGGGTCGGCCTTGTCATCGTCATTGCGGTGATCCTGGCCGCCGTGCTCGCGCCGGTCATCGCCCCGCATGACCCGCTGGAGCAGAACATCCTGTCGCGGCTGCAGCCGCCGCATGACGACTACTATCTCGGCACCGATTATTTCGGCCGCGACATCCTCTCCCGCCTGCTCTACGGCGCACGGATCTCGCTCGTCATCGGCGTCGCCTCGACCGTGATCGCGCTGGTGCTGGGGTCGCTGATCGGCATCCTGGCTGGCTGGTATGGCGGGAAGTTCGATGTCGTCGTGATGCAGACGATGGACATCCTGCTCGCCTTCCCCTCGCTCATCCTCGGCCTGATCCTGGTCGCCATGCTCGGCCCCTCGATGGAGAACATCACCATCGCGATCGCGCTGACCTCGATCCCTTCCTTCGCCCGCATCGCCCGGGCGCCGACGATCTCGGTCAAGGAGCGCGACTATATCGAGGCGGGCAGAGCGCTCGCCTTCTCCGATGTCCGGATCATGGCGGGCCATATCCTGCCCAACATCTTCCCTGAAATCCTGGTGATGGGCTCGCTCTGGCTCGCCAACGCGATCCGCACCGAAGCCTCGCTCGCCTTCATCGGGCTCGGCGTCAAGCCGCCGACCGCGACCTGGGGCGGCATGATCCGCGAGGGTTTCGAGAACATCCTCGACAGCTACTGGCTGGTGCTGGCGCCGAGCCTGGCCATCCTGATCATCGTCTTCGCCCTCAACATCCTCGGCGACGGTCTGCGCGACGCCATCGACCCCAAGCTGAAGGGCGAACGATGAGCCGGCCTGTCCTTTCCGTCCAGAATCTGCAGACGGCCTTCCGCGTCGGCGGGCAATGGCGGTGGGCGATCGAAGATCTGAGCTTCGACGTCGCACCGGGCGAAACCGTCGCGATCGTCGGCGAATCCGGCTCGGGCAAATCAGTCACCGCGCTCTCGATCATGCGGCTGGTCTCGGCCGCGAATGGCCGCATCGAAGGCAAGATCGCGCTCGAAGGCCGCGATCTGCTGGCGCTCTCGGAAGAGGAGATGCGCAAGGTCCGCGGCAACGACATCGCGATGATCTTCCAGGAGCCGATGACCAGCCTGAATCCCGTGCTGACCGTCGGCTACCAGATCTGCGAGGCGCTGCGCTATCATCGCGGGCTCGACAAGGCGGCCGCCGAGGCCGAAGCATTGCGCATGCTGGAGAAGGTGCGCATCCCTTCCGCCAAGACGCGCTTCGGCAACTACCCGCACCAGCTGTCCGGCGGCATGCGCCAGCGCGTGATGATCGCGACCGCGCTCGCCTGCAAGCCCAAGCTCCTGATCGCCGACGAGCCGACGACTGCGCTCGACGTCACGATCCAGGCGCAGATCCTCGAACTGATCAAGACGCTGCAGGACGAGGAGGGCATGTCGGTCCTCTTCATCACCCATGACATGGGCGTCGTCGCCGAGATCGCCGACCGCGTCGTGGTGATGTGGAAGGGGCGCAAGCTCGAGGACGCCCCCGCCCCCCAGGTCTTCAACACGCCGGTGCACGGCTACACCAAGGCGCTGCTTGCCGCCGTGCCCCGGCTCGGCGACATGGAGGGGCATGGCAGGCCGCTGCGCTTCCCCCATATCGATCCCGATAATGGCGAGGTGCGCGGCAAGCCGGTCGAGGCAGCCGACACGGTCAAGTCCGAAGAGGCCCCGCTGCTGGAGGTCTCCGGCCTGACGACGCGCTTCGGCATTCGCGGTGGCCTGCTCGGGCGTTTGCGCGGCCGGGTCCATGCGGTCGAGAACGTCTCCTTCACGCTGCAGCGCGGCGAGACGCTGGCGCTGGTCGGCGAATCCGGCTGCGGCAAATCGACGACCGGCCGCTCGATCCTGCGTCTGATCGAGCCCACGGCCGGCACGGTGCGCTTTGAGGGCCGCGACGTGACCGGTTTCGGCAAGGGCGACCTGCTCAATGTCCGCCGCGACATGCAGATGATCTTCCAGGATCCCTTCGCCAGCCTGAACCCGCGCAAGAGCGTGGGCGCGGCCATCGCCGAGCCGATCGTCGTCCATGGTCTCGCCAGGGGCGCGGAGGCCAGGGAGCGCGTGGCGGAGCTGATGCGCCGCGTCGGCCTTTCGCCCGCAATGGGCACGCGCTTCCCACATGAGTTTTCGGGCGGGCAGCGCCAGCGCCTTGCCATCGCGCGTGCTCTTGCGCTGTCGCCCAAGCTGGTCGTGGCGGATGAGGCGGTCTCGGCACTCGACGTCTCCGTCAAGGCGCAGGTGCTCAACCTGATGCTCGACCTGCAGGCCGAGTTCGGCCTCGCCTATCTCTTCATCTCGCATGACATGGCGGTGGTCGAGCGTGTGAGCCATCGCGTCGCGGTGATGTATCTCGGCGAGATCGTCGAACTCGGCACACGCGAGGCCGTCTTCGCCGACCCGCGCCATCCCTATACGCGCAAGCTGCTCTCGGCCGTGCCGGTGCCCGATCCGGCGCGGCGATCCCTGCGCCGCGAACTCGCGATCGACGAGATCCCGAGCCCGATCCGCTCGCTCGACTGGCGCGCTCCGGCGCAGGCGCTGGTCGAGGTCGCACCCGGCCATTTCGTCAGGCAGGCGGTGTAGCGGAGCCTATTCGACATGATCCCCGGATGAGGGGAGCGCCGACCCTCCCCTCATCACAAGAGCATTTCCCTGTTCTATCGCATTTTCCTCACGCGAACCGGTGTCCGCTTCGCTCGAAAATGCTCCAGGCACCGATGCGGCGGCTATCTTGCTGCTTTTCCGATGGCATCAACCAATTGGTTCATCGGGAAACAGATATGCTCCGTGCAGCGTCCAGGCGTCCTCGCCCATCGCTATCCACCGTGCTGATTTGGATCAGCTTCACGATCCTGTTCTGGATTTCGCTCTGCGCGGCTGCCGGCCGCGCCATCTGGTTTTGGTGATCACGCATCGTCCTTCGTGCCGAGATAGGCTCCGAGGAGATAGCCGCTCTGAAGCGCGGCAAGATAGCCAATCAGGACGAAGATGCTGAACAGCGTGAGGCTGTCCAATGTCAGCCATAGCACCACCATGGCGACCGCCAGCACGATGCTGGCCGCCAGAATCGCGATATAGCTGTACGATAGCCCAATCAATATGCCGACCAGGAACAATATCCCTGCAATTATCATTGTTCATCGCCGGCCATACGTACCCCCAGCGGACACGAAAGCAACTTAAATTGGCGACCCGACAAACATCAAGCCAGCGCTGTGGAAACCAAGAATGGCTTTATTAAATCTATACTAAAGTTTTATTTATAATTTCAAATCAACGCCTAGCACGACAACTGCATCGAACCATGAATTGACGACATCACCGGCGGCAAGTCACACGCCGCCGCCTGGCCTGCCGGAGCGTTTCGCAGACGCACGCTTGGACGGTCGACGAAATCGACTTCGCCCGTTTGCGGCCGTTTCGGTTCAGCCGGCGCGGGAGCGGCTTGCCGCAGCCGAAGCCCCAATCCGCTCATCTTCGGCGAAATGTTCGCCGATCACCGCCGCGCCGTCCTCGATCGCCTTGCGGATCAGCCTGACCGCCTTTTCGGTGTCGCGCCGGGCCAGCGCCTCCAGCAGCAGATCATGGTTGTGCGGCTCGCCCAACCGGGTGGAATCGACCGGGAAGAGATAGTTCAGGCTCGGCCCGATCTTGAGCCAGAGCGACTCGATCACCGCATAGAGCGCCGGCATCGCCGCGCGCTCATAGAGCATCAAGCGGAATTCCTTGTTCTCATGCAGCGCCTCGCGTGCGGCGTTGCGCGCCCGGGCATCCTTGAAGCGCTCATTGATCGCGCGCAGATCGACAAGATCCTGCTCGGTCAGCAATGGCGTCGCCCTCTCGACGGCCAGGCTCTCGACCACCATGCGGATGTCGATGATCTCGCGATAGCCCTCGAGCGAGAGAGCCGGCACGGTGAAGGACTGCGCCGGCGCCATCTCCAGCGCGCCGCTGGCGACGAGCTTCAGCAGCGCCTCGCGGACCGGGGTGGGGCTGGTGCCGAGCCTGGCGGCGAGATCGCGCGCGACCAGCCTTTCGCCGGGTTTCAGGCTGCCTTCCATCAGCGCCTGCTTGAGCGTTCTTTCGACATGCCCGGTCAGGCCGCCCTTGGGCGCGATCGGCAACTGGTCAAGGCTCACGAAGCGGCTCCGTCGGCGGAAGCGCGGAAGATGTCGCGGCGCTTCATGATTGGCAATGGCTGGCTGCAACGCCCGGTCGCGCGGCGCGGAGCCTTCGTCACGGCCTGCCAGAACACGGCTGATCTGCCCATCAAACGTTCTCCCGCCTGCCGCAAATTCAGACGCAATATCTCTTGCGGTCAATGTTACAGAATATATTCTGCAGCGCGACGGAATTCTGGCGCGGCCGACAAGGTCGCCATAAAAAAGGGGATTGCCATGCGACGGATCCTATCTGGAGTGCTGGGCCTGGGCCTGCTGGCGGCAACCGCCGCATCGCCCGTCCTCGCAGCCCCCAACGAGCTCGTGATCGGGCGCGCGGCCTCGGCCGCGACGCTCGACCCCGGCTTCCTGCGCGAAGCGGGCACACTGGTCGACAATGTCTTCGACACGCTGATCCTGCGCGACAAGGAGATGAAGCTGATCCCGGGCCTTGCCCTGTCCTGGGCCGCGATCGACGACACGACCTGGGAGTTCAAGCTCCGGCCCGGCGTGAAATTCCACAATGGCGAGGCCTTCGACGCGACCGCCGTCAAATTCACCTTCGACCGCGTGATCGACCCCGACGCCAAGTCGCCGACAATTTCCTATGTCCGTTCCGTGGTCGGCGTCGACGTGGTCGATCCGCTGACCGTGCGGGTGCGCACCAACGGCCCCGACCCGCTGCTGCCGACGCGGATGAGCCGCTACCCCGCCTATATCGTGCCGCCGAAATACATCGCCGAGGTCGGCAAGGACGTCTTCGCCCGCAAGCCGGTCGGCACCGGGCCCTACAAGGTCACCGAATTCGTCCAGGACGACCGCGTCGTCATGGTCGCCAACCCCGATTACTGGCGCGGCAAGGCCACGATCGGGCGCGTCGTCTGGAAGCCGATCCCGGAGGCAACAGCGCGCATCGCGGCGCTGGTCTCGGGCGAGGTGCAGTTGATCGAGGGCGTGCCGGCCGAGCTCGTCAGCCTCGTCAAGGCAAGCCCCGAGCTCAATCTCGAGCAGGTCCGCAATGGCGGGCTGACGATCTATCTCGGCCTGAAATCGGCGGAGAAGCCGCTCTCCGACGTCAAGGTCAGGCGCGCACTCTCGATGGCGATCGACCGCAAGACCATTGTCGCGGAGATCCTCAAGGGTCTGGGCACCGCGACCGGCAGCCAGACCAGCCCGGCCGATTTCGGCTACAAGGCGATCGAGCCGCCGGCCTATGATCCGGCCAAGGCCAAGGCGCTGCTGGCGGAAGCCGGCTATCCCGACGGCTTCTCGATCAAGATGCAGGTGCCGCGCCGCTACATCTCCTCGGCCGAGGTCGGCCAGGCGATCGCGCAGCAATTCGCCGCCATCGGCGTCAAGGCCGAGCTCGAAGTGCCGGAATGGTCGGTCTATGCGCAGCAGGTGCCGGCCGGCAAGCAGGCGCCGATCTACATGCTGGCCTGGGGCTCGACCCAGACGCTCGATGCCGACGCCGCGCTCTTCGCCATCCTGCGTTCAGGCGAGCCCTATTCGACCGTCTCGATGCCGGCGCTCGATGCGCTGCTCGACCAGAGCCGCAAGATCGTCGACGCCGACAAGCGCAAGGCCGTGCTCCTGGAGATCCAGGACAAGATGGTCGAGGATGTGCCGCTGCTGACGCTCTACCAGGAAGACTCGCTCTATGCGGCGCGCAAGGACCTCGTCTTCAAGGGACGCCCTGACGCTCGCCTGCCTTTGTTCGACCTGAAGTTCGGTCCGTGACACCGGAGCTGAGGCGCTCTTTCGCCGGCATCGATGGCTGGGTCGGCGCCATACTCCTGATCGCCGTCCTGCTGCTGGCCGTGCTCGGCCCGCAGCTCTGGGCGCTCGACCCGATCAAGGGCGTGCTGACCGCGACCTTCAAGCCGCCCGGAACCATCGTCTCCGGGCAATGGCACCCGCTCGGCACCGACCAGCTCGGCCGCGACCTGCTCGTGCGGATCATGGCCGGAACCCGGCTTTCCCTCGGCATCGTCGTGATAGCGGGGCTGATCTCGGCGCTGATCGGCACCGGCCTCGGGCTGCTGGCGGGCTATGCCGGCGGCTGGGCCGACATCATCATCATGCGGCTCGTCGACATCCAGCTCTCGATCCCCTTCATCCTGCTGGTGCTGCTGGTGATCGCGGTGCTGGGTCCCAGCATCGCCAATGTCGTGATCGTGCTCGGCGTCACCGGCTGGGCGATCTTTGCCCGCGTGGCGCGTGCCCGTACGCTGGAGGTGCGCGAGCTCGATTATGTCGAGGCGGCGCGCGCGCTCGGGGCCTCGCGCCTGCGCATCGTTCTGCGCCATATCCTGCCCAACATCATCACGCCGCAGATCGTGCTGCTGACGCTCGATCTTCCCCGCCTGATCGTGCTCGAAGCCTCGATCGGCTTCCTCGGTCTGGGCGTGCAGCCGCCCGTGCCGACGCTCGGCAACCTGATCGGCGAAGGGCGCTCCTATCTCCTGGTCGCGGACTGGCTGGTGATCTATCCCGGCCTCGTCATCGCGGCGCTGGTGATCGGCTTCAACTTCCTCGGCGACGGCCTCATCCGCCTGACGCAAGTGCGGGTCGACTGAGCCATGCTGCGTTTCCTCGGCAACCGCCTGCTGCAATCGGCCGTCGTCCTGCTCGGCGTCTCCGCGATCGTGTTCTTCTGCCTGTTCCTGGCGGGCGACCCGGCCGCGCTGATGATGTCGCCCGATGCCAGCCGCGCCGAGATCGACACCTTCCGCAAGGCGATGGGCTTCGATGATCCGGTCCTGGTCCAGTATCTGCGCTATCTCGGCAAGGCGTTGACCGGCGATTTCGGCATCTCGCTGCGCTTCCAGCGGCCTGTTCTGGAACTGGTGCTCGAGCGGCTGCCGGCAACCGCGCTGCTCGCGGTCGCAGCGCTGGCCTGGAGCACGACGCTCGGCTTCGTCTTCGGTGTGCTGGCCGCGATCAAGCCCGGCGGCCTCGTCGACTTCCTGGTGCGAACCGTGGCACTGGCCGGCCAGGCCGTGCCGGTGTTCTGGCTCGGCCTGGTGCTGATCCTGTTCTTCGCGATGAAATGGCGGCTTCTGCCGACCGGCGGCTATGGCGAGGCGCGCCATCTCATCCTGCCGGCGCTGACGCTCGGCGCCTACTACACCAGCGCGGTGACGCGCCTCGTGCGTGCGAGCCTGATCGATGTGATGGGCGAGGATTATATCCGCACCGCCCGCGCCAAGGGCCTGTCGCCTGGCCGCGTCATCACCGGCCATGCGCTGCGCAACGCGCTGATCCCGGTGCTCACGGTGCAGGCGATGTATTTCGCCGCCCTGCTCGGCGGCGCGCTCGTCACCGAGATCATCTTCGCCTGGCCCGGCATCGGCCGGCTCGCGGTGCAGGCGATCCAGAACCGCGATTTCCCGCTGGTGCAGGCGGTGGTGCTGCTCGCCTCGACCGTGTTCGTGCTGGCGAACCTCATGGTCGATATCGCCTATGTGCTGCTGAATCCGAGGATCAGGCTGTGACCGGGCCGGATGCGATCGCAGGCCTGCGCATGCGTACGCTCGACCTGCTGGCGGAATGGACGCCGATCCGCTCGGTCGCAGGCAACGAGGCCGGGCTGCAGGTGATGGCGCAGACCCTCATTGCCCATCTGCGCGACGATCTCGGTGCGACCATCGTCGCGGACGGGCTGAAACTCGATCCGCCGGTCGTCCATGCCCGGATCGAGCGCGGAGCGCCCGTCACCATCCTGCTCTACAATATGTATGACGTGATGCCGGCCACGCTCGAGGGCTGGAGCATCGACCCCTTCATCGGCGGCGTGATCGAGGGCCCCAAGGGCCCGCGCTATGTCGCACGGGGGGCGGAGAACAACAAGGGGCCGATGGCAGCGATGCTGGTCGCGCTCGACCATCTCGTCGCGGTCTCCGCCCTCGACGCCAATATCGAGATCCTGCTCGAAGGCCAGGAGGAGACAGGCAGCGGCACGCTCAGGCGTTACCTGACCGCTCAGGACACGCCGGTGCGCCGGGCGTCGACGGCGCTCTTTCCGTCGTTCTGCGAATATGGCGGCGGGCCGCCGCGGATCTATTTCGGCTTCAAGGGCCTGGCTCAGGGCAGGATCGCAGTGGAGAGCGGCGCATGGGGCGGACCGGCGAAGCCTTGCCACGCCTCCAACTCGCCCTGGATCGCCAATCCGATCTGGGAGCTCGCCAAGGCGCTCGCCGGCCTCGATGGCGGCTCGCGCGGCAAGGTCGCCCTCCCCGCCCCGCTCGCGCCTGTGCTCGACGAACTCGCGGCCGCCTTCGATCCGCAGGCCGAGCTCGCCTTCCGCGCGACCAGCCGCTTCTCCCGCGACGGCACGCCGCGCGAATTGCTGGAGCATGTGCTGACGGCGGCCCATCTCAACCTGGCGGAGATCTCGTCGTCTCCGCTGGGCGGGCGCAGCATCATCCCGACGGGCGCAAGCGCGCGCTTCGACATGCGCCTGCCGGCCGGGCTCGATCCGGCTGACGAGATCGCCCGCCTCGTCCGGGATTGCGCGCCGGCCCTGCTTTCGCTCGACGACGCCTATCCCGGCTGCTGGTTCGATCCGGCCGCGCTCGGCTTTGCCGAACTCGCTTGGAGCTACCGGGCGCTCGGCGCAAAACCGCAGTCCTGGCCCTGGGCCATCGGCGCGGCCCCGGCCTATGCCTTCGCAGGGGTCAGCGACGCCTTCATCATCGGCGGGCTCGGCCATGGCGGCAACGCCCATGGCCCCGACGAATTCGTCGAGCTTTCCGGCATCGACCGCTTCATCCAGTCGCTGCTGCTCTGGCTGCCGGCGATCGCGGCCAAGGGCCGATCATGAACCACAGCATCACCATCCGGAGTATCTCGCGATGACACCCGACGATTTCCCGCGCGTCGAGCTCGGCTTCTTCCCGACACCGATCGACGATTTGGCGAACCTCTCGGCTGAAGCCGGCATCACGCTCAGGATGAAGCGCGACGACTATTCCGGCTTCGGCGGCGGCGGCAACAAGGTGCGCAAGCTCGAATTCCTGCTCGCCGACGCGCTGGCCAAGAAGGCCGGCGTGCTGATCACCACCGGCGGCCACCAGTCCAACCATGCCCGCATGGTCGCCGCCGCGGCGCGGCGCTTCGGCATGGAAGCCGTGCTGGTGCTGCGCGGCAACCCGCCGACCGAATACCAGGGCAATCTCCTGCTCGACCGCCTCCTCGGCGCGACGCTCGAATTCTTGGAGCCGACGGCCTATTTCACCCAGGTCGATCCGCGCATGGCCGCTCATGCGCAGGCGGCGGAAGCGGCGGGCAAGACCGCCTATGTCATCCCGCTCGGCGGGGCGAACCCTCTCGGCGCGCTCGGCTATGTCCGCGCCGTCGAGGAGATGTCGCGCCAGCTCGAAGCGGCCGGGCGCCAGCCGCCCGACATCGTCGCCGCGCCCGCCGGCTCCGGCGGCACGCTGGCGGGCCTCCATGTCGGCATCCGCCGGTACTGGCCCAAGACCAGGATCGTCGGCATCAGCGTCAGCCGCGACGCCGCCTGGTTCCAGGAACGCATCGCCGGCATGGCCAATGATTGCGCCGCGCTGCTGGGCTGGGCGCAGGACTTCAAGCCGGCCGATATCTGGATCGAGGACGGCTTTGTCGGCTCCGCCTATGGCGTGCCGAGCCCGGGCGGCATCGCCACCATCAACCGCGTCGCCCAGAGCGACGGCGTGCTGCTCGACCCGGTCTATACCGGCAAGGCGATGGACGGTGTGCTGTCGCTCGCGGCCAGCGGCAAGATCCCTGCCGGCAGCGACGTGCTCTTCGTGCATTGCGGCGGCAGCCCGGCGCTCTACCCCTTCGCCAAGGTGCTGACCGAGGCGCCGGAAGCCTTGCCAGCATGAGTTTTGCCGGCACAAGCCTGCCAGTGCTCGATCGCGCCGCGGTGATCGCGGCCGGCGGCGCGGATTTCGGCCTCGCGCTGGCCGATGTCCGCGACGCCTTCGCGCTGCTGCGCGCGGGCGAGGCCGAGATGCCGGCCGAGACCTCGGTTGCGCTAGGCTCGCCCGATGTGCCCGGCCGAGCCTATGCCCTGCCCGCCTCGCTCGGCGGCCGCTTTCAGGCCGCAGGCGTGAAATGGACGGCGCATCGACCGGCGCTCGGCGACGGGCAGCCGATGATCGCCTCCTCCACCATCGTCAATGATCGCCGGAGTGGCCTGCCGCTCGGCATCGTCGAGAGCGCGCTTTTGACCGCGATGCGCACCGCCGCCGTCTCGGGGCTGGCACTGGAGAGCTTGATGCCGGTGCCGCTGCGCAGCGCCGCGGTGCTGGGCGCCGGCTTCCATGCCCGCACGCATCTGGAGATGCTGGCGGCGCTGCATCCGGGGCTGGAACGCGTCCTGATCTGGAACCGGACGCGTTCCAGGGCCGAGGCGCTGGCGGCGTGGAACTGGCCCTTCCCTGTGGAGGTGGCAGAGAGCGCGGAGGAAGCTGCCCGCTGCGACGCCGTCCTGACCTGCACCAACGCCAAGGAGCCTATCCTCGACGCTGACGCGCTGACACCTGGCCGGCTGGTCGTCCAGGTCGGCTATCACGAGGTGTCCTTCCAAGCGATCGACAAGGCCGACCATGTCGTGGTCGATCTCTGGGGCGAGTTCCGGCTGAAGAGCGCCAAGAGCCTGTTCCAGATGCATCGCGCCGGCCGCTTCCCCGAGGTGCGTGTCGCGGCCGATCTCGGCACGGTGCTCGCCGGCGGCTTTGCGCCGAAGCCCGGCAGCCTCGTCTATCTCTCGAGCTTTGGGCTCAACATCTTCGACATCGCGCTCGCCGCCCGCGTCATCGCCGGGGCAGGAGCTACGAATTCAGCGCCCACCACGCATCAGGACAGGAGCGACTGGCCATGGCTGTGACGATTTCCGCCGAAGCGCTGCAGGCGCGGCTGGGCGAAGCCGGGCTCGTCCTCGTCGATGTCCGCGGCATCGAAGCCTGGCGCGAGGCGAGCCTGCCCGGCGCCATCCATCTCAATGTCTACGACTACTTCATCCCGCAAAGCGACGAGGCCGGCATCGCCTCGCTCGCTGCGGCCACCGAGGCGGCGTTCGAGGGCCTGAACCTGTTCGAGGCGAAGACCGTCGTCTTCTTCGAGGAGGACACCGGCATGATCTCGCCGCGTGGCCTCTGGTTCCACGAATTTCTCGGCCTTGAAGGCGGCTTGATCCTCGATGGCGGCATCAAGGCCTGGCGCGCGGCCGGCCTCGCAGTCGAACCCGGCCAGGGTGCTGCCGCGATCATCGCCCCTGCGGAAGCAGGCGCCGTGCCGAGCCGTCCGTTCCGGCGCGAGCTGATCGCCTCGATCGATGAAGCCGGCCAATCCACGATGCTGCTCGATGTGCGCCGGCGCAGCGAGTTCACCGGCGCATTCGTCCATCCCTGCTGCGCACGCGCCGGCCGCATCCCCGGCTGCCATCACATCTTCTGGGAAGATCTGGTCGAGGGTGGCGCTTATCGCGCACCCGCCGAGGTCGCCGCGCTGGCCCTCAAGGCGGGCCTGCGCAAGGATCAGCCGATCGTAACCTATTGCCATCGCGGCGCGCGCGCAGCGACCGCGCTCTACGCGCTCAGGCAAGCGGGCTTCGCGGATGTCCGCGTCTTCGTCGGATCCTGGCACGAATGGGCCGGGCGCAGCGACCTGCCAATAGCGAGCGGCGAATAAAGCCGCGCTTCGGTTTCGAAGCGCTGGGAGCAAGGACTGCCGCGATCTCGGCGCCGGCGAAACCGGCAACCAGCCACCGGGACGACGACCGCTGAATTGTCATGACGGCGGCAGGAATGGATCTGAGGCCGCATGAGATGCGGAAGGCCCGCCAACCATGCCCGGCTCTCGGGGGCCCCCTGCTGCCGTGCGGCTTGCGCCCGTCAATTCCGGCGCTCTAGGATCAGCTGACCGACATCGCGGCGACGCTATTCGCGACCATTCCATCTGCTCAAAACGGAAGGTTCCAGGCATGAGGCGTCGTACATTTCTTGGCGCCGCGGCTGGCGCCGCCGTCTCCGCGCTGGCGAAGCCCAGCCTTACGCAGCCGGCAAAGGTGCTGAAATTCGTGCCCGAGTCGGATGTTGCGATCGTCGACCCGGTCTGGACGACGGCGACGGTGACGCGCAACCACGGCTACCTCGTCTTCGATACGCTCTACGGGCAGACCAGCGCCTATGATTTCGAACCCCAGATGGTGGCCGGCCACACCGTCGAGGATGACGGCAAGCTGTGGCGGCTGACCTTGCGCGAGGGCTTGCGCTTCCACGACGGCGAGCCGGTGCGGGCGCAGGATGTCGTGCCGAGCGTGCGCCGCTTCGCCGCCCGCGACGCCTTCGGCCGCGCCTTGATGGATGCGACCGACGAGCTGTCGGCTGAGTCGGACCGCGTCGTGAAATTCCGCCTGAAGCGGCCTTTCCCGTTGCTGCCGGCTGCGCTCGGCAAGACCGGAACCTCGATGCCCTGCATCATGCCGGAACGCTTCGCGGTCACCGATCCCAACAAGCAGGTGACGGAGATGGTCGGCAGCGGTCCGTTCCGCTTCAAGGCCGATGAACGGGTGTCCGGCGCGCTGACGGTCTATGAGAAGTTCAGCGGCTATGTTCCACGCTCGGGCGGCTCCGCCAGCTTTACCGCAGGTCCCAAGCACGTCTTCTTCGACCGCGTCGAATGGCGCATCATGCCCGACCCTTCGACGGCGGCCAATGCGCTCAGCGCCGGCGAAATCGATTGGTGGCAGAACCCGACACCGGACCTGCTGGGTGTGCTGAAGCGCAGGGCCGAGGTCAAGATCGAAGGGCTCGATCCCGCTGGCGGCATCGGCTGCCTGCGCTTCAACTGCCTGCATCCGCCTTTCGACAATCCGGCCATCCGGCGGGCCCTGCTCGGCGCCATCGACCAGGTCGAATACATGACTGCGGTCGCCGGCGATGAACGCACGATGTGGAAGGACCATGTCGGCGTCTTCAGCCCAGATACGCCGCTGGCGACAACGGCCGGAACCGAGGTCCTGGTCGGCAAGCGGGATTTCGAGAAGGTCAAACGCGAACTGGCGGCAGCCGGCTACAAGGGCGAGCGCGTAGTGATGCTCGACCCGACCGATTATCCTTCGACACATGCGCTGGCGATGGTCGCCGCCGACGCGCTGCAGAAATGCGGCATGAACGTGGATCTGGTCTCGAGCGACTGGGGCACCGTGGTACAGCGCCGCGCCAGCAGGCAGCCCAGCGACAAGGGCGGCTGGAATATCTTCTTCACCTATCTGAACGGCACCAACAATTTCGATCCGGCCAGTCAGCTCGGCATCCGCGGCAATGGCGACCAGGCCTGGTTCGGCTGGCCGAAGTCGCAGCGCCTGGAGGATCTGCGCGCCGAGTGGTTCGTCGCCAAGGACCTTGCGGCCCAGAAGGCGATCTGCGCCGAGATCCAGAAACAGTTCTTCACCGACGTGCCCTATATTCCGCTGGGCGCCTATTATGAGAAGACGGCCTATCGCGGGCTGACCGGCATGCGCAACGGTTTCGCCCAGTTCTACGACGTGAAGCCGGCGTGAGGCAGCTCTCGATGCGTATCGCTGTCCTTCAATTCGCCCATGAGACCGTCACCTTCCTCCCCAACGACACGACGCGGGAGGATTTCATCTATCCGGGCTCCCCAGCGAGTGGCGAGATGCTGCTCGCCACCGACCCCAAGGGCTATATGGGCGGCTTCGTGCAGGTCGCGCGCGAATATGGCGATGTCGAGCTGATCGGCATCACCTCTCCGCTCTGGCCGCGCACCGGCACCGGGTCGGGCTGGATCACGCGGGATGCCTACGAGCATTTCCTCGGCGTCATGATCGCGGAACTGAAGGAGCAGCAGGGGCTCGACGGCGTCTATCTGGCGCTTCACGGAGCCCTGGCGGTGCGCGGCGTGCCGCGCCCCGAGGCCGATATCGCGCGGCGCGTCCGCGAGGTGGTCGGCCGGCAGGTCTTCATCTCTGCGACCTTCGATCCCCATGGCAATGAGGACGAGGCGTTTCTGCAGCAGGCCGACATGGCCTTCACCGTCAAATACTTCCCCCATTACGACATGCACCTGCAGGGCGAGCGCGCGGCGCGCATGCTGGTCAGGGCGATCCGCGGCAGCTTCACACCGTTGCATCGCACGATCCGGATTCCGATCATCGCTCCGACCGTCGTGATGTGGACCGGCGCCTCGCCCTGGTCGGACCTCATCCAGCGGGCGCTGATCTGGGAGGCGCGGGAGCCCGATGTCTTCGTCAATGTGTTCTTCGGCTTTCCCTGGTCGGACGTGCCCGATGCCGGCATGGGGCTCCAGGTCCTGACCAATAACGACCCGGCCCTTGCCGACCGCGTCATCCGCGACATGGCGGAATGGACCTGGCGGCGGCGCGAGGCGCTGCTCAATACCGTCAGGATCCACGCGATGAAGCAGGGCGTCGCGCTGGCCCGCGAGGCCGTGGCATCAGGCAAAGCCCCCGTGGTGCTCGCCGACTACAGCGACCGCTCGGGCTACGCGACCTGGCTGCTGCAGGAGATCATCGAGCAGAAGCTCGAACGCACCCTGATCGCCACGATCGCCTCACCCGACATCATTCGTTCGGTGCTGGCAGCCGGGGCCAAGCCGGGTGATGCGTTCGATGCGGAGATCGGCGGCCTGTTCGACGAATCGGCCGGCGAGCCCGTCCGCCTCTCCGGAACCATCCGCTCTCTCAACCACGCCACGACGGCACGAGGCGCCGGCAATGAATGGATCTGCGTCAGCTTCGGCAAGGGCAACGTGCTGGTGCTGAGCCCTTATCTCGTCCAGATCATGGAGCCGTCGGAACTCTGGCAGCTCGGCTTCGAGCCGGATGAATTCAATGTGATCGCGATCAAGTCGCGCGTGCATTTCCGCCGTGGCTTCGACGATAGCGGTTTCGCCCCGACGATCCTTCTGGTCGAGCCGCCGCAACCCTTCATGGGCACGGTGCATCTCCAGGCGCTGCCCTACGGAAACCTCACGCTGACGGACTATTATCCCTACGGCAATCCGAGCTTTCCGCCGGCGGATTGGAGCTAGTCCGAAACCTCGGTGTAGAACCCAGCTGAAATCATCAGAGTCGAGCTGCCTGGTCCCCGCGCCCCGACCGACATAAAGAACATTTATCTCCGGCATGTCGAAATTTGGAAGCGCCATTGCGCGTACCGCCATGGACTTCGCCTGCGTCGAAATCGTAAAACCCCATGGCTGTTCTTTTTTTAGAACGATCTGGAGTCGCCATCATGCCGATCTCGCTCGCTCGTATCAGCACTGCATTTCGGTCCTTGGCCGTCGTCGCCGCGCTGGGGCTTGCCAGCCCGTCGCTTGCGGCCGGGCAGATCACGGTCGGCGTCGGCGACAACATCCTGGGCCTCGACCCGACCGATCTCAATGACTCGGTCTCGCTCTCGGCCAGCCGGCTTTTCTTCCAGGGGCTCTATGGCTTCGACCGCGACCTGAAGCTTGTTCCGGTTCTGGCCGAGAGCACCGAGGTCAACAGCGACTCGACCCAGTACACCGTGCACCTGCGGCGCGGCGTCAAATTCCATGACGGCTCGTCCTTCGATGCTGCCGCGGTCAAGCTGAACTACGACCGGCTGCGCGACCCGGCCAACCATCTCAAGCGCCAGAGCCTGCTGGAGGCCGTCGACAAGGTCGAGGTCGTTGACGACTTCACCATCCGTCTCGTCCTGAAGGCGCCGTCTGGCGTGCTGCTCAACTATCTCGCCCATACCGGGGCCTCGATCCTGAGCCCCAAGGCCATCGCGCAATATGGCTCCGAGATCTCGCGCCACCCGGTCGGCACGGGCCCCTTTATCTTCACCAGCTGGACGCCCGACACGCTCAAGGCCGCGCGCAACCCGCAATACTGGCGCCAGGGCCTGCCGCGGCTCGACGGCGTCACGATCCGCAGCGTGCCCGAAAGCGGCGCTAGGCTCGCCTTGTTGCGTTCGGGCGAAGCGCAGTTCGTGTTCCCCTTGCCGCCCGAGACGGTGCAGCTCATCGAGCGCGACGAGCGCCTCGCCATCGACAAGACGCCGTCGATCGTGATCCAGTATGTCGCCCTCAACACCCGCAAGAAGCCGTTCGACGATCCGCGCGTCCGTCAGGCCCTGAACTACGCGATCGACAAGACGGCTTTCATCAAGGTCGTCTATAACGGCTTCGGCATTCCCATGGATGCGCCGGTGGCGCCGGGCATCGCCTTCTACAGCAAGCAGGGCGTCTGGCCCTATGATCCCGCCAAGGCCAAGCAGTTGCTGGCGGAAGCGGGCTACCCGAATGGGTTCGAGACCGAGATCTGGAATTTCAGCAACACGCTGAACAACCGGGCCTCGCAGTTCCTGCAGCAGCAGCTCGCCCTCGTCGGCGTGAAGGTCGCAGTCAACCCGCTCGAAGCCGGCGTCGCGACCACGCGGCTCTGGGGCGCCAAAACGCCGGAGGACGCCGAGGTGCGCATGTTCTTCGGCAGCTGGGCGCCCTCGACCGGTGACGCCGACTGGGCGCTGCGGCCGCTGCTGTCGAGCCGCAGCTATCCGCCGGCGCTCTACAATCTCGCCTATTTCAAGAACGACGCGGTCGATGCGGCGCTTCTGAAGGGGCTGTCGACGGCCGATCCCGCGGAGCGCAAGGTTGCTTACGACGCAGTCCAGAAGGTGGTCTGGCAAGAGGCGCCCTGGATCTTCCTCTCGGTCAACACGCTGGTGGCCGGCCGCGACAAGCGCCTGACAGGTCTCCGCCAGCAGCCCGATACCGCTCTGACCTATGAGGAAGCAGACCTGAAATAGGGGCTGCTCCCCATGGGCGAGCCGGAACTGCTCGACGTCCAGGATCTCTCCGTCAGCTTTCCCGCCGACGGAGGTCGCACGACCGTGGTTCGCGGCCTTGGGCTGACGGTCAGGCCGGGCGAGACCGTGGCGCTGGTGGGTGAATCAGGCTCCGGCAAGTCCGTCGCCTCGCTGGCGATCACCCGGCTTCTCGACTATGGGCCCGGCCGGATCGATACGGGCCGCATCCTCTATCGCGACAATGGCGGCAAGGTCCGCGATCTCGCGCAGGAAGATGCGGAGACGATGCGGGGGCTGCGCGGGCCCGAGATCGCCATGGTCTTCCAGCAACCGATGAGTTCGCTCAACCCGGTCATGCGGATCGGCGACCAGATCGCCGAAGCCATCGTGCAGCCCCGCCGGCTCGACTGGACGGCAGCTCTCGCCGAGGCGCAGCGCCTACTCGAGCGTGTCCGCATCCCCGATGCGAACCGGCACTTGCGCTCCTATCCGTTCGAGATCTCGGGCGGCATGCGGCAGCGCGCGATGATCGCCATCGCGCTGGCGAGCCGGCCGCGGCTTCTCATCGCGGACGAGCCGACGACGGCTCTCGACGTGACTGTTCAGGCGCAGGTGCTGCGCCTGCTGCGCGAACTCCAGCGCGACCTCGGCACCGGCCTGCTGTTCATCACCCATGACATGGGCGTCGTCGCCGAACTCGCCGACCGCGTCGTGGTGATGCGCGCCGGCGAACGTCTCGAAGAAGGCGAGGTCGGCGCGCTCTTCGCCAGGCCTTCCCATCCCTATACGCGCACCCTGCTCGCCGCCGTGCCGGTGCTCGGCAGCCTCAACGACGCGGCCCTGCCGGTGCCGTTCCCGGAACCGCCCGCTCCGACCGGACCGCAGGATACCGTGGCAGCCACAGCGCCGGTGCTGGAATTGCGCGGTCTGGTCACGCGGTTTGACATCAGGGGCATGCTCGGCCGCGTCCGGGCCCGGGTCCACGCCGTCGAGCAGGTGAGCCTCGATATCCGCCCCGGCGAGACGCTCGCGCTGGTCGGCGAGAGCGGCTGCGGCAAGAGCACGCTCGGGCGCAGCATCGTGCGTCTCGAAGAGCCGTCCTCGGGGCGCATCCTGTTCCGGGGCGAGGATGTTCTCGCCGCGGCGGCGAACAGCGCCGCGGACCGCGCTTTGCGGCGCGGCATCCAATATGTCTTCCAGGATCCGTTCAGCGCGCTCGATCCGCGGCTCACGGTCGGCTTCTCCGTGGCGGAGCCGATACGCACCCATGGCCTCCTCGCCGGCACGGCCGTCATACGTCGCGTCGAAGATCTGCTCGAACTCGTCGGCCTCCCGCGCGCATTCGTCTCGCGCTATCCTCACGAGCTCTCGGGCGGCCAGTGCCAGCGCGTCGGAATCGCGCGGGCGCTGGCCTCGGAGCCGCGGCTGATCATCGCCGACGAGGCGGTCGCGGCGCTCGACGTGTCGATCCGCGCGCAGATCGTCAACCTGCTGATGGATTTGCAGCGAAAGCTCGGCCTCGCCTGCCTGTTCATCTCGCACGACATGGCGGTGGTCGAGCGGATAAGCCACCGTGTCGCGGTGATGTATCTCGGGCAGATCGTCGAAATCGGACCACGCCAGGCCGTGCTCGCCGCGCCGCAGCACGCCTATACGCGGCGGCTGCTCAGCGCCGTCCCGGTTCCAGATCCTGCGCGACGCCGCGAGGAGGTCGCGCTCGACGACAGCGAAGTGCCAAGCCCGCTGCGGGCGTTGGACGACGTGCCGGAGGTGGCCCCGCTGGTTCAGGTCGGGCCCGAGCATTATGTCGCGCGGCACCGCGTGGGAGGTCTCTATTGAGGACGATGCGATGCGCACTGTGCTGACCCGCAGACAGGATGAGAGCCGATGCCCGTCTTCGTCCTGAAGCGGCTGCTGGGCGCAGTGCCGGTGCTGTTTGCCGTGTCGCTGTTCGTCTTCGGCTTCGTCCGGCTGCTGCCGGGCGATCCGGCGCGCCTGGTGGCGGGCGCGGATGCGACCGAACAGGAGGTGGCATCCGCGCGCGAAGCGCTCGGGCTCGACCGGCCGATCTGGGAGCAGTATCTGCGTTACACTGGCGCGACGCTTCACGGCGATTTCGGCATTTCCAGCCGCACGCATGAGCCGGTGATCGCGGTTATCGGCGCGCGCTTCCTGCCGACCTTGTGGCTCACTCTGGCGGCGATGGGCTGGGCAACCCTGACGGGCGGCCTGCTCGGCGTCTGGGCCGGCGTCAAACGCGGGCGATGGCAGGACCAGGCGGCCATGCTGGTGGCGATCGGTGGCCTGTCCTTTCCCGGCTTTTGGCTCGGGCTGCTGCTGATCGACCTGTTTTCGGTGCATCTCGGCTGGCTGCCGACCGGTGGCTATGACGGATGGCGTTCGCTGCTCATGCCATCATTCACGCTCGGCGTCGGGGTGGCTGCGGTGCTTGCCCGCTTCACCCGCTCGGCCTTCGTCGATGTCGCCGGCGAAGATTTTGTCCGCACGGCGCGCAGCAAGGGCCTGACCGAACGCCGCGTGATCTGGCGCCACGCGGCGCGCAACGCGTTGATCCCGGTCGTGACCCTGACGGGGCTGGAATTCGGAACGCTTCTGGGCGGCGCGATCGTGGTCGAGACGGTGTTCGCCTGGCCGGGCCTCGGCCGCCTGCTCGTCGACAGCATCTCCTTCCGCGACTACCCCGTGATCCAGGCGCTGATCCTGCTCCTTTCCGCCGAGTTCGTGCTGATAAACCTCGTGGTCGACGTCCTCTACGGCGTCTTGAACCCGGCGATCCGGTTGCGATCATGACGACGCCAGCCATCCGCTCGCCCGCTCGGGAATTCTGGCGGCGCTTTCGCCGCAGGCACACAGCACTCCTGGCCGCGGCCATCATTGCGCTCATCGTCTTTGCAGCCGTGTTTGCGCCCTATATCTCGCCTTACGATCCGGCCGCCGCCGACTACGATGCGCTCCTGCAAGCGCCGACATGGGCCCATCTTGCCGGCACCGATTCCTATGGCCGCGACATCCTCAGCCGGATCATCTGGGGAGGCCGCGTCTCACTGGCCGTGGGCCTGATCTCGGCCTTTGCCGGCGGCTTCATCGGCACGATCATGGGGCTTGTCAGCGGTTGGAACGGCGGCTGGGTCGACACGCTGCTGATGCGACTATGCGACGTGCTGTTCGCGTTTCCCGGTCTCCTGCTCGCCATCGCGGTGGTGGCGCTGCTGGGGCCGGGAGTTGGGAATGTCATCTGGGCGGTGGCCGTGTTCAGCGTGCCGGTTTTCGCCCGGCTCGTCCGCGGCAGCACATTGGTGCTGAAGCAGACCCAATACGTACAGGCCGCCCGCAGCATCGGCGTGTCCAGGTTCAGGCTGATCCTTCACCATATCCTGCCCGGAGCCCTGCCGGCGGTGATCGTCTATATGAGCCTGCGCATCGGCTCGGCGATCCTCGTCGGCGCGGCACTGTCTTTCATTGGACTGGGGGCGCAACCGCCAAGCTCCGAATGGGGCGCCATGCTGGCGGATGGGCGCAGCTATCTCGGCGTCGCCGATCACCTGACCCTGTTTCCGGGTCTCGCCATTTTCATCGTCGTGCTCTGCTTCAACATCCTCGGCGACGGCCTGCGCGATGCCCTGAACCAGAAGCTGCAATGAGGGCGATCGTCTGATCGATGGTTTGGCCCGGCAGAGGGCGGCCCTCACCGTCTAGGCTCCGCCTGGAGTCCAAAGGCCTCGCAACTGCCGGAGGCTATAACTGCGAGGCGAGAACGTCCTCTCCAGCGGTTTTCACGCCGCAGGGGAAAGCGGCCGTCAGGCCGCCTTCTTGGCCGCGTCGAACGGGATCTCGACGTCGACGGCGAGCGTCGAATATTGCGCGCCGCGCTCCATCTTCACGGTGACCTTGTCGTGATCGATCTGCATATGCATCGAGATGGCGCGCAGGATTTCGTCGCGCAGCTTGGAGACCAGGTCGGAATCACCGACCGCCGCGCGCTCATGGGCGAGGAGAACCTTCAAGCGCTCGCGGGCGGCAGGGGCCGACTGGGTGCGGGAAAACAGGCGACGCAAGTTCATGCCGCTTTCCTTCCGAAGATCTTGCCGAAGAAGCCGCGCTTCTCGCCCGGAATCATGATCGGCAGGTTTTCGCCCTTGAGCCGGCGCGCCGCCTCGAAATAGGCGATCGACGGCGCGCTGCGATCATCGGCCAGCGTCACGGGAGAGCCGAGATTGGAGGCGCGCAGCACATCCATGCTTTCCGGGATGATGCCGAGCAGCGGGATCGACAGGATTTCGAGGACGTCGTCCACCTTCAGCATGTCGCCACGTTCGGCCCGGGCGGCGTCGTAGCGGGTGAGCAGGAGATGCTTCTCCATATGCTCGCCGTTCTCGGCCCTGAGCGTCTTGGAATCGAGCAGGCCGATGATGCGGTCGGAATCGCGCACCGAGGAGACCTCCGGATTGGTCACGACGATGGCCACGTCGGCATGGCGCATCGCGAGTGTCGCGCCGCGCTCGATACCGGCCGGGCTGTCGCAGATGACCCAGTCGAAGACGCTCTTCAGGGCATTGACGACCTTCTCGACACCCTCCGGCGTGAGGTTGTCCTTGTCGCGCGTCTGCGAAGCCGGCAGCAGGTAGAGCGTCTCGACCCGCTTGTCGCGGATGAGCGCCTGCGTCAGCTTGGCTTCGCCCTGGATCACGTTGACGAGGTCGTAGACGACCCGTCTTTCGGCACCCATGACGAGATCGAGATTGCGCAGGCCGACATCGAAATCCACGACCACTACCTTGTCGCCGCCTTTCGCAAGCGCCGCCCCCAGCGCCGCGGAGGACGTCGTTTTGCCGACGCCGCCTTTGCCGGATGTGACCACGATGACTTTGCCCATAGACCTCTCCTGTTTGTATCGACGCGACGTGAGCGATTCTAAAAGTTGAGAGCATTGCTCATGCGAAAAGCCGGTACCGACTTTCGCGCAATGCTCTAGGCGAGCGATCCGACCTTGAATGTTTCGCCTTCGAGCCAGATCTGGACGGCCTTGCCGCGCAGTTCGGGCTCCATGTCCTCGGCCGTCTTGTAGAAGCCGTCGATCGCGAGGAGTTCAGCTTCGAGCTTGCTGCAGAAGATGCGCGCCGACGCGTTGCCCATCGTGCCCGCCAGCGCTCGTCCGCGGAGCGTGCCGTAAACATGGATGGAACCTCCCGCCACGATTTCCGCGCCGGATGCGACCGAGCCGATGATGGTCACGTCGCCCTCGGGGAAGAACAGCGACTGACCGGAGCGCACGGGCTGGGTCACGATGATCGAAGGCGTGGTCTTGTTCGGCAGCGGGTCGGAGCGAATGATGCTCTCGGACACGACGGCTTCCTTGACCGGCTCGGCGACCGGCGCTTCGATATCCGATGTCGAGCGCCCGCCGGATATCGCAGGCGGCAGATCCGTGCCGAGCAATGAGGTGCGGGCGCCTTCAATGCCCATGATTCGCACATTGCGCGTGCACAGCTCGTCGACGAGCTCGCGGAGCTGCGTACGGTCGAGATCGATGCCTTCGACATCGAGCACCACCGGCCGCCTCAGGAAAAACCCGGCGGACAGCGCAGCCAGCTCATCGAGCCGCACCAGCCAGTCCTCGAGGGGCAGCTCGGGGGTCAGAGTGAGCGCAAGGTAGGAGCGCCCCTTGAGGCGGATCGGCCTGGGTTTCGTTAACACGGCGGTCATCTTGGTAAATTTTCGGTAGCCCCGGTGTATCGGGCGAATGGTTAACAGATGGTAAATCGCCGGGGCGTGCCGACGGCAGCGAGCCTGCTTTGAAGCCAGATGGGGCAAGGCAATGGATGCAAGTTTTCAACCGCTCGGGCATCAAAAGGCGCTGACATTCAAGGCCTCCGCGGGAAGCAGAAAACGCTCCTCGGCGAGGCCTCAATGCGTTTGCGGCAGCGTTTCCATGCAAGGCGTCGCTGCCCGACGGCATCGGCCGCGCGAAGGCGAATGCCGTCACATCCGCCTCGACGTACTCCCCGCGCGCCCGGCCATTCCACACAGGAATTTTTCACTTATGAGCCCGTCATCGGGACGTGGAGAGTTCCGTGAATGGATCGAAATTCGCCGATGCGCAGATCGCTCTGGAGCAGGCCGAGAACGGGCGCCGGTTGCGGAGGTGTGCCGGGTGGTCGGAAGCTGGCGCGCGGCGTTCTACGACTGGCGCCAAGCGTATGCGTGTCTGTCCTGACCCACCTCAATCCTGCCGAGGCTTATCGCCGTCGCGCCATGGAGCTCGAAAGCCTTCTCGACGATCCCGAGTTACGGGAGGCGCTGGGTCTTGCGGGATCTGGCGCCGCTTTGGATCCAGAACGACGAAACCCCGCCTCAAGATGAGACGGGGTTTTCGTTGTCTTTGGTTGCGGGGGCTGGATTTGAACCAACGACCTTCAGGTTATGAGCCTGACGAGCTACCGGGCTGCTCCACCCCGCGATAAAGGTGTGTTTGG
>NZ_PQFZ01000026.1 GCF_002917105.1 Allobosea psychrotolerans
AACGCAATCGTCAGAGACAACACACCCTGGCGAACACAAAACCCTTGACCAACAACACAGCCGCTCATCCGGCGCTGCGCGCCACCTTCTCCCGCCAGAGGAGAAGGGAAGAGGGCGTCGCGCCTTTCCGGAGACGGGGATAACGTCCTCACTTATCCCCGCCCGCCAAACCTATGCCCATTCTCCTCGCACCGCATCCCCGAGGGGCGCTTCCTCACCTCACTTCGTGATCGCGTCGATCTCGGCCAGCTCCTCGGCCGTCAGCGCCCATTCGGCCGCCTTGACGTTGGCGGCGATCTGCTCGGGCTTGGTCGCGCCCGCGATGACGCTGGAGACGACGGGCTGGGCGGCGAGCCAGGAAAAGGCGAGCTCGACCAGCGTTTTGCCGCGCGCCTCGCAGAAGGCGGTGAGCTTCTCGGTCCTCTCCCAGTTGACGTCGGTCAGAACTTCGTTGGCGCGCTGGGCTTCCCTGGTCATGCGCGCGCCTTCCGGCATCGGCGCGTTGCGCTTGTACTTGCCGGTCAGCAAGCCGTTCGCGAGCGGGAAATACGGCAGCAGCCCCATGCCGAAATGGCGGGCGGCGGGAATCAGATCCTTCTCCGCGCCGCGCACCAGCAGGCTGTATTCGTCCTGGCAGGAGGCGAATCCGTTGATGCCGAGATCGCGCGCCGTCCATTCCGCATTGGCCATCTGCCAGGCCGGCATGTTGGAGCAGCCGATATAGCGGACCTTGCCCTGGCGGATCATGTCCTCGAGGGCACGCAGCGTTTCGTCGATCGGCGTCAGCGGGTCGGCGCGGTGGAACTGGTAGAGGTCGAGCCAGTCGGTCTTGAGGCGCTGCAGCGAGGCCTCGACCGCCGACATGATGTAGCGCCGCGAGCCGCCCTTCATCGTGCCGGCATCGTTCATGTCCATGCCGAATTTGCTGGCGAGCACGATGTCCTTGCGCCGCGGGCCCAGAAGCTGGCCGAGCACCGTCTCGGAGCCCCCGCGCGCGCCGTAGACATCGGCAGTGTCGAACAAGGTGATGCCGTGCTCGATCGCCGCATCGACGACCTTGCGCGCCGCCTCGTCATCGATGCGGCCGCCGAAATTGTTGCAGCCGAGGCCGACGAGCGAAACGCGCAGGCCGGAACGGCCGAGATTGCGGGTGAGCATGGCAAAGGTCCTTCTCCGGAAGGGCCACACAGGACCAGAGCCCGCGCGGCACGACAACCGCGCTGCGCGTCATTTTCGGGCTGCGCCCAGCGCAGGGCCGGCGGCCCAGCCTCTCAATGGGACATCAGGCAGCAGAACGGCGTCGTCTCGAGCAGATCATGCGTCACGCCGCCGAAAATCCACTCATGCACGCGGCTGTGACCATAGGCGCCGGCCACGATCAGGTCGGCTCCCTCGTCCTGCGCCAGCTCGATGATCTCATCGACGATGTATTTCACGCTATCGGGACGCAATACGGCGCGCGCGGCAATGCCGTGCTGTGCAAGGTAATCGCAGACATCCTGAGTGCCCTGCTCTGCCGCATCGGCCCCGACCGCGAGCAATCTGACGACGTCGGCGCGGCCGAGCAGCGGCAGCGCATCCCAGAGTGCGCGACGCGCCTCGCGCGTATCCTTCCAGGCGATGACGATGCGCTTGGCCGACAAGGTCGAGAGACCGGGCGGCACCACCAGCACAGGGCGGCCGAGATTCATCACCATATCACCGGGTTCGATGCCCATCCGGCCCTGGCCCTCATCGGCAGGCCCTTGCCGTGCCAGCACCATGAGATCCGCGGCGCGGGCCTGCGTCAGCGCAAAACCGCGCGGTTCCCGGATAGCGCTACGCCATTCAACGGCGGCGTTGCCCTCGACGACGCGCCGGAACAGGGCCTCGGCCTTGGCCAGATCCTCCGTCGCGACCGTGCGGGCGTTTTCCGCCAGCAGCGCATTCGCCATGGCCGTGCTGTCGCCGTAGTAAGGCAGCTCGATGTCCCTGGCAGCGACACCGATCAGCCGGCAGGACAGCTTCTGCGCCAGTGAGTTCGCCAGCCTGAGCGTCCGCTCCGAGCCGGCACCGAGATGAACGGGGGCGATGATGCCCGCATAGCGCCGGGCGTCGGCGGCTGGGCTCGTCTGGGGCATGTGGCGATCTCCTGGATGTGACGACGCGGGTCCCGGCGGGATCATCCCGTTTGGGGCCGCGGCTGCGACGATCTTGCGAGCGGATGGTCGGCATTGGACTTCCAGGGCTGGGATTCGCCGTCCCGCTCACGGATTGGAGCGTATTCGCCGGTGGCAAAGTGACGACGCTCGAGCCTGAAGCCGCTTTCGTCGTGCTCGCGCGAGGCGTGGTCGTCGTCGATGCCCCAACACGCTCCGCCCGCGCGCGGTGAAGCTCGATGCGTTGAAGCATGGCGAGGCCCATCCCAGTCCTGTATCGCGATGGCAGTCTTCCACCGATCCGCAGCGTCCGGATTGATCCAGCGCAAGATCAGGCGGCGCCATTTGCGGCAAGCTCGGAGCCCAGGACATGAAGACGGAGACCCGGACATGCTCAAGTCGATCAAGAGCGTCTTTGTCGCTTTCACCGAAGAGGGCCGGGGCGAGCGCAGCGCGGCGCTGGCCTACGCCGTGTCGCTATCGCAACAGGCGAGGGCGCACCTGACCATCCAGGTGGCCTCGATGCGCTATGCTGTGCCGGCCTCGCTGGTTGGCCAGTTCGGAGCCAGGCTGATCGGCACGGAAAATCGCCGGATCGCAGCGCTCGCCGAGGCGTTTGCCGACAATGCCAAGGGTAGCGCCGATCTGGCCGGGGTCACTTGCACGGTCGAGACCCCGCATCTCGTCTATTCGAGCCTGACCGACAGGCTGCTCGCCTATGCCCGCGTCCACGATCTGAGCATTCTCGATCTGGAGAAGGATGCCGTGCAGCGGGATCGCGGATTAATCGAGGCGGCGCTCTTCGAAAGCGGCCGACCCGTGCTGATCGTTCCAGAGACCAGCGAGCACTTCTCGGCGAAGCGGATCGTGATTGCATGGGACGGCGGGGCTTCCGCCGCTCGGGCCGTGGCCGACGCCATGCCCTTCCTGTCTGCGGCGGAGGAGGTCGAGATCCTGTCGGTCACCGGTGAGAAAGACCTGACAAGCCTGATTGCGGGCGCGGACCTCGCGCCGCACCTGGCCCGTCATGGCGCCTCGGTCACAGTCAAGAACGTGGTGCTCTCGAAGCAGGATGTCGCGGGCACGATCAGGCAGGAAGCAGCTGCATTCGGCGCCGATTTCATCGTCTGCGGCGCCTATAAGCATTCGCGACTGCGCGAATGGCTGCTCGGCGGGGTAACGCAGTCCCTCTTGAAGGACTGCCCGCTGCCGATCCTGATGAGTCATTAACCGGCCGGTGGCCGAGCCGCCCCGACAAAAAAAGGGCGAGCCTGGCGGCTCGCCCTTTGTCTCTCGAAGCCGGCCGCTCAGGCCACTTCCTGCTTCTGCTTCTGCGAGCGCTTGCGCTCGTTGGGGTCGAGCACGGCCTTGCGCAGGCGGATCGACTTCGGCGTCACCTCGACGAGCTCGTCATCGTCGATCCAGGCCAGCGAACGCTCCAGCGTCATCCGGATCGGCGGCGTCAGGCGCACCGCCTCGTCCTTCGAGGTTGTGCGGATGTTGGTGAGCTTCTTGCCCTTGAGCACGTTCACTTCGAGATCGTTCTCGCGGGTATGCTCGCCGACGATCATGCCCTGATAGACCTTCCAGCCGGGCTCGATCATCATCGGGCCGCGATCCTCGAGGTTCCACAGCGCATAGGCCACGGCCTCGCCGGTCTCCATCGCGATCAACACGCCGTTGCGGCGCCCGCCGATCTCGCCCTTATAGGGCAGATAGTCGTGGAACAGCCGGTTCATGATCGCGGTGCCGCGCGTGTCGGTCAGCAATTCGCCCTGATAGCCGATCAGGCCGCGCGTCGGGGCGTGGAACACGAGCCGCAGGCGATTGCCGCCCGAGGGACGCATCTCCAGCATATCGGCCTTGCGCTCCGACATCTTCTGCACGACGACGCCGGAATGCTCCTCGTCGACGTCGATGATGACCTCCTCGATCGGCTCCAGCAGCTGGCCGGCCTCGTCGCGCTTCAGCACGACGCGCGGACGCGAGACGCCGAGCTCGAAGCCCTCGCGACGCATCTGCTCGATCAGGATGGCGAGCTGCAATTCGCCGCGGCCGGAGACGATGTAGCTGTCCTTGTCGGCAGCCTCCTCGATCTTCAGCGCGACATTGCCCTCGGCCTCCTTGAACAGCCGGTCGCGGATGACGCGGGTGGTGACCTTGTCGCCCTCGGTGCCGGCGAGGGGGGAATCATTGACCATGAAGGTCATCGACACGGTCGGCGGGTCGATCGGCTGCGCCTTGATCGCGGTCTCGACGGACGGATCGCAGAAGGTGTCGGCGACCGAGCCCTTCACCAGGCCGGCGATGGAGACGATATCGCCCGGGATGGCTTCCTCGATCGGCGTGCGCTCGAGACCACGGAAGGCGAGGATCTTGGTGATGCGGCCGGTTTCGACCAGCGAGCCGTCGCCCGACAGCACCTTGATCATCTGGTTCGGCTTGGCCGAGCCCGAGACGACGCGGCCGGTGATGATGCGGCCGAGATAGGGGTTGGCTTCGAGGAGTGTGCCGAGCATGCGGAACGGGCCTTCCTCGATGCGCGGCTCCGGCACATGGCTCAGGATGAGGTCGTACATCGGGGCGAGGCCCTGATCCTGCGGGCCGGCGGGATCATGCGCCATCCAGCCCTGCTTGCCCGAGCCGTAGAGGATCGGGAAGTCGAGCTGCTCGTCGCTGGCATCGAGCGCCGCGAACAGGTCGAAGACCTCGTTGATGACTTCGGTGACGCGGGCGTCGGGCTTGTCGACCTTGTTGATCGCCACGATCGGGCGCAGGCCGAGCTTCAATGCCTTGGAGACCACGAACTTGGTCTGCGGCATCGGACCCTCGGCCGCATCGACCAGCACGATGGCCGAGTCGACCATGTTCAGGATGCGCTCGACCTCGCCGCCGAAATCGGCGTGGCCTGGGGTGTCGACGATGTTGATGCGCGTATCCTTCCAGACGACCGAGGTCGCCTTGGCCAGGATGGTGATGCCGCGCTCCTTCTCGAGCTCGTTGGAATCCATCACGCGCTCGATCACGCGCTGGTTGTCGCGGTAGGTGCCCGACTGCTGCAGCAACTTGTCGACGAGCGTGGTTTTGCCGTGGTCGACGTGGGCGATAATGGCGATATTGCGCATGGACATGCGGGTAAGGGCCTTGTTTCAAGACCGCAAGCCGGCCAGGTCAAAGCCCTGCCGGCGCAGCCCGTTCATGAGGAAACTGGAATTCGCTGCGCTGCACATAAACGCTGAAGGCCGTTTGGGCAACCTTTGCTCGCGCGCAACAGCATGATGAGGAAAGCGGGAGCCGGTTTTTCGCGCCCGGCTCTTTGCGCGTCGGCCCCAAGAGCGAGAGCCGGTTGCCCGGGACACGCCGAGGCAAGATCAAAGCCCTCCAGCATCGGGCCAAGGACGATATCGGCTCTGATACGGCAGGGCGGCGCGCTATGCGTCGACCAGGGCCAGGCGCCGCTCCGCGACCGCGCGCCCGACCTGATCCATCACCAGCCGATAGGCGGCCAGCCCCGAACCGTCGAGGTCGCCCTTGGCGAAATCGCTGAGCACGCGAGTCAGGATCGTGTCGGCGTCGCGGTCGAGCCGCGCCAGTTCGATCTCGTCGGAACAGGTGCGGATCACCGGCAGCAGCGCCAGCAATTCGTCGAGCCCCGACATGGCCCGGCGGCGGCGCGCCGCGCTTTCCTGGCCCAGAATGGCGGCCCCGCCAGTGCCCAGCATGGAGAGACCCATCACGCCGAGATAGAACCAGTCGCCATAGCGCTCGAAGAAGGTTTCCTGCTCGCCGTCGATGAAGGCAGCTGCGCCGGAATGGACCGAGAGCGGCGCGTCCTTGTCGGTGGAGGGCGTTTCCAGCCCCTGGATCGAGGGCAGCTCGGCCGCAAGCGTCAATCGCAGCGCCAGCAGTTCCTTGACCACCTGGCCGACGAGATTGTCGTCGAGATTCTGCGAGGCCATCAAGCGCGAGGTGACGGAGATCGTCGGCAGGTTCTCGGAAGGGCGGGGCGGGTCGCCGCCGAGCGCGCCGCGCACGATCTCACCGGTCTCGATCGAGCGGTAGCGCGCCTTGATCGCCTCGGCCTCGCGGATCGGGATCAGCATGGGATCCTCGCCCCAGGCGGAGCGCAGGCGGTTGATGCCGTCATTATTCGCCAGCGAGCCGACGGCATTGATCGAGAAGAAGGCGTCGATGCGCCCTTCCCTGACGAAGGGCACGATCTCGTCCGGCGTCAGCCCGACGATCTCGACCTCGCTGGGTCTGACTTCGTATTGCGCCAGGACGCGCTGGAGCAGCACGATATTCCCGGCCGGATTGCGCGCGACGCCGATCCTGCGGCCGCGCAGATCGGCGATGCGCCCGATCCCGCTTGCCTTGGTGGTGATGATGAAGGGGAAGGAGCGGCGCGTGATCAGGGCCGTGTCGCCCTGGGCGGGTAGCGCGATGTCGGGGCGCACGATCGCAAGGTCGGCCAGGCCGTCATCGAGCTTCTTGGCGCTTTCCTCCGAGCCTTCGGTCAGCACGAGCCGGATGCGCAGGGACGATTTCTCGCGGTTGAGCCCCTGGACGAAGCCTGCCGCCATGCGCGCATCCTCCGAGCCCAGCGGTCCGACGGCCAGGCGCAGTGTCTTGGGCTGGCTGACGAAGTAGAAAACGGACGCCGTGACGCCAAAGACCGCCAGTAACCCCGCCAGAGCCGTAAAGCCGCGCCGCCCCATCCTCAATCGATCCGCCCCATTCCGTTGCGTCCATGCAGGATGCTCTCACGGGCGATCATGTCGCAAGTGCGGCGGTGCCCGGGATCGTGCTAGAGCGAACCCATGAACGACCATAACGATAGATTTGCCGTGAAGATCTGCGGCCTCTCGACGCCGGAGACGCTGGCTGTCGCGCTCGACGCCGGCGCCGACATGATCGGCCTCAACTTCCACCCCAAAAGCCCACGCTTCGTCACAATCGAGCAGGCAACGGCGCTGGCTGCCATGGCCCGAGGGCGGGCGGCGATCGTGGCCCTGATCGTCGATTGGGATGAGACGCAGGCCATGAGCCTGGTCGAAGCGGTGAAACCGGACTGGCTGCAGCTGCATGGCCGGGAGACGCCGGAGCAGCTGCGCGCCCTCAAGGCCGCGACCGGTCTGCCCGTGTTGAAGGCGCTGGGTATCGCGGGCAGGGAGGATCTTGCAGCGGTCGAAGCTCATCGCGGCGTCGCCGACCGCATCCTGCTCGACGCCAAGCCGCCCAAGGATGCCGCCTATCCCGGCGGCCATGGCCGGCCCTTCGACTGGAGCCTGCTTGCCGAACTCGACCCCGGCTTGCGCTTCATGTTATCGGGCGGGCTCGATCCGGCCAATGTCGCCGAGGCGATCCGCATCACGCGACCCGCCGGGGTCGACGTCTCCTCGGGCGTCGAAACCGCGCCGGGCGTCAAGGATGCCGGCCGGATCAGGGATTTCATCGCGGCGGCACGGGCCGGTGCGCAGAGTTTGAGACCATAGAGGCAAGCCGGACATGAACGCGCCCCATACCCCGAACACCTACCGCTCCGGCCCGGACGAGAACGGCCGCTTCGGGATGTTCGGCGGCCGCTTCGTCGCCGAGACGCTGATGCCGCTGATCCTGGAGCTCGAACAGGCCTATGAGGCCGCCAAGGCCGACCCCGCCTATCATGCCGAGACGGCCTATGGCTTGAAGCATTATGTCGGCCGGCCCTCACCACTCTACTACGCCGAGCGCCTGACCGCGCATTTTCGCGACAAGGCGGCGGCCTCAGGCCTTTCGGGTGGCGCAAAAATCTATCTGAAGCGCGAGGAGCTGAACCATACCGGTTCCCACAAGGTCAACAATGTGCTCGGCCAGATCCTGCTGGCGCGGCGCATGGGCAAGAAGCGCATCATTGCCGAGACCGGCGCCGGCCAGCATGGCGTCGCGACTGCCACGCTTTGCGCCCGCTATGGCCTGGAATGCATCGTCTATATGGGCGCGGTCGATGTCGCACGCCAGGCGCCCAACGTCTTCCGCATGCAGATGCTGGGCGCGACCGTCGTCCCGGTCGAGTCGGGCACCAAGACACTCAAGGACGCGATGAACGAGGCGCTGCGCGACTGGGTCACCAATGTCGCCAACACCTTCTACTGCATCGGCACTGTCGCGGGTCCGCATCCCTATCCCGCCATGGTGCGCGATTTCCAGTCGATCATCGGCAAGGAGACGCGCGAGCAGATGCAGGAGCTGGAAGGCCGCCTGCCGGATTCGTTGATCGCCTGCATTGGCGGCGGCTCGAATGCGATGGGCCTGTTCCATCCCTTCCTCGACGATCCCAGCGTCGAGATCTATGGCGTCGAGGCGGCCGGCCACGGCATCCCGACCGGCCTTCACGCGGCCTCCTTGACCGGCGGCGCGCCGGGCGTCCTGCATGGCAACCGCACCTATCTGCTGATGGATGCGGATGGCCAGATCAAGGACGCGCATTCGATCTCGGCCGGGCTCGACTATCCCGGCATCGGCCCCGAGCATTCCTGGCTGCATGATGTCGGGCGGGCGACCTATCTTTCGGCCACCGACGAAGAGGCGCTGGAGGCGTTCCAGCTGATCTCGAAGCTGGAGGGCATCATTCCCGCATTGGAGACGGCCCATGCGCTCGCGCGCGTCGCCGATCTCGCCCCGAAGAAGCCGCAGGACCATCTGATGGTGGTCAACCTCTCCGGGCGCGGCGACAAGGATATCCCGCAAGTGGCGGAGATTCTGGCGGCGCGCTGAGCTGCACCGGACTGCTGGGAAGGAACAGATGATGAAGAAGGCGATCCTGTTCGCGGCTATGCTGGCCCTTTCGGGCCAGGCGCAGGCTCAGAACCGCGATGCGGCCGCCGCCGAAGGCGTCGTCATCCGCACCGAAGGCGAAGTCCGGGTGAAGCCGGATCTCGCGACGATCCAGGCCGGCGTGGTCAGCGAAGGCAAGACCGCGGCGGAGGCCCTGGCCAAGAACACGCCGGCGCTGGCCAGGCTGGTCGAGGCGGTCAAGGCGGCGGGCGTCGCGCCTGCCGATCTCTCGACCTCGCAGGTCGCGCTGACGCCGCGTCTGACCCAACCCTCGGCGTCCTCCTCGCCGCAGCCGCGGGCGCCCAGGATCGACGGCTATGAGGCGCGCACCGGCATCACTGTGATCCTGCGCGACATCGTCAAGGCCGGGCCCTTGATCGATGCGCTGGTCGCTGCCGGCGCCAACGACATGTCCGGCATCAGCTTCGGCCTCGCCGATGAGGGCAAGGCCAAGGATGCGGCGCGCGTCAAGGCGGCCGAGAGCGCGCGGGCCCGTGCGGAGCTCTATGCCGGTAAGCTCGGCGTGAAGCTCGGCGAGCTCGTCTCGATCGTCGAGGCCGAGGCCGAGCCTCCCTCCAGGCCGATGGGCGATGTGCGGGCCTATCGCATGGCGGCGGGCGCCGCGCCGATCCAGGTCGAGCCGGGTGAGGTCACGGTCAGTGCCGCATTGCGCACCGTCTGGCGCATCGAGAAGTAGCCGACGATCAACCCGCGTGACGCAGGGCATCCGCCAATAGCGGGTGCGGCGGTTCGGCGAACGGATTCACCACGGTCACGCCGCGATGAACGAAGCCGTGCTGCATGTCCTCGGAGACAAGGATCCTGCAGCCGGCCTCGGCTGCGGTGACGAGAATGAGCGCGTCCCAAATCTGGAAGTGCTGCTCTGTCGCAAGTTCAAAGGCGCGCGCGAACGAGTTCGCTTCTGGAGCCCTTATGGTCGCGCTCTGCATCCATAATTCGCAAGCGCGGCGCGCAAATGACCGTTCCTGGCGAAATTTGCCGACCAGGACGTTGAAAAATTCGCCTAGGACCTGGGTTGCGATCAGTGTTCGATCGGGACCGAGAGCAATGCGGATTGCATCGGCTGCCTTGAAGCGCAGACCATCATTGAGGCCGGCCGCATAGACGAGGATATTGGTATCGAGAGCGACCAGCGCGGTCATTCGTACATATCGTCTCGTGTTGCTCTGGGCAGATTGAGGATGGGTCTGCTCCTCAGCAGTTCCGTCAGCGCGTCAAACGCCCGTTGGCGCCGATGAGCCTCGTCCTCGCCGTCCTCCACGCGCACGATCCTGACCTTCGGTTTCCCATGCGAGGTCACGATGACATCCTCGCCACTCTCGGCGAGCTTCATCAGCTTCGAGAATTCGCGATTGGCCTGCGCGGCCGAGACCGATTTCACCATGGCCGCCTCCAAAAGTAGTGATATTACTACTTTATACCCGCTCCCGATCGTTCGCAAGCTGAAGCCGCTTTTCCGGCCCGGGAAACGCATGCTATTTCAGGCCGCATGAGCATCCGTATCGTCCGTCTCGGCACACCCCGTCTTCCCGATGAGGGCACACGGATCGGCACCGTGCGCCGGCCGCCGCGCGGCGTCCGCAAGGAGCGTTATGCGGCCGATGACTGGTTCGACGTCTGGTTTCCGGAGCTTTCGCCCAGTCCCGAACTGGTGAAATCGGCACTGAACGCAGAGAGCGAGGTGGAATGGCATGGCTTCGTCCGCGCCTTCCGCGCCGAAATGGACGAGCCGGCGCCACGCCGCACACTCGATCTGCTCGCCGCGCTCTCCCATAGCGGGCGCTTCTCGATCGGCTGCTATTGCGAGCAGGAAGCGCGGTGCCATCGCTCGGTCCTGCGCCAACTCCTCGCCGATCGTGGCGCTTCGATCGCTTGAGGTCCTCGGGCCCGGCCAGCGCATCCCCTCTCGCCAGCCCGCGCCCGTCATGCTAACCGCAGGCCCATGACAATGACCGGCCAGACCCGCATCCAGACCCGTTTCGCCACTTGCGCCGCCGAAGGGCGCGCCGCGTTGGTGACATTCGTCACCGCCGGCGACCCGGATTTCGACACAGCGAGCGCGATCCTCCATGCGCTGCCCGCGGCAGGCGCCGACATCATCGAGCTCGGCGTGCCCTTCACCGATCCGATGGCCGACGGCATCCCGGTCCAGCTTGCGGGGCAGCGCGCGCTCAAGGCCGGCCAGACCTTGAAGAAGACGCTCGCCATGGTCGAGGCGTTCCGTGCGACCGGACATGACACGCCGATCGTGCTGATGGGCTACTACAACCCGATCTATGTCTATGGCGTCGAGCGCTTCCTGAGCGATGCGAAGGCGGCCGGCGTCGATGGCCTGATCGTGGTCGATCTGCCGCCCGAGGAAGATGCCGAGCTCTGCCTGCCGGCGTTGGCGGCGGGGGTCAACTTCATCCGCCTCGCCACCCCGACGACGGACGACAAGCGCCTGCCGAAAGTGCTGCAGAATACCTCCGGCTTCGTCTATTATGTCTCGATGACGGGCGTCACCGGCGGCACGATCGCCAATTACGACGCGGTCGGAGAAGCCGTCGCGCGGATCAAGCGCCATACCGACCTGCCGGTGGCCGTCGGTTTCGGCGTCAAGACGGCGGCTGATGCGGCGGCGATCGCCAAGGGCGCGGATGGCGTCGTCGTCGGCTCGTCGCTGGTCGAGCGCATCAGGCTTTCATTGGATGCTCAGGGCAAGGCCACGGAAAAGACGGTTTCAGCTGTCACCTCGCTCGTCTCCGAGCTCGCAGCCGGCGTCCGCTCGGCCGCCGGGGCCGCCGCCTGACCCTGCCAGTACTGTTGAGGACGAATCCATGAACTGGATTTCCGAAGTCGTTCGGCCGCGGATCAAGACGCTGTTCAAGCGCGAGAGCCCGGAGAATCTCTGGATCAAATGCCCGGATTCCGGACAGATGGTCTTCCACAAGGATGTCGAGGCCAATGGCTTCGTCATCCCCGGCTCCGACCATCATATGCGGGTCACCGCGACCGATCGGCTGCGCCTGACCTTCGACGAGGGCAAATGGCTCGACGTCGCCCTGCCCGATGTCGCGATCGACCCGCTGAAGTTCCGCGACGAGAAGCGCTATATCGACCGGCTCAAGGACGCCCGCGCCAAGACCGGCGCGATCGACGCCTTCAAGGTCGGTTACGGCCGCGTCCAGGGCCTGGCGATGACGCTCGCCGTGCAGGATTTCCACTTCATGGGCGGCTCGCTCGGCATGGCGGCGGGAGAGGCCTTCATCAGGGGCGCCGAGACCGCGCTCGAGAAGAAGACGCCTTATGTCGTCTTCGCCGCCTCGGGCGGCGCCCGTATGCAGGAGGGCATCCTCTCGCTGATGCAATTGCCCCGCACCACCGTGGCGGTGCGCATGCTGCGCAATGCCGGCCTGCCCTATTTCGTGGTACTGACCAACCCGACCACAGGCGGTGTGACGGCCTCCTACGCGATGCTGGGCGACATCCATATCGCCGAGCCCGGCGCGCTGATCGGCTTTGCCGGTCCGCGCGTGATCGAGCAGACCATTCGCGAGAAACTGCCCGACGGCTTTCAGCGCGCCGAATACCTCAAGGACCATGGCATGGTCGATATGGTGGTGCACCGCCATGAGATTCCGGCGACGCTGGCCCGGCTTGGGCGGCTGCTGACGAAGCAGCCCGCGCCGGATGGCGCCGTGAAGCCGCCGCTGCCGGTCGCCGAGGCCGTCTGAAGACGCGCATGGGCGGGAGGCCCTGAACCGAGATGGGGTCGTCCGACACGCTGCTGGCGCGCTTCCTCGCGCTGCATCCCAAGCTGATCGATCTCTCGCTCGGGCGTATCCTGACCTTGCTGGAGCGCCTCGGCGATCCGCAGAAGCGCCTGCCGCCGGTGATCCATGTCGCCGGGACCAATGGCAAGGGCTCTACCATCGCCTTCATGCGGGCGATCCTGGAGGCTGCGGGCCTCAGCGTCCATGTCTACACCTCGCCGCATCTGGTGCGTTTCCACGAGCGCATCCGCATCGGCGCGCCCGGCGGCGGGCGTTTCGTCGACGAGGCCGTGCTGGTCGAGGCGCTGGAGCGCTGCGAGCGCATCAACGCCGGTGATGCCATCACCTTCTTCGAGATCACCGCCGCTGCGGCCTTGCTGCTGTTTTCCGAGCACAAGGCGGATGTCGTGCTGCTCGAAGTCGGGCTGGGCGGCCGCTTCGATGCGACCAATGTCATCGCCCACCCCGCCTGCACGGTGGTGACGCCGGTCTCGCTCGACCATGCCGAATATCTCGGCGACACCGTGACCAAGATCGCCGCCGAGAAGGCCGGCATCTTCAAGCGCGGCGCGCCGGCGGTGATCGCGCCGCAGGAGCCTGAGCCGACGGCGGTGCTGGAGGCCACGGCCGAGCGCGTCGGCGCCTCGCGCATCCTGATCGGCGCTCAGGATTTCAACGTCCATGAGGATGGTGGGCGCCTTGTCTATGAGGACGGCGACGGCCTGCTCGATCTGCCCTTGCCGCGCCTCGCGGGGCGGCACCAGCATGTAAACGCCGGCACGGCGATCGCCGCCCTGCGCGCCGCCGGCTATGGTGGCCTTCCGGCGCGGGCCTTCGAGCAGGGCATGCTGGAGGCTGACTGGCCGGCGCGGCTGCAGCGGCTGGCGCGCGGCAAGCTCGCCGAGCTCATCCCCGCCCGCGCCGAACTCTGGCTCGATGGCGGCCACAATCCCGATGGTGGGCGTGTTCTGGCCCAGGCGATGGCCGATCTCGCCGATCGCAATCCCGCCCCGCTGGTCATGATCACGGGCCTGCTCTCGACCAAGGACGCCAAGGCGACGCTCAGTCATTTCAAGGGCTTGGCGCAGACGCTTTTCGCCGTACCGATTCAGAATACGCTTGCCGCGCGCCCGGCCGAGGAGGTGGCGAGCCTGGCGCGCGAGGCTGGGCTCAAGGCCGAGGTCGCGGGCTCCGTCGAGCAGGCCTTGCACGAAATCGGCAATCGGAGCTGGTCGGCCCCGCCACGCATTCTGATCTGCGGCTCGCTCTATCTGGCGGGCGAGGTGCTCTCGGCCAATGGCACGCCGCCGGTGTGAAGGCGTACCCGCTTCAATTCTGCCCAATCATCGCCGGAACAAGACGGAGCGAGCCATGACCCAGCAGCCATTTGGAGCCGGCAGCCGTGCGATTCCGATCATCGGCCAGGGCACCTGGAACATCGAGCTCGCGGACAAGGCGGGAGCGATCTCGGCTCTGCGGCGCGGGCTCGATCTCGGCCTGAGCCATGTCGACACCGCCGAGATGTACGGCTCGGGTCGCTCCGAGGAGATCATCGCGGAGGCGCTCGCGGGCCGGCGCAACGAGGTCTTCCTCGTCTCTAAGGTGCTGCCGCACAACGCTTCGAAAGCCGGGACGCGCAGCGCCTGCGAGCGCTCGCTCAGGCGCCTCAAGACCGACCGGCTCGACTGCTACCTGCTGCATTGGCGCGGCTCTTACCTGCTGGAGGAGACCTTCGCGGCGTTCGAGGCGCTGTGTGAGGAGGGCAAGATCCTGTCCTGGGGCGTCAGCAATTTCGATGTCGACGACCTCGACGAGGCGCTCGAAGTGGCAGGGCCGGGCCGCATCGCCTGCAATCAGGTCCTGTACCATCTGCGCGAACGGGCGATCGAGCATGCGGTGATCCCGTGGTGCGAGCGCAACGGTGTCGCGGTTACGGCCTATAGCCCGTTCGGGCAGGATGACTTCCCGCCATCCACCAGCGTCGGGGGCAAGGTCCTGGCGGAGGTCGCGGCGGCGCATGGGGCGAGCGCCCGGCAGGTCGCGCTGGCATTCCTGACGCGGCAGCCCTCGGTCTTCGCCATCCCGAAAGCGGCCAGGGTCAATCATGTCGAGGATAATGCGGGCGCGCTGCCCCTGCGCCTGAGCGAGGCCGAGATCGCCCGCATCGATGCCGCCCTGCCGCGCGGGCCAAAGCCGCGCACGCTGCCGATGTTGTAGCTGTCGGCGCCGAGGCACAGACCTCAGCGCATGAACCCGATGCCGCGCAAAAATCCCTCGACCTCGCCGCGCCAGGAGCCGACGGCATTGATGTAGCCATGGCCGTCTTGGCCATAGGCCGGAGCGGACACGAAGCGCGCCTTGCCGCCAGCAGCGGTGAAGGCGGAGTGCAGGCGCTTGGCCAGATCGGGGCCGAAGAAGAGATCGTTGCTGCTGTAGAGCCAGAGCTCCGGCGTGCGGGCATGACCGCCATAGCGCCCGGCGGCGGAGATCAGCGCCTCTTCCGAGCAGACATCGTTGGGGCCGCGCGAGCCGCGTCCGCCGGCGAAATTGACCACGCCGAGCAGGCCGGAATCGCGGTAAGTTGCGGCGGCGATCGAGCCCCAGCCGCCGGCCGAGACGCCCATATAGACCAACCGGCGCGGGTCTGCGTCGGGCCGGTCCCTCACGGCGCTGGCGGCGGCGCGGATATCCTGGGCGGTCGCCAGGCCGCCGCCATAATAGTCCGCGCTCTCGCAGCGGCCATAACCCTCGGCCCAACCGCTTCCCTCGCCGCCATAGCCGCGCCGGATCGGCACGGCGACGAGCACGCCGCGCGCCATGAAGGTCTTGGCGATGGCGGCCAGCGTCGCCTCGCCGAATTTGGCGCGTGCCGAGGGCTTGCGCGGGCTGCCATGCGACAGGATCAGCACCGGAAACGGGCCCTGCCCGTCCGGGACATAGAGATGGACGGCGATCTCGCTTCCGCCGACCGAGGTCCTCAAGGTCTCGACGGCGCGGACCTCCTGCGCCGCGAAGGGGAGCAGGAGCAAGCCGAGGACAAGGAGATGGCGAGCAAGGCGGCAAGGCGAGCGTGACGGCATGGCAAGGTCCGGACGGTCGGAGAAGCCCCCATGCTGTCGGCTCCCGGCGTCGCCGTCAAAAGCTCGCCTTGTGCCAAGGCGGCTCATCGGGTCTGGAGGGGCCATCTCGGGATCGTGGAAACCACAATTCGTCTTTGCGCTTTACAGCTGGGCCAGCTGCGGCGTTTCCTGCAGGCAATGGCGGCGGAGCCTTGCGCCCGACAATGCCGAAAGATCCAACAGTCGCGTTTTTCGGAGTGGTGTGATGCGTCGCGTTCTCGGCATCCTGGCCGTCTTGTTCCTATCGTTTGCCGGTATCGCCACGGCTCGAGCCGGAGTCTCGGTGAAGGTCGATATCGCTGCCCAGCGCATGCAGGTCACGACGACCGATGGCGAAGTTTACAACTGGGCGATCTCCTCGGGCCGCAAGGGTTTCCGCTCGCCCAACGGCGTCTACCGGCCGACCCGGCTGGAGAAGAGCTGGTATTCGCGGAAATATGGCGGGGCCATGCCCTATGCGGTCTTCTTCCGCGGCGGCTATGCCATTCATGGCACCAATGCCGTCGGGGCGCTCGGTCGCCCGGCCTCGCATGGCTGCATCCGCCTGCACACCGCCAATGCCGCGAAGTTCTTCGCGCTGGTGAAGAAGCATGGCGCCGGCCAGACGCGTATCGCGCTGAACGGCACGGCCGATGACGGGCTCTCGCAATTCGCCAAGGCGTCGGGCGGCGCCAAGTCCAAGCTCGCCAAGGCGAAGGCCAGGGAACGTGCCGCCGTCGCGCAGAGCCGCAAGGCCCCGAGCTGGAACGCCGCTCGCGAGCAGATCTTCCTGCGCCCGGCGCTACCGGTGGATGCTTTTGGCTATCAGCCCTACTATCCCAACCAGCGCTGGCGCTGAGCGGCTAGAGCGTTGCGCGGAAAAGTGGGTACCGGTTTTTCGCAATGAGAATCGTGATCTTGCGCCCGGCTGCCGGCTCAAAGCGTCTCCGGCACGATCCGCAGCCAGCCTTCCAGGGTCTCGCCCGGCTGCAGCCGCGTCAGCGGCGAGACGGCTCGCGCCGCCGCTTCGCTGGGTGAGCCGATCGCGTGGCTTTGCGGCTCGACGCAGAGGAAATCCGCACCGAGCGGGGCCCAGACCACCGGGAAGCTGAAATTCTCGCTGGCGGTGAGCGTGATCGCGAGGCCCGTCGAGGGCGTCTCGATGCGCGCCACGCCATTCCAGCCGAGCAGGCTCCAGGCGGTCTCGTGATCCCGCGCGAAAACCGGCTTCTCCGCATAGGGGCCGCCATCGCTGAACAGCGCCGAGCCCGTTGCGCGAAAAGCCTCGCCGAAGACGAGCGCGCCCGCTGCGGTCATACCCAGCCGTGTGTCGGGCGCGCAGGGAAACCAAGGATGATGGCCGATTCCGTAAGGTAGTGCCGTATCGGCCTCGTTGGTGACGGCCATCGTGATGGTCATACCGGCGTCGTCGAGCGCGACGGCTTGCGTCGCGCGGTAGCGATAGGGATCCGGGCCTTCCGTCCGGCGGTGTTCCAGCACGGTATGGCCTTGGGTCTTCCCCAGGACATTCCAGGCCGATTGCCGGCCGAAACCGTGGATGTTGCCGCTGCGGTCATTGGCCGGGACGGAGAAGGCGCGCTCGCCATCATCGACCAGGCAATCGAAGGCACGGTTGGCGAAAGGCACCATCGCCCATGTGCCGAACATGTTGGAATGTGCGGTCGTGGGCACAGCCCCGTCGGGCGCATGCAGCAGCTTGTGCCGCCTTCCGTCCGGAGCGCGCCACTCGAGCGCCGTGACGATCCCACCGATCTCGGGGGTGATACGGGCGGTGAAGGGGCCCGTCGACAGTTCCAGCATTGCGATCTCGCCTGGGTTCGTTTGATCACTTGGGTTCATTTGATCAACGGCTGCAGTATCGCCTGCATCGCGCGCATTCTCGGCAGAAAGGCCTCGGCCATCGCCTCGGCGGAATTGCGCTGCGCCTGGCCCGACAGGTTGAAGGCCGCGACGACCTCGCCGCGCGCGTTGACGAGCGGCATCGCCAGCGAGACCAGGCCCAGTTCGAGTTCCTGGTCGACGAGGCAATAGCCCTGCGCCCGCACCCGCGCCAGGATCAGCATCAGTTGCGAAATCTCGGTAATCGTGCGTGGCGTCAGCGCGCGCGACTTGCCCGCGAGAATGCGCGCCTGCGCCTCCTCTGGCGGTAGGGCCGCCAGCAGCACGCGGCCCATCGAGGAGCAGAAGGCCGGCAGCCGGCTGCCGACGGAGAGGCCCACCGACATGATCCGCCTTTGTGCGGAGCGGGCGATGTAGACGATCTCATGCCCGTCGAGCAGCGAAGCGGATGAGGATTCGTGGGTCTCTTCGGAGAGCCGCTCCAGGAACGGTTGAACCAGCTGCGGCAGCGCCGTCGAGGCGAGCCAGGCATAGCCGAGACGCAGCACGCGCGGCGTCAGGCGGAAGAACTTGCCGTCGAACTCCGCGTAGCCGATCTTCGCCAGGGTCAGCAGGCAGCGCCGCGCGGCGGCGCGGGACAGGTCGGTCGCTCGGGCGACATCGGCGATGGTGAGCTTGTCGTGGATCGCGTCGAAGCATTCGATCACCGCCAGCCCCTTTTCCAGGGCCGCCATATGGTCGCGGTCCGGTGCTGTGCTCGCCATGCTTGACCGTCTTTGCTGTGCGTCCTAAAGTGCGATTATCAGAACAATGTGCGATTAACGCACATATTGAGGAGATGTCAAGGTGGCTGAATTCGTCTCCCTTGCCCAAGGGATCGAGGCGGTCCTGAGCGATGGCTGTTCCGTCGCGATGGAGGGTTTCACCCATCTGATCCCGCATGCGGCGGGCCATGAGGCGATCCGCCAGGCCCGCAAGCGCCTGACCCTGATCCGCATGACGCCGGACCTGGTTTATGATCAGATGATCGGGATGGGCTGCGCCGAGAGGCTCGTCTTCTCCTGGGGCGGCAATCCCGGCGTCGGCTCGCTGCACCGCTTCCGCGACGCGGTCGAGAATGGCTGGCCGCACAAGCTCGAGATCGAGGAGCACAGCCACGCGGCCATGGCCAACGCCTATGAGGCGGGCGCGGCGAACCTGCCCTTCGCGGTCTTCCGCGGCTACAAGGGCGTCGACCTGCCCAAGGTCAATCCGAAGATCAAATCCGTGACCTGCCCCTATACCGGGGAGGTGCTGGCGACGGTGCCGGCGATCCGCCCCGATGCCGCGATCATCCATGCGCTCAAGGCCGATCGCGAGGGCAATGTCCTGCTGGAGGGTATCGTCGGCGTGCAGAAGGAGGCGGTGCTGGCAGCCAAGCGCTCGCTCGTCACGGTCGAGGAGATCGTCGAGGATTTCGGACCGCGCAACGCCAATGCCGTGATCCTGCCGGCCTGGACGGTGACCGCGATCGCCCATGTCCCGGGCGGCGCCTACCCCTCCTACGCGCAGGGCTACTACAAGCGTGCCAATGATTTCTACATCGCCTGGGACAAGATCGCCCGTGAGCGCGAGACGTTTTTGGCCTGGATCAAGGCGAATGTGCTGGAAAAGGGGCCTGATGCCTTCGCACAGCATGCCCGCCCGTCCCGGCAGGCCGCGTGAGGGATCATGATGACCGCGACCCCCACCGAGATGATGACGATCGCCGCCGCCCGGCTGCTGACGAATGAGGATGTCTGCTTCGTCGGCATCGGCGCGCCCTCGGCCGCCTGCAACCTCGCGCGTTTGACCCATGCGCCGAAGATCACGCTGATCTACGAATCCGGCACGCTCTCGACGCGGCCGACCGTGCTGCCGCTCTCGATCGGCGACGGCGAGCTCTGTGATACCGCCTTGACCACCGTCTCGGTGCCGGAGATGTTCCGCTACTGGCTGCAGGGCGGGCGCATCACCATCGGTTTCCTTGGCGGCGCGCAGATCGACCGTTTCGCCAATCTCAACACCACGGTCGTCGGTCCCTATGACGCGCCGAAAGTGCGTCTGCCCGGCGGCGGTGGCGCACCTGAGATCGCGATCCATTGCGGTCAGATCTTCATCACCATGGCGATGGGCTCGCGCGCTTTCGTCGAGACGCTGCCCTTCATCACCTCCTTCGGCCACGGCACGGGCAAGGGTGACCGCGCCAAGCTCGGCCTGAAGACGAGGGGGCCGACCAAGATCATCACCGATCTCTGCGTGATGGAGCCGGATCCCGAGACCTCGGAGCTGACCGTGGTCTCGCTGCATCCGGGCGTCACGCGCGAGCAGGTTCAGGCCGGCTGCGGCTGGCCCTTGCGCTTCGCAGCCGAGTTGGCGGAGACTCCCGCAGCATCGGCGCAGGAACTGGCGGTGCTGCGCGATCTGCACATCCGCACCAAGCAAGCTCACGGAGTGGCGGCATGAGCCTGATCTATCCGCGCGAGAGTCTGAAGGCGCATCCCCTCAACGCCTCGCCCGAGTACAAATCCACCTTGAAGCGCGCCCCTGCGCAGCCCCTGATCCTGCTGCCGCACACGCTGTCGGAAACGACCGGGCCGGTCTTCGGTCATGTCGCGGTCAACGAGACCGACACTGACCTCACGCGCCAGCATGCGGGCGAGCCGCTGGGCGAGCGCATCATCGTGACCGGCCGCGTGCTCGACGAGGACGGGCGGCCGGTGCCGCATACGCTGGTCGAGATCTGGCAAGCCAATGCCGCCGGGCGCTATGTCCATGTCCGCGACCAGCATCCGGCCCCGCTCGATCCGAATTTCACCGGCGCGGGCCGGGCCCTGACCGATGCGCAGGGGCGCTATCGCTTCGTCACGGTCAAGCCCGGCGCCTATCCCTGGCGCAACCACCACAATGCCTGGCGGCCGGCCCATATCCATTTCTCGCTATTCGGGCCGAGCTTCCTCTCGCGCGTGATCACGCAGATGTATTTTCCGGGCGATCCGCTGTTCAGATACGATCCGATTTTCCAGTCGATCACCGACGAGAATGCGCGCAACCGGCTGGTCTCACGCTTCGACATCGAGACCACCGAACCGGAATGGGCGCTTGCCTACCAGTTCGACATCGTCCTGCGCGGCCGCAATGCGACGCCGCTGGAAGAGCCCCATGACCACTGAGACCAAGCTGACCACTGAGACCAAACCCGGTTTGACCCCGTCGCAGACGATCGGCCCCTTCTTCGCCTACGCCTTGACGCCGCGCGCCTATGGCGGGTCGGAGCTCGCCACCGAACAGGTCGCGGCCGAGGGCGTCGCCGGCGAGCGTATCCGCATCGAAGGCACGGTCTTCGACGGCGATGGCGTGCCCGTGGGCGATGCCATGATCGAGACCTGGCAGGCCGATCCGCAGGGGCGCTTCCATGCCGCCGGCAATGCCGGCTTTACCGGCTTCGGCCGCGCCGAGACGAATACGGAAGGCGGTTTCTTCTTCGAGACCGTCAAACCCGGCGCGCTGCAGGGAGCGGATGGCACGCAGCAGGCGCCCCATCTCAGCGTCTCGGTCTTCGCGCGCGGCGTGCTGGTCAGGCTCGCGACCCGGATCTACTTCTCCGACGAGCCGGGCAACGCCTCCGATCCGATCCTGGCCCTGGTACCGGCCGGGCGGCGCGACACGCTGATCGCCCAGCGCGGCGCGGATGGTGTTTTCCGCTTCGATATCCGCTTGCAAGGCGAGGGTGAGACGGTGTTCTTCGAGGCTTGAGGCCTTCCGCGCGTAGGCGGCCCCGGGACATGTCATGATCGTCGTTTTTGGTTCCTTGAATGTCGACCTCGTCACGCCGGTCGAGCGCCTGCCCGGTGCCGGCGAAACCGTGATCGGCCCGGGCTATGCGCTCCATCCCGGCGGCAAGGGCGCCAATCAGGCGCTGGCCGCGTGCCGCGCCGGGGCAGAGGTCGCGCTTGTGGGCGCGGTCGGGCGCGATGGCTTCGCCGAGATCGCCTTGTCGCTGCTCGCGGCGGACGGGGTCGATCTCGCCTGTGTCGCGCATGTCGATGCACCCACGGGGGCGGCCTTCATCGCGGTCGATGCGGCCGGCTCCAACCAGATCGTCGTCGCAGCCGGCGCGAATGCGTTCGCGCGCAGCGCCGTGCTGGACAGCATGCCGCTGGGCGAGCGCGACGTGCTGCTGCTCCAGCGCGAGGTGCCCGAGTCGGAGTGCATCGCCGCCGCGCGATCGATGAAGCGGGCCGGCGGGCGTGTCATCCTGAACCTCGCCCCGGCTGGTGCGCCCGCTGCGGCGCTGCTCGACTGTCTCGACGTCCTGATCGTCAACGAGCACGAGGCGCTGGTTCTGGCGCAGTCCCTGGGCTGGCCCGATGGGGAGCCCGAGGAGGTTGCCCGGCGCATCGACGCCGAGCGCGGGCTGGCCTGCGTCGTGACGCTCGGCGCCGCCGGCGTGGTCGGCTGGCAGGGCGGCGTCCGGCGCAGGCTCGCGGCACCGCGAGTCGACGTCGTCGATACAGTTGCTGCCGGCGACAGCTTCACAGGAGCCTTTGCTGCGGCGCTGGCCGCAGGCTGCGGCTTTTCGGGCGCGCTTCAGCGCGGACTGGCCGCCGGCTCGCTTGCCTGCACGGTGGCCGGCGCGCAGCCGAGCGTGCCTCGCCGGGAGGCGATCGAGGCTCTGGTCGGCCAGGCTTTTCTTTGAGTCCCGCAGGGTCCTCTGTCGAGTCTTGATGAAAGCGGACGGGAACCCTGCGTTAAGTCTGTTCCTTGCAAAAGCCGGGATCGGCCCCGCAACGCGCACAATACGAGCTGCGCTTTTCATCTTTCCGCAGGGACTGCGCCACATTCTCCCTACGCAGATTGGGGGCGGGGTCAGACATCGATGGCGCAAAGGCCGGTCATATGGGCTCTCGGCGTTGCCGGGGCCGTGATCTACAGCGCGCTTTCCTATAGTGGCCGGCTTGCGGACATCACCGGCGGTGCCGAGCCGCCCGTCGCTGCGGTCGCCACTGCCGGGAACCGGTCGACGGCCGCACCGAGGGCTGCACCACAACGTCCGACCCTGACCGTCGCCGCAGATTATCGCGGCCATTATGTCGTTCATCCGACGATCGACAATTACCGCGTCAAGATGATGGTCGATACCGGCGCCAGCATGGTCGCGCTGACGGCGAGCGATGCCCGGGCGCTCGGCATCCAGCTCGGGTCCAGCGACTACAAGATGATCCTCAGCACCGCCAATGGCGTGGTCAAGGGTGCGCGCGTCAATCTGCGCGAGGTGCGGCTCGGCGATATCCTGGTGCGTAACGTCGAGGCCGTCGTGCTGCCGGACGGCGCGCTCTCGATGAGCCTGCTCGGTACTTCCTTTCTCGGCAAGCTGCAGGGATATGAGGTCCAGACCGGCCGGATGGTCCTGCGCGGCTGAACCGCCAGCTGGGTCAGGCTGAAGCGTTTCCCATCGCAAGCGTCATCGGCTATGTGTGGCGCCTCTGGCCCGCTTCTCCATTCCGGATGCCCCGATGTTCCCCAAGCCGCTGCCCGAGCTCTTCCCGAACACCTTCGAATATGAAGCCCTGCCGCTGGTGAAGCCGACCGGCTTCCGCGAATACGATGCGCGCTGGTTCTTCGGGCCGGAGCTCAATCTGATGGGCGTCCAGGCCGTCGGCATGGGGCTGGGCACGCTGATCAAGCGCCTGGGCGTGAAGCCGGAGATCGTCACCGGCCATGATTTCCGCAGCTACTCCTCATCGATCAAGATGGCACTCGTCACCGGCCTGATGGCGGCCGGCTGCAAGGTCCACGATATCGGGCTCGCCATGTCGCCGATGGCCTATTTCGCCCAATTCGCGCTCGATGTGCCTTGCGTCGCCATGGTCACCGCCTCGCATAACGACAATGGCTGGACCGGGGTGAAGATGGGCTGCGACCGCCCCGTCACCTTCGGTCCCGAGGAGATGGGCAGGCTCAAGGAGATCGTGCTCGCCGCTGATTTCGACCTGTCGGGCGGTGGTTCCTATCAGTTCGTGCCGGATTTCCCGGCGCTCTACATCAAGGACCTGACCAGCCGCCCGAAGATCACGCGCAAGCTCAAGGTCATCGCCGCTTGCGGCAACGGCACGGCCGGCGCCTTCGCCCCGCAGATCCTGGAAGCGCTCGGCTGCGAGGTCGTGCCGATGGATGTCGAGCCCGACCATTCCTTCCCGCGCTACAATCCCAACCCTGAAGACATGAAGATGCTGCATGCCATGGCCGACGCCGTGAAGCAGCATGGCGCCGATGTTGCGCTCGGCTTCGACGGCGATGGCGACCGTTGCGGTGTCGTGGACGATCATGGCGAGGAGATCTTTGCCGACAAGATCGGCGTCATGCTGGCCCGCGATCTCGGCGCGCTCCATCCCGGTGCGCAGTTCGTCGTCGATGTGAAGTCGACAGGCCTGTTCAGCACGGATCCCGAATTGCAGCGGCTCGGCGTCAAGACCGATTACTGGAAGACCGGCCACTCCTACATCAAACGGCGCGTGCGCGATCTGAACGCGTTGGCCGGCTTCGAGAAATCGGGCCATTTCTTCTTCAACGCGCCTGTCGGGCGCGGCTATGACGACGGCGTCGTCACCGCCATCGCCGTCATCGATATGCTCGACCGCAATCCGGGCAAGTCGATGTCGCAGCTCTATGCCGCCGTGCCCAAAACCTGGGGCACGCCGACCATGGCGGCCAAATGCGCCGACGAGATCAAGTATCAGGTCGGCGAGCGCGTCGTGAAGCGCATCGAGGCCCTGCAGGCGCATGGCGCGACCATCGCCGGCCAGGCGATCCGCGACGTCATCACCGTGAACGGCGTCCGCGTCGTCAATGCGGATGGCACCTGGGGGTTGGTTCGGGCCTCGTCGAACAAGCCCGAGCTCGTCGTCGTCTGCGAGAGTCCGGTCTCCGAGGCACGCATGCGCGAGATGTTCGCGGCGATCGATGCCCTGCTACGCGAGAACCCCGAGGTCGGCGCCTACAACCAGAGCATCTGAGGCACCAGACCGCGGCGTGGCGGGCGCCGTCAGTTGTAGAGCGGGCACATGGCGACGCTGGCCCGCTCGACCTGCTCTATGTTGCCGGTGCCGCCGGTCTTGCCGACGCGCGGGCGCATATAGATCGGGGTGTTGCCGATCGTGATCGGTCCGGTCACGAGATAGCCGACCAGCGGCGTAAAGTCATAGCTCGACGTTGCCATGATCAGCGAGGTGCTGGCGATCTTGAGATTGTCCGGCAGGGTGACCGTGTCCCCGCGCTTCGGCACGGTCGAATTGCGCTGTGCGCTCCAGCAGACCTTGGCGACGCCGCTGCTGTCGATGACGACGCTGACGATCGCCATTTTCGGCGCCACGCTCGTGAACGGCGCCATGATCGTCTGCGCGGCATCGAAGATATTGCTCATCTCGGCGTCCGAGATCGACGTGCCCTGGGCGGTCAGGTCGGCCAGCGCGCGGTTCAAATCCGTGATTTTGCGGTCGATCATCACGCCCTGCGCGACCTCGACGATGCCGTAATAAACCGTCAGCATGACCGGGAGAACGAAGGCGAACTCGACCGCGGCGACGCCGCGGCGGCTGCGGGCGAAGCGCCGCGCCAGGCCGCGCAAGGCGGCGCGGTTGCGGCGAAAAGATAAGGCACGCCACATGATCCGGCCTCAGCTCGCAGGAACGGCGAAGGGTTCGGCACGGAAGGTGGCGGAAGCCACGATCCCCCGCTTGCCCGCACCGATATTGGCGAGCGCCGAACTCCATTGCGTGAAGATCAGCTTGTATTCGAGCACCGCCCGCACGACGACGATCTGCCCAGGCAGCGGCTGCGTGTAACCGTAGCCGGTCGTGTTCAAGGCGCCGCCGCTCACGGGGCTGCTGGCGGTCGTACCTGTGCTCGCGGCGGCGAAGGAGGCGTAGCTGCGGACGTCGATGGTCACCTTGGTGCAATCGATCAGGCCTGGCGCATTGGCGCAGATCGCGTTCTTGAAAGCGGTCGCATTGTCGCTGGCAGTACCCTTGTAGAGCGTCTGGGACTGGCCGGTGAGCAGCGCGCGAGAGGCTTGGCCAACACCCTCCTCAAGCGCCTGGCTGGTCCAGAACATCAGCGCGGTCTCGAGGATCGCCGCCAGCAGCATGAGAAAGGGCGTCGCGACCATGGCGAATTCGACGATGGTGGCGCCATCCTGCGAGCGCTTGAAGCGTCGCAGGAGGCAATGAATTCCACGCGGCTGGCGCGTAATTTCCACCGGTGTGTCGATCGGATGACCCGTCATAGCGTCATGTGTCCAGCTGGCGTGTCACGGGAAACTGCAGTGCAGATGAAACCGAGGCACATTCTCGACTTGTCGTGCCGGCAGCCGTCGAGACAAGCCCGTCGATCTCGGCGAGCGCAGTCTTAGGTGAAAAGAATTTCGGATCCGTTATGGCCAGGTGCAGGCCCTTGCCGGCGGCGTTAGCCTACCGTTCACCTTGATGGCCACGCACCATGTCGCCGGAGCGGATCGATCCGCCGCGTTATGTCTAGCGGTTCGTGCCGACCGCCAGGCTGTTGCGCGCGGTGGTCTGGCCGCCGACCTCGCCGAAATACTTCTGAGCGTCACCGAGCTGAACGGAGGGCTGGCAAATTGGCGTGCAGGAATAGGATTCGCGTTCCAGGCCGCGCTGCACGGTCAGGATGGAGTCGGAAGCCGCGCTCACGCGCACGAGCGATTCCGCCAGCAGCGCGCCGCCGGCGTCGAGGGCGATCAGGTTGGTGACGCCGAAGCTCTTGCCGGTGACGACCATCACGCCGTTCTTCTGCACCGAGACATCGGCGATGCCGGGATTGCCGACGATCACGGTCTGGGCCCTCTCCGGCAGCCGGACCACCTTCGCGTGATCGACCAGGATGTTCACGGTTTCTGGCGCGGTGGCCTGCGGCGCAGCGTCTACCACTCCGGCCTGTGTGGCGAACGCGATGAGCGCGGCCAGAGTCCACGACAAGCGTGCCCGGCGACGCGGCGCTGACGGTTCGAGAGTGGACATGGCTGACGCCTCAAGGATTCCAACGTCGGGAGCAAAGCGCAAATTGATGAATCAATCCCTAATGAGCCCTCGCCGAAGGCTTAGATGTTTACTCGCATCCGCTGCGATGGAGGGTTTTCCTCATGGGAATTCGATCGATTTGGCAAGAGGCGATGCGACATGGGAGAAAGGGGGCTATTTCGCGAGCGTGAGAGAGAGAAAATAAAACCGAATACTAATTTCATTCGTAAATAAGCGCTGTGTGTTCTTATAAATTCAGCGTTAACCATCGACACGATGTTTCCGAAAACAAGCGAATTCTTCTATCGGCTTAACCGATCAGCAAGGGGGACGGGGTAGTGTCCATCTGTCGCTGACCGAAGCCGCTCAGAGCAACGGCAGCAGTCAAACCGTGGTGCAAAAGGAATTCCAACATGACCAATCTCTTCGCTCGCTTCATCAAGAACGAGTCCGGCGCGACCGCCATCGAGTACGGCCTGATCGCAGCCCTCGTCGCTGTCGCTGCCATCGCTGGTATGACCGCGCTCGGCACGGGTCTGAAGACCCAGTTCACGAACATTGCCGCTCGTCTTGCCGGCTGATTTAGCTATTTCGGGCGCGGTCTAGTCTTCGCGCAAAGCGGAGCGCCTCGGCTTTGCCGAGGCGTTCTTGCTTCTGATCAGAAACGTGCCGTTAACGCAAGGTTTTGGTGAAATTTCTGGAGTATATCTGGTCAATAGAAATTTCCGGGAAACTTTTTGATGTCGCTTTCGTTTATCGCACTTCTCGTCGTGTTTCCAGCTGCTATGGCTTATGCGGCCGCGAGCGATCTCATTACAATGACGATCTCAAATCGGCTTTGCCTCCTTCTACTGGTCACTTTCGGTCTTTGCGCTACGCTCTTGGGATTGAGTTGGAGCCTTATCGGTTGGCATCTTGCTGCGGGCGGTCTCGTTCTCGTCGTCTGTTTCGGTATGTTCGCAGCCGGCTGGATCGGTGGCGGGGATGCCAAATTTGCGGCAGCGGTCGCGCTCTGGTTCGGCTTCGATCAGTTGATGCCCTATTTGATGCTCGCGGGCTTCGCAGGCGGTGTCCTGACGCTCGCCATCCTCAGCCTCCGCTCCGGGCCGCTGCCGGCCATTGCGGCTGGTTGGCCGTGGATGCGCCGGCTCCATGCCGCCAATGAAGGCGTGCCTTATGGTATCGCGCTTGCTTTCTCGGCGCTCTTCGTCCTCCCCGAGACCGATCTCTGGCGTGCTGCCATCGGTGTTTGAGCGGCGTTCGTACCGTTGTTCAGATGCCGTGTTCGGAAAAAAATACACACACGATTAACCATAAGTTGACGATTCCCATCGCACGATCCCTGCCGAAAGCCATCTCGGTTTGGCTGAGGGTCAGTCGCAATGAGTCCCGCCCGCATCATTATTCTCGTCGTGGCGCTGGTCGCCGGCCTCGGCGCGGCCCTGCTCATGCAGCGCCCGGATGCTCCTGCGCCGGTGGCTCAGATCCAGGCTGCGCCGACTGTGCCAGTGCTCGTGGCAGCCGCTGATATCCCGATCGGCAATACGGTATCCGCCAATGACATGCGCTGGATCGACTGGCCGCTGGCGAGCGTGCCGGCTGGCGTGGTGCGTCAGGACGAGGCGCCGGAGGCCGAGAAGGAGCTGATCGGTCAGGTCGCTCGCTATGCGATGCTCGGCGCGGAGCCGATCCGGCGCGAGAAGCTGATCAAGACCGACGGCACCGGCTTCCTCTCGGCGGTGCTCCCGGCCGGCAAGCGCGCCATCGCGATCAGCACGGACAGCCGCGGCGCCAACACGGCAGGCGGCTTCATCCTGCCCAATGACCATGTCGACGTCATCCGCACCTATCGGGAAGAGGGCACGGGCAGTCGCAGCGAGAGCTATTCCAGCGAGACGATCCTGCGCAATGTCCGCGTCCTGGCCATCGGCCAGAATGTCCAGGAGCGCAATGGCGAGAAGGTCGTCATCGGCGAAACGGCGACGCTGGAAGTCGATCCAGGCCAGGTTGAGACCGTCGCACAGGCCCAGAAGACCGGCTCGCTTTCGCTCGCACTCCGCAGCTTGAAGGACGTCGGCGAGGTCGCGCGGCCCTCCGAGGATGGCGCCATGACCCTTGTGCGCTACGGCGTCACCTCTAGAGGCGTGAAACCATGACCGTCGAACGCATTGTCATCTCGGCGGCGCTCGCCCTCCTCCTGGCTGGGCCGGCAGGCGCCCAATCAACCGGCCCTGCGCCGGTTTTGAATGTCGGCTCGAGCGACCATGCGATCGCACGCAAGCTCGATTTGTCGATCGGGCGCTCCTTGGTCGTCGAGCTGCCCCGCGACGCCAAGGAGGTCTTCGTCGCAAATCCGAAGGTCGCCAACGCCGTCGTGCGCTCGGCGCGCAAGCTCTTCATCATCGGCATCGCCGACGGCTCGACTTCGATGTTCGTCATCGATGCCGAGGGCAGGCAGATTTCCGCCCTCGAGATCGAGGTCGGGCGCGACCTCAACGTGCTCCGTCAGACCCTACGCAGCGCCCTTCCCAAGGCGCAGATCGATATCAAGCCCGCCGGCAACTCGATCCTGCTGGTCGGCAATGTCGCCAATGCCTCGGAGGCGACACAAGCCGTCGATATCGCCACGGCCTTCGTCGGCACGTCGGGTGGCTTCTTCTCCTCGTCCAAGGGCGCCGTCATCAACTCGTTGACGATCCGCGGGCGCGATCAGGTCATGGTCAAGGTCGTGGTCTCGGAAGTCTCGCGCAAGGCGATCAAGCAGCTCGGTATCAACTCGTCCGGCGAGTGGAAACTCGGCAATTTTTCGATCTCGCCGAGCCTCGACAATCCGCTGCCGCTGTCGCCGCAGTCGCTGTCCGCGACGGCTGTGACGGCCGGCATCGGCAATTCGACCAACTTTACCTTGCGCGCATTGGAGCGCGCAGGCCTCTCGCGGGTTCTGGCGGAACCCACGGTGACCGCGATCTCCGGCGAAAGCGCCAAGTTTACGGCTGGCGGCGAGGTGCCGATCCCGAGCGGTTACACCTGCGACAACGGCAAATGCACGCTCGGCATCACCTACAAGCCGATCGGTGTCGCGCTCAACTTCACGCCGATCGTGTTGTCCGACAACAAGATCAGCATGCGCATCGCAACCGAAGTCACCGAGCTCGACTTCGAGAACCAGCTCCGCTTCAACGGCCCCAATTCGGAATCCGTCAACGCCCCTGCCTTCCGGGTCCGCAAATCGGACACCACGGTCGAGCTGCCCTCCGGCGGCACCTTGGCGACGGCGGGCCTGATCCAGCGGGTCACGAAGCAGTCGATCAACGGCTTTCCCGGGCTGATGAACATTCCGGTCATCGGCGCCATGTTCCGCTCGCGTGACTACCAGCGCGAGGAGACCGAGCTGATGATCACGGCGACGCCCTATATCGCCAAGCCGATGGAGCCCAATCAGGTTCAGCGCCCCGATGACGGCTTCGTCGAGGCCCATGACGCGCAAGCAATTCTGCTCGGCCGCCTGAACAAGATCTACGGCACCAATAGCGGGCCATTGCCGCAAGCCTATAAGGGCCGCGTCGGCTTCATCGCCGACTGACGGCGTTGATCGCGTGAGAGGAATGACGGGACCATGATGGTTCGATCACAGCATATCGGGCTTCGCCAGCTGCGTGGACTCGCTGCCGTCCTGGCGGCGGGTCTCGCGCTTGGCGCCTGTGCGAAGAACGCCGATGTCACGGGCTCGCTTGCGCCGATCGACACGCGCGAGCGCCACCCGATCGTGCTGCGCGACGCACCGCGCTCGCTCGACGTCTTCGTGGGCCGGGCCGGTGGTGGGCTCGATGCCAGGCAGGCGGAGGATGTCGCCGACTTCGCTCGGGAGTATCGCCGCACCGGGCGCGGCGGGCTCGTTGCCGAGGTTCCCACCGGCATGCGTCGCGAGATGGCGGCGCATGACACGCTCAACGCCATCCGCTCGACCCTGGCTCGCAGCGGCGTATCGGCGGCCGCACTCTCGGTCCGGACCTATTCGGTCAACGATCCCGGTCTGGCTTCGCCGATCCGCCTCACCTTCGCCTCTCTCCAGGCTGGCTTGCCACATTCCTGCGGGCAATGGCCGGAGGATACGGGCGCTTCCAGCTACAAGACGAGCGCATCGAACGCGCCTTACTGGAATTTGGGCTGCGCCACCCAGGCGACCTTTGCCGCTCAAGTCGCCGATCCCATCGATCTCGTCCGCGCCCGCAGCGAGGGCCGCCCCGACATCGCCAAGCGCATGGGCGCCATCACCAAGCTGCGCGAAGGCAAGGATCCCTCGACCGAGTACCGGCAGCAGACGCCGCAGATCAATTCCACTGTCGGCGGAGGGACCTGATGGACAAGGATCAGGCCTTCGAGACGCAGGTCGAAGCCCCAAGCAACGAAATCATCATCGCTCCGCTTCCGCGCATCACCTTGCAGGCCTTCTGCGAGACGCCGGGTGTGGCTGCGACGATGCAGGCCGTCATCGCCGACCGGCGTATGGACAAGGCGCATGCGCGCATCCAGATGGGCGGTCCCGCGGCCGCAGTCGAGGCTTTCCGCGCGGCCCCGACACCCAATGTCATCGTGGTCGAGACGGTGTCAGATCCCGCGACGCTCGTCCGCCATCTCGAGACATTGTCGGAAGCCTGCGACGCCGGCACCAAGGTCGTGGTCGTTGGGCATGTCAACGATGTCCAGCTCTATCGCGACCTCATTCGCCGCGGCGTCAGCGAGTATCTGATCGCGCCGCTCGGCACGCTCGATATCCTGCGCACGCTGTCGGAGCTCTATGTCGCGCCCGGCGCTCGCAATCTTGGCCGCATCATTGCAGTGATGGGTGCCAAAGGCGGTGTCGGCGCCTCGACGGTGTCGCATAACGTCGCCTGGGCGATCGCCCGCAACCTCGACGCCTCGACCGTCATCGTCGATCTCGACATCGCCTTCGGCACGGCGGGCCTGGATTTCAACCAGGATCCGCCACAGGGCGTGGCGGAGGCCGTCTTCGCGCCGGAACGTCTCGACGCCAATTTCCTTGACCGTCTGCTGTCGCGTTGTAGCGAGAACCTGGCCTTGCTCGCGGCGCCGGCCATGCTGGATCGCACCTGCGATCTCTCCGAGGATGCGTTCGATCAGCTCTTCGATCTGCTGCGCGCCAGCGTGCCTTGCGTCGTTCTCGACGTTCCCCATATCTGGAGCGCCTGGGTTAAGCGCGCCCTGATCGGTGCAGACGAGATCGTTATCGTGGCTGCGCCCGAGCTCGCCTCGCTGCGCAATGCCAAGAACCTGATCGATTTGATGCGCGCCGGCCGCGCCAATGATTCCAGCGCGAGGCTGGTGCTGAACCAGGTCGGCCTGCCCAAGCGGCCCGAGATCGATGCGTCCGAATTCGCCAAGGCGCTCAATGTCGAGGTGCTGAGTTCGATTCCCTTCGACGCGCAGCTCTTTGGCACCGCCGCCAATAATGGCCAGATGATCGCCGAGGTCCAGGCCAACGGCAAGATCAATGAAGCTTTCGTCCAGATAGCCAGCGCGCTGACCGGGCGCGGCGAGGCCAAGCGCGGCAAGCGCAGCCTGTTCGAGCCGCTGGTCGCCAGGCTGAAGCGCCGCAAGGCCTGACGATGATGTGTGCCGCGATCAGCGTCGATATGAGCGGCTCGGTCGGGCAATGTCTCGCCTTGCCCGCGAAAGAGGGTTGAGATGTTCGGAAAGCGATCAACCGGCGCAAATCCGCCCCAGGCCTTGACCGTGAAGGCGGCCGCGTCCGCGCCGGGGCTTGCGCACACGCTCGACCAGACCGGCGGGCGTGATCCGCGGCGCAGCCCGCCGCCGCCAGTGCCGGTCGAGACGCCACGCTCCGACGAATACTACCAGATGAAGAGCATGATCTTCGGGGCGTTGATCGAAGCGATCGACCTCTCGCAGCTCGCCAAGCTCGATGGTGAATCGGCGCGGGAGGAAATCCGCGACATCATCAACGAGATCATCTCGCTGAAGAACGTGGTCCTCTCCATCGCCGAGCAGGAGGAATTGCTCGACGATATCTGCAACGACGTTCTCGGCTATGGCCCGCTCGAGCCCTTGCTGGCGCGCGACGACATCGCCGACATCATGGTCAATGGCGCGACCCGCACCTTCATCGAAGTTGCCGGCAAGATCACGCTGACCAATATCCGTTTCCGCGACAACGCGCAGCTGATGAACATCTGCCAGCGCATCGTCAGCCAGGTCGGCCGGCGCGTCGACGAATCCTCGCCGATCTGCGACGCGCGCTTGGCAGACGGCTCGCGCGTCAACGTCATCGCGCCACCTTTGGCGATCGATGGGCCGGCGCTCACGATCCGCAAGTTCAAGAAGGACAAGCTGACACTCGACCAGCTCGTGCGATTCGGCGCGATCTCGCCGCCTGGAGCCGAGATCCTGAAGATCATCGGCAAGGTCCGCTGCAACATCGTCATCTCGGGCGGCACCGGTTCGGGCAAGACGACGCTACTCAACTGCCTGACCAATTACATCGATCTCGATGAGCGGGTGATCACCTGCGAGGACGCTGCCGAACTGCAACTGCAGCAGCCCCATGTCGTGCGCCTCGAAACGCGCCCGCCTAATATCGAGGGCACCGGCGCAGTCACCATGCGCGACCTCGTCAAAAACTGCCTGCGCATGCGGCCCGAGCGGATCATCGTCGGCGAGGTGCGTGGACCGGAAGCCTTCGACCTGCTTCAGGCCATGAATACGGGCCATGACGGCTCGATGGGAACGCTGCACGCCAACACGCCGCGTGAATGCCTGAGCCGTATCGAATCGATGATCACCATGGGCGGCTTCAGCCTGCCGTCGAAGACGCTGCGCGAGATGATCTGCTCATCGGTCGACGTCATCATCCAGGCCCAGCGCCTGCGGGACGGCTCGCGCCGCATCACCCACATCACCGAGGTGATGGGGATGGAAGGCGAGGTCATCATCACCCAGGATCTGATGACCTATGAGATTCTGGGCGAGGACGCGGCCGGTAGGCTCACCGGCCGCCACCGCGCCACCGGCATCGGCCGGCCGCGCTTCTGGGAGCGGGCGCGATACTATGGCGAGGAGCAGCGCCTCGCGGCGGCGATCGACATGCTGGAAAGGCAAGGCGAGGCCGATGCGGCCTGACAGCGCGATCTGAGCGGAGCAACACGCCGTGGACAAGAGCGTCATCGCCGTCATCGTGCTCGCGACCCTCGCTGCCGGGGGCGTCGTCTATGCGCTGTTCTATCCGCTGCTCAGCGGGCAGGCCCGGGCGGAAAAGCGCCGCAAGGAGTTCGCAAGCCCGGTCGCAGCGCGCGGCATCGACCGCGAGACGCAGATGCGGGCCAAGCGCGGTCAGGTGGCTCAAAGCCTCAAGGAGATCGAGAAGCGCGAGAGCTCACGCAACAAGCTTTCCCTCGAAACACGCCTGCAGCAAGGCGGGCTGAACTGGACGCGCAAGAAATATTACATCGTCAGTGCGGTCATGGCCGTGGTGACCGCGCTGGCCCTGCTGCTGGCGAGCGACAAGCCGCTCCTTGCGGTCATCGGCCTGTTCGTCGGCGGGCTCGGCCTGCCCGCCTGGTACATCAAGCGCTGCAAGACGAAACGGTTGAAGAAATTCGGGACAGAATTCCCCAATGCGATCGACGTCATCGTCCGTGGCATCAAGGCGGGTTTGCCGCTGAACGACTGCCTGCGGATCATCGCGCATGAAGCTGCCGAGCCTGTCGCTGGCGAGTTCAAGCAGATCATCGAGAGCCAGGCGCTGGGCCTGCCGCTGACGGAAGCCACGGCGAAGCTCTATGATCGCATGCCCTGCGCTGAAACGAACTTCTTCGGCATTGTGTTGGCGATTCAACAGAAGACCGGTGGCAACCTCGCCGAGACGCTCGGAAACCTCTCGCGCGTCATCCGTGAACGTCGCAAGATGCGCGACAAGATTCAGGCGGTCTCGATGGAGGCCAAGGCTTCTGCCGGCATCATCGGCTCATTGCCGCCTGTCGTCGCGATCCTGGTCTACCTGACCAGCCCGCGCTACATCGAACTGCTCTGGCTCACACAGACCGGCAAGGTCGCAATGGTTGTCGGCGGCATCTGGATGCTGATCGGCTGCCTCGTGATGCGCAAGATGATCAACTTCAACATTTGAGGCGGCGCGGATGATTGCTCTCATCGCAGACAAGCTCGCCGACGGACAATTTCTGTTGTCGATCATCGTCGCGGTCGCCGCCGCCGCAACCGTGTTGACGCTGGCGATCCCGCTGACGGAAGGCAACAGCCTGCAAAAGCGCATGAAGGGCGTTGCCAGCGAACGCGAGAAGATCCGCGCCCGCGAGCGCGACAGGCTCAACCGGCAGAAGGACAAGGTCACGCTTCGCCAGGAGCCGAAACAGTATATGCGCCGGATCGTCGACCAATTTAAGCTTGGCGACTGGCTTGGCACAGAGACGGCGAAGCAGCGGCTCTTGATGGCCGGCTATCGCGGCCCCCAGGCTGAAGTCGGCTTCCTGTTCTTCCGCCTGGTGGCGCCGATCGGGCTCTTCCTGTTCACGCTGTTCTACGTTTTCGCCCTGAACGATTTCGGCCAACCTTTCATGGTCAAGGTCGGGATTGCGATTGCCGCTGCCTATCTCGGCATCAAGGCGCCGGAAGTCTTTCTGTCCAACCAGATCGGCAAGCGCCAGGCTTCGATGAGGCTGGCCTTTCCCGACGCTCTCGATCTGCTGTTGATCTGCGTCGAGTCCGGTATGTCGATGGAGCACGCCTGTCGCAAGGTCGCCGGCGAGATCGGCACGCAGTCCGTACCGCTCGCTGAAGAGTTTGCGCTATGCACGGCCGAGCTCGCCTATCTGGCGGAGCGGCGGCAGGCCTATGAGAATCTGGCCCAACGGACGGGGCTTGAAAGCGTCAAATCGGTCTCGACCGCTCTGATCCAGGCCGAGCGCTACGGCACGCCGCTGGGTACCGCTCTGCGCACCCTGGCTCAAGAGAGCCGTGACCAGCGCATGATGATGGCGGAGAAGAAGGCGGCTTCGCTGCCGCCCATGCTGACCGTGCCGATGATCCTGTTCTTCCTGCCGGTGCTGTTCGTCGTCATCCTGACGCCGGCGATGATCCAGGTCTTCAAATGGCAATGAGAAGGCTTTTGGGGCCGATCTGACTTAAGGCGAGACTGTCTCACTCACTATGAGACTATAGGGGCCGCAGTCTCACATGGATGAGATTTGAGATATATTCTGCGCATATGGCGAAAGATTACAGTTTCTTGCTTGTGTGTAACCGTAATTCTCGCGTTCTGAGGAACGGAATACGCGTTCGAATTGGCTTATTCTCTCTCAAAATAGACAGCTGATGCAGTCTCATTGTGAGTTCGGCTGAACCGGTCCCAACGCGACGACCGCTTCTTCTTTGCGGGCGAAGCATGTTCGGCACGCGCCTTTTCGACCGCCCACAGCGTTTATGAGACGGAATTGGTAGCCGCGGAGGCATTCTGGAACACTGGATCAGCAACAAGCGTACCAAGAGCATCTCCGCGTTTCTCCGAATCGCGGAAATGCTCTAACTCCTTATTTTATCGCATTTTCTTCACGCGAACCGGTGCCCACTTCGCTCGAAAATGCTCTGGAATTGAAGGCGCGAGGACCGCTCAAAGCTGGGATTCGAGGGGCAAAATTCGAATGACGCTCGCAGCAAACCGACGCCACAGGCTGGCAGAGGGCTCGCGAACCCCGGGGCCACCTCCGATTTTAGCATGGTCGCTCCAGGTAACCCGATCGTCGATAAGGCTGACGCGGAAGGCGGATGCGGATGTCGTTTGTTGGCGAACAACGGAATTTACCTGCTCAACCAGCGTCCGATCCGAAAACAAGACACCCATTTCGGTGTTCAGCGAGGCCGACCGTGGGTCGAAGTTGAAGGATCCGATAAAGCCTGAGCGCCTGTCTACGGTAAATGCCTTGGTGTGGAGGCTCGCCCCCTTCGATCCGAAGAGAGAGGCTCTCTGCGCGGGCATGTCCGGCCGCAGCTCGAAGAGCTCCACACCGCTCCGCAGCAACGGTTTCCGATAGGACGCATAGGCTCCATGCGCGGCCACCACATCCGTTGCAGCAAGCGAATTCGTCAGCACCGACACGGCCACGCCACCTTTCGACAGCTGCCGCAGCGCGGCCACGCCCCTGTTCCCTGGAATGAAATACGGGGACACGATCCTCAGCTCGTCGCGCGCCGCCGCGATGGCTTTATAGATCCGATCGGCGAGCCAGCCCTTCTGGCCGACTGCCCATGCCTTTTCGGCTGGGTCGGATATGATCTCGACTTCAGTCGTCCAGCATAATTGGCCGGCTGCGCAGAGGACGCCGTCGCAACCATCGAGCTTGGCCAAGTGTTGGAGATAAGGTTCGGCGTCCATCGCGCTCGTGCGGTTCTTCGGACGATTCGACGTATGAAGCCTGCGCGATATGGGGCGGCTCAGCGCGCCGATCGGAACAGCGACTGCACTGTTCCAGAAATCGTCAAAAATGTCCTGAACGCTGCGCAGGCTTTTGCCGACAAACAGCAAATCCATATCGTGAAAATTCGTTGTCTTCGCCGCGCCGAAATACGCATCGCCGATATTCCTGCCGCCGACGATGGCCAAACGCCCATCAGCGATCCACGACTTGTTGTGCATACGCCGGGTCGTCCTAAAGACGCGCAGGGCCAGTTCCAGGCCACGCCGCAACCCGTTCGAGCGATTCCGGCTGGGGTTGAATAACCGAACCTCGATGTGGGGGTGGCTGTCGAGGGCGAGGTAGCTCGAATCGTTTCCGCGGGTATTGATGTCGTCGATCAGCATGCGGACGCGCACGCCTCGGTCGGCTGCTGCGAGAACCTCCCTCGCGAGCAGGTTTCCGGTCAGATCCTCGCACCAGTAGTAATATTGCAGGTCAAGACTACGCCCGGCGTTGCGCGCAGCGAGGACACGCATCTCAAAAGCATGGAGATTGTCTGACAGAAGCACCAAGCCCGTTGCGCCGTCGTGATTTCGGAGGAGCGGGGCGAGCTCACGATCCAACGGTGTCGCATCGTCACGAACAGGGAGAGCCGAAGAGGGCTCGCCCTTTGCCCGCCTGGCAAAACGCCCGTACGAATAGAACGCCGCCGTCGTCGCGAGCGCGATGATCACTAAGCAACTGGCCAGGATTTCGAAAAGTGGCATGTGTGCGACCGTTGAAACTTGTCGTGAAGATAACCCGGCTCGATCACATTCGTTCGCTCGTCGCTGAACTCTCGCCTCGCTTCGGCATTGATCAGTTGCAGACCGCCTTCGGGGACAACCTTGATGCACGAAACCGATCTTCACGAACCCCGTCGGACCAGGCGCTTGCCGGCGCTGCGCATCTCGAGCTGGAGCCGGGACCGGGCGGGGGCAGGTTCCCGGTCAGAATCACACCATTCCACTGGCGAGCTGACGATAGCCTCGTACAACATTCATAAGGCTGTCGGGCGGGATCACCGTTTTGCTCCCGACCGCATCGTGGAGGTTCTCAAACAGATCGACGCCGATATTGTCGCGCTGCAGGAGGCCGATCAGCGCTTTGGTGCACGGGCGGGGTTGCTTGATCTGGGACTTCTGCACCGCAAGACGGGATTACGACCGGTTGTGATCGAAACGCGCTGGCAAGGTCATGGATGGCACGGGAATGTCGTGCTGTTTCGCGACGGACACGTCACGGCTACCCGACAAATCGTATTGCCCGGCGTAGAACCGCGTGGCGCTCTGATCATAGACCTGTCGATGAGGGGCGCTGACGTTCGCATTGTCGCGGCCCATCTTGGCCTCCTTCGACGCTCGCGCTCGAAACAGGTCGAAGCGCTCGTGAATGCTTCAAAGCCAACCGACGGCAGGCCGGTTTTTCTAATGGGCGACCTGAATGAATGGCGCCTGGGCAAAAAATCGACACTGCATGGACTCGCGCCGAAATTTGGCCCGCTCCATGCTGCAATACCGAGTTTTCCCGCCCGGTTTCCGCTCTGGGCGCTCGATAGGATCGTTGGCTATCCTGCCGAAACAATTGCACGGGTCGAGCTTCATGACACGCCCCTTGCTCGCATTGCGTCCGATCATTTGCCGATCAAGGCCATTGTCACACCATCCGTAGGTGCCCGCCAGGCGCATTGACGGCAGCCGCAGTCAATTATTCGACGTGGCCACCTGGGTCGTCTTTCCCGCAGCTCGGCGTCAGACCTTGGGTGTTTCGCCCGCTGGCGTTTCCGGCTTGCGGGCGCTTGTCTTGCCCTTGCTGCTGCCGGCCCGCAGGACGTCCCAGCTATTCGTCTGACTGACGCTGCGCTTGAGATAGGCGATCGTGGCCGCGGCTTCCGTGGGGCTCTGGTCCTGCCGGGCCAGCGTCTCGGCTTCGCCGAAGCGGCCCTGCAGGCCGAGCACGAGGACGAGGTTTTGCCGCACGCGCGCATCGCTGCGGTTGGAGGCGGCTGCCTCGCGCAGGACCCGTTCGGCCTCGGGCAAATGTTTCGAGAGCGCCAAGGAGAGGCCGAGATTGGACATCACGGTCGGCTCGCCCGGCGCGAGCTTGAGCGCCGCCTGGTAGAGCTGCTGCGCGCGTTCGGGCTCGCCGAGCTGATCAGCCACAGTGCCCTGCGCCGAGAGGATGCGCCAATCCGGCCGTTCCGGCGAATGGGCGCGGGAAAGCACTTCGTCCGCTTCTTTCAGCCGGCCATTATCGGCGAGGGAACGGCCATAGGCCCCCAGCATTTCGAGATCGTTGGTATGAGCCAGGACAGCGCTCTGCAGCACCGCCAGCGCCTGGGCGTTCTGGTCGAGCGCGCGCAAGGCGCGGGCATAGTAGAAGGCGGCGTCGCGCTCCTTGGGGTTGGCGTCGTAGCGCTTGCCCCAACGCTGGCTCTCCGCCTGCCAATCGGCCGGGCTGCGCGGCTGGGCGTCGCTGCGGCCGATCGAGCCCGTGATATCGCCCAGGCCACCGCGGCTCTGGCAGCCGGCAATGGCAAATGCAGCGAGGCAGACGGCAGCCAGAAGGCCGGCGCGGACAAGCTTGCGAGAGGCCATCAGGGGCGCAGGAAGGCTGGCGGACATGGCGGGATCGCCTCGCAACGATGGAAAATCTGGTCCCGCCGGTGATAAAGCGTTAACCCTAATGCATTCTTAACCATGGCCTCGCGGCCGGTTCCCAACCCCGTTTCCGATCAGGTGTCGATCTCCGTGCACAGCCTTCTCGTTTCCGCCTCGCCTTCGGCCATTCCGGTTCATGTCGTCTCGAAAGCCGGGTTACCCAGGCTGCTCGAAGCCTTGGCGCCGGAAGGCCGGCGCTTTGCGCAGGCTCAAGGCTTCGCCGCCCGGCCGGGCCAGCATCTTGCCTTGCCGGATGCTTCAGGCGCGGTTGCGGCCGTCCTGCTCGGCGTCGAGCCGCCCGAAGCGCGTCGCCGCGATCCTTTCGCGCCCGGCCGGCTCGCGGCGATCTTGCCAACTGGCGACTATGTGCTGTCGGGCGAGATCGGCGATGCCGGCCTGGCTGCGTTGGCTTGGCTGCTGCAGGGTTACCGCTTCGACCGCTACCGCAATCCCGCTTCCCCCACGGCCCGCCTCGTGCTGCCCGACGGCGTCGATGGCGAGGAGCTGAGCGCGGTGGCGACGTCAGCCATGCTCGCGCGTGATCTCGTCAATACGCCGGCCAATGACATGGGCCCGGCCGAGATCGAGGCGGCGATTCGCGCGCTCGGCGAGGAATGCGGCGCCACCGTCACCAGCATCGTCGGCGACGATCTGCTGGCCAGGAATTTCCCGATGATCCATGCGGTCGGCCGCGCATCGGTGCGCGCGCCGCGTCTGATTGATCTGGTCTGGGGCGATCCGAGTCGGCCCAAGGTCACGCTTGTGGGCAAGGGGGTCGCCTTCGACACTGGCGGCCTCGATCTCAAGCCGTCGGCGGGCATGCTGCTGATGAAGAAGGATATGGGCGGGGCTGCCGCGGCGATCGCCGCTGCGCGCATGATCATGCTGGCGAAGCTTCCGGTCCGCCTGCGCCTGCTGGTGCCGGCGGTGGAGAATGCGGTGTCAGGCTCAGCCTTCCGGCCGGGCGACGTGCTGCAAAGCCGCAAGGGCATCACGGTCGAGATCGGCAATACCGATGCGGAAGGTCGGCTCATCCTCGCCGATGCGCTGGCGCTCGCCGACGAGGAAGCGCCGGAGCTGCTGATCGACTACGCCACGCTGACGGGTGCGGCCCGCGTCGCGCTTGGGCCGGAATTGCCGCCCTTCTATACGCATGACGAGGGGTTAGCCGCCGAGATCGCCCGCCTCGGCAATGCGGTGAACGACCCGGTTTGGCGGCTGCCGCTCTGGCCGCCCTATGACGGGTTGCTCGATTCCAAGATCGCCGACGTCAATCATGTCTCGGGCGGCAGCTTCGCCGGCTCGGTCACGGCGGCCCTGTTCCTGAACCGCTTCGTCGAGAAGACTGCGTCCTACGCTCATTTCGATATCTATGGCTGGACGCCCTCGGCCAGGCCCGGCCGGCCGGAGGGGGGCGAGTGCCAGGCCGCCCGCCTGACCTATGCGCTGCTGAAGCAGCTTCACCCCATCGGTTAAGCCTCTTGCGCGACAGCGATTGCGCCCGGGCCGAAGGCGCATAATGATACGGGTCCGTAACGATCGGGATCCGCGCATTCATGCCCTTGGAGATCAGGCCCTCGCAGGCGCTCAGACTGTGGCGGCAGGTGCATCTCGATCTGGTGCGCGACGGGCAGGCCGATCTTTCGGCCCGCCAGACCGCGATCCTACTGACGATCTATCTCGAATTGCCGCCCCATACCGTGCGCGGGCTCGCCGCGCAGCTCGGCGTCACCAAGCCGGTGATCACGCGCGCGCTCGACACGATGGGCAAGCTCGGCCTCGTCAGCCGGCGACGGGACGAATTCGACCGCCGCAATGTCATCATCCAGCGCACCGTGGCGGGCGCGCTCGCAGTCGAGAAATTGGCTGATCTGGTGACGGAGCGCGCAAGGGAACTTGGCGGTGGCTGAAACCGGCAGTCTTCGCGTGTTAACCGGTCGCGACTAGATTGCAGCCATGAGCCTGATTCTCGACCGTCGCCTCACCCCTGCCCGCCCCGATCTCGCCGCCAGCCGCTTGCGGGGCCAGGTCGAGGCGCGCGCTTTCGTCGATCCTGAGCCGATGCGCGTCGTCGCCGCCTCTGCGCCTGTGCGCCGCGAGCCGCGCCCTGATGCGCCCCTCGATACGCAGGCGTTGTCGGGTGAGTTGGTCGACGTCTATGAGAGCCATGAAGGCTGGGCCTGGGTCCAGCTCGCCTCTGACGGCTATGTCGGCTACGTGCCCGACGATGCGTTGCGATTGGATGCCCCCCTGCCGACGCACCGCGTCCAAGCGCTTCGGACCTTCGTCTATCCCGGCGCATCGATGAAATTGCCGCCGCTGGAGACCTTGTCGCTCGGCGCAGGCGTCACGGTCACGGGAGAGGCCGGCGATTTCCTCGTACTTGCCGATGGCGGGCATGTCTTCGCCGCCCATCTCTCCGCCACCGACGCCTATGAAGCCGATTTTGTCGCCGTCGCCGAGCGCTTCCTGCATGTGCCCTATCTCTGGGGCGGCAAGACCAGCCTCGGGCTCGATTGCTCAGGGCTGACGCAGCTCTCGCTGGCGGCGGCGGGCGTCGCTTCGCCGCGCGACTCCGACATGCTGGAGGCCTCGCTCGGCCAACCCGTCGCCTTCGACGACAGCCTTCAGGGCCTGCAACGCGGCGATCTCGTCTTCTGGAAGGGTCATGTCGGCATCCTGACCGACCCGGAGACGCTGCTGCACGCCACCGCCTATACGATGACGGTGATGCGCGAACCGCTGCGCACCGCCCGCGACCGTATCGAGGCCAAGAGCTTCGGCGCGATCACGAGCATCAGGCGAATGGGCTGAGGCTCACCCCAGCCCCTTCAGCCGATACAATGCCTCCAGAGCCGCGCGTGGCGTCATTTCGTCGAGGTCGAGCTCGTTCAGCGCCTCGCGCAACGCATCGACCGCAGCAATGGCTGCGACAGGCGCAGCCCGCCTGACCGGCGCGGCGAAGAGGGGCAGGTCGTCGACCAGCGAGGCGACCGGCTTCTCGCGCTCGGTCTTCTCCAGTTCACTGAGGATAGCGCGGGCCCGTTCGACCACGGCGAGCGGCAGGCCTGCGAGCTTGGCGACCTGGATGCCGTAGGAGCGGTCGGCCGCGCCTGCCACCACCTCGTGCAGGAAGATCACCTCTCCGTTCCATTCGGTGACGCGAACCGTCGCATTGGAGACGCGTTCCAGCCGGTCTCCGAGCGCGGTCAGCTCGTGATAATGCGTCGCGAACAGCGAGCGGCAGCGATTGACCTCGTGCAGATGCTCGATCGCCGCCCAGGCGATCGAGAGCCCGTCGAAGGTCGCGGTGCCGCGCCCGATCTCATCGAGGATGACGAGCGCACGCGGTCCGGCCTGGTTCAGGATCGCGGCGGTTTCGACCATCTCGACCATGAAGGTCGAGCGTCCGCGCGCCAGGTCGTCGGCCGCACCCACGCGTGAGAACAGCCGGTCGACGATGCCGAGATGGGCGCTGGCTGCGGGTACGAAGGAGCCCATCTGCGCCAGCACCGCGATCAACGCATTCTGGCGCAGGAAGGTCGACTTACCCGCCATGTTCGGGCCGGTGATCAGGCAGATGCGGCCACCATTGCTGCTCTCGCCCGGCGGCGAGAGTTCGCTGTCATTGGCGACGAAGGGCTTGCCGTCGCGCTTGAGCGCGGCTTCCACGACCGGGTGGCGTCCGCCTGTGATGATGAAGGCGGCGCTGTCGTCGATAACCGGACGGCTCCAGCCTTCGCGGCTGGCGAGTTCCGCGAGCCCGGCGAAGACGTCGATTTCGGCGAGCGCGGCGGCTGCAGCCTTGATCGGCTCGGCCTGAGCCAGCACTGCCTCGCACAAGGCCGCGAAGACGCCGAGTTCGAGCTTCAAGGCGCGATCGGCGGCGGAGGCGATCTTGGCCTCGAGCTCGCCAAGCTCGATCGAGGAGAAGCGCATCGCATCCGACATTGTCTGCCGGTGCACGAAGGTTGCCCGCCAGGGCTCCTTCAGGAAATCCTCGCCGACGGCCTGGGGGACCTCGACGAAGTAGCCGAGCATGGAGTTATGCTTGATCCGCAACGTCCGGCAGCCAGTCTCGGCGCTGTAGCGGGCTTGCAGTTGCGCGATGACCTTGCGGGAATCGACCTGCAACAGCCGCAATTCGTCGAGGGCGGCGTCGAAACCCTCGCGGACGAAGCGGCCGTCGCGGCGGTTGAGCGGCAGATCCTCGGCCAGCGTGTCGGTCAGCCGGGTCGGGAGGGCGGGATCGGTCGCGCCAAGCGCGCTGGCGGCGCTGGCGAGATCCTGCGGCAGCGTCCCCTGGCGGGCGAGCAAGGCTGCGATCTCGCGCGCGGCGGTGAGCCCTGCCCCGAGTGCAGCGAGGTCGCGCGGGCCGCCGCGGTCGAGCGAGAGGCGGGCGAGCGCGCGCGCCACGTCGGGAACGCGGGCGAGGGCGCGCTGAAGATCCTCGCGCAGGGCGCTGTCGGCGACGAGTGCTGCGATGGCGTCGTGCCGATTGGCGATGGCGGCCGTATCGGTCAGCGGCCCGGCTAGTCGTTCGGCGAGCAGGCGTGCGCCGCCCGGTGTCGCCGTCCGGTCGATGGTGGCGAGCAAGCTTCCCGTCCGCTCGCCCGACAGGGTCCGCGTTAATTCGAGATTGGTCCGCGTCGCGGCGTCGATCAGCATGGTGCCGGCGCCGGCATCGCGCACCGGCGGTGACAAGGGCGGTCGTGCGCCGAACTGCGTGCGCTCGACATAGGCGAGTGCGGCGCCCGCCGCCGCGATCTCGGCGCGTGTGAAGGCGCCGAAGGCGTCCAGCGTGGCGACGCCGAAGAACTCCTTGAGCCTGCGCTCGGCCGAGGCTGCGTCCAGCCCTTCGCGCGCCAGCGGCGTCACCGGCACATTGACTTCGTGCCAGAACGCCTTCATCGCGGGGTCGTCATAGATCGCGTCGGGGCAGACGATCTCGCGCGGCTCGAGGCGCGCGAATTCGATTGCGAGCCGCTCCTGCGGCGTCTCCATCACGCTGAAGCGCCCGGTCGAGATATCGATCGCCGCCAGCCCATAGAGCGCGCCGTCGTCGCTGAGCTTGCGGCGTGCGACCGCGACCAGCAGACTCGCGCGGCCGGGTTCGAGCAGGCGCTCCTCGGTGATGGTGCCGGGGGTGACGAGCCGCACCACGTCGCGCCGTACCACCGATTTGGGACCGCGTTTCTTGGCCTCGGCGGGATCCTCGACCTGCTCGCAGACGGCGACGCGATGGCCGGCCGCGATCAGCCTCTGCAGGTAGTCGTCGGCGCGCTCGACCGGGACGCCGCACATCGCGATGTCGTGGCCTTGATGCTTGCCGCGCTTGGTCAGCACGATGCCGAGCGTGCGCGAGGCGATCTCGGCGTCGCTGAAGAACAATTCGTAAAAATCGCCCATCCGGTAGAACAGCAGGCAGTCGGGATTGGCCGCTTTGATCTCGACATATTGCGCCATCATCGGCGTGACGCGCGCGGCATCGTCCCTCGGTGCGACGGCGCTGGGAGGATTCTGACCGGAAGGTGGAGGAAGAACGTCTTGCATGGCGTGGCGAACGCTAACGATTTGACCCAGGCTTGGGAACCGCTGCGCCGATCTGGGCGTCATTCGGGAGGATTTTGATGTGGACCCCTGCGGAATCCGGCCCTGAGCGTCGTAGGGTTTATGATTCGTTAGCCGCAGGCCGCGTAGGTTGCGGGAACGTAGCTTCCTCCCGCCTCTCTAGGTTGTCCGCGCCGACATGCTGTTCGAACTGCTCAGAGGACTGGCCTATCTTCTCATCGCGGCGGTGCTGGTGCCTTTGGCGACGCAGCGACTGGGCGAATCGCACAGGCTCCGGCAGGTCGTCATCGGTGCGATTCTGGCGGCTGGCGGCTGCGCCAGCATGCTGGATCCCATCGTCGTCCAGCCGGGGATTCTGCTCGATTTCCGCAACCTGGTCGCGGTCCTGTCGGGAGTGCTAGGCGGCCCGATCGCCTCGGCCGTCACGACGACGATCCTCATCATCGTGCGGCTCTATTTGGGGGGAGAGGGTGCCGTGCCGGGCTGCGTCGGCATCCTGCTCTGCGCGGCGATCGGTGTCTTCTACGGCTTTCGGCTGCGCAAGGTCGATCGCGCCGTCAGGGTTCCCGGCCTGGTCGGGCTTGGCCTCGTGGCGGCCTGGATGCCGCTCCTGATCATCGTCGGATCGGTGACGTTCCCGCGCGCCTGGTTCTTGATGGAGACGATTTCAGGCCCGGCCCCGACTGTCGTCAACGTGTTGGCCGCAGGGCTCGTCGGCTACATCATCAACAGCGACAGGCAGCGCGTCGAAGCTCTTCGCCTGCTCGAGGCCTGCACCGCCAACATGCCCGGCGTCCTCTACCAGAAGATCATGCGGCCGGACGGCTCGATCCATCACAAGCTGGCCAATGCGAACATCGAAAAGCTACTCGCGGTCACGCGCGAAGAGGTCGAGCGCGATCCCGATAGCTGGCTGCGCTGGATGGCGCCCGAGGATCGCGCGTTTCTGCAAAAGGCCAATGCGCAGGCCGCCGCCGAGCGAACGCTCAAGCCCTGGCGCTTCGAGGCGCGCCACATCCGGGATGACGGTTCGACGATCTGGCTGCGGACCGACGCGGCCTGCCGCCGCCTGTCGGATGGCTCGATCTGCTGGGACGGCATCATGACGGACGTCACCGCCGAGCGCACGCTGGAGCAGCGCCAGCGCGAGCTTGAGGACCAGCGCAAGGCTGCTGTTGACCAGCTTGCGGCGCAGCTTGAGGTGACGGTTGGACAGGCGCTCCGCGAGGTTGCGTCGTCGGTGCGCAGCATGCATGAGGCCGCCAGCGAAATGGCGAGCAGCGCCAACAAGACGGCGCAGCGCGCGGCCGACGTCACGCAGCAGGCCGAGGGCGCCTCGCAGCGCGTCGGCAGCGTTGCCGTCGCTGCCGAGGAGATCGAGGCCTCGATCCGCGAGCTGACGCGCCAGACCGCCCATGCAGACCAGACCGCGCGTGATGCGGCGAGCTATGTGCGCTCGACGCGCCGCGACGTCGCCGGCCTCGCCGAGGCGGCCGACAAGGTCAGCGCGGTGCTCGATTTCATCGAGGACATCGCCTCCCGCACCAATCTGCTCGCTCTGAACGCGACCATCGAGGCGGCACGCGCAGGCGCGGCCGGGCGCGGCTTTGCGGTCGTTGCCGCCGAGGTCAAGAACCTGGCCGAGCAGACCCAGAAGGCGACACGCGACATCGCCGAGACGCTGCAGGAGATTCGCGGCGCGGCCGCCACGGCGTCGGATGCCGTCGCGCATATCGAGGGCACAATGACCTCGATCGAGCAGACCTCCGGTATCCTGGCCGAGGTCGTCAGCCGTCAGGCCGACATAGCCTCGAACATCGCCGCCGACGCGCAGGCCGTCGCCGGCAGCACCAGCGTCGTCACCGCCAGCGTCGGCACGGTTGGCGATGAGGCGCGGGTGACCGGGGACGCTGCCGTGCGCGTCGTTGACGCAGCCCGCAAGGTCGATGAACAGACCGTCGCGCTCGATCATTATGTCGGGGACTTCGTCAAGAGCCTCCGCGGCAGGCTCTGACGGCGCCGCACGCCTCGCCGCGCGATTTTCGCCTTGCCGGCATGAGCGTTGATCGTTGCGCGTATCTTGTGGCCAGGCGGGGGCTTGCCTATGGTCCGCCTCCTTCAGGAAACGCTCACAAAAAAGAACACGTTCATGAACGACCAGCCGCCGATCAAACGCGCCCGCCCGACCTTCACCGATCAGGAGGCGCTGCTGTTCCATTCGGAAGGGCGGCCGGGCAAGCTCGAGATCGTCCCGACCGTGCCGATGGCGACGCAGCGCGATCTTTCGCTGGCCTATTCGCCCGGCGTCGCCGTGCCGGTGCTGGCGATCGCGGAAGATCCCTCCAAGGCCTATGACTACACCGCGCGAGCCAATCTGGTCGCCGTGATCTCCAACGGCACCGCGATCCTCGGCCTCGGCAATCTCGGCGCGCTCGCCTCGAAGCCGGTGATGGAAGGCAAGGCGGTCCTGTTCAAGCGCTTCGCCGATGTCGATTCGATCGATCTGGAGGTCGACACCGAGGACGCCGACACCTTCATCAACGCGGTGCGCTATCTCGGCCCGTCCTTCGGCGGCATCAATCTGGAGGATATCAAGGCTCCGGAATGCTTCATCATCGAGCAGCGCCTGCGCGAATTGATGGACATCCCGGTCTTCCATGACGACCAGCACGGCACCGCGATCATCGCTGCCGCAGGCCTCATCAATGCCCTCGACCTGACGGGCCGCGACGTCAAATCGACCCGCCTCGTCATCAACGGCGCAGGCGCCGCCTCGATCGCCTGCACGGAACTGCTCAAGGCGATGGGCTTCAAGCCCGACAACGTCATCCTCTGCGACACCAAGGGCGTGATCTACCAGGGCCGCACCGAGGGCATGAACCAGTGGAAATCGGCCCATGCGGCGATTACCGACCGGCGCACCCTGGCCCAGGCGATGGAGGGCGCCGATGCCTTCTTCGGCCTCAGCCAGAAGGGCGCCGTGACGCCGGAGATGGTGGCCTCGATGGCGCCCAATCCGATCATCTTCGCCATGGCAAATCCTGATCCGGAGATCACGCCCGAGGAGGTCCACGCCGTCCGCGACGACGCGATCATGGCGACGGGCCGCTCGGACTATCCCAACCAGGTCAACAACGTCCTCGGCTTCCCCTTCATCTTCCGCGGGGCGCTCGATGTCCGCGCCACCACGATCAACATGGAGATGAAGATCGCTGCGGCCGAGGCGCTGGCCTCGCTCGCCCGCGAGGATGTGCCCGACGAGGTCGCTGCCGCCTATCAGGGTTCGCGGCCACGCTACGGCAAGGAATACATCATTCCGGTGCCGTTCGACCCGCGCTTGATCCATGTCGTGCCCGTCGCCGTCGCCAAGGCTGCGATGGAGACCGGCGTCGCCGGCAAGCCGATCGTCGATATTCCCGCCTATAAGGCCCAGCTCTCGGCGCGGCGCGATCCCGTCGCCGGCACGCTGAACCGCATTTTCGAGCGCGTCCGGCGTTATCCCAAGCGCGTCGTCTTCGCCGAGGGCGAGGAGGAGCAGGTCATCCGCGCGGCGGTGTCCTTCGTCAACCAGGGGCTCGGCCACGCCATCCTGGTCGGGCGCGAGGAGCGCGTCTACGAGACCGCGACCTTCCTCGGCGTCGACCTCGAGGCCAAGGGCATCTCGGTCCAGAACGCCCGCCTCTCGCGCCGCAACAGCGCCTATGCGCAATATCTCTACGAGCGGCTGCAGCGGCAGGGCTATCTCTTCCGCGACTGCCAGCGCCTGATCAATCAGGACCGCAACCACTTCGCCGCCGCGATGGTGGCGCTTGGGGATGCCGATGCGCTGGTCACGGGCGTGACCCGCAACTACTCGATCGCGCTCGAGGAGGTTCGCCGCGTCATCGACGACCGGCCCGGCCACAGGCTGATCGGCGTCTCGATCGTGCTCTCGCGCGAGCGCACCGTGCTCGTCGCCGACACCGCGATCACCGAGATGCCGACGGCGCAGGAGCTTGCCGAGATCGCCATCGAGGCCGCCGGCGTCGCCCGTCGCCTTGGCTACGAGCCCAAGGTCGCCATGCTCGCCTTCTCAACCTTCGGCCATCCGGCCGGCGAGCGCTCGGAGAAGGTGCGCGAAGCGGTGAAGCTGCTCGACGGTCAGCGCGTCGATTTCGAGTATGACGGCGAGATGGCCGCCGATGTCGCGCTGAATCGCGAGCTGATGAGCCAGTATCCGTTCTGCCGCTTGAGCGGTCCGGCCAATGTGCTGATCATGCCGGCGTTCCACTCGGCCTCGATCTCGACCAAGATGCTGCAGGAACTCGGCGGTTCGACCGTGATCGGCCCGCTGATCGTCGGCCTCGACAAGCCGGTGCAGATCGTGCCGCTGGGCGCCAAGGACAGCGACATCGTCAACATGGCGGCGCTCGCCGCCTTCAATATCGGCGGCTGAGCCGGTACCGCGACGTCATTGCGAGCGGAGCAAAGCAATCCAGTGTCGTAGCGCGCTACGGCCCCTGGATTGCTTCGTCGCTAGCGCTTCTCGCAATGACAGCCTTTAAGTCTCAGGATGCGTTCTTCCTGCGCGTCTCGGCGGCCTTCTTCGCGGCAGCGGAGCGTTCCGCTGCAGGCCGTGAGGCGGAAGCTTGTCTGCCGATCGTCCCGCCTCTTTTGGCCGAGACCTTGGTGTCGGGCACGCCCCGACCTGAGCCGGACTTGTTGCCGCCGCCGCTCTCCGTGTTGACGGTCGCCCAGGCGCGCGCCTGGGCCTCGTCATGCGGGACGCCGCGCTCCTCGTAACTCTCCGCGATATGCTCGGCTTTGCGCTTCTGCCTGTCGGTATAGGCGGATTTGTCGCCGCGTGGCATGGCATGCCCACCTCGCTCTTCGCCTAGCGCGGAAACGTCAGGCGGGCAGTGCGGTTCCCCGTGAGGTCGGGCCTCGGTATTCTCAGTGGGGCTCGACGGCGGCGTCGAAGCAGGCCTGGAGCATCTCGCGGCAGGCCGCGAGTTGGGCGCGCGCCGAAGCGAGCGCGACATGGGGCGCGATATCGGCGAGGTCGCGCAAGGCGACATCGACCGCCGTGATCAAGTCGATGTCGGGAAGGGCCTCGCTGGCATCGGCAAGCGGGAGGCGGAACTGCAGGACTTGACCCATGAGCAACTGACGGCTTGAGCGAATCGGGCCATCAGAATCGTCTGGGAACGTCAAAAAACCCGTTAACGATAATCGCAATTATGCCGGGCCGGTCGCGAGCACGGCAAAAAGGCCTCCAACCGCAGGACGATCTTGGTGAAGTTGCCGGTCGCGTTGTCGGCCTTCAGTACGCGGAACTCGGAGCCGGTCGCAGGTGAGAAATCCTGGATGTGCCCCGTCGGCGCCTGGTGGCGCAGGGCATCGACGGTGAAGCTGACAGGCTGGCCCAGCTTAGAGGGTGAGTTCGGAGGCGGGCGGGTCGTTGCCATGAAAATTACATGGTATGCCAACTACCCGCATGCATATGAAACTATGAGGCGCACCCTGCAAAAGCCGGAAAGCGCGTCGGCATCTTGCGGGGCGGGACCCGGCAGCCGGTTCAGTTCTTCTCGATGTTCCAGAACAGCATCACGGGTGCGTTCAGCACGCCCGTGACATTGCTGCGCCGGGCATAGGGCTGGTCGAATTGGCCGAGCACCCGATAGGGCTGCACCTCGGCCAGCCGGCGATGCAGGATTTCGATCGCGAGCTTGCGGCTGGCGTCGTCGGGTGCATCGACGACTGCGCCGCGCAAGCGCTCGGCTTCCGCATCGCAAGGCCAGCCCGCCCAGGCCTTCTCGCAGGCCATGTTGGTGCCGATATTAGTCATCGGCGACTGCATGGTGGCTCCCGAGGCATAGGTCACGAACAGGTTCCAGCCGCCTTGCTCGGGCGCGCCGCGGTTCTGCTGTCGCGTCGTCACGGTGCCCCAGTCGGAGAACTGCACATCGACATTGAAGCCTACCTTCTTCAGCGAATCGGCTGCGACCTCGGCCATCCGACCGATCGGGGCGATGTCGTAGCTCGAGCTCAGCACCAGCTTCTCGCCCTTGTAGCCGCTCTCGGCCAACAGGCGGCGCGCCGTCTCGAGATCCGGCTTGCTGAAGGCTTCCGCGCCGGCTTCCGTGCCGTTGGGGCTGCCGCAGATGAAATAGGAATTGCAGCGCCGCCACCACTGCTCGTCCCCGAAACCGCCAGCGAGGAAGTCTGCCTGGTCGGTGGCATAGGCCAGTGCCAGGCGGGCCTTGGGATTATTGAAGGGCGGATACAGATGGTTCGGCCGCAGCATCACCTGGTTGGCCAGGCTCGAATAGCGATCGACCTTGATGTCGCCGCTTCTGGCGATCACCGGGATCAGGTCCTGGCTCGGCTGCTCCCAGATATCGATCTCGCCGGTCTGCAAGGCGGCGGCGGCCGTCGCGGGATCGGGCATGATCAGCCACTCGACCCTGTCGAGCTTGACGACGCGCCCGCCCGCCAGCCCGTCAGCTGGTTCGGCGCGCGGCACATAATCGGGGTTGCGGTCGTAGACGACCTTGGCGCCGCTGCGCCATTCGGCACGGTTGAACCGGAAAGGCCCGCTGCCGATCGCCTCGGTCACCGGCTTCATCGGGTCGGTGACGGCGTCGCTCTCACGCATGATCACCGGGATCTGGCCAACGGCCGAGCCCAGCGCGAAGGGCACCAGTGCCATCGGCCGCTTCAGTTTCAATGTGAAGGTCTTGTCGTCGACGACCTCCGTCGCATCGGTGTATTCGCCGAGCTTGCCGCCGATCGTATCGCGGACCATCCAGCGCTTCAGCGAGGCGATGACGTCGCGCGTGGTGACAGGTTGCCCATCATGGAATTTCAGGCCGGGCCGTAATGTGAAGGTCCAGGCGAGGCCGTCCGCCGAGGTCGAGAAGCTTTCGACCATCTGCGGTTTCGGATTGAGCTTGGCGTCCCAGGCGAACAGCGTCTCGTAGATCATCAGACCGTGCATGCGGGTGATGACGATCGAGGCCGCGACCGGGTCGAGCGTCTTGAGATCGGCATGCGGCGCGACGCGCAAGGTCCGGGCAGGCACCGGCTGGGCCTGCGCCGGGATCGGCAGCGCAAGCGCAGCGACGAAGGAAAGGGCGGCAAGACGCGAGAGGATCATCATCTGGCTCCTTGTTCGGCGATGCGGTCGAACTGCAGGACGCGGGCGCGGTGGCTGGCGAGACGAAGCGACCCGTCCGGCTGCAAGCAAAGACAAGGCCGATGCCGCCATGGGCCATGACTCAGATCGGCGAGCGCCCGGCCGCCCGGCAGGGCGGTGAGCACGGTTTCGGTTCCGGCGTCCCCCGCCCAGGGCATCACGGCGGTGCCGTCCGGGCGGATCAGGATCTCGGCGCCGAAGATGCGCTCGCGCCAGCGTCCGGTCAGCCGCTGGTCGAGAGCCGTCCCCGCAGGAACGCGCACGAGGCGGCGCCGGACGCCGCCGATCTTGCCTTCGAGCGTGTCAGTGCCGGTTTGCCCAAGCCTGATATCGAGATAGGCGGGCAGGCTGCGCAGGCCGTTGTCGCCATCGCTGACGAGGCGCTCATAGCCGCCCATGAAGCTGATCGAATCCGGCGATAGCTCCGCCCAGAACGGGCCGCTCTCGGCGGCGAACAGGCCTGTGGGCGCATCACTTGCTGGGCTGGGCAAGTCCCGGCCCAGCAGCGCGGCAAGCACGCGCAGGCTCGGCCAGAGCGCGTCCTCCTCGCGATTGGTCAGCACGACCACGCCGACGCCTTGGGAGGGCGCCATCAGGAAGTGGTTGCGGTAGCCGGGCAGCGAGCCGCCATGGCCGACAAGCGCGACATCCTCCAATGCGCTGCAGACCAGCCCGAGCCGGTAGACGCTGCTGCTGCCATCGATGAAGGCGCGCGGCGCGGTCAGGCGCTCCAGCATGCCGGCCAGCGAGCCGCGCCCGGCGAGCAGGGCCGAGGCCCAGCGCGCCAGCCCCGTCGCGCTGCCGGTGATCCCGCCCGAGGCGGAGAAATGAAAGCCGTAGCGGCCGCGTCGCCAGCTCTCGCCGTCACGCCAGTACCCCGTCGCGAGGCCGGGCACGATCTCGGTCTCATCCTGCGGAAAGCGGATCGGCAGGTCGAACTCCGCCATCAGCCGGTCCACGGCCTCGGCATAATCGATCCCGAGCCGCTTCTGCAGCACGAGCTGGCCGAGGCGCCAGCCGGTGTTGGAATAGGCCATCTCCAGCCCGGGCTCGCCATTCAGGGACGGCAGGCGTTGCGCGACGGCGAGGATTTCGCTGGCGCTCAGGCTGGCGGTGTAGGGCACGCCGCGCTGCCAGAACACTTCCATCATGTCCGGCAGGGTGCCGGTCATGTCGAGTGCGCGGCCGAGCGGCAGGCGGGCGAAGGCCTCGGGCAGATCCGCAAGCCATGTCCCGAGCGGGGCGTCGAAAGGCACATCCGCCTGCAACAGAAGGGTCGCCAGCATATGCTTGCTGATCGAGGCGAAGCGGTTCGTCGTATCCGGGGTGAAGGCGAGCCCGTGCTCGATCACCGCGAAGCCGCCGCTCAGCGCTTCGCGGACGCCGTTGCTGTCGAAGATCACGACCGCCCCGCCGGGGCCGCCTTCCTGTCGCCAGCTCTCCGTGATGCTTGCAGCCTCGGCCCTGGCGCGCGTCCAATCCGGCATTCCGGCCTCTCCTCATCCGCCGAGCGATTGCTGGCGGTGAGTGTCGGGGAAGTTCGGTGGCCGGCGCAATCTCCGCGTTATGCAGTGGGAGCAGGCCAGTGCGGCGATCGCAGTCACGGGTCTGGAAACAGACAAGCCCTCAGCTGCCCATGTTGGCATCGGTCTCTGAAGCATGCTCTATGTGTGGGAACGCGCGCCCGTATAAAACGAGCGAAAACAGCAGGCGGGATTCACCGCCTTGGCTCTTCCATGGGAGGAAGACATGCAATTCGACCGACGCCACGTCCTGTCCGGCCTGATCGCGGCTCCCGCCGTCCTGACCTTCAGTCGGCCGGGCTCCGCCCAAAGCGCGACGACGCTGAAGATCTCGCATCAGTTTCCCGGCGGCAGCATCGACCAGGGCGATTTCCGCGATCGGCTGTGCCGGATCATGGCGCGCGAGGTCGAGAAGCGTACGGCAGGCTCGCTCAAATTCGAGGTCTACGCCAACTCGTCCCTGATGAAGACGAATGCGCAGTTTTCGGCGATGCGCAAGGGCGCGCTGGACATGTCGCTTTACCCGATCGCCTATGCCGGCGGCGAGCTGCATGCCTGCAATCTCGGGCTGATGCCCTGCCTGGTCACGAGCTATGAGCAGGGCGCGAAATGGAAGACCTCGGAGGTCGGCAAGGCGCTGACCAAGATCGTCGAGGACAAGGGCATCAAGATCATCTCCTGGATCTGGCAGGCCGGCGGCGTCGCCTCGCGCAAGGGCGCGATCGGCGGCCCCGACGACGTCAAGGGCATCAAGATCCGCGGCGGCAGCCGCGAGATGGATCTGATGTTCACCGCCGCAGGCGCCCAGGTGTCGACGATGCCGTCGAACGAGGTCTATATCGGCATGCAGACCGGCGCGCTCGACGCCGCCGTGACCTCCTCGACCAGCCTGATCTCGTTCCGCCTGGAAGAACTGTCGAAATCGCTGACGGCGGCCCGCAGGGGCTCGTTCTGGTTCATGCTCGAACCGGTGCTGATGTCCAAGGCGATCTTCGACAGCCTGAAGCCCGAGCAGCAGAAGGCGCTGCTCGATGTCGGCGCCGAGATGGAGACCTGGGGTACGGCCGAGGCCAAGAAGGACGATGAGGAGGTCGCGAAGGTCTATGCCGCCAAGGGCGTGCAGGTCGTCGACCAGACCGACGCCAACCTCGCGGCCTGGCGCAAGATCTCCGAGGAGAGCGCCTGGAAGGACTATGCGGCAAAATCGACCGAAGCCGCCGAACTCCTGAAGCTCGCTCGCGCGGTTTCCTGAAATGGCGGGCGGCCTGCAGCACGACGCCATCCTCGCCAGCGATATCAGGACCTCGACACCGGTGACAGGCGGCATCGCCGCCGTCATCGGCGCGGTCAACGAGATGCTGTTCAAGCTCTCGGCCATTGCGCTGCTCGCAGCTGCGCTGGTTCTGACCTTCGGCGTCATCGCCGGCCATCTCTATGGTCGTGGCGTCGAGTGGCAGGACGAGGTCACGATCTTCCTGGTCGCCGGCGCGATGTTCCTCTCGGCCGGCGCCGTGCAGCAGCGGCGTGGCCATATCGGCATCGACTTCCTCGATCATATGCTCTCGCCGCGATTGAACGCGGCCCGGCGCGCCACGGTCGATGCCGTGGTGCTGGCTTTCTGCCTGTTCTTCGCCTGGAAGGCCGGCGGCCTGCTGCAGGAGGCATTGCATGAGGGGCAGACCTCGCATTCGGCCTGGGGGCCGCCCCTCTGGATTCCGTATTCGCTGCTGACCTTCGGCATGGCGCTGCTGGCCGTGCAGGTCGCGCTGCAGGTCGGCCAGCGCTCGCTGCTGGTTCTTGCCGTCGTCGTCTTGGCCGTGGTGGCGCTGCTGATGTGGGAAAGGCCGGTCAGGCCGCTGGTCACGAGCCTCTCACAGGCCCAAATCGGCATCGCCTATTTCGTGGCGACGCTCGTCGTGATGTTCTCCGGCATGCCGATCGCCTTTGCGCTCGGCGTCGTCGCGCTCGTCTTTATGCTGTTGTTCATGCCGTCGGCGTCGGTCGACACCATCGCGCAGAATTTCTACGAGGAGCTCGCCAACGTCATCATCCTGGCGATCCCGCTCTTCATCCTGAAAGGCGCGGCGATCGGGCGCTCCAACGCCGGCAAGGACCTCTATTCGGCGCTGCATGCCTGGCTGCACCGGATTCCGGGTGGGCTCGGCGTCGCCAACACCACCGCCTGCGGTCTCTTCGCCGCCATGGCGGGCTCGTCGCCGGCGACCTGTTCGGCGATCGGCTCGGCCGGCATCCCGGAGATGCGCCAGCGCGGCTATTCCGGCGGTTTCGCCGCCGGCATCATCGCGGCAGGCGGCACGCTCGGCATCCTGCTGCCGCCCTCGGTCACCATGCTGCTCTATGCAGTCGCGGCCGAGGTCTCGCTCGGCAAGCTCTTCCTCGCCGGCATCGGGCCGGGCCTGCTGCTGATCACGCTGTTCGCACTCTATTCGGTACTGCGCTACCGCAAGGAATTCGCGGTGGCTCAGACGGTCGCAGCCGAGACCGGCGTCCGCTCGGCGCTGCTGGCCGAAGAGCATTACACGCTCGGCCAGAAGCTCAGGATGATCGCCTGGGTTGCCCCCTTCGTCTCGATCCTGGCCGGCGTCATGGTCGTGCTCTATGCCGGCTGGGCAACGCCCTCCGAGACGGCCGGCGTCGGCGCGGTGCTGGCGCTGATCGTCATCGGCGCGATGTACGGCATCTGGCGGCCTTCCAAGCTGATGCCGATCGTCACGGGCACGCTGCGCGAATCGACCATGCTCCTGATGATCATCGGCATGTCACTGCTCTATGCCTATGTGATGAGCTATCTCCATATCAGCCAGGCGATGGCCGCCTGGGTGATCGGGCTGTCGCTGTCGAAATGGGTGCTGCTGGCGGCGATCCTGCTCTTCGTGATCGTGCTCGGCTTCTTCCTGCCGCCGGTCTCGATCATCCTGATGACCGCGCCCATCGTCCTGCCGCCGCTCAAGGCCGCGGGCTTCGACCTGATCTGGTTCGGCGTCGTCATGACCATCGTGATGGAGATGGGGCTGATCCACCCGCCGGTGGGCCTCAACATCTTCGTCATCAAGAATATCGCCCCCGACATCCCGCTCTCGGACATCATCTGGGGCACGATGCCCTTCGTCGTGCTGATGTTCCTGGCGGTGATCATCTGCTGCCTGTTCCCGGGGCTCGTGACCTGGCTACCCTCGGTGATGATCAAATAGAGGCTGCTATGAGCCATGGGGTCGAACTGACGCTGGCGATTTTGCGCGAATGCCAGGAGTTCGAGGACACAAGCCTTCCGGCTTGCTACGAAGAATGACACCGCAGTCGCGCAAAAGCGCCGCGCTCTGCGGGTGAGGTAAAAACGGCAGCGTCGCATCGCTTGCCGATACCGATGGTATCGCCTGCGCAATGCTCCTCCCATCTCCGCCGTTTTGACCTCATCACATTGGCCCCATGGTTCATAACAGCCTCTAGGCAACCTGCCCGGGATCGAGACTGTCGCATCCGTTCCGGCGCTCTATAGTTCGCTCTCAATCTGTGGAGAGGGAACGGAACCATGCGAGTGGCGGTTGTCGGTGCGGGAGCGATCGGGGGCGTCATCGCCTGGCATATGGCCAAGGCGGGGCAGCGTCCCCTCATCGTGGCGCGCCCGGCGACGGCAGCCCTGCTCGCCTCCGACGGCCTGACCCTCGAAACTGCGTCATCCACTGAGACGCTGACCGTCAACGCGACGGCCGATCCGTCTTCGGCCGGGGTGCAGGATCTCGTCCTGGTCGGCTACAAGGCACATGACTGGCCGACGGGCCTGGATCTGCTGACGCCGCTGCTCGGGCCCGGCACGATCGTGCTGCCGATGCTGAACGGCATTCCGTGGTGGTATCTGGATGGGCTGGACGAGGGCTTCGGCGATCGGAAATTGACCTCCGTGGACCCCGAAGGCGCGATCGCGGCGGCGCTCCCGACCACCCAGGTTCTCGGCTGTGTCGTCTATGTCGGTGCCAATCGCCCGGCGCCGAACCGCATCGCCTGGAACGGCCGCAAGCGCCTGGTCATCGGCGAGCCGCTGGCGCCGGCAAGCGCGAGGCTTGCCGATGTCGTGGCGTTCCTGAAGGCGGGCGGCATCGACGCCGAGCCGAGCGCGGATATCCGAAGCGCGGTCTGGCACAAGCTCCTTGGCAATGCCGCCTATAATCCGATTTCGGCCGTGACGGGAGCGACGATCGACGCCATCATCGGCGATCCCGCGCTCCGCAGCGTCGCCAAGTCGATCATGGCGGAATGCGTTGCGGTGGCCGCAGCGCTCGGCATCGAGGACAGGCCCGACCTCGAACTGCGCCTGGAGCTTCCTCCCACCCTGGTCGGCGTCAAGACCTCGATGCTGCAGGACATGGAGGCTGGCCGGCCGCTGGAACTGGGCGCGATCGCAGGCGCGGTCGCCGAGCTCGGCCGAAGGGCCGGAGTTCCCACTCCGCTGATCGACTGCGTCGCGGCGCTGGCGGGGAATGCCTGGCGGCAGCGATGGGCAGCGGGCTGATCAGAGCGCACGCCTGCGCCTGACAGAGGTGGAAAGCGCGCGACTGTCATCAATCTGTCGTCGCCGGCTTTGCAGATGCGCCGCTTGTCACGAGGTCGTGTCGATCGGTTTTACGCATGTTTCGGTTCCTGGCCCTGCGCGCGGGGCGCGCCATCCTCACGCTCCTTATCTGCGTCTCGGCGGTCTTCATCGCCCTGCGCCTGGCGGGCGACCCCGCCGACATCATGCTCTCGATCGACACGCCCCCGGATGTGCGCGCCTATTACCGCGACCTCTGGGGTCTCGATCAGCCGCTCCACCAGCAATATCTTCGCTATCTGCTCAGCGCCGCCAGGGGTGATTTCGGCGCCTCCTTCGCCGATGACCGGCCGGCTTTCGCTGCTGTTCTCGAGGCCCTGCCGAAGACGGCGCTGCTCGGCACATCCGCGCTCCTGCTGGCCTTGCTGGTCGGCCTGCCGCTCGGCGTGCTGGCGGCGCTGAGGCACAACAGCGTTGTCGACAGGCTGGCCATGGCCTCGGCCGTGTTCGGCTACGCCATCCCGATCTTCTTCCTCGGCATCCTGCTGATCCTGCTGTTCGCGCTGAAACTGCGCATCCTGCCCTCGGCGGGGTCGGACACACCAGCCCATCTCATCCTGCCGATGGTGACGCTCGGGCTGCCGCTGGCGGGCCGGCTTGCCCGTTTCGCGCGGACCTCGACGCTGGAGGTGCTCGGCAAGCCCTTCATCCGCGCGGCGCGCGGGCGCGGCGTGATGCCCCTCAGTGTCATCATCCGCCACGCCCTGCCGAATGCGTCGGTGCCGCTCCTGATGTTCCTCGGCATCGAGATCGGCGGGATTCTCGCCGGCAGCGCCGTGGTCGAGACGATCTTCGCCTGGCCCGGCGTCGGCCGCTTGCTGGTCGATTCGGTGGCGACGCGCGATCTTGCCGTGGTGCAGGCCGTGATCCTCACCATCACGGTCATCATGATCTCAGCCAATCTGCTCGTCGATATCCTGCATATCCTGATCGACCCCCGTCTGGGCGGCTTCCGGCAGGCTGGGGGAGCACGGGCATGACGACGGGTCTCGACAGCGCGGCTCTCGCGCCGCTGCCGCTTCGCTCCCGCCCGGCCAGGGCTGCGATGTCGCCCATCGTCAAAGCGTCGGCCGCGTTCCTCCTGCTCACCGTGCTCGTCGCGCTGCTCGCCGACTGGCTGGCGCCGATCCACTTCACCACCCAGAACCTCGCCGCGCGTCTGCGCCCGCCTCTGTCCGAGAGCGGCGGCATGACCTATTGGCTCGGCACCGACCAACTCGGGCGCGATATCTTGAGCCGGTTGATCTTCGCCATCCGCACCTCGATCCTGATCGCGGTGCTCGGCACCTTGATCGGCGCGGTCTTCGGCACGCTGCTCGGCTTCGTCGCGGCGCGCTTCAAGGGGCTCGTCGACCAGGGCATCATGATGCTGGTCGATGCGCAGGCGGCGATCCCGGCGCTGTTCCTCGCCCTGACGATGCTGGCCTTCTTCGGCAACAACATCCTGCTCTTCATCGTCCTGGTCAGCATCGACGGCTGGGATCGCTACACCAGGCTGGCGCGCGGCCTCGTCGTCTCCGAGCAGGAGAGCGAGTACATCAATGCGGTGGAGGCATTGGGCGCGCGCCCAGTGCGGGTGATCATGCGCCATCTCCTGCCCAACATCGTCGCGGCGCTGGTGGTGCAGGCGACACTGAACTTTCCCGGGACGATCCTGCTCGAAACCTCGCTTTCCTTCCTGGGTCTGGGCGTGCAGCCGCCGGGCACCTCGCTCGGCCTGATGCTGGGCGAGGGCCGGCGCTATCTGCTCAACGCCTGGTGGATCGCCGTCTTCCCCGGGCTCACGATCTTCCTGACGACCCTGTCGATGAGCCTGTTCGGTGACTGGCTGCGCGACAGGTTCGATCCCACGGTCGATCGCAGGTAGGGCCGGCATGATGGTGTCCGTACAGTCGCCGGTTTCGGGACGCCCGCTTGTCATCGCTCATCGCGGCGGGGCGCTGCTCGCGCCCGAGAATACGGCCGAGGCGTTTCGAGCAGCAGTGGCTGCCGGAGCCGACATGGTCGAGACGGATCTGCGGCTCACAGCCGACGGTGCGCTCGTCTGCCTGCACGATGCCGATCTGAAACGCCTCTGCGGCGATCCGCGCGCGGTGGCGGAGGTCGATCTCGCCACCATCCGCAACCTCTTGCCAGCGGTGATGACGCTGCCGGACGCCATCGCGGCCTCCGCTCCCCTCGGACTTCTGCTCGACGTGAAGTTGACCGAGCGCGCCGTTGTGCCGCGCATCCTGGCGGAGCTGAGCCATGCCGGCGCGGCCGGGCGCACATTGCTCGGTCTGCGCGATCTCGATCTCATCGCCTTGGCGCGGGCTCGGACGAGCGAGGTCGCGTTGCTCGCTTTCGCTGCCGATCCTGACTCGGCTGCAAGGGCTCGCGCCGCCGGTGCAAACTGGTTCCGGCTCTGGCAAGGCACTGCTACGGCCGAACGCGCGGCGGCCGTCCGGGCCGAGGGCCTGAAGCTTGCGGTCATGGTCGGCCAGCCGCGTTCGGTGGCCTTGCCGGAGGATCCGCCTTTCCCGGTCGGGCGCGTCGATCGCGACGGGCTCGACCGGCTGCTTGCCCTGTCGCCGGACGCGGTCCTGCTCGACGATCCGCGCCTGCTGGCCGACATCCTCGCCGGGCGCCCCGATGTCACCGGATTGTCGCCTGGCTGAGGCAAGCCACGCATTCACCGTTCCACTGGTGCCGTCGCCGCGCAGACCTTGTCGGCTTGGCCGCGCCGGCTGTTCCAAGGATCCACAATGATTACAATATCCCGCCGTCGTTTCCTGGAAGGCGCGATCGCCACCCCCATCGCGTTGAACGCCCAGCCGAGCTTGGCTGCCGGCGAAACGCGCCCGAATCTCACCGTGGCTGTCGCCGATCTGCCGGCGACGCTGGAGCCGGCGCGCGAACTCTCCAATGTCGGAACACGCGTCACCTATTCGATCTTCGACACGCTGATCCGGCGCGATTTCCTCGGCACGGCCGATGGTGGCGGCTCGGAGCTCAAGCCGCATCTCGCCACCAAATGGGAGCGTGTCTCGCCGCAGGAATTGATCGTCACGCTGCGCCAGGGCGTGAAGTTCCATAATGGCGACGAGCTCACTTCCGAGGATGTCGCCTATACCTTCCGCGACGGGCGGCTTTGGGGCGACAAGGCCCAGATCCCGGGCGGCAAGGCCTATTTCGGCGTGCTGGCCAGCGTCGAGCCGATCGACCGCTACAGCGTGCGTTTCCGCACCAGGACGCCCGACGTCCTGCTGGAGCAACGGCTCGCCTCCTGGTGCGCCTGGATCGTCAACAAGCGCGCCTATGAGACGATGGGCTTCGAGGCCTATTCGCGGAAGCCCGTCGCGACCGGCCCCTACCGTGTGGTGTCGCACAACGCCGCCGACGCGACCGTGCTCGAGGCCTTTGACGATTATTTCATGGCCAAGCCGTCGGCCAAACGCGTCATCTTCAAGCGCGTGCCGGAGCTGGCCGCCCGCGTCGCCGGCCTCGTAGCGGGCGACTACGACCTCATCACCAATATTCCGCCGGACCAGATGAGCATCGTCGGCGGCTACAAGGACATCGATGTGCGCTCGGTCGTGCTGGCGAACGTGCATGTGCTCGCCTTCAACGACCAGGACAAGCTGCTTTCCGACAAGCGCATCCGCCAGGCGCTGGTCTGCTCCATCGACCGCCAGAAGCTCGTCGACACGCTGTGGCAGGGCACGGCCCTGGTGCCGGCCAGCCACAATTTCCCCGAATACGGCCAGATGTTCGTCGAGGGGCGCAAGCTGCCCTATGATCCGGCCAAGGCGAAGGCGCTGCTGAAGGAGGCGGGCTACAAGGGCGAGCCGATCGTCTACCGGACGATGGCCAATTACTACACCAACGCGCTCGAAGCCGCGCAGGTTCTGGTCGAGCAATGGAAGGCGGTTGGCCTCAACGCCTCGCTGCAGGTCGTCGAGAACTCGGCCCAGTTGCGCGGCGCCGGTTCGCAGATCTTCAACTGGTCGAACTCGACCCGCCTGCCCGATCCGCTCGGCTCGATCTGGGTGGCCTGGGGACCGGCCGGCGAGATCCAGGTCTCGAAGTTCTGGACCTCGGCGGCAGCCTTCAACAAGGCGGGCAATGCGCTCGAGGCGGAGACCGATCCGGCGAAGCGCAAGGCCCTCTTCACCGAGATGCTCGACATCTGGGAGGACGAGGCGCCGGCAACGATCCTCTACCAGCCGAGCGAGGCCTACGCGATCAAGAAGTCGATCGCCTGGCGGCCGACCACCTTCTATTTCATGGATCTGCGGCCCGACAACCTGTCCTTCGGCCGTAGCTGAAGGCAGCATACAAAGATGGAAAAGGGCGGCTTTGCCGCCTTTTTCTTTTGATCGGGTTGGCGATTGAACGTCGGGGTGTGCGGGCTCAGTGCCCGCCACCCAGGATGAAGCGGCGGCCATCCTGCTCGACGATGTCGACATGCTGGCCGAAAGCCCCGCGACCGGCCGAATGGCGCGTGACGCGCGCCTCCTCCCGGGCCGGGCGGGCGAGGTTCCGGCCCTGCATGGTCTGCGCCGGCGCTATCCCGAGCAGGCCGAGCACGGTCGGGCCGATATCGATGATGCCGGCGGGCGCCGAGGACAGGGAGCCGCGCCCCTCCGCCGTCTCGGCTGCGACGACGAGCACGGTGTTGAGTTCGTGCGGATTGATGCCGCCATGCATGCCGCCGCCGAGCGGCACGTCGCCTGGCGTCATCGTCCCCAGCCCCGGCAGGCCGTAGGGGTCGGTCGCGAGATCCGATTTCAGGATGAACATGAGATCCGGCTGGCGCTCATGCCCATTGCCCATCAGGGCGAGGGACAAGGTGCCGTCCACCACGCCATCGACCGCGTTGCGGGCGGGCGAGAAGACATGCCCGACGACCGGCTGCTCCATCAGCCAGTGGGCGATCCGCTCGAGGCCGTCACGGTTGCCATTGAGGCGGCGGATCTCGCCGCTGAGGCCGCCGGTGGCGACGAAGGCTGCGCCATCGAACGCGTCGCGCAGTGCGACCGCAAAGCCCGCCTGGCGGGCGTCGTCGAAGAGTGGGTGGATCGCGCGGGTCGAGATCTGGCCGTGATCGGAGGCGACGATCACGGCGATACGCTCCGCATCCGGCTGGGCCTCGACCCAATCCAGGATCGCGCCGAAGGCTTTGTCGGCTTCCTGCAGCCCGGCCCTGGCTTCAGGCGAGCCGAGGCCCTTGTAGTGGAAGGTCGTGTCGGGCTCGTTGAACCAGACCAGCGCGACATCCGGCGCGAGCACCGGCAAGACATGCTCCACCATCAATCGCGCCGCGTAGCGCAACTCGCCCAGGCGCGGCAGTTCGCGCTCGGGCAACGAGCCGACCGTCTCCAGCGCCTCCGCCACGGCATGGGGCGTCTGGGTGCCGTCGAGGCCATGCATCGAGAAGGTCCAGTGGCCGTTGTCGCGGGCGCGCGGGTTGATGAAATGGGCCGAGCCGGGCGAACCCGTATGCACCACGCAGAGCCGTCGCCCGGCGCGGGCGAGAACGTCGCCAAATGTGTCCACGTCGATGAGGCGCCCGCCGTGATGGGCTTCGACGCGGCGAAGATGGTCGATACGGCCGGTGTCGAAGACATGCTCGGGCATGGCGGCGGAATGGTAGAAGGCGTTGCCGACGATGCCATGCGTGGTCGGCGCGGCGCCGGTGGCGATCGCGCTCGTGCAGACGCGCGTCAGCGAGGGGAAGACGCTGCGCGCCTGCCGAAACCAGGTGCCGCGCGCCGCCAGGCGCAGGATGTTCGGCGTCAGCTCGGGCGTCACCATGTCGGGTCGAAGACCGTCGAACACCGCCACGATCACCCGCTCGGCGGTCGCCTGTTCAGTCTGCGCCATCATCTCTCTCCGAAGGGTATGGAAGCGGGTCCTGCCGCACTTAGAGCAGGATGCGAAAAAGCGGGAACCGGTTTTTCGCTTCGATCCGTCTCTAGGCGGCTACGGCAACCGGGCCGTCGACGGCCGGCGCGAGATGGCAGGCGGCGAGCCGGCCATCCGCCACGCGCCGCAGGGCCGGAGCCTCCGTCGCGCACAGCGCCATGGCGCGCGGGCAGCGCGGATGAAAGGCGCAGCCGCTGGGCCGGTCGACCGGATTGGGCGGATCGCCCGACAGCACGATGCGCTCGCGCATGCGCCGCCACGGCGTCGGCACTGCCGAGACCAGCGCCTCGGTATAGGGATGGGCAGCCGCATGGAACAGGGCATCGGGTGGACCCTGCTCGACGATGCGGCCGAGATACATCACGGCGACCTCGTCGGCGATCTGGCGCACCACCTTGAGATCGTGGCTGATGAAGAGATAGGCCATGCCGAAGCGCCCCTGCAGATCCTGCAGCAGGTTGATGACCTGCGCCGCGACTGAGACGTCGAGCGCCGAGATCGGCTCGTCGCAGACCACGAGCCTGGGATCGAGCACCAGCGCGCGCGCCAGCACCACGCGCTGGCGCTGGCCGCCCGACAATTCATGCGGATAGCGGTGGAACAGATCGGGACGCAGGCCCACAGCCTCGAACAGCGAAAGCGCCCGCTCCTGCCGCGGCCCGGGGCCGGCTTCGAGATTGTGGATCTGCAAGGGCTCGACGACCTGCTCGCCGACCGTCAGGCGCCGGTCGAGCGCCGCCAGCGGGTCCTGGGGGACCATCTGCATGGAACGGCGCATGGCGCGCCATCTCGCATCGCGCAGCGCCGTGACCGGCTCGCCGGCAAAATCGATCCGGCCGGAGGAGGCCGCGAGCAGGCCCAGCACCAGCTTGGCCGTGGTCGACTTGCCGCAACCCGATTCGCCGACGATGCCGAGCGTACGGTGCGCGTCGAGCGAGAAGCTCACCCCATCGACGGCGTGCAGCTGGCGCCGCTCGCCGCGCGCGCCGGTGACGGGATAGCGCCGCGCCAGATCTTTCACCGTCAGAAGCGCGCTCATGAGGACATACCGACAAGCTCGTCCAGGCGCTGCTCACGCTGGCTCAAAGCCCGCTGCTCCGGGCTTCCTTGCCAGGGCGGCAAGGCACCGAGCCGCAGGCAGGCGGATTGGCGGACGCCGCCCACCGGTGCGAGTGGCGGCGGCGCGACCTGGCAGAGGGCGGCAGCCGAGGTGCAGCGCGGCGCGAAGGCGCAACCCGGCGGCATCGCATCGGGCGCGGGCACCGTGCCGGGCACCGGTGTCAGGCGCAGGCGTGGGCCATCCAGCTCCGGCAGGGCGGCCAGCAGCCCGCGCGTATAGGGATGATGAGGCTGATGCAGCAGCGCGGCGGTCGCTGCGGTTTCAACGACGCGACCGGCATACATGACGGCGACACGGTCGCAGAGATCGGCCACAACGCCGAGATCATGCGAGATCAGCACGAGGCCCATGCCGGTATCGCGGCGGATGTCGCGGATGAGATCGAGGATCTGGGCCTGGATGGTAGCGTCGAGCGCAGTCGTCGGCTCGTCGGCGACCAGCACGTCGGGCTCGCCTGCGAGCGCGATCGCGATCATCACGCGCTGGTTCATGCCGCCCGACAATTCATGCGGGTATTGTCGCAGCCGGCGCGGCGCGTCGGCGATGCCGACGCGGTCGAGCAGGCGCAGCGCCTCCGCCTGGCCGGCCGCGCCGGAGAGGCCGCGATGCAGTTGCAGCGCCTCGCCGATCTGCGTGCCGATGCGATGCACCGGGTTGAGCGAGCTCGTCGGGTCCTGGAAGATCAGTCCGATCTTGCCGCCACGAATGCGCGCGATCTCGCGCTCGCCGAGAGGCGTGATGTCCTGACCCGAGAGCAGAACCTTGCCCGAGATAGTGACGCCCTTGCCGAGAAGCCGCAGGGCTGCAAGCCAGGTGACGCTCTTGCCGCAGCCGGATTCGCCGACGATGCCAAGCGCTTCCCCAGGCGCGAGCGTGAGATCGACGCCATGCACGACCCGGGTCGCGCCGTTCCCGGTCAGGAACGAGACCGTGAAGGCCTCCAGCGCCAGCAGCGGGGGAGAAGGCGGAGCCGTACCCCCCAGCTGTGGGGGCGCCGAGGGCAAGAGCGCCTGCGCGGTCAGGCGAGATGTGGGAGCGTCGCTCATGGCGACCAGACTAGGCATTGGCCGATGACCGTCCGATGACACGCTCGTCACGGAAGGCTGGTCACCAGGTCGGTTCGCCAGTGCGGTTGGAAACCGGGCTGAGCCTTCATCCCGGGAAACCGCGCAGCGGCATCGCGAAGCATGGGCACCCTGTTCCAAGACGACACTTCAGTAATCTCCAATAAACGGCATCATATGAAGAAATAATCGCCGCAAAACAAAGTTGTTTTCGAATGTATTCATCTGCATTGGTTTTCTCGGTTGTATCGCGGCGCTAATTTTTTCGAACCGGTGCGTTGAGTATGGCGGTAATCCTGAAATTAAGCAGCTTTTCATTATTATAGACAAAGCTGAGGCGTTCCTGGGCATGTCACGTCGCCCATTCAACAATGAGCCGCCTCATGAAGAAGCTCTTTCTCTTTCGGCTGCCGATCGCGACCCGCCTGGCTATCGTCGGGGTCCTCATCGTGGGGGCGGCTGTCGCCGCATCCGTCCTGGTGTCGATCCAGGCCGCCGACAAGGCGATGCGCGAGCGAGCCCAGTCCAGCCTCTCCGTGAACATCAACCTGCTGCGCGATATCCTCGCCGCCAAGGGCGAGCCGAAGCTGGAGGGCGACAAGCTCTACTTTGGCAATGAGCTGGTGAACGGCAATTTCGCTGCCGTCGACAAGGTCAAGGCGCTGGCCGGCAGCGTGGCGACGGTCTTCATGGGCGATGTGCGCGTTGCCACCAACGTGCAAAAGGCCGACGGCTCGCGCGCCGTCGGCACCAAGCTGGCCGCGGGGCCTGCTTATGACGCTGTGTTCAGGGATCGAAAGACCTATTCCGGCGCGGCCGACATTCTGGGCCTGCCTTATTTCACGATCTATGAGCCGATCATCCAGAAATCGAGCAACCAGGTCATCGGCATCCTGTTCGTCGGCATCAGGCAGGCCGACTTCCTGGTCGTGATCGACGAGATGATCTGGGGCAATGTGATCGCCGGATTCCTGATCGCGCTGGTGGGCGGCGCCGTGCTGCTGCTGGTCCTGCGCCGCATGATGAAGCCGCTCGGCAGCCTGAAGGCCGCGATGCACCGGCTTGCCTCGGGCGATATCGAGGCGACCATCCCCGTCATCCGCAGCCGCGACGAGATTGCGGCGATGGCCGATGCGGTCGGCGTCCTGCGCAGCGCCGCGATCGAGAAGGCGGAGCTTGAAACCGCTGCCGTCGCGCAAGCGCGCCTGATCGAAGACACACGCCGCGCGACCGAATCCGAGCGCCTGACGGGAGCGCAGCAGCAGCTCGAGCAGGCAAAGGAGCTGGAAAAGGTCGTGACGGAGCTGGCTCGGGGCCTTGCGGAATTGTCCTATGGCAACCTGACGCATCGCATCGAGGCCTCCGTCCCGGCGGCCTATGAGCAGCTTCGCGACGACTTCAACGCCACCGTCGACCGGCTGTCCTCGACGGTGCGCACGATCCAGACGACCTCGGCGGATGTCGGCCTGGCGGCGCGCGAGATCACCATGGGCGCCGACGACCTGTCGAAGCGCACCGAGGAGCAGGCCTCGTCGCTGGAGGAGACCGCGGCCACGACCGAGGAGCTCGCCGCCTCGGTGAAGGCCTCGGCCCAGGCCTCCAGGCAGGCCGC
>NZ_PQFZ01000027.1 GCF_002917105.1 Allobosea psychrotolerans
TTCTACAAACAGCCCATCGGCCTCATCGACCACCGAGGCCAGAAACTGTCACCCATCTACCCAGGCTAATTTGTAACCAACCTATCCGCTGGACATTCCGAGAGAGGCTCTGCGTCGAGATTCCCTCAGCTCAGCGGCGCGTATTTCACCGCGCAGCCATAGGATTTGGTGGCCGCCTCGCTGATCGGCTTGCCGGCCTTCAGCTCGGCCACGGCCTGCCGGACATAGCTCTTGGCGCCGTTGAGGCTTGCCGGGTTCGATGAGGGCTTGTCGTCGATCGCGCCCATATAGGCGAGCGTGCCCTTGGGATCGACAATGTACATATGCGGCGTCGTCGTCGCTCCATAGGCGCGCGCCACCTTGCTGTTGGGGTCGAGCAGCACCGCGGCCGGCGCAGCATCGCGCTTCGTGGTCAGTTCCTTGGCCGCAGCGCCATCAACATAACCCTGCTCGCCGACTGGCGAGGACACGACCGAGAGCCAGACGATGCCCTCCCTGACCATATCCTTCTGCAGCGTCTGCATGGTGGCGCTGTTGTAGTGCTTCCGGACATAGGGGCAGTCGTGATTGGTCCATTCCAGGATCACGGTCTTGCCGGCGAATTCCGAGAGATTGCGCGTCTTGCCGTCGGCATCGACGGCCTGGAAGGCAGGCGCAGGCTGACCGATCTTCGCGCCCCCCTGCGCCAGGACGGAGCCTGCACTCAGCGAGAGGCCGGCGAGCGCGAGGCCGGCGATGAAACTCTGTCGGGACAGGCTGGCTTTCATCGGGTGTCTCCGTCTTCAGGGGGGAAACTCTCAGCGGGAGGCAGTCTTCATCTCCTTGCCGGCGGCACGGCGGGCGGCGGTCACCACCATGTCGGGCGTCAGCAATTGCGGCAGGATCTCGGGCTGCGCATCCTTCTTGCCGGGATAGAACAGATAGAGCGGCACGCCGGCGCGGCCCTGCTCGGCCAAGGCCTGGGCGATCGCAGAATTGCGGTTGGTCCAGTCGGCCTTGAGGGAGGCGACCTTCAATTCGGCGAAGGCGTCCTTGACCTCCTGCCGCGAGAGCGCGACGCGCTCATTCGCCAGGCAGGTGATGCACCAGGCTGCGGTGAAATTGACGAAGACCGGCTTGCCTTCGGCTTGCAGCGCAGCGACGCGCTCGGGCGTCCAGGCCTGGATGCCGCCAGCACGCGCCTCGCTGGTGGCGCTGGGCACGGCGCTCTGCAGCACGAACCAGCCGGCGCCAAGCGCGACCAGCGCGGCAAGACCCGTGGCGGCCAGGCGCACGCCGCCCGCGCCGCGCGTGACGCCGACGAGCCAGACGATGAAGCCCGCAGCCAGCACCGCGACCAGCGCGGCCAGGACGCCGCCGGGACCGGCCTGCACCGAGGCGACCCAGACCAGCCAGATCGCGGTCGCGAACATCGGGAAGGCGAAAGCCTGCTTCAGGATCACCATCCAGCGGCCGGGCCTGGGCAGCAGACGCAGCAGGCCGGGCGCGAAGGAGAGCGCCAGGACGGGCAGAGCGAAGCCGAGCGCCAATGCCAGGAAGACAGCGAGGCCCATGGCAGGCGGCTGCGTCACCGCATAGCCCACAGCCGCGCCCATGAAGGGGGCGGTGCAGGGCGTCGCGACCACGACGGCGAGCGCGCCGGTCATGAAAGCGCCCAGGCGCCCGCCTCGGCCGGCGAGGTCCTGGCCTATGCCTCCAGCTGAAGTTCCGACCTCGAAGGCGCCCAGCAGGTTGAAGCCGATCAGCGTCATGATGACGGCAAGCGCGATGACCAGGGGCGGCGACTGCAATTGGAACCCCCAGCCGATGCCGGAGCCCAGCGCCGCGAAGCCGATGACGATGCCGGCCAGGATCATGAAAGTCACGACCACGCCGCTGAGGAACAGCACGCCCTGCTCGCGGACCTCGTCGCGATGCGCCCGCGCCAGTTGCGCGAAGCCGAGCGCCTTGATGAACAGCACAGGCAGCACGCAGGGCATCAGGTTGAGGATCAAACCGCCTGCGAAGGCGAAGGCGAGCGCCGCCCACAGCGTCAGGTCGGCGCCCTCGACCGGCACCGGCAGCCGCACCACGGCCGGGCGCGGCGCAGCGCTTGCCCCCGTCGCGGCGGTCAGCAAGGCGGGCTCGACCTCGACTGTGACCGCCAGTGCGCGCGGCAGGCCGCCCTCCCTGAAGGTGACGACGCCGGAGAGCTCCGCGCTCTCGAGCTTGAACGCGCTGGAGCGGGCAAGCTGCAAGGTCGTGCCATTGGCAGCGGGCGTGGCGGACTGGGGCGCGGCATGCTCGATCAGCGTGTCGGAGAGCGGGAAGAAGCGGATATCGCGCGCCTCCGCGCCCAGGCCGGGCAGCGAGAGCGCGAGCCTGTCGCCATTGCTCGTCAGCTTCGCCTTGAAGCCGGCCGGCTGCGGCAAGGCGGCCAGCGTCGCATCGATGCGCGACTGGGCATTCTCATCGACGATCGCCGTGGCCTCGACCGGCAGGTCGAGCGTGAAGGCGCCCTCCTCGGGAATGCAGATCTTCTCGCAGACGAGCCAGGTCGCATTGGCCTTCAGCGTCACCCGCTCGCCGGGCCTGGCGCTCTCGGGCACGGCGATCTCGACCGGCAGCAGCAGCGTGCCCTCGAAACCGAAATTGACCAGCGGCTCGACCGGGAGCGCCTTGGGCGCGGGCCAGCGGATCTCGCCCGCCGTCATGCCGGCGGGCAGCGTCCAGTCGATGCGCGTCGCCTCACCGGAATCGCCGGGGTTCTGCCAATAGGTATGCCAGCCCCTGGCGATCTTCTGGACGAGGGCGACCTGGAAGCGTTCGCCCGGCTGGACGGCATCGCGGCTCGACAGCAGCGTCGCCGTGACGCGCGGCGAGCTGACGGCAGCCGATTCCGCCGCGATGGCGATGGCCGGCGCGATCAGCGCGAACGCCAGCACGGCGTTACGCAAGAGGCCTTGTCGAAAGCTCTGAGCCATGGGCCAGGTCGTCATCCCGTTCAATTCCCCTCCAGATGCCCGACTTTGCCACACAGAGCCAATGACAAGCCGGTGATGCCGGGACGAGGCGTCATTGTCGGGTAAGGACGGAAACAGCGCACCGCGCCATGATGTCGCCGCGTGTGCTGCTTTAGCTGCGCGCCCGACATTCCGGAACCTTGAAAGCTGACCATGGCCACATTGCCTGCCGCCATCGCCCCCTCGCATGTCGCCGTGGTCACGGGGGCGGCCTCGGGCATCGGCTTCGCCGCAGCCCGCGCCTTCGCGGGGCTGGGCATGAAGGTCGCCATCGCCGACCACGACGCGGAAGGGCTCAAGGCCGCCGGGCAGGTGCTGGCGACGCTCGTCGGCGCGGAGAACGTGCTCGCCGTGCCCACCGATGTGGCGCGGCGCGAAGCGGTGCAAGCCCTGCACGAGCAGGTGACGGCCCGCTTCGGCGCCGTCCATGTGCTGATGAACAATGCCGGCATCCAGCCGGGCAGCGCGATGTTTGGGCCGATCGAAACCTGGGAGCGGATTCTCGCCGTCAATCTCGGCGGCATCATCAACGGCACGCAGATCTTCGCGCCCGACATGATCGCCGGCGGCACCCCCGGCCTGATCATCAACACCGGCTCGAAGCAGGGCATCACCACTCCACCCGGCGACCCCGCCTACAACGTCTCGAAAGCCGGCGTGAAGGCCTTCACCGAAGCCTTGCAGCATGAATTGCGCGGGACGGCAGGCTGCAAGGTCAGCGCCCATCTCCTGATCCCCGGCTTTGTCTACACGCCGCTCACAGCCAAGGGACGCCCCGAGCAACCGGCCGGAGCCTGGACGCCGGAGCAGACGGTCGACTTCATGCTGGAGCGACTGGGCGCAGGCGACTTCTACATCCTTTGCCCCGACAACGAGACACCGCGCGCGCTGGACGAGAAGCGCATGGCCTGGGCGATCGGCGACATCATCGAGAACCGCCCGCCGCTCTCGCGCTGGCACCCCGGCTTCGCCGAGGCGTTCAAGGCGCATGTCGAGGGAGAGTGAGACCTCAGATCGCCGCGCCGTCCGTCACCGTATCGGCGCCCAGACCCAGTCGCACCGCGCGCACGATCTCGGCTTCGGCCGCCTCGCCGCGCTTGCGGGGCCGGGGCGCATCGATCCTGTGCTCGGCGATGATCTGGCCGGGCGCGCCGGAGAGGATGACGACGCGGTCGGCGAGATAGGCCGCCTCATCGATGTCGTGCGTGACGAAGAGCACGGTCTTGCCGGTGCGCTGCCAGACGCGGATCAGCTCGTCCTGCAGGCTTTCGCGGGTCAAGGCGTCGAGCGCCGAGAACGGCTCATCCATCAGCAGGATCTCGGGCTCGACGGCGAGCGCGCGCGCCAGCGAGACGCGCTGGCGCTGGCCGCCGGAGAGCTGGTGCGGCCAGCGCTTCGCCAACGAACTCAGGCCCACGAGATCGAGCATCTCCTGCGCCTTCGCCTGACGCTCGTGACGCGAGACCTGCCCCTCCAACCCGAAGCCGACATTCGAGGCGACCTTGCGCCAGGGCAGCAGGCGCGAATCCTGGAAGACGAGCGCGACCGGCCGGCGGGCGCTATCTGCAGCATTGATCACGACCTCGCCGCCGCTGGGCTTGGCGAGGCCTGCGATGACGCGCAGCAGCGTCGACTTGCCGACGCCGGACGGGCCGACGATCGCCAGGAACTCGCCACGCGCGACCGAGAGATCGAGCTTGTGCAGCACCTCCGTCGCCTCGCCGTTGCGGGTGAAGGTCAGCGAGAGCGCCTTGATGTCGATCACGCTTTCCATCGCAGCACCCATGTCTGGAAGGCGACGAAGAGGGTGTCGAGGAAGCCGTAGAGCCCCGCCATGGTCAGCATGTAGATCACCACGATATCGGTCGCGAGCAGGCTGGAGGCCTGCATCATGCGCTGGCCGACGCCGGCGACGCCAAAAATCTCGGCCGCGACGACCGCCATCCAGGCCTGGCCCAGCGCCGTGCGCACGCCGATCAGGATGCCGGGCATGGCCGCCGGCAGCAGGATCTTGCTCAGGCGCTGCCAGCTCGTGCGGAAGCCGAAGGCGTCGGCGACCTCGATCAGATCGCGATCGACGCCGCGGATCGCGCCCTGGGCGGCGAAGAAGACGATCCAGAACACGCCGATCGCGATGATGAACACCGCGGCCGACGGGTTCACGCCAAACCAGATGATGGCAAAGGGCACCCAGGCGAGACCGGGAATCGGCCTGAGCAGGCGCACCACCCAGGCCGTGGCTTCTTCAGCGATGCGCGACATGCCGACGAGCACGCCAAGCGCCGCGCCGAGCACCGAGCCGGTGATCAGGCCGGTGAAGTAGTGGCCGAGCGAACCGAGGATCGCGGCAAGCCAGGCGCCCGAGGTGACCTCACGCCAAAACGCCTTCGGCAAGGCGCTCGGGCCCGGCAGGAAGGCCGGGTTCACGAGGCCGAAGAAAGGGATCGCCTCCCACAGCAGCAGGAAGGCGACGAGGCCCACAAAGGCTAGGGCCGGAGCCCGAAGGGATTGCAAGAGTGTCAACCGCCCGCCTTGATCGCGCGCTCGTAATATTGCGTCTCGAACAGGCCGTCGAACGGCAATTCCTTGTCGAGCGAACCGAGCTTGACCTGATAGGCCTGCATGACGCGGGACGGCTCGATGATCTTGCGCGGATCGATCTCGAAGGTGCTCGCCGGCGAGGTCAGCGCCTTGCGGATCAATTCGGGATCAACGATGCCCTTTCCGAGCGCGGTCCCGACATGAGGCGCGGCCTTGTCGGGGTTCTTGGCGATGAGATCGGCCGCGCGCACGAGGCTGTTGACCAGCTTCTGCACGACCTCCGGGTTTTTCGTGACGAAGGCGCCCGACCCCGCCACCACCGTGCCGGGCTGGCCGGGGAAGAGCTCCTGCCCGCCCGCGATCAGCTTGATGCCGGGGTTGCGGGTCTGGATGATGGTCAGCGCCGGCTCACGCACGATCGCACCCTCGACGGCCGCCGCCAGCACCGCCTGCTGGGTCGCGTCGATGCCCATCGGCACGATCTCGACATCGGCCTTGTCGGCCTTGGCGACCTCCCAGAGCCAGTATTGCAGCGTGGTGTTGGGCACGGAGCCCGCCGGCTGGGTGGCGAGCCGCGCCGGTTTGCCGGTCGCGGCCTTGTAGGCCTTGAAGGCGGCCGAGGCCGTGGTACCCGGCGTGAAGAATTTGGTCAGGGACGGCGCGGCGACGAAGACGTTCTCTGCGACTGCGGTCGCAGCCACGACGCGGACATCGACGCCGCGCGAGCGCGCCACCGCCAGTGGCGCGATGCCGGCGACGTAGAAATCGATCGTGCCGGAGGCGAAGGCCTGGATCATGTTCGGGCCGGATTCGAACACCGTGAAGCTCGCAGCGAGACCGGCTTCCTTGAGCCAACCCTCGCCATTGGCGACGAAGATCGGAGCCGTGCCGATGACCGGGATATAGCCGATGCGCGCGGTGACAGCGCCCTGGGCGCGCGCGCCGGATAGCGGCGACGCAGCGAGAAGCGCCGAGCCGGCGAGCAGGAACTGGCGGCGATCCATCGATCAAATCCTTCGTGAAGACGGTGCGGAAGGCGCACCCATTGACAGATGGAGAAAAGGATTTTCTATCTGAAAACAAGATGAAAGCCTTAAAAAGATAATCATTCTCCTTTTGCGGCATTCAACAGAGATAATCTTCTGATCACGGACGGAATACGAGAATGGATGCGATAGACCGGAAAATCCTCACCGTCCTGCAGGGCGACGCCAATATCTCGATCGCCGAACTCGCCGACCGCGTCGGGCTGTCGCAGACGCCGTGCTGGAAGCGAATCCAGCGGCTGGAGCAGTCCGGCGTCATCGTGAAACGCGTCGCGCTGGTCGCGCCGGAGAAGATCGGACTCGGCCTCACCGTCTTCGTCCAGATCGAGACCGCCGACCATTCCGGGCCGTGGCTGGAGAAGTTCGCGCAGATGGTCGCGTCAATGCCGGAGGTGATGGAGTTCTACCGCATGGCCGGCGATGTCGACTACATGCTGCGCGTCGTCGTCGCCGACATGGCGGCCTATGACGGCTTCTACAAGAAGCTGATCGAGACGATCCCGCTCAAGAACGTGACCTCGCGCTTCGCGATGGAGCGGATCAAGTCGACCACGGCCTATCGCGTGCCGGACCTGCCTAAGGCTTGAGACCGCGCGGCGGCGTCATGCTCGGGCTTGTCCCGAGCCTCTCTCGCGCGCGTCGAGCTACTACGCCTCGTCCTGCATGAGATTGCCCAGGAATGCCGGCCGAAGAGGCCCCGGCGTGCCGGACGCCCCTACGACCGCCCGCCATCCACGGACAGCACCTGGCCGGTGATCCAGCCGGCCTGTTCGCTCAGGAAGAACAGCGTCGCCGCCGCGATGTCGGCCGGCGTGCCGAGGCGGCGGGTATGGATGCCCTCGACCAGGCGCTTCTGCCCCTCCGGGCCATAGCTCTCCCATTGCCGCTCGGTCGCGGGATTGGAGCGCACGAAGCCCGGCGCGACGGAGTTCACCGTGACGCCATGGGGGCCGAGCTCCCAGGCGAGCTGCTTGGTCAAACCAACCAGCGCGTGCTTGGCGCTGGCATAGGCCTGGATGCCGGTGAGGCTCGGCCGCAGGCCCGCTCCCGACGAGATCGTGACGATGCGGCCATAGCCGGATTGCCGCATCACCGGGGCGGCTGCCTGGGCGAGAAAGAAGGCAGCGTCGACATTGGCGGCGAAGATCACGCGCCAATCCGCCTCGGAAATCGCCTCGATCGGCCGGCCGACCTGCCCGCGCACGCCGCCGGCAGCATGGACCATGAGATCGAGCTTGCCGCTTTTCGCGACGATCTCGGTGATGAGCGCGCTCGCAGCCTCGGGTGTACCGAGATCGACCGCATGCGCCGTCGCGCCGATCGCCTTGGCCGTCTCGGCCACGCCGGCGGCGTCGATATCGGCAAGGTGTACGGTCGCGCCGGACTCGGCCAGCGCCGTGGCGATGGCCCGGCCGATGCCCTGAGCTGCGCCAGTGACGAGGGCTACGCGATTGTCGAAGCGGATTTGCATTGGTCGAGCAGGACTTTCAGCGTGGCGAAGGAGAGCGGGCGCTTGCCGTCCTCGATCTCATGGATGAGCGAAACCAGCGTAACCAGCGCCGGGGTGGCGACACCCGCCTCGCGGCCCAGCGTCGCGATGATGCCGATCTGCGGATCGACCTCGGTCTTGCGCTTGCGCACAGCCAGATCGCGCCAGATGCCGGAATGGGTTTTTGCCGTCCGGGAGGTGTAGTCGGCGAGCCAGGCAATCGTCTCGATCTGCGGGCCTTCAGGCCGGCCGGGGGCAAAGACCATCGGATCGAACGCGCCGAAGCCGAGCGAGCGTACGCCGCGCGCAGCGGCGACCGCGCCGACCTCGCGACCGAGCGCGAGCCAGACCGGCAGCCGCTCGGGATCGGCGAAATTCGCCGACATCGACTCATCCGTCAGCGCCGTGCCGAACAACATCGCGCCATAGGCGAGCTTGCCCCAGAGCGAACCCCAGATGTTGTCGGTCACGACCGAGTCCTGGTCGAAGAGCTTCAGCAACGCATGCATCTCGTGCAGGCGCGGCGTCATCGCCCCGTCGAGTTCGCCGACGACGACCGCGCCGCGATTGCCGTACAAGATCTCGCCCGGCCCGTGCCAGTCCGCGCCGAAATTGACGAAGCAGCCCATGGTGCGCGCCTCGCCGACCTGGCTTGCGATCGTCAACTCGTTGAGACCGTTCTGGGCGGAGAGCACGAATCCGTCCGCCGCGAGATGCGGCTTCAGCGCCGCGACCGCAGCTTCGGTCGCGCCGGCCTTCACCGCCAGCACGATGCGCTTATAGGTACCGGTCAGTTCGGCCGGCGTCGCCGCCGGGACGACCTGGCGGAACTCCTCGATCGGCCCGGTGATCGCAAGGCCCGTCATGCGGCAGGCCTCGACATGCTCAGGCACGATATCGACGAGGAGGACAGGGATGCCGGCGCGGGCCCAATAGGCGCCCAGCGTGCCGCCGATCGCGCCTGCGCCCCAGATCAGGATGGGTTCGGGTGTGGTCATGGCGCCGGCCTTTCCACCTTGAAGCCCTCATCCTGAGGAGCAGCCGAAGGCTGCGTCTCGAAGGATGCTCCAGATGACTCCGGAGCCTCCTGAACCATCCTTCGAGACGCCGCTGCGCGGCTCCTCAGGATGAGGGCTGTGGTGGGATGAAGCGCGTCCATCATGCCTGCCCTGCCATCTCGACGTCACCATGGGTCGCGACATGGACGAGCCCGTCGGGCGTGACCCAGCCGCGATACATGCCTTCGGAATTATAGGGCGCGACGATGGCGCCATCGGCATCGATGGCGACGAGGCCGGCGCCGATCCTGTGCGCCGTCAATTCGGCCAGGACCGTGTCGGTCGCCTGTTTCAGGCTCAGCCCCTTATAGGCGATCAGCGACGCGATCTCGTGGCCGACGCAATAGCGGATGAAATACTCGCCCTTGCCGGTGCCGGAGACGGCGCAGCGACCGTCGCGGGCGTAGGTGCCGGCCCCGATGATGGGGGAATCGCCGACGCGCCCGACCGGCTTGTTGGTGTAGCCGCCGGTCGAGGTCGCCGCGGCGAGATGACCTTGCACATCGCGCGCAACCGCGCCGACCGTGCCGTGCTTTTCCGCCTCGCTCGCTTCCGAGGCCGTGCCTACTAGTTCCCGGATCTTCATCGAGGAGAGGTTCTTGCGGCGGCGCTCGGTCGAGAAATGCTCGTTCTCGACCATATCGAGGCCTTCATGCTCGGCGAAGGCGTCTCCGGCCGCGCCCGCCAGCAGCAGCGGATCGCCGCGCCGCATCAAGGCCTTCGCGGCGCTGACCGGGTTCTTGACGCGCTTGACGCCGCAGAGTGCGCCAGCCGCCAGCGTCGCGCCATCCATGATCGAAACGTCGAGCTCATGCTCGCCATCGGCATTGAAGGCCGCGCCGTGGCCAGCGTTGAAATGGGGCGAATCCTCCATCACAAGCACGGCCGCTTCGACGGCATCCACCGCGGTGCCGCCCCTGGCGAGGATCGCCCAGCCCGCGCGCAAGGAGGCTGCGAGATCGGCCCGGGCCTGCGCCCATTCGGCGTGGGTCATCTCGGCCTTGGGCAGCGTGCCGCAGCCGCCATGAATGGCGAGAGCGATGTTGGTCATGTGATGGAACCTCGGAACGGGGCAGTCGGCAATAGGCAATAGGCAGTCGGACGAGCGGTCGGCGGCAGAAAACGACTGCCGACTGCCCATTGCCGACTGCCTGCCCGCTCACTTCTTGGCGGGCTTGATGTCCATCGCCAGCGTGTCCTCGTCGACGCGCGGGGCGATCGTGACCTTGTCCTTCTGCATCGCCCAGGCCGAACCGACAGCGACGATCGGCAGGCGCGGCCGGTCCTTGGCGACGATGGCGTTGGCGTCGGCGAGGTATTTGTTGCGCTTGGCCTCGTCCATCTCGACGCCGGCATCCTCGATCAGCTTGTCGAGCTCGGCGTTCTTGTAGCCGAGCACATTGAAGGGGCCGAGCTTCTTGGCGGGATCGTTGGAGTGCACGACCGAGGAGAGCGTGTAGTTCGCCTCGCCCGTCAGCGTGCCCCAGCCGGACATCGCCAGCGAGAACTCGCCGCGCGAGCGGGCCGGGAAGAAGACCGCGCCCGGCTGGGCGTTGGCGTTCACCTCGATGCCGATGCGGGCCAGCATCTGCGCGATCGAAGTGCCGACCTGGCGATCGCCCGGCAGGCGGTCGCTGGTGAAGGAGAAGGTCACCTTGAAGCCATTGGCGTAACCGGCCTCCTCCATCAGCTTCTTGGCCTTGGCGAGATCGGGCTTCAGCGGCGGCAGCGAGGAGTTGAAGCCCGCAATGCTGGCGGTGACGAGCTGGTTGACCGGAGCCCCCAGCCCTTCCATCGCGATCTCGACCAGGGCCGGCCGGTCGATGGCGAGGTCGATCGCCTCGCGCACCTTTGCGTCCTGCAGCGGGTTCTTCGCCAGCGGCGAGCCGTCCTTGGCGCTGATCTGCGGAGCCTTGTCCCGCATGTCGAGCTCCATGTTGAAGACATAGACCGTGTCGATGGTCGCGACCGAGAGCTTGGGGTCGCGCTTCAGCGTCGCGACGTCGGAGGACGGCGCGCGGACGATGATATCGACCTGGCCGGCCTTGAGCTGGGCGACGCGGGCGGCGTCATTGGGCAATTCCTTGCGGATGACCCGAGCCCATGGCTCCTTCGGCCCCCAATAGCCGTCGAAACGCTCCAGAACCATCTGGTCCTTCGGCGTCCAGGAGACGAATTTGTAGGGGCCGGTGCCGATCGCCGCCTTGCCGGAGTTGAAGGCCTCGTTGGCGTTGTCCTTGGTCAGGCCAGCGGCGGCCTTGGCCGAGACGATGAACAGGCGGATGAAGTCGTTGGGCAGATTGGGCGCCGGTCCGTCGGTGACGATATGCACCGTCAGCGGATCGATGATCTTCACCTCCTTGACCCGACGAACATAGATCGTGGTCGGGTTGGGGCCCGAGACGACCGGGATGCGCTCGATCGAGAACTTGACGTCCTCGGCGGTGAAATCCGAGCCGTCGTGGAATTTCACGCCGGGACGCAGCTTGAACTCCCAAACGGAGGGCTCAATCGCCTTCCAGCTCAAGGCGAGGCGCGGCTCGATCTGGAGTTTGTCGCCGGACCAGGTCAGCGTGTCGAAGACATGCTTGAGCGCTTCGGCGTGAGTACCGGTCGCTGTGAAATGCGGATCGATCGAATCCGGGCCGGCGCGCACGCCGATCGTGAGGTTCTGGGCGAGGGCTGCGGTCGAAACCGACATGCCGAGCATGGCCGCAAGCGCGAGCGAGCGAAGGGAAAGTGAGAGCGTCATGATGGGGATCCTCTGAGATCTGTCATGCCATTTTCGAGCGGCGGCATGATCGGTTGATTCCACGCGATGGTTCTTCTCTAGAGCGATTTCCGATCCTACTGGATCGGAAATCGCTCTATCCTTTTGTTTTGACACGTTTTCTTCACGCGAACCGGTGTCCACTTCGCTCGAAAACGCTTCTAGTGAGCCCGGCAGGCAGTCTCGACGTGCCACGCTGCGCCGGTTCTTTGGAAAGACGGTTCGGATGCCTCCGGGCTATGTCTGGTTCTCGAGATCATTGGGCCAGGTCGGTGAGGCGATGACGAGCTTGTCCATCAATTCGCAGAGCTGGCGCTGCTCGGCTTCGCTGAGCCCTTCCAGCATGGTGGTCTGCTGCTGGACCATCAGCGGCATCGTCTCATCGAAGATCGCGCGACCGGCGTTGGTCAGGCGCAGTACGAAGCTGCGCAGATCGTCGCGATCGGTCTCGCGCTTGAGCAGGCGGCGGGTCAAAAGCTTCTGGATGGCGCGCGAGAGCGTGTTCTTGGGCAGGCCGGAGGAGGCCACGATGTTCTTGGCGGCGACGCCATCCCTCAGGCCGACGGCGTAGAGCACGACGAATTCGGGCCGCACCAGCCCATAGCGCGTCTCGATCCAGCGATAGACGGGATCGTTGAAGCGGAAGGCGATGAAGTTCAGCCGGAAGGACAGCCAGCAGGGGTTGTCCCAGAGCTTGGTGATGGTGAGCGGATCAAGGTCGCGCAGCGCGGCCTCGCGCTCATGGTCGAGACGCGACAGGGCGGTCGGGGCGCGGCGCATGATCAGCTCCCTGATTTAGTTCCAAATGGAACTTGACGCTCCTGAAAGCGGGAGTCAAGGATGGCCCAGCCATCGGATTTTGCCACTCTTTTTCTGCAAGGAACGGGCCGTGCGCATCGCACAGATGAACTGGATGCAGGTCGAGGCGCAAGCCAGGCGGGACGACCGCTGCGTCCTGCCGCTCGGCAGCGTCGAGCAGCACGCCTATCTGAGCCTGGCGACAGACGCGATCCTCTCCGAAAAAGTGGCTCAGGATGCGGCGGAACCGCTCGACATCCCGGTCTTTCCCGTGCTCGCCTACGGCATGACGCCGGGCTTTGCCGCCTATCCCGGCACCGTCTCGCTGCGGCTGAGCACGTATATTGCAGTGGTCGAGGACATGCTCGAAGGATTCTACCGCTCCGGCTTCCGCCGCATCGTACTGGTCAACGGCCATGGCGGCAATTCGCCGGCCATGACCTTCTGCACGGAGTGGATGGGCGTGAGGACCGATGCCAGCGTCAGGATGCACAATTGGTGGGCGGGGCCGCGTTTTCAGGCAGCCGTGAAGGCGATCGATACGGCGGCTTCGCACGCGTCCTGGATGGAGAACTTCCCCTGGACGCGGCTGGAAGGCGTGGCGGTGCCTAATGCCGCGAAACCACCCTTCAATGCGGCGCTTTATCAGGCAGCCAACCCGGCCCGGAAGCGCGAGATCCTGGGCGACGGCAATTTCCACGGCCGCTACCAGCGCTCCGACGAGGAGATGCTGAGCCTCTGGCAGATCGGCGTCGAGGAGACCCGCGCGGCGATGGTCGAGGACTGGCCGTGAGGCGACGCCACGGCGCCCGCCCATGCTAGGCCATGTCATCGAGCGCGTGGTGCAGGCCCTCGCCGTCATGCTGGTCATGTCGGCGCTGGTCTTCGTCGGCGTCTACGCCATCGGCAACCCTATCGATGTGCTGATCGGCCCCGATGTCAGCCAGGACATCAGGCTCGAGACCATCGCACGCTATGGGCTCGACCGGCCGCTCTGGGAGCAGTACTTCACCTTCCTCGGGCGCATCCTGCACGGTGATTTCGGCCGCTCCTTCGTCTTCGGCATGCCGGTGCTCGACCTGATCCTGTCGCGCCTGCCGGCGACCCTGGAACTGACGCTGTTGGCCGTCTGCGGCGCCGCGCTGATCGGCATTCCCGCCGGCATCTATGCCGGCTACCGGCCCGACGGCCTGCCCGCCAAGATCATCATGGCGGTCTCGATCCTGGGCTTCTCGGTGCCGACCTTCTGGATCGGCCTCGTGCTGATCATCGCCTTCGCGGTCGAATTGCAATGGCTGCCGGCGGGCGGGCGCGGCGACACGGCCTCGCTCTTCGGCATCGAATGGAGCTTCCTGACGCTCAACGGGCTCAGTCATCTCTTGCTGCCGGCGCTGAACCTCGCCTTCTTCAAGCTCGCCTTGATGACGCGCCTCGCACGGGCCGGCACGCGCGAGGTGATGCTGACCGACACGGTGAAATTCGCCCGGGCCGCCGGTCTCTCGGAATGGACCGTACTGCGCCGGCATGTGCTGCGATTGATCGCGATCCCGATCGTCACGGTCTTCGGACTGGAATTCGCCTCGACGCTGGCTTTCGCCGTCGTTACCGAGACGATCTTCTCCTGGCCCGGCATCGGCAAGCTCATCATCGATTCGATCACCTCGCTCGACCGGCCGGTGATGGTCGCCTATCTCATGCTCGTCGCCTGCGTCTTCATCACCATCAACTTCCTGGTCGATCTCGCCTATGTCGGGCTCGATCCACGCCTGCGGAAGGCGCGCGCCTGATGAAGCCCGCCTCCCCGATCGCCCGTTTCTGGGCCGAATTCCGCGAGAGCCGGGTCGCGCTCGCCGCACTCGCCGTCGTGGTGCTGATGATCGGCGTCGCACTGCTCGCTCCGCTCGTCGCCCCGCAGGACCCCTATGACCTCGCCAATCTCGTGCTGATGGATGCGCGCCGGCCGCCGGGCTTCGTCGGTTCGGCCGGCTACACTCATATCCTGGGCACGGACGCGCAGGGACGCGACCTGTTCTCGGCCATCCTCTACGGCCTGCGCATCTCCTTGCAGATGGGTTTGATCGCCGGCTCCTGCGCCTTTGCAATCGGCGTCAGCCTGGGGTTGGGCGCGGCCTATGTCGGGGGGCGCTGGGAGGCCTTCATCATGCGGGTGATCGACCTGCAGCTCGCCTTTCCCGCGATCCTGCTCGCGCTCGTGCTCTCGGCCCTGCTCGGCCAGGGCAAGGCGCAACTCATCACCGCGCTCACCGCCGCCCAATACGCCTATTTCGCGCGCACCGCCCATGGCGCGGCGGCGGCCGAACGCGGCAAGGACTATATCGAAGCGGCGCTCTCGACGCCGCTACCTGGCTGGCAGGTCGTCTTCCGCCACATCCTGCCGAACTGCCTGCCGCCCCTGATCGTGATCGCGTCCGTGCAGGTCGCCAACGCCATCGCGCTCGAAGCGACATTGTCCTTCCTCGGCGTCGGACTTCCGGTCACCGAACCCTCGCTCGGCATGCTGATCTCGAACGGCTTCCAGTACATGCTGTCTGGCCGCTACTGGATCTCGATCTATCCCGGCATCGCCCTGATCGTACTGATCGTCGCCATCAACCTCGTCGGCGACCAGATCCGCGACCAGGTCAATCCGAGGTTGAAGCGATGAGCGGCGGCGCGGCCACGGCGCCGCTGCTGGAGGTCGAGGCGCTCGCGACGCATTTCTTCACCCGCGCCGGGGTGGTGAAGGCGGTCGACGGCGTTTCCTTTCGTCTCAGCAAGGGCGAGGTCATGGGTCTCGTCGGCGAGTCCGGCTCGGGCAAGAGCGTCACCGGCTTCTCGCTGCTGGGCCTGGTCGATCCGCCCGGCCGAATCGCCTCGGGGGCCGTGCGCTTCGAGGGACAGAACCTGGTTTCGATGCGGCCCTCGCAACTGCGGCGGCTGCGGGGCAAGCGCATCGCCATGGTCTTCCAGGACCCGGCGACGACGCTGAACCCGGTCATCACCATCGGCGAGCAGATGCGCATGGCCCTGGAAGCCCATGGCGTGACCGGCGAGCAGGCGACGCGCGCACGCAGCGTCGCCGTCCTGACCCGCGTCGGAATTCCCGATGCCGCGCGCCGCCTGGGCGCCTATCCGCACGAGTTCTCCGGCGGCATGCGCCAGCGCGTCGCGATCGCAATCGCGCTGCTGCATGATCCCGCTTTGCTGATCGCCGACGAGCCGACGACGGCGCTCGACGTCTCGATCCAGGCGCAGATCCTGGCCGAGATGAAGGCGCTCGTCGCCGATCTCGGCATGGCGCTGATCTGGATCAGCCACGACCTCGCCACCGTCTCCTCGCTCGCCGACAAGATCGCGGTGATGTATGCCGGGCGCATCGTCGAGGCCGGCCCGACGGCGGCCGTGCTGCGCAATCCGCGCCACCCCTATACGCGCGGGCTGCTGGATTCCCTGCCGGCGCGGGCCGAGCCCGGCCGCGATCTGGTGCAGATTCCGGGCTCCACGCCCTTGCTGCTCTCGCTGCCGCCGGGCTGCGCTTTCGCACCGCGCTGTCCGCGCGCCGACGCCGCCTGCCAGGTGATGCCGGAGCTGGTGACGGAACGCCTGCGCCAGCATCGCTGCCACCATCCGCTCGGGCTGGAGGTCGCGACATGACCGACGCCTTCCTCAACATCGAGAACGTCTCGCGCCGGTTCGCGCCGCGCGTCTCCTTCGGCGACAGGATCGCGGCCAAGCTCGGCCAGAAGGTCGACACCCGCATCACCCACGCCGTCGACGGCGTCTCCCTGTCCGTCGCCAAGGGCGAGGCGCTCGGGCTCGTCGGCGAATCCGGCTGTGGCAAGTCCACGCTCGGCCGCGTCGTCGCCGGCATCCTGGCACCAAGCGCCGGTGCGACCTCGGTTGCCGGCGAGCCGGTGATGTCGGGTGGGCGCAAGACGACGACGCGCGTCCAGATGATCTTCCAGGACCCCTTCGCCTCGCTCGATCCGCGCATGCAGGTCGGCGACACCATTGCGGAAGGGCCGCTCGCGCATGGCCTGACGACGAAGGCGCAGGCGCGCGACTATGTCGGCAAATGGCTCACGACCGTGGGGCTCGACCCCGCCTTCGCCTCGCGCTACCCGCACCAGTTCTCGGGCGGGCAGCGCCAACGCATCGCGATCGCGCGTGCGCTGGCGATGCAGCCCGACATGCTGGTCTGCGACGAGCCGGTGGCCTCGCTCGATGTCTCGATCCAGGCGCAGATCATCAACCTGTTCCTGAAGCTGCGCCGCGAACTCAACCTCACCATGCTGTTCATCAGCCATGATCTCGGCGTGGTGCGCCATCTCTGCGACCGCGTCGCGATCATGTATCTCGGCCGCATCGTCGAGCTGGGCGAAACGCAGGCGGTCTACGCCGCCCCGCAGCACCCCTATACCCAGGCGCTGCTCGACAGCGTGCCCAAGCTCGTCCTCGATGACGGGGTCACGACGTCGTTCAAACCGATCGCTGGCGAACTGCCCTCGCCGCTCTCGCCTCCGGCGGGCTGCCATTTCCATTTGCGCTGTCCGCTCGCGGCAGAGCGCTGCCGCGAGGAGCGGCCGCTCCTGCGCGAGGTCGGCGCGGCCCGACTGAGCGCCTGTCATTTCGCGCCTTTCGCCCCCGCCTGAAGGAGCCTGCCATGACCGATCTGCCCCTCGAACCCTGGCAATGGCCTGAAGAGACCTGGCGCGCCAAGGTCGACCGCGTCCGCGCCGGACGCAATCTGAAGCCGAAGACCTGGCCCAACGGCGCGCGCTGCGCCGTGGCGCTGTCCTTCGACGTCGATCACGAGACCAACGAACTCCGCGATGGCGGTAAGTCGGTGGGGCGGCTGTCCTGGGGGCAATACGGCAATCGCGTCGGCATGCCGCGCATCCTGAGCCTGCTGGCGAAGGAGGACATCCAGGCGAGCTTCTTCGTGCCGGCGGTGACCGCGCTGCTTTACCCGGACGAACAGCGCCGCGTCGTCGCGGAGGGCCACGAGATCGGCCTTCACGGCTGGATCCACGAGGTGAACACCGCCGTGCCCCCGGCCAATGAGCGCGAATTGCATCTGCGCTCTGCCGACACGCTGGAGAAGGTCACCGGCGTCAGGCCTGTCGGGATGCGCACGCCGTCCTGGGACTTCTCCGAAGTGACGCTGGCGATCGAACGCGAACTCGGCCTGCTCTACGATTCATCGCTCTTCGCCGATGACGACCCCTACGAGCTGATCGACAAGGGCGAGGCGACCGGCATGGTCGAGTTGCCGGTCGAATGGATTCGCGACGACGCGGTCTATTTCAACATGAACCGCTTCCAGGCCTTGCGGCCCTATACGGCGCCGGAGACCGTGTTCGACATCTTCCGCCGCGAATTCGACGGCGCCTATGAGGATGGCGGGTTGTTCCTGCTGACGATGCACCCGCATATCATCACCTATCGCTCGCGCATCTGGATCCTCGAGGAGTTGATCCGGCACGCCAAGGCGAAGGGCGATGTCTGGTTCGCCAGCCATGCCGAGATCGCGCGCTATGTGAAGGCGCAGGCCGGGCTCTGAACCGCGCCATCCCGCCCGGCAATACCGGGCGGGACGGAACTCTGCCCGATTTCGGCCGTTTTCGCTTCATCGGGGGTTCAGCGCGCAAAGGCGTTGATGCCCGTCGCTGAAACGGAAAACGGATCCCATGACGCGCACCAAGAACTGGCTCCTGATCGGAACCATGCTGCCTGCGATCACCTTGTCGCAGGGGGGCTTCGCCGCTCCCTCCGCTCAGAACGTCCTGCTGCTGGCGCAAGCGCCCGCCCCCGCTCCCAGCGAGGAAGAACCCGGCCGGCCGGGCCGGCCCCGCCCGCCAGGCCAGCAGCCGGGGACCGAGCGCCCGCCTGCGGCTCGTCCCGCGCCCGGCGCGCCGCCGGCGATACAGCGCCCTGCTGCTCCGCCAGCCCCGAACGTCGCGCCGGCGGCCCCGGCTGCGCCCCGTCCAGCTCCGGCTCCGCCGGCCGCTGCGCCAGAACCCCGGCCCCAGCCCCGTGCCGAGCCGCCGGCGGCTCGCCCCGTTCCGCCCGCGCCTGCCCCGCGTGCCGAGCCGCCCCGCGAACCATCGATGCCGCGCCCCGTCCCGCCGATCATGGCGCCCGCCCCAGGCGAACCCGGCCGCCCGCCGGCCGCGCGACCGCAGCCCCTGCCCGGCCAGCCGCCGGCCGCACGGCCGACGCCCGCACCGGCCCCAGTCGCACCGCCGCCTCCCGCCGGCCGCGCGCCGGGCGCACCGCCCGCGGCTCAGCCTGCACCTGCACCTGCCCCGAACGCCGCACCGGCGGCGCCCCGCCCTGCTCCGGTTCCGCCGGCGGCAGCGCCCGCGGCACCAGGAACGCCCACGGCCCCGGCCGTCCCGCGCGCGGCGCCACTGCCGCCGGGCCAGCCGCAAGCCGCTCCGCCGGCAGCGGCTCCGGGTCAAGCGCCAGCAACCCGGCCGGCGCCTGTGCCTCCGCCCGCGGCCGCACCCCAGGCGGCTCCGTCCACGACGGCTCCGGCGGCCCCTGCCCTTGCCCCTGCCCTTGGCGGGCGCAGTCCGGGAACTCAGTCGCCTGCCGCCCAGCCGCAGCCGGGGCAGACCCAGCCCGGACAGACTCTGGCGCCTCCGCCAGCAGGCCAGCCGCCCGCCGGTGGCCCCGGCCAACCGCCGGCGCCTGACCGGCAAGGCCGGCGTGGCGGCATCGGGCTTGGCGGCGCAGCCGCGATCGGCCTTGGCGCCGGCGTGATCGGCGGCATCATGGCGACGCAAGGTGCCGAGCGCTTCGACGATGTCCGCAGCCGACGCGAGGAGCGGCGCGACGGCGACGTCACGATCATCCGCGAGCCCGGCCGTACGATCATTCGCGACGATGACCGCGTCATCATCCGCCGCGACGAGACGCAGCGCTTCCGTGATCTTGGCTACCAGCCGCGCGTCGACCGTCGCGACGGCGAGACCCGCAGTGTCTTCGAACGGCCCGACGGCACTCGCGTGGTGACGGTCACCGACGAGGATGGCCGGCTGATCCGCCGCGCCCGCCTCGACCGCGACGGGCGTGAGGTCGTGATCATCGACAACACCCGCCGCGATCGACCCAATGACCGCTTCTCGGACGAGATCGTCGTGCTGCCGCCGCCACCGCTGCCGATGCCGCGCGAGCGCTATATCGTCGATGCCGAGCGGGCCGATGAGGGTCTGATCTACGAGACGATCATGGCCCCGCCGATCGCGGCGATCCCGCGCCGCTACACGCTCGACGAGGTGCGCTATTCGCCCGATCTGCGGGCGCGGATGCGCAGCGTCGACATCAATACGGTGACCTTCGAGACAGGCTCCTGGACCATCGCGCCGGACCAGGCGCAGCGGCTCGCGACCATCGCCCAGTCGATCCGGCAGGGGCTGCAGAGCTCGCCCAACGAGGTCTTCCTGGTCGAGGGGCATACCGACGCCGTCGGCTCCGACATCGACAACCTGTCCTTGTCGGACCGCCGCGCCCAATCGGTCGCCGAAATCCTGACCCGCGACTTCGGCGTGCCGGCCGAGAACCTGACGACCCAGGGCTATGGCGAGCAATATCTCAAGGTCGCGACCCAGGAGCCCTCGCGCGAGAACCGGCGCGTGACGCTGCGGCGGATCACGCCGCTGCTGGCCGGGCAAAGCGGGCGCTGAAGACAATGCCGGCGCGGCGGCTCGCTGCCGCGCCGGTTCGCTTTCGCCGCATTGCTTTCATGAAGCGGCAAGGTCTCTGGTCTAGTTCATGTTGCATTCGGACTTAATCGTCCGAATGCAACATGAACTATTCCAAAAGTTGAGAGCATTGCTCTCGCGAAAAACCGGTGCCTACTTTTTCGCGCAAGGCTCTGGCTCTAACCGAGAGGCGACTGACCATGAGCGATTCATCGATTGCCATCGCGCAGAGCCTCGCGACGAGCCAGGCCGCGGCTACGCGACAAACGATCCAGACCGAATTGGTCAAGCAGCAGGCCGATGCCGAACAGGCCGTAGCCGATCTGCTGCAGCAGGGCGCGGCCCAGGCGAAGGCCGCCCTCCCGCCCGGCCAGGGCCAGACCGTCGACATCACCGCCTGAGCAGGCGGCATGCCCGCCCTGCGGGGCGTTCCCGGTGTTTTGCCGGTTGCGCACCGGCGCCATCACGCCTAACTTCCCAGCCGTTCCGAGGGGTGCTCGCAAGAGCTGAGATGGCCGTCCAGGCCGAACCCATCGAACCTGATCCGGGTCATACCGGCGGAGGGACTGGAACGTGGCTTGCGCATCATCGCGGCCGCAGACAGCGCTAGACCGCTTCGACGCCGGATCTCCTGAACCTTGGACCAAGGAGGAGATCCCCATGAATGCCCACACCAAGCCCGACAAGAACAGCGTCAAGGCCGCGCCCAAATTTGGTGCGCCGACAGGCGTCACCACCGGCCCGATCATCGGCTCGCGCAAGATCTATGTCGCGGCGCCGGAGGACCCGACCATGCGGGTGCCCTTCCGCGAAGTCGTGCTGACGACCGACGCCGAACCACCGGTGCGCATCTACGACCCGTCAGGGCCCTTCACCGAGACCGACGCCAGGATCGACCTGAACCAGGGCCTGCCGGAGCCACGCCGCGCCTGGCTCGACGCGCGCGGTTTCGACACCATTCCCGGCCGCGAGGTCACAGCTGCCGACAATGGCAACATCTCGCCCGAGAACGTTGTGCCCGCCTGCCCGGCTCAGCGTCCGGTGCTGACGGCCAAGCCCGGCCAGATGGCAACGCAGTACGAGTTCGCCCGCGCCGGGATCATCACGCCCGAGATGATCTATGTCGCGCATCGCGAGAACCTCGGCCGCGCCGCCATGCTTGAAGGCGCGAAAGACCGTCATGCCGATGGCGAGAGTTTTGGCGCAAGCCTGCCGGAATTCGTCACGCCCGAATTCGTGCGCAGCGAGATCGCGCGCGGCCGCGCGATCATTCCCGCCAACATCAACCACCCGGAACTCGAGCCGATGGCGATCGGCCGGAACTTCCTGGTCAAGATCAACGCCAATATCGGCAATTCCGCCGTGACCTCCGGTGCCGCCGAGGAGGTCGAGAAGCTGGTCTGGGCGATCCGCTGGGGCGCCGACACGGTCATGGACCTGTCGACCGGGCGCAACATCCACAACATCCGCTCCTGGATCCTGCGCAACTCGCCGGTCCCGATCGGCACCGTGCCGATCTACCAGGCGCTGGAGAAGGTCGGCGGCGATCCGGTCAAGCTCGACTGGGAGGTGTTCAAGGACACGCTGATCGAGCAGGCAGAGCAAGGCGTCGACTACTTCACCATCCATGCCGGCGTCAGGCTGCCCTATGTGCCGCTGACGGCTTCGAGGGTGACCGGCATCGTCTCGCGCGGCGGCTCGATCATGGCACGCTGGTGCCTGGCGCATCACAAGGAGAGCTTCCTCTACGAGCGCTTCGACGAGATCTGCGAGATCCTACGGCGCTATGACGTCTCGTTCTCGCTCGGCGACGGGTTGCGTCCGGGCTCGATCGCCGATGCCAACGACCGAGCCCAGTTCGCCGAGCTGGAGACGCTGGGCGAGCTCACCAAGGTCGCCTGGGACAAGGGCTGCCAGGTGATGATCGAGGGCCCCGGCCATGTGCCGATGCACAAGATCAAGGAGAACATGGACAAGCAATTGCGCGAATGCGGCGAGGCGCCCTTCTACACGCTTGGACCGCTGACGACCGACATCGCGCCGGGCTACGACCACATTACCTCGGGGATCGGGGCGGCGATGATCGGCTGGTTCGGCTGCGCCATGCTCTGCTATGTCACGCCCAAGGAGCATCTCGGCCTGCCCAACCGCGACGACGTCAAGGCCGGCGTCATCACCTATCGGATTGCTGCCCATGCCGCCGATCTCGCCAAGGGTCATCCGGCGGCCAAGCTCCGCGACGATGCGGTCAGCCGCGCTCGCTTCGACTTCCGCTGGGAAGACCAGTTCAACCTGGCGCTGGACCCCGACACCGCCCGCGCCTATCACGACGAAACCCTGCCGAAGGACGTGCATAAGGTCGCGCATTTCTGTTCGATGTGCGGACCGAAGTTCTGCTCGATGAAGATCACGCAGGATCTGCGCGCCGAGGTCCTCGCCATGGGCGAGAACGAGCGCATCGCACTTGACCAGGCGGCGGCGCAGATCGAGACACAAAGGCACGAAGGCATGGCGGCGAAATCGCAGGAATTCCTTGCGAAGGGCGGCAATCTCTACCTGCCGGCGGCCGAATGAGCACGACCATGAGCATGACCATGACGGAAGACCATCTCGATGCCGCCCGCGTCGCCGCCGTGCTGGCGCGCGTGACGGCGCGGCGGCCGCGCGTGCAATGCCTGACCAATACGGTGGCGCAGAACATCACGGCGAACATGCTGCTCGCCTTCGGGGCCATTCCCTCGATGGCGATCCATGTCGACGAGGTCGCGGCGATGGCCGACGGCGCGGGCGCGATCCTGATCAATATCGGCACGATCAACGCCGAGAGCGAGCTCGCCATTCCCAAATTGCTGGAGGTGGCGCGCGACAAGGCCAAGCCGCTGGTCTTCGACCCCGTCTTCGTCGAGCTCTCGCCCCTGCGCCAGCACGTTGCGCGCCAGGTGCTGCGCTTGCGCAACATCGTCGTGCGCGGCAACGCGACCGAGATGACGGCGCTCGCAGATGCGCTCCAGGCCGCGCGCGAGCACAATCTGACGCTGGTCACGACCGGCAAGATCGACCGCATCGAAGGCCCGCGCGGCGCGTTCTCGGTCGCCCATGGCCACCCCCTTATGACGAAGGTCACCGGCGTCGGCTGTGCCGCCGGCGCCCTGATCGCGGCAGCTTGCGCGGTCGAGAGCAACCCGGCCCTGGCGGCGGCCGCGGCGTTGACCGCCTATGGCATTGCCGGCGAGATCGCCGCCGAACGCAGCAATGGGCCTGGCAGTTTCACTGTCGCGCTGATCGACGCGCTGGCGGGCCTCGATGAGGCCACGCTGCGGGCGCGGATGGGAGAAGAGGGTTGAGCGTCGATATCCTGCTCTACGGTCTGGTCGACCCGCAGATCGCCCGGGGCCGCTCGCTCGCCGACCTCGCCCGGGCGGCGGCCCAAGGCGGCGCGACGCTGATCCAGTACCGCGCCAAGGAAGCCTCGACGCGCGAGATGGTGCGGGAGGCCCGAGCGATCCATGCAGCGCTCGCCGGCACCGGCGTGCCGCTGCTGATCAACGACCGCGTCGACGTTGCTTTGGCGGCCGGCGCGGCAGGCGTGCATCTGGGCGCCGACGACATGGAGCTTGCCGACGCTCGCCGCCTGCTCGGCGAGAACGCTATCATCGGCGCGACGCTGGGAGAGGCGGCGGAATTGCCCTACCTCGCCTCCGCGCGCATCGATTACGCCTGCATCGGTCCAGTCTTCGCCACGCAGCACAAGGACGATGCCGACGTCCCGCTCGGCCTCGACGGCTACGCTGCGCTGCGACGGCAGGCAGCCGAGGCGCTGGGTTTACTCCCGGTTGGAGCGATCGCCGGCATCAATGCGGCCAACGCCGCCTCGGTGATGGCGGCCGGCGCGGAGGGTGTCGCCGTGATCGGCGCGATGTTCGGGACGGACGATGTCGAGGGCGCGACGCGGGCGTTGCGGGCTGCGGTCGAAAAGCGCGACTGACAAGCACCCCCGCCGTCATTTCGCAGCTCCACCTTCGAAACCTTTGGTCGACCCGAGGTAAGTTGCACGAAGGCCCGGAGCCAATCACAGGGCGTCGTTCTCGGGCTTGCGCCCTAAGAACCTCATGACCAGAATGCTCTGGTTTACGAGATGGTCGGGTCAAGCTCGACCATGACGCGCTTCGGATTCCTGAGCTTATCCGGAATGACGGGCTATACTGTAAGTCACTGCGTCGGCGTGAGCGGCAGCGGGGTCGGCTTCGGACGCGGCTTCGGCTTGGCCGCGGGCTTCGGCTCGCTGGTGATGCCGAGACGCGCCCGGATCGATGCCGCCCGCGCCTCGGTGACGCGCGCGCCGCAGAAGCCGAGCGAGCCCTCGCGCTGGAAGTCGCGGCAGGTCAGTTCGCGCTCGGCCGAGAAGCTCGCCTGCTCGCGCGCGATGGCGCGCTGGTCGACCGCATCGCCCTTGGCGCCCAACACCCGATAGCCCTCGCGCACTGCCCTTTCAGCCGTGCCGCGCGCGGATTCGATCTCCTTGGCGCGAGAGACGAGCGTGCGCGAATCCGGCCCCCACAAGCCGCGCGGATCGATCCGGCAGGCGGCGGTCTCGACGACGCAGGGCTGCGCCGGTTCGACCACGAGGAAAGCACCATCGAGCACATCGAAGACGATCGGGCAGATCGAGGCCTCGAGCTTGTAGCGCGGCACGCCGGCGGGTCTTCCCAGCGATGTCAGCGGCACCGGCGCATCGCCGAACGAGATCGCGCAAGGCTCGACCAAGTTACTGGCCTGGAACCCCTCGGCCTTGAGCTTCAGCCCGTAGCCCGCCGCCGTCTTCTCGAAGACCGCCTCGCCGAAGCCGCCATTGCGCCTGAGCGTCCGGCCAATGATCGCCTCCTCGCCCGCGACCTTGATCGCCGGCATCACATGGGCGCGCGGTGTCGCCGGCGCGCCGCCCGAGGCAGGCGGCGCGGCCTGATGGGCACCGGCCTGGTTCAGCGGCTGGGCGCCGGGCAATTGCAGCGGCTGGGCACAAGCCAGCGTCGTCCCGCCGACAAGGGCGAGCAGGACAAGGCTCGAAGCAAGGCGCGGATGTCGATTCACGTCACAACCCTGGCGAAGACTTGACCATGCGAAAACTTGGCAAGCCCGACGAAAGCTTGGGCACTCCACCTTGAATGCAGGGGCCTGCGCCGGCACGCAAGGACACAAGCGCAACACCGGCCGGGAATGATCCGCATCGTGGCCGCGCCCGGCCATAGCGACGGCGTCTGATTCTTAATCGGCTCTCGTGTCTTGCAAGGGCGGGAACACCCTCACTATATACGCCGCCAAGAGGCGGTTTAACGACCGTTCGACGTGGAATGCCGGTTTCGCTCGCCGCAGCAGGCGGGGGCGGCCCGGTCCATGGGCCGGAAGGCGGCGCCCAGGCACCGCAGGCCGGCGATCTGCTCAATTTAAAAGGGATCCCCTCCATGGGTAAAGTTATCGGTATCGACCTCGGCACAACGAACTCCTGCGTCGCGGTCATGGAAGGCTCTACACCCAAGGTCATCGAGAATTCGGAAGGTGCGCGCACCACGCCGTCGATCGTGGCCATCACCGATGACGGCGAACGCCTCGTCGGCCAGCCGGCCAAGCGTCAGGCTGTCACCAACCCCGAGCGCACCTTCTTCGCGATCAAGCGCCTGATCGGTCGGACCTTCGACGATCCGATGACGCAGAAGGACATGCATCTCGTCCCCTACAAGATCAAGAAGGCCGCCGCGGGCGACGCCTGGGTCGAGGCCGACGGCACCGACTATTCGCCCTCGCAGATCTCGGCCTTCACGCTGACCAAGATGAAGGAGACCGCGGAGGCCTATCTCGGCCAGCCGGTCACCCAGGCCGTCATCACGGTCCCGGCCTATTTCAACGACGCCCAGCGCCAGGCGACGAAGGATGCCGGCCGCATCGCCGGCCTGGAAGTTCTGCGCATCATCAACGAGCCGACCGCGGCTGCCCTGGCCTATGGCCTCGACAAGAAGTCGGCCGGCACGATCGCGGTCTATGACCTCGGCGGCGGCACCTTCGACGTCTCGATCCTCGAGATCGGCGACGGCGTCTTCGAGGTGAAGTCGACCAATGGCGACACTTTCCTCGGCGGCGAGGATTTCGACATGCGCCTCGTCGAATATCTCGCCGAGGAGTTCAAGCGCGAGCAGGGCATCGACCTGAAAAAGGACAAGCTCGCCCTGCAGCGCCTGAAGGAAGCTGCCGAGAAGGCCAAGATCGAGCTCTCGACCACGGCCCAGACCGAGATCAACCTGCCCTACATCACGGCTGACGCTTCCGGACCGAAGCATCTCGCCATCAAGCTCTCGCGCGCCAAGTTCGAGAGCCTGGTCGACGATCTCGTCCAGCGCACCATCGAGCCCTGCAAGAAGGCGCTCAAGGATGCCGGTCTTTCGGCGGGCCAGATCGACGAGGTCGTTCTCGTCGGCGGCATGACCCGCATGCCGAAGGTCCAGGAGGTCGTGAAGCAGTTCTTCGGCAAGGAGCCGCATAAGGGCGTCAACCCGGACGAGGTCGTCGCCATCGGCGCCGCGATCCAGGCCGGCGTGCTGCAGGGCGACGTCAAGGACGTGCTGCTGCTCGACGTGACCCCGCTTTCGCTCGGCATCGAGACGCTGGGCGGCGTGTTCACGCGCCTGATCGACCGCAACACCACGATCCCGACCAAGAAGAGCCAGGTCTTCTCCACTGCCGAGGACAATCAGCAGGCGGTGACGATCCGGGTCTTCCAGGGCGAGCGCGAGATGGCCGCCGACAACAAGATGCTCGGCCAGTTCGACCTGATGGGCATCCCCCCGTCTCCGCGCGGCATGCCGCAGATCGAGGTGACCTTCGACATCGACGCCAACGGCATCGTTTCGGTGACGGCGAAGGACAAGGCCACCAACAAGGAGCAGCAGATCCGCATCCAGGCGTCTGGTGGACTGTCGGAGGCCGACATCCAGAAGATGGTCAAGGATGCCGAGGCCAATGCCGGCGAGGACAAGAAGCGCCGCGAGCTGGTCGAGGCCAAGAACCAGGGCGAAAGCCTGGTGCACTCGACCGAGAAGTCGCTGAAGGACTATGGCGACAAGGTCACGGCCGCCGACAAGACGGCGATCGAGACCGCGCTCGACGCGCTGAAGGCGGCCCTGGCGGAAGACAACGCCGAGACCATCTCGGCGCGCACCACCGACCTGATGCAGGCTTCGATGAAGCTGGGCGAAGCCATGTATGCGGCGAGCCAGGCCGAAGGCGCTGCGGCGGCCGATGGCGGCGACGAGCATGCCGCTGAAGCCAAGAAGGACGACGTCATCGACGCCGACTTCAAGGACGTCAGCGACGACAAGGGCGACAAGAAGAAGAGCGCCTGATTGCACGACTCCTTTCGCTGAACGAGATGGCCGGGCTTGACCCGGCCATTGCGTTCGCAGAAGGCGTCCTGAAGGAAGATATCGCTCTTCTGTCGGAGATGGTCGGGCCTGAGCCCGGCCATGATTTCGAGGAGTGCGAAGGGGCGGCTATTTGATGTCCAAGCGCGACTATTACGAAATCCTCGGCGTCTCCAAGACCGCCAGCGATGCGGAACTGAAGAGTTCCTTCCGCAAGCAGGCGATGCAGTGCCATCCCGATCGTCATCCCGGCGACAAGGGGGCGGAGGCCAAGTTCAAGGAACTGAACGAGGCCTATCAGATCCTGTCCGACGAGCAGAAGCGCGCGGCCTATGACCGCTTCGGCCACCAGGCTTTCGAGAATGGCGGCGGGGGCGGCGGCAACCCCGATTTCTCCGACTTCATGTCGGACATCTTCGACTCCTTCTTCGGCGATGCCCGGGGCGGCGGACGCGGCGGCGCGCGCGCAGCCAATGGCCGCGAGCGCGGCGCCGATCTACGTTACAACCTCGAGATCGGCCTCGAGGACGCCTTCACGGGCAAGAACGCCTCGATCCGCGTGCCGACCTCGATCGCCTGCGAGGCCTGCTCCGGCACCGGTGCGAAGCCTGGCTCCAAATCGCGGCAATGCCCGACCTGCGGGGGGCATGGCCGGGTGCGCGCCAATCAGGGCTTCTTCTCGGTCGAGCGCACCTGCCCGACCTGCAATGGCCGCGGCGAGATCATCGACGACCCCTGCAAGATCTGCCAGGGCGCGGGCCGGGTCACGCGCGAGCGCACGCTTGCCGTCAACATCCCGGCCGGCGTCGAGGACGGCACCCGCATCCGGCTTGCCGGCGAGGGCGAGGCCGGCCTGCGCGGCGGGCCGGCGGGCGACCTCTACATCTTCCTCTCGATCAGGCCGCATGCGATCTTCCAGCGCGACGGCGCCGACCTGTTCTGCCGCGTACCGCTCGGCCTGACCTCGGCGGCGCTCGGCGGCGAAATCGAGGTGCCGACGCTGACCGGCGAGCAGGCCCGGGTGAAGATCCCCGAGGGCACGCAGACCGGCAAGCAGTTCCGCCTCAAGGGCAAGGGCATGAGCGTGCTGCGCTCGCGCGAGGTCGGCGACCTCTACATCCAGGTGTTGATCGAGACGCCGCAGAAGCTCACCGCCCGCCAGCGCGAATTGCTGCTGGAGTTCGAGCGCGAGAGTTCGCATTCGACCCATCCCGAAGCCGCCGGCTTCTTCGGCCGCGTGAAGGACTTTCTGGGCGGGCTCGGCGGCGCGGCTTGATCCCGACGTCATTGCGAGCGCAGCGAAGCAATCCAGCCTCGTAGGGCACGCTGCCCCTGGATTGCTTCGCTGCGCTCGCAATGACGGGCAGCGGTACAGCACACACAAAAAAACGGGCCGCCTTCCGGCAGCCCGTTCTTCGATCGTAGCCTGACCGCGATCAGACCTTGTCGATCACCTTCTTGATGGCATCCTTGCCCTTGCCGAGCGCCTGCTGGGCCTCGCCCTTGCGCTCCTGCGCCATGCCCTCGGCCTCGAGGCCGGGCTTGTTCAGCGTCTTGCCGGCGGCCTGCTTGACATTGCCGGCGGCCTCATTGGCCAAGCCCTTGATCTTGTCGGCGGTGCTGCCCATCGTCTTGATCCTTCTCTCGAACTTGCGCCGTCCATACGGCCTGAGACGAAGAAACCAGCGGGCGTAAGGAAGGTTCCCAGGAACTTTTAGGGCTCAAGGCGTGCCCGGCGGCGCGCTCGAGAGCCTTACGCCGCCATTGCGCGCAAGGCCTCTCCCGTCGCTGCGTCGGCCGGGAAGAAGGTCTCCAGCGCCAGCTCTGACAGCGTGATGTCCACCGGCGTGCCGAAAACCGTCGTCGTCGAGATCAGGGACAAGACCGTCTCGCCCAGCTGCAATCGCAGCGGCACCACGATGGCAGCCTCCGCATCCACCTCCGATGCATGGCCCTTGCGCGCAGGCTCGACCGGCGCGGGATAGGTCAGCAACTCGGCCAGGAGATCGGCCAGAACCGGATCGGCCGTGGCCCTGATCTGCTGGCGCAGGCGCGCCAGCAGATGCATCCGCCACTCTCCCAGATTCACGATGAGCGGGGCGAGCCCGGCCGGATGCAGCGAGAGCCGCAGCACATTGACGGGCGGCCGCAGCAGATCGGTATCAGCGACGAGGCCAAGCAGCGGCGCAACCGCAGCGTTGGCGGCGAGCAGCGTCCAGTGGCGGTCGACGGCGAGCGCAGGATAGGGCTCGTGGCCTTTGAGCACGAGGTCGATCGCGGCCTTCGCCGCCTGCAGACCAGGGTCTTCCAGGGCGCGCTCGAGATAGACCGGCGCATAGCCCGCTGCCAGCAGCAGCGCATTGCGCTCGCGCAGCGGCACGCCGAGATGCTCGCAGAGCAGCAGGACCATGTCGCGGCTCGGTTGCGAGCGGCCGCTTTCGAGGAAGCTGAGATGCTTCTGCGAGATCTCGGCCTCGAGCGCGAGATCGAGCTGGCTGAGCCGGCGCAATTGCCGCCAGTCGCGGATGAGGGAGCCGACCATGGGCTGATGATGCTTGTTCATGACGCCAAATCTATCCGAGCACGGTCCGCTTTCAATTACCTCGCGCTTAATCGACCCGCCGACACGATCCCGTCAGCATGGCCTCCATCGACCACGGCCCCAGGCTCAAGACCGCCCCGGCCACAACCAAGGAGACCAGAGCGATGTCCATGATCCACTCCTCGCGCTTCCTGCGGAATGCACTTGCCGCGGACGCTGCCGCCTGCGCCGCCACCGGCCTGCTGCTTGCCGCGGCGGCCGAGCCGCTCTCCGGCCTGCTCGGCTTCCCCACAAGCTTCCTGCGCGGAGCCGGCCTCGTGCTGCTGCCCTGTGCGGCACTGCTCGCCTGGTTCTGCGCCCGCCAAACCCTGCCGCGCCTGGCCGTGCACGCCGTGATCGGCATCAACATCCTCTGGGTCGCCGACAGCATCGCGATCCTGGTCGCGGGCTGGTTCCAGCCAAGCGGGCTCGGCACCGCCTTCGTGCTGGCGCAAGCCGCGGCCGTCGCGGTGATCACGGAGCTCGAGGTCATCGGCCTGAAGCGTTCGGCGGCCAACTCTGCCGCCAATGCTGCAGCGAGCCTGTGACCAACAGCCCGTCCCGTCGGGGCGCCGGATTTCCGGCACCCCGACACGCAACTGTCATGCAGCCTGACTAGCCGGGTTGGATTCGCCCTCCTATCTCCCAACGGAAGCAGGATCGATCCATGCGCCAGCCCTTCATCCTCGCCGCCCTCGCCTCCACGCTGTTCTGCGGCGCCGCCACGGCCGAGCCGATGTTCAACCGCATCGCGACCTTTTCCGTGCCGCTCAATCTTCCCCCCGACAGGAACGCCAGGCAGAAGACGGTCGCAGAGATCATCGCGGCCAACGAGGCCGGCACCCTGCTCGCCTATACCGACGGCGAGCAGAAGGCCGTCGGGCTGATCGACATCGCCACGCCGAACGCACCCAAGCCCGCCGGATTCATTCCCGTCGGGGGTGAGACGACCTCGATCGTCATCCTCGGCGATCTCGCCTTCGCGGCGGTCGTCACCTCCGGCGACAACTTCAAGGAGCCGGCCGGGCATCTCGCCACCATCGACCTGAAGACCAGGCAGGTCGTGGCCAGATGTGAGCTCGGTGGCCAGCCCGATTCGATCACGCTCAGCAAGGACAAGAGCCGAATCGTCATCGCGATCGAGAACGAGCGAGACGAGAAGCTGAACAAGGGCGCGCTGCCGCAATTGCCGGCCGGGAACCTGACCCTGATCGGCATCAAGGACGGCGCGGCCGATTGCGCCTCGCGCCAGATCGTCGATCTCACCGGTATCGCGGCTGTCGAGCCGACCGATCCGGAGCCCGAATTCGTCGACGTCAATCAGGACGGCCTCGTCGTGGTGACGTTGCAGGAGAACAACCACATCGCCATCGTCGATGTGAAAACGGGCAAGCTGGTCGCGCATTTCCCGGCTGGCACGGTCGATATCAAGGAGATCGACAAGACTCGCGACGGCCAGATCAAGCCCGGCGAGGAGCTGAAGGGCGTGGCGCGCGAGCCCGACGCCGTGCGCTGGCTCGACAATGATCGCTTCGTCACCGCCAATGAGGGCGACTGGAAGGGCGGCTCGCGCGGCTTCACCATCTTCCGCAAGGACGGCGCGATCGAGTTCGATTCAGGCGCCGCAGTCGAGCATGTCGCGATGCGCCTCGGCCATTACCCCGAGCGCCGCTCGGCCGCCAAGGGCAGCGAGCCGGAGGGCATCGAGGTCGCACGCTACGGCAATGACCGCCTGATCTTCGTCGGGCTGGAGCGCGCCTCGCTGATCCTGGTCTACAAGGACGAAGGCCCTGGCCGGGCACCGCGCTATTTCCAGGCGCTGCCGGGCGGCATCGCGCCGGAGGGCCTGCTCGCCATCCCGCAGCGCAACCTCTTCGTCTCGGCCTCCGAGGCCGATCTCGGCGAGAAAGGCGGAGCCCGCTCCGCCGTGACGATCTATCAGCGCGGCGATCAGCCCGCCGCCTATCCGAGCATCGTCTCCGGTGATGTCGAGGGCGCTCCGCTCGGCTGGGGCGCGCTGTCGGGGCTGGCGGCGCATCCTGCGACGCCCGGGCGTCTCTTCGCCGTCATCGACAACGCCTATTCGCCCTCGCGCCTTGTCGAGATCGACGCCAGCCAGAAGCCGGCCCGGATCGTCGCCGGCCTGACCGTGACCAAGGACGGCAAGCCCGCCGCCTATGATCTCGAAGCCATCGCGACGCGCCCCGCTGGCGGCTTCTGGCTGGCCTCGGAGGGCAATCCCGAGGCCAAGGACAAGCCGACGCAGAACATCCTGCTGCGCGCCTCGGCCACAGGCGCGATCGAGGAGGAAATCCTTCTCCCCGAGGATTTGGCGAAGCAGGCAACCCGCTTCGGTTTCGAGGGCGTCGCCGTGACCGGCGCCGGCGCGGAGGAAACCGTCTGGCTCGCCGTGCAGCGCGAGTGGAAGGACGATCCCAAGGGCAAGGCCAAGATCCTGAGCTACAAGCCCACGACGAAGACATGGGGCGTGCTGCACTACCCGCTCGGCAAGCCGGCCGACGGCGCCTGGATGGGCCTGTCCGAACTGACAGCTCTCGGCAATGACAGCTTCGTCGTGATCGAACGCGACAACCTCTTCGGCGAAAAGGCTGTGAAGACGCTGGCGACCTTCTCGGTCAAGGGCCTGACTCCGGCACCGATTGGTTCGACCACAATCCCAACCGTGGAGAAGACGCTGCTGCGCGACCTGACGCCCGATCTGATGAAGCTCGGCGGCTACGGCCTCGACAAGGTCGAGGGCATGGCGCTCGACAAGGCGGGCGACCTCTTCGTCGTCACCGATAATGACGGCGTCGACGAGTCTTCCGGCGAGACGCAGTTCTTCGCCTTCGGCAAGATCACGCGCTGAGCAGCAACAAAAAAGCCCCGGATGCACGCATCCGGGGCAGGCGCCTGACCGCGATCGGGGCCAGGTGGGGAGGAAGCGTTACCAGCCGGCGAGGACCGCGCCCTTGAAGCGCTCGGCGACGAAGGCCTTGATCTCGGGGGTATGATAGGCTTCGACCAGGGTCTTGACCCAGGGCTTGTCCTTGTCGGCGGCACGGACCGCGATGACGTTGACGTAGGGACCCTTCGGATCCTCGCGCAGGATCGCCGAGGTCGGCTCGATCTTGGCGTCGACGGCGTAGTTGGTGTTGATCGCGGCGGCAGCGACGTCGGCGAGCGACCGCGGGGTCTGCGCCGCCTCGATCTCGATGACCTTCAGCTTCTTCGGATTCGAGACGATGTCGGCCGGGCCCGGCTTGAAGCCGACGCCGTCCTTCAGCTTGATGATGCCCTTGTCCTGCAGCAGCAGCAGCGAGCGGCCGCCATTGGTCGGGTCGTTCTGGATGGCGATGGTGGCGCCGTCCGGGACCTCGCCCCAGCTCTTGTACTTTGCCGAATAGATGCCGAGCGGGAAGTTCACGGTCAGGCCGACGCTGACGATCTTGTAGCCGCGATCCTTCACCTGGTTGTCGAGATAAGGCTGGTTCTGGAAGGAGTTGGCCTCCAGCTCGCCGGCGTCGAGCGCCTGGTTCGGCACGACATAGTCGGAGAACTCGATGATCTTGAGGTCGATGCCCTGCTTGGCGACGAGCGGCTTCAGCTTCTCCAGGATCTCGGCATGGGGACCGGGCGATGCGCCGATGCGCACGAGCTGGGTCTGCTGGGCGAGCGCGGGAACGGCGAGCGTCAGGGCAAGAGCGGCGGAGGCTGCCAGCGCAGCGCGGCGGGTGATGATGGACATGGGACGGGCTCCTGTGAGGATGATGAAGGTTTGCGTTTCAAATCCAGCCCTCATCCTGAGGAGCCGCACAGCGGCGTCTCGAAGGATGCTCCAGAGGTTGCGGAGCATCCCGGATCATCCTTCGAGACGCGCCTGTGGCGCTCCTCAGGATGAGGGCTGAGATATATGGGTCCCGGGGTTTGGTTGGGTGAAGCGGTTCAGGCGTGGCGCAAGCGCTTGTTGAGGCGGCGAGCGAGGCGGTCCCCAATGCTCTGGACGGTCTGGACCAGGACGATCAGAACGGCGACGACAGCGGCCATGACATCGGGCATGAAGCGCTGATAGCCGTAGCGGATGCCGAGATCGCCGAGCCCGCCGCCGCCGACCGCACCGACCATGGCGGAGAAGCCGAGCAGGCTGACGATGGCGAGCGTGAGCCCCAGCACGATCGCGGGCAGCGCCTCGGGCACCAAGACCTTGCGCACGATCTGGACCGGCGTCGCGCCCATCGACCGGGCGGCCTCGACGAGGCCCTGATCGACCTCGCGGATCGCCCCCTCGATCAACCGCGCGATGAAGGGCGTGGAGGCGACCGTCAAGGGCACGATTGCAGCCGCAGTGCCGATCGAGGTGCCCGCCAGCAAACGCGTGAACGGGATGATCGCGACGACGAGGATGATGAAGGGCGTCGAGCGCGTGGCGTTGACGAGCGCGCCGAGCACAGCGTTGGCGAAGGGCGCGGCGAACAACTCGCCGCGCTTGCTCGTCGCCAGGAAGACGCCGAGCGGCAATCCCAGCAAGGTGCCGATCCCGGCCGCGACCGCGACCATGGTCAGCGTGTCGGCCGTGGCCTGGAGGATGAGCCGGATGATGTCAGGCGACATGGCCGATGACCTCCACCTTGAGTTCGAGGTTTTTCAGCGCGCCGAGCACGGCGCCGAGTTCAGGCTCGCGCGCCGGCACCGAGACCAGCAGGCTGCCGAAGGGCTTGCCGGCGATGGCGTCGATGCGCCCGGCCAGGATGTTGACGTCGACGCCGATGATCGAGCTCAAGCGGCTGATCACCGGGGCCGTCGCGTTCTCGCCGGTGAAGGTGATGCGCAGCACCGCGGCGTCGCCCGGTCGCGGCTCCGCGCGAAGACGGCCGGCGAGATGAGCCGGCAGGTCGACGCCGGTCACCGCCTCGACGAAACGCGCCGTGGTCGGGTGCCTGGGCTGCGTCAGCACCGAGAAGGTATCGCCCTCCTCGACGATGCGGCCGCCCTCGATCACCGCGACGCGGTCGCAGATTTCCTTGATGACGGGAATCTCGTGGGTGATCAGCAGGATGGTGACGCCGAGCTCGCGGTTGACCTGCTTGAGCAGCGCCAGGATCGATTGCGTCGTCTCAGGATCGAGCGCCGAGGTCGCCTCGTCGCAGAGCAGCACCTTCGGCCCGGTCGCGAGCGCACGGGCGATGCCGACGCGCTGCTTCTGGCCGCCGGAGAGCTCGGCCGGATAGCGCTCGCGCTTGTCGGCGAGGCCGACGAGATCGAGCAGGCGCTCGACCTGGGCCGTGATCTCCGCCTTGGGCGTGCCGGCGATCTCCAGAGGCAGCGCGACATTGTCGAAGACCGTGCGCGAGGAGAGCAGGTTGAAATGCTGGAAGATCATGCCGGTCGTGCGGCGCCGGGCCCGCCAGCCGGCCTCGCTCAGGCCGGTGACGTCCTCACCCTCGATCAGGATGCGGCCGGAACTGGCGCGCTCCAGCCCGTTGACCAGCCGGATCAAGGTCGACTTGCCGGCGCCGGAGCGACCGATGACGCCGACGATCGCGCCCCTGGGCACATCGAGATCGATGCCCGCGAGCGCTTCAACCTCGCCTTGGCCGCGACGGCCGGCAAACACCTTGCCGACCCGCTCGAAGCGGATGATCGGCTCAGGCAAGGGCGGGATGCCGATCCCGACACGAAAGGCGTCGGGCTTCAATGGGGCGTTCATCATGGCCTCAGAATTGGGTGTGGCAGGACCAGTGGGCAATGCCGAGCTGTTCGTGCGTCACATCATGGATGGATTTGCGCAGGGCCTCATCAGCCGTGGGATCGCAACCTGCCTGCGCAGGCACCGCCCTGGCGAACCAGGACGACAGCGAGCGCCAGAGAAAGGCGAGCGGTCTCATAGCGGCCTCGTCAGGCTGCCAGTCGCGGCGCGCTGTGGCGGCGCGGCGCGGCAAGCTGACGGGCGGCGAGCTCGGCCGCGCCCGGCGTGGCAAAGCGATGGCCCTCGAGCGCATGGAACGCGGCCGATGCGGCGATGAAGGTGAAATAGCGCTCGTCGGGGCGGCGATTGACCAGGCCCGCCTGGGTCTCGCCGACCTCGATGACATAAGCCTGAGAGGCCTGGATCTGAGCCTGCTGATCGTAACTGGAATGAGTATGCGACATGGTTCTGCCTCCGCCGCTCTTGCGGCGCTTGATGGACATCTGATGGAAGAGCCGGTGAGCCGGCCTTCAGCGCAGGATCAGCGTCGACAACAGCCCATGTCGCGGGCGAGGCGGGGTTCGTCAGGTCGAACGGTCAGCATGGCCATGGTCTTCTCCTCATAACTGGAGCCCACGACCACGTCGTGGCGCTTTAGCGTTTGGTGACGCGGCGCAAGCTGCTCGCTCAAATCCCCGCGGCCATCGAACCAAGCCCGATGACAAGCCGTAATCTGGCTGGAGATATCCTCTTTGTCAACCCAATCGTTCTTTTAAAGAAACGAAGCGGGAGAAAAGAATTTTCCCGCAAGCGGCAGCGAAGCGAAAAATCCTTCGCCGAAACACCGCGCCGGTCGCTGCGCGAATGCGCGGCTTCACTGGCGCGGCTTGACGGGCGCGGGAATGCGGGTGCATCTGCCCGGCATGCCGGCTTTCGCCCCCCTGGTGCCCAGTTTTTCGCGCAACACGTTAGCGCGACTGCGCCGCTCCGTGCTCGGAGCCTGGCTCGCCGTCACTTACGCGCTGGCGGTGCTGGCTGCGGGACTGGCGCCGTCCGCCGCGCTCGCCCATCCCGGCCTCGACGGCGCGCTGCTCTGTTCCGGACTGAGCGCTCCCGGGCCTGACGCGCCAGAGCCTGCCGGCGAGCTGACGCATTGCAAGGGCTGCCCGGTCAATCCGGTGATCGCCGGCCCCGCGCCAACCCTACACGGCATGATCGTCAGGCTGGCCGTTCAGGCGCCTGCCGTTCAAACCATCATCCCAGCGCCGCCGCGCATGGCCACATTCGGCCTGCCGCAGTCGCGCGCGCCGCCGGCCGCGGCCCGCCTCCGTCTCTGACGGCTCCTAACGCTTTCATTCGGGCAGGCGCACCAGATTGCCCAGCCGTTCCGCATCCCCTGCCCGCCTGGGCATGGTCGATGCAGCCATTCAGGATTTTTCGATGAACAGGATCACTCGCACATTCGCGGCCATCGCGCTGACAGTGAGCAGCGCCGCCGCCTTCGCCCATGAATACAAGGCCGGCCCGCTCAAGATCGGCCATCCCTGGTCGCGGGCCACGCCCGCTGGCGCGAAGGTCGGCGGCGGCTATCTCTCGATCGAGAATACGGGTTCGACGCCCGACCGGCTGGTCTCGATCTCGGTGCCCTTCGCCGACAGCGTCGAAATGCACGAGATGGCCGTGGTCGACGGCATCATGACCATGCGGCCGCTCGAAAACGGGCTCGCGCTCGCGCCCGGCGCCAAGGTCGAGTTCAAGCCCGGCGGCTACCACATCATGTTCATGGACCTGAAGCAGCCGCTGAAGCAGAACGAGATGCTCAAGGGCGTGCTGACCTTCGAGAAGGCCGGCACGATCGAGGTCGCGTTCAAGGTCGAGGCCATGGGCGCCAAGGCCGCCGACCCCAGCGCGCATACGCACTGAGGCGCAGGCCGCGCCGTCATGCTCGGGCGAAGGCCCGAGCATCTCCGGCAAAAAGATTCTCGGGCTTCGCCCGAGAATAACACTCACACCTTGGCGCGCGGATCGGTCTTGGCGACGCGCGCCAGCAGGTAATCGACCTCGGTCTTCGCCTTGGCCGAGATCGAGGAGCCCGGCTTGCGCTGGGCGTCGCTGGCCAGGATGCCGCGCTTCATCATGGTGTATTTGCGCACGGCGAGGCCGACGCCGAGCTGCTGTTCATAACGCAGCAGCGGCAGATGCGCGTCGAAGATGTCGTGGGCGGCGTCGCGTTGGCCGGCCTTCTGCAGCTTGACCACATCGATCAGCAATTCCGGGAAAGCGTAGCCGGTCATCGCGCCGTCGGCGCCGCGCTCCATCTCGAAATCGAGGAACATGCCGCCATTGCCGGTCAGGATCGAGATCGGCCGCAACGAACCCTCGGCCTGGAACTTGCGCAGGGTCGAGATCTTCTCCAGCCCCGGCCAATCCTCATGCTTCAGCATCACGCAGGAGGGATGGTCCATGACGATCTTGCGGATCACCGCCGGCGTCATGATCACCGAGAGCGTCAGCGGGTAATCCTGGATGACGAAGGGGATGTCGGTACCGATCGCCTCCACGGCCTGGGCGTAATAGCCGATGATCTGGTCGTCGGTGCGCAGGGATGGCGGCGGCGCGATCATCACGCCGGCCGCGCCGAGCTCCATCGACTGGCGCGCCAGCGAGCGCATGGCGGCAAAGCCCGGCGCGGAGACGCCGACGATGACCGGCTTGCCCGGCATCTTGGCCACGGCGATCTTGACGATGCCGACCGATTCCTCCGGCTCCAGCTTGGGGGCCTCGCCCATGATGCCGAGCACCGTCGTTCCGTCGGAGCCGATTCGATCGTAGAATTCGAACAGGCGCTCGGTCGAGGTCCAGTCGATCGTACCGTCGGGATTGAACGGCGTCGGCGCGATCGGGAAGACGCCGCTGGCGTCGGGGGTCAAGCTCATGGTTCTGGCTTTCGGATGGATTATGTCGATGGGCTTCGATGCGGCTTTCAGACGATGCGGGTGCGCACGCTGCCGACCCCGGCGATCTCGCCTTCCAGCACGTCGCCCTTGACCACCGCCGCGACGCCCTCGGGCGTGCCGGTGAAGATCAGGTCGCCGGGCGCGAGGACGACGAGGCTCGACAGATAGGCGATCGTCTCAGGCACGCTCCAGATCATCTTGGCGAGGTCCGAGCTCTGGCGAGGCACGCTATTGACGACGAGCTCGATCTTGCCGGCGCTGGGATGGCCGACATGGCTCGCAGGCGCGATCTCGCCGATCGGCCCCGAAAGGTCGAAGCCCTTGCTCATGTCCCAGGGCTTGCCGGTCTTCTTGGCCGCGGCCTGCAGGTCACGCCGCGTCATGTCGAGCCCGGCGGCATAGCCATAGACATGGTTCAACGCCTCGGCCTCGGGGATGTCATGTCCGCCGGTGCCGATCGCCACGACCAGCTCCATCTCGTGGTGCAGGTCCTTGGTCTTGGTCGGATAAGGCATGTCGGCGCCGTTGATCAGCAGCGCGTCGGCCGGCTTGGTGAAGAAGAACGGCTCCTCGCGATCGGGATCGCCGCCCATCTCGCGGGTATGCTCGGCATAGTTCCTGCCGACGCAGAAGACCCGGCGCACGGGGAAGAGCCCGCCGCCGGCGACCGGCACCGCGGTGACGGCAGGCGGATCGATCACGTAATTCGTCATGGCTCGGGGCTCCTTCGGATATTTCCGCTGCCGTTCATGCGGGAGTGGGGCGTGCGGGGCAAGGGCCTCGACTCTCGGGACGGGGCTGCATCTGCGACATCGCAAAGACCGGCGCAAGGGCGTTTTGCGGCGCATCATTGCAACCATAGCGTTTTGCCCCCTACAGTGTGGCCCGGGTCGGCATGAGCCGGCCTGAACTGAGACTGAAGGAACAGCACGTGAGCACGGGTACCGTGAAATGGTTCAATGAAACCAAGGGCTACGGATTCATCACGCCTGATCAGGGCGGCAGCGATGTTTTCGTGCATATCAGCGCGGTCGAGCGCTCTGGCATGCGCGGCCTGAACGAAGGTCAGAAGATCAGCTACGATCTCGAGGCCGACCGCAAGACCGGCAAGTCCTCGGCGGTCAATCTCAAGACTGCGTGAGACAACCCCTAGACGGGAGGCCGATCGGCGGCGTCGCTTCCCGAGCCAATGCGAATCTCTATCGATCTACCAGGACTGAAGACGATTCCCGGCATGCCCGTCGCCAAGAGGCGGCGGTCGGAGGGCAAGGGCCAGCCCCAATGGCCCGATTTCCGCGGCGGCTTACTGTCGGCTGCGACCCGGTAACTAGCTGCGACCTGGCGCCGGCCGAAACAGCCGGCCCTTCTCAGCCACCAGCACGATCCCCAGCGCGACCAACCCGCACAACGAGAAGCCCAGCGTCAGCGGCACCACCGTGCCGTCGAAATGCTGGCCGATATAGAAGCCGATCAGCGCGCCGCCGACCGTGGTGACGAAGCCCTGCACCGAGGAGGCCGTGCCCGCGACATGGCCGAGCGGGTCCATGGCGAGCGCGCCGAAATTCGGCGCCAGCAGGCCGAAACAGAACATCGCGCCGCCCTGCAGGGCCGTGAAGCTCCAGAGCGATTCATGCCCCGCCAGCGCGATCAGCGCATGCGTGCCGGTGAAGGCGATATAGCCCAGCAGCGCGGCATGCGAGACCCGGCGCATGCCCAGCCTGACGACGATGCGCGAATTGACCAGCGAGGCCACCGCCATGAAGCCCGCGATCAGCGCGAAGATGACGGTGAAGAGCTGCGGCGCCGCGAAGACGTCGACGAAGACCTGCTGGGCCGAGTTGATGAAGCCGAACAGCCCGCCGATGACGAAGGCCATGGCCGACATGTAGCCGACCGCGACGCGCGTCGTCAGCGTGGTGCGGAAGGCGGCGACGACGCTGTGGAACTCGATCGGCTTGCGATCCTCCTCATGCAGCGTCTCGGGCAGCCTGAACGCGGCCCAGAGCATCACCGAGGCGCCGAAGATCGTCAGCACGCCAAAGATCCAGCGCCAGGGCGCGACCCAGAGGATGGCCTGGCCGATCGAGGGGGCGAGGATCGGCACCGCCAGGAAGACGATCATGGCGAGCGACATCACCCGCGCCATGTCGCGACCGGAATAGCAGTCGCGCACGATCGAGACCGCGAGCACGCGCGTCGCCGCCGCGCCGATGCCCTGGGCGACGCGCGCCCACATCATCGCCTCGAAGGAGCCGGAGAAGGCCGCCGCGATGCTCGCCAGCACATAGAGGCCGAGGCCGAAGAGCAGCACGGGCCTGCGGCCGAAACGGTCCGACAGCGTGCCGTAGACGATCTGCGCGACGCCAAAGCCGAGCAGATAGGCCGTGACGATCCATTGCCGATGATTCGCCTCCATGATGCCGAGCGTCTCGGCCATTTCGGGCAAGGCCGGCAGCATCGAATCGATCGCGAGCGCATTCGTCGCCATCAGGGCGGCGGTCAGCGTCACGAAGGAACGGAAGCTCATGCCGTGGCGCGGCAGGGCGGGGTCTGCGATTGCGGTCATGTCAGCCTGTGCGGGCGCTCATCCGCGCAGGGCGGATCTGGAAAAGCTCGATTGCCCCCTGGAGCGGGGAGTTTTATGCCCTCCGCCCATGCGGGACAACCCGGCTCTGCTGCAGCGCGTCATGCACCGAGCGGGAAGCGCGCCGGCGCTCGCTTCGCTCGAAACCGCTTCAGCCCTGCTTCTGCTGCTCGGCGATCAGGGCGTTATCGATCTCGTCGGCCCGGAGCGCCGCCGGGCGGCCGGAGATGCGCTTGCCATAGGCCTCGAAGGCCGGGCGCTTCTCGATCGAGCCGAATTGCAGACCCCAGAGGATCTGCGAGCCGAGATAGACATCGGCCGCGCTGAAGCGGTCGCCCAACAGATATTCGCCCGCCGTCACCGCCTGCTCCAGCGTGTCCATGACGTCGGCGAAGCTGCCATAGCCGATCATGCGGGCCTTGTCGGCGGGCACCTCGAAACCCAGCGCCTTGTTGCTCACCGCCGCCTCCACCGGCCCCGCGCCGAAGAACAGCCAGCGGTAATAGGGTCCGCGCAGCCTGCTGCCCGGCGCAGGCACGAGGCCGGCCTGCGGGAAGGCGTCGGCGAGATAGGCGCAGATCGCGGCGCATTCGGTGACGACCATGTCGCCATGCTTCAGCGCCGGCACCTTGCCCATCGGGTTGACCGCCTTATAGGCGCCCTTCATCGGCGGGCCGAAACCCAGGATCTCGGCGCGGTAGGGCGCCCCCACCTCCTCCAGCATCCAGCGCGCGATCCGGCCGCGCGACATCGGGTTGGTGTAGAGCACGAGCTCGTCCGACACGGTGTTCTCCCTGGCGTTGTCGTTTCCGCAACCATAGCCCGACGCGATGGCGCGACCATGTCAGCTGCGATCCGGTCAGCTGCGATCGATTGCAGCATCAGCCGCCACCTTATTCGGGCGGAGCTTTGATCTTCCATCGGCTTATCCCGAATAACCGGTTCCCTCTTTTCGGGCCGATGCTCTATCCTCGCCCGCAAACACGGCGCGGGGCCCATGGATTTGTCGACAGCGCAACGCGCAACGGTCACGGATGGCAAGATGACCATCGCCGGCTTATCCGGCCATTTCGTTCAGGCGCCGGCGCGCCGGCTCAGTGTGGAGGCGAGCGGGCTTGCCGTGCTTTCGGGCTATGCGCTGCGCGACGGCGCGCTGGCCAATGACGGCCGGATCGCCGCGCAGGCAAGGTTGCCCGAGGACAGTCTCGGCCGGGCGGGCCTCAGCGAGGAAGCCGGCGAGATGCCGCTCGCGATTCGCCCCTTGCCGGAAGGCGGCACGGCCGTGCGCATGCTGCTCGTGCTGGCGCATGGTGGGGAGGAGCCGGGCTATCACGCCACGCTCTGGCTGCCCGGCGAGATCTTTTCCGCGCTGAAGCAGGATGTCGAGGCCGGCCGCGCCGGGCGGCTCTCGCTTGTCGCCACCACGAGCCTCTGGCTCGACGAGGCGGACCGCGACGCGCCTGCCGAGCGCCGCGTCGCGTGGCGGCTCGGGCCGAGGCCCGACGATGAGGGCAGCGCCCCGGCGCGCGGCCTGGTCGAGCGCATCGCCTGGAGCGCGGCAGCCCCGGCGCCCGCGCTCGCCCCGGCCGAAGAGGAGCCGGAGGAGACGGTGTTCGAGGCCCTGACGCGCCTGAACTGGAGCCTGAAGCAGATCGCGCTGGTGCTGGTCTTCCTGATGATCGTGGCCGCGTTGAAGTAGCGCCGGCCACATTCCTCGGGACCGTTTGCAAAGGTGAGCCCTCATCCTGAGGAGCCGCGTCAGCGGCGTCTCGAAGGATGCTTCAGATGGTTCTGGAGACTCCTGGAGCATCCTTCGAGACGCCATTCCTCACAGGATGGCTCCTCAGGATGAGGGCTCGCGGAGTCTCCGAACGAGATCTCAGCGGATCGGCGGGGCGTATTGCAGGCCGCCATTGCTCCACAGGGCGTTCTGCCCGCGCGCGATCTTCATCGACGATTGCTGGCCGAGATGGCGCTCGAAGACCTCGCCGTAATTGCCGGCGGTCTTGATCACCTTATAGGCCCAGTCATTGCCGAGGCCGAGCGCCTGGCCGAAGGAACCCTCGACGCCGAGCAGCCGGCGGATGTCGGGATTGGTCGACTTGCGCATCTCGTCGACATTGGCCTGCGTCACCTCGAGCTCCTCGGCCGTGACCAGCGCGTACTGGACCCAGCTGACGATATCGAACCACTGATCGTCGCCATGGCGCACGGCATAGGCAAGCGGCTCCTTCGAGATCGTCTCGGGCAGCACGACATGCTCGGACGGGTTCTTGAAGCGCAGCCGCTCGGCATAGAGGCCGGACTGGTCCGTGGTGAAGACGTCGCAGCGGCCGCTCTCATAGGCCTCGGTCGCCTCGTTGTTGGTGGCGAAGGTCACCGGCTCGAACTTCATGTTGTTCTTGCGGAAATAATCGGCGGTGTTGAGCTCGGTCGTGGTGCCCTGCTGGATGCAGATCGAGGCGCCGCTCAGCTCGCGGGCCGATTTGATGTTCAGGGCCTTCTTCACCATGAAGCCCTGGCCGTCATAATAGAACACCGCCCGGAAATTCAGGCCGAGGATGGTGTCGCGGCTCATCGTCCAGGTCGTCGTCGCCGCGATCAGGTCGCTCTCGCCCGATTGCAGCGCGGTGAAGCGGTCCTTGGACGAAAGCGAGACGAATTTGACCTTGCTGGCGTCGTCGAAGATCGCTGCGGCGAGCGCATGGCAGAAATCGATGTTGACGCCCTTCCAGGTGCCGGTCGCATCCGCAAGGCCGAAGCCCGCGAGCCCGGTGCCGATGCCGCAATTCAGGACGCCGCGCGCCTTGACCGCCTTCAGGGTCTGGGCCTCAGCCTGCCCGCCATATGACAGGCCGAGCGCCAGCAGGAAGCCGACCAGAATTCTCGCGTAGCGTGCCATTTTTTGTCCCCCTGGTAAGCGCGCAGCTTGGATGCCGGGTTCGAGGAAGCACCTGCCCGGACCGAGGGTCAATCACTGACGCTATGATAATTGCCAAGCCAGTATTCATCGGGGAAATATGATCGCGCAGGCCAAATCCGCGCAGGCGTTTCCGCTGCGGTTGGTGCGCCTCTTCCTTCTCCCCCATCAAAGTCGGCTGTTGCCGACGATGACTCTCAAGGATTGCCATCTCGGACAAGCCCGAGATGGGTGGGAGAAGGGTTCCTCGCACCTCCCGCCCATCGCGACGCAACCTCTCGCGCGCCGGCGCGTTTCCCTTTTCTCTCGGGGAGGCCATCATGTTCGAAATTCTCGCAGCGCCGGACCATGTCGCCGCTTATCGCCTGACGGGCACGCTAACGGAGGCCGATCTCGACGGCGTCGTCGCCGATATCGAGGGCAGGCTGTCCCGCCACGAAAAGCTCGGCATCCTGGTCGATCTGACCGGCTTCGAGGACATGACCTTCCGGGCCGGGCTCAAGGATGCGCGCTATGGGCTCAGCATGGTGCGACGATTGAAGCGGTTTCCGCGCGAGGCGGTGGTCACCGACAAGGGCTGGATCGAGAGCTTCATGGCGATCGCCAATCCGATCATCCCGCATGTCGAGTTGAAATGCTTCAAGCCGGCGGAGTTCGACGCGGCGCTGGCCTGGGCAAGCGAGATCGAAGGCGGGCCGGAGGCGTAGAGCATTTTCGAGTGAAGCGGATACCCGTCCCCTCGCGACAAACGCGAAGCGTTTGCGCTGAGAAAACGCGTCAAAACAAAGCCTTAGAAAAATTGAACGATCCAATTGGATCGGAAATTGCTTTCACGATCCGCCCCTGGAAGCGGCTATCGTCGCGCAGCAGGCGGGGAAGCGCATGGCCAGGATTTGTGTCTACGGCGCCGGCGCGATCGGCTGCTATCTCGGCGGGCGGTTGCTGGCGGCCGGGGCCGATCTCGGCTTCGTCGGCCGCCCGCGCAGCGCCGACGAGCTGGCCGAACATGGGCTGACGCTGACTGATCTCCACGGCGGGCGCTGGCGCGTTCCGCCGCAGGGCATCGCCATGGCGACCGGGCCGGCGGGTGCCGCCACGGCCGATCTCGTGCTGGTCACGGTGAAATCGATGGCGACGGGCACGGTCGCGGCGGAGCTCGCCCCGGTGTTGCGGCCGGGCGCGGTAGTGGTGAGCTTCCAGAACGGGCTCGGCCATGCCGAGACGCTGCGCGCCGCCCTGCCCGGCCGAACCGTTCTCGCCGGCATGGTGCCGTTCAACGTGGTCTCGCCCGGTCCGGGCGCCTTCCACCAGGCCTCGGCGGGCGTGCTCGCCATCGCCGAGGATGTGGCGTTGGCGCCCTTCCTGCCAGCCTTCACCAACGCCGGGTTGCCGCTGGAACAGCACCGCAACATGCTGCCGGTGCAATGGGCCAAGCTGCTCCTCAACCTCAACAACGCCGTCAACGCGCTGGCGAACCGGCCATTGCGCGAGGAACTCTCGCTGCGGACCTATCGGCGCTGCCTGGCGCTGGCCCAGGCGGAGGCGCTGGCGCTCCTCGACGAAACCGGACTGCGTCCGGCCCGATTGACACCGCTGCCGGCGCGCTGGATCCCGCGCCTGCTCGATACGCCCGACTGGCTCTTCGCCCGGTTGGCCGCCCGCATGCTCGCCATCGACCCGACGGCGCGCTCCTCGATGTCGGACGATCTTGCCGCCGGGCGGCCGAGCGAGATCGACTGGATCAATGGCGAGGTCGTCCGCCTTGCCGCGCGCCACGGTCGCAAGGCCCCGGTGAACGCGCGCCTGGTGGCGCTGATCCATGCGGCGGAAGTGAGCCCCGAGCGCCCGGCCTGGTCCGGGGCGGCGCTATTGGCCGAGCTGGAGGCGGCGCGTCGGTTCCCCGGAGAGGACGTCGTTATGGCGCGGCACGCCAGCTAGAATAATGTCCGAGCCGATCGGATCGTTAAATTGCTCTAGCCCTTTGTTATAACGTGTTTCTTCACGCTATCCAGCGGAACTTCGCTCAAAAAAAGCTCTAAGCGGCGCGCCGCGAAGATGAACGGCACTGAACCTTTTCGTTCAGCATCCGTTTCAACTTGGCCTGCTCTAGTACGGCATTGAGAAAAACCAGGAGGAACTCATGCGTCACTTTCTGATCGCCGCGGCCATTGCACTGGGGGCGGCCGCGACACCCGCGGCAGCGAGCGAGGCCTTCACCGGCGCGAGCGCGCTCGACAAGGTCGAAGTCGGCTATGCCAGGCACAACCGCGAGCACCGCATGTGGGAGATCCAGCGGACCCAGGAGATGCAGGCCCGGCGCGGCTACCGCCATTACGATCGCGGCTATGATCGCGGCTATGGCCGCCACCGTGGCGGCCCGCCGCCCTGGGCCCCGGCCCATGGCTATCGCGACCGCGACCGCTGGTGAGCTCCAGCTTTGACGGAGGGCCCGGCCGAAAGGCCGGGCCTTTTTTGTTTTGGGGGAATGGTGTCCCCACGCCCGTTTTGAATGGCGCCGGAGCCTCGATAGAGAACCCTCTCCTGCAAGGAGAGGGCGGGGTGAGGTGTAGGCCATTATCCGCTGGGGCGCGGCCTCACCGCCGCGTGCGGTTAGCTCTGCGCTTGACTGGCCCAGGGGCCGACACCTCATCCCTGCCCTTCTCACTGAACTCGGGCTTGCCCGAGTTCAGCACCCAGAGTGTCGAAGTCGGGTAGACCCGACTTCGATGCAGGAGAAGGGTTCCCCGCGCCTCTCATGCTCGCGCTTGTGGCGGGCATGACGGGAAGCGCGCGGAAAGACTCCCGACCCTACCGCCTGCCCCGCCTCTTCGCCTTTCCCTCCCCAGCCCCCAGCGGGCGCGAATCCGGCCTTGGCCCCATCTCGTCGAGCGTCGGCTTCTTCGGTCGTGCCACCGGCTTGGCCTCTCCGCCGCCCCAGTTATGCGGCCCCATATCGGCATCGGTCGGCTTGCGCGCCCGCGTCGGCAGGTTGGCGCTGGCGCCATAGGAGCGCTCGCCCTTGTATTTGCCGGCCGAGGCCTCGACATCGCCCTGGCGGGCGAGCGGGTCGTCTGAGATGGCGAGCTCGGTCGCCTGGAGGCGCTTGATCTCGTCGCGCAGACGCGCGGCGGTCTCGAATTCGAGATCGGCGGCGGCTTCGCGCATGCGCTTTTCGAGATCGGCCAGGGCCGCCTTGAAATTGTGGCCTGCGATCGGCGTGCCCATGCCGGCATCGACCGTGACGTGGTCGCGCTCATAGACCGAGCCCAGAATGTCGCCGATGGCGCGCTTGATCGATTGCGGCGTGATGCCATGGGCGGCGTTGTAGGCCTCCTGCTTCTCGCGGCGGCGATTGGTCTCGGCGATCGCCCGTTCCATCGAGCCGGTGATGTGGTCGGCATAGAGGATGACGCGGCCGTCGACATTGCGGGCGGCGCGGCCGATGGTCTGGATCAACGAGGTTTCCGAACGCAGGAAGCCCTCCTTGTCGGCGTCGAGAATGGCGACGAAACCGCATTCGGGAATGTCGAGGCCCTCACGCAGCAGGTTGATGCCGACGAGCACATCGAAGGCTCCAAGGCGGAGATCGCGCAGGATCTCGATGCGCTCGATCGTGTCGATGTCGGAATGCATGTAGCGGACACGCACGCCGTTCTCGTGGAGATACTCGGTCAAATCCTCGGCCATGCGCTTGGTCAGCACGGTGACGAGGGTGCGGTAGCCCTTGGCCGAGACCTCCTTGATCTCGTCCAGGAGGTCGGCGACCTGATGCTTGGCGGGGCGGATCTCGACCGGCGGGTCGATCAGGCCGGTGGGGCGGATGACCTGCTCGGTGAAGACGCCGCCGGTGCGCTCCATCTCCCAATTGCCGGGGGTGGCCGAGACATGCACCGATTGCGGGCGCATCGCGTCCCATTCCTCGAAGCGCAGCGGCCGGTTGTCCATGCAGGAGGGCAGGCGGAAGCCGTATTCCGCCAAAGTCGCCTTGCGTCGAAAGTCGCCGCGATACATGCCGCCGATCTGCGGCACGGTGACATGGCTCTCATCGGTGAAGACCAGCGCATTGTCGGGCAGATATTCGAACAGGGTCGGCGGCGGCTCGCCCGGCTTGCGGCCGGTGAGATAGCGCGAATAGTTCTCGATGCCGTTGCAGGAGCCGGTGGCCTCGATCATCTCGATGTCGAAGGTGCAGCGCTGGTCGAGCCGTTGCGCCTCGAGATAGCGGCCCATCCTGTTGAGCTCGTCGAGGCGGCCACGCAGCTCCTCCTTGATCGACTTGACGGCCTGGGTCAGCGTCGGGCGCGGCGTGGTGTAGTGCGAATTGCCGTAGACCTTGACGAATTCGAGGTCGGCGGTCTTCTGGCCGGTCAACGGATCGAATTCCGAGATCTGCTCGACCTCGTCGCCGAACAGGCCGATGCGCCAGGCGCGGTCCTCATAGTGCGCCGGGAAGAGTTCGATGACATCGCCGCGCACGCGGAAGGAGCCACGGGCGAAATCGCCGAGCGTGCGCTTGTATTGCAGGGCGACGAGATCGGCGATGAGCTGGCGCTGCTCGATGCGCTCGCCCAGCTTGATGCCGAAGGTCATCGCCGTATAGGTCTCGACCGAGCCGATACCGTAGATGCAGGAGACGCTGGCTACGATGATGACGTCGTCGCGCTCCAGCAGCGAGCGCGTGGCGGAGTGGCGCATGCGGTCGATCTGCTCGTTGATCGAGCTTTCCTTCTCGATGAAGGTGTCCGAACGCGGCACATAGGCCTCGGGCTGGTAGTAGTCGTAATAGGAGACGAAATACTCGACCGCATTATCGGGGAAGAAGCTCTTGAACTCGCCATAGAGCTGCGCGGCCAGCGTCTTGTTCGGCGCCAGGATCAGGGCGGGACGCTGCGTCTTCTCGATGACCTGCGCCATGGTGAAGGTCTTGCCGGAGCCGGTGACGCCGAGCAGGACCTGGTCGCGCTCCTGGCGCGCGATGCCCTCGACGAGATCGGCGATCGCGGTCGGCTGGTCGCCGGCCGGCTCGTATTCCGAATTCATGCGGAAGCGGATGCCGCCTTCGGATTTTTCGGGGCGCGGCGGGCGATGCGGCGTCCAGGCCTTGCCGGGATCGATGAAGGGGCTGCCGGTCTCCAGCAGCATCTGCAGCGACTGCGCCGTCAGGCTCGCGGCGGTCTCGCCCTCGACGCCGTCAAAGGCGGAATCGGCCTTCTTGCCGATTTTCTTCTTCGGCGCGCCATCGCCAGGTCTTTCGTCCTGGCGGGGCCTTGCTTCGTAGCCGGCCTGCGGCGCGTCGGAAAAGCCGGCGGCGCCGCCCGGGACCGCATTGCCGCGGTTGATCGCAGGGTTGAGCAGATCGGCGAGATAGCCTTCCAGCGGCTTCAATTCCTGGCGCGAGGCCTTGGATTTGGGCGTGCGTGCGCTGGCCGGCTTTTTCGCAGGCTTCGTCTTGGCGTCGTTCGTCTTGGCGTCGGGGGCGGAGGTTTTGGACATGGCGCCAATATGGGGCGGAAGCCACCCAAGCGCGAGAGGGCAAGGCGCATGGCGGGCCGGATAGCTGACAGGAGATGGCAGGAGGAGAAGGCTGTGGGGCGCGCCTTGCCGTGCCTCGCGTGCAGATCCTGCTCTGGCTCTGAGATTGCGCAGGAGGCATTGACTCCCCAAGACACGCTGTAGCAATACGGCTATAATGCGGCCATTGGGGACCGTGCATGTCGGGACAACATTTCGACACCGGACGAGACGCGCTCGATTTCATCGATGTGCTGGCGCGCCTCAACGACCCGCAGACGATCATCACCTCGTTGCGCGACAAGCTCGCCAGCTTCGGCTTCCATGCCTTCCTGATCACCGGCCTGCCGGAGACCGGTGACAGGATCGCCCCGCTCGTGCTGCTGAATGGCTGGCCTGATGGCTGGTTCGAGCTCTATGTCCGGCAGAACTATGCCGATGACGACCCGATCGCGGCGCATTGCAAGACCACGATGAACCCTTTCGTCTGGGACGAGGTCTATCGCCAGGAGGTCGCCAGCGCGCGCCAGCAGGAGATCATGCGGCGCGCCAGCGACTTCAAGATGGTTCACGGCTTCTGCGTGCCGATCCACAATGAGGACGGCTTCAAGGCCGTCGTCACCATGGCCGGCGACAAACCCGACCTGTCCAAGCAGTCCCGCTCCGCCATCCACCTTATGTCGCTCTATGCCCATGCCAAGGCCGAGGCCACCATACACGGCAACCAGGGCCATCGCCTCACCGTGCGGGAGCGCGAGGTCCTGACCTGGATGGCTGTCGGAAAATCGACCGAGGGTGTCGCGGAGGTGCTCAATATCCGCGCCGGAACCGTCGAGGCGCATTACCAGAACGCCGCCCGCAAGCTCGGCGCCCGGGGCCGCACGCGCACCGTGGTCGAGGCGCATCTGCGCGGCGAGATCCGACTTTAGTCTATAGCCCAATGAAAGCTCAGGCCCTCCCGGAAAACCGGGATACCGCCCGGCGCGGATAGGCAGAAAATTCTTCCTCACGCCGCTGGGGAAGAGCACATGATTCACATCGTCGACGCCTCCAATCGCCGGCTCTATGCCGACCAGATCGAGGAGCATTTCCGTATCCGGCACAGCATCTATGTCGAGGAGCGCCGCTGGATGGAGCTGGAGCGCCCCGACGGACGCGAGGTCGACCAGTTCGACACCGAGGACGCGGTCTATCTGCTGGCGCTGAAAGACGGCAAGGTGATCGGGGGCTCCCGCCTCGTACCGACACTCTGCCCGCATCTGATGAGCGAGGTCTTTCCCTTCCTCGCCAATATCCGCGGCCTGCAGCGCGGCCCCGACATCGTCGAATGGACCCGGATCTTCGTAGTTCCCGAGTATCGCGGCCGCGAATCCACCGTGCTGCACAGCGTGCTCGCCGGCATGCTCGAATACTGCCTGGAGCAGAATTTCAGCGCGATCACCGTCGTGATGGAAACCTGGTGGATGCCGCGCTTCCTGGAGCTCGGCTGGGAGGTCAAGCCGCTCGGCCTGCCGACGATGATCGACGGCATGTCCTGCATCGGCACGATGATCAGCGTGACCGAGGAGGCCTGGCGCAACACGCTCGCATTCAAGCGGATCGCGGCCCCGACACTGGTCGACCGGCGGCATGGACCGAGCATCATCGAGGAAAGGCGAACCAACCATGTATGACGAGCGCACTTATTCGCCCTTGTCCACCGAGGAACGGCAAGACCTTGGAAACGCGCTGGCGACCCTAATGACGCTGATGGAACGGTACCCGCGCTACAGCCCGCTGCTGGAGGTCGCGTCCCATTTCGACCTCCCCGACGATCTCTGGCTGCTGACGCAGGTCATGGGCCTGGACGAGGCCGGACGCTCGGCGCTGGTGCAGCTCTTCCTGCTGACCAATGGGACGGTCCAGGCCAAGCCATTGAGCCAGGACGCCGTCATGCTGGTGAGCCATGATCTCGGCGCCATCTACGAGCGGACCCGGGACCACGAGCGCGCGGTGGCCTCACCTCACGACGCGTGAGGTCCGGCTTCAGGGGCCAGCGGGGAGCTCCTCCCCTGTGTTGGTGGGTGGCGGAACCTCAACAAAGAACCCTCTCCTGTAAGGAGAGGGCAGGGTGAGGTGTCGGCCGTTATACGCTGGAGCGCAGCCTCACCGTCGCGTGTGGTTGGCTCGACGCTTTACTGGTCAAGGGGCCGACACCTCATCCCTGCCCTTCTCACTGATCTCGGGCTTGCCCGAGATCAGCACTCAAGGTGTCGAAGTCGGGTAAACCCGACTTCGATGCAGGAGAAGGGTTCCCCGCGCTTGACTTACGCCCTTGCCAGCCAAGCCTCCATCCCCGCCGCCGCCGCGACGCCGGTGGCGAAGCAGGCCTGCAGCAGGTAGCCCCCGGTCGGGGCTTCCCAGTCCAGCATCTCGCCGGCGACGAAGACGCCGGGCAGCGCCTTCAGCATGAAGTCGGGTGCGACCGCGCCGGCTTCGATGCCGCCGGCGCTCGAAATCGCGCGCGTGATCGGGGCGAGGCCAGTCAGCGTCAGGGGAGCGGATTTGATCAGCGTCGCCAAGGCCGCTGCGTCCTCAGGCAAGCGCGGGCTCGCCTCGCGCAGGAGCGCGATCGCGACCGGCGACAGGCCCGCCGCCTTGCGCAGATGGTTGCTCAGCGTCTCGCCCTTGCGGCGCTTCGCCAGACGTTCGACGAGGCGGGCCGTCTCCATGTCGGGCCGCAGATCGAGCGTGACCGCCGCCTTGCCCTCGCGCAGGATCGCCTCGCGCAGCAGGCCCGACAGCGCATAGACCGCGCCGCCCTCGATGCCGTCGGCATCGATCATCGCCTCGCCGGTGGCCTGACGCTCGCCAAAGCGGATGACGATGCGCTTCAGCGGCGCGCCACTGAAGCGCTCGCGCATCATCGCCGACCAGGCGACGGTGAAGCCGCCATTGGCGGGCAGCAATGGCGCGATGGCGACGCCACGCGCCGCGAGCAGCGGCACCCAACCGCCGTCGGAACCGAGCCGCGGCCAGCTCGCGCCGCCCAATGCCAGCAAGGTCACGCCGGGCCGGATCGTTTCGACCCCGCCGTCGCGGGTCCGGAAGGTCAGCGCGCCGTCGGCGCTCCAGCCGGTCCAGCCCATGCCCGATGCGAGTTTCACGCCCTGCCCTTCCAGCCGTCGCAGCCAGGCGCGCAGCAGAGGCGAGGCCTTCATCGCCCTGGGAAAGACGCGCCCGCTCGTACCGACGAAGCTGTCGGCGCCGAGCCCATCGGCCCAGTCGCGCAAGGCCTGGGGCGGGAAGGCGCGGATCGCCGGTTCGAGCCAGGCCTGCGCGTCGCGATAGCGCGTCAGGAACTGGTCCAGCGGTTCGGAATGGGTCAGGTTCAGCCCGCCGCGGCCGGCAAGCAGGAATTTGCGCGCCGGCGAGGGCATGCGGTCATAGATCGTAACGGCGTGGCCGGCGGCCGACAGCCGCTCGGCGGCGATCAGGCCGGACGGACCGGCGCCGATGATCGCAATGGATTTGTTTTGCATCGGGAGGGCTTGGGGCCGGCGGGCGCGCGGGTCAAGCGCGATCGTCATGCCCGGGCTTGACCCGAGCATCTCATGCCGAACCGAATGGTGCTTCATGCGGCTGGAGCTTCTCGGGGCAAGCCCGAGAATGACGCGGCATCACCCCCGCGCAAAGGTCTCGTCGAAAGCGTAGCCCGCACCGCGTACCGTACGCAGCGGATCCTTGGCATCGCCGGGCGTGATCGCCTTGCGCAGGCGGCCGACATGAACGTCGACCGTGCGCTCGTCGATATAGACGTCGCGCCCCCAGACGGCGTCGAGGAGCTGCGCGCGGGAATAGACCCGGCCCGGCGCCTGCATCAGGAATTCGAGCAGGCGGAATTCGGTCGGGCCAAGATGCAGTTCCGCGCCGGAGCGGCGGACGCGCCGCGTCGTGCGGTCGAGCTCGAGATCGCCGGCCGCGAGCAGCCCAGCGACATGGCCAGGCTTCGCCCGGCGCAGCAGCGCCTGGATGCGCGCGATCAGTTCAGGCAGCGAGAACGGCTTGACCACATAGTCGTCGGCGCCTGTGGCGAGACCGCGCACGCGCTCGGTCTCCTCGCCGCGCGCGGTGAGCATGATGATCGGCACGCGCTCGGTGTCCCTGCGCGTACGCAGGCGGCGGCAGAGCTCGATGCCCGACAGGCCCGGCAGCATCCAGTCGAGCAGGACGAGGTCGGGCGTGTGGTCGCGCAGATGCAGTTCGGCATCGTCGCCGCGGGCGACGCTGTCGACCTCGAAGCCCTCGGCTTCGAGATTGTAGCGCAGGAGCAGCGTGAGCGGCTCCTCGTCCTCGACGATCAGGATGCGTGCGGGCATGTGCGTTTCCGATGACGAACGTTATTGACCGGCCGTGGCCTCGACATTGATGTCGGTGGTGTCGAGCTTGGGACGGCTGAGGTCGAGCGACTCGCCGGTGACGAGATAATGGATCGTCTCGGCGATGTTGGTGGTGTGATCGCCGATGCGCTCGACGTTCTTGGCGCAGAACAGGAGATGCGTGCAGAAGGTGATGTTGCGCGGATCTTCCATCATATAGGTCAGCAATTCGCGGAAGAGCGAGGTGTAGAGCGCATCGATCTCGTCGTCGCGGCGCCAGACCTCCATGGCCTTCTGCTCGTTGCTCGCGGCATAGGCGTCGAGCACGTCCTTGAGCTGGGCCTGGACGAGCCGGCTCATATGCTCGAGCCCGACCACGGCGCGATGCGGCGGCTGGAACTGGCCGGAGATCGCGACTGCGCGCTTGGCGATGTTCTTGGCGAGATCACCGACGCGCTCGATGTCGGCAGCGATGCGGATCGCCGAGATCAGTTCACGCAGGTCGTTCGCCAGCGGCTGGCGCCGGGCGATGGTCAGGACCGCGCGCTCCTCGACATCGCGCTGCAGATTGTCGAGGCGCTGGTCGGCGCTGATCACCTTCTGGGCGAGCGTGGTGTCGCGGCGCACCAGCGCCACGGTGGAATCGCCGAGCATGCGCTCGGACATGCCGCCCATCTCGGCGAGGCTGCGGCGCAGCCCCTCAAGTTCGGCGTCGTAGGAGCGGACGATATGTTCGGTCATCGCGGCGGATCCTCTGGAAGCGAAAACAGGGTTCGACAGTCAGCCGAAGCGGCCGGTGACATAGTCCTGCGTCTGCTTCTTGTGCGGGTTCATGAAGATGGTGTTGGTCGGCGCGAACTCGATCACTTCGCCGAGATACATGAAGGCGGTGTACTGCGAGATACGCGCCGCCTGCTGCATGTTGTGGGTGACGATGACGATGGTGAAATCGGTCTTGAGCTGCTCCAGAAGATCCTCGATCTTGCCGGTCGAGATCGGATCGAGCGCCGAGGTCGGCTCGTCGAACAGGATAACCTCCGGCTTCTGCGCGATGGTGCGCGCGATGCACAGGCGCTGTTGCTGGCCGCCCGAGAGGCCCATGCCGGACATCCTGAGCTTGTCCTTGACCTCGTCCCAAAGGGCGGAGCGGCGCAGCGCGCCCTCGACGCGGTCGTCGAGTTCCGACTTCGGCGGCTTTTCATTGAGCCGGATGCCGAAGGCGACATTGTCGTAGATCGACATCGGGAAGGGCGTCGGCTTCTGGAAGACCATGCCGATGCGCGAGCGCAACTCGTTCACATCGACATCGTTGGAGATGACGTTGCGGCCGTCGAGGATGACTTCGCCGGTCGCGCGCTGCTCGGGATAGAGCGAATAGATGCGGTTGAAGACGCGCAGCAGGGTCGACTTGCCGCAGCCCGAAGGGCCGATCAGCGCCGTGACGTGGCGGTCGCGGAAATCGAGATTGATGTTCTTCAGCGCCTTGTGCTCGCCGTAGTAGAAATCGAGGTTCTTCACCGCGATCCTGACCGGGGCTTCGGCATCGAGCGTTTGGGGGCTCAGTTCCAGCGTCGAAAGCATCGACTTCTTCCTTCAGATCGAACGCGACGAGGGTTCAGGATGGCTGTTCACTTGCTGCCGCGCACGATACGGCGCGCGATCAGCGAGAGCAGCAGGATCGAGACGGTGATGATCAGCGAACCGGCCCAGGCGAGCTGCTGCCAGTTCTCGTAAGGGGCGGAGGCGAATTGGTAGATCGTCACCGGCAGGTTCGAGACGCCGCCCGAGAGCGTCGGCGAGAACCAGAAATTGTTGTTCAGCGCGGTGAAGATCAATGGCGCGGTTTCGCCGGCGATGCGGGCGAGCGCCAGCAGGATACCCGTGACCATGCCCGACTTTGCCGCCCGCCAGGTGACGCTGGTGATGACGACGGAGGGCGGGGCGCCGAGCGCAGCCCCGGCCTCGCGCAACGGCCCCGGAACCAGCCGCAGCATGTCCTCGGTGGTGCGCACGATGACCGGGATGGCGATGATGCCGAGCGCGACGCCCCCGGCCCAGCCGGAATAGCCGCGGAAGGGCTCGACCAGGATGACGTAGACGAACAGGCCGATCAGGATCGAGGGTGCCGAGAGCAGGATGTCGTTGATGAAGCGGATCAGATTGGCGAGCTGCGAGCCCTTGCCATATTCGGCGAGATAGGTGCCGGCGAGCACGCCGATCGGCGTCGCCACCACGATGCCGAGGAAGGTCAGCACGATCGAGCCGACGATGGCGTTGGCAAGGCCGCCCCCTTCGGAACCGGGGCCGGGCGTGACCTGGGTGAAGGTGGCGAGCGAAAGCCCGCCGACGCCCTTCACGATCAGCATGCCGAGAATCCAGAACAGCACGAAGATGGCGAGGAAGGTGAAGCCGGTGGCGATCAGCTTCATCGCCTTGTCGGCGGTGCGGCGCGAGGCGCGCACGCGGCCCCATTCGGCACGAGGTGTCTGGGATCCGACGGAGGGGGTCGTCATGCTCATGATCGGCCTGCCTTATCAGTAGGTCTTGACGCGCGAGACGAGGATGCGCGCGATGACGAGGACGACGAAGGTGACGAAGAACAGGATGCAGCCGAGCGCAATCAGCGCGTTGAGCTGCAGGCCGAGCGCCTCGTTGAACTCATTGGCGATGCGCGAGGCGATGGTCGAGCCCGGATCCAGGATCGAGGCCGAGAGCCGGTTGGCGTTGCCGACGACGAAGGTCACCGCCATGGTCTCGCCGAGCGCGCGGCCAAGGCCGAGCATGACAGCGCCGATGATCGAGACGCCGGCCTGAGGCACCAGGACATGGCGCACGACCTCCCAGGTCGTCGCCCCGATGCCATAAGCGCTCTCGCGCAGCACGGAGGGGATCTGCTCCAGCATGTCGCGCGTGATCGAGGCGATGAAGGGGATGATCATGAAGGCGAGGATGATGCCGGCGGTGAAGATGCCGAGCCCCGAGGGCGAGCGCGAGTAGAGCACCGTGCCGACGAGCGGCAGGCCTTCGACGATGTTGGAGAGCGGCACCTGAACATAGGCGGCGAAGAGCGGCACGAAGACGAACAGGCCCCACATGCCATAGATGATCGAGGGCACGGCGGCGAGCAACTCGATGGCGGTCGCGACCGGCTGCTTGAACCAGGGCGGGGCGAGCTGCGTCAGATAAACCGCGATGCCCAGCGAGAGCGGCACGCCGATGACGAGTGCGATCAGCGCGGTCGAGAGCGTTCCGACGATAGCCGGCCAGGCGCCGTACTGGTCGTTCTGGGTGTCCCAGACGCTGGAGGTGATGAAGCCGAAGCCGAATTCGCGGAAGGCGGGCCAGCCGCCGACGACCATCGACAGCATGATGCCGGCGAGCAGCACCAGCACGAACAGCGCGGCCAGGAAGCTGGCATTGCGGAAGACGATGTCGAACGTGCCCTTGGGGGTCTTGCGCAGCGGCGCGGCAGCAGCGGGCATCGTCTGGGTCACGGCGGTCATCCGCGGGGCTCCGGTAGCGTGGGTTGTCCGTCATTCCTGGGCGGAGCGAAACGCAGGCCCGGGAAAGCCGGGGCTGCGCCTCCTGAATGAGATGGCCGGGCCAGGCCCGGCCATGACGGCAAGCGATCAGAAGATCGGCTTGCCGGAGTTGTCGACGACGCCCTTCCAGGCAGCGCGGACCATGTCCTTGACGTTGCCCGGCAGCGGCACGTAGTCGATGCCGGTCGCGAGCGCGTCGCCGCTCTTATAGGCCCAGTCGAAGAACTTCAGCGCGGCCTGCGCCTCTTCCGGCTTCTCGGGCTTGGCGTGGACGAGGATGAAGGTCGCCGAGGTGATCGGCCAGGCCTGCGCGCCCTTCTGATTGTTCAGCGAGATGCCGAAACCGGGAGCTTCGTTCCAGTTGGCGTTGGCGGCGGCAGCCTGGAAGGCCTTGTCGTCGGGCGCGGGATAGTTGCCGTCGGCGTTCTGGACCAGCGCATAGGCGAGCTTGTTCTGCTTGGCATAGGCGTATTCGACATAGCCGATCGAGTTGGCGACCTGCTTGACCGAAGCGGAGACGCCCTCGTTGCCCTTGCCGCCGATGCCGACCGGCCACTGGACCGACTGGTTGGCGCCGATCTTGGTCTTCCAGTCAGGCGAGACGCGCGACAGATAATCGGTCCAGACGAAGGTCGTGCCCGAGCCGTCCGAACGATAGACCGGGTTGATGCTGGCGTCGGGCAGGGTCACGCCGGCATTGAGCGCGGCGATCTTGGGATCATTCCACTTCTTGATGTCGCCGAGATAGATTTCGGCGATGAGCTGGCCCGTGAGCTTCAGCTTGCCGGCCTCGACGCCGGCGATGTTGATCGCGGGAACGACACCGCCCATCACGGTCGGGAACTGGATCAGACCTTCCTTGGTCAGGTCCTCGCCCTTCAGCGGGGCGTCGGTGGCGCCGAAGGCGACCGTCTTGGCCTTGATCTGGCGAATGCCGCCGCCGGAGCCGATCGACTGATAGTTGAGACCGATATTGGTCTCCTTCTTATAGGCTTCAGCCCATTTGGCGTAGATCGGGAAGGGGAAGGTCGCGCCGGCGCCGGTGATGTCGGCAGCCTGGACGGCACCGGACAGACCGATCGAAGCGGCGGCGAGAATGAGAATTTTGCGCATTGAGATGTCCTCTCTGGATCGCATGTTCAGCGGCCCCGTCAGAACACCTTCTGTGTGACAGACAGATGACATCTTGTCATCAAAGCCGTCACAAACGATTCAGAGCGCCCAACATTCGCGCCGCGATCGGCAAGACGGCACCTGTCCGCACACCGTTTGGCGGCTCATGCACGCCGGCACGATATTGCTGGAACCGCTCTGCCGTCACAAGCCGCGACAGGTGCTCGCAGCGCGGCAAGTGCGGCAGCTTCACACCGACCCGAAAAAGCACCTGCTCATGCTGGCGCATCGACAGCGTTTGCCGCTCGCGGCGGTCACATGACAATGCCGCGGCCGCAAGGATCTCCGCTCAGAAGATGAATTCGTCCAGCGCATCCGCGGGCGCCGCAGCGACGGCGGCCGCCGCTTCCTGATCCGGAATACCGCACTCAGCCATCACCGCCTTATGGATCGCGCGCTCGGCAGCCATGGTGTAGCTCGGCCAGACATGCTGCTGGAACAGGTCGCGCAGGCAGGCCACCGCCCCCTGATCGAGCTCCTCATCCGCCGCGGAACGGGCGAGTTCGTCGGCCGCGGAGGCGATCAGATCGCTCATCGCGCCGGCATTGGAGAAGGACAGCCTCGCCTCGGCAAGAACGGTACAGAAACCGCCGCCCTCCCGCGTCAACTGATCGAGCGTCGCGCCAAGACGATCGCCCGTCTGGCGCATGGCGGACAGCGAACCGCGCATCGCCTGATCGAGCGCGGCGAAATGAGCGGCATCGAGCCTGCCATCGCCTTTGAGGCCAGCCGCGGCGACCTGCATCCGCGCAAAGGTCGGCGCCAGCCGATCGGCGTCGCCGGCGATCTGGTCAGCGGCGAGTTTCAGCTCCTGGGCGATGACGACGAGGCTGCGCCCACCCGTGCCGACACGGGCCGCGCGCAGGCCCGCATTCATGCCGATGAGCACGATGCTGGTCACGGTGTCGGCCAGATTGGCGACCGTCTGCTGGCAGGTTTCGAGCACTGTCGCGAGGACCTCAGTGACGCGATCGACCCCGGAACGCGCCCGATCGCATTTGCCGAGCAGATCGGAGGCCTGCGCCAGATCGGCTTCGAGATCGGAAAGGAAGGAGGCGGAGCTGGCACCGTCCCCCTGATACAGCGAACGCACGAGGTCGAGCAGGCCGACCGTGTCGCCGGCGAGCAGCGCCAGCGCCGCCTCGATCGCCTCGGCATCGCCGCCGAGCGTGGCCGCGCTCTCCCGAAGCTGAGCCGACTGCAGGCGGCGCAGCGCCAGAATGCCCGCCCGTCTTTCGCCTTCGCTCAATCCGGCGCCAATGCCTGTCCCCTCCGTGAGCGTGCCGACCAGCCGCAGGGCCGCGAGCGCATGCTCGAGCCGCTGCCTGATGCTGTCGCCTGATTGCAAGGCGATGATCGCGCCACCGGCCGCGGCCGCGATCCTGCCGGAATGGGCCGCGGCATCATGCGTCAGCGCGACGCTGCGTTGCTGGCGCTCCGCCACGATGGCAAGCGTCTGCTCCAGATTGGTCGCCAGGTCCGCGAGAGCGTGGCCGTAATGTCCGTCGAAATCGCGCTGCGCCGCGAGCGCCGAGCCGAGCAGGCTGCCCAGGCGTTCATAATCGCGGGCGCAAGCCTGGATGGTGCGCTGCGCCTGCGTCGTCAATGTCATGATCTCGCTGGTGAAGTCACCGAAATCGCGCCCCGCGGCCTGGATCGAAACGGCCTCGATGCGGGCGCTGCGGGCGAGGATCGTGATCAAGCGCATATGGTCGAGCAGGCGATCCAGCGCCTGGGATGCCGCGTTGCCATGCGTCGCCAGCTCGCGCAACGTCGCCGTCTCGCCCTGAAGGCCGTCGTTGATCGCTCGCAACTCGCCAGCGAGCCCGGCCAGGGCCGCGCCAGCCTGGGCGATCTCGCTGCCGGCCAGTTCGCTCGACAAGGTCGACAGCCGCTCCTTCAAGGTCTCGAACAGGCTGAGGCCCTCGCCAAGCTGGCTACCTGCACGCGCAAATGTCTGGTCGATCTCCCGCGCGCTCGTCTCGAGCGAATGGATCAGCCTCGGCAGGCCCGCACCGTCCTTGATGACCATCACGCACTCAACCCCAACCCAATCCAATCCAAAACTGATTCAAGCGCTGCGCGCGGTCTCGGCGACGCCGGACAGGCCCGATTGCGGCCATGCCATGATCTCCTGCGGCACCCGCGAGAGCTTGACGATGCGCTCGGCCGCGCCGAGATCGATCGCTTCCTTGGGCATGCCGAAGACGACGCAACTCTCCTCGTCCTGCGCCAAGGTCCTGGCGCCGGCCTTGCGCATTTCGAGCAGGCCGCGCGCGCCGTCATCGCCCATGCCGGTCATGATCAGGCCGAGCGCGTTGGCACCGGCATATTGCGCTGCGGAACGGAAGAGCACATCGACCGAGGGACGATGGCGCGAGACGGGCGGGCCGTCCTTGATGGCGACGCGATACTGCGTGCCGGCGCGCTGCAGCAGCATGTGCCGGTTGCCCGGCGCGATCAGGACGCGGCCGGTGGAGACCTCGTCGCCATCCTCGGCCTCCTTCACCTCCATGGCGCAGATGCCGTTGAGGCGGTTGGCGAAGGCAAGCGTGAACTTCTCGGGCATGTGCTGGACCACGGCCATGCCGGGGCAATTCGCCGGCAGCTGCTGCAGGACCTCGCGCAGCGTCTCCGTGCCGCCCGTCGAAATCCCGATGCAGATGATGCGATCGGTCGCATGGCGCACGCGCCCCGGCACCGGCGGCGGCATCATGACGTCGGCGGTGAGCTTCTTCTCAATCTGCATGCGCGCCTCGCGCGGCCGCAAACGAGCCTGCGCCGCCGCCCGCACGGCATGGCGCAAGCGATCGGCGGTCTCCATCAAGGCGTTGCGCGTGTCGATCCGCGGCTTGGGCAGGACGTCGACCGCACCGGCCTCAAGCGCATCGAACAGCGCCTTGGAACCGGCCTCGGTCAAGGTGGAGCAGATGATCACGGGGATCGGCCGCTGCGCCATGATCTTGCGCAGGAAGGTCAGGCCGTCCATGCCCGGCATCTCGATATCGAGGATCATGACGTCGGGGAGTTCGGTCTGCAGGCGGCGCGCAGCGGCGAAGGCGTCGGCCGCCGTCCCCATCACCTCGATGCCGGGTTCCTCGCTCAGGATCGTGCTGAGGACCTGGCGCACGGAGGCAGAATCATCGACGATGAGGACGCGGATGGGCTTGCGGGTCATGCTGCAATCCTCCTGGCGACGGCCTGAGCGACCTGATAGGTCGTGGGCGCCACGGATTGCAGCCCGGGAACGCCGCTGCCGGCCATCGATTCCGAATGGCCGAGCATGAGATAGCCGCCCGGGCGCAGGTGCGACACCAGGCGAGCGATCACGGCCTGCTGCGTCGGTTTGTCGAAATAGATCAGCACATTGCGGCAGAAGATCACATCGACGTCGCGGTCGAACGGATAGCTCTCGTCCATCAGGTTGAGCCGCTCGAAGTTGACGGTGCGACGCAGCTCGGGCGCGATCCTCACGACATCCTCGCGCGGATTCTTCGCCCGCATCAGATAGCGCTGCTGCATGGCCGCGGGAACAGGAGCGACGAACTCGCGCGGATAGATCGCCGTGCGCGCATCGCGCAGCACCTCGGTCGAGATATCGGTGCCGAGAATCGAGAAGCGCAGTGGCTTGCCTGCATTGACCAGATCCTGCAGCACCATCGCCATCGTGTAAGCCTCCGCCCCGGTAGAGCAGGCTGCACTCCAGATCTTAAGATTGAGCGGTCGCTCCCCGCGCTGGCGGGCGAGCTGTGGCACCGCGACGTCGCGCAGGAATTCGAAATGGCTGGGCTCGCGAAAGAAGTCGGTCTTGTTCGTGGTGACGCAGTCGATGAGATTGACCAGCTCGGCGTCGAGCCCGTTCTTCTTGAACAGCAGATCGCCATAGGCCGTCAGGTTGGCGAGACCGAGCGCGCGCAGACGCTTGCGCAGGCGCCCCTCCACCATCGTCCGCTTCGTCTGCGGCAGCTTGATGCCGACGCGCGTCTCGATGACCTCGGCAATTGCGGCGAAATGCCTGTCGTTGAGGCGGTCGAAAGCTTCGGGATGCGGCTGCTTCATCGGTCAGGCGGCCTCTTCGGCGGATGACGCAGCGAAGCCGGGCAGATCGTCGCTCGCCATCAGCCGTTCGAGATCGAACACGACGATGAAGGCCTCGCCCTTGCGTCCGATGCCGGCGATGTAGCTCGATTTCCAGCGGCCGCCGACATCGGGGGCGGCTTCCGTCTGGTCGGCGTCGAGCCCGGTCACCTCGAAGACGCGATCGGCGACGAAGCCCACGCCCATCGTACGGCCCTTGACGGGCACGTCCAGGATGATGATGCGGGTGGCGTCCGTCGGCTCGGCGCGCGGCAGTCCGAGCTTGGTGCGCAGATCGACGATGGGATAGCCGGCGCCACGCACGTCGATCATGCCCAGCAGGAAATCGGGGGCATGGGGCAACTTCGAGATCGGCCGCATGTCGAGGATTTCCCGGACGTTACGGATGTCGATGCCGAACAGTTCCTTGTCTATGCCGAGCGTCAGATATTGGGCGGTATCAGCCATGATGACCTCTTGGGAAATGCAGAAATGAGAGGGACCGGCAGCCGCCCGGCCCCGCGACTGGCGGAGCCGGGCCTCAGCCTCGTCAGGCCCGGTGGAAGGCGGCGTCCTGCTGGTCCTCGCCACCATCCAGCTCAAAGGCGAAGCCGCCATTGGCGACCTTTTTCGCGGCGCGGACAGGCGCCTTCCTCGGCTGGATCGCGGCGGCCATGCTGGACGCCTTGCCACGCAGCTGCTTGACCGCCTTGTCGACGTTAGCCGGCCGCACCGGCGCCGCGCGCCCGCCGTGATCGTCGATCCTGAAGAATGCGATTGTCGTCTGGAGCTGCTCGGCTTGGGCTGCGAGCTCCTCGGAGGTGGCGGAGACCTCCTCGGAGGCGGCTGCGTTCTGCTGCGTGACCTTGTCGAGCTGCTGGATCGCCTGGTTGATCTGCGTCGAGCCGACATCCTGCTCGCGGCAGGCTGCCGTGATCTCCTC
>NZ_PQFZ01000028.1 GCF_002917105.1 Allobosea psychrotolerans
TGGAGCTCTCGAAATCCTGGCTCGCCAGCAATTCGCGCAGGAAGACGGTCTCGCGCTTGGCATTGGGCAGTTCGATGCCGATGGCGTTCTTGCCCGGAATCACGGCGACGCGGGCTGCGATCGCGCTCATCGAGCGGGCGATGTCGTCGGCCAGCGAAATGACCCGCGAGGATTTGGTGCCCGGCGCAGGCTCCAGCTCGTAAAGCGTCACCACAGGGCCGGGGCGAACCTGGGTGATCTCGCCGCGTACGCCGAAATCCTCGAGCACGCCTTCGAGCAAGGTGGCATTCTGCTCCAGCGCGTCGGTCGAGATCGCGTTGGCGGGCAGTTTCTTGGGTTCCGACAGATAGGTCAGCGGCGGCAGTTCGAACTGGTCGCGGTCGAGCAGCGAGGGCTGGGCCTCGCGCTGCATGCGCTTTCCCGGCTTGGGCGCGACCGCAGGCGCGGTGACGCGCGGTGCGTTGAGATCGCGCAGATCCTGCGGCTCGTCGTCGTCCTCGGGCAGGCCGAGCGCAACGGGCCGCGGCGGGCGCGAAACGGGCAGGGGCTCGGGCGCGAAAGGCGGGTTCGCGGCACGCGGTGCAGCCTCGCCGAATTGCGGCTCGCGGCGGACGCGGCCGGGCACGGGGGCCGAGGCGGCCGGGCCTGTATTGACCAGTGGCTCAGGCGCCTGCGGCAGACGGCGCAGGATCATGCCCCTGAGCGACATCGCGCCATGGGCGAGCCAGCCGATCAGGATGACCGCGATGCCGGGTTCGTCGTCGCGACGGTCCTCGCTCTCGCTCCAGGATTCGTCCTCATCCTCGTTCTCGGCGATCGGATCCTCGTCGGTGACGAAGCCGAAGCCGGCCGCGGCCGTGATCGCAAGGATCGAGATGCCGGCATAGAGGAAACCGACGAGGCCGCTCAGCGCATTGCCGGCGATGCCAACGAGGTTACGGGTGCCGAACAGCAGGCCGTCGCCGATGACGCCGCCCATGCCGGTCGGCAGCGGCCAGCGCGGCGTGGCGGGTAGCGCGCTGGCGACCGCGCCGGTGGCGACGATGCCGACGACCCAGAGGCCGAGCTTGAGCGCGCCGCGATCGAACAGATGGAAACGCACCAGCCGCAGCGCCCAGATCACCGGCGGGAACAGCAGGGCGATGACGCCGAGCCCGATCAATTGCATCAACAGATCGGCGACCATGGCACCGGGACGGCCGAGCCAGTTCCTGACGGCACCGCTGGTGGCGTTGTTGATGCTGGGGTCGTCGACCGACCAGGTCGCGAGCGCGATCGCGATCGCCGATGTCAGGGCGAGCAGGCCGAGCCCGACGAGCTCCGCCGCGCGCCGCGACAGGAACTCCCGCACCGGATCGGGCAGGCGGTCCATCAGCGAGGAGGAACGTCGGATCGTGCGCATGCTGGTGTCGTGCTTCGGGCTTCCGGCCGCCAGAGTCGGGCCTGTCCGGTCACGTTAGGAAGGTGAGGTTAAGACCCGCTTAACCTTGCACGGGCGGCGGTACGCGGCTGGGCACATGCGCCGTCGCAACAAAAAGCCCCGGCGGTTTCCCGCCGGGGTTGTTTCACGTGAGACGTCGAGGCGAGAGCCGCTCAGTCGTGGTAGGCGCGCTCGCCATGCTCGGCGATGTCAAGGCCTTCGCGCTCCTGATCGGGGGCGACGCGCAGGCCGACGATGACGTCGACGATCTTGTAGAGGATCAGCGAGCCGACGCCGCTGAACACCAGCGTGAACAGCACGGCCTTGGCCTGCGCCAGGAAGGCATCGCCCAGCACATAGGCGCCGACGGCAAGCTCACCGGGCTTCGAGGAGTAGTCCGGGATACCGACGCCGCCGAGATCGACGTTCACCAGGATGCCGGTCGCCAGGGCGCCGATGATGCCGCCGACGCAGTGGATGCCGAAGACGTCGAGCGAGTCGTCATAGCCCAGCGCGTTCTTGACGGTGGAGCAGAAGACGAAGCAGACGACGCCGGCGACAAGGCCCAGAATGATCGAACCCATCGGGCCGGCAAAGCCGGCGGCGGGGGTGACCGCGACAAGGCCCGCGACCGCACCCGAGACCATGCCGAGCATCGAGGGCTTGCCCTTGACGGCCCATTCCACGAAGAGCCAGCCGACTGCCGCCGCCGCCGTGGCGACGAAGGTGTTGACCATGGCGAGCGCGGCGGTGCCGTTGGCTTCCAGGTTGGAGCCGGCGTTGAAGCCGAACCAGCCGACCCAGAGCAGGGCGCCGCCGATCAGCGTCATGGTGAGCGAGTGGGGAGCCATCAGCTCCTTGCCGTAGCCGATGCGCTTGCCGAGCAGCAGGCAGCCGACCAGGCCCGCAATGCCGGCATTGATGTGCACGACGGTGCCGCCGGCGAAGTCGAGCGCGCCCCATTTGAAGAGCATGCCGGCATCGGCGTTGACGGCGTCGAGCGCGGCCTGGGCCGCAACCTTGCCGTCTGCCCCGGCGTCAGCCAGCGCCTTGGCGGCGGTGCCGACAACGTCGGGGCCGCCCCAGTACCAGACCATATGGGCCATCGGGAAATAGATGAAGGTGGCCCAGAGCACGCTGAAGAGCAGCAGCGCCGAGAACTTCATGCGCTCGGCGAAGGCGCCGACGATGAGGGCCGGCGTGATGCAGGCAAAGGTCATCTGGAAGCAGATATAGACATATTCCGGAATGACGACGCCGTTGGAGAAGGTCGCGGCCGTCGAGTTCGGATCGATGCCCTTCAGGAAGGCCTTGGAGAAGCCGCCGACATAGTCGTTCAGGCTGCCGCCATTGGTGAAGGCGAGCGAGTAGCCGTAGAACACCCAGAGCAGGCAGACGATGCAGACGATCGCGAAGACCTGCGTCAGCACGGAGAGCATGTTCTTACTGCGGACGAGACCGCCATAGAACAGCGCGAGGCCGGGAATGGTCATGAGCAGGACGAGGACCGTCGAGCTCATCATGAAGGCGACGTCGCCCTTGTTGGGAACGGGCGCGGGAGGGGTGGCCGGAGCCTGCGCGAGCGCGGTGCCAGCGGCCGCCGCGAGCGCCAGCCCGACAAGTCCGGCCCGGCTGAGGGTCTTGAAATTCATCGTTGGAAACTCCTGAAGGATCGCTGGCTCAGAGGGCGTCGCCGTCGGTTTCGCCGGTGCGGATGCGCACGGCTTTCTCGATCGACGAAACGAAGATCTTGCCGTCACCGATCTGGCCGGTGCGCGCGGCGGCGGTGATCGCGTCGATCACCTTGCCGACGAGCTCGTCGGACACGGCGACCTCGATCTTGATCTTCGGCAGGAAGCTCACCGCGTATTCGGCGCCACGGTAGATTTCCGTGTGGCCCTTCTGGCGGCCATAGCCCTTCACCTCGGTCACGGTCAGGCCGTGCACGCCGATGGCGGTGAGCCCGTCGCGCACCTCCTCCAGCTTGAACGGCTTGATGATAGCCATCACGATCTTCATTGCAGGGTTTCCCCGTTTACGCCGCCCGGAAGTCAGCCCCGGCGATCTTGTTGCGCCTCGCGCACCTGTGAGAGTTTCGGCGCACGTCGGGAACCGCCAATTCAAGGCGCGTGCCAACTGCCCCGCGGTCACACCGGGGGTTGAATTCGCGAATCAGCGAATGCGCCGGCGATGAGGTCGCCAAGCCTGATCAATAAATATGCAAATGATGATTTATTGGGCTGATGCTCAGAAAGCGCTCATGCCATGTCCGGCCTCGGACGAATCAGTCCTTCCTGTGCAACCGAAGCGACCAGCTTGCCGTCCCGGTTGAAGATGAGGCCGCGTGAAAAGCCGCGCGCACCCGAGGTCGAGGGACTGTCCTGGGCATAGAGGAGCCACTCGTCGGCGCGGAAGGGCCGGTGGAACCAGAGCGCATGGTCGAGGCTGGCGCCCTGGATCTGCTTGTCGAAAACGTTCCTGCCATGCGCGATCAGACTCGAATCGAGCAGCATCAGGTCAGAGGCATAGGCGAGGACGCTCTGGTGGATCGCCGGTTCGTCGGGCAAGGGCTGCATCGCCTTGATCCAGACGTTGAATTTCGGCTCCATCTTGCCGCCGCTGGCATAGCGCGCCAATTCGACCGGCCTGATCTCGATTGGCCTTTCGCGCTGGTAGTAGGCCCGCACGGCGTCGGGCATATGCGGCAGCACGCTGCGCTTCATGGTCTCGCGGTCGGGCAGATCCTCCGGCATCGGCACGTCGGGCATCGGCATCTGGTGCTCGAAACCCTCCTCCGCGGCATGGAAGGAGGCGGACATGGCGAAGATCGCCTCGCCCTTCTGGATCGCCAGCACGCGCCGCGTGGTGAAGGAGCGGCCGTCGCGCAGCCGGTCGACCTCGTAGACGATCGGAATCTCGGGGTCGCCCGGGAGCAAGAAATAGGCGTGCAGCGAGTGCGGCTGGCGGTCCTCCACCGTCTTGCAGGCGGCGTAGAGCGCCTGGCCGATCACCTGACCGCCGAAGACGCGCTGCCAGCCGACCTTGGGGCTGCGACCCCGGAACAGATTGCGTTCGAGCGGCTCAAGGTCGAGAATCGACAACAGGGAGTCGCTGATCTGTGACATGGTCTGAAGGCTCTTCGGGCGGGCGCGATCGCAGTTTATGCTGCATCAGCACCGACGCATCGCGCGTCGTCAAGCCGGCGCGCCTTCTGCAGAGCCGTCGGGCGGGGAGTGGGTTGCAATGGCGTCTGGACTGGGCCTGGCCCGCAACCGGATCGTAATCGCGGGCGGCGGGATCGCCGGATTGTCGCTGGCGCTGGCGCTGAAGCAGGCGCTCGGCGCAGGCTTCGAAATCGTGCTGGCCGATCCGTCGCAGAGCCAGGGCCCACGCGCCGACAGCCGCGCCTATGCGGTTGCCGCCGCAGCGCAGAACATGCTGGAGGCGCTGGGAATCTGGCAGAAGGTCGCGGCAACCGCCCAGCCGATGACCGAGATGGTCGTCACCGACAGCCGCAACCCGGATGTGGTGCGCCCGGTCTTCCTGACGTTCGATGGCGAGGTCGAACCCGGGCAGGCCTTCGCTCATATGGTCGAGAATGCGGCGCTGTTGAGCGCACTTCTCGACGCCTGCGGCGCGGCGGGCGTGGTATTGCGCCGTGAAAGCGTGCGCCGTTTCGAGAGCGGGGATGACGAGGTCGAGCTCCGATTCGCGGGCGGCGAGCGGCTCCAGGCGGCTTTGCTCGTTGCGGCAGACGGGGCGCGCTCGAAGCTGCGCGAGCAGGCCGGCATCGGCTGGGTCGGCTGGTCCTATCGGCAAACCGGGCTGGTGGCGACGCTGGGTCACGAGCGGCCGCATCACGGCCGCGCCGTCGAGCATTTCCTGCCGTCGGGGCCCTTCGCCATCCTGCCGCTCACCGATGGAGGCAGGCTTGGCCATCGCTCCTCGATCGTCTGGACTGAAGCCGCGGAGAATGTGCCGGCGCTGCTCTCGCTCGACATGGCCGATCTGCTGGCCGAGATCGAGCGGCGTTTTGGACTGGAACTCGGCGAGATCACGCTGGAGAGCGCGATCAGCGCGCATCCGCTCGGTTTCGGCGTGGCGCGACGCTTCGTCGGGGAGCGGCTGGCCCTGCTTGGGGACGCGGCCCATGTCATCCACCCGATTGCCGGGCAGGGGCTCAATCTCGGGCTGAAGGACGTCGCGGCCCTGGCCGAGGCGATCGTCGACGCAGCCCGGCTCGGGCTCGATCCCGGCAGTGCCGAGGTGCTCGAGGGCTATGAGCGTGCGCGCCGCTTCGACACGGTGGCGATGGGGGCGGTCACGGACGGGCTGAACCGTTTGTTCTCGAACGACGTCACCCCGGTGAGGCTCGTGCGCGATCTCGGCCTGGGTCTGGTCGACCGATTGCCCGGGCTGAAGCGCTTCTTCATTCGCGAGGCGGCGGGGCTCGCCGGCGCGACGCCGCGGCTGTTGCGGGGCGAGGCGCTTTAGCGGCGCATGGCGTCATCCCGGACCCGCGGCTTCGAGCCAGGACCGAGGCGTCTCGTCTCACATCATCCTGTTCCAGCGAGACCATCCCATGAATCAAGCGGCTGTCATGCCCGTTCTGGACGATACCTTGTGCCACCGCCTGAAGGGGCTGGCCCTGCCGCCGATCCGCCTGGCCTCGACGCAAGGCGGCAGCGTCGATCTTTCAGCCTTGGCATCTCCGCGCACGGTCATCTACGGCTATCCCCGCACCAGCGAGCCGGGGCAGCCCTCCCCGGCTGGATGGGATGTGATCCCCGGCGCGAAAGGCTGCACGCCACAGGCCTGCACCTTCCGCGATCACCATGCGGAGCTCGCGGCGCTCGGGGCGGCGGTGTTCGGGCTGAGCACGCAGTCGACAGCCTATCAGCAGGAGATGGCGGCGCGGCTGCATCTGCCTTTCGCCGTGCTGAGCGACGCGCAATTCGCGTTGACCGAGGCGTTGGGCCTGCCGACTTTTGAGGCCGGGGGCATGCGGCTGATCCAGCGCCTGACGCTGATCGTGCGGGAGGGAGCGGTCGAAGCCGTATTCTACCCGGTCAGCCAGCCCGAGCAGAGCGCGGCGCAGGTGATTGACTGGCTGGAGGCCAACCCTCTGTAAGGGGATCTCGCGCCTGCAACCGCGTAGGGACGACCGGCCTCTGGAGCAATGTCCGATCCGGTTGGATCGTTCAATTGCTCCAGATCATTGTTTTAGCGCGTTTTCTTCACGCGAACCGGTATCCACTTCGCTCGAAAACGCTTCTAGCCCTCCAATTGCCTTGCCTCTTCCGGCAGCATGATCGGAATGCCGTCGCGGATCGGATAGGCGAGCTTGGCGGCGCGGCTGATCAGCTCCTGCTTGGCCGCATCATATTCGAGCGTCGTCTTGGTCACCGGGCAAACCAGGATCTCAAGCAGCTTCGGGTCGATGCGGGTCGCGGTCGGTTCCGGTCCGGTCTCGGTCATGCGGGGTCTCGTTCAACTGTGTTTGTTGGGCAGATCGGCAAGCATGCCGGCCGCGACCATCAGCTTTGGCAGGGAGAGGCCCGACATGGCAATGGCCGAGACCGTGCTGCGGGTGCGTTCGGCATCCGCGCCGCGCGTGTCGAGCCAGGCGTCGAGGGTGCCGGCGCCGTTGGCCCCGCCCGCGATCTCCTGGGTCAGGCCGGCATGGGCATCGACCAGGGTTTCGACGGCGCGCTCGCGAGCGAGACGCTCGTAATCGTCGGTCGCGGGCACGGCTGTGGCGGCGCCCTCCAGATTCGACAGGCCGAAGACCGAATCGACTCCGAAATGAATCCGCGCCACCTCGGCGATGGCGCGTCCCGTGCGCTCCGCGATATCGACGATATCGGTCGCCTGGGCGAGCGCCGGCAGGCTGGCGATCCGGGCCGCGAGCACCTCGGGCACGCCTTCCGACGTCAGCACCGCAATCCGGGCGATCCGGGCCTGGGCGGCGGCCTCCGGCAGCAGGGTCTCGAGTTCGGCCGCGAGCGCGGTCACGCCCTTGGCATAGCGCGCCACCGTCTGCTCGATCGCGCCGGGCTTGGCCACGCCCCGGCGCAGGAACCAGCTCATCCGGTCGGTCACCAGCTCCTGCGCGGCGGCGTAGAGCCCGAGCTGGGTCTTGCCCGGCACTTTCGCGTCGAGCGCGTCGATCGATGCGTTGAGCGCGATCAGATCGAAGGAATCACGCGCGATCGCATAGGCGGCGGCAATGGCCGGAGCCTCGGCGCGGGTCTGGTCGGCGAGCGTGGTCACGATCGCGGGGCCGCCGCGATTGACGATGGCGTTGGCGAGCTGCGTCGCGACGATCTCGCGGCGCAGCTTGTGGCCGGCGATTTCGGGCGCGTAGCCGTCGCGCAGCGCTTTCGGGAAATAACGGACCAGTTCGCTGTTCAGATAGAGGTCGTCGGGCACCGGAGAGGCCAGAAGCGCGTCGTGCAGGGCGAGCTTGGCATAAGCGAGCAGCACCGAAAGCTCCGGCCGCGTCAGGCCCTCGCCGCGTTTCTCGCGCTCGGCGATGGTTGCGTCGCTCGGCAGATATTCGACGCTGCGGTCGAGACGGCCTTCGGCCTCCAGCGCCTGCATCAGGCGTCGCAGGCCCGGGGTCGCGGCCTGTCCCTGCGCTTCGGTGAGGGAGAGCGCCAAGGTCTGCAGATAGTTGTTGCGCAGCACCAGCAGGCCGACCTCGTCGGTCATCTCGGCCAGGAGCGCGTTGCGGTCATCCTCGGCGAGGCGACCGTCCTTGACCGGCCCGGCGAGGGCGACCTTGATGTTGACCTCGACGTCGGAGGTGTTGACGCCGGCCGAGTTGTCGATCGCGTCGGTGTTGAGCTTGACGCCCTTGCGCGCCGCCTCGATGCGTCCGCGCTGGGTCGCGCCAAGATTGGCGCCCTCGCCGATGGCGCGCGCCCGGACATCGGCGCCGGTGATGCGGATCGCGTCATTGGCGCGGTCGCCGACCTGCGCATCGCTCTCGTCGGCGGCGCGGATATAGGTGCCGATGCCGCCGAACCAGAGCAGGTCGACCCGTGCCTTCAGGATCGCCGTCATCAGTTCGGGCGGCGTGACCTCGGCCTTGGGCAGATCGAGCAGCGCCTGCATCGCCGGCGAGAGTGGAATGCTCTTGGCCTGCCGCGAGTAGACGCCGCCGCCGGGCGAGATCAGCGATTTGTCATAGTCGGCCCAGGAGGAGCGCGGCAGATCGAACAGGCGCTGGCGCTCGGCCAGGGTCTTTGCCGGATCCGGATCGGGATCGAGGAAGATGTCGCGATGGTCGAAGGCGGCGACCAGCTTGATCGCCGGCGAGAGCAGCATGCCGTTGCCGAAGACATCGCCAGACATGTCGCCGACGCCCGCGACGGTGAAGGGCGTGGTCTGGATGTCGATGTCGATCTCACGGAAATGGCGTTTCACCGCCTCCCAGGCGCCGCGCGCCGTGATGCCCATCTTCTTGTGGTCGTAGCCCTGGCTGCCGCCCGAGGCGAAGGCGTCGCCGAGCCAGTGGTGCTTCTCCAGCGAAAGCGCGTTGGCGGTGTCGGAGAAGGTCGCGGTGCCCTTGTCGGCGGCGACGACGAGATAGGGGTCGTCGCCGTCATGGCGCACGGTGTCGGCGGGCGGGATCACGGTCTCGCCGTCGAGATTATCCGTCAGCTCGAGCAGGGTGCGCACGAAGATGCGGTAGCTCTCGGTGCCCTCCGCCAGCCAGGCCTGCCTGTCGGAAGGGGCGGGAAGCTGCTTGGGCACGAAACCGCCCTTGGCGCCGACAGGCACGATGACGGCGTTCTTGACCTGCTGCGCCTTGACCAGACCGAGCACCTCGGTACGGAAATCCTGTGGTCGGTCGGACCAGCGCAGGCCGCCGCGCGCGACCTTGCCGAAGCGCAGATGCACACCCTCGACACGTGGCGAATAGACGAAGATCTCGTAGAGCGGGCGTGGCAGCGGCAGCGAATCGAGCTTGGCGCATTCGTATTTGATCGAGATCGTGCTGCGCGGGTGTCCGTCCGGGCCGATCTGGAAGAAATTCGTGCGCAGGCCGGCATCGATCAGGTTGACGAGGCGACGCAGGATGCGGTCCTCGTCGAGACTGGTGACGTCGTTCAGCGCGGTCTCGATGCGTTCGCGCTCGGCGGCGACACGGGCCTCGCGTTGCTTCGCATCGATGCGCGGGTCGAATTTCGCGAGGAAGAGCGCGACGAGGCTGGATGCGATGCCGGCATGGCGGGTCAGCGCATCCGCGATATAGTCCTGCGCATAGGGTGCGCCGACCTGGCGCAGATAGCGCCCGAGCGAGCGCAGCAGCGCCGCCTCGCGCCAGGCCAGCCCCGCGACCAGGACGAGCTGGTCGAAGCGGTCGGATTCGGCCAGGCCCCGGAACTGCGCCATCAGCGCCGCCTCGATGGTCGGGTCGAGCTGTTCGACGTCGATCGCGCCGTCGTCGACGCGCTCCAGCGTCATGTCGTGCAGCCAGACACGGGCGGCCTCCGAGCCTTCGCTCGCGGCCGGCTGCGGCATGATGTTGTAGGTGCGCTCGTTGACGACGCGGAAGCCCATATTCTCCAGCACCGGCACGCGGGCCGAGAGGGAGATCGCCGCGCCGCGCGAGAACACCTTGAGATTGGCGCGCGTCACCGGGTCGCCCTCGCGGCGGTAGAGATTGACCGCGCGGCCCCGGTCCGGGGTCAGCTTCTGCAGGATGTCGATGTCGGCGAGCGCATCCTGCGCCTCGAAGCGCTCGCGATAGGCGGCGCCGAATGCCTCGGCATAGCGCTCGACGAGTGCACGGGCGGCCGGCCCTGCCCTCTGCCGGTCGAGCACATCCTTGAGGCCGTCGCCCCAGGTTCGCACGATCGCGCTGATGCCGCGTTCGAGGGTGGCGCGATCGACCTTGGGGGTTTTGCCCTCGTCGCGGCCAATGATGTAGTGCGTGCGGGCGAGCGGACCTTCCGGATAGGCCGGATAGGCCGCCGAGATGCGGCCTTCATAGATGCGGGCGAGAAATTCGCCGACACGGCGGCGCACGGTCGTGTCGTAGCGATCCTTGGGGATGAAGACGAGGATCGAGACGAAGCGATCGAACTCGTCGAGACGGGCCAGCGCCCGGATCCGCGGCCGTTCGGTCAGTTGCAGGATGTCGAGCGCGAAGCTCTCCAGGGTCACGGAGTCGATCTGGAACAGCTCGTCGCGCGGGAAGGCGTCGAGCACGTTCATCAGGGCCCGGCCAGAATAGCTCGCCGGATCGAAGCCGATATTGCGGGCGACGCGGGCGACCTTGAGGCGCAGATAGGGAATCGCGCGAGCGCTGCCGGTATAAGCATTGGAGGTGAGCAGGCCGACGATGCGCAATTCGCCGTCGAGCCGGCCGTCGGAGGTGAAGAGTTTGACCCCGACATAGTCGAGATGGACGCGCCGGTGCACCCGGCTCTTGACGTTGGCCTTGGTGATGATCAGCGCCTGGGGTTTGGCCAGGAAGGCGCGGATTTCGGGTGTGGTCACCACCATTTCGCGGTTCTTGCGCAAGACCCGGACAGAGGGGTCGCGCAGAATCCCCAGGCCCGACCCCTCGATCGGGTCTGCGGCGGCATCGCCGCCCGGGAAGCGATAGGCGCGGATCCCGAGCAGGGTGAAATTGTCGCCGGCGATCCATTCGAGGAATTGCAGCGCCTCGCTGACTTCGTCCTCGGGCAGGGGTGGCGGATTGGCGCGGTAGGCCTGGATCACCTCGGTGATTCGCCCGCGCATCGCGGCCCAATCGTCGACGGCCAGGCCGACATCGCCATAGACGCGATCGAGCGCGCTGCGCAGGCGCTCGCGCGCCTCGGGCGTATCGATGCGGTCGAGATGGATATGGATCAGGCTTTCGCGGCGGGTGCCTTCCGGCGCGCGGCCGGCGGCTTCGCCGGCGAGCTCGAGGAATTTGCCGTCCGCATCACGCGCGACCGCCAGGATGGGGTGGGCGACGAGGCGCGGCTCGAAACCCTGTTCGGCGAGTTCGGCCAGGGTCGAATCGAGCAGGAAGGGCTTGTTGTCGTTGACGACCTCGAGAATCGTCAGCTGGCGCTCGCGGCCTTCGCTGTCGAAACTCTCGTCGTAGAAGCGCAGATTGATGGCTCCAGGCGTACGGGCCGCGGTCAGATGGCCATAGGCGGCGACAGCGGTGCGGGCGAGCATGGCCGGCGGCAGGGCGTCGAGATCCTCGGCGACGACGCGGCCGAAGAGCAGCCGGACGAACTCTGGGGGGAGGGCGCTACCGGTCTGGGAGGCGACAGCCTCGATCGCCGCGATGGCCGCAGCCGTCGCATTCGTTACCCGCTTAGCCATGCGTATCCCCCCTGTTCTTTTGCCGCAGCGATGACATAGGCTGCGCGGCCTTTCAACTTTCGCCGCGACTGAGGTCGCGGCAAGGCCAAATCGGACCCCGACTCGACCGATCCTGTCGAAGTCCGGGCACAAGCGACGTGACAGGAGGAACCATGGCGACCAAGCATGACAAACCGAAGGTGGGCGAGGCTCCGGCGCAGCAGGATTCGCCACCTCCGGTGATGGCGCTGTCGCTGCCGCCCGGCACGCTTTCGGCCGAGAATCAGGCCTATTTCGATAAATGCCTGGAGAAGCTCGGCTTCGTGCCGAACGTGCTTGTGTCCTATGCTCATGACGACGCCAAGCTGAGCGCTTTTGCGACGTTCTACAACGACCTGATGCTGGCGCCGTCGGGCCTGTCGAAGCTGGAGCGGGAGATGATTGCGGTCGTCGTCTCCAGCGTGAACCGCTGCTATTACTGCCTCACCGCGCATGGAGCGGCGGTGCGGCAGCTTTCGGGTGATCCGGTGCTGGGCGAATTGATGGTGATGAACTACCGCGCAGCCGAGCTCTCGGTGCGGCATCGCGCCATGCTCGATTTCGCGGTCAAGCTGACGGAAACGCCGCATCTGATCGGCGAGGCCGATCGCGAAGGGTTGCGCAAGGCAGGGCTCAGCGAGCGCGACATCTGGGATGTCGGCGCGGTCGCGGCCTTCTTCAACATGTCGAATCGCATGGCTTCGGCCGTCGATATGCGGCCCAATGCCGAATATCACGGCCAGGCCCGCTAAAGCACCGGCCCGGAAAGTGGGAACCGGTTTTCGGGGCGAGCCGATGCAGTCAATCGCGGAAACAAGCGGCAAAAGAAAACGGCCAGCGGGGACCGCCGGCCGTGAGGTAGCCTCGAACCGATTGGCCCGGCCCGTCCGAACTCCGGGGGGCTGGGGGGCTGACAAATCCGAAGATCGGCAGGCCGGGCCGTCGAGGCAACATGTTCAGTTGAACCGGCTAGTTTGGCCGCCGCTTGTCCCGTTTCGGGCGAAAATGCGGCGAAGCTGACGAAGCCGTGATGGCTTTGGATGCCCCGTCGGCGGGAAACCTTGCCAGCGCAGCATCGCAGGCGCATCATCGGCTGCCAAACAGCGTGGCGACCCGGCGGTCGCCGATCGGGAGGCGCAATGAGCGAAAGCGAAACGCCGCAATCGCAGCAGGCCGGCGGGGTCATTGCCTTCCCCAGCCCGGCCAAAACCCCCACCGTCACCTTCGACCGACGCGAACTCGCGGAATTGCTGAACCTCTACGGCCGAATGGTCGCATTGGGCGAATGGCGCGACTATGCGATCGATTTCCTGAAGGACAAGGCACAGTTCTCGGTCTATCGCCGTTCTTCCGAGGTACCGCTTTATCGCATCGTCAAGGACCCGGCACTGGCCAAGCGGCAGGGCGCCTATTCCGTCGTGGCGGCGACGGGGCTCGTGCTCAAGCGCGGCCCCGATCTCGGCCGCGTGCTGCGGGTGGTCGACAAGCGCCTGAGCGTGGTGAGCTGAGGCTCACAGCGAAGGCGGCGCCCTGTCGGCCTCGCCCAGCTCCTTCTGCATCAGCATCTGGTCGAGCCAACGGCCGTGTTTGTAGCCGACCTTCTCGGCCACGCCGATGAGCCGGAAGCCCGCGCGCTCATGCAGGCGGCGCGAGCCGACGGAGGCGCCGGTGCCGTCGCCGATCACCGCAATCATCTGCCGGAAGCCGCGTGCGGTGCAGGCCTCGATCAGGGCTGCCAGCAAGGCGGCGCCGACGCCGGAGCCTTGCGCGGCCGGGGCGATATAGATCGAATTCTCGACGGTTGCGCGATAGGCGGGGCGCGGGCGGTAGGCCCCGGCATAGGCATAGCCGAGCAGCGCCCCGTCGCGCTCCGCGACGAGATAGGGGTAGCCTCCGGCCAGGATCGCCTCCTGGCGGCGCAGCATCTCGGCCTCGTCCGGGGGCTCGACCTCCCAGGAGGCCGTGCCGTGCAGGACGGCATGGGCGTAGATCGCCGCAATGGCGGGAATGTCGGCGGCAAGGCCCGGGCGGATCGAGAGCGTGGTCATGACCGATGATGACCGGGCGGCGGCCCAAAAGAAAAGCCCCGGCCTTGCGGCCGGGGCTCGATGCACCCGCATATCGGGGCGATCAGGTCATTCGCTGCGGTTGCCGAAGAGCGAGAGCAGCATCTGGAACATGTTGATGAAGTTCAGGTAGAGCGACAGAGCGCCGTTCACCGAGAGCTTCGCAGCCGATTCCGAATCCAGGTCGGAGTAGAGATACATCTCCTTCAGGCGCTGCGTATCCCAGGCGGTCAGGCCGGCGAAGACCAGCACGCCGATTGCCGAGATGGCGAAGGACAGCCCGCTCGAGGCCAGGAAGATGTTCACCACCGAGGCGATGATCAGGCCGATCAGGCCCATGATCAGGAACGAGCCCATGCCCGAGAGCGACTTCTTCGTGGTGTAGCCGGCAAGGCTCAGCGCCCCGAAGGCCGCAGCCGTGATGAAGAACACCTTGGTGATCGACTCGCCGGTGAAGACGACGAAGATCGAGGACATCGAGACGCCCATCACCGCCGCGAAGGCGAAGAACATGGTGCGCGCGGTAGCGGCGCTCATGCTTTCGGCCTTGAACGAGAAGAACATGATGAAAGCGAGCGGCGCCAGCATCACGACCCATTTCAGCGGGCTGAGATAAAGCGCCTGGCCGAACGCCGTCAGCGCCGTGACCTTGCCGGTCGGCGAGACGCCGGCGATCGCCAGCATGGAAATGCCGATCGCGGCGAGGCCGGTGATGGCCAGACCGATCGACATGTTGTTGTAGACGCCGAGCATGAACGAGCGCAGGCCCTGATCCATCTCGACGGCGCTGGTCTGCTGTGCGCGGCCGGCACCCCAGACTGGAGCATTGCGGTCGAAGTTGCTCATCGAGCGAGTTCCCCTGACGTTGATTCCGGAGACGGATATCGCCTCCGCGAAACCCATCATCGCCGACAATCATGGCGATGTCGCGAATATGAGGGGGATTGGCCGCGCTTACAAGGGGTCGTCATGGTTAAGGGGCGCGTCCGCATAGAAACGTGGCGCGCGGATGATGCAATGCAGCGGCCGTTTCATGTCTATCGTTAGCCGGAAGTAGATAGTCATCACAAATTCCGCAGATGAGAAGCCGGCGCTTTCGATAGTATCTGCAGCGTTCCGACAAGCCCGAACAGGACGGTAACCCCGACAGCCGCAGTCGCAGCCAGTAGAGCGCCGGTCGGATCACTGACGAATGCGATCTTCATCACTTGCGTGACGACGCCCCAACCCGCCAGAGCGCCCGCGAGAACGCCGAACAGCGCCGAAACGAGGCCGATCGCAGCGTACTCAAGGGCGTACGACGAAAGTATAAAGCGCCTTGTCGCGCCCAGCGTCTTCAGGATCATTGCGTCATAGAGCCGCGCGTGCTGTCCGGCTGCGAGCGCGCCGCCCAGAACCAGCAGGCTGGCGGCGATGGCGAGGCCCGATGCGCCCCGGATCGCGGTGGCGAGCTGGCCGACGATGGCGCTGACCGCTTCCAGCGCGTCCTTCACCCGCACGGCCGTCACCGAGGGAAAGGCGACGGCGAGCTTGCGCAGCAGGCTCGCATCGTCGGCGCTGCTCGCATTGGTGGTGGGCGCGATCGTCGCGAGATTGGTGTGGGGGGCGCCGGCGAAAGTGTTGGGCGAGAACAGCATCACGAAATTGATGCCGAGCGAGCGCCATTCGACCGCGCGCAGATTGGCGACGCGGGCGGTGATGTTGCGGCCAAGCACGTTGACGGTGAGCGTATCACCGACCTTGAGGCCGATTCCTGCCGCGATCGGCGCGTCGAAGGAGACGAGCGGTTCGCCCTTGTAGTCCGCCGGCCACCACTCGCCGGCGGCGAGCTTCGAGCCTTCCGGCAGGGCTGCGGCGTAGGTGATGCCGCGGTCGCCGTCGAGCACCCAGGCGGATTGCTCGGTCGCCTTGACGTCCTCGGCCCTGACCCCGTTTACGCTGACGATGCGCCCGCGCATCATCGGCACGCGTTCGATCACCGCGCCCGGCCGCTGTTCGGCGAGAAAGGCGTCGAAGCGCGCCGATTCGGCATTGGGAATATCGAGGAAGAAGAAGCTCGGGGCTGTTTCCGGCAGCGCCTGGGTGAGCTGGCGCGTCAGGCTGACATTGATGAAGGCCAGCGCCGAAAGCAGGGCGACGCCCAGCCCCAGCGAGAGCACGAGCGAAGGCGTCAATGCGCCGGGACGGTGGCTGTTGGCGAGCGCCATGCGTAGGCTCGGATTGCGCGGTCGCGGCAGGGCGCGCGCCAGCGCCATCAGACCCCATGAAACCGCGCGCAGCAGCAGGAAGATGCCGGCCATCACGGCGAGGTAGATCAGCGCGATGCGCTGGTCATAGGCGAAGACGAGCGCGACGCCGACGAGCCCCGCCAGCGCCAGGGCGAAGATTGCCATGTAGACTGGGCGCGGGCGGCGCGCATCCGGCTCGATCTGGTCGCGGAACAGCGCCGAGACCGGCACGTCATGGGCGCGGCCGAGCGGCAGAATCGCGAAAACCAGCGCCGTCAGCATGCCGTAGAGCGCCGCGACGCCGAGTTCGCCCGGCGCCAGGGTCGGCTCGAAGGGCAGCGGCAGGATGTCCTGGAGCGCATAGCCCAGCGCGAAAGGCGCGGCGGCGCCGAGGGCGAGGCCGATCGCGGTGCCAAGGGCCGCGACCAGCATGACCTCGGTCAGGTGGATCGCGACGACGCGCCCGCCGGTCGCGCCGATCGCCTTCATCGTGGCGAAATCGAGCTTCTTGGCCTCGACGAAGCGACGCACCGCATTGGCCACGCCGACGCCGCCGACGAGCAGGGCGGTCAGCCCGACCAGCGTCAGGAACTGGGTGAAGCGCTCGAGATTGCGCTGGAAGCCCGGATTGGCGTTGGAGCGCGAGCGGATCTCCCAGCCCGCTTCGCGCTGCTGCGTGCCGGCGGCTGCGATCAGCGCGTCGAGTGCGGCTTCGTTGGAGGCGGCGGCGGGCAGGATGACGCGATAGGTCCAGCGCACCAGGCTGCCGGGCTGGAGCAGGCCGGTGGCGCGCAGGGCGGCTTGCGTCGTCAGCAGGCGCGGGCCGAAGCCGACGCCGGCTGCGATCTTGTCGGGCTCGGAGACGAGATTGGCGCGAAGCTGCAGTTTGGCTGCGCCGACGGAGATGATGTCGCCGGGCTTCAGGTCGAGACGCCCGAGCAGGACGGGATCGGCGACGGCGCCGAAGACGCCGCCGCGCTCGGCGAGGAGATCCGCGAGCGGCGCTGCCGGTTCGGTCGTGACCGTGCCGATGCTGGGATAGCCCGCATCGACCGCCTTGATCTCGACCAGGGCTGCGCCTTTCTCGCCGGCATTGGCCATGCCGCGCATGGTGGCGATGGTGGAGACGGCGCCATGGGAGGTGAGGAAGGCCAGCTCCTGCGGGCTCGCCTCGCGATGGATCAGGCTGAAGGCGGCGTCGCCGCCGAGGATGCGCCGTCCTTCCCGCGAGAGGCCCTCGGTCAGGCCGCGCGAAGCCGAGGCCACCGCTGCGATCGCCATCACGCCGAGCGCGAGGCAGGCGATGAAGACGCCGAAGCCGCGCAGGCCGCCGCGCAGATCGCGCCAGGCGAGCCGCAGCGCCAGGGCAATGCCTGCGGCGTGGGAGGGGGGCTGGGCTTCCGGCTTCACGATTGCGTGCATGATCAGGCGACCGCCAGATCGGCATCGGCCTCGATGCGCCCGGCGCGCAGGCGGACCGTCCTGTCGCAAAGCGCTGCGAGCGACAGGTCATGCGTGACCAGGACCAGCGTCGCGCCGCGCTCGCGCCGGAGCGCGAAGATCAGGTCGACGATCGAACGGCCGGTGTTTTCGTCGAGATTGCCGGTCGGCTCGTCTGCGACGAGGATCGCCGGATCGGGCGCGACCGCACGCGCGATCGCGACGCGCTGCTGCTCGCCGCCCGAGAGCTGGGCCGGATAGTGGTCCATGCGATCGCCGAGGCCGACATTGCGCAGTTCCGCCTCGGCGCGGCCGAAGGCGTCGTTCGCGCCGGCCAGTTCCAGCGGCAGCGCGACATTTTCACGCGCGGTCATGGTCGGGACGAGATGGAAGGACTGGAAGACGATGCCGATGCGCTTGCCGCGGAACAGGGCAAGGCCGTCCTCGTTCAGGCTGCCGAGGTCCTGGCCCGCGACCTTGACGATGCCGGAATCGGGGCGCTCCAGTCCGGCCATGGTCATGAGGAGCGTGGACTTGCCGGAACCGGAGGGACCGACGAGCCCCGTCGCCTCGCCCGAGGGCAGCGACAAAGAAACACCCTTCAGGATATGGACGCGGGCAGCCGCACGCCCCAGACTAAGGTGGACATCCTGCAATTCGATCGCCGGGGCGGGCTTTTCGCTCATCGTGACATGATCCTGACTTCGCGTTCCATCAGACCCTCTCGCACCGCATCATGGAGCGAGTGGGGCGGTACCGCAGCGCACCCCGTTCCGGGGCGATATGGGCGCGCCCATGCGCTTGTCCAATCGCTCGCCGCGGTTTTTCTGTTCTGTTTCATGCTGCTTCCGGTCGCGACCATGGCCCAGACATCGCCCCGCCCGCTCAAGCTCGTCGCGTTCGGGGACAGCCTGTCTGCCGGCTACGGCCTGCCCGCCAGCGCCGCCTTTCCCGCCGTGCTGGAGCAAGCGCTGCGCGAGAAGGGGGTTCAGGTCGAGATCAGCAATGCAGGCGTCTCCGGTGATACCGCCTCGGGCGGGCTGGAGCGGTTGGACTGGTCGGTTCCCGACGGCACCGATGCCGTCATCCTCGAGCTCGGCGCCAATGATGCGCTGCGCGGCATCGACCCCGCGATCACCGAGAAGGCGCTGGATGCGATCATCACGCGCTTGAAGGCGCGCAACATCGCCGTGCTGCTGGCGGGCATATATGCGCCGCGCAATCTCGGCACGGAATACACCAGCCGTTTCGACGCCCTGTTCCCGCGGCTTGCGCAGGCGCATGGACTGGTGCTTTACCCGTTTTTCCTGGACGGCATCGCGGGCGACCGCGCGCTGAACCAGGCCGATCTGCTTCATCCCACACCAGAGGGCGTCCGCGTCATCGTCCAGCGCATCCTGCCGACGGTCGAGCGCTTCCTCGCGACGCTGCCCGCCAAGTCCTGAACGCGGTTCTCGGCCCGAAAATCGCTTTCCCTCCTATTTCGTCTTGCCCGCCTTTTCCGTTTTGCCTTCCTCGCGGCGCGCATCTGCTCGCCGGTCTTTTCTCGGAGTTGCACCGCCATGGAATACCGTCGTCTCGGGCGCACCGATCTCAAGGTCTCGGTGATCTGCCTTGGAACCATGACCTATGGCGAGCAGAACACGCAGGCCGAAGGCCATGAACAGATGGACTACGCTCTCGACCAGGGCGTGAATTTCTTCGACACGGCCGAGATGTACTCGATCCCGCCAAAGGCGGAGACGCAAGGGTCGACCGAGCGGATCATCGGCAACTGGTTCAAGGCCAGGGGCAATCGCGACAAGGTGATCCTCGCCTCCAAGGTCGTCGGGCGCGGCACCAGCGACTGGCTGCGCGACGACAAGGGCCCGACGCGCGTCACCCGCAAGCAGATCTTCGAGGCCGTCGACAAGAGCCTGGCGCGGCTACAGACCGACTATATCGACCTCTACCAGATCCATTTTCCCGAGCGGCCGATGCCCTGGGGCTCGAACCCGACGCGCTTCAGCAAGGCGGCCTTCGAAAAGCCGGCCGACGAAACGCCGATCGCCGAGCAGCTCGACGCCTTCGCCGAGGTCATCAAGGCCGGCAAGATCCGCCATCTCGGCCTCTCCAATGAGAGCGCCTGGGGCACGATGAGCTTCCTGCGCGATTCGGAAACGCGCGGCGGCCCGAGGGTCCAGTCGATCCAGAACGCCTACAGCCTGCTGAATCGCACCTTCGAGACGGCGCTGGCCGAGGTCGCCATCCGCGAGGATGTCGGTTTGCTCGCCTATTCGCCGCTTGCCCAGGGTTTCCTCACCGGTAAATATCTCGACGGCGCGCGACCGGCCGGAGCCCGCACCACCCTGTTCAATCGGGCGCAGCGCTATGAGACGGCGGGCGCGGAGGATGCGATCAGGCGCTATGTCGCGCTTGCCCGCGAGGCAGGGCTCGATCCGGCGCAGATGGCGCTGGCCTTCGTCAATTCGCGCTCCTTCGTGACGGCCAACATCATCGGCGCCACCAAGATGGATCAGTTGAAGACCGACATCGCCTCGATCGGCGTGACGCTCTCGCCCGAGCTCGAGGCCAGGATCGACGCGATCCACCAGCTCGTCGGCAACCCCTGCCCTTGATGGTTGACGTCTTTCCCGGGCTTGCCCCGGGAATCTCCCGCCAGGGATGCTCGGGTCTTGCCCGAGCATGACGGGTGAGCAACTCTGTCTTGTGGACGAAGACGGTGCCTGCCCGGCTTTTCGTCTCGCCAGAGTCACAAAAAACTGGCACTGATTCGTCATGCCGAGGCTGTTCACAGCTCTGGAAATACCCGCCGAGGTTGCCTCGGTGCTCACGCTGCATCGGGGCGGGCTGGTTGGCGCGCGCTGGATCGAGCCGGCCGATTATCACATCACCTTGCGCTTCCTCGGCGACATCGATCGCCGCATGGCCAATGACGTCGACAGCTTTCTGGCCGATCTGCAGTCCTATCCCTTCCAGGTCACGCTCGATTCGCTCGGCAGCTTCGGCGGCGACAAGCCGCGTGCGGTCTTTGCCAGGGTCCAGCCGAGCCAGAAGTTGAGCGAACTCCAGGCCGACATCGAGCGATTGATGCGCCGGCTCGGCCTGCCGCCGGAGGCGCGCAAATTCGTGCCGCACGTTACCCTGGCGCGGCTGCGGGACGCCTCCCCGGTCGATGTCGCGCATTATCTCAGCCAGCACCCGATCGTCCGGCCGATCAGCTTCACGACCAGGCGGCTGGCGCTGATGTCGTCGCGCGATTCGGTCGGCGGCGGTCCTTATGTGCTGGAAGCGGCCTATCCGCTTGGACCTGCCTATCCCAACCGGCTGTCCCAGACCGGTTTCCAGCGGAGATGACGATGCCGAAGCGATTAGGCGCGGAGGCCCGCAACGAGGCGCTGGTGACCTTGACCGGCTGGCGGCTCGTCGAGGGGCGCGAGGCGATCACGAAGCGCTTCATCTTCCGCGATTTCAACGAGGCCTTCGGCTGGATGACGCGCGTCGCGCTGCTGGCTGAGAAGATGGACCATCATCCGGAATGGTCGAATGTCTACAAGACCGTCGAGGTCACGCTGGCGACGCATGACGCCGGCGGCCTGACCGAGCTCGACGTCAAGCTCGCCCGCGCCATGGACACGCTGGCGGGCTAGATTTTTTTGACGCGTTTCCTTCACGCGAACCGGTATCCGCTTCGCTCGAAAATGCCCTGACGCCAGGGTCCCATTCTCAGCCCTTGCTGGTGTTCGACCAGACGGCGAGGCGGCGGGTGACCGGCTCCGGCAGGTTGCGGACGGCGGCCCGCAGCGCCGGGCGCAGATGGCGCAGCCCGAGGCGGCAGACCAGGTGGCCCCGCCAGGACAGCGGCAGCATCGAATCGCTCACCATGGTCAGCCCGTCGGCATGCTCGAGCTTGTAGGCGTCGGCCGGGGCCAGCAGATCAAACAGCGTGTTGCCGCGCGCCTTGGCGGCGGCGAAGCTGCGATGCACCAGGATGCCGCCGACGCCGCCTCGCTCATGGTCGGGATGGGTCGCGATGACATGGCCGAAGCTCACCTGCTTGCAGTCGAGCGCAAGGTCGATGCCGATTGCCTGGTCGTCGCAGCGAATCACTGCGATCCGGAGTGGCGAGCCGCCCTCGGCGTCGCCGGCGAGATCGTGGAAGAAGGCGGCGAAGCGCGGATCGGCGACGGTCGGGGCGACGATGCCGTGGCGGGTCAGCGCCACCTGCTTCATCGCGATCGCCTCGGCGGCGAGCGCTGCGGCCTGCGGACCCGGGTCCAGCGTTGCAAAGGAGATATCGCCGCGCTCGCTCAAACGGCGCAGGCGCCTGCGATGGTTCGAGCGCTCGCGCGCAGCGTAGACGGCGCTGGGGCCGTCCCGGCCGACGCGCAGGTCGAGATCGGCGAAGGGCGCCTCGCGCTGCTCAAGCAGGATCGCATCGGCCGGCATCCCGGCGTGGGCAAGGGCGGCATCGGTGCGCAGCTTGCGCAATTCGAACAGGTCGGCGCGCAGCCCGCGGACCGCCGCCCAGCCGGCCTGCAACAGCTCGATCTCATGGCCGGTACGCTCGACCAGCACATCGCCGAACTGCGCGACCGGTACGCCCATGAAGCGCAGGATGGTCATACCCAAGCGGCGTTGGGCGATCAGCGGCCAGACCATGACGAGCCGGCCTCCGTGCCTGGCCGTGACGATGCTGAGGCGGCAGCCGGCTTCGAGGTAGTGCCGCACCCAATGGCGCAGGAAGACATGGCTCTGGAAGACCTGCTGCGGCAAAGCGGCGCGGGCGAAGAGTGCATCCCATTCGGGCTGCAGCGCCAGGAAGCCGTCATACCCGCTGACGATGTCGATGGCGGGCGCGCCGTCGCGCGTGGTCGGGGCAGCCGTGCCCGACGCAGGCGGCTCGATGCATTTGGTACGCAGCGCGGTCAGAACGGCCATCAGACGCCGGTCCGGACATGCGAGATCAATCGTTTTACGCCTGCCAGCGGGAAGCGCAGGAGATAGGGCGCCAGCAGGAGCGGGTGGCGGGCTGCGAAGGGGGCATCCTGCTCGACCATATGGCGGATGGCGAGCACCGGCAAAGGCGCGCGCAACGGCCGAAATTCGGGGTTCCACAGTCCCGGCGCGTCGGAATCGGCATACATCAGCCCGATCATGCGGTTGCGGGTGAGCGCATGGAATCTGTGCCGCTTCTGGACGCGCTTGAGCATCGCGATGCCGTCGGGCGCGGCGCAGGCGGGAAAGCCGATGATCACGGTGCGGAAATGCGCCATCGCCGGCTTGGCGGGAATCGCATTCAGCGCCCCGAAACCGTCGCGAAGCAGCATGAAGACCGCCTCTTCGTCCTCAGGCGCGGCATCGCTGATGCTGAGGCGCACCGTGTCGAGCTTGGCGGCCTGGCGGGTGAAGGGGCAGACCGCGCCGGAGCGGCCGAGATCGGCATGAGCGCTCATCAGATAGCTCTCGACCCAGCCGAGCAGGATCGACAGCGCTGTTCCGGTTTGGCCTGCGCAGCGGGAGCGCGCTTCGGGCAATGTCAGAAGAGGACGCGCCGTTGGAACAACCGACATTGGAGTGTCGGCCGCGCTGATGGTCTGATGCATGGCCCTGCCCGGCTTTGATGTCGGGGCGGGTTTAACGGGTACACGTTAGGGAAGGGTTTCCCGCAACCTCCGGTAGCCGATGCACGGCGTTAGGGTTTTGTAAAAGATGTCGTCCAGCCGCAGAGCGAAAGCGCCTGCTGCATATGCTCCGGCGGCGGAGCCTCGACATGGATCGGCGCGCGTTTGCGGTAGAGCGGGATCGTGATGCTGCGGGCGTGCAATTGCAGTCCCGGCCCGCCCTCGCGGGGCGCCGTGCCGTAGATTTCGTCGCCGAGCATCGGCCAGCCGGACGCCGCGCAATGCACGCGCAATTGGTGGGTGCGGCCGGTCAAGGGCTCCAGAGCGAGCCAGGCGAGCGGCCCGGTCTCGTCGGCGCCACGCCCGAGCACACGGAAACGTGTCTGCGAAGGCAAGCCCTCGGGATCGACCTTCATCCACCAGCCGCGATCGGGTGCGCGCTTGCCCAGCGCCAGGTCGATCAGGCCTTCGTCGAGAGGGGGATTTCCCTGCACGATGGCCCAATAGGTCTTGTCGATGCGGCCCTCGCGGAACATCTGGTTGAGTTCGGCCATGGCGCGCGGATGGCGGCCGAGCACGAGGCAGCCGGAGGTATCCTTGTCGAGCCGATGGGCGGCCTCGGGCCGGCGCGGCAGGCCGAAGCGCAGCGCATCGAGGTGATCGGTGAGGACCGGGATGACGCGGCGCTTGGCCTGGGGACCGCGATGCGAAGGCAGGCCCGCCGGCTTGTCGATGACCAGCATCATCGCGTCGCGATAAAGCAGCGGGACGGGAAGCGCGGAATCCGGAGTCGCGTCCGGCATCCGTTGCGAAATTTCTGGTTGATCGGGCGCGGTCATGGCATTGCGCTAGCGAACGCGGCCGGACGACGCAACCTCGAGGCGTAGCATGGTCGGACGACAGGACGGATGATGAGCGAGACGCAACCGAAGAAACGCGGTTTCTTTTCCAGGCTTTTCGGCGGTGAGGACGAGCAGGCGAAGCTGGCGGAGCAGCCCGGCGCGCCCGCCACGCAGGCGCCGCCGGAGCCGGAGCCCGAGGCGCTGATCGCACCCGACCTGCTGATGGGCGAGGCCGCGCCCTTGCCGATCGCGATGCCGGAGCCCGCGCCGGTGCAAGCGCCTCCGGTCATCGCGCCTCCGGTCATGGCGCCTCCAGTCACGCCTCCCGCGCCGGTGGTCGCTGCGCCGGAGCCGAAGCGGAGCTGGTGGCGCAGGCTGACCGAGGGGCTGTCGCGGACCTCCTCGGCGCTGACCACGGGAATCACCGATCTCTTCACCAAGCGCAGGCTCGACGCCGGCACGCTCGAAGACCTCGAGGACATCCTGATCCAGGCCGATCTGGGTCTCGCGACCTCGGCGCGCATCGCCAAGGCGGTCGGCGAGGGGCGCTACGACAAGCAGATCGATCCGGCCGAGGTGAAGGCGATCCTGGCGCGCGAGGTCGAGGCGATCCTCACCCCCGTGGCCTTGCCGCTGGCGATCGATGCCACGAAAAAGCCGTTCGTGATCCTGATGGTCGGCGTCAACGGTTCGGGCAAGACGACGACGATCGGCAAGCTCGCGGCCAAGTTCAGGGCCGAGGGCAAATCCGTGATGCTCGCGGCCGGCGACACCTTCCGCGCCGCCGCGATCGAGCAGCTCAAGGTCTGGGGCGAGCGCACCGGGGCCGAAGTCATCGCCGGTCAGCAGGGCGCGGATGCGTCGGGCCTGGCCTTCGAGGCCTTGCAGAAGGCCAAGGCTGCCGGGACCGACGTGCTGCTGGTCGATACCGCCGGGCGGCTGCAGAACAAGACGGGATTGATGGACGAACTCGCCAAGGTGGTCCGCGTCATTCGCAAGATGGATCCGGAAGCCCCGCATGCGGCGCTGCTCGTGCTCGATGCGACGGTGGGGCAGAATGCGCTGGCGCAGGTCGAGGCCTTCCAGCACACCGCCGGCGTCACCGGGCTGGTCATGACCAAGCTCGACGGCACGGCGCGCGGCGGCATCCTGGTGGCGCTGGCGGCGAAATTCGGCCTGCCCGTGCATTTCATCGGCGTCGGCGAGAGCGTCGATGATCTGGAGCCGTTCTCGGCGCAGGAATTCGCCCGCGCGGTCGCGGGATTGGGAGAAGCAGCGTGAGCGAGAATGTGGTCGAGGCGAAGCCGGGCAAAAGCGTCAATCCGCTGCTCAAGCTTGCGCTTGAATTCGGGCCGCTGGCGATCTTCTTCTTCGCCAACTCCTATGGCGACCGGCTCTTCGGTGTCGCGCCGGACCGGCGCATCTTCGTCGCGACCGGCATCTTCATCGTCGCCTCGCTGCTGGCACTGGCGCTGTCGCGGATCGTGCTGGGCTATCTGCCGCGCATGGCGATCGTCAACGCCGTGGTGGTCAGTGTCTTCGGCGGGCTGACGATCGCGCTCGACGACGCCTTCTTCATCAAGGTCAAGCCGACCATCGTGAACGCGCTGTTCGGCTGCGTGCTGCTGGGCGGCCTGGTCTTCGGCCGCTCGCTGCTGGCGCTGGTGCTGGAGACGGTGCTCCAGCTCGACGAGGAAGGCTGGCGCAAGCTGACCTTCCGCTGGGGTCTGTTCTTCTTCGTGCTGGCAGCCCTGAACGAGGTGGTCTGGCGCACGCAGACGCAGGATTTCTGGGTCGCCTTCAAGGTCTGGGGCGTGATGCCGCTGACCATGGCCTTTGCGCTCGCGCAGACGCCATTGATCCTGAAGCATGAGCTGAAGCCGGCGAAGACCGAGGAGTAGCAAGCGGCCTGGCGCCGTGACAACTCGCGCCATGCCATGGGCGCATCGCGGAACTGTCCTGCGGGGCGGGATCGCAGGTTGCGACCGGTCGATATCGGGTTCTTGCTGACCTCACTCGGGCAATTCGACAACGAGGACCTGTCGACAAGCAAGACCTGAGACGGAGGTTGCGCCCATGCCGTCACTTCGTTTTCCGTCGCTTGCTCTCATCTTCGCCTTCAGCGGCTCCATAGCTGCCTGGGCCCAGGCCGTGCCGGCCCGCGCAGGCTGCGCCGCCGCGCAGCTTTCCGGTGCCGACCGAGGAGGTCAGCCCGGAGATGCGCAAGCTGATCGCCCTGCCGTTCCCGCCGCATATGGACGCTGCGCCCCAGAGCGCCGCCGAGTGGAAGGACTTGGTCGATCGGCGCGCCAAGCTCGCCATCGCCGCCCTGCCGGCGCTGAAGGAGACGCTGAAGGTCGATGTCCAGCCTGCCGTGATCGGCGGCGTGAAGGCCTTCATCGTCACGCCCAGGACGATCCCGCGCGCCAACCGGAACCGGCTGCTCGTCCATGTCCATGGCGGCGGCTATGTCTTCGGGCCGGGCGAGGCGGCGCTGCCGGAGGCGATCCTGCTCGCCGGCTTCGGCGGCTACAAGGTGATCTCGGCCGATTACCGCATGCCGCCCGACGCGCCCTATCCCGCCGCGATGGACGACGCCATGGCGGTCTGGAAGGCGGCGACCAAGATGGCCAAGCCCCGCAACATGGCGATCTTCGGCACCTCGACCGGCGGCGCGATGACGCTCGCCATGGTCCTGCGCGCCAAGGCGGAGAAGCTGCCGCTGCCCGCCGCGATCGCGCCCGGCACGCCCTGGTCGGACATCGCCAAGATCGGTGACAGCTACGCCACCAATGAATGGGTCGACAATGTCCTGGTGACCTGGGACGGCTGGCTCGGGCGCGCGGCTTTGCTCTATGCCAATGGCCACGACCTGAAGGATCCGCAGCTCTCGCCGATCTATGGCGATTTCCACGGTTTCCCGCCGACGATCCTGACCTCGGGCACGCGCGACCTGTTCCTGTCGAACACGGTCCGGACCCATCGCAAGCTGCGGCGCGCAGGCGTCGTTGCCGACCTCAACGTCTATGAGGGCCAGAGCCATGGCCAGATGGCCGGGATGTGAACGCCCCCGAGACGAAAGAGGCCTTCACCGATATCGCCAAATTCTTCGACCGCCATCTCGGGCGTAGGTAGCCTGCGGGCTCGGAAACGCCGCGCAGACCCGGGACCCGAAGCGCGTCATGGTCGGGCTTGACCCGCCCATCTCGTTGTGGGGGAGCGTGCCTTTGCCGACGCCCCTTCCGGCCGGGATTCTCGGGTCTGCGCTTCGCTCCGCCCGAGAATGACGCTCTACGATGGATCCCGGGATGCCTTGCGGTCGCCCGGGATGACACCGTGTCTCCGGGGCGATCATCGGCTTGATCTTGCCATTTGGCATTTTATGTATTATTTGATGCCAAATGGAGATTGCTTCATGACGGCCCTGCAGCGCATCGAGACGACCCAGCGCGACTTCGTCCCGGATCCGATTTCGGATGATGAAGCCGCCGCGATGTTTCGCGCCGCGATCAATCTCTTCCGGCTCTGGCGCGTCACCGACGAGCAGGCGGCGACGCTGCTCGACCTGCCCTTGCGCAGCTACCGGCGCTGGAAGGCCGGCGAGATCGGCCGCATCTCGCGCGACGGCAAGGCGAGGCTCTCCAATCTGATGGGCATCCACAAGGCGTTGCGCCTGATCTTTCGCGAGCCGCAGCGCGGCTATGACTGGATCCAGGCGCCGAACGCCGCCTTTTCCGGCCATACGGCGCTGGCGATCATGCTGGGCGGCGAATTGACGGATCTGATGCGGGTCAGGCGCTATCTCGACGACGAGCGAGGCGGCTGGTGATCGATGTCAGCGCCGTCCCCGCCACCGATCTGGTGTGGCGGGGGGCGGTCCGGATCATCCGCAGCCTGTTTCCGCCGATCGACCTGTTCGAGGACATCGCCGATCCCGCCGACTGGCCGTTGATCCTGGCGGCCGAGCAGAAGACCAATCCGCGTTTGATGGAGAGCATCGGCAATCTTGCTCTCGTGCCGCCAGAGAGGCGCGTTTCGGGCCCGGGCGCGAGCTGGCTGATGGCGCCGTTCACCCATGTCAGCCCGGACCGGCCGAGCCGCTTCAGCACTGGGGGATTCGGCGTGCTCTATGCCGGCGACAGCTTCGAGGTCGCGTTGTTCGAGACGGTGCATCACCATGGCCGCTTCATGGCCGCGACGAAGCAGCCGCCAGGCTGGACCTCGCAATTTCGTGAAATCCTGCTCGATGTCGAGGCGCGACTGCATGATCTGCGCGCGCCCGGATCGGCCGTCGGCGCGGTGCTCGACCCGAACGACTATACGCAAAGCCAGGTGCTCGGCAGCGCGCTTCGCGCCGCCGGCTCGGAAGGGGTGGTCTATCCGAGCGTTCGCCGTGCCGGCGGGGCCTGCGTCGGGCTGTTCTATCCCGACGGCGCCTCGAACCCGGTTCAGGGCCGCCATCTCGACTATCACTGGAACGGCGAGCGGGTGGATCTCTACCGCGACCTCAGCCGCGGCGAGGTCTATCGGATCGTCTGAGGTTTATTTCGCCGCGAGCCGGATTGCGCCGTCGAGCCGGATCGCGGTGCCGTTGAGCATGTCGTTCTCGATGATGCTCTTGACCAGGGCCGCGTATTCGCCGGCCTTGCCGAGCCGCGACGGGAAGGGGATCGAGGCCCCCAGCGAGGCGCGCGATTCCTCCGGCAGACCGTCGAACATCGGCGTCTCGAACAGGCCGGGCATGATCGTCATCACGCGGATGCCGTAGGCGGCGAGTTCGCGCGCGATCGGCAGCGTCATGCCGACGATTCCGGCCTTGGAGGCCGAGTAGGAGGCCTGGCCGATCTGGCCGTCCTCGGCAGCGACGGAGGCGGTATTGACGATCACGCCGCGCCCGCCATCCGGGGTGACCGGGTCGAGGGTGGCCAGCGCCACGGCCGATTTCGCGATTACGCGGAAGGTGCCGGTCAGGTTGATGGCGAGGCCTTTCTCGAAGGTTGCCATGTCATGGGCGATGAGTTCGCCGGTCTCGCGCTTCCTGGAGATGACGCGACGGCCGGGCGCGATCCCGGCACAGTTGACGACGATGCGGGCGACGCCCTGGGCGGCCCGCGCCTTGGCGAGCGCCGCATCGACGGAGGCGTCATCGGTGACGTCGCAATGGCAGAAGACTCCGCCGATCTCGGCCGCGACCGCCTCGCCGCGCTCGGCGTTCAGGTCGAGGAGCGCGACCTTGACGCCGAAGCCTGCGAGCATGCGCGCGGTGCCTTCGCCGAGGCCCGAGGCGCCGCCGGTGACGATGGCGGAGAGCGAGGAATCGAGTTTCATGGGCGTTTCCCGTTCGCAATGGCGTTCCCAACGCGTTTAGAGGCCCGGCCGCCCCGCTCCAAGCGAGATTCTTGGGCCGCCCCTTGTGCAGCCTTTGGCCTGGGGCCACATTTTCGGACGTCCCCGGCAGGGCATCACCCCGATGCCCAGCCGGGATCGAAAGCCCGCAAGGAGGGGCTGGCATGAGCGACACGTTCCACTCGCGCTTTTCGCCCGAGGAGATGGCGGAGATCCGCCGGAGCCTGCGCGACGAGGCGCGCTTCGGTTCGGAGTTTCTGGGGCGGCTCAAGCGCGTGGCGAAGCGGGTGCCCTTCGCCGAGGATCTGCTGGCGGCCTGGATCTGCACGCGCGATCCGGCGACGCCGCGGCGCGTGCGGCTGACGCTTCTGGCGGCGCTCGGCTATTTCGTGCTGCCGCTCGATGCCATTCCCGACATCCTGCCCTTCATCGGCTTCACCGACGATGCGGCGGTGATCGCCGCGGCCATCGCCGCGGTCGCGGGCTCGATCACGCCTGAGCATCGCGAGAAGGCGAAGCGCACGCTGGCGGAGTTCTAGGCAGAGCTGTCCGCTCGTCGAAAAACGTCATTCCGGGGCGACCCGGAATGACGGCGAGATCACAGCGTCAGGATGATCTTGCCCTTGGCCTTGCGGTCGCCGATCAGGGCGAAGCCCTCGGCCCAGCGCTCCAATGGCAGGGTGGCGTGGACATGGGCACGGATATGACCGTTTGCGGCCCAGTCCAGCAGGCGTTCCATATTGCGGCGATGCGCGGCGGGCTCGCGCCGGACGAACTCGCCCCAGAACACGCCGCGCAGGTCGCAGCCCTTCAGCAGCAGCAGGTTGAGCGCGATCTTCGGAATCGCGCCGCCGGCGAAGCCGACCACGAGATAGCGCCCTTCCCAGGCCATGGCGCGCAAGGCCGGCTCGGCCAGATCGCCGCCGACCGTGTCGTAGAGCACATCGACGCCGCGTCCTTCGCTCAGACGGCGCAGGCCGGCCTTGAGATCCTCGCTGCCGTAGTCGAGCTCTTCCTGAGCGCCATGCGCCTTCGCCAGCGCGAGCTTCTCGGTCGAGGAGGCGCAGGCGATGACATGGGCGCCGAGCAGCGCGCCGATTTCGACTGCCGCCAGCCCCGCGCCGCCGGCGGCGCCGAGCACCGCCAGGATTTCGCCGGCCTTGAGGCCGGCGCGCTGGATCAGTCCGTGCATCGCCGTGCCATAGGTGACGAACAGACCCGCCGCCTGGGTGTCGTCGAGCGCATCGGGCACGCGCACGACCTGCTGGGCGGGAACGACGACGCGTTCGCGCGCCGCGCCATGGCCGAGCCAGGCGGCGACGCGCTCGCCGACACGCCAGCCGGTGACGCCTTCGCCGATGCTGGCGATCGTGCCGGCGCATTCGGCCGAGGGCGAGAAGGGCAGCTCAGGCCTGGTCTGGTAGCGCCCCTCGATGATCAGCGTGTCGAAGAAGTTGAGCGCAGCCGCCTTGACCGCGACGACGACCTCGCCCGGCCCGGGGGTGGGTTCGGCGATGTCCCGGATAACGAGCGTCTCGGCCGGCCCATGGGCCTCGCAGAGCAGTGCCTTCATCGTTTCCCCAACCGCTGCGATGGCGCTGCGCGGGAATGTGGCATGCTCGGATGACGAACGGAACCAGAGCCGGGTGCATGGCATTCGCATTTTCGCCCGGATCGTGACATCCTATCGTTTCCGCGATCTTGAACTCTCGGGTCAAATGCCCCGGAAATAGAGACGCTGTTAAGATTTCTGCTGATTGATGGCGGCCTATGAATCTCTGTTTGCTCCGCACCGATTTCGCCGCCTCACGGCTCATGATCGTCGCATCGCTGTTCGCCGCGAGCGCGATCGCCGCCGTGCCGGCCTCCGCTCAACCCAAGCCGAAGCCCCAGGCGAAGCCTGCGCCGGTCGCATCGGCAAGCACTGGCCAGGCCCAGGCGATGCTCCTGGAGACGGCCGGCAAATGGCAGGCCTTTTCCTCGCAGCAGGGCCGCTCGAAGGTCTGCTATGCGCTCTCCAAGGCGGAGGCGCGCCTGCCCGCCAATCTCAAGCAGGTCGAGGGGCTGCTCTTCGTCTCCAGCCGCCCGACCGAGGGCGTACGCAACGAGATCAGCTTCGTGTTGAATTTCGACCTGAAGGAAGATGTCGAGCATCAGGCGATCATCGGGTCCGAGCGCTTCGCGCTGGTCGCGAAGGGCCAGAACATGTGGCTCAAGAACCCGGCCGAGGAGCCGCGCATGCTGGACGCGCTGCGCAAGGGTTCGGGGCTCGAGGTCAAGGGCACCTCGAAGCGCGGCAACCCGACCAGCGACAAATACTCGCTCGCCGGCATGAACCAGGCCGTGAAGCGCGCCGAAGACGCCTGCAAGTAGGGTGGCGCCGGAATCCGCGAGCGCAGCCGTCTGACGCGGCTTTCTGCGCCTCGGGTGCTCACGGGCATGAAGTCCGCTGCGCTCCGGCTCTAGCCGACTCACGCCGGCGAAGTCCGGCGGCCACCCTGCGTCGCCCCATTTGCCGGGGTGTCCGGACGGTGATTTCGCGGCTGGCCATTCTCGTGCTATGAGCCGCGGATGTCCGGGCCGATGATCGCCCGTCCGAGCCAGAGTTCCGATGACCTTGTCCGTGCTTGAGCCCGCCGCGCCAGCGGCCGAACCCGTTGTTACGAGCCGCGTCTCGCTGGTCGGGCGCACGCGCGCCGGGCTTGGCGACGCCCTGGCCGAGATCGGCGTTCCCGAGAAGGAACGGCGCATGCGCGTCGGCCAGCTCTGGAACTGGATCTACCATTACGGCGTACGCGATTTCTCCGCGATGACCACGATCGGCAAGGGTTTGCGCGCTGCGCTCGACGAGCGCTTCACGCTCGACCTGCCGGAGGTGACGGCCGAGCAGATCTCGACCGACGGCACGCGCAAATGGCTCATCCGCATGGCTTCGACCGGCCCGCGCGATCGCGGCGCCGAGATCGAATGCGTCTATATTCCCGAGGTCGACCGCGGCACGCTTTGCGTCTCCAGCCAGGTCGGCTGCACGCTGACCTGTACCTTCTGCCACACCGGCACGCAGCGCCTCGTGCGCAACCTCACCTGTGAGGAGATCGTGGCGCAATTGATGGTGGCGCGCGACCGGCTCGGCGATTTTCCCGGCCGCGTGGCGCCCGGCGGCGCCTTCGTTCCCAATGATGGCGGGCGCTTCGTCTCCAATATCGTCTTCATGGGCATGGGCGAGCCGCTCTATAATTTCGACGGCGTGCGCGACGCCATCGACGTGATCTCGGACAATGAGGGCTTGTCGCTCGGCCGCCGCCGCATCACGGTCTCGACCTCCGGCGTCGTGCCGCAGATCGGTCCGCTCGGGCATGAGATGGGCACGATGCTGGCGATCTCGCTGCATGCGGTGCGCGACGAATTGCGCAACGAGCTCGTGCCGCTGAACAAGAAGTATCCGATCGCCGAACTGCTCGAGGCCTGCCGGACCTATCCCGGCGTTTCGAACGCGAAGCGGATCACCTTCGAATATGTCATGCTCAAGGGCGTCAACGACAGCGATGCCGATGCGCGCGAGCTGGTGCGCCTGCTCAAGGGCATTCCGGCCAAGATCAACCTGATCCCGTTCAATCCATGGCCCGGCACCAAATACGAATGCTCGGACTGGGACCGGATCGAGCGCTTCTCCGAGATCGTCTTCCGGGCAGGCTATGCCTCGCCGGTGCGCACCCCGCGCGGGCGCGACATCCTCGCCGCCTGCGGCCAGCTCAAGAGCGAGACCGAGAAGCTCTCGGCCCGCGCCAGGCTGATGCTGGACCAGGACGAGGCGGCGGCCGCCGCCGCCGTCGCTGCGGAATAATCATCTTGCTGCGCTGGCTGCTGCTGATTCCCTTCGCCTTGCTCGTTGCCATGGGGGCGGGGCTGTTCGCCATGCTCGTCGCCAGCGTGGTTTCGCCCGAGATCGCGCTTTTGATCGGCGGCGGTTTCCAGCGCTTGATGGAGGCGCTGTTCGGCCTGGCCGAAAGCGATATCGATCCCACGCCGGTGGCGCAGGCCGCCTTCAGCCTGCTTGGGCGACTTGGCATGGCGATCATCGTCGCGCCGGTCGTACTGGTCGCGGTCGTCAGCGAGCTCTTCCGCTGGCGCAGCGGGCTGATCCAGAGCGGGCTCACCGGCCTGCTGGCAAGCGTGATGCCGCTGGCCATGCTGCGCCTGTCGCGCGCGCCGAGCGAGGCCGAGATGCGGGTGATCGGCGCCCTGTTCCTGATCGGGGCCGCGACAGGGTTCGTCTATTGGCTGATCGCGGGGCGTGGGGCGGGCGCCGCCCCGATAGCTCCGGCCGGCGCGCCGCCCCGATAAGCTTCGCCTCCTGCTTTACAGGCCGAGAACCTTGCGCAGTTCGGCCTTCGCCACCGCATACTCGGCCTGGAAATCGGGCTGCTCCATGATCCTGGCGGCGATCACGGTGCCGGCGATGCGGCCGGCCTCGACATCGGCGCGGAAATGGATGCCGCCGATGATCCGGTTCTCGCCATAGGCCCAGGCGCGGGCCATGATTTCGTTGCGCTTCTCCGGAACCATGTTCGAGAGGACGACGCCCATCAGCGTGCCGACGGTGGTGTGGCCCGAGGGATAGGCGCCGGAGTTGGAGAGCTTTACCGCGGGCTTGACCAGCGGGCTGTACTGATGCGGGCGCGGGCGCTTCCAGCTGTCCTTGGCCGGGTCGACGACCTCGCCTTCGGTTGCGACGATGCGGTCGAAGAAGGCCGAGAAGGCCGGCAGCGCCTCGGTCTTGAAATTCGGTCCCATGACATTGGCGAAGCGCCAGACATTCTCGACGACATCGGCCTGGGCCTGCGCCTCCATCTCCGGCGTGCGCGTGACCTGGATGCTCAGCACCTCGGCGAGCTCCGCCCGGGTCTGGGCCGAATCATTGACGGGCGGCGGCTTGAGCAGGGTCAGGAGGTCGATGGTCTTGGCGGTAGCGAAGGGCTTTGCCTCACCGGCGTGAACCGGGGAGAGGGCGAGCACGGCCGTCGTCAGGGCGGCGAGGAAGAGGGAGCGCATGGCGGTTTTCCTGATGGGGAGAAACCGACGCGCCCACAACATGACAGGGCTATGAAGCCTCAATCGCCGATCGCGACGCCCTCGCGCCGGCCGTCGGCGCCGCCGACGAAGCCTTCCGGCGTCTTGACGATCGCCTGGATGCCCGATGTCATCTCCAGCAGGCGGACCTCATGGCCCTTCGCCTCCAGCGCGGCCTTCCAGGGTTCGGCTTCGGTGCCCTTTTCCAATTCGGTCGGGCCGTTGCGGCTGCCGAAATTGGCGAGGTCGACGGCATTCTGCGGATCCATCTTCCAGTCGAGCAGCGCGACCAGCGTCTTGGCAACGAAGTTGATGATCTGGCTGCCGCCGGGCGAGCCGACCACGGCATAGAGCCTGCCGAAGGCATCGAAGACCAGGGTCGGCGCCATCGAGGAGCGCGGGCGCTTGCCGGCTTCGACACGGTTGGCGACGGGCTTGCCGTCCTCTTCCGGCGCGAAGGAGAAATCGGTCAATTCGTTGTTGAGCAGGAAGCCGCCCTTGCTCATCAGGCGCGAGCCGAACCCGTCCTCGATCGTCGTGGTCATCGCGACGGCGTCGCCATTGGCGTCGATCACCGAGATATGGCTGGTGCCGTGCTCGACGCCGTCCGAGGGCGCGAGCAATTGGGCGCGCTTATGCGGCGGGTCGCCGGGCGTGGCGCGGCGCATGGATTTGTCGGGGCCGACGAGGCCCGCGCGCGAGCGGATATAGTCGCGGTCGATCAATCCCGAGACCGGGACGCTGAGGAAGGCGGGGTCGGCGAGATAGAGCGCGCGATCGGCGAAGGCGAGGCGGCCGGCCTCGCTGAACCAGTGCACCGCCTCGGGCCCGGGGCCCATGCGCGCCAGATCCCTGGTCTCGAGGATGCCGAGCATCTGCTGCACGGCGATGGCGCCGGAGCTCGGCGGGCCCATGCCGCAGATCCGGTAGACGCGGTAGAGCCCGCAGACGGCCTCGCGCTCCTCGATCTTGTAGGCGGCGAGGTCGGCGAGCGTGATGTCGCCTGGATTGCTCTTGTGGCCGGAGACCTTGGCGACGATGTCCTCGGCGATCGGCCCGGCATAGAAGGCGGCCGAGCCGTTCTCGGCGATGGCGCGCAAGGTCGCGGCGAAGGCCGGGTTCTTCAAGATGGTGCCGACGGCCTTGGCCTTGCCGTCGGGCTCGTAGAAATAGGCGGCAGCGAGCGGGTCGGCGCTCAGGGCCTTCTCGCCTGCCAGGAGACCGTTGAGCCGCGGCGAAATCGCAAAGCCGTCCTCGGCGAGCTTGATTGCGGGCGCGACGACCTGCGGCCAGGGCAGCTTGCCCCAGCGCTGATGCGCGCCCTCGAGCAGCTTCAGCGTGCCGGGTACGCCGACCGAGCGGCCGCCGATGACGGCCTCCATGAATTTCATCGGCTTGCCGTCCGCGCCGATGAAGCGATTCGGTTTTGCCGCCGCCGGCGCGGTCTCGCGCCCGTCGAGCGTCGAGAGCTTTCGGCCGGCCTCGTCCCAATGCACCATGAAGGCGCCGCCGCCGATGCCCGAGCTCTGCGGCTCGACGAGGTTGAGCACGAGCTGGATCGCGATCGCCGCATCGACTGCACTGCCGCCGGCGCGCAGAATCTCGCGGCCGGCATCGGTGGCCAGCGGATTTGCGGCGGCGACCATGTAAAGCCGGGTGTGGCCGGAGGTCTTGGCGATGCGCCCCGTCGCGGCTTCGGGGGCCGGCGCGAGGCTCTGGGCGGTTGCCGAGGTCACGGCAACTGCGGAGAGAACGATCGCGAGAAGAGCGCTCCTCGATACTGACAGGGTCGTCATCTCATCCTCCTCGCCGTTGTGCCGTAATGCCAGACTAGCGCCAGATCGCGCTGGCGCGCCATGGCCTCGGCGGCCTTGCTTCGCATCCGCCTTGGAGGCGGGGCCCGGGACGGCTAAGGTCGCGGTCCTGCCTGTCGATACGTCAGCAAAGGGGCCCGGCATGTCGTTCCCAGTTTCCATCGCCTTTCGCCGCAGTTTGGCGGTGGCAGCGCTCGCTTTCCTCGGTTTCGCACTCGCGGGTTGCGGCTACAACAACGTCCCGACGCTGGAGGAAAAGGCCAAGGCGTCCTGGTCCGAGGTGCAGAATCAGTATCAGCGCCGCGCCGATCTGATCCCGAATCTGGTCGAGACGGTGAAGGGCTATGCCGCGCAGGAGCGCGAGGTGCTGACGCAGGTCGTCGAGGCGCGCGCCAAGGCGAGCCAGGTCAAGGTCGACGCCTCCACCATCACCGATCCCGCGAAGTTCAAGGAATATCAGGACGCGCAGAACCAGCTCACCGGCGCGCTCGGCCGGTTGCTGGTCACGGTGGAGCGCTATCCCGACCTCAAATCGAACCAGAACTTCCTCGCCTTGCAGTCGCAGCTCGAAGGCACCGAGAACCGGGTCACGGTGGCGCGGCGCGACTACATCCAGGCGGTGCAGGCCTTCAACACCGAGATCCGCACGTTTCCGGGCGTGATCTGGGCAAAGCTGTTCTGGGGCTCCAAGCCGATGGAGACCTTTGCCGCGACGGCCGGGTCGGAGCGGCCACCGACGGTGAAGTTCTGAGGCCGCGGCGGTCGCGAGGCGCGTGATGGCGCGCAGCCGCCTTTGGTCGCTGATCCTGCTCGCTGCGCTCGTGTTTGCGGGCGCGGGCGCTTGGGCGGCGGACCCCTCCTATCCCGCCCTCACCGGCCGTATCGTCGATGGCGCCAAGCTCATCGCGCCCGAGGCGCGCCAGCGCATCGAGGCGAAGATCAAGGCGCATGAGGACAAGGCCGGCGACCAGCTCGTGGTCGCAACCGTGCCCTCGCTGCAGGGCATCGGCATCGAGGACTTCGCCAATGGCCTGTTCCGGTTCTGGAAGCTCGGCGAGAAGCCGCGCAACAACGGCGTGCTGTTCATCGTCGCGCCGAATGAGCGCAAGGTCCGCATCGAGGTCGGCTACGGGCTGGAAGGAGCGCTGACCGATGCGCTCTCCAAGGTCATCATCACCACAGCCGTGGCGCCGAAGTTCAAGACCGACGATTTCACCGGCGGCATCGAGGGCGGCGTCGACGCGATCCTGACGATCCTCTCCGGCGACGCCGAGGAATGGCAGCGCCGCGCCCTGGTGCGGAACGACGAGAGTTCGCCGGCCGAGACGCTGGCCGTCATCCTGGTAATGGTGTTCATTTTCATCCTGGTGGTCTCCTTCATGCGCGGCCTGAGCCAGGCCGGCGGGGCCTCGCGACATCGCCTGCGCGACGGGCGCTGGATCACGCTGCCGCAGAATTCGAGCTGGGGTTCGGGTTCCGGTTCGAGCTGGGGAGGTGGCGGCGGCTGGAGTTCCGGCGACGGGGGCGGCTTCTCCGGGGGAGGCGGCTCGTCGGGCGGCGGCGGCGCTTCGGGGGATTGGTGATGGATTCAGACGACAGGGATGCGATCGCGGCGGCCGTCGCCCAGGCCGAGCGCCTGACCAGCGGCGAGATCGTGGTGGTGATCGACCGCGCCGCGAGCAGTTATCGTTCGGTGCCGATGGTGCTGGCCTTGGTGCTCTCGCTGTTCGTGCCTTGGCCGCTGCTGGCGCTGACGATGACGAGCGCGCCGCGCATCTTCCTGATCCAGTTGATCTGCGCGGCCCTGCTGATGGCCGCGCTGCTCTGGTATGGGCGCGGCGGCCGCTTCGTGCCCGGCTTCGTCAAGCGCGGCCGCGCACATGACGTGGCGCTGCGCGAGTTCACCGCGCGCGGGCTGACGCAGACGCGCGGGCGCACCGGCGTGTTGCTCTATGTCGCCCTGCAGGAGCGCTATGCCGAGATCGTCACGGATACCGGCATCGACGGCAAGGTCGACCCGGAGACATGGCGGGACATCGTCGCGGCCCTGCTCGACGCTGCCCGGCAGGAGCGTTTGCGCGAGGGGCTGATCGACGCGGTCGGGGCGCTCGGACGTGTCCTGGCGCAGCACGCACCGCCGGCCGTCGATGATGCCGACGAACTGCCGAACAAGGTGATCCTGCTCTGAGGCGCGCTCAGCGCGCGCTGCGGGCCGCGCCCAGCACCGCGGCGGGCATCATGCCGTATTTGCCGAGCGTTTCGGCTTGCACGACGACGACATAGCTGTCGGAATCGGCGGCGCGCGTCGTCGTGAGGGGAGCCGTCAGGGTCGTCTCGCCGCCATCCCATTCGCCGACGCGCACCATGCCACGCACGACATTGGCGTAGGTGATGGTGCGGCCTTCATTCTCGCCGCGCGTGATCGGAACGGTGACCAGCTTCGCGACCGGAAGAATCCAGACGCCGGCGGGCTTGCCGCTGGGGCTGCCGGAGGCTGCGATCTTGATCCGCAGCGTCGTGCCGTCCTCCTGCAGCGAAAGCTTTGCCGGCAGGGCACCGGGCACCTGCTCGCGCAGCGCACGCTCGATCTCGGTCTTGTCGGAGCCGACGATGTGGGAGGCGCCGTTGATCACGGCCTGGGGCGTGTAGACCTGGCCGTCGCCGCGGGCCTTGGCATAGAATTTCTGGCGCTTGGTGAAGACGTCCTGGCCGAGCGTGTCCTTCCAGCCGAGATAATCCCAATAGGTCACCGGCAGCGTCAGCGCGATGACGGCCGGGTCCCTGGCAATCTCGCGCAGAAGTGCGTCCGCGGGCGGGCATGACGAGCAGCCCTGGCTGGTGAAGAGCTCGACGACCGCCTTCGGCCGCACTGCGGGAGCCTGCGCATGCGCCGCCGCGACGCCCAGGAGGAGCGCGGCGAGGGATACAGGAAGGAGGCGGGCGCGAAGGGTCATGGCTGAACTCGGCGACCATCATAGCTGTGAGGTATTACCAAAGCGCCCAACAGCCCTCACTTGGAAATCACGTTGCCTTGAAGACCGGTTGAATCGCCATGGCGGGCATGTCGCCGCCCTTCGCCGCGGCGATCAGATTAGGCCGCCAGCGCCGATGCATCCAGAGCCACTGCTCGGGATGCTCGCGCACCCACCCCTCCACGACGGCAGTCATCATCGCCATCGCGCCTTGAACGTCGATTTCGCCGTTGGCATCGCGCGGCAGGTCGAGCGGCGGCGTCAACTCCAGCCGGAAACGATGATAGGGCAATCGGATGACGCGCACGCCATGGACCGGACATTCGAAGCGCCGGGCGAATTTGCCGAGAATCGGGTTGGTCAGCGCCGGCCGGCCCATGAAAGGCACCACCACGCCGCGGGTGAAATGCTGGTCGATCAGCATGCCGAGATGGCCGCCCTTCTCCAGCACGCCCTGCATGGCGAAGGCTGCGCCCTGCCTGGCGGCCGCGAGCCCGCCCATCGCGCCGGAACGGATCTCATGCACGATCGCGGCGATGGCCGGGTCGTTGGGCGCGCGGAACACGGCGGTGGTGTCGAGCTTGTAGGCGGCGGCGCAGATCGCCGGCAGCTCCCAATTGGCGAGATGGGAGGAGAAGATCAGGCCCGGCTTGCCATCGTCCTTGAGCGCGATGAAGTGCTCGATGCCGTCGACCTCGACGCGCGAGGGGGCGTCGCGGTTGTCGTCGTCATAGTCGAACAGGGTGTTCAGATGGGCGTATTCGGCGGCGGTGCGGCCGAGATTCTCCCAGGCGCCGCGTGCGATCCGCCGAACCTCGTCCTCCGCCATGCCGGGGAAAGCCGCGCGGATGTTCGCGAGCGCGACGCGGTTGACCGGGATCACGGGGCTGACGCTGCGCAGCAGCCAGCCGCCGAGATCGCTCGCGCGCTCGGGCCCGAGCCAACGCAGGAAGCCAAACAGCGCCCGGATCAGGCCGATCATCACCGCGGCGCCGGCACGCGCGGCGAGAGCTTTCAGTCGTCTCAAGGTCAGCCCGGTCCCATCTCGCCCGTGCATTGAGCTTATCGGGCAGGAACCGGGGACTTGCGGCAGGAAGGCCGCTTGCGTCAAGCCTTCCGGGCGCGGACGGCCGCGTCAGAAGGCGACGATGACCTTGCCGAAGACCTGCCGGCCTTCGAGCCGGGCCAGGCCTTTTTCGAAATCGGCGAGCGGAAACACCGAATCGATCACGGGCTTCATGCCGCCGGCCATCTTTTCCAGCGATTGTGCGATGTTTTCGATGCGGCAGCCGAAGGAACCGGTGATGCGGTATTGCTGCTGAAAGAGCTGCATCAGATTCATCGTGGTCGAGGCGCCCGACGTCGCGCCGCACGTGACGAGCCGGCCGCCGCGCTTGAGGCAGAGCAGCGAGCCGTTCCAGGTGTCGGCGCCGACATGCTCGAAGACAACGTCGACGCCCTTGCGCTTGGTGAGCCGGCGAACCTCGCCCTCGAAGCGCTCGGTCTTGTAGTTGATGACGAAATCGGCCCCAAGCGCCTTGGCCTTGCGGCCCTTCTCGTCGTCGCCGACGGTCGTATAGACCGTGCAGCCGATCGCCTTGGCCATCAGGATGGCGGCCGTGCCGATGCCCGAGCCGCCGGCATGGACCAGGATGGACTCGCCGGGTTCGAGCTTGGCGTTGTCGAACAGCATGTGCTGGACCGTGCCGAAGCCGATCGGCGCGCAGGCCGCGTCCTCGAAGGAGACGCCTTCAGGCGCCTTGATCACCAGGCGCGCCGACTTGTTCAGCAGTTCACGCGCGAAGCCGTCGATATGGAAGCCCATGATGCCGGCGACGTTCTCGCAGAGATTGTCGCGGCCCTCCCGGCAGGCCTTGCAGTGGCCGCAGGTCTCGGCGCCATAGGCGGTGACGGTGTCGCCGACCTTGAGATTGGTGACGCCCTCGCCGACGCAGACGATCTCGCCCGCGGCCTCGACGCCCGCGGCCTGGGGCATCTTGCGCTTGGCGAAGGCCATGCCGCGAAAGCCCCAGACGTCGAGATAGTTCAGCGCCACCGCGCGGATGCGGATCTGCACCTCGCCGGCGGCGGGCGGCGGCGGCGGCTCGATCTCCTCGAGACGGAGGTCACGGTCGCCATGAAGCTGAAGGGAGCGCATGTCTTACAAAGCCTTCTTGCGGTCGGCGATCAGCGATGCACGCCGAGCTGTGCCGTCACCCCGCCGTCGATCGGCAGCACGGTGCCGGTGATGTAGGCCGCCGGCTCGCTCATCAGGAAGGCGGCGAGCCCCGCGACCTCCTCGGGCTTGGCGAAGCGGCCGGCCGGGATCTGGGCCTGCATCTTGTCGCGATAAGCTGCATAGGGCGCCATCATGTCGGTGTCGACGAAGCCCGGCGCGATCACGTTGACGGTGACGCCGCGCTTGCCGGTCTCGACCGCGAGCGTCTTGGCATAAGAGATCAGCGCGCCCTTGGAGGCGGCATAGGCGGCATTGCCCGGATTGCCGCGCAAGGCTGCAACGGAGCCGATCGCGACGATGCGCCCGGCGCGGGCGCGGATCATGTTGCGCATCAGGCTCTTGGCGAGGCGCGTGAAGGCCCAGAAATTGACCTGCATCGCCGCTTCGGCCTTGTCCTGCGTCATCATCGCCGCGAGCGAATCATAGGGCTGGCCGGCATTGTGGATGAAGCCGAAATAGCTTTCCGCCTCACGCCCCTCGCAGAAGGCGTCGAGCGCGGCCTTGTCGGAGAGGTCGAGCGGGAGGGCGGCGAGCAGGCGATCGGGGTGGGCCGCATTGATCTCCGCGACGAGCGCCTGCGCCTGCTCGGGCGATGAGCGATAGGTGAAATCGACATCATGGCCGGCCGCGGCCAGCGCACGGACGATCGCGGCGCCGACACCTTTGGCGCCGCCTGTGACGAGGATGCGGGTCATGCGTGGGTAGGCTCCGCCGTCAGCACGAGGCAGGTATTCTGGCCGCCGAAGCCGAAGGAGTTCGAGATGACGGTGCGCACCTTCGCGTCGCGGGGCGTGTTGGGCACGACGTCGAGCGCGATCGCCGGATCGGGATTGGTGTAGTTGATCGTCGGCGGAATGCGGCCATTGGCGATGGTCATGAAGGAAATCACGGCCTCGACCGCACCGGCCGCCGTCAGCGTATGGCCGATCATCGACTTGTTGGAGGAGATCGGCAACGTCGCCATGCGCTCGCCGAAGACGGCAGCGCAGCTCATTGCCTCCATCTTGTCGTTCTCGGGCGTCGAGGTGCCGTGCGCGTTGATGTAGTCGACATCATCGGGTCCCAGCCCGGCATCGTCGAGCGCATCACGCATCGCCAGGATCGCCGGTTTGCCGTCGGGGCTCGAGCGGGTGCGGTGAAACCCGTCGCCGCGCTCGCCGCAACCCGCGACGATGCCCAGGATCGTCGCGCCGCGCGCCAGCGCATGGTCGTATTCTTCCAGTACCAGCGCACCGGCGCCTTCGCCCATGACGAAGCCGTCGCGGTTCTTCGAGAAGGGTTTCGCGGCGGCTTCCGGCGGGTCGTTCTGAGTCGAGAGCGCCGAGAGCAAGGAGAAGCGGATCAGCGCCTCGGCATGGACCGAGCCGTCGGTGCCGATGCAGAGCGCGGCCTGCGTATCGCCGCGGCGGATTGCTTCGACGCCCATCTGGATCGCGGTCGCACCGGAGGAGCAAGCCGTCGAGAGCGAGATCGGCGAACCCTTAGTGCCGAATCTGTCGGCGATATGATCCGCGACCGCGCCGAACAGGAAGAGCTCGTGCATGGGTTTGAATTTCTGCGAGGCGGCGGCCCTCAGCAGCCCGTCATAATCCACATCGCCTTCGAAGGTTTGGGCGAGCTCCTGCTTCTGCGGCCATTCCATCTCGACCGGGGGCACCGCCATGAAGAGCTCGCCGGGAAAATCGCCGGGCTGCCCGAGGCCGCTCTGGCTGACCGCTTCGTCGGCTGCGAGCGTCGCGAGCTTTTCCGAGAGCTGCGGGGCGGTGAAGGAGCCGTCGAAGAGAAAATCGACCGTGCCGGCGATGGTGGTGCGCAAGCCCTCGGTCGGGAAGCGTTCGATCCGGTGGATGCCGGATTTACCGGCAGTCAGCGCTTGCCAATTGGCCTCCTTGCCCTGGCCGAGCGAGGTGACGATGCCGAGGCCGGTAACCGCGACGACCCGGCGGCCCTTGGCGTCGCGATGGGCTGCAGTCTGGCCCGCCGCAGGCTGGTTCACTGCGGTCTGGTTCACGGCAGTCTGGTTCTTGGCGCTCATCGCTTGATCCTCACGCTTTCACCAGGCGCGCCGCGCCCTCGCCGCGCCAATGGCCGGCGCCGGTGACGATCGCCTCCTTGGCCTGCCCCGCCGAGATGGCGGCCGCGGCCAAGGCGACGGAAACCGGGAATGCGGCCTCCACGGCATGGCCGACGAGATCGCCCGTCGCGACGCGCCTGGCTTGCGGCAGCGCAGCGATGACCGAAGCCTCTTCCGCCGTGATTCCGGCGGCGCCGGTCGCGGCCGAGACCGCCAGGGCGCCGGGCGCAATCGCGCCGAAGCCGGAGAGCAGCCCGTTCAGGGCCGCCTCGACCGTGCCGGGCTGGCGCTTCGAGCGCGTCGCAGCAACATGGCTCAGCCGAGCATGGATCTTGGCGCCGCGCGCGGCGGCGCGCCCGGCCGATTCGAGCACCAGGAAGGCTCCGGCGCTGCCGGTGATGAGGCCCGGCGCTGCCTCGCGCGCGAAAACCGGGGCAAATTCGCCCTTGCGCAGATAGCCGCCGAGTTCGAGCAGCAGCAGCATGTCGCGCCGCTCGGCATTATAGGCGCCGCCCACCAGCATGACCTCGGCCTGGCCGGCCGCGATGCGGGCATGCGCGGTGCGGATGGCGTCGACGCCGGCCTGCTCCTCGCCCATGAAGGTGCGCGAGGCGCCGGTGACGCCGTGGACGATGGCGATATTGCCGGCCAGCAGGTTCGAGAGCTGGGCGAGGAAGAGCGTGGGGCGCAGATCGCCCATCAGGCGCTCGTTCAGAAAGGCTCCCGGCTCATTGGCGCCGCGCAGGCCGGTGAGGATGGCGCCGTCGACGGCATGGTCGCGCTCGCCGCCGCCGGCGGCGACGATGACCTGCAGCACGCTCTTGGCCTCGGCATCCTCCTTCAGCCCCGCATCATCGAGAGCCAGGCCAGCGGCGTAGACGCCGAGCCGCTGCCAAGGCTCCATCTGGCGCTGATCCGATTTCTTCGGGATCTGGCGGTCGAGTTCGAGCGGCTTCAGCGGGTGCAGCGGATAGGGCGCGAAGCTTATGGCGTCGGTATTCGGCGCGGCGCCGGATGCCAGCGCCTGGGCATGGGTCTCCAGCCCCTCTCCGAGACTGGACGCCAGTCCGATCCCGGTGATGACGACGTCGTGCGGGTTCATCGTGCAGGCTCCGGCTTGAGGCCGATTGTTTTGATGCGGCTTTCCATCAGCGTGCGCATGTCGGCGGGGAAAGGCATCAGTCGGAACCGCAATTCAGCGTCGCAGATCGGCTTGCCGGCGATTGTGATCTTTGCCTTGGTGGCAGCGTAGCCCGACCCCTCGATCACCAATTCGGCGGAGACGTCGAGAACGGCGTCGGGCTCGACGAAGGTGCGGAAACGCGCCTTGTCGACGGTCATCAGGAAGGGCATCTGGGTCAGCCCGTTCAGGCCCAGCAGCAGATAGCCGGAGGCCTGCGCCATCGTCTCGGTCAAGAGGACGCCGGGCACGAGCGGGTGGCCGGGGAAATGACCTTCGAAGACGGGGCTCGCACTCGCAGACGGCACGGTCGAGCGCGTAACGATGCGCTTTTCCGAAGGTTCGAATGCGACAACCGTGTCGATCATATCGAAATATTCGAGGCGCATGCGATCCTTGGCCTTGTCGGGCGCGCCCGGAAACGGCGCGCGCCCGCGCCGCGGACCGAAGTCTCCGCGCGCGGGCTTGCATATGCTCTATCGGGAGAGTGTGCCCGGCTCAAGGCCGAGCGCAGATCAGGCCGGCTTCAGGCGCTGAGCCTGCCGCCGACCTCAGGCCTCCCAGCGACCTTAGGCCTTCTTGGCGGCCACGAGCTCGTCGATGCGCTTGCACAGGTTCTCGAGCACGAAATACTGCTCGGCCGGCGCCTTGCCCTCGTTGACTTCCTGGGTCCACTGCTCGAGCGGCAGCTTGATGCCGAAGGCCTTGTCGATCGCGAAGGCGATGTCGAGGAAGGCGAGCGAGTCGATGCCGAGGTCTTCGATGGCGTGGCTCTGGGGCGTAATCTTTTCGCGCGGAATGTCGCAGGTCTCGGAAATAATGCCGGCGACCGTCTCGAACGTGGCGGACATGCGGGTGCTCCCGTCTTGAATGATGATGGCGGGCGACATCCGGGCGCGGGGATCCCGCGCCTGCCCCAAGCCCCCCGCCGAGGATGACTGTGACGCCCCCTTACACCGGGGGCGGAAAGAGAACAACCTTGCGCGCCGAGAAGCGCGTCATGGCCGGGCTTGACCCGGCCATCTCTTGCTGAGGTGCCTCTTGCGGAAAGAGGTTCTCGGGTCCGCGCATCGCGCGGCCCGAGAATGACGTGCCGGGATCAGGCCGCGATGCCGCGCAGCACGTATTGCAGGATGCCGGCGTTCTTGAAGTAGTCGATCTCGTCCAGCGTATCGATGCGGCAGAGAATCGGCACCTTCTTGACCTTGCCGTCGGCCGAGGTGATCTCGGCTTCCAGCATCTGGCGCGGCTTCACGGTGGCGAGGCCCTTGATGGTCACGGTCTCGTCGCCCTTGAGATCGAGCGAAGCCCAGCTCGTGCCTTCGGCCAGTGTGAACGGCACCACGCCCATTCCGACCAGGTTCGAGCGGTGGATGCGCTCGAAGCTCTGGGCGATCACGGCCTTGACGCCGAGCAGGTTGGTGCCTTTCGCCGCCCAGTCGCGCGAGGAGCCATTGCCGTATTCGACGCCGGCGAAGACGACCAGCGGCACTTTCTCCTGCTGATAGCGCATCGCCGCGTCATAGATCGGCAGCTCTTCCTTGCTGGGATAGTGGATGGTGTAGCCACCTTCGCGCCCGTTGGGACCCATCATGTGGTTGCGGATGCGGATATTGGCGAAGGTGCCGCGCATCATCACCTCATGGTTGCCGCGCCGCGTGCCGTACTGGTTGAAGTCGGCGACTTCGACGCCGTGCTCCATCAGATACTTGCCTGCGGGCGAGGCCGCCTTGATCGAGCCGGCCGGCGAGATGTGGTCGGTGGTGATCTTGTCGCCGAACAGGCCCAGGATGCGGGCGCCGACGATCTCGGTGACGGGCTTGGGCGTCTTGCTAATGCCCTCGAAATAGGGCGGGTTCTGCACATAGGTCGAGGCGTCTTCCCAGGCATAGGTCTGGCTCTGGGGGGTCTTGACCTTCTGCCAGTTGGCGTCGCCCTTGAAGACGTCGGCATATTTCGCCTTGAAGATCGCCTTGGTGACGTTCTTGGCGATGAAGGCCTGGATTTCCTTGTTGGTCGGCCAGATGTCCTTCAGGAAGACCGGCTTGCCGGTCTTGTCCATGCCGAGCGGCTCGGTGGTCAGATCGAGCTGCACCGAGCCCGCCAGGGCGTAGGCCACGACCAGCGGCGGCGAAGCGAGGTAGTTCGCCTGCACGTCGGGCGAGACGCGGCCCTCGAAATTGCGGTTGCCGGAGATGACGGCGGCCGCGATCAGGCCCTGCTCGTTGATGGTCTTGGAGATCTCCGCCGGCAGCGGCCCGGAATTGCCGATGCAGGTGGTGCAGCCGAAGCCGACCAGGTTGAAGCCGAGCTTGTCGAGATCCTTCTGCAGGCCGGCCTTGGCGAGATATTCCGCCACGACCTGCGAGCCGGGGGCGAGCGAGGTCTTGACCCAGGGCTTGACCTTCAGGCCCTTGGCGACCGCGTTGCGGGCGAGCAGGCCCGCCGCCATCAGCACCGAGGGGTTGGAGGTGTTGGTGCAGGAGGTGATCGCGGCGATGACGACGTCGCCATGGCCGAGGTCGAAGTTCTTGCCCTCGACCTTGACCCGGCGAGAGAGCTCGACGCCCTTCTTGTATTCGGTGTCCATCGCGGCGGCGAAGCCGGATTTGATGGCGCCGAGATCGGCGCGGCCTTCCGGGCGCTTGGGACCGGCCATCGAGGCCTTGACCGTGGTCAGGTCGAGCTCGAGCGTGTCGGTGAAGACCGGGTCGGGCGTCGCGCGGGTGGCGAACAACCCCTGCGCCTTCGAGTATTTCTCGACGAGGGCGACGCGGGCCGGCTTGCGGCTGGTGGTGTCGAGATAGTTCAGGGTCTCGGCGTCCACCGGGAAGAAGCCGCAGGTCGCGCCGTATTCAGGGCCCATATTGGCGATGGTCGCGCGGTCGGCGAGCGTCAGCGCGTAAAGGCCGGGTCCGAAGAACTCGACGAATTTGCCGACGACGCCCTTCTTGCGCAGCATCTGGGTGACGGTCAGCACGAGGTCGGTCGCGGTGATGCCTTCCTTGAGCTTGCCGGTGAGCTTGAAGCCGATGACCTCGGGCAGCAGCATCGATTGCGGCTGGCCCAGCATGGCGGCCTCGGCCTCGATGCCGCCGACGCCCCAGCCGAGCACGGCCAGACCGTTGACCATGGTGGTGTGCGAATCAGTGCCGACCACGGTATCGGGATAGGCAACCTCGACGGTCTCGGTCTTCTTGCCCTTCTTCACCTTCTCCTTGCCCGTCCAGACGGTCTGGGCGAGGTATTCGAGATTGACCTGGTGGCAGATGCCGGTGCCGGGCGGGACGACGCGGAAATTGTCGAAGGCGAGCTGGCCCCATTTCAGGAAGCGGTAGCGCTCGCCATTGCGCTGATATTCGAGGTCGACATTGGCTTTAAGCGCCTTGGGCGAGCCGAATTCGTCGACGATGACGGAGTGGTCGATGACGAGATCGACCGGGACCAGCGGGTTGATCTTCTTGGGGTCGCCGCCGAGCGCCTTGACGCCGTCACGCATCGCGGCGAGGTCGACTACGGCGGGCACGCCGGTGAAGTCCTGCATCAGCACGCGGGCGGGACGGAAACCGATCTCCTTGCCGGCCTTGCCCTTGTCGTCGAGCCAGCCGACGAAGGCCTCGATATCGGCCTTGGTGACCGAGCGGCCATCCTCGAAGCGCAGCAGGTTCTCTAGCAGAACCTTCATCGAGAAGGGCAGCTTCGAGATGCCGGGCAGGCCGTTCTTCTCGGCGATCTTGAGGGAGTAGTAGACGTATTTCTTGGTGCCGACGGTCAAGGTTTTGCGGCATTTGAAGGAATCGAGCGAAGCCATGCGGGCTATCCTGATCAAGGGGTTGCGGTCGCGAGCCGGTGAGCCTTGCGGCTTTGCCGGATCGAAGGCCTAATGCGCATGACGCGCGCGCCGCCTCGGGAGTGCCCGAGCCCCGCGCCGGATCGGCGTGCGGCGTAGCCACGGGTTCTATAGAGCAATTCCAAGAAGCCCGCTACATGTACCGTATGAGCTCGGCGATGACTTTGACGCTTGGGAAGACGCTTTAGCCTTGCCGCGATTTTTATTCCCCGAGCTCGTCCTGAAGGCCGAGAATCTCAGCTGCCGGCGCGGCGGGCGCTTGATTTTCGAGGGCTTGAGCTTCCGGCTCGGTAACAGCGAGGCGATCGCGCTGACCGGGCGCAACGGCGCCGGCAAGTCGAGCCTGATCGCGATGCTGTGCGGCCGGCTGCGGCCCGCCGGCGGCGAAATGCGAATCGAGGGTGCTGAAGATGCGCCGCTGGCGGAGCTCAGCCATCTCGTCGGCCACCGCGACGGGCTGAAGGTCACGCTGACGGCGCAGGAGAACCTCGTCTTCGCGCAAGCTCTGCTCGGCGAAGCCGGCGCGTCGCCGCAGGATGCGCTCTCGGCCGTCGGCCTGCCGCATGTCGCCGGCCTGCCGGTGGGTTATCTCTCGGCAGGGCAGCGCCGCCGCGTCGCCCTGGCGCGGCTCCTGGTGTCGCGGCGGCCGTTCTGGCTGCTCGACGAGCCGATGGCGGCGCTGGACGCGGCCGCGCAAGCGATGCTGGCCGGGCTGATGCGCGATCATCTCGCGCAGGGCGGCGCGATCCTGGCGGCAACGCATGGGCCTTTGGGGCTCGAAACCGCGCGCGAATTGAGGATCGGGCCGTGATCCGCGCCTTCCTCGCCATCCTGAAGCGCGACCTCTTGCTCGCCTCGCGCGCCGGCGGCGGCGGGGAACTGGCGCTCGTCTTCTTCCTGACGCTGGTCGTGCTGGTGCCGTTCGCGCTCGGGCCCGATCTCAACCTGCTGTCGCGAATCGGCCCGGCCATCCTTTGGCTGGGCGCGCTGCTTTCGACGCTGATCGGGCTCGACCGCCTGTTCCAGAGCGACGAGGAAGACGGCTCGCTCGATCTGATCCGCGCCTCGGCGCTCCCGCTCGAGCTGAGCGTTCTGGCCAAGGGGCTGGCGCATTGGCTGACGACCGGCCTGCCATTGGCGCTGGCCGCGCCGCTGCTCGGCCTCCTGGTCGCGCTTCCGGCCGAGGCGATGCTGCCGATTGCTGCGACGCTGCTTGCCGGAACCCCGGCGCTGAGCTTCATTGGCGCGGCGGCGGCGGCATTGACGGCCGGCCTGCGGCGTGGCGGCCTGATCCTGCCCGTCCTGGTCGCGCCGCTGACGATTCCGGTGCTGATCTTCGGCGTCTCTGCCGCCAACAGCGCGCTGGGCGGCACGGTGCCGTTCCTGACGCCGTTCCTGATCCTCTGCGCGCTCTCGCTGGGATCGATCGTGATCGGTACGGTCGCAGCTGGGGTGGCGCTGCGCCAGGCGGATTAGGACAAGGCTGGTGGCTCGGCAGGGTGCGCCCCGCGATCACCAAACTCCAGGGCGCAGCCGCAAAGAGCGGCAGCCCGCGCCACCATGTCGGCGATGTCTTCGAGCGCGACGTTCTGATCTTCGTGCTTGCGGCGGATGCTCTCGGCCGTCGCAAAAACATCCAGAACCAGTGACTGGTTGAGGCTGAGTCTGACGGTTTCCTTGATGTCGTCTTGGATACTGCTGGATAGCTGGATCAGCATGGCTGGCCCTCCTGTTCATGATCGAACATGGGGTCGACGTTGGCTCGACGCAACCTAAAAATGGAGAAAATTATTATACATTTCAATTAGTTAGTATTACACGCCGATGGCGATACGAAGGCCTTTGACGGTGTCGACGGCAATGGCTGCAACGCGGCCATGGGCGCTTCCTAAGCAAGAGCCGGCCCATTGGCCGTCCGTGCCGACGGCTAAACCATTGCTTTTTGAGCGGCTTGTTGATTTGCCTGAAAACGCGATTATACATCCACTTACTCATTTGGTTACTCATTTGGCTCGCGGAGAGAAGGGCGATGGCTGAGCTGGAACGTGCCGACAGGCTTCAGATCATGCTGAACCAGGACGAACTGCGCGCAGTCGAAGACTTTCGCTTCGAAAAGCGAATGCCGAGCCGCGCCGCCGCCGTTCGCGAATTGCTGCGGCGCGGGCTGGAGTCGGAGGGCTTCGGTCTTGCTCCGGAAGGCGTCCGATCGCGCGACTTTGGCGTCGTCAGCGGTAATGGATCCGAGGCATCGTCCCCGCAAAGCGAGGACTGACCCGACCGCTACGACGCGATTTGCCGCGCGCGTCGTGGATTGTTGAGATGCGCCGTCGTTGCTAGATCAGGTTCGAGTTCCGGCATCCGCCGGATGAGGACAAGCCGATCGCGATGACATGGCCAGCCTGATCGATTTCGCGAATCCGACGCGCTTCATGCGCCTGTCGGGCACGCTGCTGCCGTGGATGACCGGCGCGGCCATGCTGCTGCTCGCGCTCGGCTTCTATCTCGCCTGGTTCGTCGCTCCGGCCGACTACCAGCAGGGCGAGACCATCCGGATCATGTTCGTGCATGTCCCGGCCGCTTGGCTCGCGCTGATGTTCTACACGATGATGGCGGTCTCCGGTCTCGGCACGCTGGTCTGGCGACATCCCCTGGCGGATGTCGCCCAGAAGGCGGCGGCGCCGATCGGGGCGTGCTTCGCATTGATCTGCCTGCTCACCGGCGCCTTCTGGGGCAAGCCGATGTGGGGCACCTATTGGGTTTGGGACGCGCGATTGACCTCGGTGCTCGTGCTCTTCCTGATCTATCTCGGCATCATTGCGCTGTGGCGCGCGCTCGACGATTCCGCCCGGGCCGGGCGGGCGGTGGCGATCCTGACGCTGGTCGGCTTCGTCAATGTGCCGATCATCAAATTCTCGGTCGACTGGTGGAATACGCTGCATCAACCGGCTTCGGTGTTCCGCGCGGGCGGGCCGACGATCCACCCCTCCATGCTGTGGCCGTTGCTGATCCTGGCGCTTGGTTTCACCTTGCTGGGCCTGGGCCTGCATCTGGTGGCGATGCGGGCCGAGATCATGCGCCGGCGGGTGCGCACGCTGACGATCCTGGAAGCCGAGCGGCTCGACCGGCTGGCGGCGCAGGCGTTGCCGGTATGAGCGCGCTCATGAGCGGTCTTGGGCCCCATGCCGGTTTCATTCTGGCGTCCTATGGCGCGGTCGTCCTGATCCTCGGCGGCCTGATCATGGCGATCCTCTTCGATCACAGGGCGCAGAAGCGTGCGCTTGCAGCGTTGGAGCAGCGCGGCGCGGGCCGCCGGTCGGACAGGGCATCGTCATGAGCGAGATCGAGGTTCAACCCCGTCGCCGCTCGCCGCTGGTTTTCCTGATTCCCCTGATCCTGTTCGGCGCGCTGGCGCTGATCTTCGCGGTCGGCCTGTTTTCGGGCGACGCCAGCAAGGTGCCCTCGGCCCTGATCGGAAAGCCTGCCCCAGTGATCACGCTGTCGCAGCTCGAGGGGCTGCAGCGCGACGGGCAACCCGTGCCGGCTTTCGCGATGGCGGATCTGGCGAAGGGGCGCGCCACCCTCGTCAATGTCTTTGCCAGTTGGTGTGCGCCCTGCCGGGTCGAGCACCCCTTCCTGGTGGCTATGGCCGAATCGCCTGCGGTGAAGGCCGGAAAAGTCGCGCTGGTGGGGATGAACTACAAGGATGAGGCGGAGAACGCCCGGCGCTTCCTGGGCGCGCTCGGCAATCCCTATTCGGCTGTCGGCGTCGACCGAAGCGGGCGCGCGGCGATCGAATGGGGCGTCTATGGCGTGCCCGAGACCTTCCTGATCGGCCCGGACGGGCGGATCCTGGAAAAGCATGTCGGGCCGCTCGATGCACAAGCCGCCGGGCGACTGCTGACGCGAGCGGCGGCAGGGAAGTGACGGCATGCTCGGGCTTGAGTCCCGAGCTTCTCTCGTAAGAGAAGTTCCGATGGAGATTCCCCGGGCCTGCGCTTGGGGCCGATCGCAGATCGGACCCGAGGGCTTCGCCCGGGAACGACAATCTTACGCGGCGCGCTTGCCGCTCATCAGGCTTGCGAACATGCCGCGCCCGTCGATGCCGCCGGTCAGAGAATCGATCAGGTTCTCGGGGTGCGGCATCAGGCCGAGCACGTTGAGCTTGGGCGAATAGATGCCGGCGATGTTGTTCTGCGAGCCGTTCGGGTTGGCGGCGGCGGTGACCCGGCCCTGCGCATCGGCATAGCGGAAGGCGACGAGGCCTTCACCTTCGAGACGTGCCAGGGTCTCGGTGTCGGCAATGTAGTTGCCCTCGCCATGGGCGATGCAGACATCGATGACCTGGCCCTTGGTGTAGGCGTTGGTGTAGGGCGTGTCGGTGCGCTCCACGGTCAGATGCTGACGCTTGCAGACGAATTTGAGGTCGGCGTTGCGCATCAGGATGCCCGGCAGGAGCCCGGCCTCGCAGACAATCTGAAAGCCGTTGCAGATGCCCAGCACATAGCCGCCGCGCTCAGCATGGGCGCGGGTCGCGTCCATGATGTTGGCGCGCCCGGCGATGGCGCCCGTCCGCAGATAGTCGCCATAGGAAAAGCCGCCGGGCAGCACCACGAGATCGGTGCCTGCCGGCAATTCCGTGTCGGCGTGCCAGATATGGGCGACGGTCGCGCCGGCCTGCTTCAGCGCCTTGGCGACATCGCCGTCGCGATTGGAGCCTGGAAAGGTGATGACGGCGGCTTTCACGGGGTCTCACTCCTCGGCTTGCGGTCGCGATAGCGCGCCGCATCGATCGTCATGACGGCAGGCGCGCCGTTGCGTTGCACCGCGCTCAGCCCGTCCTCTCTCATGCCGAGCTTGGTGTAAAGAGCCATGCCGCGCGCATTATGCGGCCAGACGCGCAACCAGGCCTTTGCAGCGCCCAGTTCGTCGAAGATCAGCGCGAGCGCATGGTCGAGCAGGGCGCGGCCATGGCCACGGCCCTGGCTCAGGGCCGCGATCCGGCGCACCAAGACGGCGCTGGCGGCGGGCGCGATCTCCTGCAGGATCACGAAGCCTATGACGGCATTGTGGGAATCGAGTGCGACGATATAGCGATGGCTCGGCTCGGCCAGTGCCGCGAGATGCTCCTCGCGGCTCCAGCGCCCGACGGTGTCGTCGTAGCCGGGCTGGCGTTCGCAAGCCATGATCGCATCGACGTCGTCATGGGTCGCGGGGCGGAGCGAGATAGTCGCGGTCGCTGCCGGCTGGGGCGCGATTCCCATCATGGCGTGATCGATTCCAGGAGTTGAGAGCATTGCTCATGCGAAAAACCGGTACCCGCTTTTTCGCGCAATGCTCGGACTCGCGAGGCTGCCGGTCAGGCGCCGATCTCGACGCGGTAGTTCTCGATCACGGTGTTGGCGAGCAATTTCTCGCAAGCCGTCTTCAGCGCGGCTTCGGCGGCAACGGCATCATGGCCGGCAAGCTCGATGTCGAAGACCTTGCCTTGGCGGACGGAATCGACTCCGGCGATGCCGAGTGATTTCAGCGCGCCCTCGATCGCCTTGCCCTGCGGATCGAGCACGCCGGTCTTGAGGGTGACGGTGACGCGGGCTTTCATGAGGTTCTCCGGACGCTTGTTGCGCGTGGCCTAGAGCCGGATGATTTCAGATGGAATCACGAACTGTTCCCATCTGAAATCTGAATCCGTCTCTTATCAAACAGTTAGAGCAGGATCGACGCGAAAAACCGGTTCCCACTTTTTCGCATCCTGCTCTAGCGGCGAATCGATGCCGGCTCAACCTCTCCCACGCGGTTTCACGTGAATCAGCGGTCGCGCCAGGCCGCGCGCGCCTGGCTGCGGGCGGCGTCGGGATCCGGGCTCACGCCCAGCGCCAGCTTCAGGCGAGAGCCGTCGCGGCCCGACAGAATCGCGGTGACGGCGCGCTTGCCGCTTGCGTCGCGGGCGCGGATCTCGACGAGCAGGCCCTGGACGCCATCCTCGCTGAAGCGGGAGACGGTCGTCGTGCTCTTCGGAGCAGTCGGCTTTGCCGGCTTTGCCGTCTTTGATGTCTTGGCCGTCTTGCTCGCTTCCTTGCTCGCCGGTCTGGCGAAATCGCGCGCCAGCCGCGCCGGGTCCGTCGCCAGCGTCTTCTCCATCGCATCGGCCTCGCGGCCTTCCAGCGTGATCAGCGCGGCGAAGCCCTGTTCGGTGCAGGTCGCGCGCGGGCAGAACGCCATCGCCTTCGCCGAGACCCCATCATTCAGGACCCAGGATTCGATCGGCAAGGGTTGCCAGCCGTGCTCGGCCGGGAGTTCGGTGATGCCGAAGCCGTAATGGTTGCTGCAGCCGGCGAGCAGCAGCGCGCCCGCCAGCGCCAGGGCGACATGAAAACGGGAGCGCGAAGGCTCCCGTTTCAGTCTTGAGATCTGTTCGCGACGAAGGCTCACGGCACCAGGCGCAGCGCTTACTGCACCAGCCGGGGGCCCGCCGGTCCGACCTTCTCGTTCTCGCCCAGAATGCCCAGGCGGCGAGCGACTTCGGTATAGGCCTCGATCAGCCCGCCCATGTCGCGGCGGAACCGGTCCTTGTCCATCTTGTCCTTCGACTTGATGTCCCAGAGCCGGCAGGAATCAGGGCTGATTTCGTCGGCGACGACGATGCGCATCATCTCGCCTTCCCAGAGCCGGCCGCACTCCATCTTGAAGTCGACGAGGCGGATGCCGGCGCCGAGGAACAGGCCGGACAGGAAGTCGTTGACGCGGATGGCCAGCGCCATGATGTCGTCGATCTCCTGGGGCGTGGCCCAGCCGAAGGCGGTGATGTGCTCTTCGGAGACCATCGGGTCGTTCAGCGCGTCGTTCTTGTAGTAGAACTCGATGATCGAGCGCGGCAGCTGGGTGCCTTCCTCCAGCCCGAGACGGGTGGAGAGCGAGCCTGCGGCGACGTTGCGCACCACGACTTCGAGCGGAATGATCTCGACCTCGCGGATGAGCTGCTCGCGCATGTTCAACCGGCGGATGAAATGCGTGGGCACGCCGATATCGTTGAGATTGGAGAAGATGTGCTCCGAAATCCGGTTGTTCAGCACACCTTTGCCGTCGATCACTTCATGCTTTTTGGCATTGAAGGCGGTCGCGTCGTCCTTGAAATGCTGGATCAGCGTACCGGGCTCGGGTCCTTCATAGAGGACCTTCGCCTTGCCTTCGTAAATGCGACGGCGGCGATTCATTGGGATGTACCGTGGCTTGAGGAAATCCATAGGTCGGCCTTTCTCTGGTCGCGGTCGCCCGCGGCGGGATCGGGGCCCCTGATCAGCCGGTCCTGCGCGATCTGCGCTGATTCCGATTCTTAGGCGGGATCAGCCTAGACCGCATGGCCGGCCGGCTCAATGCGAAGGCGGCCGCCAAGGCCGTCTTCGCGCCCGCTATATGGGGCTTCTGCACTGCAAACGCAACAAATCCGCTCTGGAGGCCTTGACGCAGGGATCATGAGCCTGCTGGCGATCGGGCGCGGGAGCATTCCGCTCTGGCTCTGGGCGGCCTGCCGTCCTATATGGCTCAGAACCAAGCCTTCCCGAGCCCTTTTCCAGCGCGCGCCCCGCGAGAGGACTTAAAAAATGTCGACATTCGATCAGCGCAAGGACGCCTTCGAGAACAAATTCGCCCATGACGAGGAGCTACGCTTCAAGGCGACGGCGCGGCGCAACAAGCTGCTCGGTCTCTGGGCCGCCGAGAAGCTGGGCAAGAGCGGCGCGGAGGCGGATGTCTATGCAAAGGCCGTCGTGGTGGCCGATTTCGAGGAGGCCGGCGACGAGGACGTCGTGCGCAAGGTCAAGGCCGATTTCGCGGCTGGGGCGGTGACGGTCGGCGACGCCGAAATTCGCCAGATCATGGCCGAGCTCCTGGTCAAGGCAGCTGAAGAGATCCAGGCCGGCCGCTAAGTTCCACTAGAAAACCAAAGAGTTGCTGGTGGTTTTGATGATTCCGACATTTGCTCCGAGCCCGATATAGAATGGTGAGAAAATGTCGGAATCAAACCACTAGGGCGTGCTGCCGGACAAAGTCAGGATGCCGGCAAACGCAGGACGCATGTGAGACGGGCGCATGGGCGCCCGTTTGCTTTTGAGCGTCGCCCCGGTTCAATTTGGGCGACCCGCCATCCCCCAAGAGCGGGCCCCAGAACCGGATGAACGCCATGTCGAAGCCCACCGTGCTCTCCTCGCTCGCCGACCGTCTCGCCAAAGGCGACAAGATCCTCTCGGCCTGGTCGAGCATTCCCGAGCCGAGCGTCAGCGGCATTCTTGCTCAGGAGGCATTCGACGCCGTCACGCTCGACATGCAGCACGGTCCGATCACGCTGGGCGAGGTCATCCGCGCGATTCCGCTGATCAATGCGGCGGGCAAGCCGGCGCTGGCGCGTCTTCCGGTCGGCGAGTTCCAGAACGTCTCGAAGCTGCTTGATGCCGGCGTTTCGGGCGTGATCGCGCCGATGATCAACACGATGGAGGATGCGCGCCGTTTCGCCGCCTATTCCAAATACCCGCCGATGGGCGAGCGCAGCTGGGGCAGCTACGGCGCGCTCGGCACCTCCGGGCTCGATGCGAACAGCTATTTCAAGGCGGCCAACGGCTTCTCGCTGTCCTTCGCGATGATCGAGACGCGCGAGGCGATCGCCATCCTCGACGACATCCTGGCGCTTCCCGGCATCGATGCCGTTTTCGTGGGGCCTTCCGATCTTTCGATCGCCCTGTCGGGTGGCGCGCTGGTCGATGCAACGATTCCCGAGGTCGATGAAGCGATCCGCCACATCGTTGCGCGGGCGTCGGCCGTCAACAAGCCGGTGGCGATCTATGCCCAGTCGGCGGAGCGGGCGAAGGATTTCTTCGCGCTCGGTGCCAGGATGGTGACGCTGATGAGCGATACCGGGCTGATGCGCGCCGGCGCCCAGGCGGCGATCAAGACGATCAGGGGCTGATCCGAGCGCTCAAGCGTTGATGCCTTCGCGCTTCTTCAAGGCGGCGTAATAGGCCCAGAGCAAGCGCGCTGCAACGCCGCGCCATGGCCGCCAGGCTTCGGCCAGCGCCGCGAGCTCGGCGGCTTTCGGACGGGCCGGCAGGCCGAAGGCCTGCCGCGCCGCCTCCTGGATCGCGAGGTCGCCGGCGGCGAAGCCGTCGCGATGGCCGAGGCAGAACAAGAGGTAGATATCCGCCGTCCAGGGGCCGATGCCGGAGACGGCGGTCATGTGCTCATGCACGGCCTCGGGCGTGGCGGCCTCCAGCGCCTCGAAGCGCAAGCTGCCTTCGACGAGGGCTGCGGCGACGGCGCGCAAGGTGCGCTGCTTGGGCCGCGAGAGGCCCGACAAGCGCATCTCCTCGTCGCTGGCCGCCAGGACGCGCTCCGGCGTCAGGGGCGCGAGCACGCTCTCGACGCGGGCCCAGACGGCGCGGGCGCTCGCCACCGACAATTGCTGCGAGACGATGATGGCCGCCAGCCCCGCGAAACCGCCGGGGCGGCGGCGCAGCGGCGGCAGACCGACCCTGTCGATGATCCCAGCCCAATGCGGCTGCAGCGCGCGCAGCGCGGCCATGCCTTCCTCGAGATCGGCGTCGCAGGTGATCAGGTTCATGACGGGCTGATGGAACGGCATGGGCGAGACGGGGATTGTCAGCAGCGCAGCGTTGCGACCTTGGCGGCTGTCGGTGAGACCATAGGGCGTTTTCGAGCGAAGCGGATACCTTCGGCGCGAAGAACACGCATGAGAACAAGGAGCTAGAGGAATTTCCGATCCAATTGAATCAGAAATTGCTCCAGGGCCCGATGACTTCATATGGGTCACAAGATGATCCCAAATGAAATCTGAATCCGCTTCTCATCCAAGAGCGAGAGCAGGATGCGAAAAACCGGTTCCCACTTTTTCGCATCCTGCTCTAGACGAGGCGGATGGCAGCGTCCTCCCCCGATTTCGCAGAGCCGGTGTTCCGCTTCGCGCCGAGCCCGAACGGACGGCTGCATCTTGGCCATGCGCTGTCGGTGCTGACGAATGAACGGCTGGCGCACAAGCTGGGCGGACAGCTGCTGCTGCGGATCGAGGATATCGACGTCACCCGCTGCAAGCCGGAATTCGAGGCGGGGATCAGGGAGGATCTGGCCTGGCTCGGTCTGCGCTTCGACGGCGCGGTCCGGCGGCAATCCGAGCATTTCGAGCGCTATGCCGAGGTGGTGGGGGGACTGCAGGCGCGGGGGCTGGTCTATCCCTGTTTCTGCTCACGCCAGGTGATCAAACGTGCGGTCGGCTTGCGCCAAGCTTGGCCGGTCGACCCCGACGGCGCGCCGCTTTATCCCGGAACCTGCCGCGCATGCGATCCGGCCGAGGCCGCGACACGCATCGCGGCCGGAGAGCCGCATGTGCTGCGATTGGCGATGGACCATGCGATCGCGACTGTGGGCGGGGCGGCCGGCTATGTCGCTTTCTACGAGGCGGGACATGAACGGCTCGTCGCCGTGCAACCGGCCCGCTGGGGCGATGTCGTGCTGGCGCGCAAGGAGGTGCCGACGAGCTATCACCTCTCGGTCGTGCTCGACGATGCGCTGCAAGGTGTGACCCATGTCGTGCGCGGGCGCGATCTCGAAGCGGCGACCGACATCCATGTCGTGCTGCAGCGGCTGCTCGGCCTGCCGACGCCGCGCTATCATTTCCATCCGCTGTTGAGCGACGAGACCGGGCAGAAGCTGGCGAAGAGCCGGCTCTCGGAAAGCCTCGCCGATCTCCGGGAGCGCGGCGTCACGGCCGGCGAGATCAGGGCGCAGCTAGGGTTCGGCTGAGCGGCCTCCCGTCATCGCAATGACGGTTTGCGTCGTCAGCTCACCCCGAGCCAGGTCAGCCAGGCCGTGGTGGTGAAGAGCGAGAGCATGGTCGAGAGCGCGATCGCGCTGGAAGCGTCGGCGACGCCCTGCTTATAGCGCTCGGCGAAGAGATAGGCGTTGATGCCGCAGGGACAGGCGGCGAAGAGCACGGCGACGCCCGACCAATGCGCCGGCATCTGGAAGACCATGGTCGCCAACGCGTAGACGATCAGCGGATGCAGCCCGAGCTTGAGCCCGCTCAAGACGGCGGGCAAGGCGAGGCCCGATGTCAGGCCGTAGCGCCGCATGGCGATGCCGAGGCTGATGAGCGCGCAGGGCACGGCGGCGCCGGCCAGGAGGTCGACGATCGTCCAGAGCGGCTCCGGAATCACGCCGATGACCGGGCGCGCCGCCGAGCCGAGCAGGATGCCGATGATGATCGGGTGCGTGAACAGCCGCCTGATCATCATCTTGATCGAGGCCGAGCGGCCCTCGGCGAGCAAGGTGGCGATCGTCATCGTGACCGGCAGATGGACCGCCAGCAGCAGACCGAGCGGCACGGCGCCGGCGTCGCCATAGGCTTTCAGGATCATCGGCACGCCGACGAAGACGGTGTTGGATTGTGCGGCGGCGAAGCCCGAGACGACCAATTCGGGACCCTTGCGGGCAAAAATGCGGCTCGCGATCAGCATGGCGAGCGCCCAGACGATGGCGAGGCCGGTGAAATAGGCGATCCAGTAGCCCCAGGGCTGGGTGGCCGGAATATCCGCCTTGGCGAGCGTGCGGAAGAGCAGGCAGGGCAGGGCCAGGACGAAGACGAAGTCGGAGAGGCCCTCGCCGGTGGTCTCCCGCACGATCTTGGCCCAGCGCGCGAGATAGCCGAGGCTGATCAGCCCGAAAACGGGCAGGACGACGATGAGGGCGGCGAGCATCGGCCTAATTCGCAGGGCGGGAGCGGGACAGGCTTTCCCGGTGTGCCCTCGCCGGCGCTAAGTCAAGCGCCGGGTGCGACTCAGCATCGCCTCGACGGCTCAGTCATGCGCTCAGCGCAACTGTGCGACCGTGCCGCCGGCCCTCACGATCAGGCCCTGGATCTCGTCGCGCTGGCGCTTGAACTCCGCCAGAGCGCCGCCCTGGAGTTCACGGCCGCGCGGCACGCGGATCTTCATCGGATTCACGAAGTTGTCGTTGACCTTGACCTCGTAATGCAGGTGCGGGCCGGTCGAGAGGCCGGTCGAGCCGAGATAGCCGATAATCTGGCCCTGCCGCACCCTTGCCCCTGGCACGATGCCGTTGGCGAAGTTGGACTGGTGCGAATAGGTCGTGACATAGCCATTGGCGTGCTGGATCTCAGTGTGCTTGCCATAGCCCGAGGACCAGCCGGCGCTGATGATCGTGCCGTTGCCCGCCGCCAGGATCGGCGTGCCGATGCGGTTGGCCCAGTCCACGCCGGTATGCATCTTCGAGTAGCGCATGATCGGGTGGTAGCGCATGCCGAAGCCCGAGCGCATCTCGCCTTCGGCGATCGGCTTGCGCAGCAGGAATTTCTTCAGCGAGCGGCCGTCCTCGTCGAAATACTCGATCAGCCCGTCCTCGGGCGCCTGGTAGCGGAAGACGCGGCGGGTCTCGCCGTTGATGGTCAAGGCGGCCGACAGGATCTCGGCGCGCTCGCCTTCCTCCTCCTCGGTGAAGATGACCTCGAGGTTGTCGCCGCCGCGCACCCGCTGCTGGAAATCGACGTCATAGGAGAAGATGCGGACGAGCTCATCGACGAGCGGGCGCGGCATCTCATGGCGCAGACCGGTCTCGTAGAGGCTGTCATAGAGCCTGGCGCCGGCGCTGCCGCCGCCTTCCTCATCATCCTCCTCGTCCTGTGCGTCGCCGGTCTTGCGCTGCGGGCGCTGCGGGCCGACCAGCTCCTGGCGGGGCAAGGTCACGGAGACGAAGGTGCCGGCGTCGTTGATCGCGACCGTGCCGTCGGGCTGGCCCGCGGTCAGGAAGGAGACGCGCACGATCTGTCTGACATCGCCGGGGCGCGGGCCGGGCGCGAAGAGAACCTGCAGGACCTGGCCGTCGGGGAGGGCCGAGATGCGGACCTTGCCGCCAAAGGCCTGCATCATGCCGCGGATCTGGTCCTGGTTGGCGCCGGCAGCCCGCATGGTCTGCTCGAAATTCTCGCCGCGCTTGGCGATCACCAGCTTCTCCTCGACCAGCGGCTCGCGCGAGGCGGGGATCGGGGTCTTGGGCGCGTTGGTGACGTTCTCGGGAACGACGCGGACCTCGATGCCGGAAAAGCGCGTATCGCTCGGCGCATAGGCCAGGAGGTCGCCGGCGGTCGGGGCCGCGCCGGTGAGGGTGCGGCTCAGCATCAATTGCGGCGGGATCGGCAGGCTGCGCTGCCGCCCGGCCGCCGCGGCATTGGCGCGCTCTTCCTCCATCTGGGTGATGACCTCGGCGTCGCCGAGCTGGGCTTTGCCGTCGGGGACCTGGATATCGGTCAGGTCGCGCTTCACGATGGTCACGTCGGCATCGGGGAGATCCTGTACCGGCTCGGCGTAGCGTTCGCTGGGCTGGCCGCCCTCGGCGAAGAGCCGCAACGGGTTGAAAGGGGGGATATTGGTCGCGTAGACGCCGGTCGTCATCGACAGGTTGGATGCGAGCCGGATGAAGGGCCGGACGCGGATGACCTCACGGTCCCCGAGCTTTTGCGACATCGGAGCGCGCACCGCCTGGCGTGCGCCGATCACGGGTTGCTCGGCCACGAGCTTGTCGGCCTTGCGGGCTCCGCCGCCGGCACCGGCGCCCGAGGAAGCACGCGCCGTCACTGTCTCAGGCTGCTCGGGAAAGCTGGTGTCGCCGCGCATCGCGATCAGAATGGCGGCGCCGAGCAAGGCCGCGCCGCAGGAGCCGACGAGCATGCAGGCGAAGAGCCAGCGCACCGAGATGCCGCGGCGGTCCTGCAATTGATGCGCGGAGCCGTCGGGCCGGATCGGCGGCTCGATCCCGAGATCGATCAGCAGCGCCGCGGCCTCGGGGGCGAGCCGTTCTGCTGGGGTGTTGAACTCGGGATGGGCGTTCATCGTCTGGCGTCTTGATCCGTCTCTATCCGCACCTGCAAGCCTAGCCATGCGGACAAACCAGCCGCCGCGCGCGAGAGCCTCGCCTGCTCAGGCTGGGAGACCATGCCCGCGCGGCGGCGCGGAATCAATCGCGCAACGAGCGGCAGGCGCTCTCATGGCCTTGGATTGCGGCTGTTTACGGGCGCCTCGCGCGCGGTCTCGCGCAAGCGCTCGCGTACGCGCGCGGTTTAATAAGTCCTGCCCACAGCGGAGGCGCGGGCCGCCCAAAAAAATGGCCCTCTGTCTAAAAAGTTTCACGATGGTTGTTGACAGGGTTGGGAGGTGGGGCCTATACAGCGGCCATCGAGACGGCGACGCCGCTGGCGCCGCCGCCT
>NZ_PQFZ01000029.1 GCF_002917105.1 Allobosea psychrotolerans
AAGCGGTCCAGAACGCCCATGGCTGCCTCCAAAAGACAGCCTTGAATCACGCCAAATCACTCTTGGGAATCCCAAGAGTCCACGCCACCTAGAGCATGTCCGCGTTTCTCCGAAACGCGAAAGATGCTCTACCTCCTTATTTTATCGCATTTTCTTCACAAGAACCGGGACCACTTCGCTCGAGAATGCTCTGGGCCCGGACCGGCGGGAGAGAGGCTGGAACGCCACCTCTCCCGCCGGTCCGTGGTCCTCATTCAGCGTAGGATTGCGTCGCCCAGGCCGCCCGCAGCCTCGGCCCGACCTTGACGCCGAACGGCCCGAACCATTTGTCGAACAGGGCCTCGGCCTCACCGGATTTGAACATCTTCGCCATGGCGTGATTGGCGATCCACAGGATCGTCGGATTGAGCTTGGGCACCATGAAGCCTTGCGGCGCGTAGCCGTATTCCTCGCCGACAATAGTCAAGGCGTCAGGGTTCTTCGACTGCCGGATCAGGCTGTAGAATGCCCCGTTGTCGCTGAAATAGGCGTCCGCGCGCCGGGTCTCGACCGAGATCAGCGCAGCGGCATGATCATCGACGTTCTGGATGCGGATATTGAGCTTCTTATCGGCGATGAGCTTCTTGAGGTCCGGTTCGCTGCTGCCGCCGGTAGCGACGGCCACGACCTTGCCGTTCAGATCCTCGTATTTGGTGATGCCCGAGGCCTTGAGAACCAGAAGCTGGCTCGTCGAGACATAGGAGACGGAGGAGAAATCGACCTGCTTGTTGCGGCCGAAGGTATTGACCGTGCCGCCGCATTCGAGATCGACCGTGCCGTTGGCGACCAGCGCCTGACGGTTCTGGATGTTGACCGGCACATATTTGACCTGGATTTCCGGCAGCTTCAGCTCGGCCTTGATCTCTTCGATGATGCGCTGGCAGAACTCGACCGCGTAGCCGGCCGGCTTCTTGTCATTGTCGAGATAGCCGTAAGGGTAGAGCGTCTCGCGGATGCCCATGGTGATCGTCTTGGTGTCGCGCAGCTTCTTGACGATCGCATCGACTTCCTGCGCCTGGGCGGAGGCCGCCATGCCGAACGCCAGCAGGGCGCTTGTGATGGTGACAAAGTTCAGTCTCATGGTTCTCTCCCGTTTGCCGTGATCGTTCAGTTCGTCACCCCGCCCGGTCGGACGGAAGGCCTTCAAAACCCGAGGCGCGCCCGTTCCTGCAGTTCCTCGCGCGTCATCTGCGCGAAGTCGAGAGACGGCAGCAGGTCGTTGTCATCGGCGAAATCACGGCCATAGGCGCCCGAAAGCATGGTCAACCCAGCCTCGTGCAGCACCGCCGGGCGGCCCACGAGCCGGCCGAGCAGAACCGTCGGCAACAGGCCGAAGGGCGCATCCTCCAGCACATAGCGGCTCTCCAGCGTCGTCGGGCCGAAGCCGCCGCGCCCCTGGCCATGCAGATTGGCGTTCATCTCCGCGATGCTGGCGAGCGGCAATTGATAGGAGAAGGCATAGTGCTCCTTGATCGTGCGCACCGAAAGCCCGAAGGCTTCGGCGATCGCCAGCCGCTCGGCGTCGAGCGCCTCCATCACGCGGCCGACAGCCGGGGTGACGTTCTCGGCCTGGCCCCAACGCTCACCGCGCTCCATCCGCGTCAGGTTGAACAGCGCAATCGCAAGATGGTTCTGCGGATTGAGGTTGCTGAGCGCGATCGCCAGGAGCCCGTCGCGCTCGACGAAACGCTCGCCGAACAGGGCCGTGCAAAGCGCATGGCCCTCGTCGAGCCCAGCTTCGGGCACGGCTGCGATATCGATCTTGGAGCGCAGCGAGTTGACGCCGACCTCGGTCGGGCTGGTCTTGCGGCCGGTCGTCAGCGTCGTGCCCCAGGCGATGATCGGCGCGCGAACGCCGCGAGCAGCGAGCAGCTTCGAGAGATAGAGCGCACCGAACGAGGCGTGCGAGCTGATGATGACCGGCTGCCCCTCGCGCAAATGCGCGGCCGTGGCTTCCAGCGCCATCTTATGGGCGTTGCCGGGCATCACCAGCATCACCACGTCGGACTCGGTCACCGCCTCCTTGGCGCTGGAGGCGATCCGGGGCTGAAAGCTTGTCTCGATCGCAGTCGTCGCCCGCAACGGAGCGCCGGCCGCCAGTTCGCGGGTGCTCTGGCCTGACGGCGACCACAGCATCGGGTCGTGACCGCCGACAAAGAGCTGGGCGGCGGCGCCATAGGCCGCGCCGCCAGCGCCGAGAATGCTTACGCGCATGGGAAAGATGCCTTTGCTCGATCCTGAGAGGAAGAACGGTCGCAACGAAGCTGCGCCGCGAATGCCTTGGGCAGTGCGCACATCTCGGCGAGCAGAGATGATCCGATATAGCGGAAATGAGTCAAGCTGGCTTGCCCTGCCCGGTTTTGCCGTAGAGCAGCACCATCAGGCCGCGGGCCGGCCGGTGCGAGGCATTGCTGATGGAATGGGGAACGTCGACGGGATAGCGCGCCGTCTCACCCGCCTTGACCGGATAGGTCGATGCGCCGCTGGTGATCAGGAACTGCCCCGACAGCGCCGTGAAGTGCTCGCAGGCGCCCGCTGCATGCGGCGCGCTGTCGAGCCTGCCGCCGCCGGCGATCTCGACATCGTACCATTCGGTCGTGCCCGCCAGGCTCGGGGGGCTCAGAATGCGCAGGCGGCAGGAGCCGTCGCTGCTGCGGATCTCCGGCGTGTGCTCGGACGGGACGATCTCGATCGTCGTCTCGCTTGGCACCGCCTGCCCGCCTTGCAGCAGCGCCGCGAAGTCGATCTTCAGCCCCTGCGTCAGCCCCCACAGCACGGCGAAGGTCGGGTTGGCCTGCCCGCGCTCGATCTGCGACAGCATCGATTTCGAGACGCCCGAGAGCGCTGAAAGCTGCTGCAGCGTCAGTCCGCGCGCCTTGCGCTGGCGCTGGATGATCGGGCCGATCTGCGGTGCGCTGAGCTCGGTCATGGCGATGATCTAATGCGTCAGGACCTTGGTCAGGAACTGCTTGGCGCGCTCCGTCGCAGGGTCGGTGAAGAACTGCGCCTTGGGCGTGTCCTCGAGGATCTCGCCGCCATCCATGAACAGCACGCGGTCCGCCACGCGCTGGGCGAAGCCCATCTCATGCGTCACCACCATCATGGTCATGCCTTCCAGAGCCAGCGCCTGCATCACCTCCAGCACCTCGTTGATCATCTCGGGGTCGAGCGCGGAGGTCGGCTCGTCGAACAGCATCGCCTTGGGGTCCATCGCCAGAGCGCGCGCGATCGAGACGCGCTGCTGCTGGCCGCCCGAGAGCTGGCTCGGGCGGCTCGCCAGCTTGCCGCCGAGCCCGACCCGGGCCAGCAGCTTCTCGGAGCCGGCGTCGGCTTCGGCGCGCGAGCGTTTCAGCACATGGATCTGCGCCAGGCTGACATTCTCGAGCGCGGTCATATGCGGATAGAGCTCGAAATTCTGGAAGACCATGCCGATCCGCGCGCGCAGCATCGGCAGATCGGTCTTCTTGTCCGAGACCGAGACGCCATCGACCGTGATCGAGCCCTGCTCGAACGGCACGAGACCGTTGACGCATTTGATCAGCGTGCTCTTGCCTGAGCCCGACGGGCCGCAGACCACCACGACCTCGCCGAGCTTCACCGAAGCCGAGCAGCCGCGCAGGATCTTCAGCTTGCCATAGGATTTGTGCACGTCCTCGAGAACGATCATCCCGTGCGGCCTTTCCGGTAGAATTCCAGCGCCTTGGTCGATGACAGGCAGATGATCAGATAGACCACGGCGACCAGCGTATACATTTCCGTCGGCCGCCCATCGCGTGCGGCCACGATGCTCGCCGTCGTCAGGAAGTCGTGCAGCGCCACGACATAGACGAGCGAGGTGTCCTGGAAGACGATGATGATCTGGTTCAGCACCAGCGGAGTCATCGCCTTCAGCGCCTGCGGCATGACGATATGGCGCATCACCTGCGAGCGCCGCAGGCCCGTCGCCAGCCCAGCCTCGGTCTGGCCCTGGCGGACATTGTTGATGCCGGCGCGGATGATCTCGCAGTAGAACGCCGCCTCGAACATCACGAAGGCGATCAGCGCCGAAGCGAGCGAGCCGATCGGCCGGCCGATCGCCAGCGGCACCAGGAAATAGAACCAGAACAGCACCAGCACGAGCGGCAGCGAGCGCATCACCGTGACGCAAGCCGCAGCCGGCGACGCGATCAGCCGGTTCGATGACAACCGCATCAGGGCAAGGCCAAAGCCGATGACCAATCCGCCGATGGTCGCGACCGCGACCAGCAAGGCGCTGAGCGCCATGCCTTCGGCCAGGAAGCTCCATGATCTGGCGATGACGCCCCAGTCGAAATCGCTCATGAGCCGGCCCTGCGCAGGGCTGCACCGCCGACCCTGTCGTCGATCAGGCGCATCAGGCCCGTGACGCAGAGCCCGATGACGAGGTAGCCGATGGTGGCCACGGTGAAGGCTTCCAGGCCCTGGAAGGTGTAGTTCTCGATATGGCGGCTCTGCGCCGTCAGTTCGAGCACGCCGATCGTCAGGCTCAGGGACGAGAGTTTGACCGTAACCAGGAACTCCGAGGTCAGCGGGCCGACGATGGCGCGCAGGCCCAGCGGCACCACGACCAGCCGGAACGCCTGCAGCGGACGCAAGCCCGTCGCCAGCGCCGCGGGCATCAGATGATTGCCGACGGCCTCGATGCCGGCACGGACCTGCTCGGCGACACGCGAGCCCGCAAACAGCCCGATCGCGACCACTGCAGTGACGAATTCAGGATAGGGCAGATCCCGCTTGATCCAGAGGCCGATGGTCTCCGGCACGATCTCGGGCAGGACGAAGTACCACAGGAAGAGCTGGACCAGCGGCGGGATGTTGCGGAAGACGTCGATATAGACGCCCGCGATCACCCGAAGAATGCCGCTCGGCAGGCTGCGGACCACGCCGACGACGAGGCCGACCGAGAGCGCAATGGCCCAGCTGACGAGGCTGATCGCAACGGTCCATTGCAAGCCGCTCCAGAGCCACTCCGTATAGGGCTCCTGCAGCAGGATGGACCAGTTCCAGCGGTAGTTCATGCCGTCGCAGCGGCGTGGCGTGGAACCCGGGGCCGGTCTCGGATGTCCATCAAGGGTCCCCACAATTCCGCTATAGTGGAATAGTTCGATTATGGGGATTGTTTGTCAACTGGCTTTCCTGTTTCGGTCGCGCCCGCCGGCGCGGCCATGCAGGCAGCCCCTTCCTGATGGCGGAGCATCGGGCTTATCGCGCCGGATGCTCCGTCATCTTCGGCAGGAACCAGGCCAGCAGGCCGATCGCCGGCAGGAATGCGCAGATCCGGTAGACGGTCTCGATGCCGACACAGTCGGCAAGTTCGCCCAGCATGGCGGCAGCGACGCCGCCAAGACCGAAGGACAGCCCGTAGAACAGTCCGCCGATCAACCCGACGCGGCCAGGCAGGAGCTCCATCGCGTAGATCAGGATCGCAGCGAAGGCGCTCGACATGATCAGGTTGATCACAACCGTCAGCACGCCGGTCCAGAACAGGTTGGCGAAAGGCAGCATCAGCGTGAAGGGCAGCGCCCCCAGGATCGAGAACCAGATGATCTTGTTGCGGCCGATCTTGTCGCCCAGCATGCCGCCGCCGACCGCCCCTGCCGCCGAGGCCACCAGAAAGAGGAACAGCATCATCTGGGAGGTCTGCACGGAAACGCCGAACTTCCCGATCAGGTAGAAGGTGTAGAACGAGCTGAAGCTCTGCGAATAGGCGTTCTTGGAAAACAGCAGGATGACCAGGATCGCGATCGGCAGGACGACGCTCGCGACGCCGCGGATCGGCGGCCCAGCCACCGACGCCAGCTTGACCGCGACCGGAGCGGCTGCCTGCTGGCTCCGCCATTGAGCATGGCGCCTGACGGTCCAGGTCATCAGGATCATCGCGAGGAGCGCCGCGGCCGAGAACCAGGCAAGGCTGGTCTGGCCACGCGGCACGATCACGAACGCCGCCAGCAGCGGCCCGAGCGCGCCGCCCGTCTGCCCGCCGAGCTGGAAGATGCCCTGAGCCAATCCATGCTGCCCGCCGGAGGCGCTGCGTGCCATCCGCGTCGCCTCGGGATGGAAGATCGAGGAGCCGATGCCGACACAGGCCGCCGCCAGCAAGAGCAGCGGATAGCTGCCGGCATAGGCGAGCCCGATCAGCCCGGCGAGCGTGAAGCCCATGCCGACGACCATCGAATAGGGCATCGGGTGGCGGTCGGTATAGGATCCGACGAGCGGCTGCAGCAGCGACGCCGCAATCTGGAAGGTCAGGGTGATCATCCCGATCTGCCCGAAATCCAGCGCATAGGCGCTCTTGATGATCGGGTAGATCGCCGGGATCAGCGACTGCATCATGTCGTTGAGCAGATGGGTCGTGCTGAGCGCGATCAGCACGGGCATGGCGGCGCGCTGTGAGACGCTGACCGGACTATTGAGGTTCATCGCTGTGTTCTCATGTCGTTGCCGAGGCGTTTTGTCGCAACAGCCCGGACCTGTTCGTCATGGTGGATGTCACGACATGAAACAAGCCGGCAAAATCACGGCACCGACCTGCACGGAGCGCGCGGCGCCGAAGCTGTCACGGGAGGCTCCTGCGAGGGCAGTGGAATACCTGACGGCGGTCGATCCAGGGTCACGCCAGTCTCAGCCCTGGACGAAACGCGGCGGCCGTCTCTCGACGAAGGCGGCCTTGCCTTCGATGGCGTCGTCGGAGAGGCCGAGCGGCACGGTGATCTCCTCCTCCATCAGAAGCCCGGCCTGATAGCCGTTGCGCAGGCCGGCCGAGACGCTGCGCCTGGAGGCCGCGACCGCCTTGGGGGACTGGCTGGCGATCAGCCCCGCAACCGCGAGCGCCCGGGCTTCGAGCTCATCATCCCCAACGAGTTCCTCCACCAGCCCGATCCGATATGCCTCTTCCGCCCCGATCGTCTGCCCCGTCAGCATCAGGCGCAGCGCCTGGCCGCGCCCGACCAGCATCGGCAGACGCTGCGTCCCCGTCGCGGTCGCCATCGCGCCGAGCTTGACCTCTGGTACGCCGAAGCTCGCGCTGCGACCGGCGATGCGGAAATCGCAGGCCAGCGCCAGGACCATGCCGCCGCCCAGCGTATGACCGTTGCAGGCGGCGATTACCGGCACCGGGCCGCGCTCGATGGTCTCGTTCAGCCTGGTTTCCACCAGCCGCGCCTCCTCGATCCAAGCGGCCGAGGCTTCGAACTCGCGGATATTGGAGCCGACGGAGAACGCCTGCCCGCTGCCGATCAGCACGACGCAGCGGGCGCCATGATCGCGCTGCACGCTTTCCAGAAAGGCGGTCAACGCCCGCCGCGCCGCGATGGTGAACACGCCGAGCGGCTTGGAGATGATGCGGACCAGGACGACGCCGGGCGAGGCCAGGACCGCCTCGAAAACCTCGTTCTTCAGGAGGCTGTCAGTCATTGTTCCGCTCTCACGCTGCCTGCAGGCCAGTCCGAATGACTGGGGCGGGTTTGCGGGCCAGGCTGAGGCCGATCGGCTCTGGCCGGAACAAGCGCGCCTCCATCAGCTTGAGATCGCTCGCCACCTGCAGCGGCGTGCCTGCCCGGGCGAACACATCGCGCTCCAGATCGACACCCGGCGCGATCTCGACCACGGTCAAACCTTCGCGGCGCAGCTCGAGGACGCAGCGCTCGGTGACATAGGTGATGTCCTGCCCCCGTTCGACGGCGCTGCGGCCGCTGAAGGTGACATGGCCGACCTCAGGCACGAATTTGGAGATCTTGCCGTCCTGGCGGATGCGCAAACCGCCATCCTCGGCCGCCACCTGCAAGCCGCCCGCCGTGAAATAGCCGCTGAAGACGATCTTGCGCGCCCGTGTCGTGATATCGACGAAGCCGCCGCAACCGGCGGTGAGATAGGGCCGTGACGGCAATCGCGACACGTTCACGCTGCCGAAGGCGTCGACCTCCAGGAAGGAGAGCAGCGAGCAGTCGAAGCCGCCGCCTTGGAAATAGGTGAATTGCTGCGGCGTCGGAAAGATCGCCTGCGCATTGGCGGCGCAGCCGAAAGCGAAGCCGGTCAAGGGAATACCGCCGACGGCGCCCTGCTCGATCACCCAGGTCACCGCCTCGGCCTGGCCTTCCTCGATCAGGATCTGCGGCACCAGCGCCGAGATCCCGAAGCCGAGATTGACCGCGCCGTCATCCATCAGCTCCATCGCGGCGCGGCGCGCGATCACCTTGTCGACGCTGAAGGGCTCAGGCCTGAAGCTGCTGATCGGGCGGCGGACTTCGCCGCTGATCGCGGGATCGTAGAGGATCTCCGTCGCCTGGGCCTGGTCGGGGTCGACGACGACGTAATCGACCAGCGTCGACGGGATATGGACCTTGTGGGCGGGAATCGTCCCAGCAGCCGTCGTTCGCTTCACCTGGCAGATGACGATCCCGCCCGAATTGCGGGCGGCAAGCGCGAGATCGACCATGCCGAGCACGGCCCCCTCCTGCTCCATCGAGATGTTGCCGCGCTCATCGGCGGTCGTCCCGCGAATGATCGCGACCTGCGGAAAATGATTGGGAAAATGCAGCCAGGTTTCGCCGGCGAATTCGACGACCTGCACCACCTCGCCACGCTTGCCCGCGGCCGCGTTCATCTTGCCGCCATTGAGACGCGGATCGACGAAGGTGTCGAGGCCGACCTTGGTCAACACGCCCGGGCGCTTGGCCGCGGCGTCGCGAGCCATGTCATACATCACGCCCGAGGGCAGATTATAGGCCGCAACCTCGTCGCGCTCGATCATCTCCCAGATCGCCGGCGAAGGCAGCGAGGACGGCCCGCTCGGAAAGGAGCCGGCGAGGATAACCTCGAGCAGGCCCTTGCGCGCGAGATGGTCGATGCCCTTCACGCCATACATGTCGCCGGCCGCGATCGGCGAGAACACCGTCAGGTTCCGCGGATGCCCTTCCGTGGCGAAGCGTTCGCCGACCGCCTTCAGCATGTGGTCGGGGCAGTTGAGTCCCGCCGACGAGCCGATCGCCAGAACTGCGCCATCGGGAATGAACCGCGCCGCCTCGGCTGCGGAAATGATCTTCTTCATCATGGCGTTCTCATCGGATCGGAACCGGATTTGTCCGCATTTCGCTGCTGCGCGCCGCCGATGAGGGGCACGCGAAGCCAGGGCGGCATCAAGCCGTCCCCGCCGCCGAAGGCGTGGCGCTTCAGCTCGAACCTCATCGTTCCACTCCCGTGGGCGCAGCTTGAAAACCGACTTGATCGTTCTAGTAGATCGATTTACTACCGAGCTCGACAAGGCCGTGCAACTGAAAAATTGAAGCCGGGAAACGCTGGGATGGATCGACCACTGCTCGGAAACGCCCTGGTCACGGGCGCCGGTCGCGGCATCGGCCGCGCCATCGCGCTTGCCCTGTCTGACGCCGGATTCAACATCATCGCCAATGACTTGACCGCATCCGATGATCTGCCCGCCACCATCGCGGCGATCGCGGCGCGCGGCGGCAAGGCCGTGGCGTTGCCAGGCGACATCAGCGACCTCTCCGGCCAGCAAGCCCTGGTCGATGAGGCCTGGGGCGCCTTTGGCGGCCTGCATTGCCTCGTCAACAATGCCGGCATCTCCGTCGCCAGGCGCGATGACATCCTGAAGGTCACCCCCGAAAGCTATGACCGCCTGATGGAGGTCAATCTGCGTGGCCCGTTCTTCCTGACGCAGGCGGTGGCGCGGAAGATGGTGCAAGCGCCTTCCGAGCATTTCCGCAGCATCGTCACGATCTCCTCGATCAATGTCGAGTTCGCCTCGGCCGATCGGGCCGAGTACTGCATTTCCAAGACGGGGCTCGCGATGATGTCGCAGCTCTTCGCGGCGCGCCTGGCCGGGGACGGCATCAATGCCTACGAGATCCGCCCCGGTATCATCCGCACCAACATGACTGCCGTGGCAAAGGAGCGTTACGACGCGCTCTTCGCAGCTGGCCTCACCCCGCTCGCCCGCTGGGGCGAGCCCGAGGATATCGGCAAGGCGGCCGCGATGCTGGCCTGCGGCTCCCTGCCCTATTCGACCGGCGAGGTGGTGCGGGTCGATGGCGGCCTCGCGGTTCGCAGGCTGTGACGTTCATGAGCGGCAGAGAGCTTCCCCCGGGCGAATACTGGTTCGAGGACCTCGAGGAGGGCGATCGCTACCAGACCGGCTTCCTGGTCGTGACCGAAGCTCATATCGTCTCCTTCGCCGGCCTCTCCGGCGACTTCTTCGACATCCATATGGATGACGACTTCGCCCGCTCGCAGGGCTTTCCGGCTCGGGTCGCCCATGGCCTGCTCGGCCTGGCGCTGACGGACGGCCTGAAGAACCGGGCCTCGGTGCGCATCATGGCGATCGCCTCGCTCGGCTGGAACTGGCGCTTCAGGGCCCCGATCTTCGCGGGCGACCGCATCGGCGCGCAGATCCGCGTCGCCGGTAAGCGCCTGTCCGGCAAGGGGCAAGGCATCGTCACGCTGGCTTTCGAAGTCATGAAACGCGGCGGCGAGATCGCCCAGGAGGGCGAAACCACGCTCCTTACCCGCTTGCGCCCTCAAGCCCCGGAACGGACGCCCGCATGATCACGCTCGCTCTTCCCCGCGCAGACCGCTCGCTGGAACGCTTCGCCCTGCCCGATCCCGTCCATTGGGACACCGCCCGCCCCGGCGAAACGCTGGCGCGCGCCGTCTTGTCGGCCGCTCATGTCGTCGCCGATCCGCTGGCCGATATCGCGCCGATGCGCGAGATCGCGATCGATTTCGACGCGACCCAGCGCTTCCGCGAGCATCTCTGGGATCTCGGCCTCGGCGTCGCCGAGGCGATGGATACCGCCCAGCGCGGCATGGGGCTGGATTGGCCTTCCGCGAAGATCCTGATCCGCAACACCCTCGCCAGCGCCCGCCAGCGGCCCGGCGCTGTGGTCTTCTCAGGCGTCGGCACCGAGCAGCTCGCCCCTGAGGACGCGACGATCGAAAGCGTCATCGCCGCCTATCTCGAGCAGTTGTCTTATGTCCAGGGCCTCGGCGGGCGCGTCATCCTGATGGCGAGCCGGGCGCTGGCGCGGGCAGCACGATCCCCCGCCGATTATGCCCGCGTCTATGCCCGCGTCCTCTCCGAGGCCGACCAGCCGGTGATCCTGCACTGGCTCGGCGAGATGTTCGATCCGGCGCTTGCCGGCTATTGGGGCGGGCGCGACATCGACGCCGCGATGGATTCCTGCCTCGGCATGATCGCCGACAATGCCGGCAGGATCGCCGGCATCAAGATCTCGCTCCTCGACAAGGAGCTCGAAATCGCGATGCGCCGCCGCCTTCCCGAGGGCGTCGCGATGTATACCGGCGACGATTTCAACTATCCCGAACTGATCGCCGGCGATGCCGAGGGCTTCAGCCACGCCTTGCTCGGCATCTTCGATCCGATCGCGCCCATCGCCTCGGCCGCCCTCAAGGCCTTGGCGCAAGACGGCGCCGCGCCCTTCCGGGACATCCTCGACCCGACCGTGGAACTCTCGCGCGAATTGTTCCAGGCGCCGACGCAGTACTACAAGACCGGCGTCGTCCTGCTCGCCTATCTCGGCGGCCATCAGGAGCATTTCACCATGCTGGGCGCCCAGCAGGGCGCCCGCTCGGTGCTGCATCTCGCTCGCGTCTTCCGTCACGCCGCGACGCTTGGCCTGTTTCAGGACCCCGACCGCGCGGCTCGGCGGATGGGGCATATCCTCGCCCTCCATGGCGTCACCTGATGCCGCCGGCTTGACGGGTCGGTCCACCGCGATCAGATCATCCACCCAGAGGCAGAAACAGACGAATCCGTGGCAGATTTCGAGCATCGCAAGGCGCAATCGCAAGTGAACCCGCGGCCCACTCTGGTGGATATCGCGAATGCGACCGGCGTCTCGAAGGCCACCGTCTCGCTCGTGCTGCGCAACAGCCCGACCATCCCCAAGCGCACTCATGAGCGCGTGCTCGAAGCGGCGAAAAACCTCGGCTATGTCTATAATCGCGGCGCTGCGGGCCTGCGCTCGACAGAGTCCCGCCTGATCGCCATGGCGGTCAATGATCTGATCAACCCTTATTTCGCCGAAATCGTTGCGGCGATGGAAGACGCGCTGACGGAGCAGAACCGCATCGTCTTGATGTCGAACACCGCCGAATCCGTCGCGCGCCAGAGCGCCTTCGTCGCGGCCGTGCGCGAATACAATGTGGCGGGCCTGCTTGTCGTGCCCGCCATGGGCACGGATGCGGCCTTCGTCGACCTGCTCAGATCCTGGCGTTTGCCTTGCGTGATGGTCTCGCGCTCGGTTCCGGGAGCGGAGGTCGATCTCGTCCAGGCCAATCACTGCGCCGGCATGATCGCGGCCACAAGACACCTGATCGAGCTCGGCCATCGCCGGATCGGCATGATCGGCCTCAACGAGAACATCTCGACTGGCCGCGAACGGTTCGAGGGCTATCGGCAGGCCCTGTTCGGTGCCGGGATAGCACTCGAACCGCGCCTCGTGCTCTCCGGCCCGGCGACGCGCGACACCGGCATGGCGCATGTTCTGGCCCTGCTCGACCTGCCCGAGCCACCGACGGCGGTCGTCTGCTTCAACGATGTCGTCGCTTTCGGCGCCATGCTCGGCCTGCGCTCGCGCGAATTGACGCCGGGGCGGGATGTCTCCGTCATCGGCTTCGACGACATCGCGGAGGCGACCTTGTGGCGCCCAGCCCTCTCCACCGTCGCCGTGGCGCGGCAGACCGTGGGCCGGACAGCCGCCCAGTTGCTGCTGCGCCGGATCGAGGCTTTCGACGCACCGGTCGAAACCGTCCTGCTGCCTACCGAGCTCGTGATCCGCGACACGACCGGCGTGCCGCCCGCCAGGCTGCGCTAAAACCCACCTCACTCGAGACCCACATTCCGAAGGTATGTCTCCAGCGCGCCGATCTCGCTGGACGAGATGATCGCCCCGACATAGCCGTCGGGACGCACGAGCAACCAATCGCCGGGCGTCAATGCATAGGCGTCGCGCAGGTGGCCGCCCTCGTCGAGGATATCGCCGCGCAAACCGAGCGTATGGATGCTGAGCCCGGGGCGCGACGACACCGCATCGCGCTCGACCTCATAGCCCAACAGCGTCCAGTCCGCGCCCTTGAACAGTTCGAACAGACGCGTCGCTTGTCCGGCGGCGCCGCGTACAGGTGCATCGGGCGCGCGGTCTCCTGCGAGCAGGCGGCCATCGCGCTCCGGCTTTTCCAGCGCGAGCGATGACCCCGCATAGCCAAGGTCGAGCTGGTGGACTTCGCGGCCACGCCGCATCTCGCCGCGCCTGGCCGCATCGAGCAGTCTGGTGGCAAGGCCGAGCATGCCCGCTGCGATCGGGCGGCGCTCTTCCTCATAGCTGTCGAGCAAGGCGTCAGGAGCACCGGCAACAACCGCCGCCAGTTTCCAGCCGAGATTATAGGCGTCCTGGACGCTGGTATTGAGCCCCTGACCACCCGTCGGCGGATGAATATGAGCGGCGTCGCCGACCAGGAACACGCGACCGACACGGTAGCGATCGGCCAGCCGCGCATTCATGGTGAAGGCCGATGCCCAGGACACGGATTGGATACGAATATCGTCTCGGCCAGTCCGCCCAGCCACCATTGCGGAGAGGCCCTCAGCGGAAAGGTCGACATCGCCTTCAAGCGGGATCGGTGCCTGCAGCTGGAACAGCTCTGTCCCGGCGAGCGGGCATAGCGACATCTGCCGCTCCATCGACCCCTCGCTGAAGCGGTGCCAGGCATCGCGTCCCAGGCCTGTCAGGACGACATCGGCGACAACCGCGCGGACGCCGAGCGTCTTGCCGGGAAAGCCGATGCCAAGCGCGTGGCGCACGAAGCTGCGGCCGCCATCCGCGCCGACGAGATAGCGCACGCGGATGACCTCCTCGCCGGCTCCGGAGACGAGCCGTGCCGTCACGCCATCCTCGTCCTGCTCGAATCCGACCAGCTCGCAGCCGAACTCCGGCCGGTGTCCGAGCTCGACGAGGCGCTCGCGCATCACGCCCTCGGTCAGGAATTGCGGCACCATGAGCGGGAGCTGATAGGGCTCGGCAGGCGTGGGCGCCTCATGCGCCGTGACACAGGATTCTGCGTAGCTGCCGTCGTCGCGATATTCCCGCTGTGGCGGATAGAGGCCTCCGGCTGCGACGACGCGGTCGAGAATGCCGAGCTTCTCGAAGACCTCCTGTGTTCGCGGCTGGATGCCCTTGCCGCGCGAGCCACGGAAAGGCCCGTCCATCTTCTCGATCAGGCGGAAGGACAGACCCCGGCGTGCAAGCTCTATCGCGAGTGTGAGGCCGGCCGCACCCGCACCGCAAATCAGCACGTCGCAAGTCGATCCTTGGGCTGTGAAATCCTCTGTCATCGCCATCCCTCTATGTGTAATATGCACATATTTGGAGGGCCGGCATGCCGTCAAGAAAAAATGTGCAAAATACACATATGTCTGAGCAGCTCAGGATTCTGCACGGGGCGCTGATCGACATCGTCAGCATCATGAACCGCCCCCAGCGCGACGAGATGATGGTTCGGGAAGCCGGCATCTCGCTAGACCGCGCGCTGTTCCCGCTGCTTGTCGGCATCGAGCGGCGCGGGCCGATCGGGGTCGTCGATCTCGCCGACCGCGTCGGGCGCGACTACACCACCGTCAGCCGGCAGGTCGCCAAACTGGAAAGCCTCGGCCTCGTCGAGCGCCAGGCCGGAGCCGCTGATCGTCGGGTTCGCGAAGCGATCGTGACATCCAAGGGCAAGGCCATGACCGACGCCGTCGATGAGGCGCGCGACCGGATCGGCCGCGCCATTTTCGCCAGCTGGGACGAGCATGATGTCGCGGAGCTGGTGCGGCTCATGCGCAAATTCGCCGACGCCGTGAACGGTGACGCACCGAGCCATCCGGCATCCCAACAGACCGGCCAGTGACCCAGCTCCGCGAATCCTGCTATCCCGCCTCCCTCCCTCACAGCTTGAGATCTTGACCGCCATGCCGCAGGCCACACTCTCGATCGGGATCATCGGCGCCGGAATCATGGGCGAGCGCCTGCTGCGCGCGATCCTCGAACAGGCGCCCGACAGCCTGCGGGTCAGCGGCATCTGGGACCCCGCGCCCGCCGCCATGGCACGCATCGCCGCCACCTTCCCCACCGTTCCACAGTTGGACGACGCCGCCGCGGTCATCGCAGCCAGCGACTGCGTCTACATCGCCTCGCCGCCGGCCTCGCATCTCGACCATGCCCGCGCCGCGCTGGCTGCGGGAAAAAGCGTCGTCGCGGAGAAGCCGCTTGCGGTCGATGTCACGGATGCGCGCACCTTCGTCGCCAGCGCCGGCGAGCGTGGCGCGGTCAACTTCCCCTTCGCCTCCTCGCTCGCCGTAGCAACACTGCAGGACTGGGTCGCGCAAGGCGAGATCGGCACGGTCTCGCGCATCACGATCGAGGTCGCTTTCGCGACCTGGCCGCGCTCCTGGCAGGCCGACGCCGCAGCCTGGCTCGACAAGCCGGCGCAGGGTGGCTTCACCCGCGAGGTCGTGTCGCATTTCCTGTTCCTCAGCCGCCGGCTGGTCGGCCCGCTGCATGGGCTTTCGGCCAGCGTGAGCTTCCCGGAAGCCGGCAAGGCGGAACGCGCGATCGAGGCCCGGCTCTTCGCCGGCGAGGTGCCGGTCGTGCTCAAGGGCGGCGTCGGCACGACCACGAAGGACGATCACAACATCTGGATGCTGGAAGGCGACAAAGGCGCGGTGCGGCTCTGCGACTGGTCGATCGCCGAACGCCGCCTGCCCGATGGCAGCTGGCAGCGCGCCCCGGGCGCGATGTCGAACGAGCAGGCCCGCCCGCTCGCCCTGAAGCGCCAGCTCGAAGGCGTCGTGCGCCTGACCCGGGGCCAGCCGCATCACCTGGCGACGCTGGCCGAGGCGCTGAACGTCCAGGAGATCGTCGAGGGTATTTTGGCGAGCTAGGAAGCGACGCCAGAGCAGGATGCGAAAAAGTGGGCACCGGCTTTTTTTGCGTTGATCCTGCTCTACTCTTTTGATGACAGCGCTTTCGAGCGAAGTGGGGACCCGTTCGCGTGAAGAAAGCGCGTTAAAGCAAAGCGCTTTAGCCGCAAGGCAGCCCTTCGCGCAGGGCATGGAACGCTCCCCTGAGATCGCGCGTTTGCCACGCGGGGCGTGGTCTTGCGGAGGTTCATGCCATGATCATCGCTGGTTTCGTCGCAATGTCGCTCTCCTCCGGCATGGTGCAGCCGATCGCCGACGGCCCGCCCCGCTTCAGCATCGAACAGGCCTGCCGCCACGCCGGCGAGCCCGTCACCGGCGTCGGCCGCGCCAATCAGGCCTGTCGCGACGATGAGAGCAAGGCGGCGGCCGATCTGCAGCAGCGATGGGCAAAATACCCGGCCGCACAACGTGCCACCTGCGTCGAGGGCGCGGGGCTGGGCGGCCCGCCGAGCTATGTCCAGGTGCTGACCTGCCTGGAGATGGCCACGCATAAGTGAAGCGGCCCGCCGGTCACGGGATGCGCCGCCTCGGGGACAAGATCGCCGCCCTCAGCAGCAGATAGAGCACGCCCGCATTGAGCAGGTGCCAGAGCCAGTGCGTGCCCATGCTCCAGCCACCGCAGAGGGCTCCATCCAGCGTGCGAAAAGCCAGCGACACCGCGAAGACTAGCCCCGCCGAACCGACCAATCGCGCCGTCTCCCGGCCGTCCGGCCGGTGCACCAAGGCGCCAGTGACGCCGACGAGCCCCGGCAGGAAGGCGGCATAGCCGGCCGAGCCGCGCGCCGGCTGCGGCAGCAAGGGACCGAGTCCGCTGGAGAGCAACAGCGCGAAGGCGAAGAAGGCGAGCGTGCCCAGCACTGTAGTCGGCAAGGACAAGCCGAAGAAGCGCGCCAGCGCCAGTCCGAAATAGCAGAAGGCGAAGAGCTGGATCGGCACGACATCCGCAGCGAGCGTCCAGCCCTGCGGCATGGTGTGGTAGAGGAAGGAGCCGATGCCGATCGCAAGGACCAGCAGGGTGAGCGCCAGCGCCGGCCGATCCGGACTGCCGCTGCGCCGCCAGAGCTGAAAAGCCGCGACAGCCGCCAGCAGGAAGGCTCCGTTCGTCAGAGCATTCCAGGGCTCGGCCCAGAACGCACCGCTCAGCCGCTCGCAATAGCCGTAGCTGGGCACCGTTCGATCCTCCCGAGCGCCCCTCTTGCCAGTGCGCCACGACATTGGTGTTGCGCCCCCCACGTGGGTCGCCGCAAGCCTTCCCAAGGCCGTCCCGCTGGGGTCCGATCGCGCCGGATTTGGCGCGTATCATGAGGAAACCTTAAACCGAAGCCGACAAATCCACCGCATGTCCAAACGGAGTTTTAGATAGTCGGCGGCATGGTCGCGCCCATGCACGCCCCGGGACCGGTCATCGACGCCGCCGCAATAGCTGCGCCGACTCCGGCGCAGGCTGGCCTCTATTCGGAGCAGCGGAGGAAGGGCTTCGGGTGGCTGCGCTTCTCGCCGTCCTTGGAGCGCGAATATCGCCGACATATGCGCCAGGATCAGCGCATCAGCGCGCTGATCTGCTCGGCAACCGCGCTGGCCATCTGGCTCGGCTTCATGGCGCTCGATCTCTGGCGGCTCGACCTGCCTCATGAGCTCGCCGAGCGGCATTACGACGTCTGGATCACGGTGAGCCTGCGTCTGATCGTGGTCGCGCTCCTGCTGCTGCTGGTCCAGCGCCTGGCAAGCCGGGGCCTTGCAGCGGACAAAGGTCCTCCGCGCGGCTATCACTGGCTGTCGTTCCTGGCCCTGGTCCTGATCGGCACCTCCAGCGCCTTCAGCGCAAATGTCATGAAGCTGCGCGACCTCGCCCATGCCGATATGGCGCAGTTCGTCATCATCATCGCGGTCTTCCTGCCTGTCGGAATGACCTTCCGCCAAAGCCTCGGCGCCGCGACGCTGATCGCCGTCGCGACCGCCCTGCTCGGCTGCGTGATGCTCGATCCCAGCCATATGCGCGAGCATATCCGGCTCTCGACCCTGGTGTTCTTCGCCGTCTTCGTCGGCGCCGTCGGAGCCTATCTGCGCGAGTACGCCCAACGCGACCAGTTCCTGCTGCGCCGCCTGCTGCATCACTACGCCATGTTCGACGCGCTGACCGGCATCGGCAATCGCCGCTTCTTCGAGCAGCACGCCGCGACCGCGCTGCTGCAGGCGCAGCGCGAGGGCGCCGGCGTGGTGCTCGCCATCCTCGATGTCGATCACTTCAAGAAGTTCAACGACCGCTACGGTCATCAGACCGGAGATCTTGCCCTCAGCCTGGTCGCACGCAGCCTCAAGACCGGCCTGCGCCGGCCCATGGACCTCGCCGCCCGGCTCGGCGGAGAGGAATTCGGCCTGCTGCTCTACGGAACCGGACCGGAACAGGCGCAGGTTCTGCTCGACGGCATCGTCGCCGCCATCGTTGCGCTCGCCATTCCCCATGATGCCTCGGCGACGGCGCCGCACCTCACCGTCAGCATCGGCGCGGCCTGTTTCGACGGGCACGAGACGCTGGAGAGCCTATACCGGCGGGCCGACGCGGTTCTGTACGAAAGCAAGGCCGCCGGCAGGAACCGGGCCAGGCTGGATTGGCCGAGATCAGTTGTTGCCCTGGCCAGCCGCAGGCCGCAAACTCGGCGGCGCAGATGAAACGAGGGAGCGGGCGATGCCGCGCCAGATGCTGACGATGCTGGGCCTGCTGGGCTTCAGCCTGATGGCCGCCTCCACCGCTCCCGCCCGCGCCGAGACCTGCGACGATCTCTGGTATGCCCGCAACGAGATCTACAAGGCGCAGGGCTATTGCTTCCGCACCGCGCGCGGCATCAGCGCCTTCGGCAACGCCGGCTGTCAATACGATGCCGTCGAGGACGTGCCGCTCTCCAGCAGCCAGCGCCGCACCATCGCCGATATCGCCCGCGAGGAGCGGGCCCGGCGCTGCCCGCGCTGAGCGATCGATGAACCACCTTTGCTGTGGAAGGCGCGCTGCGCCGCAGCGAGCCTGGCGCTGCACCGTGCTAAAGGCACCGGTCCGACAGGCATAATCAAGGCGACGCAACCACGGCATGACGACGGCCATCGACATGGGGACCGCCCGGAGCGGCGAGCCGGCCTTGCTCGATCTCGCCGAATTGCTGGCGACGCGTCTGCTTGTCCAGGGCAATTCCGGGTCGGGCAAATCGCATCTGCTGCGCCGCCTGCTCGAACAGAGCGCGCCACTCGTCCAGCAGGCGGTGATCGATCCCGAGGGCGATTTCGTCTCGCTCGCCGACCAGTTCGGCCATGTCGTGGTCGATGCGCAATGCGGCGAGGCCGAGCTCCAGCGCGTCGCGCTCAGGGTCCGGCAGCATCGCGTCTCGGTGGTGCTGAACCTGGAGAACCTCGAGGCCGACGAGCAGTTGCGCGCGGTCGCCGCCTTTCTCGGCGGCCTGTTCGACGTCGACCGCAGCCTCTGGTTCCCGATGCTGATCGTCGTCGACGAGGCGCAGCTCTTCGCGCCGGTGATGGCCGGCGAGGCCTCCGACGAGGCGCGCCGGCTCTCGCTCGGCGCCATGACCAACCTGATGTGCCGGGGCCGCAAACGCGGGCTGGCCGGCGTCATCGCGACCCAGCGCCTCGCAAAACTCGCCAAGAACGTCGCGGCGGAAGCCTCGAACTTCCTGATGGGCCGCACCTTCCTCGACATCGACATGGCCCGCGCCGCCGATCTCCTCGGCATGGACCGCAAGCAGGCCGAGATGTTCCGCGATCTCGAACGCGGCCAGTTCGTTGCGCTCGGCCCCGCACTGTCGAAGCGCCCGCTGCCGCTGCGGATCGGGCCGGCGACCTCGCAGGATCGCGGCGGCGCGCCCGGCCTGATGCCTTTGCCGGAACAGGGGCCCGAGGAGGCGGGAAAGTTGATCTTCACCGCCGGCGCCGACGAGGCCCCGATCACCAATTGGCCGCCGCGCCCCACGCCACGGCCGCGCCCGCCCGCCAATGACGTGCTGCGCCAGATCGAGACCTATCGGCCCTCGCCCGCCCCCGAGCCCGAACCGGATATTCCAATGGAGCCGGAAGAGCGCGAGGCGATCATGGCCGAGATCCTGCGCGAATTGATGGTCGATCCCGAGACGCGCACGCGCCAGATCGCCGTGCTCTACCAGGATTTCACCGTGCGCTGCCGCATGCGCCGGCTCGGCCGCCAGAGCCTGAGCCTCGATGAATTCCGCCGCAGGCTCGCCGTGGCGCGCGCCGGCGCGAGCGAGGAAGTCACGGCGTCCGAACCCTGGCAGGCCGCGATCGAGGCCTCGGCCGCGCTGCCCGACGATCTCCAGAGCCTGTTCCTGTTCATCGCGCGGGCCGGCATCGAGCGCGCGCCCTGCCCGACCGATGCAGAGCTCGCCGCCGTCTATGGCAGCCATTCGCCGAGCCGGGCGCGCCGTCTGATCGGCTATATCGAGGAGCGCGGGCTCCTCGTGAGCCATGTCGACTTTCGCGGCCAGCGTACGCTGGCCCTGCCGACGCTCGGGCTGGAAACCGCGCCGGGCCTCGCCCAGCCACGCAGCGCGGGCCTGCCGCGCGGAGCGCGGAGCTAGAGGCCGGTGCGCCGAGCCTTGCTCGTCGACGTCGACGGCGTGCTGGTCCGAGGCAGGCCTGGCGATGGCCGTCCTTGGACGAGTGAGCTAAGGCAGGATCTGGGCCTCGACCCGGATTTGCTGCATCAGCACTTCTTCGCAAAGCACTGGCCAGACATAGTCATCGGCCGTGCCGCTCTGGAAGAGAAGCTCGCTCCTGTGCTGGCCGAGATCGCGCCGCATCTGACGTATCAGGACTTCACGGCTTACTGGTTCGCCAACGACGCTCGGCTTGATGTCGAACTGCTCGCCGCGCTCGACCTGCTGCGTTCTTCGGGCATCACCATCGCTCTCGCGACGAACCAAGAGCATGTGCGCGCCCGGCACCTGATCGGTTCGCTCGGGCTGTCCCGGCACATCGACGACATCTTCTATTCGGCAGCGATCGGAGCCCGGAAACCCGAACCCGCTTTCTTCCGGGCCGTACAGGACAAGCTCGGCCTCAAGGGGCAGGCCTTGCTGCTGCTCGACGACAGCTTCGAGAATGTCGAGGCGGCGCGCCGTCTCGGCTGGCAGGCGATCCACTGGGCGTATGGCAGCCGGCTGGACCGGGAGATGGCCCGGCTGATCGGAGCCGGCAATCTGCGCTAGGCTTTCAGTGCGCCTTGCCCGCGGGCATCGTCATCCTATCGACCCAGGCGATTCCGATCGCCGACAGGATGAAGACGGTGTGGATCGCCGTCTGCAGGATGACGCCGGTCGCGGTGTAGTTCGTCGCGGTCGCACTGCCGATATTGCCGGCCTCGATGAAGGTCCGCAGCAGGTGGATCGACGAGATGCCGATGATCGCCATGGCGAGCTTGATCTTGAGCACGCTGGCATTGACGTGGCTCAGCCATTCCGGCTGGTCGGGATGGTCCTGCAGGCCCAGCCGCGAGACGAAGGTCTCGTAGCCGCCGACGATGACCATGATCAGCAGGTTCGAGATCATCACCACGTCGATCAGGCCCAGCACCACCAGCATGATCTGCTGCTCGCCGAACTCGGTCGCATGGGTGACGAGGTGCCAAAGCTCCTTCAGGAACAGGAAGACGTAGACGCACTGCGCCACGATCAAACCGAGATAGAGCGGCAATTGCAGCCAGCGCGAGCTGAAGATGATCGTCGGCAGGAGCTTCACGGCCACGGGGATGCGCGGGAGTTCGCCAGAATGCGACATGAAGGAGTTTCCAGGCTTTCTCGAACGGATGCTGCAATGCAAAAGAGTGCTGTCGCTAGATGGTGCAAGAGCACCGACCGTGCAAGCGGCCTGCGCCGGACCACGGCAAAAGTTCCCGCAAGCAGTGAGAACGATGAAATTTCTGACTTCCTTACGATCGGTGCTTCCATGACGACACGGCAATGACTAAGTTTGGCGGCAATCGGGGGAACAGATGACGTTCCTCTCGCGTTGGAGAGGAAAGGAGTTTTCTCATGATCAAGACCTTGACCATCGCGGCCGCGCTCGTCGGAGGCGCCCTCATCGCCGCTCCGGCCTCCGCCGCCCCGCTCAGCGCGACGACCGGATCGGCCCTGCAGCTCGCCGATAGCGGCAAGGGCCTTGTCGAGACCGTGCAGTATCGCCGTTATGGCTACGGTCGCGGTTACGGCCCGCGCTATGGCTACCGTGGCGGCTATTACCGCGGCGGACGCGGCGCGGCCGTTGGCGCTGGCATTGCGGCGGGTGCCATCGGCGCGCTGGCCGCCGGCGCCCTGCTCGCACCCGGCCCGGTTTATGCCGAGCCGGCTCCGGTCTACGGCGCCCCGGTCTACGCGGGCCCGGGTCCCGACGCGGTCGCCTATTGCTCGCGTCGCTTCCGCAGCTACGACCCGGAGACCGGCACCTATATCGGCACGGGCGGCGTCGTCCGCTCCTGCCCCTGATAGCGCTTGCCCCTGACATCGCCTGACGGGCGAACATGACAGCCTCCGCGCAGCAATGCGCGGAGGTTTTTCATGTCCGGAGCCACCAAGGCGATTTGCGCCGTCAGACTGAACGGGCTTGCCAGCGCGGCGCGCCTGCCGCTTATCCTCACGCTCTTCTGAGTCGGAGTTCGGTTCGTGCGCATCGCCACCTGGAACGTCAATTCGGTCCGCCAGCGGCTGGGCCATCTGCTCGACTTCCTGAAGGAAGCTGAGCCCGATGCGCTCTGCCTGCAGGAGATCAAATGTCTCGATGCCGATTTCCCGCGCGCCGAGATCGAGGAGGCCGGCTGGCAGGTCGAGACCCATGGCCAGAAGACCTTCAACGGCGTCGCCATCATCAGCCGCAGCAAGCTCGAGGATGTCCGGCGCGGCCTGCCGGGCGATGAGGCCGACGAGCAGGCGCGCTATCTCGAAGGCGTCCTGCCCATGGGCAGTGGGGTGGTGCGCCTGGCCACCATCTACCTGCCCAACGGCAATCCGCCCAATACCGAGAAATACCCCTACAAGCTCAACTGGATGAAGCGCCTCACCGCCCATGCGCGGATGCTGCTGGAGCAGGAAGAGCCGCTGGTCTTCGCCGGCGACTACAACGTCATCCCCGAGCCGCGCGACGCCCGCGAGCCCGCCGCCTGGGTCAATGACGCGCTGTTCCTGCCGCCGACCCGAGCGGCCTTTCGCAGCCTGGTCAATCTCGGCCTGACCGAGGCGCTGCGCGCGACCACGGATGCGCCGGGCCTCTACACCTTCTGGGATTATCAGGCCGGCGCCTGGCAGCGGAACAACGGCATCCGCATCGACCATCTCCTGCTCTCGCCGCAGGCGGCGGATAGGCTCGCGAGCGTGTCGATCGCCAAGCATGTCCGCGGCTGGGAGAAGCCGTCCGATCACGTGCCGGTGATGCTGGAGTTGCGCGCCGCCTGAAGGTCATTGCGAGCGCCGCGCCAGGGTTCACTCCGCCGAACCCCGCTTCACGCCGTCCTTGATGAACACCCGGAACGGCGTCGTGCCGGTCGCGCTCCCATCAAGCGAGCGCCAGCTGCCGTTGGTGCAGAGCACGCCGCCTTGCGTCGCCACCGCCTCAAAGACGATGGCATTGCGATAGACCGTGCCATCGGGCTCGATCGCCCGGAAATTCGTGGTGCATTTGCCGTGCGCGACGACCGGATCGTAATCATGGATCATAGTGCCGCCGCCGCCTGTGCTCGGGAACGGGTCCTTGAGCGGAGCCCAGCGCTCGAAATCATCCTGCGCGGCAACACCGGCAGTCATGAACATGATGGCGATGAGGTTGAAGGACACGGCATGACGCATGGCGCAGGCTCCCTATGGGTCTGCTCCAATTACGCTCGGATCGTGATGTCAGATGCAGTGGCGCGCTCAGCGCTGCGACGCGCTGCGGCTGGCGAATTGCTGGCGCTCGACCATGGCAAGCGCCGCGCTGCGGTCCGCAGGCGAAGCGGCAGCAAAGGCGGCTTCGCAGCGCTCGATGATCCAGGCTTCTCGCACCGCATCGGCGCTGTCGCGCGCCAGCGAGAGCCACATCAGCCCCACCACCGGCGCGCGCGGCACGCCGTCACCGCCGCGGATCAGCATGTCGCCGAAGACGGCGCGGGCCGGAGCGTGGCCCTTCTCGGCGGCGAGCTTCATCCAGCGTGCAGCCTGGCGCGCATCGCGATTGGTGCCCTGCCCGTTCATGTAGAGCCGGGCGAGATTGTACTGGCCTTCCGGGTCGCCGAAATAAGAGGCGGCGTAGTGGAACATGTCGAAGGCCCGGTCGGCATTGGGCTTCACATAGCTGCCCTTGATGCCGTCGACAAAATAACCACCGAGCGCGACGAAGGCGCCGCTGACGATACGGCCATCGGCCGTGCCGGGAATCGCATCCGCATTCTCGTCCGCGATCTTCGAGAAATACTCGAACGCCTTGAGATCATTGGCAGGCACACCGTCGCCACCGGCATACATCCGGCCCAGCTTGAACTGTGCCGTGAGATGGCCCTGCGAGGCGGCGTATTCGAGCGCACGCACCGCACCGACCTTGTCGCCCGCGGTCGAGTCGCGCATCCAGGCCCGGATCGCGTCGCGGGCGTTGCTGAACGGGGCGATCGGCAGGGCCGTATGCGCGGCCGGGCCGCTCGGCGCGGGAGCGATCGGCCGCACGCTGGGAGCAGGCGGCGCGGGCGGAGCAAGATCGGGCTCGGGCAGCATCACGCCCGGAATCGGACGCGGCGGAATCGGCCCGCGCATCGGCGCGAGATCCTGCGCCCAGGCGGCTTGTTGGCCGCCCAGGATCAGGAACAATGCTGCAAATGTCGCGTCAAATATCCGCATAGCAATGGGTCTCGGCCGCCCCTCCCGGGTGGGTGACGGCCCCTCCCTTCGCAGAGCCGACCGTCTGGGCGTATTTCCACAGCGCACCCGATGCGTAGTCGGTCTTGCGCGGTGTCCAGGCCTTACGTCGCGACTCAAGTTCGGCATCAGAAAGGCGGCAAGCGAGCTTTCCTGTGACTGCGTCGAGCTCGATGATGTCGCCATCGCGGATGAGCGCGATCGGGCCGCCGACTGCCGCTTCCGGACCGACATGGCCGACGCAGAAACCGCGCGTCGCGCCAGAGAAACGGCCATCCGTGATCAGCGCGACCTTGTCGCCCATGCCCTGGCCGTAGAGCGCCGCCGTGGTCGCCAGCATCTCGCGCATGCCGGGCCCGCCCTTGGGCCCCTCATAGCGGATGACCAGCACGTCGCCGATGTTGTAGTCGCGGCTGGTGACGGCGGCGAAGGCGTCTTCCTCGCAATCGAAGCAGCGCGCCGGGCCCGTGAAGGTCAGCTGCTCGGTCGTCATGCCGGCGATCTTCACGATCGCGCCTTCGGGAGCGAGGTTGCCCTGGAGGCCGACGACGCCGCCATTGGGCGAAAGCGGCTTGTCCGCGGCGCGCACGACGTCCTGCTCGTCATTCCATTTCACTGAGGCGAGGTTCTCGGCGATGGTGCGGCCGGTCACGGTCATGCAGTCGCCATGCAGATAGCCATGGTCGAGCAAGGTCTTCATCAGGAGCGGGATGCCGCCGACCTCGAACATGTCCTTGGCGACATATTTTCCGCCGGGCTTCAGATCGGCGATATAGGGCGTCTTCTTGAAGATCTCGGCCACGGCGAAGAGATCGAAATCGATGCCGCATTCATGCGCGATCGCCGGCAGGTGGAGCGCGCCATTGGTCGAGCCGCCCGAGGCCGCAACGACGGTCGCGGCGTTCTCCAGCGCCTTGCGGGTGACGATGTCGCGGGGGCGGATGTTGCGGGCGATCAGCTCCATCACCATCTCGCCGGCGGTGTAGCAGAAGCTGTCGCGCATGTCGTAGGGCGCCGGCGCGCCGCAGGAATAGGGCAGCGCCAGGCCGATCGCCTCGGCGACGGTCGCCATGGTGTTGGCGGTGAACTGCGCGCCACAGGAGCCCGAGGACGGACAGGCGACCTCCTCCAGCTCCTTCAGATCCTCGTCGGACATCGCGCCGACCGAGTGCTTGCCGACGGCCTCGAACACGTCCTGCACCGTGACGGGCTTGCCCTTGAAGACGCCGGGCATGATCGAGCCGCCATAGATAAAGATCGAGGGCACGTTCAGGCGCACCATCGCCATCATCATGCCCGGCAGCGACTTGTCGCAGCCGGCGAGGCCGACGAGCGCGTCATAGCAATGGCCGCGCATGGTCAGTTCGACGGAGTCGGCGATGCATTCGCGGGAGGCCAGCGAGGACTTCATGCCCTGGTGGCCCATGGCGATGCCGTCGGTGACGCTGATGGTGCAGAATTCGCGCGGCGTGCCATTGGCCGAGGCGACGCCCTTCTTGACCGCCTGGGCCTGGCGCATCAGCGAGATGTTGCAGGGCGCGGCCTCGTTCCAGCAGGAGGCCACGCCGACGAAAGGCTGGGCAATCTGGCGGGCCGTCATGCCCATGGCGTAGTAGTAGGAGCGATGCGGCGCGCGAGCCGGCCCGACGCTGACGTGCCGGCTGGGGAGTTTCGATTTATCGAACACACGCACGTCCATGGTCTTTTTTCCTCGTTCCACCCTGCGCTTGAGGCGCGTGGCAGATGTGCCACGCAGCCCGAGCCGGACGCAACGTTATCCCGCCTGCCGACCACAAGGGCGAATGCCTCTTCTGGCAGCGCGGCTCACACTCTAATTCTTCTATATCTCAGTGGCTTATCGGAACCCTCTGCTGGGCGTGCTTTGTGGCGGCTTCGCGGCAATTGGGCCCGTCCGAGGCCATCGCCGCGCGATGTGGAAGCAGTGTTGCGCCGGCGCCACAAATTCGCGGCCGACTCGCCCAGCCGGGAACCTTTTGCGCTGTCACGATTCATGTCCGGCGGCGGCGACGCCGCCTCAGAGCACCAGCGGCAGAACGAAGAAACCGCCGACCACGACGACGAGCAGCGCCAGCGCCACCAGCGGCAGGTGCTTCTCGATGAAGATGCGGATGTCGTCGCCATAGAAGCGCAGCGCCAGCGCGATCATCATGAAGAAGGTGACGCGCGAGACCACCATGCCGACGGTGAACTTCCAGATGTCGAAATGCAGGAAGCCCGACATGATCGTGACGATCTTGAACGGGATCGGCGTCAGCCCCTTGGTGACCAGAACCCAGAACCAATAGTCCTGCGAGGTCGAGATCAATTGGGCGGCCTTGTCCTGCAGGCCGTAGATGCCGATCAGCCAGGAACCGACCGAATCGTAGAGCAGCGCGCCGATGGCGTAGCCGAGATAGCCGCCCAGCACCGCGCCGAGCGAACAGACGCCGGCATAGAACCAGGCGCGGTCGGGCCTGGCGATGCACATCGGCAGCAAGAGCGGGATCGGCGGCAGCGGGCTGACGGAACTTTCGACGAAGGTCAGCGCGAAGAGGAGCCAGGGGGCGGCGGGGTGGGACGCATAGGAAACGCACCAGTCATAGGCTCGTTTGAGCATGGCGTAAGAGCAACCGGTCCTGGGTTAACGACGGCATCGAGCGCATGGCTGGCTTGCGCCCGGCGCGCATCTAAGCCTGTCAGCGGAAGATTGCCAGAGTTGTCTTACGGTAACGTCAATTTGAAGACGGCTTCGTGACCGAGTGGGGGCGCAAGGGCCCTTTCGGGAAGCTGTGTCCATGCCCAATCCGCAGCGTCATCCTGGACAAGCCGCGAAGCGGCGCAGATCCGGGATCCGTCATAGAGCGCCGGAGCCCTTCGATGGATCCCGGGACGCCCTCCGGGCGCCCAGGATGACGGCGCGGTTGTCTCCCGCCGCTCACGCCAGCCGCGTCAGCGCCTCGGCGATCTTGAGCTTGCGTGCTTCGGCTGCTGCCTTGCGATCGCGATTCTCCTCGACGACCTCCTCGGGCGCGCGCGCCATAAAATCGGGATTGCCGAGCTTCTTGTCGACCACCGCGATGTCCTGGTCGAGCTTGGCCATCTCTTTGGTCAAACGCACGCGCTCGATATCGAGATCGATGATGCCGGCAAGCGGCAGCGCCGCCACCTCGCCGCGCACGATGATCTGCGCCGATTGCGCCGGCGCGGTCTCCGCGAAGGCGATCTCGGAAACGCGCGCCAAACGCTCGATCATCGGCCGCCAGCTCTCGATCGTCGCCCGCGTCGCGGCCGAGGCTTTGACCAGCACGAGCGGCGCCTGCGTGCCCGCCGGCACATTGACCTCCGAGCGCACCGAGCGGATGTCGGAGATCAGATCGACGACGAAGCCGATCTCGGCCTCGGCCGCGGCGTCGCGCAGCGCCGCGAGATCGGGCCAATGCGTAAGACACACCAGCGCGTCATCGCCCGAGGCGAGTTTGCGTGGAGCCCCCTCGCCGGCCTTCTGCGCCCAGAGCTCCTCGGTGAGGAAGGGCATGAAGGGGTGCAGGAGCTGGCAGATCAGGTCAATGACATGCGCGACGGTGGCTTGCGTCTCGGCTTTCTCGGCGGGATCGACGCCCTCGCCCTGCAACACGGGCTTGGCGAGCTCGAGGTACCAGTCGCAGAACTGGCCCCAGGTGAAGCGATAGGCCGCAGCCGCCGCCTCGTTGAACCTGAAGCTCGGGATGCCGGCGGCGATCTCCTCGGCCGCACGCGCCGCCTCGCTCAGGATCCAGCGGTTGAGCGGCTGCATCACCTTGGCCGGGTCGAAACCCTCCGCCCGGGCGCAGCCGTTCAATTCGGCGAAGCGCGCCGCGTTCCAGATCTTCGTCGCGAAATTGCGGTAGCCCTCGACGCGCGCGGTCGAGAGCTTGATGTCGCGCCCCTGCGCCGCCATCGCGGCCAAGGTGAAGCGCAAGGCATCGGCCCCGTACTGATCGACGATCGTCAGCGGGTCGATGACGTTGCCCTTCGACTTCGACATCTTCGCGCCCTTCTCATCGCGAACGATGGCGTGGATGTAGACGTCCTTGAACGGCACCTCGTCCATGAAGTTGAGGCCCATCATCATCATCCGGGCGACCCAGAAGAAGATGATGTCGAAGGCGGTGACGAGCGTCGCGGTCGGATAGTAGCGCTTGAGCTCGGCGGTATCCTCGGGCCAGCCCAGGGTCGAGAATGGCCATAGCGCCGAGGAGAACCAGGTGTCGAGCACGTCCTCGTCGCGGGTGAGTTCGACCGTGCCGCCGTAATGGCCGAGCGCCAGCGCTTGCGCCTCGACCTCCGACTCCGCCACGAACACTTCGCCGTCGGGCCCGTACCAGACCGGGATCTGATGGCCCCACCAGAGCTGGCGCGAGACGCACCAGGGCTCGATGTTCTCCAGCCAGTCGTAATAGACCTTGGTCCAGCTTTCCGGCGTGAACTTGGTGCGCCCATCGCGGACCGCCTTCAGCGAGCGCTGCGCCAGTGGCTTGACGTCGACATACCACTGGTCGGTCAGCCAGGGCTCGATCACGACATCCGAGCGGTCGCCATGCGGTACGGTGTGGCCATGCGGCTCGATCTTGGCGAGGAAGCCGCGCTCGGCCATCAGCGCGACGACGCGCTTGCGCGCGGCGAAGCGGTCGAGGCCGTGCAGCGCCAGCGTCTCGGCCTCGGGCACTGAGCCAGCAAGGAAATCGGCATTGTCGGCAAGCAGAATCCTGGCCTCGCCGTCGAGGATGTTGACGACGTCGAGCTTGTGGCGCTTGCCGACCTCGAAATCGTTGAAGTCGTGCGCCGGGGTGATCTTGACCGCGCCCGTGCCCTTCTCCGGATCGGCATAGTCATCGCCGAAGATCGGGATGACGCGCCCGACCAGCGGCAGCACCACGTTCCGGCCGATCAGATGGCCGAGCTTTTCGTTCTCGGGATGAACTGCGACGCCCGTATCGCCCAGCATGGTCTCGGGCCGCGTCGTCGCCACCGTGATGAAGCTCGAGGCGTCATCGGCGTCGTAAGTCACGCCTTCGAGCGGGTAGTTGAAGTAGTAGAGATGCCCGCCCGGATCGCGGTTCAGCACCTTCTCGAGCTTGGCGGAATCGAAGGCCTCCTCCCCACCCCGCTCCCATTTGAACGAGCCGGATTTCTCGACCTGGACGACCTCGAGATCGGAGATCGCGGTCTGGAACTTCGGATCCCAGTTCACCAGGCGCTTGGCGCGATAAATCAGCCCCTGCTTGTGCAAGGCGACGAAGACCTTCAGCACGGCCTGGCTCAGGCCCTCATCCATGGTGAACCGCTCGCGCGACCAGTCGCAGGAGGCGCCGAGGCGCTTCAGCTGGTTGACGATCGTGCCACCGGATTCGGCCTTCCAGGCCCAGACCTCCTTCAGGAAGTCCTCGCGGCTCATGTCCCGGCGGGAGATGTTGCGCTCGGCCGACAGCTTGCGCTCGACCACCATTTGCGTGGCGATGCCGGCATGGTCGGTACCCGGCTGCCAGAGCACGTCCTTGCCGCGCATGCGCTCGAAACGGCAGAGTGCGTCCTGCAGCGTGTTGTTGAGCGCGTGGCCCATGTGCAGGGAGCCGGTGACGTTGGGCGGCGGGATCACGATGCAATAGGGCTCGGCGCCGGGCACGGCCCCGCGCCCGGCCTTGAAGGCGTCGGCCTTCTCCCATGCCGCGCTGACGCGCGCCTCGACGGTCGCCGGCTCGAATGTCTTGTCCATCATCGCTTCGCTCGAACGCAAAAAGGCCGGGGAGCACGCCCCGGCCGTGAAAATCAAAGGCCAAAAAGGTCGAAGGTCTTAAGAGCCCAAGCAAGGCCTACGCGTCAAGCAAGGCCTGCACGTCAGGGAAAGGCCTGCGCGTCGACGTCTTCGAGCAATCACGGTGCCGCATCAGGCCGCGGCACTGGATTGCAGGAACCATAAAGCCTTGTCGAGCATGCGCGAATAGGCCGTCAGCAGATCGGCGGTTCCGGCGTCGCCCGCCTCATCGGTCTTGTCGATCGCCGCGCGCACCAGATTGGCGGTCGCGGCATAGCGTTCGATCAGCGCGGCGAGATGATCGCCGACCGCGATGATGTCGGTCGGATAGGCTTTAAGCGTGGTGGTCGAGGCGGTCGTCTGCGTGGTGCCCAATGCAACGCCGCCGAGCTGGGCGATGCGCTCGGCGACCGTATCGACATGTTCGTCGAGATCCTTGCGGAAACCGTCGAGCATCAAATGGATGCCGATGAAACCCGGCCCTTTCAGGTTCCAATGCGCCTGCTTGGTAACGAGCGCGAGGTCGATTCCATCGGCAAGACGCTCATTCAGCAGGCTGATCACCTCGGCCTTGGTGTTCGAGGTCAGGTCAATCTTGGAGACGGGCTTCTTCATGGCGATATCCTCGATGGGGTCATCCGCGGAAGCTCGGCCAGGGGAAAGATCTGGCAGAGGAAACGATCTGGTCGGGCCTTGGCTCAAGATACGCGCGAGAGCGCTTCGCGTTCCCACGGAAGGAGACGGCAGGACATCGCGGGAAGGGGCGGAAGGAACTGTTGCGGCGTCCACCCGTTGAGAACCTGAACGACAGGAGAATGTCCCATGACCCATCACACCGACCAGGATCGCGCCTGGACGCTGATCCACGATATCGGGCTGTGCATGCTGGTGACGCATAACGGTTCGAGCGACGAATTGCGCTCCCGGCCGATGAGTGCCCATGCCGCTCGCGACGAGGATGCGATCTACTTTCTGACCGACGCCCGCGATCACAAGGACGACGAGGTCGAGATCAACGACAATGTCTGCCTGACCTTTGCCGACAATGGCGGTTATCGCTATGTCTCCGTGACCGGCACGGCCAACATCCTCGACGACCGCCGCAAGATCGGCGAGCTTTGGTCAACCGCTGCGAGGGCGTTCTGGGAGAGCAAGGACGATCCCAATATCCGCGTCCTGCGCGTCAGGCCCGCCATGGCCGAGTTCTGGGACAGTCCCGGCAAGATCGTCACGACAGTGAAGATGGCGGCTGCCGCGATCACGGGCTCGAAGCCCAATCTCGGCGACAACCGCAAAGTGATGCTCTGACCGTTTCAGCAAGGGAATGATTGCGATGAAGTTTTTCGTCCACGCGCTCGGCGCCTGGTTCGCGGCCGAAGCGGCGTCAGGCCGCTATTCCCGCCCCGTCACCATGGGCATCGCGATGCTGGTGGCGCGGCTCGGCACGCCGACGCTGGCCCTGATGCTCGGCAGCCTCATCTATAAGAAGCTGCGCTCGGAAGGTGCTTTCGGGCAACTTCAGACCGTGCCCGCCAGGAAGCCCCGCGCCACGCGGGGCTGACCAGAGGGTAAAGACAACCACGGACTGTGGCCGGTCGTGCCGACAGGCGCGGCCGGCTTAGAGCATTTTCAAGCGAAGTGGACACCGGCTCGCGTGAAGAAAATGCGATGCAACAAGGAGCTAGAGCATCTCCGCGCTTCGGAGAAACGTCGGAATCCGCTAATTGCGGCCGCCGCGCGCCACACGTTCGATCTCGGCGCGCACCAGCCTCTCGACCATGGTCGGCAGGTTGTCGTCGAGCCAGCTCTTCAGCATCGGCTTCAACATGTCCTTCACCAGATCCTCCAACGTACGCGCGTTGTTGGACAAGACCGTATGGGCAAGCTGGCCGAAGGCGCTGGTGACCGCCGAACTGGTCTGGTCGGAGAGAAGCTGAGCCATATCGAAGGACGGCGCGGACGCAGCAGGCGGCGGAGCCGGCGCGGGAGCAGCCGGAGGCGGAGCCGGCACGGGAGCCTGCGGCAAGACGGGTTCCGGCGCGGTTGCCGCGGCTGGTTCCGCAGCCTCGAGGAAGTCGATATCGCTGGACTCCGCGACCGCCTCTGCGGGCGGCTCCGGTTCGGGTGCGGCGATCAGGCTGGCTTCGGCCCCGAGATCGAGCACGTCGTCATCTGCGGCCGACGCGGCGCTCGCGCCAGCGAGCAGCGCCTTCAGCTCGTCGTCCCCGTCGGTTACGGCAGCAGGCGGCGCCTCGGCAGGCTTGGCCTCGTCATCCGAGATGATCCGACGAATGGAGGCAAGGATTTCCTCCATCGACGGTTCGCTGGGCTTCGGTTGCGCGCTCATCTTGGGTCCGGACCACTCGACACCAGGCGCGTCGATAGAATCAACGCCGCTCCTGCCTTGAGTATTTCACGGGGAGCAGCCCGGGCAAGGCGGCTTTTCAGCCGCCCACAAGAGAAATGCCCGCTGTTGCGCGAATGTTATTCTTCTTCAGCGCCCGTCAGGCGTCTGGGTGCCCCAGAGCAACCCCTTGACCTGGTCATAATGCTTGCGCGCATCATAGGTCTCGGTCTTGAGCTTCAGCGTCTCGGCCGAAAGCCGGCCGACCGCGGAAAGCACCGAATAGGAGGCGACGACACGGTCGCGCTGCGCCGTGACCAGGGTCGAGCGGGCGCTGACGAGTTCCTGCTGCGCGTTGAGCACGTCGAGCGTGGTGCGCTGGCCGACCTTGGCCTCCTCGCGCACGCCAGACAGCGCGGTCTCGGCCGCCTGCACCTGCGCCTGGGCCGCGATGATCTGCGCCTTGGCCGCCTCGAGGCTTCCCCAGGCAGAGACCACCGCCGCACGCACCGTGTCGCGCTGCGTATCGACTTCGATCCGGCGCTGACCGGCCGTCTCCTTGGCCTGTCGTGTCCGCGAATAGACCTGACCGCCCTCATAGATCGGCACGGTGAGCGTTCCGATGACGCTGGCGCTGGTCCGGTTGTCGCCGAAATAGGTCGAGTCATAGCGCTGCTGGACAATGCCGCGCACGCCGAAGGTCGGGTAGAGATCGGCTTCCGTGACCTTGACCTGCAATTCGGCGGCATCGACGCCATGCAGCGAGGCGATGATCGAGGGATGCCCGGTCAGCGCGGTGTTGAGTGCGGCGGGCAGCGATTTCGGCAGCAGATTCTCGATCGGCCGACCCGGCGCAAGCTGCTTGGGCTCGGTGCCGACATTCTGCCGGAAGCGCGCGATCGAGGTCTTGAGGTTCGATTCGGCCAGAATCGCTTGCGACTGCGCCGCCGACAGGCGCGCCTCGGCTTGCGCGACGTCGGTCCGCGTCACCTCGCCGACCTGAAAGCGGTCGCGGGTCTGGCGCAGCTGCTCCTCCAGAACCTCGACGTTGTTGCGGTTGAGATTCAGGATCGCGGTGTCGCGCAGCACGTTCATATAGGAGGTCGCGGCATCGAGCAGGACGTTCTGCTCGGTGTTGCGCAGCGTCGCGCGTGCGCCCAGCACCAGCGATTCGGCCTGGCTGACAGAGCTGCGCGTCTTGCCGCTGTCGAAGATGTTCTGGTCGATCTGCACGCCGCCGCCACGTGAGCCGAGCCGGCTGAGCGTGCTGTTGTGAATCCCCCGCGTCGTGTTCTTGGCGGGGGTGTCGGCCTCGGAAATGCTCGCGCCGATATCGGCCGAGGCCGTGATCTTTGGCCGATAGCCGGAGAGCGCCTGAGGCACGTTCTCGTTCGTCGCCCGCAACGAAGCACGCTGCGAATTCAGCGTTGGATTGCCCGAATAGGCCCGCGACAACGCCGCGTCCATGGTTTGAGCGCTGGCGGCGGCAGTGCCCCCGAACAGCAGCGCAACGGCGATCAATGCCGCGGCACCGAACTCAACCGACTTCTTATCGAACTTCTGTCTCGTCACCGGACGCCTCATGTGCGGACTGCTGTCACGCCCAGGCATCGCCCCAGCCTCGGCATAAATGTAAGAATCCTTCATACCTGCAACCGGGGCAAGCGCCAACGCCGGCTTGGCCAGAGATCGGGTTTCCGTGTCGCACTGCCGCAAAAATGCGACACTCGCCGTTCAGAAAACAAAGGCCGGCGCTTTGCGGAATTCCGCCAGAACCGGCGCCGCAGCGTCGAAAACCGGCCGCCCCGAGACGGTTTTTCCCGATTTCTGATAGAGCTTTACCCGTGCGGCGCGCCCGATCCCCTCGACAACGACGAGCCGGCCGCCATCGCGCAACAAGGAGAAAAGTTCGTCAGGCCCGGTTTCGCAGGCGCCGCCGACCAGAATCACGTCGAAGCTGTAGTCGGCGGGGCGCTTGGCCGCCACCTTGACAGCGCCGGCATCGGCCCGCGTCAGGGCGGGGCCGGCCAATGCGGCAGCCTCGGCATCCGGCTCCCAGAGCGTCGCAACAGCGCCCATATTCGCCATCACGGCTGCACCATAGCCAGTGCCGCCGCCATATTCGAGCGCGTTCTCGCCGGGTTGGACGGCGAGCGCCTGGATCATGCGGATCACGACCATAGGCGTCATCAGCGCCCTCCCCGTGCCAGGCAACGGCACGGACTGGTCGAGATAGGCCAGATGCGACAGCGTATCGGGCAGGAAGGCCTCGCGTGGCACCGTATCGGCCGCCGCCAGGACGGACCGGTCGGTGATATCATAGGTCCGCAATTGGCAATCGACCATCATGCGGCGCAGCGCGGCGAAACTGTCCATGTCCCGAAATCTCCGTCTGCGACACCAGGCCGGCGGCTCGCGGCCGGCGCCACCAAAAGCGCGCCGATACGCCATCGCCCGGGGTCCGAGCCAAGCCTATCGACCGATCCGACAGCTTTTGTTCGAGGCTGCGTCAAAAGGCAAGACGCGAGGGAGGAGTAGCCCCACCCGGGCATGACGCGGTGAGAAGATGACCAGACGAAGACATGGCGCGACGAAGACACAGCGCACCGCCGGAGCGATTCCGGAATCTCGTCCTGACCATGATCAGAAACTGGGTCTGGAAAATTGGAGGCCTCGCCCGGAATCGAACCGGGGTGCAAGGATTTGCAGTCCTCTGCGTAACCACTCCGCCACGAGGCCTTCCCGATGTCCGCGCTGGCGTGACATCTTGCACGGCGTATAACCACATGCCGGGCCGGGCCGCAACCCATCCTCGCCACGCCGCGCGGCATGTCCCATGGACAAATTGGTGAGCCGACGTTTTCCCACCTGCTTTGTCGCAAAGGGCTTGCGCGGCTCCGGTGGCATGGGTATACGGCGGCCACTGATCCCGGATAGCTCAGCGGTAGAGCAATCGACTGTTAATCGATTGGTCGCAGGTTCGAATCCTGCTCCGGGAGCCAGCAAATTCAAGGGCCAGGCGCAAATCGCCTAGGCCCTTTTTGCTGTCGCGCTGCACGATGGGCGCATTGCAGTGCGCAGTTCCGGGCACCATCAATGTGACGCCTTCACCACGACATCGTCACGAAATGGTCAGCCGCCATTCAGCCTCTGACCGCATTTGCGGTGTGAGCTAGGCCGTTCATCCGCAACTGATGGAGGAACGTCCATGCGCATGATCACAACCTTGGCCACCGGAGCCGCGCTCGCATTGTCCGTGGCTGCGAATGCACAGACCCCTTCGCCCTCGCCCGCCCGCCCACCGACATCTGCACCGCAAGCCCCATCGGCCCCGCCGACGATTCAATCGGTCAACGTGGTCGATATCAGTGAATTACCGGCCGCGACTCAATCCCAGGTCACAGAGATCGTCGCCCAACGCGGAGATGGCGAGCTTCAAAAGCTCCGCAGCTCGGTCGACTCCACGCCGACCGTCAAATCGGCTCTGGAAGCCAAGGGACTGTCGTCGACCCATGTTCTTTTCGCGCAGATGAGCGAGAGCGGGCTGCTCACGATCGTCACCAAGAAGGCGGGCTAAGCCTGTGGACGGCCCGGCGCTCGCTTGCGCCGGGCTTGTGATTCCCTGGCGCCGCGCGCGAGCAGGCGTCCAGGGGACTCGCCCGATCGTCGTGAGAGTCCCGTTTGAAACTCCAGCCCTCATCCTGAGGAGCCGCGCAGCGGCGTCTCGAAGGATGCTCCAGATGGTTCGGGAGCCTCCTGGAGCATCCTTCGAGACGCGCTCCCGCGGAGCGCTCCTCAGGATGAGGGCTCGGGAGGTCCGCATCCTCTCTCGTCCCTGAACGCAGCTGAACTTTTCCGTTCATCGGCAGTTCCGTGGCGCCGGCTTAGATCGGAGCCATGCCGATTCATCGGAAGGAGACTTCAATGCGTAAACTGATCCTCGCCGCGAGCCTGGCGCTTGGTGCCGCGGCGTTCCTGCCCGCAATCGCCGAGGCCGCGCCTGCCTTTGCCTCGGGCCGGGAGGTCCAAGTTCCAGCAGGCGAAGCTTCGGCCGGCGACATCCAGCAGGTCCAGTATCGCGACTGGCGCGATGATGGCCGCCGCTTCGACGGGCGCCGGGAGTTCCGCCACGGCCCGCGCCGTTATGGTCCTCCGGCCTATGGACGTCGTTATGGCGGCCCGCCGCCCTATTATGCGCGTCACCACCACCGCCGCTATTACGGCCGGCCCTATTACCGCTGATTGTCCAGGTCGCTGATCGTCCAGGTCAGCGATCGTCCAAGCCAGGCCGCGCCGCAGCACCACGCTGCGGCGCGGTTTTCACATGCGACATGCAAGGGCAGAATCAGAGACGAATCAGGCGGCGGCGACTGTCGCGCCGAGCTCGCCGACCAGGGCGCGCAGCGTCTCCGCGCTTCTGGCGAGGCCGAGAGCCGTCGTCTCCACCCTGTCGATCGCCGCGATGGTTTCCGTCATGGCCTGGCTCGAGCGCCGCGCGCCGCTGACCACATCGGAGGACTGCGCCGAGATCAGGCGCGCAGCCTCCGAAATCCGGCCGGCCAGGCCGAATTGCGAGGCGAAGGTAACGACCGCCTCGTTGCTGAGACGCGAAATCGTCTCGACGCTGTCGGTAATGGCGTCGACGCTGCCGACGCAGCGCCGCGTCGCGGTCTCGATCTTCTCGATCTGTCCAGCGACGGCCTGCGTTGCGGTCCCGGTCTGCGCGGCCAGGTTCTTGACCTCATGGGCGACGACCGCAAAGCCCCTGCCGGCATCCCCGGCGCGCGCGGCCTCGATCGTGGCGTTCAGCGCCAGCAGATTGGTCTGGTCGGAGATCTGCTTGATGACGGCCACGATCGAGCCGACCTGTTCGATGACCCCGGCCAGATCGGCCATCGAATCCTTGATGTCGGAGGCATGCGCCACGCTGGTCGCCGTCGCCTCGGCCGCGCCGGACAGGCGCGCGCCCATATCGCTGGTGAGCTGGTGCAGTTGGCTGGTGGTATCGGCGCTTTCGGCCGCCAGGCGATAGGCCTTGGTCGAAGCGACCTCGGCCTCGCTCGACTGCTCCAGCGTCGCTTGCGCCTTCTCCAGCATCTGCCGCGCCGCCGTGGTCAATTCGCGGGCGCTGCTTTCGAATGTCGTGCCGAGCGCTTCCGTCCTCTGGCTGAAGGCCTTGAGCGCCCCATCGAGAGAGACATGCCGCTCGACGACGGCGCGGCGCGTCTCATGCTGCTCGACGGCGATGGCGCAGACCAGGTCGAAATAAAGCAGCCGCATCAGCAGGTCGACATCGCGCGGCGACACGGCCTGTCCGAGCAGGCGCCGCATGCCACGACCGGCGCGCGCCTGCAGCAGCGGAAGCACCAGTTTCTGGCCGACCTGCAATCGCGCCCTGGCGCCGATCATCGAGTCGAACTCGACTTTCAGCATCTGTTCGAGGGAGGCCAGATAGCTCTCGTCGAAACGCGCCTGAAACAGCACGTTGAAATGCGACACGACCGCACGCGTCAGCGCCTCTCCATGGATATCGAGCGAAGCCCGGCTCGACTTCAGATGGTCCTTGGTGATGCTGATATTGTGCCGGATGACGCGCTCGATGATACGAGCGACTTCGGGCGCGAGCTGACGCGCCAGTTCGCGACACTCATCGTCGATTCCGTAGAGCCGCAGGCGCGGCTCGATTTCGTCGACCGTCGGAATCTGGATGTTACGCGAATCGAGGCGCATTCAGTGCAGATCTCTCCGGAGCGCAGGAGAAAAAACGAGCTTTCAAAGCGCGCCATATCAGCGTCACACTGGTTAAAATGCGATGAAATCGCCAACCGCACGGCGTTTCCCAGCCATGGCCGGCAGCGGATCCGAACCCAATCCCGCACGAGGGTCAGGTTCCGTCGCGCCTCATTGCCTTGCCCCGGGGCATCAATCGCGCCACGAGCCAGAAATAGACGGGATAGGGCAGACAATTCACCGCCTTGGCGAACCAGGCCAGGCGCCGCGGAAAGGCGATCTCGAAACCGCCGCGCGCGAAACCGTCGACGATGCGCCGGGCCGCGCCCTCGATCGGCATCAGCAAGGGCATCGGATATCCGTTCCTGCGGGTCAGCGGCGTGTCGACGAAGCCCGGATTGACCAGTTGCAGCCGGATGCCGAGCCTGTCGCAGTCGAATTTCAGCGCCTCGCAGAGATGGATCACGGCTGCCTTGGAGGCTCCATAGGCTGCTCCGCGCGGCATGCCGCCATAGCCCGCGATCGAGGCGTTGACGGCGATCTGCCCCCGGCCGCGCCGTGTCATGCGCTCCAGCACGGCGGCCAGCCCCTTGGCCACGCCGAACAGGTTGACGGCGAAAGCTTGCTCGAAGGCTGCAAGATCGAACGCGCCGGAATGGACATGAGGGGCGATGCCGGCATTGAGGAAGGCGAGCGCGATCGGGCCGTGCACGCTCTCGATTCCGTCCACCACCGCCTGCATCGCGAGGGTCTCGGTCACGTCGCCGACGTGGGCGACGATGCGGCCGGGCAATCCTTCCGCGCGCCGGGCGATATCCTCGAGCAGATCGAGCCGGCGCGCGGTGATCGCGACGGTCCAGCCCCGCCGCGCCAGTTCGAGCGAAACCGCCTCGCCGATGCCCGAACTCGCACCCGTGACCCAGGCGACGCCGTCCTTCGGCTGCATGCGCGGCAATGACATCGAGGCTCCCGGGAGCAGCCGACGGATCATCGTGCTACTCATCGCGCTATCTAGTCCCTGCGGTCGGGAGACGGAAGGGCCAGGCGCAGTAGCGGCGCGCTAACCCCAGGAAAGCTGCTTTATCCCCAGAGAATGCATTCTGGCGCGGCCAGCCCAATCCGTGCAATCTCCGCACCCCGCGCCGCCGAAGCGCGCCCCAGGGATACTGCGACCATGCCGACCGAATTGCTGTTTCGCCAGGATGCCTATCTGAAGGAGACGCCGGCACGCATCGAAGCCGTGAACGAGCGCGGCGGCGTCATCCTCGACAGGACGGTGTTCTACGCGACCGGTGGCGGGCAGCCGGGCGACGCCGGCAAGCTCATTCGCGCAGACGGTAGCGAGATTGCGATCGGCACGGCGATCTACGATCCCGAGGACAAGAGCCGCGTGATCCATGTTCCCCTTGCAGGACAGCTTGAAGGACAGGCCGCTCCGCAACCCGGCGAGACCGTGACAGCCGTGCTCGACTGGGAGCGCCGGCTTAAGCGCATGCGAATCCACACGGCGCTGCATCTGCTCAGCGTCGTCTTGTCCTATCCGGTGACGGGCGGGGCGATCGGCGAGGGCGACGGGCGGCTCGATTTCGACATTCCCGAAGGCGGCCTCGACAAGGCCGAGATCTCCGAGACCCTCAACGCCCTGATCGCCCGCAACGCCGAAGTCACCGAAAGCTGGATCACGGATGAGGAGCTCGACGCCAATCCGGGCCTGGTCAAGACGATGTCGGCGAAGCCGCCGCGCGGCTCGGGCCGTGTCCGCTTGGTGGCCATCGGCGACATCGATCTGCAGCCCTGCGGCGGCACCCATGTCCGCAACACCGCCGAGATCGGCCTTGTCGCGGTCACGGATATCGAGAAGAAGGGCAAGCAGAACCGGCGTGTCCGCATCGCGCTCGCCTAGAGCATTTTCGAGCGAAGTGGGCACCGGTTCGCGTGAAGAAAATGCGATAAAACAAAGAGGTAGAGTATTTCCGCGATTCGGAGAAACGCGGAAATACTCTAGATCCAAAAGTTGAGAGCATTGCTCTGAAGCCAGGTCCAGCCGCCGATAAGCGGCCGCAACGTCAAGGAAATGCCGATCATGGCCAGCGACAACGTCTTCGTCTCCACGGAATGGCTCGCCGAGCGCCTGAACGCGCCCGATGTCGTCGTGGTCGACGGCTCCTGGTACCTGCCCGTCCATGGCCGCGACCCGCATGCCGAATATGCGCAGCGCCGCATCCCGGGCGCGCTGCGCTTCGACATCGACACCGTCAAGGATACCGGCTCCGACCTGCCCCATATGCTGCCGCGGCCGGAGGCTTTCGCGGCCGCCGTCGGCGCGATGGGCATCGGCGACGGCATGCGCATCGTCGTCTATGACGGGCTTGGCCTGTTCTCGGCGCCGCGCGTGCGCTGGACCTTCAAGACCTTCGGCGCCAAGGACGTGGTCATCCTCGAAGGCGGCTTCCCGAAATGGCAGGCGGAAGGCCGCCCGATCGAGGAAGGCCCGCCGCGCTCCCGCTCGGCCCGCACCTTCACCGCACGCCTCGACCATTCCGCCATCGCCGACGCCGACGACGTCGAGCGCGCGCTCGGCAGCGGCGCCGTCCAGGTCGTCGATGCCCGTCCCGCCGACCGCTTCCGCGGCGAGGCGCCCGAGCCACGCCCTGGTGTGCGGTCGGGCCATATGCCGGGCGCGCTCAACCTGCCCTTTCCCGCCATCATGCAGGACGGCAAGCTGAAATCGCCCGACGCGATCGCGGCCGCCTTCACGGAAGCCGGCGTCGATCTCGACAAGCCCCTGATCACGAGCTGCGGCTCGGGCGTCTCGGCGGCGATCCTCTCGGCCGCGCTGGAGACGATCGGTAAGCCGGCGCGCGCCCTCTATGACGGTTCCTGGGCGGAATGGGGCTCGAGCGAGCGCCCGATCGCCACCGGCCCGGCGAAGAAGGGCTGAGATCATGTCCGGACACGACCATTCCGACCACGACCATCCGCACGATCACTCCCATGACGAGCCGCGCTGGAAGCATGACGGCGTGCGCGTCATCACCGGTGATAAGCTCGACCCGAACACGGCGCAGACGCCCGGCATGTTCCGGCAGGCGGCGATCAACCATGCCCGCGTCGGCGCCCAGAAGATCTGGGCCGGCACGGTCTCGATCCAGCCCAACGCCAAGACCGGCGTGCATCACCATGGCGAGCTGGAGAGCGTGATCTATGTCGTGCGCGGCAAGGCCCGCATGCGCTGGGGCGAACGGCTCGAATTCGTCGCCGAGGCCGGGCCGGGCGACTTCATCTATGTGCCGCCCTTCGTGCCGCATCAGGAGATCAACGCCAATCCCGACGAGCCGCTGGAATGCGTGCTGGTGCGCTCGGACAACGAAGCCGTGGTCGTCAACATCACCGATGTCGATCCGGTCGAGGCGCCGGAGACGGTCTACTGGGTCGATCCGATCCACAAGCATCCGTGACGATCCACCGGCCTTCGCAGAGCGTCATTCTCGGGCTCGGCCCGAGAACCTCATGACCAGCTAGCCGAAATCGGAGATGGTCGGGTCAAGCCCGACCATGACGCGTCAAACCCGATCCCGACACGATGACGTTGCGTCGGCTGGCATCGGCCATGCTTCCAGCAACTGGACGGGCGGCAGCCGCCCGGCTCATATATCGCGACCCCATCAAGGCGAAAACGATCATGGACAACCGAAACGATCTCTGGCGGCATGTGGATGCGAGCAAGCAGCGCTTCATCGAACTCAGCGACCGCGTCTGGGGCATGCCCGAGGTCTGCTACACCGAGCAGCGCTCGGTTGCCGAGCATGTCGCCGAGCTGAAGCACCAGGGCTTCAAGATCACCGAGAACATCGCCGAGATCCCGACCGCGGTGATGGGCGAGGCCGGCGAAGGCGGCCCCGTCATCGCGTTCCTGGGTGAATATGATGCCCTGCCCGGCCTGAGCCAGGAAGCCGGCATCGCCGAGCATCGCGAAGTCGAGGCGGCCGGTCATGGCCATGGCTGCGGCCACAACCTGCTCGGCTCGGCCGCGCTGCTCGCCGCGACCGCGATGAAGAACTGGCTCGCCGAGAACAAGATCCCCGGCCGCGTGCGCTATTATGGCTGCCCGGCCGAGGAAGGCGGCGCTGCCAAGGCCTTCATGGTCCGCGCCGGCGCCTTTGACGACGCCGATGTCGCCATCACCTGGCACCCGTCGAGCTGGTGGGAGGTCGCCCCGCCGCTGGCGCTCGCCAACACCCGCGCCGATTTCATCTTCACCGGCCGCGCGGCGCATGCCGCGGCCAGCCCGCATCTGGGGCGCAGCGCGCTCGACGCCGTCGAGCTGATGAATGTCGGCGTCAACTACATGCGCGAGCACATGCCCAGCGATGCGCGTGTGCATTACGCCCTGCTCGACACCGGCGGCATCGCGCCGAACGTCGTCCAGGCCCATGCCCGCGTGCGCTATTCGATCCGCGCGCGCGATCTGCGCGGCATGCTCGAGCTCGTCCAGCGCGTGAAGAAGATCGCCGAAGGCGCGGCGCTGATGACGGAAACCAAGATGGAGATGCGCATCATCAGCGCCGTTTCCGACCTGTTCCCCAATCCGCCGCTCGAACAGGCGCTGCACGGGATCATGGAAGAGCTCGGCCCGCCGCATTTCGATGATGCCGACAAGGCCTTCGCCGAGGAGATTCGCAAAACGCTGTCGCCACAGGAGATCGCCTCGATCTGGCGCACCATCGGCATGGAGGATTCGGGCGTGCCGCTGGCCGATTTCCTCGTTCCTATGGACGCCAAGCGCAACCCCGCCATCGGCTCGACCGATGTCGGCGATGTCAGCTGGGCCGTGCCGACCGTCCAGGCGCATGCGCCGACCGTCGCTGTCGGCACGCCGTTCCACACCTGGCAGGTGGTCTCGCAGGGCAAGCAGCCGGCAGCCCACAAGGCGATGGTCCATGTCGCCAAGGCGATGGCGGCAACGGGTGCTGCCGTGCTCTCCGACCCCGCCCTGATGGCGGCCGCCAAGGCCGACCACAAGAAGCGCCTGGGCAAGGAAGGCTACACCTCGCCGCTGCCGGCCGAGGTCAAGCCGCCGCTGAAGATGTCGCTCGGCGGCTAAACGCCGCCTCCTTCAACCGTGCGTCATCCCGGATCCCTGCTTCCCAGCATCCGGGATGACCAACAAGACCGAGACGACCGGCAGAACATGGTGCCGGGCCGGTTGGGTCTCTTCAATCTCAGCCCTGCCGTAGCGCCTTTGAGCGCCCAGCGATGGCCGCGATTGCCACTACGACAATGAAACGCCCGCTTCTACAGGCTGGTGACCCAGAGCACCCGCGTCTCGCCCTCCGCCGCATTGGCGAAGCAATGCGGGCGCGAGGACAGGAAGCGGAAGCTGTCGCCCTCCTGCAGGGTCCAGCTCTCGCTTTCGACCTTGAGCAGCATGGCGCCATGCATGACGAGCCCGGCTTCCTCGCCCTGATGCGTATAGAGCTCGTCGCCGGTGCTCGCGCCCGGCTCCAGCTCGACCATGTAGAGGTTGAGCTTCGAGCTCTCCGAAAGCGGGGTCAGCAAATGCTTGCGGATGCCCGAGCGCCAGAGCTGCAATTCGCTCCGGTCGGCGCCGCGGACGATGGTCGCGGGCCGGTCCTGCGGCGGCGCGCCATTGGGAAAGAGATCGGCGAGCCCGACGCCGAACGCATCCGCCATGCCGACGAGCACGCGCAGGGTCGGCGAGGACAGGCCGCGCTCGATCTGGCTCAGGAACCCGATCGACAGACTGGTGCGGGCGGCGAGATCGACCAGTGAAAGCCCGCGCGCACGACGCAATCTGCGCAGGCCCGCGCCGATCTCCTGGTCGACCGGCTGGCTGGCTCCGCTGGCGGCTGGGGCGCTCATGAACTCTCCATCTCCGCCTCTATTTCATGCACATGAAATCGCTTGCGGGCAAGTTTGTCCTATGCTCGTATCTTCACGCACGTGAAAATCATGGCCGGACGCGCAGCAAGCGCGCCGTAAGCGAGGGGATATCGCGATGGAACGTCGGACCTTCCTGTCCATGCTGGCCGGCAGCGCCGTGGCCGCGGGCATTCTGCCTGCCCGGGCGCAGTCCGTGCTCAAGGTCGGCTCGACCCCGACGGGCAGCCCCTTCACCTTCCTCGACACCAAGACCAACACCATCGAGGGCGTGATGGTCGATTTGGTCAAGGCGATCGCCGCAGTCTCCGATTTCAAGGTCGAGGTCGAGGGCATGCAGTTCTCGACGCTGATCGCCTCGCTGACCAGCAACAAGATCGATATCGTTGCGGCCGCGATGTACATCACCCCGGTGCGCAAGGAAGTCATCGATTTCTCCGACCCGATCTACACCTATGGCGAAGGCCTGATCGTACCGGCCTCCGACACCAAGGATTACGTCACCCTCGAGGACCTGAAGGGCATCACGATCGGCGCGCAGATCGGCACGGCCTATGTCGACGTGCTGCAGAAATCCGGCCTGTTCTCCGAGGTCAAGCTCTACAAGACGCTGCCCGACATCCTCGCCGATGTGAACGCGGCGCGCGTCCAGGCCGCCGTCTTCGACCTGCCGATCATCGCCTATAACCTGTCGCAGGGGCAGTTCCCGAAAATCCGCATCGTCAAGTCCTACAAACCGGTGATCTCCGGCTCCGTCGGCATCGGCGTGCGCAAGAGCGACGGCGAATTGCTCAAGAAGATCAACACCGGCCTCGCCAAGCTCAAGGCCGACGGCACCGTCGACAAGATTTTGGCGAAGTGGGGCCTGGTCTGAACGGCCTCGCCATTTCCAACTCGGAACGACGCCGTCATTCCGGGTGCAGCGAAGCGCACCCCCGGAATCCATCATAGAGTTCAGCGCCCGACGATGGATCCCGGATCGGCGCCGCTTCGCGGCTTGTCCGGGATGACGCGCTGAGGTTCCAAACGTCGTCCTGACCAATTCCTCCGACCACCAGAACCCCATGCAGACCTTCCTGCGGGATGCCGCCCAGTTCCTGCCTCTCCTGCTCCAGGGCGTTAAATTCACGCTGCTCGTCACGGCGGGCTCGCTGATCCTGTCGACGCTGCTCGGCCTGGTCTGGGCCCTGATGCGGGTCTCAGGCATCGGCTGGCTTGCCCTGATCGCCAAGATCGTCGTCAACGGACTGCGCGGGATCCCCATCCTGGTGCAGCTCTTCTATATCTACTTCGTGCTGCCCGAACTCGGCATCGCGCTCTCGGCGCTGCAGGCCTCGATCCTGGGGCTCGGCATCGCCTATTCCGCCTATCAGTCGGAGAATTTCCGCGCCGGCATCGAGGCGGTCGACCACGGCCAGATCGAGGCCGCGCAATCGATCGGCATGGGCTGGGGCATGATGATGCGGCGCGTGATTCTGCCGCAAGCCGTCAGGATCGTTCTGCCGCCCTACGGCAACATCATGGTGATGATGCTGAAGGATTCGTCCCAGGCCTCGACGATCACGGTGGCGGAACTGACGCTGCAAGGCTCGCTGATCGCCTCCTCGACCTTCAAGAACATGACGGTCTACTCGCTGGTCGCCCTGCTCTATCTCTGCATGAGCCTGCCGCTGATCGGCTTCGTCGGCTGGCTGGAGCGGCGCTTCGGCAAGGAGACGCGGCGATGAGCACTTCGATGATCGAGATCACCGGCGTCACCAAGAGTTTTGGTGCCTTTCCCGTCCTGAAGGGCATCACCGCCAATGTGAACAAGGGCGAGGTGGTCTGCCTGATCGGCCCGTCCGGCTCCGGCAAATCGACCATCCTGCGCTGCATCAACGGGCTCGAATCCTATGATGGCGGCGCGATCACCATCGACGGCGTCCGCGTCGATCGCAGCCAGCCCTCGATCACCGGCATCCGCACGGCGATGGCGATGGTGTTCCAGCGCTTCAACCTGTTCCCGCACCGCACGGCGCTGGAAAACGTCGTCGAGGGGCCGATCTTCGTGAAGAAGGAGCCAGCCGCGCAAGCTATGGCGCGCGGACGCGAGCTGCTCGGCCGCGTCGGCCTCGGCGACAAGGTCGACGCTTATCCCGGCCAGCTCTCGGGCGGGCAGATGCAGCGCGTCGCAATCGCACGCGCGCTCTGCATGCAGCCCAAGGCGATCCTGTTCGACGAGCCGACCTCGGCGCTCGATCCCGAGCTCGTCGGCGAGGTGCTCAGCGTGATGAAGAGCCTCGCCGAGGACGGCATGACCATGCTCGTCGTCACCCATGAGATGGGCTTTGCCAGCGAGGTCGCCGACCGCGTGCTCTTCCTCGACGGCGGCGTCATCGTCGAGCAGGGCCCGGCCCGTGACGTTCTGGGCGCGCCGAGCCATCCGCGCACCCAGGATTTCCTGCGTCGCGTGCTCAAACCGATCTGAAGCATGGCGCGAAAAACTGGGTATCGGTTTTTCGCATGAGCCATGCTTTCAACGCCTAAGGAGGCCGTCATGGCCGAACCGTTCCCGCTCGCCCCTTCGCTCTGGCATGCGACAGCGCCCAGTGCGGCGCCGACGCCGCCGCTTGCCGCTGATGCCAGCGCCGATGTCTGCGTGATCGGCGCCGGCTATGCCGGGCTCTCGACCGCGCTTCATCTCGCGGAGGCCGGTGTCTCCGTCATCGTGCTGGAGGCGCATGAGCCGGGCTGGGGCGGCTCGGGCCGCAATGGCGGGCAGGTCATTCCCGGCATCAAATATGATCCCAGCGAGATCGCCGCGAAATTCGGCCCCACTGCGGGCGAGGCGCTGACGCGCTTCGTCGGCTCGACCGCCGATCTGGTCTTCGACCTGATCGCCAGGCACGGCATGGACGTGCCGCATAAGCGCACGGGCTGGATCCAGGGCGCGCATACACCAGCCATGCTCGAGACGGTGAAGCGCCGCGCCGCCGAGTGGCGGGCGCGTGGCGTCGATGCGGAGTATCTCGACAGCGACAGCGTCGCGCGCCTGCTCGGCACGGAACGCTATCTCGGCGGCTGGATCGACCGGCGCGCCGGCGGCGTGCAGCCGCTCGCCTATGCGCGCGGGCTGGCCAAAGCCGCGCTCAAGGCCGGCGCCACGATCCATGGCAAGAGCCCCGTCGTCTCGCTGAAACGCCAGGGCGCGAGCTGGATCATCCACACCGCCCAGGGCGCAAGCGTCACCGCGCCGCGCGTCGTCGTCGCAACCAATGGCTATACCGGCGACCTGATCCCGAAACTGCGCCAGACCGTGATCCGGCCGAACACCTTCATCGTCGCAACCGAGCCGCTCTCGGACAATATCGCCTGCACGATCCTGCCCGAGGGCCAGGTCACCTCGGATACGCGGCAATTGCTGCTCTACTTCCGCAAGGACCACACCAACCGCCTCCTGATGGGCGGCCGCGGCCCGTTCCGCGAGCCGAAGGGCGCCTCCGACTGGGCCCATCTCGAACGCGTCATCGGCAAGATGTATCCGCAGGCCAAGGGGATCGGCTTCGACCATCGCTGGTGCGGCCGGGTCGCGCTGACGCGCGATTTCCTGCCGCATCTGCACGAGCCCGAGCCCGGGCTGCTGGTCGATATCGGCTGCATGGGCCGCGGCGTCGGCCTGCAGAGCGCGATGGGCAAGGCGATGGCGGAGTATCTCGCCAGCGGCGACAGGAGCCGCCTGCCCTTCCCCCTGGTGCCGATCAAGCCGCTGCCGCTGCACGCGCTGAACGAGCTCTACGTCTCGGCCATCATCAGCTGGTACCGGCTGACCGATGGCGGGATGAAAGCCGCCTAGAGGCCGTTTGGAACCTCCAGCCCTCATCCTGAGGAGCCGCGTAAGCGGCGTCTCGAAGGATGCTCCAGCTTGCAAGGGAGCCTCCTGGCGATACTGCGTTGGCTCGGAACTACGCTGTCATCCCGGACAAGCGGCCCCCGGGTTCGGCCTTCGGCCGGCCCAAGGACAGGCTCCGCCGCGCCGATCCGGGATCCATTCCTGAACCTAACCAGGCAGCACTCCGGCATGGATCCCGGCTCTGCGCTTCGCTACGCCCGGGATGACGGCGCATAGGTGATCGAGAGCCTTTAGCGAACGAGGATGAGTAAACCTCAGCGCAGCCCGTCCTCACCCTTGATCTCGTGCTTCTGCAGGCCGCCGATGCGCGGCAGCGGACGACCGGAATCGGTGATCGCGATCGCCACCAGAATCTCGCCGGCGCGCGGCGCGTCGGTGATCCGGACCTCGACCGCATCGAAATGCGAGCGCACGAAGGCTGCGTCCTTGTGGCCGAGCGGCACGTCGATCGGCGTACCGAGCCCGCCGCGCTTCTTGGCCGAGGGGATCAGCGCCGGCCCCTTGCCGAGCGCCGCACGCACGGGGGTGCCCAGCTTGGGATGGAGGATCGCGGCTGCATGCTCGATCTCGCCGCCCTCGCCGACGATCGCCGCCTTGCCGAAGCTCTCGGCCTGATCGGGCGCGATGTTCAGCGCCGCAAGGCAGCGCTTGGTCAGGAGATCGCCGAGCTCGACGCCGATCTCGGAGAGCTCCGAGAGGTCCTCCTGATAGCGCCCGGCGAACGGGTTGGCGATCACGGCGCAGGCCACGGCGCGCCGCGTCGGCGGGCTGACCGTCTTGCCCATTTCGAGATGGATTTCATCGACTTGCGTGAGAATTTTGCGGATATCTGCGGGCATGAAAGGCTCCGACACTAGACGGAAGGGCGCGGGGAACCCCTCTCCTGCATCGAAGTCGGGTATACCCGACTTCGACACTTTGACTGCTGATCTCGGGCAAGCCCGAGATCAGTGAGAGGGGCAGGGGTGAGGTGTAGGCCATTCGACGAGGAAGGCGCGGGCTGAAGATAGGCGTGCCAAATTGGTTTCCTGGCCTGCCCTCACCCCTGCCCCTCTCCCACTCGGGAGAGGGGTTCCCCGCGCCTCTTTTGGCAAGAAAGGGAGAGCGGCCCATCACCGCTGCCCGTCGCCAACGCTGATCTGGTCGGCGCGCAGGCCGCCGACGCGCTCATGGATGCGCGCGCCCGTCGTCATCACCAGGATGAAGACCAGTTCGTCCGCTTGCGGCGAGCCCGGCACGCCGATCTCGACCGCGCCGAAATGGCTGCGGACATAAGACGCGTTGATATGGGTGACGGGAATGTCGATGCGCGCGCCCGGCCCCGCCACCTTCTTGGTCGAGGGTACGATCGCTTTCGCATTGCCGAGGATCTCGCGCATGGCGTAGCCGCCGGGCACATGCCAGAGCGCGCCATGCTCCAGTTCCCCGGCGGAGCCGACGATGGCGCCCTTGCCATAGCCCTCGACGGTCCCGGGATCGCCGCCGAGCGCGTTGAGGCAACGCGTCGCCATGTCGAGGCCGGCAGCCTTCAGCGCCTCCATCATCGGCAGGATGTCGGGCTCGTAGCGCCCGGCATAGGGATTGGTCAGCACGGCGCAGACCGAGGCGATGCGCTCTGTGCGGCCGGGACGTGGGCCGAATTCGTGGAAGATCTCCTCCACGCTGGTCTGGATCCGACGGATATCGATGAGATCGGTCATGATGCGCCTCAATGCCCGACCAGAACGGGCGCGGTGTGCGATGGCGGCGTGTTGCGCGAGCGGCCGGTGCGGATGATGCCGTCGATCACCACCATGCCGATACCGGGAATGTCGCCGAGCGAGACGGCGTCGAGCAGATGCCTTCCGGCCGAATGCTGCGGCTTGTCCAAGAAGACGAGATCGGCCGGCATGCCGACCGCGATGAAGCCGGCATCGAGCTTGCGTACCCGCGCCGTGTTGCCCGTCGCCATGCAGAAGGCGACTTCGGGCGGCACATCGCCCAGGCTCGACAGGAAGGCGATCATCCTGAGGATGCCGAGCGGCTGCACGCCGGAGCCCGCCGGCGCATCCGTGCCGAGGATGACCTTGTAGGTCAGGTTGAGTTCGGTGGCGGTCTTGATGGCTTCGAGCGCGGCGCGCTCATTGCCGTTATGGACGATCTCGATGGCGCCCCTCGCCTGCTCGCAGAGCCGGCAGATGCCGGAAAAGCGGATCGAGGTATGGCCGCCATTGATGTGGCTGATCACATCGGGCTGGGCTTCCAGCACGATATCCTCGCTGATCAGGCTCGAACCGGCGATCGAGGGCCCGCCGGTATGGATGATCGTCTCCAACCCGTATTTGCGGGCCCAATCGACATGCTTCTTCGCCTCGGGGCCGGTGTTGACTGTGCCGAGCCCGATCTCGCCGATCATCTTGACCCCGGCGCGGGCCATCTCGGCATAATCCTCCTCGACCATGCTGGTCTCGGCGATCGGCGCTCCCGCATGGATCTTCGCCCCCGTCGGCCGGAAATTCGCGAAGGTGCGTTGCGCCGTGATGGCGAGCGCCTTGACGCCGATGGGATCCTTCGGCCGGCCGGGCAGATGCACTTCGCCGGCGGAAACGAAGGTGGTGACGCCGCCATTGACGCAGGAATCGATCCAGCCCATCTGCCCCTGCCGCGGCGTCCAGTCGCCGAAGACCGGGTGGCAATGGCTGTCGATCAGCCCCGGCGCAACGGGCGAGCCCTGCGCATCGATGATGCTGTCGGCCCGGTCGCAATCGAGATCGGCAGCCCGGCCGATGGCCGTGATGCGGCCGTCGACCGCGATGATCGTATCGGCATCGAGGATCGGCTGGTTGAGATCGCCCGAGAGCACCAGGCCGAGATTGCGGATGACGAGCTTGCCTTTGGCAGGGCCTGCCGCGACGTCGTGAGCCATCTGGTCCTCCGCTGCGAATATGGAGCGCAATCATGCCTGCGAGACAGGCGATGTTTGAATGTGTAATAACAATCATGGACAGCGTTTCGGCGGCTGGCAAGAGGCGATGCGACAGGACCGGAGGCGCGGTCCGCGCGGTGGCGATCAGGGGATGAGGGATGAGCAGGCAGGACAGCGTGGCGGACACAGCCGCCAAGCCGATCGCAAGGCAGCGCAAGCCATCCTCGGCCGGCACGGCCGCGCCAATGGACTATGTCCTCGACGAGCAGGTCGGCTTCCTGATGCGCCGCGCCCAGCAGCGCCATATCGCGATCTTCCAGCGCATCATGGGCGATGACGGCCCGACGCCGACGCAATTCGCCGCCATGTCGAAACTGAGTGCGGGCGAGGAGATTTCGCAGAATCTGCTCGGCCGCATGACGGCAATGGACCCCGCCACCATCAAGGGCGTGATCGCGCGGCTGGAAGAGCGCGGGCTTGTCGAGCGCCTGCCCGACCCCGACGACCAGCGCCGCGTTCGCGTCAGGCTCAGCGCCAAGGGGCACGAGGCGATTCCCGGCCTGCTCGAGAAGGCGAAGGCGATCAGCGCCGCGACCCTGGCGCCGCTCTCGCGCGAAGAGGCCGAGCGCCTGCTCGCCCTGCTGGCGCGCCTCGATTGAGCAAGGCGTGCCTGCAAAATCCGCTTGCGCATTTTCATTTGTATACTAACAATAATTGACGTTGGATTTGATGAGGCCCGCGCCAGCTCACCGGCGCCTGGGCGCGGTGCGATGGAAGGCATGGCGATGACCCAAGGTATGGCGATGACCAACGACAACATCATCACCACGGATGTCGTGATAGTCGGCGCGGGTCCGTGCGGGTTGTTTGCAGTGTTCGAGCTGGGGTTGCTCGACATCAGGGCGCATCTGGTCGACATCCTGCCCAAGGTCGGCGGGCAATGCGCCGAGCTCTATCCGGAGAAGCCGATCTACGACATTCCCGGCTTCCCGATCATCAGCGGCCAGGGCCTGGTCGACAACCTGGTCGAGCAGATCAAGCCCTTCGGCCCGACCTTCCACTTGAACCAGATGATCGAGGCGCTCGAGCCGATCG
>NZ_PQFZ01000030.1 GCF_002917105.1 Allobosea psychrotolerans
CTCTGTCGTCGTGGCGCTCCCATGGTGAACCTGGCCCATAGCGCCTCCTTCCACTCGCGCGAAAAGACTGCACCATCAAAGCCCGGGATCAAACATGCCGCTGTCCGCGCGCGGCACGGCCGGCGTGCTGGCCGCTTGCGGGCTGATGGCCTTTGCGGCGTGGCGGGGCGAGCGACTCGCGGTTCCGCGCGAGCATTTCGGGCGACTCGGCGTGGCGGCCGCGATCAATATCTTCGCCTGGATGGGCTTTACGGCGCTCGCGCTCAACTGGCTCAAAGTGTCTGAGGGCGCGCTGATCGCCTATTCCATGCCGATTTGGGCGACGCTGCTGGCCTGGCCGCTGATGGGCGTGCGCAGCCTGCTGGCGCTGGCTCTGGGCGTTGCTGGCGTGGCGGTTCTGATGGGCGGGCCCGGGCTCACCGGCGCCAAGCTGCCGGGCCTCCTGTTCGCGCTCGCGGCTGCGATCCTGTTCGCCTATGGCACGGTCACGGCGCGTTGGCCGATCCCGCTGCCGCCGATCGTGCTGACAGCCTGGCAGGTCGCGCTTGGCTGCGTGCCGATGGTGGTGCCCGGGCTGATCAGGGAAAAGCCCGATATCGGGGCGCTGTCGGGTCCGGGGCTCGCCTATATGATGATCGGCCCGATGGCGCTGTGCTATCTGAGCTGGTTTGCAGCACTCACGCGGCTCCTCACCTCAGTCGCCGCGACCGGCATGCTGCTGGTCCAGATCGTCGGCACGCTGGCTGCTGCGCCGATCCTGGGCGAGCCGCTCGGTCTGAAAGAACTGATCGCCTTCGGTCTGACGCTGAGCGGGGTCTTGCTGGCGTTGCGCCGGCGGCGAGCTTGAGCCGCCAGCTTATCACCAGCTGTAGCGCAGCACGCCCTTTCCGCCGAGGGAGCGGCTGTTCTCGGCGAACTCGCCCTCGAAGGTTGCGGCGAGCGAGAAGCCGTTCCTGAACTTGTATTCGGCGGTGGCGCTGGCGCGCAGCGCGTTCTTATCCTGCGCCGCGCCGCTGACCAGGAAGCTCGCGCCGGGCAGAGTAAGGAAGCTCGCTGTCGCGGTGCTACTGGTATCGAAGTTGTGGACCCAGGCCAGCCCGCCGCGCAGCTGCAGCGACGCCTCCGCGAGAGCAAAGGTTCGGTCGATGCGCATGCCGAGTTCGCTGCGTGTCGTGGTGACGTCCTTGGCCGCGTATGACAGGGCGAAGATGCCCGAGCCCGACAGCGCGGTCTCGGCATAGGACGGCAGGGCGACGCTGGTCAGCTGAACGGCGGCATAGGGCGTCAGGCCCAGCCATTGCGTCTCGAAGCGGTGGCCCGCCTCCAGCCGACCCGACCAGCTGTTGGCGTTGAACCGCGCCTGGAGATGGTCGGAACCGGTGATGTAGCGGTCGGTGGTGACGTCCTGCCAGGAATAGCCAAGCGCGGCCGAGAGATAGCTCTGGCCGAAATGCTGGCGGATGAAGGCGCCAGCCTGAAACAGGTCGGACGAGCCCGAGCCCAGCCCATAGGTGTTGAAGCTGGTGGCGCCGCCGCCCAGCGCGAAGCCCGCGACTGTCGAAGGCGAGATCATGTAGTCGGCGCCGACCGCGCCGCCATAGACGCGGCTGGTGCTGGCGGCTGTGCCCGCGCCTGCGTCGGCTCCAAGAAACTGCGCGCCGCCAAAGCCGCTCACCCAGACGCTCCAGCGCCATGCATCGGGATCGGCCGTGAGCGGCATGGTCTTGGCCGGCAGGGCGGAGGCCTTGCCGGAGGACGAGGAATAGGCGGCAAAGCCGCCCGGTCCCGGCGCGATTGACACGCCGCGACCCTCGGCCGTGGGGTCGGACAGCGTGCCGAGGAAGAGGTTCGCCGCGTTGTCGCTGATCTGCCGCGTCGCTGTGGCGGGTTCGCCGGAAACCTGCGACAGGCCCGCCGGCGTCAGGCTGCCGAAGACGACCGGAATGCCGCCGGTGCGGTCGAAGAAATTCGTAAGGGCGTTGGCTGCGCTGGTCTGGTTCGGGTTGAGGCCGCGATTGGGAATCGGCGATGTCGGCGTAGCCGGCGTCGGCGCAATCGTCGATGTTGACGAAGGCGTGGACGTCGTTGCGGATGGAGACGTCTGGGTGGGTGTCGGCGTGAAATCCAGTGTCAGGTTGAGATAGGCGTTTTTGGCGTCGTAGCCGAGGCTCGATTTGAAACCAGAGGGCAGGTTGGTGTCGACTTTCGTCCCGAACGTGCCGCTCACCCCGCCTCTCGCATTGAGGATGGTGTACTGCTTGGCGACATAGGTCCCCGCGGCGAAGGACGCCGCCACCGTCGCGCCGCCGAGCGTGGCCGCGCCGAGAACGTTGACCTGGTCCGACGCCGACGGCGAGACTTCGACCGCATAGGTCGAGCCAGACGTGAAGGACAGGTTGCCATCGACCACCAGGGTGCCGATCGAGTTGCCCGGCGCCAGCGTGCCGCCGACGATCGCCGTCGTGCCGACCGTGCCCGTGCCGCCGAGCGTGCCGCCGGGGTTCACCGTCAGGCTGGAGGAGGAGGCGATCGAGCCGTTCACGGACAGCGTGCCGCTGTCGATCGTTGTGGCGCCCGTATAGGTGCTGGTGCCGGTCAGCGTCAGCGTGCCCGCGCCGGTCTTGTTGACGGCGCCGGCCCCGGAGATCACGTTGCTCAAGGTGTAGTCGTTGGTTTGGGCGAACTGCAGCGTCGTCGTATTTGTGCTCAGCGCGATGCCGCCCGTCAGCAGCGCACCGTCCTGGATTGACAGGGTGTTGGCGCCGCCGGTGAAGGTAATGGCGTCGGCGCGCCTGTCGGAGAAACCGCCTATGATTCTGGCGTCACTGCCGAGGGTCAGGGTCAACCCACCGCCGACGATAGCCGCGCCGCTCGCGCCAGCGACGGGACTACCAATCGTGGCGCCTGCGCCGCCCTGGACCCCCCAATTGATCGTCGCAGAGCCGCCATTGGTAAACAACAGGCCCACGCCGCCCGCGCCGCCCGCTCCGGAAGGTCCGGCGAGTCCGTTGCCGCCCCTGCCACCATTGCCGCCCTTGACGGTGGCATAGATATTCGCCGACCCTCCCTGGGTAACTTCAAGGCCAGTGCCGCCTGCGCCGCCAATGCCGGGGGTGCCGGGGTTGCTGCTTAGGCCGGCGCCAGTGCCGCCATTGCCGCCCGTGACGGTCGCGTTGACGGTGACGGTACCGGTCTGGCTGTATTGGAAGCCCAAGCCCCCGCTGCCGCCAGGTGTGCCCGTGTCGCTACTCGGGGTCGTCCCGTTCGCGCCGTTCTGCGGCGTGCTGATCGTCACATCCTGGGCGTGCAGCGGTCCGGTCGAGAGCAGGACGGCGAAGACTCCGCCGGTGAGAGCGGTCGAGCGGCGCAAGGCGGCGGAGGCCAGCATCATGGCCCGCAACCGCGAACAGGTATGGGTTCCGTGGTTCTTTCGGGGCCTTGGGGTGGGAGGCGTGTCGTGGGTGGGACGCGGCGAGTGGCTGGGCGAAACCCGTTCGAAAACCTGCGCGGCGCCGTCCGCGCCACCCGTCGCCACAACCATCGAAGCCCCCGCCATTCAGGGGGCGAATGGCCCCCGAATCGCCGCCGTCCAAGGCAGCGCAGGAGCGCAGAAGGCATCGGTTATGGTTAGCGCAACGTAAACGGATGTTGCGCTGCGGCCTGCCAGAAACAGTCGAATTTCGGTGTTACGGGGCGGCGACGGCACGCGGCCTGTGGGAAAGCCCCGATTTCAAAGCGTTTTGGCCCTGATTTCGTTCATGCTCGCCCGCGCGCGCTCGCATACGGCTGGACGCGATGCTCCAGGAAGTTCCTGAGTTCGGTGACGCGGCGCGTGTCGTCGAGCACCTCCTCGTCCAGCGCATGCGCCCAGGCCAGATCCTGGCGCGTCGGCTCGGTGTCGAGCGCGACGAGGTCGGCGAGGTCGGCGAGCCAGTCTTGCGTCGCCGCCTCATCCTTGCGGAAGCCTTCCGCGATCAGGAGCGGCTGTCGCTTTGTCGCCCAGGATGACGCGATGGTTCCCTGCGACGCGATTCAGGCGCTCAAGGCTCCCGCGCCAGCGCATCAGACGCCGCCTGGAAGCCGCGGAAGGAGAAGGGCAGCGTCACCGGCCGGTTCGCCGCGTCCTGGAAGCGCAATTGCCCGCCTTCCGAATAGCTGCGCCAGCGCTTCATCAGATCGTCGCTCATCGCGACCTCGGCGAAGCAGCCGCCGGGAATGCAGCGTGAATACGCAGCCAGCGTGCCCTCGTCCTTCTCGCCCAGCGCGACGCGCACGCCGGCATTGGGTCCCAGCGTCACATTCGGCGCGACCTGCACGACGAGCTTGTAGGGCTCGGTCTTGATCGGCCGGCCGACCGCGACGAGCGCCACCGGGCCCTGCTGCCCCTGGACCTGCAAGGTCTGCACGACCTCGCAGATGCGGGTGCCGACACCCTGCTGGCAGCGATGCACCCAGTCGCCATAGGTCGCGGTGGTGTTGTCGGGCTGGGAAACGCCGCCGCCGGCGGGAGCCGCTGCCGCCGGGCGCTGCCCTTGGGCCGCCGCCGGGCTGCGTTGCGCCTGGGCGAAGGCCGAGCCGGCGCAGATCAGGGCCAGCAACACGGTCGTGGAGGTGAGGTGCTTCATGTCGCGGCGTTTCCAGAGATTTCGTTGGAAACACTATTGGCGCGACGCCGTGCCCTTAGGCAAGAGCCGCCGCCCTCTTGGGAACGGCGGTTCGCAATTCTGTCGACGGTTGGAACAGGATGCGAAAAAGCGGGAACCGGCTTTTCGTATTGATCCTGCTCTCACTCTTCGATGAGGGCCGTCACGGCCGCCAGCCGGTCTCCTCGACGGGAGCGTTCTCGCGCGCCTCCTCCTTGCGGGCCTCGTCGACGATCGCAAACAGCGCCCGCAGCGCCGCCTCGACGCCCTCGCCCGAGGCCGAGGACAGGATGATCGGCATGCGCTTGCAGGCCCGCTTCAACCGCGCCACCTGCTCCTTGAGCAGTTCGGGGCTGAGCGCATCGACCTTGGACAGCGCCACGATCTCGGGCTTCTCGTCCAGGCCTTCGCCATAGAGGCTGAGCTCCTGCCGCACGGTCTTGTAGGCCTTGCCCGCATGTTCGCTGGTGCCCTCGACAAGGTGCAGCAGCACGCGGCAACGCTCGACATGGCCGAGGAACCGGTCGCCCAGGCCATGGCCCTCATGCGCGCCCTCGATCAGGCCGGGAATATCGGCGAGCACCATCTCGCGCCCGTCGACCCGCACCACGCCAAGGCCCGGATGCAGGGTGGTGAAAGGATAATCGGCGATCTTGGGCTTGGCCGCCGTCACCGTGGCGAGGAAGGTCGATTTGCCGGCATTGGGCAGGCCGATCAGCCCGGCATCGGCGATCAGCTTCAGCCGCAGCCAGACCCAGCGCTCCTCGCCAATCAGGCCCGGATTGGCATGGCGCGGGGCCTGGTTGGTCGCGGTCTTGAAATAGGCATTGCCGAAGCCGCCATTGCCGCCCTTGCACAGAACGAAGCGCTGCCCGGCCTGCGTCAGGTCGGCGATCAGCGTTTCGCCGTCCTCGTCGAAGATCTGCGTGCCCGGCGGCACCTTCAGCACCTTGGTTTCGCCATTGGCGCCATGGCGGTCGGCGCCCATGCCGTGCCCGCCGATCTTGGCCTTGAAGTGCTGCTGGAAGCGGAAGTCGATCAGCGTGTTGAGGCCTTGCACGCATTCGATCACGACATCGCCGCCGCGCCCGCCATCGCCGCCATTGGGCCCGCCGAACTCGATGAATTTTTCGCGCCGGAAAGAGACGCAGCCTGCGCCGCCATCGCCCGCCTTCACATAGATTTTTGCTTGGTCGAGGAATTTCATGGGACTCGAAATCGTTCTGCGAACTGGGACAGGAAAGGCGCCGCGTCATCCCGGACAAGCGGCAAAGCCGCGCGGATCCGGAATCCATCGTAAAGCTCCGGAACCGTATATGGGTCCCGGGTCTTCGCTTCGCTACGCATCAGGATGACGGCGGAAAGCGCGTGTGGCCTTGGCTTTAGGCCGATGCGCCCTGCGGGGCAATCCCGCCGCGCTTATGCTGCCAGCCGCGGCGCGGCCATTTCGTCGCGCAGCGCGTCGGCGAAACGCCTTGCCGCGAGCCCCGGCTGCGGCCCGATGATCAGGCCGACCGAGAGCTCGAACAAAGCAGGCAGGTCCTCTGCCGGACCCAGGCGCCGCAGGCTCGGCGGAATCGCGCTCTCGGTCAGGGCCGTGACGCAAAACCCCGCCTCGACAGCCGAGAGCATGCCCGAGGTGTGCGAGCAGGAGAACACCAGCCGGTGCGCCTTGCCCGCCGCGCCCAGCGCCTGGAGGATGCGCGGGCGCGCCCGGCAGCCCTCCGAGAACAGCGCCAGCGGCAGCACCTCCTGCAGTTCCGGGCGATGGCCGCGCCCCGCCACCCAGATCATCGCCTCGCGCCGCAAGACCTCGCCGATCGGCCGGTTGGGATCCTGCGTCACCACGGCGAGGTCGAATTCGCCGGCCGCCAGCGCCGGCTCGATCCGCTTCGAAAGATCGCAGCGCAATTCGAGCTCGACCTTGGGGTGCTCGGCCGCGAAGCGCGCGATCAGCGGGCGTAGGTATGCGTCCATGTAATCGTCGGGAATGCCGATGCGCAGCCGCCCCGAGGCCGACGCGCCGCCGAGATCGGCGAGCGCCTCGCGCTCGATCGTCAGAAGCCGGCGGGCATGCGCGATCAATCGCTCGCCCGCATCGGTCGGCGTCACGCCCCGGCGCGAACGCTCGAGCAGGCGATGGCCGATCTGGCTCTCGAGATCCTGGATGCGCACCGAGATCGCCGATTGCGTGCGGCCCAGCCGGGCGCTCGCGGCGGTGAAGCCGCCGGTCTCGGCGACCGCGACCAGCATGTCGAGCGCGGCGAGATCGAAATGCGCTGTCATGGCGTCCTCCCAATCATGGCTGCCGTCACGGGCCTCTTCATCGATCGATTTTGAGAATAGTTAAATCAGAATAATCCGTTTTTCCGATTGATGGAAGTTGGCTATATCGCGGGCGATTGCTCAGGAAGTCGTCAGATGTCCACGCCCGCCCTCGTCATGCCCCGCCCCGCCGCCCCGGCGCTGGCAATGTTCGTTGCGCTCCTCACCGGCGCGACCTGCATCGGCTTTTCCGGCGTGTTCATGCGCCTGGCCGATGTCGGCCCGGCCGCCGGCGGCTTCTGGCGCATGCTGTTCGCATTGCCCGTGCTCGCGCTCTGGACGGCGCTGGAGCAGCGCAAGGCGGTCTCGGGCGCGGTTCGTCCCGGTGCGCTCATCCCGATCGCGCTCGCCGGCCTCACCTTCGCGATCGACGTCGTGCTTTACAACGCCGCGCTCGGCCACACCACGATCGCCAACGCCTCGCTGCTCGGCAATCTCTCGCCCGTCGCGGTCGTGCTCGGCGGCTGGCTCCTGCTTGGGGAGAAGCCGACGCAGCGCATTCTCGGCGCGCTCGCGCTCGCGCTTGGCGGCGCGCTGATGCTGGTGCTGCCGAAATTCATCGGCGCCCCCAGCGCCGCCTCGCCCGGCAGCCTATTCGGCGACATGCTGGCGACCGGCGCAGCCTTCTCCTATGCCGGCTATATCCTCGCCGTGCGCCGCGCCCGCGAGCGGGCCGATGCCGGCCGGATCGGCCTGATCTCCAGCGCGCTCTGCGCCGTCTTCTGCCTGGCGGCGGCGCTCGCGCTGGGCGAGACCATCATCCCGGCGAGCCTGCAGGGCTGGCTTGCGGTGATCGCGCTCGGCCTGGTCTCGCATGCGCTCGGCCAGGGCCTGATCACGCTCTCGCTCGGCAGCTACGGCGCCAGCGCCGCCTCCCTCGTCATGGTCTGGCCAGCGCTCGTCAGCGTGCTCGCCGCCTGGGCGATCTTCGGCGAGCAGCCCTCGCCGGCGCAGGCCTTCGGCGGCGTCGCGATCCTGGCCGCGGTATTGTTGGTGCGGCGCGGCTGAGCCGCGCTCGCCGCACCGATCAACCGCTTACGAGGCCTTCAGGACCGGCGGGTCATAGGCCTGGATCGGCGGCAGGTTGCCGTCGAAGCGCTCGACCTGGACGGTGGTCAACTGTCCCGTGCAGCCCTGCGCCAGCGCCGAGGTACCGACATCCCGGGTCAGGACGTTGGGATTGCCGTGGACGCAGAGCGGCTTGTCCTCCTCGGGATCGACCGGATCATACCAGGCGCCGGTCGGCAGCTGGACCACGCCCTGGCGGATGCCGTCGGTGACATGGACTCCCGCCAGGCAGGCGCCGCGTTCGTTGAAGATGCGGATGATGTCGCCATCGGCGATCCCGCGCGCGGCCGCATCGTCGGGGTGCATGCGCGCGACCTCGCGGCCGCGATGCTTGGCCCCGCTGCTATGGCCGCCGAAATCGAACTGGCTGTGCAGCCGCGTGCGCGGCTGGTTGGCGACGAGGACGACGGGCGAGGCCGCGTCGGGCACATTGGTGGCTCCCAGCCAGGTCGGATGGCCGGGGCAGTCCGCCTCGCCGAAGCTCGCGATCGTCTGCGAGAAGATCTCCAGCTTGCCGCTCGGCGTCGGCAAGGGATGCGCGACCGGGTCGGTGCGAAAAGCGCGCAGGCGCCCGCCATCATCGGCCTGCTGGGGCATGTCATAGCCTTCGCTCGCCTGGAACTCGGCAAAGCTCGGCGCCGGCAGGCCGGCCTCGGCGAGTGCGGCCCGCGTCGGCTCGTAGAGATGCTCGAGCCATTGCCGGACCGTACGGCCCTCGGTGAAGGCCTGTGCCGTGCCCAGCCGCTCGGCAAGATCGGCGAAGATCGCGTAATCGTCGCGCGCCTCGCCATAGGGGGCGATCACCGGTCGCATCGGCACGAGCAGCGGATCATTGGCATTGCCGCCGATGTCCTCGCGCTCCAGCGTCATCGTGCAGGGCAGGACGATGTCGGCGTGGCGGGCCGTCGCCGTCCAGGCCAGTTCGTGCACGACGAGCGTGTCGAGCCTGGCGAAAGCCTGCTTCAGCCGGTTCAGGTCCTGGTGATGGTGGAACGGATTGCCACCGGCCCAGTAGACCAGCTTGATCTGCGGATAGGTCCGGGTCTGGCCGTTATAGCGGTAGCTCGTGCCGGGGTTCAGCAGCATGTCCGAGATGCGCGCCACCGGAATGAAGTCGGTGACGGCGTTGCGCCCCTGCGGCAGGGTCGGCATCGGCACGGCGTTGTAGCGCCGGCCGTAATAGCCGATCGCCCCCAGCGCATAGCCATAGCCGCCGCCCGGCAGGCCGATCTGGCCGAGCGCGGCCGCCAGCACCATGCCCATCCAGACCGGCTGCTCGCCATGCTCGGCCCGCTGCAGCGCATGCGCCACGACGATCAGCGCGCGCTTGCCATGCAGCCGCCTGGCCAGCGCCGTGATCGCCTGCGCCGGCACGCCGGTGATCGCGGCGGCCCAGGTAGCATCCTTGGGCTGACCGTCGGTCTCCCCCAGCAAATAGCGCTCGAAGACCGGCCAGCCGACGGTGTAGCGCTCCAGGAAATCGCGGTCGTGCAGCCCCGCGACGACGAGGCTGTGGACCAGCGCCATCATCAGCGCCGTGTCGGTGCCGGGGATGCTGGAGAGCCATTCGGCGCCGGCCTCCTCGGGCAGATCGCCGCGCAACGGACCGACCAGCACGAAGTCGCAGCCGCGCTGATGGGCGCGCTGCATCGCGCCGCGCTCGACATGCTTGCTGCTGCCGCCGCCGGTGACCATGCTGTTCTTCAGCGCCATGCCGCCGAAGGCGAGCACGATCTCGCTGTGCTCGGCAATCTGCTCCCAGGAGACGTTGCGCTTCACCAGATCCTCGTAGTCGCCGATGATATGCGGCACGAGGACGGAAGAGGCGCCCGAGGAGTAGCTGTTGACCGACTTCACATAGCCGCCGGTCGAGGTGTTGAGGAAGCGATGGACCTGGCTTTGCGCATGGTGGAAGCGCCCGGCGCTCGACCAGCCATAGGAGCCGCCGAAGATCGCGCCCGGGCCGAAATCGTCGCGCACCCGCCTGAGTTCGCCCGCAAGCTTGTCGAGCACGGCGCTCCACGACATCGGCACATAGTCGTCGCGGCCGCGGCGCTCATCGGGTCCCGGCCCATTCTCCAGCCAGCCCCGGCGCACCATCGGCTGGGCGATGCGGGCGCGATGACGCAGCGCGCCCGGAAAATTCTGGATGATCTCATTGGGATCGGGATCGCCGGCATGGGGCCTGACCTCCAGCTCGCCATCCTTCATCCGCGCCGAGAACACGCCCCAATGGGAGGTATGCGGCCGGAAACCCTCTTCCAGCGGAGCCTCGGAGATCGGGGCCGTCAAGGTCGTCATCGTGGTGCTTCCAGCTGCCGGACAGGTGCGGGAAGCCTAGGACATCTTCGCGGCGAGAACGAGAGCCGTGGCGAAAGGGGGCAATGCGTCCGGCGGTGATCTGGGGCCGGCTTTCTCTGCAGTCACGACGTCCTCTTCCCTTCTCCCCTCGCGGGAGAAGGTGCCCCGGCAGGGGCGGATGAGGGGGCGCCGTGCCCTTTCCGGCTGGCGTCGCAAGGCAAAACGGCAATCGTCGAGCGCCCCCTCATCCGTCTCGGCTTCGCCGAGCCACCTTCTCCCGCCAGGGGAGAAGGGTTTTCCGCGCCGTTCGCGTCATGGTCGGCTGCGCCGACCATCCACGTCTTCCCCGCCTCAACCGGGCGCAGGTCTCGAAAGCGCCATCGCCCTCTCCCCGCATTCGCCCCCTACGGGATTGCTCTAACCCGCGCCGGACGTCATCCTTGCGGCCCCAACCCGCCGAGGCGAGCATGATGCGTGGAGTTCTCCTGGCTTCGACCTTGCTGCTGGCGCCGATGGCGCAGGCCGCGGGGCCCTATGGCAAGATCGTCGTCGGAAACTGGTCGGGCGGCGCCTTCACCAATGACGCGACAGGCGCCTTCTCGCATTGCGCCGTGAATGCCGCCTACAAGAACGGCACGCGCATGCTCACCTCGATCACCGCCGATTTCAAATGGCTGATCGGGTTCTCGCACGCCGGCTGGAAGCTCAAGCCGGGCGACAGGCTGGCGCTGCAGCTCGTCTTCGATCGCACCTCGCGCATCGATGTCACGGCGGACGTCAAGACGCCGGTCCTGATGACGATCGCGATGCCGGCGGACTCGCAATTGATCAACGCCTTCCGCCATGGCGGCTATCTGGAATTGGTCGCAAACGACCGGCGCCTGGCCTTTGCCCTGACTTCGACCTCGGAGATGCTGCCCGCGCTGGTCGAATGCGCCCGCCAGAGCGCCAGCATTCGCGGGCCGGTGACCTCGCAGCCCGGCCAGACCGCGCCCGGTCCATCGCAGGTCGACGCACAGGCCCGGGCCGAGAAGAAGGCGGTCCTCGAAAAGAGCCGCGACCTGATCCGCACCAGGGCGCTCGCCTGCATCGGGCGGGAAGGCGCGCCGATGCTGCTGACCGACGAGAAGGCCGAGGTCGTCGCCAAGGCCGCGATGATCTTCTGCAAGGCGGATGTCGATGCGCTCGTGCAGGCGACGATCGAGCTCATCGAGCTCGACGGCGGCCGCCCCGCCGACAGGGAGGCCGTCCGCCGCGCGGCCGAGCAGCGGGTCCAGGATGTCGTCATGGCGCAGATCATCCGCTCGCGCGGCGAGATGCTCAATCGCCGGAACCAGCCGCCGGCGGCGCCGTCGGGCGGGCCCACCCCCTCCGTATCGCCGATGCTTTAGAGCGTGCTGCCTATACTCGGAAACACACCGTCATTCCGGGGCTACGCGAAGCGTAGAGCCCGGAACCCAGAACCGATGGAGCCGGGAATCAGGCGTCCTCACCAGCAGCGCGTATGGCGTCGCCACCTGCGGTTCTGGGTTCCGGGCTCGGCCCTACGGGCCGCCCCGGAATGACGGCGGTGGTTCCCAGGACAGCTCCGACCTGCGAGGCGGGCGAAAGCCCGCCCCTCACTCCGCCGCCAGCCTTGGCGGCGGCAGCTTGGCCATCGCCTTGGCGCTCGCCTCGCCTGGCGTCGCGTGTTCGTCGATGGCCTCCCAGGCGCTCTCGTCCTCGGCCTTGCTGAAGAAGCGGCTGAAGGCCCAGGAGGTCAGGCGCGAGAGGTCGTCCATCACCGCGTAGAAGGACGGCACGAAGACGAGGGAGAGCACGGTCGAGACGATCAGGCCGCCGATCACCGCGATCGCCATCGGCGCGCGGAATTCGCCGCCGTCGCCGACACCATAGGCCGAGGGCATCATGCCCGCCGCCATCGCGATCGTCGTCATCACGATCGGCCGCGCGCGCTTGCGGCCGGCCTCCAGCAACGCGGTGCGGCGGTCCTTGCCCCGCGCCATCTCCTCGACCGCGAAATCGACCAGCATGATCGCGTTCTTGGTGACGATGCCCATCAGCATGAGCAGGCCGATATAGACCGGCATCGAGACCGGCTTGTCGGTGGCCAGCAGGGCGATGACGACGCCGCCGAAGGAAAGCGGCAGCGAGAGCAGGATCGTGATCGGCTGGAAGACCGAGCCGAAAAGCAGGATCAGCACCGCCAGCACCAGCATCAGCCCAGTCGCCATCGCGGTGATGAAGCCCTGCACCACCTCGCCCTGGATCTCGGCGTCGCCGGTCGCGGCGATGCGCACGCCCGCAGGCAGGCCGACTTGCCTGACGATGTCGTGGAAGGTCTCCTGCGCCGTGCCGAGCTCGAAGCCGCGCTTGAGATCGGCGCCGATCGCGGCCCGGCGAACGCGGTCATAGCGGTCGATCGAGCTCGGCCCCTCCCCGAAGCCGATCTCGGCCACCGCCGTCAGCGGGATCGAGACGCCATTGGCATTGGTGACGCGCAGAGCCGCGATGTTGCGGATATCGGCGCGGGCGGCTTCGTCGAGCTGGACGCGGATCGGCACCAAACGGTCGCCGGCATTGAACTTGGCGAGATTGGCCCCGACATCGCCGATGGTGGCGACGCGCACCGCCTCCGAGATCGATTCCGGCGTGACGCCGAGATTGGCGGCCTGTTCGAGCTTGGGTGTGACGCGCAGTTCCGGCCGGCTGAGCGAGCCTGAGGTCGCGACATTGAGATAGCCGTCGATCTTGCGCATGCGGCTTTCGATCCGCGCCACCGCCTCGTCAAGCGCGGCCCCGTCCTTGGACAGGATCGAGAAGGCCATTTCGCGCTCGCCGCGCTCATTGACATACCAGGCGCGGGTGTCGGGCACGCCGGCGAGTTTCTGGGCGATGACGACCTTGAGGTCCTTCTGGCGCGCCTTGCGCTCGGCCTTGGGCAGGAGCTTGATCGTCACGGCGGCGCGGCGGACCTCGCGCTGGCCGGTCGGCGAGGAGCCGCCGAGCACGAAGACCTGCGTCACCTCGGGGATCGTGCGCAGGCGGTCGACGATCAGGTCGGTCGCGACGCGAGTGTCCTCCAGCGTCGAGCCTGGCGGCAGTTCGACCGAGGCCACGACACGCGAGGTGTCCTCGTCGGGAATGAAGCCGGTCGGCAGCAGCGCCGTCGCCTGGATCGAGGCGAAGAGGAAGCCGAAGCCGATCAGCAGCGTGACATAGGCCATGTTGAGCGGCAGCTTGCGCCAGCGGCCCGAACCATCGAAGCGCGGCAATAGCGGGATTTCGCGCCTGGCCAGCGTGCCGCGCAGCAGGCCGACATAGGCCCCCATCACGGCGCCGTCCTTGGCGTCGGCATGCTTCACCGGCTTCATCAGATAGGCCGCCATCATCGGCGTGATCAGGCGCGCGACAAGCAGCGAGAACAGCACCGCAACCGCGACGGTGAGGCCGAACTGGCGGAAATACTGGCCGGCCACGCCGCCCATGAAGGAGACCGGCGCGAAGATCGCCACGATCGTCAGCGTGATCGCGATGACGGCGAGCCCGATCTCGTCGGCCGCCTCCATCGCGGCGCGATAGGGCGATTTGCCCATCTTCATATGCCGGACGATGTTCTCGATCTCGACGATGGCGTCATCGACCAGGATGCCGGTGACCAGCGTGATGCCGAGCAGGCTGACGAGATTGAGCGAGAAGCCCATCAGCTCCATCGCCCAGAAGGTCGGGATCGCCGAGAGCGGCAGCGCGATCGCCGTGATCAGCGTGGCGCGCCAGTTGCGCAGGAACAGGAAGACGACGAGCACGGCCAGCGCCGCGCCCTCGATCAGCGTCTCCATCGCCGCCTTGTAGTTGCCGTAGGTATAGGCGACGGCGTCGTCGATCGGCTTGATCACGATGTCGGGGTAGCGCTTGTTGAGCTCGGCGATGCGCGCCGCGACGACATCCTTGACCGACAATTCGCTCGAACCCTTCGAGCGGAACACCGCGAAGGAGACGACCGGAACCTTGTCGAGCCGGCCGAAGGAGCGCGGCTCGGAATTCGAATCCTCGACGCGGCCGAGCTCCTTCAGGCGCACCTCGCGGCCGCCGGTCAGCGTGATCTTGGATTCGGCGAGCTCGGCCACGGTGCGCGCGCTGGCGAGCGTGCGGATCGCCTGCTCCTGCCCGCCGACCTCGCCGCGCCCGCCGGCGAGATCGACATTGGTGGCGCGGATCTGGCGGTTGACCTCGCCCGCCGTGGTGCCCAGCGCCAGCAAGCGGTCGGGATCGAGCGAGATGCGGATCTCGCGATCGACGCCGCCGAAGCGGTCGATCCGGCCGACGCCCTTGAGGCCCTGCAATTCGCGCGCGACGACATCGTCGACATGCCAGGAGATCTGCTCCAGCGTCATGCCCGGCGAAGAGGCGCCGAAGGTCATGATCGACTGGCCCTCGACATCGATGCGCTGGATGATCGGCTCGTCGATGGTGCGCGGCAGATCGGCCCTGATCTTGGCGATGGCGTCCTTGACGTCGTTGACGGCGCGGTCGGTGTTGGTCTCGAGCCGGAACTCGATCACCGAAACCGACGAGCCGTCGGTCAGCGTCGACATCACATGCTTGACGCCGGTGATGTTGGCGACCGCGTCCTCGACGCGCTTGCTGACCTGGCTCTCCAGCTCGGCGGGCGCGGCGCCCGACTGCGTCACCGTGACCGAGACCAGCGGCACGTCGATATTGGGAAAGCGCGTCACCGGCAGCTTCGAGAAGGAGAGCAGCCCGAGCACGCAGAGCACGACGAAGAGCAGGATCGCGGGAACCGGCTTGCGGATCGACCAGGCGGAGAAATTGATGTCCACGAGAGCTGGCTCCGTCAGTTCGTCGCAACCGGCGTGATGACGTCGCCGTCACGCACGAAGGTGCCGGCCCGCGCCACGACGCTCTCGCCGTCGGCAATGCCGGAGACGATCTCGGCGCGGCCGTCGCCGGCCAGGCCGAGCTGGACCTTCTTGGTCGTCACCTTGCCGTCGCTGACGCTCTGCACCGTCGCGCCCGAGCGGGCATAGGTGATCGCCGACAGGGGCAGCGTCACGGCGTTCTTGCGGCCGGTCTCGATCAAGCCGCGCGCGAAGGAGCCGATCGCGACCGGCGGATTGCCCTTGAGCGCGACGCGCACGCGGCCGAGCCGCGACTGCTTGTCGACCTCGGGCGCGATCAGACGGATCTCGCCTTCGAGCGCCACGCTCGCGCCCGCCGGCGTCACCGCGACCGGCTGGCCGAGCTTGAGGCCGGGCAGTTCGACCTCGGCGACATCCGCCTGAAGCTCGATTGCGCCATCGGCGATGATGCGGAACAGCGGGTCGGTGGCGGCCATGGCCACGATCGCACCGAGCCTGGCGTTGCGGCGGCTGATCAGCCCTGCGGCCGGGGCCTTGATCTCGGTGCGTTCGAGCTTGACCTCGATGTCGCGCCCCTGCGCCTTGGCCAGGGCGAGGTCGGCGGTCGAGATCGCCAGCGCCTGCCGCGACGAGTTCAATCGCGCGCTGGCCGAGCGGGCGGCCGCGTCGCGCTGGTCATAGGTCTCGTTGCTGGCATTGCCGCTCTCGCGCAGGGTCTTGGTGCGGTCGAAGGCGTTGCGGGCCTGGACGAGATTGGCCTCGGCCTCGACGATCTGCGCGTTGGATTGGGCGATCGCCGCCTCGGCGCGCGCGATCTGCGCGTCGTTCTGGGCCTTCTGCACCTCCAGCGTCGTCCGCGACAGGCGCGCCAGAACCTGCCCGGCCGCAACCTTGTCGCCCTCCTCCGCCAGCAATTCCACGATGGCGAGCCCATCGACTTCGGGCGAGACCAGAACCTCGTCGCGCGCGATCATCGAGCCGGACACGACGACGCTCTGCACGATCTCGCTGATCTTCGCCTTGGTGATCGTGACGGACGGCCCGGCGCCGGGCGCCGGCTGAGCCGGCGTCTGCGCCTGCAGCGGCGCGGCCCAGCCCAGAGCGAGCGCCAGCAGCGAAACGGAGAGAAGACGGGACATCGGACGGACTTTCGCAGCGGAAACGGGTTTGATCATGGCGGAGGCGACTGTCATGGCCGGGCCTCGCCCGGCTCGGGCAGCAGCAGCACCTGCGCCAGCCCGCGCATGGCGGCGAACAAAGTGTCCGCCCCCGCGGCAGCGTCGAACTGCGGATCGACGGCGCGCCGACAGAAGAAGCCGTCGGCCATCATGAAGATCGCCTGAAGGAAGCGGGCATCGTCGAGATTGGCTGGCAGTTCGCCGCTCGCCTTGGCCCCCGTGATGGCGGCAACGAGCCCGCCGATCACCGTCTCGTCGATATCGGCGCACATGCTGGCCATTGCGGGATTGCGCGCAGCCTCGGCCCAGATCTGCAGGGCGATGATCGCCTTTTCGCGCGGCTTCTGGATCATATGGCGCCGGCCGAGTTCCTCGAGCTGGTCGAGCACCGCGCCCTTGGCGGGGTCGAGCTGAGTGAAGTCGGCCGCGATCTGGGCCCGGTCGCGCTCGGCCATGCCGGCGATGATCGCGTCCTTGGAGGCAAAATAGCGATAGAGGTTGCCCGGGCTCATCCCGGCCTCGCCGGCGACGTCATGCATCGTCGCGGCATGGAAGCCCCCGCGCGCGAAGACGCTCTCGGCAGCATCGAGAATACGGATATGGCGCTCCGAAAGAGAGCTATCCGGAGATGGGGCAGCGATTGATGTCACGGTATGTCGATCAAATGAGAATGAACGTTCATTCTCATTTGCCTAAGGGCAGCCGCAATGTCAAGCCTATTTACATCCTCAGAGCATTGCGCGGAAAAGTGGGTACCGGTTTTTCGCAGGAGCAATGCTCTAGACTTTTAGAATCGATCACGTCGCATTCGGACGGAACCGTCCGAATGCGACGTGATCTAGTGGCGACGGGCCGGCGTCATGCCCTGATCGCCACCGTGCCATGCCGGCCATGGCTTACAATTTGCTTGCCTCGTCCCGATTGGAACCACATTCTCCGGATATGGCATGGTGGTGTGCACATCTTCCTCCCCTGACCGCGCGCCGGCGACCGAAAACCTCGCGATGAACGATCAGTCCCTTCGTTTCCGTGCCGCCCGCCCCACACGCTCGCCGCTCGCAGCCCGACGCACCCTGCCGGCGCCCAAACCGGTTCTCATCGTGCTGCATCAGGAGCATTCGACGCCTGGTCGCGTCGGCCGCCTGCTGCAGGCGCGCGGCCATGCGCTCGACATCCGCAAGCCGCGCTATGGCGACCCGCTGCCGCAAACGATGCGCGGCCATGCCGGCGCGGTGATCTTTGGCGGGCCGATGGGGGCCAATGATTCCGACGATTTCATCAAGACCGAGATCGACTGGATTGGCACCTGCCTGAAGGAGGATGCGCCCTTCCTCGGCATCTGCCTGGGCGCCCAGATGATGGCGCGCCATCTCGGGGCCAGGGTCTATACCCATGGCGAAGGCCGTGCCGAAGTGGGCTATTACCGGCTCGACCAGACCGAGGCCGGGCATTGCCATGCGAACGAGGCCGGCTTCGCCTGGCCCGGAACCGTCTATCAATGGCACCGTGACGGCTTCGATTGTCCCAGCGGGGCCGAATGCCTCGCCACCGGCGGCGATTTCCCGGTGCAGGCGATCCGGGCCGGGAGCAAGGTCTATGGCATCCAGTTCCACCCCGAGGTTACGCCTGCGATGATGTGCCGCTGGTCGATCCGCGGCCATGAGCGCACGCTGATGCCCGGCGCGCAATTGCGCCATCTGCATCTCGAAGGCTGGTATCAATACGACCCCGCCATCCGGGCCTGGCTCGACGGCTTCCTCGACCATTGGCTGAAACAGCCTGCAGAGACGGCGCCAATCCAGTCATGAATCGCCCGATCCTGTCGTGAAGCGCCAAGTCCTGTCATGAATCGCAATGTCATCGTCCTCGGCGCCGGCATGGTCGGCGTCTCCTGCGCGCTCAGCCTCCAGAAGCGCGGCTTCACCGTGACGCTGCTCGACCGGCGTGCGCCCGGCCAGGAGACCTCCTACGGCAATGCCGGCGTGCTGGCGCGCTCCTCGATCGTGCCGCTGAACAATCCCGGCCTCTGGCCGAAGCTGACGAGCTACCTCGGCAACAGCCATCCGGCGCTCAATCTCGACTGGCGCCGCGCGCTGACGCGGCCCGGCTGGCTGCTGCGCTTCCTCTGGGAGTCCAGGCCCTCGCAGGCCGCCGCCCGCATCGCCGCCCTGGATTCGCTGACGGCGAGCACGGTCGCGCGCCATCGCGAATTGATGGCGGCGGCCGGCGTCTCGCACCGCCTGCGCGAGACCGGCACGCTGAAACTCTGGCGCGGCGAGGACGGCCACGCCGCCGCCCAGGCCGAGCATGATTTCCTGAAGCGGCATGGCATCGCCTCGGAGGTGCTCGACCGCCAGGGCATCTCGGCGCTGGAGCCCGCACTGAAGCCGATCTTCCCGGCCGGTTTGCTGACGCCCTCCAACGCCTCGGTCGATTCGCCCGGCGCCGTGACCGCCGCCTATGCCGCGCTCTTCGCTGAGCGCGGCGGCAGGATCGAGCAGGCCGAAATCCGCACGCTCGAGCGCAAGGGCGATGGCTGGCAGGCGCAGACCGACAAGGGGCTCTACGAGGCTGATCTCGCCATCCTTGCACTCGGACCCTGGAGCGGCGACCTGCTCGCGCCGCTTGGATTGAACTCCAGGCTCGATGTCGAGCGCGGCTATCACCGCCATCTGCGGCCAGAGGCCGGCGCGGCGCTCTCGCGGCCGGTCTTTGATGTCGACGGAGCCTATTTCATGGCGCCGATGGAGCAGGGCTACCGCATCACCAGCGGCGTCGATCTCAGCCTGCGCGACGCGCCCGACAACCACCGCCAGATCGACCAGGCCACAGCGAGCGCCCGCGAGGCTTTTCCGCTTGAAGCCGTCGTCGGCGAGACCTGGCGCGGCTGCCGGCCGACCCTGCCGGATTCACTGCCGATGATCGGCGAAGCGCCGCGCCATCCCGGCCTCTGGCTCGCCTTCGGCAACCAGCATATCGGCTTCTCCACCGGCCCGATCACGGGCGAGATCATCGCCAGCATGATCTGCGGCGAGACGCCGCCGGCCGATCCGAAACCGTTCGCGCCGGGGCGGTATATTCGCTGATCCTGCGTGTCATCCCGCACGCGCTGCGGCACGCAGTGCTGCGGCGCAGATGCGGGATCGTGCGACGAGAAGGCGCTTCATTCTGATGACGGTCCCGTGTCTGCGCAGCGGCATTGCATGCCGCAGCGCGCACGGGATGACACACGTCATCAGGCCTGGCGCGCTCTACCATCATCTTCTTCAGTACGTGAGCACCGGAAGCGCAGGCCGTCGCGTCAGGCGGCCGCGCCAGTAGCATTCGCGCCGGCTCAGACCTGGCGCGCCACCATCATCTTCTTCACTTCCGCAATCGCCTTGGCCGGATTCAGACCCTTCGGGCAGGCATTGGCGCAGTTCATGATGGTGTGGCAGCGATAGAGCCGGAAGGGGTCTTCCAGATTGTCGAGGCGCTCGCCGGTCGATTCGTCGCGCGAGTCGATCAGCCAGCGATAGGCCTGCAGCAGGGCGGCGGGGCCGAGATAGCGGTCGCCATTCCACCAATAGCTCGGGCAGGAGGTCGAGCAGCAGGCGCAGAGGATGCACTCATAGAGCCCGTCGAGCTTCTCGCGGTCGTCCTTGGCCTGCTTCCATTCCTTCTCCGGCGCCGGCGTCGTGGTCTTGAGCCAGGGCTCGATCGAGGCGTGCTGGGCGTAGAAGCGGGTCAGGTCAGGGACGAGGTCCTTGATCACGGGCATATGCGGCAGCGGGTAGATCGCGACCTTGCCCGCGCTCTTGCCATGGCCTGAGCATTCGTCGATGCCGGTGGTGCAGGCGAGGCCGTTCTTGCCGTCCATGTTCATGGCGCAGGAACCGCAGATGCCCTCGCGGCAGGAGCGGCGGAAGGTCAGCGTCGGGTCGATCTTGGACTTGATCCAGATCAGCGCGTCCAGAACCATCGGCCCGCAATCCTCGCGGTCGACGAAATAGGTGTCGGTGCGCGGGTTCTCGCCGGTGTCGGGGTTCCAGCGATAGACCTTGAACTCGGTCAGCTTCGCGGCCCCGGCCGGCTTCGGCCAGGCCTTGCCCTCGGTCAGGCGGGAATTTTGCGGGAGATTGAATTCGGCCATTTTACCAAACAGTCCTCAATACACCCGCGCCTTGGGCTTGATGTACTCGATGTCGTTCGAGAGTGTGTAGGTGTGCACCGGGCGCTCATCGAGCGTGACGCTGCGCTTCTCGTCGTCGATCCAGGACAGGGTGTGCTTCATCCAGTCCTTGTCGTCGCGGTTCGGATAATCCTCGCGGGCATGCGCGCCGCGGCTTTCCGGACGGTTCAGCGCCGAATCCATGGTGACGACAGCCTGGGTGATCAGGTTGTCGAACTCCAGCGTCTCGACGAGATCGGAATTCCAGATCAGCGAGCGGTCGGTGGTGGCGATATCGGTGATGCCGCCCCAGACCTCGTGGATCAGCTTGTGGCCCTCTTCCAGCGTCTCGCCGGTGCGGTAGACCGCGCAGTTGTCCTGCATGGTCTTCTGCATGCGCCCGCGCAATTCGGCGGTCGAGGTGCCGCCCGAGGCGTTGCGGTACTTGTCCAGGCGGATCAGCGCGAGATCGGCCGAGTTCTTCGGCAGTTCCGGCTGCTTCTCGCCGGCCGTCACCGTCTCGGCGCAACGCAAGCCCGCGGCGCGGCCGAAGACGACGAGGTCGATCAGCGAGTTGGAGCCGAGGCGGTTGGCGCCGTGCACGGAGACGCAGGCCGCCTCGCCGATCGCCATCAGGCCCGGCACCACCGTGTCGGGGTTGCCGTCGACCTTGGTCAGAACCTCGCCGTGGAAGTTCGTCGGGATGCCGCCCATGTTGTAATGCACCGTCGGCAGGACCGGGATCGGCTCGCGCGTCACATCGACGCCAGCGAAGATCTTGGCGCTCTCGGAGATGCCCGGCAGGCGCTCATGCAGGATCTTCGGGTCGAGATGGTCGAGATGCAGGTAGATGTGGTCCTTGTTCTTGCCGACGCCGCGCCCGCCACGGATCTCCATGGTCATCGAGCGTGAGACGACGTCGCGCGAGGCAAGATCCTTGGCCGAGGGGGCATAGCGCTCCATGAAGCGCTCGCCCTCGGAATTGGTCAGGTAGCCGCCCTCGCCGCGCGCGCCCTCGGTGATCAGGCAGCCCGCGCCATAGATGCCGGTCGGGTGGAACTGCACGAACTCCATGTCCTGCAGCGGCAGGCCGGCGCGCAGCACCATGCCGCCGCCGTCGCCGGTGCAGGTATGGGCCGAGGTCGCCGAGAAATAGGCGCGGCCATAGCCGCCCGTCGCCAGGATCGTCTGCTGCGAGCGGAAGCGATGGATCGTACCGTCATCGAGCTTCAGCGCGATCACGCCACGGCAATGGCCGTCCTCGTCCATGATCAGGTCGATGGCGAAGTATTCGATGAAGAACTCGGTGTTGTAGCGCAGCGCCTGGCCATAGAGCGTGTGCAGCATGGCATGGCCGGTGCGGTCGGCGGCGGCGCAGGTGCGCTGGGCCGGCGGACCCTCGCCGAATTCGGTGGTCATGCCGCCGAAAGGCCGCTGATAGATCTTGCCGCTCTCGGTGCGCGAGAACGGCACGCCCCAATGCTCGAGCTCATAGACCGCGGCCGGCGCGTTGCGCACGAGATATTCGATGGCGTCCTGGTCGCCGAGCCAGTCCGACCCCTTGACGGTGTCGTACATGTGCCACTGCCAGGTGTCCTTGCCCATATTGCCGAGCGAGGCGGCGACGCCGCCCTGGGCCGCGACGGTGTGCGAGCGCGTCGGGAACACCTTTGAGATGCAGGCCGTGCGCAGGCCGGCCTGCGAGCAGCCGACGGTGGCGCGAAGGCCGGCGCCGCCGGCGCCGACCACGACGACGTCGAAGGTGTGGTCGGTGATCGGATAGGCCTGACCGGCATAGGTCGCGGTCGAACGGGCTTTGGTGATCGCCATCGGATCAGCCTCCAAACGAGAGCTTCAGCACCGCGAAGACGCAGGCAGCGCCGATCGCGATCGCGAAGAAGGTGTTGGCCATCACGGCGGCGATCTTGAGGCCCTCGCCATGGATGTAATCCTCGATGACGACCTGCATGCCGATCCGCATATGGACCGCGCCCGAAACGACGAAGAGCAGCATCAGGATCGCGACCAGCGGATGCGACAGCGTCGCCATCGCAGCCGGATAGGGCTTGCCGAAGAGCGAGATCACGACCCCGAGGAAGATCACCGTCAGCACGACATTGGCCACTGCCGTGACGCGCTGGAGCCAGAAATGGCCGGTGCCGGATTTGGCGGAACCCAGGCCGCGAACGCGGGCGAGCGGGGTGCGCATGGAGGAGTTGGACTGCATGATGATGCTCCTCAACGCAGGGCGTAGGCGAGGATCCAGACGAGCAGCGTGAGCCCGCCGGAAACGACGACGCTGTATTTCGCCATATTCATCCGGGTTTCCGGCTCATAGCCATAGCCCATGTCCCAGACGAAATGCCTGAGGCCCCCGACCATGTGGTGCAGCAGCGCGAAGGAATAGCCGAACAGCACCAGCCGTCCGAGGATCGAGCCGGCGATCGCCTGGGCAGTCTCGAAGGCGGCAGGCCCCGAAGCGGCGGCCACGAGCCAGGCCGCGATCAGCACGGTGCCGGCATAGAGCGCGCAGCCGGTGACGCGATGCGCGATCGACATCGCCATGGTCCAGGACCAGCGGTAAATCTGCAGATGCGGCGAAAGCGGACGCGCCGCCTGTTTGACCTCGGCCAAAATCACTCTCCGACTCTGCCGCCCATCAGCGGGCGTTTATCCATTTGGGATCGTTCTAGAGTGATTGGCTCTGTAACGAAACCGGTCCCGCGCTGCAATGCGGCATGCGGGATACGAAGTTACAGAAATCGAAATCTGTAACTTTCTGCTCGACGCGACGCGCTACGATACTCCTAGCGCTCATTCCGTGGAGCCGTAAAGCCTGCGCACCGGGCGAGCCTCCACATCCAGCCAGGACTCAGCGCGGCAGCAGCGCCCAATAGTCGAAGTCGAGGATGATGCCGTCATCATACTGGTCGCCATGCTTGAGCGGAAACTCGCCGCAGGGCCGGTTCTTCGTCGCGATCAAGCGCAGCCGCAGCGCGCCGACATCGCTGCGGCCGGGCAATTCGGCGGCCTCCAGCACCTGGCTCCAGGCAAAGACGGTGTCGCCCGCGAAGAGCGGCGAGACATGGCGGCCGCCATTGATCGCGGCGATGTGGAAGGCATTGCCCAGGCCGTTGAAGGACAGGGCCCGCGCCAGGCTGATGACATGGCCGCCATAGATCAGCCGCTTGCCGAAGCGGGTCTCGCGCGCGCCATAGGCGTCGAAATGCACCTTCGCGGTGTTCTGGTAGAGCCGGGTCGCGATCTGGTGCTCGGCCTCTTCCACGGTCATGCCGTCGACATGGTCGATCTGCTCGCCGGCCGCATAGGCGCCCCAGCGGAAGGGCGAGCCCGCCAGCGCATCGTCATAGGCCGAGAGTTCGATCGCAGGGCAGCCCTGGCCAAGCTCCTCAGGCAGCACGACCTTGGGCAGCTCCGGCACCTGCTCGGCATGGGCCGGCGTGCCCGGCCGGCGCTTGCGCACCAGCACCCAGCGCGCATAGCTCAGCACGATCTCGGCCCGCTGATTGCGCCCGATCGAGCGGACATAGACGATGCCGGCGTCGCCTGCGGAGGTCTGCTTCAGCCCGATCACCTCCGAGGTGGTCGAGAGCGTGTCGCCGGGAAAGACCGGCCTCAGGAAGCGCCCATCGGCATAGCCGAGATTGGCGATCGCGTTCAGCGAGATGTCGGGCACCGTCTTGCCGAAGACGATGTGGAAGACGAGCAGATCGTCGATCGGAGCGGCGGGGTAGCCCAGCGCCTTGGCGAAGGCATCGGAGGATTGCACCGCGAAACGCGGGCCGTAAAGCGCGGTGTAGAGCGAGACGTCGCCTGTTGTAACCGTGCGCGGCGTCGCATGCACGATGGTCTCGCCGGGGGTGAAATCCTCGAAGAAGCGGCCGGAATTGGTTTTCGCGACGGGCTCTGGCATGGGGGCTCACGCTTGAATGGGCTTGGCCGAGTGTGCGCCGCCGCATGGCGAGCCGTCCAGCCCCACCCCGTCCGAGTGGGAGAGGCTAGGGGGAAGAGTCGGCCGTTTAAGGCCATTCCGGATCTGCGCGGCCTTCTTCCCTTCTCCCACCCATCTCGGGCTTGCCCGAGATGGGCAATCCAAAGTGTCAAAGTCGGCAACAGCCGACTTTGATGCGGGAGAAGGTGGCGCGCAGCGCCGGATGAGGGGGCGCCGTGCCCTTTCCGGCTGGCGTCGCAAGGCAGAACGGCAATCGTCGAGCGCCCCCTCATCCGTCTCGGCTTCGCCGAGCCACCTTCTCCCGCGAGGGGAGAAGGGTTTTCCGCGCCCTTCGCCGCTGCCGCAACGCTCGCAAAGGCAAAGGTTTCCATGCCATTGGTTCAAAGGCCGAGGCCTCACCCCACCAGCGCACCAAGCTTCGCCAGATCCACATTCGCCCCGCAGACCAGTACGCCGAGCCGCTCGCCGGGCGCGGGCTTGTAGGCCCCGCAGAGCAGCGCGCCCAGCGCCGCCGCCCCGCCGGGCTCGACCGCCAGGCGGAAATCGCGCCAGAGCGTGACCTGCGCCTGGGTGATCGCCTCGTCAGGCACCAGCACGACATGGTCGACCGTGTCCTTGCAGACCTCATAGACCAGCGGACCGACATTGCGCGCGCCCAGCGAATCCGCCGCAACCGAGGCGACCTTGACCTCGACCGGCCCCTTCGCCTCCAACGCCGCCTGCAGGGCGCGCGAGCCGGCGGGCTCGACGCCGACGACCTTGACCTTGCTTCCGGCGAACCAGGCGGCGATGCCCGAAATCAGGCCGCCGCCGCCGACCGCGACCAGGACGGTGTCGAGATCGGGCTCCTGGAGCTGCCATTCGCGCCCGAGCGTGCCCTGGCCGGCGATGGTTTCCTTCGCCGCGAAGGGATGGATCTTGAGCGCGCCGGTTTCCGCGACGAAACGGTCGCAGGCTGCCTGCGCGTCATCATATTGCGCGCCGCCGATGACGACCTCTGCGCCGAAGCGGCGGATCGCCTCGATCTTGGCCGCAGGCGAGATCTCGGGCACGAAGATCGTCGCCTTGACGCCGCGCGCGCGCGCTGCATAGGCGACCGCGGCTCCGTGATTGCCGCCCGAGGCGGCAGCGACGCCCGCCGCAGGCACCGGCAGCGAGAGCAGGTTGTTGAAGGCGCCGCGCGTCTTGAACGAGCCGGCATGCTGCAGGCATTCGAGCTTCAGCGAGATCGCCGCCGGCGAGCCGAAAGATCCGGCCCCGAGCCGCATCACCGGCGTGACGCGGGCATGGCCGGCAATGCGTTCTGCAGCCGCCTCGATCATCGGGCGCGACACGGGGCGATCAGTCATGACGGAATCCTGTGTGGACTGCGAGCCGGCGCAGAAGGTCCAGATCGCGATGGGGAGCCCATGGCTATCGCGTCCCGGCGGATCGGGAAAGGGCGCTCCACGCCCGGCCAGGATGTGCCGGGCGACGACCAGAGCGGCAAGCGCATCGAGAGCGTCATCGGCGGCAGCTCCTTTCGGCGAACGGGCCTCGACGATCGCAGCCGACAGCCCCGCCGCGATCAAAAGCGCCCGGCGCTCGGCCATGCCGAGGGGATTGATCACGCTTTTGATCTTCTTGGGCTGCGTCAGCGGCGCGCCGCGCATGGTGCGGAAGGCGAGCTCGGGATGGACCTCGAAGACGCGCTCCCGCAGCGCGGGCTCGGTCCTGAGCAGGGTGTCGATCTCGCGGATCCGCGGAAACAGATGGAAGCCCTGCTTGGAGACCTTTCGTGGCGGCTCGGAAGTTTCGAGCGCCAACCGGCAGGCCTCGCGATAATCCGCGCAATAGACGGCAGACCGTGCCGGGATCGAGAACACCGAGGATTGCCGCTCGCCCAGCAATGGCCTGACGAGGCGCTCGGGCCCGCGCCCCGCGCCGGAAACCCGGTCCGGCAGCCCGATCGGCATATCCACGGCGAGCAGCGCCGGCGGGTTTTCGCCGGCGAACAGATCGGCCAGATTCGCAACCACGCGCAGCACGGGGGGCTCCTGGGCGGCTGTGTCAATGAGCGCCGCGATCCAGCCCGCCTTGCAGCCGTCCACCCCCGCGATCCACGCCATCCGCGCGCCCTTCCGCATCCGCCTTTCGCAGAACTGACGTTGCATGTGCGTGGCGTCTAGTGTGCAGTGCAGCGAAGAGTGGCGACAATGCCGCCCGAGCTGGATGCGAAACAGCGATGACCGGCCTTTCGCGCGAATCCCGCGTTAGATTTGAGAGAATGCCATGACCACGATCCGCCCACGCCGCAGCGTCCTCTACATGCCCGGCTCCAACGCCCGCGCGCTCGAGAAGGCCCGTGAGATCGCCGCCGACACCCTGATCCTCGACCTCGAAGACGCCGTTGCACCCGACGCCAAGGAGACGGCCCGCGCCCAGGTTTGCGCCGCCGTGAAGGCCGGCGGCTATGGCCGGCGCGAGCTCGTGATCCGCACCAACGGCCTCGACACGCCCTGGTTCGCGGCCGATCTTGCCGCCGCAGCGGAGGCCAGGCCCGACGCCATCCTGATCCCGAAAGTCTCCTCGCCCGAAACCCTGCAGCAGGTCGGCACCTTGCTCGACGGGCTTTGGGCCGCCCCCGAGATCCGCGTCTGGGCGATGATCGAGACCCCGCTCGCCATCCTCGACGCCGAGCGCATCGCGCGCGCGGTGCAGGACCGCCGGACGCGGCTGGCCTGTTTCGTGATGGGCACCAACGACCTCGCCAAGGAGACGCGCGCCCGCTTCGTGCCCGGCCGCGCGCCGATGCTGCCCTGGCTGACGACGGCGATCCTCGCTGCCCGCGCCTATGGCATCGACATCGTCGACGGCGTCTATAACAACCTCAAGGACGAAGCCGGCTTTACCGCGGAATGCGAGCAGGGCCGCGATCTCGGCTTCGACGGCAAGACGCTGATCCATCCCGGGCAGGTCGCAACCGCCAACGCGGTCTTCGCGCCCGACGACGCCGAACTCTCGCGGGCGAGGGCGATCATCGCCGCCTTCGACCAGCCGGAGAACGCCGACAAGGGCGCGATCCAGCTCGACGGGCGCATGGTCGAACGGCTACATGCCGAGATGGCCAAGCGCGTGGTGGCGCTGGGCGAGGCGATCGAGGCTTAAAGCCTGCTGTTTATGCTCGGAAACACGCCGTCATCCTGGGCGACCGCAGGTCGTCCCGGGATCCATCGTAGGGAACTGCACTCTACGATGGATCCCGGATCTGCGCGGCTTCGCCGCTTGTCCAGGATGACGCGGTGGTTCCGAGGATCAGCGGTATGCGTGCCCCTTCTCCCACTCATGTCAGATGTTTCCGACATGGGCATGAGCTTTGCCAAGATCGGGCAAGCCCGATCTTGGTGGGGAGAAGGGTTCAGCCCTTCTTCGCGGCCTTGGCGCGATCGATCGCCTCGAGGATGAGCTGCTTGGCCTTGGCGGCGTCGCCCCAGCCGGTGAGCTTCACCCATTTGCCGGGCTCGAGATCCTTGTAGTGCTCGAAAAAGTGCTGGATCTGGTCGAGCGTGATCTTCGGCAGATCGGTGTAGTTATGCACGTTCTCGTAGCGCTTGGTCAGCTTGGGCACCGGTACGGCGATGATCTTCTCGTCGCCGCCGCCCTCGTCCTCCATCATCATCACGCCGATCGGCCGCACGGCGATATAGGAGCCTGGGATCAGCGGGCGGGTATTGGCGACCAGCACGTCGCAAGGATCGCCATCCTCGGACAGCGTATGCGGAATGAAGCCGTAATTCCCGGGATAGCGCATCGGCGTATAGAGGAAACGGTCGACGAAGAGGGTACCGGCCTCCTTGTCCATCTCGTATTTGATCGGCTCGCCGCCGATCGCCACTTCGATGACGACATTGACTTCGTCGGGAGGGTTCTTGCCGATGGAGATGGCGTCGAGGCGCATAAGTCTTGACCTGTGGCGATGGAAACTGGCGGGACTTATGCGTGTTTGGACGCAAAAGTCCAAGTCGAGATTAGAAGCCGGGTCCGGCTCAGCTCACCTTGAGGCCGAGTTCGGCCAGCATCTGCCCGGCCTGCTGCCGTGAAATCGTCGCGCCGCGGAACAATGCGGCATCGCCGAGCCGCAACCCGCCGAGATCCGCGCCGCGCAAATCGGCCCCCTCAAAACGGGCCCCGGTCAGGTTGGCGTCGCGCAGGCTGCAATCCTCCAGCACCGCGTCGCGAAAATCGGCTTTCCTGAGATCGGCCTGGCCAAGATCGAGCCGCTGCAGCTGCATCTTCCGGAAGGAGAAACCTGGCAGCTTCGCGGCAACCAAGAGCGTCTCCTCGAAGCTCGCGCCCAATGTCTTGGCCTCGGACAGATCCGCTCCGGTCAGCTTGCAGCTCCGGAACGCCGCGGAGGCCAGCAGCGAGTGCCGAAAGCTCGCATTGTTGAAATCGCCGGCTTGAAAGACCGCTTCGGTGAGGGTGCTGCCGCTGAAATCGGCAAAAGCGCCCCGACAGCCTGACCAGCGCGAACCCTCGAGGCGAGCGCCCTTGAAGCTGGTCCGGCGCAGCAGGCAGCGTTCAAAAGCCCAGCCGGTCAGGCTGAGGCCAGCGAGATCGACGCCCTCGATATCGCAGCCGACGACCAGCGCGCGTCCTTCCGCCGCCAGCGCCTCGACGGCCGGGCGGGTCAGCGTCACCTCGGTGATCGATCGCGTGGGCGAGGGTGTGACCATGGCCCATCCCTAGAGAGGATGCGAAAAAGTGGGAACCGGTTTTGCGCATCGCTCCCGTTCTCTCGCCGAGACGCCCCATGCACCCAAGGTCGCGCAGCACTCCAGGCCAGACCGCGCAGCGCAGCCGCCCTCTCATTTGCACCGCGCGCCCGGCACTGGTATCGGGCGCGCTATGAAGATGGATCAGACCAGCTCCCGCGAGGCCTGCCCTTGCTGAACCGCCTGCGCCCCGACGAGGATCGTTATGCGCGCCGCATGGCCCGCATCGCGCGCTGGGACCGGCCGATCGGCGGCAAGGCCGACCGCCTGCGCGCCTGGGCCAATATGCTGCTGGTCGATCATGGCATCTTCCGGCTCGCCTATCTCAACGCCCATCGCGTCACGCCGCAGCTCTGGCGCGCGGCCCAGCCCGCGCCGGGCCAGATCGCGAAATTCGCTCGCGAAGGCGTCAAGACCATCGTCAATCTGCGCGGCGGGCGCGAGCACGGCTCCTGGCCCTTGCAGCGCGAGGCCTGCGAGCGCCACGGCATAACCCTGGTCGACTTCGTCCTGCGCTCGCGCGGCGCGCCCGAACGCGAGACCATCCTGGGCGCCAAGGCCTTCTTCGCCGGGCTCGCGGAGCCCGCTCTCGTACATTGCAAATCGGGCGCCGACCGCGCCGGCTTCTTCGCGGCACTCTATCTGCTGATCCACGAGGAGCGGCCGCTTGAGGAAGCGACCCGCCAGCTTTCGCTGCGCTACGGCCATTTCCGTTTCGCCAAGACCGGGATTCTCGACGCTTTCTTCGAGGCCTATCGCCGCGAGGGACACGCCAAGGGCGTGCCATTCCTCGACTGGGTCGCGAAAGACTACGACCCCGAGCGGCTGGAGCGCGACTTCAAGCCGGGCTTCCTGTCCTCGCTGATCGCCGACAGGCTGATCCGGCGGGAATAGCCGGGCTTGGAGCATTCCTCTCGCGAAAAGCCGGGTACCGCTTTTTCCGAGGAGCGATGCTCTCAATTCTTGGAAGCGATCATCCCCGTGCGACGGCAAACCCGTCCACGCCGAAGCGCGTCCAGGCGAACTGGACATGCGCCAGCATCCGCGCCAGCGAGACCAGGCCGATCGCGCCGAGCAGCGCCAGCGACAAGGTGCCGAACCAGGCCATGACGAGCCCCGCCGCCAGGAGCGCGACCGCGTTGGTGAGGACCTGGCGGCGCGGATAGCGCGAGAGCGAGGCGATCTCGTGCAAGGGCGTGACCAGCGCGATGCCGCCATAGAACAGCGCCATGATCGCGACGGTCTCGCCGACGCCTTCCCATTGCGTGCCGTCCAGCAGCACCGCATCGGCGCCGATGGCGACGAGCGCGATTGCGGTGAACAGCGCCGCCGCTGCGACCATCAGGCCAAGCGTCACGAAACGGACCCAGGATTGCCGGCTCTCGGCGGCGCGCGCACGCAGGCTCGACAAGACGAGCGGCACCGAGACCGCGGAGAACATCTGCGTCGGCACCTCGAGCAGGCGCATCGCCAGCGCGACATGGGCCGCCAGCAGCGGGTTGCTCGCATAGGGCAAGGCGAGCAGCGGCGCCACCATGAAGCCGAAGGACAGGAGCGCGGAGGGCAAGAGGAAACGCGGCGCGGTGCGCCAGCGGCTCGCCGATTCGCTCAGTTCGAGCCGCGACCAGGCCTCGCGCCGCACCAGGCCCGCCAGCGCCGCACGCCGACGCCAGACCAGATAGCAGGCCGAGACGACATGGCCGATCGCGTCGGCTGCAAACAGCGCGACCGAGCTCGCGCCCAACGGCCAGATCAGCAGGACCATCATGCCGGGCTGGACCAGCGCCTGAACGACATTGCTGTTGCCGATCGCGGCGAAATCGCCTTCCGCCGTCGCCTCCGAGGAGACCAAGCGGATGACCGCCCGCCCGGCGAGCGACACCAGGAACAAGGTCCCGTAGGTCGCGACCACCCAGCCGGCCGCGCCTGCCACGGCGATGCCCAGCGCCGCGACGGCGAGGAAAGCCACCCCTGCAGCAAACGCCAGCCGGAACGCCCGCGCCAGCCTGTCCTGGTCGCTGCTCTGGAAGAACACCGCCTCGAAACGCAGCAGCGTCGCGATCGAGATGAAATTGGCGAGCGCCGAAAACAGCGCGAAATCGGCGAAAACCTGCGCCGGGCACAAGGCCGCGGCCGCAAGCAGGCCCCAGACGGAGAGAAAGCGGGCCTGGACGAAGCGCAGGGCCAGCATCAGCCCCGAGGCCAATCCGGCCCGGGAGGCGGCCGAGCCTTCGGCCGCGATCTCCTCGGCAGGCGCTGCCGGCGCCGACGGCGCGACGCCGACCGGGAACGCCGTCCGCTCGAGGATCAGATGCGCGGCCATATCCACGTCCATGCTCGGGATATCGGACAGGTTATCGCCGCTGGCTTCCCGGAGGTCACGACGAGAGGACGCAGCCGCCAGCGGATCAGGAGGTCTGATCACGGAACACAGCTCTGCCCGAGACACGGTGCGCCCTCATGGTTAACGAAGAGTTATGCGGGCGAATGACCACGGAGCACGCCTCAGAGAGAACAGGGCTCTCCGTCAAGTCCATGGCCAAAGAATGGCGAAATTTGACGCTTGGTAAGGGAAAATTGCTCGATTCTGTTTGGAAAAACTCCAGAAAACGCAGATTTGAGAGCGAAATCTGGCGAAATCTTCCCTGGCGTCAGAAAACCTGGGAAACCCAGCGGCCGGACCTGCCGCTCCTCCCGCGTCGGCGTCGCAGGGCTTATCCGCACGCGGCTTTCAAGACCGGTTCAATCGATGCGATCGCGCTCACCGGCGCCAATCGGCACGGCCAGGCGGTTCTCGCGCGGGGAGAGCGGGCAGACCCAGGCTTCGGAATAGGCGCAGGACGGGTAATAGGCGAAATTGAAATCGAGGATCAGCCGGCCGTCGGGCGTCGCGCCGAGATCGGCGCTCTTGATCGTGTCGAGCAGATAGCGGCCGCCGGCGAAAGTGCCGTCGCCATTGCTCGCATCGCCGAAGGGCAGGAAGGTGCCGCCGCCATAGCCTGCGATCCAGTACAGCGTCAGCTCCCGGCCGAGCGGCCCCGCCAGTCCCTCGGTCAGCGCGTAGGGAACGAGCGTCATCAGCCCATCCTTGCCGGCTTCGACCGGAATCGTCTCGCGATCGACGGCAGGCACGAGGCCAACCTCGAAACGCAGGGCCGGATCGTAGGGAAAGCAGGCGATGCCGGCGAATTCGGCGCGGCCCTTCCCCGTCAAGGGCGATTGCGGATGCTCGCGAAACAACCGGTCGCGCACCGCCCGCCACTGCCGCCAGCCGGCTTCGGGCGGCAGCCCTCTCACCGCCGCATAAAGATCGGCGATCTGCCTGCGCCAATCCTGCAACGTGCTGAAGCGCGTGAAATCAGCCGCTGGGGCAGCCGGTGCGGACAACGCCATGGCATGTGCAGTCATCACAAATCCTCCCTGCAAATCCTCGCGGGCTTCGCGTCTCACGCAGGCAACGCCAGCGCGACGCGCCCGTTCCATGAGACAGCCTTGCGCGAGGTTTAGTCCCCAGCGCTGCCAGAACCTGTCAGCGGGCGGAGTAAGGCATCGCCCGGCGCGATGACGACTGTCACGAATCCGCGAGGCAGGCACGACTGCGCCGTCGAGTCTGCCTTGATCGCGCAGCTCCATCATTTTAAGCTTAAAATATCACAGCTCCGGAATCGGAACCGAGATCATGTCGGAAGCAGCCCGCAGACTGTCCTATGGCAGCTATCTCAAGGTCGACCGGCTGCTCTCCTGCCAGGAGCCGGAAAGCCTGAAGACCGGCGCACCGGCTCATGACGAGATGCTCTTCATCATCGTCCACCAGGCCTATGAGCTCTGGTTCCGGCAGATCCTGCACGAGCTCGACCGGATCCAGGCTGATTTCGCGGCGCGCACGGTCGCCGACGAGCATCTCGGCCGCATCAATGCCGGGCTCAGCCGCATCCATGAGATCCTGAAGCTGCTGGTCGGGCAGCTCGACGTGCTGGAGACGATGACGCCGGCGGGCTTCCTCGAATTCCGCGACCTGCTGACGCCGGCCTCGGGCTTCCAGTCCGTGCAGTTCCGATTGATCGAGGCGCGGCTCGGCCTGCATGACGACGCCCGCATCCGCATCGACGAGCAGAGCATGCGCGAGCGGCTCGCGCCCGAGGACCGCGACAAGCTGAGCGCGGACACAAATCCCTCGCTGCTCTCCCAGCTCGACGCCTGGCTGGCGCGCACGCCCTTCGTGGCCCTGGGCGACTACAGCTTTCGCGAGAGCTACCGGGTTGCGGTGATCGCCGCGTTGCAGCGCGACGCCACCAGCATCAGCGCAGACCCCGCTTTGCCCGAGCCGCAGCGCCAGGCCGACACGGCCGCGATCGAACAGGCGCTCGCGCGCTTCCGGGCGCTGTTCGAGCCCGACGCCACGACCTCGACCTGGCGGATGTCGGCGCGCGCCATCGAGGCGGCCCTGTTCATCTCGCTCTATCGCGACATGCCGGTGCTGCAACTGCCCTTCCGGCTGCTGCAGGCGCTGATGGACATCGACGAGAGCCTGACGCTCTGGCGCCTGCGACATGCCTTGATGGTCGAGCGCATGATCGGCGTCAGGCCCGGCACCGGCGGCTCATCGGGCTCCGGCTATCTCAAGGCGACGGCGGAGAAGCACCGCATCTTCATCGATCTCTTCCACCTCTCGACCTATCTGCTCGGCCCGCGCGACCTGCCGGCCCTGCCCGACGCCTTGCGCCGGCGCATGGGCTTCAGCTACGGGGCGGCCTGATGGGCGAGGCCGGGGACTGGACGCGACATTTCCTGCGCTTTCGCGGCGCCGCTCCCGAGCGCATCAACCTCGCCGCGCACAGCCATCATGACTGGCCCGACGTCACCTTCGCGGCACAGGGGATGGCCTGGCTGGATGCAGCCGCGCGCGCCGGCGATAAATGGGATGTCGTCTTCGGCGAGGTCATTCCGGCCGTCCAGGCCGGCATCGCCCGGCATCTCGCCTTGCCCGATCCGGCGACGATCGCCTTTGCGCCCAACACGCATGAATTCCTGCGCCGCCTGCTCTCCTGCCTGCCGATGGACGGGCTGCCGCGCATATTGACCACCGGGGCGGAGTTCCACACCGCGCGGCGGCAGCTCTCGCGGCTGGCCGAAGAGGGGCTGATCGTGCTGGAGGAGGTCGCGGCCGAGCCCTTGCCGAGCCTGCATGAACGGCTCAGGGCGGCGATCGCAGCCGGCGGCCACGACCTGATCTATCTCAGCCAGGTCCTGTTCAATTCCGGCGCGACCAGCGGCGATCTCGCTGCTCTCATCGGTGCCGTGCCCTCGCCCGAGACCTTCATCGCCATCGACGGCTATCACGGCTATCTCGCTTTGCCGACGAACCTCTCCGCCATCGCCAACCGCGCTTTCTACATCGCAGGCGGATACAAATACGCCATGGCCGGCGAGGGCAGCTGCTTCATGCACTGCCCGCCGGGCTTTGGTCCGCGCCCGCGCGACACCGGCTGGTTCGCGGCTTTTGGGGCGCTCGCTGCACCTGCCGGCAGCACGGTCGGCTACCCCACTGACGGCGGGCGCTTCCTCGGCGCAACCTTCGACCCGTCCGGCCTCTATCGCATGCGCGCCGTGCTCGACTGGATGGAAGGAGAGGCTCTCGACGCGGCGCAGATTCACGCGCATGCGATCGCCCTGATGCAGCGCTTCCTCGCCGGGCTCGATACGCTGGACCTCCCCGGACTCGCCCGCGACGCGATCATCACACCGCTGCACGACCCCACCGGTCACGGCAATTTCCTGGCCTTCAGGACGCCGGCCGCCGGCGCGCTCGAAGCGGCCTTGGCGAAGCTCGGCATCGCCACCGACCACCGGGGCGACGTGCTGCGTTTCGGCTTCGGCCTGGCGCTGTCGGAGAGCGACATCGATGCTGCGCTGGAACGGATGAAGGCGTTGCAGGGCTAACCGCGCAATTCACCCGCGATTCATCCTGAATCCAGGCTTCACCATATCGCTCAACCGCTGATTCACTGGCGCCGCGCGAGATCTGCCGCAACCTGGATTGCGGGAGGCTCAATCGTGACCAGACGGCATACTCCGATCGACCTGCGCTTCGCCGCGGCGATGTCGCTGCTCTTCATCGTCTTCGCCGGCCGGCCCGTGCTGGCGCGCGAGCTCGTCGAGGCGCCCGATGCGCGCTACCTGCCCGGCACGATCGTGATCCGCACGGCCGAGCGCCGGCTCTATTTCGTCAATGCGCCGGGCACCGCGATCCGCTACCAGATCGCCGTCGGCAAGGCCGGCAAGCAATGGCGCGGCGTCAAATATGTCGAGGAATTGCAGGTCGATCCGGCCTGGAGCCCACCCGCCTCGGTCAAGCGCGACAATCCGCGCCTGCCCGACGTCATTCCCGGCGGCTCGCCGCGCAACCCGATGGGCGCGCGCGTCATCGGCCTCGGGCCGGGCGGCGAATATGCGATCCATGGCACCAACATGCCCAATACGATCGGCACCTTCGCCTCCTATGGCTGCTTTCGCATGCATAACGAGGATGTCGTCGATCTTTACCAGCGCGTCCGCATGGGCACGCCCGTCGTCGTCCTGCCGTAGATCCCAAAAGCTGGGAGCATTGCTCCCAGGCGCCTTAGAGACCATTTGGCAACTCCGCGAGCCCTCATCCTGAGGAGCGCTCCGCAGGAGCGCGTCTCGAAGGATGCTCCAGGAGGCTCCCGAACCATCTGGAGCATCCTTCGAGACGCCGCGACGCGGCTCCTCAGGATGCGGGCTCACATGTCCAAACCTGCTCTTAGCCCTTACAGCGCGACCGGCGAGAGCAGCGGCTTGCCCGCGAAATAGGCCTCCAGATTGCCGAGGAGCAGATCCTGCTGGGCAATCTGCGCCGATTCCGCATTGGCGGCGATATGCGGCGTCAGCACGACATTCTCGAGCACCTTGAGCCGGTCGGGCACCTGCGGCTCGTGCTCATAGACATCCAGCGCCGCCCCCGCGATCAGATTGGTCTCCAGCGCCTCGCACAAAGCCTCCTCATCGACCGCGATGCCGCGCGAGATGTTGATGAGATGGCCCTCCGGTCCGAGCGCGCGCAGCACCTGCATATTGATGGCGTGGCGGGTCTCGATGCTGGCGCGCACCGCCACGATCAGCACATCGGCCCAGTCTGCGAGACCGAGCAGGCTGTCATGGTAGAGATAGGGCACCTCAGAGCGCTTTGACCGGTTGTGATAGCCGATCGTCATCTCGAAGGCGGCGGCGCGGCTCGCGATGCGGGTGCCGATGGCGCCCAGCCCGTAGATCCCGAGCTTGCGCCCGGCCAAGCCCGGCACATCGGGCATGCGCTGGACCGAATTGCCCTGCCAGCGCCCGGCCCGCACGAAACGCTCGGCAGCGCCGATCCGGCGGGCCGAGGCCAGCAGCAGGCCCATGGCGAATTCGGCGACGCTCGTCGCATTGGCGTCGGCGGCGTTGCACAGCTTGATGCCGCGCGCCTTCGCACAGGCCCGGTCCACGCCCTCGATGCCGGTGCCGTAGCAGGAGATCAATCCGAGCTTCGGCAGCGCGTCGATCAGCGCAGCGTCGGTCTTCAGCGATCCGATGGTGAGCAGCGCCTGCGCGGCCTCGGCGCCCTCCGGCAGGGCGTCGGGCGCGGAACGCTCCATTGGGCCCAGCAGCACATAGTGCTCCTGCAGGCGCTCGACGAGGCGCGCAGGCATCCGCGGCGCCATCAGGATCGTCGGCTTCATCGGTCTGCAATCTCCGGTTCATTTGCATTGCATCGCAGCATTCCGTGAGCCGCACCTCAACCCGTCCTGGAGGGGCAACGGACATATCGCCCACGCAGAACGAGAGGCGCATGATTGATGCGGCGCAACATGGAAAAAGCCCTGCCACGGCTTTTTCGCCCCTCGCCTGCGACAAAAAAGCGCGTTAACGTTTCCTGGCTCGACATCAGACACACGCCAAGCGCGCAAGCGCCGGGCTCACAAGGGGCTACAGATGGATCATCTCGCTGACGTCAAGAAATTCGCCAAGAAGCCGCTGAATGAGGCGGCCTTTGCCGGAATGTCGAAATCCTACGCCCTCGTCATGGGCAAGGCCGATACGCGCTACGTCGCCTGCTCCGACCCTGCCGAACTGGATCGCGTTCGCGAGAATTTCCTGAAGAAGAAGCTCGGCCTGAAGACCGCCGATCTCGATGCCTCGATCAAGGCGACATGCGAGCATATGAAGGCCGACAAGACCAAGTCGCGCCTGACCTTCTACTACCTGCTGGCCGAGCATTACGGAAAGCTCGATCTCTTCGTGAAGAAGTAAAAAGACGGCAGTCGGCAGTCGTGAGACCCGACTGCCTATTGCCCACGCCCTACCGCCGATACAGATCCTCACGCGTCAGCGGCAGGCCAGAGGCGCCCTTGCGGCGCTTGGAGACCAGCGTCTGGTTGATCAGCGCACCGCCGCGCTCGAACGCCAGCGAGCAGCCGGCGAGATAAAGCAGCCACATCCGGGTGCGCTCGGGGCCGATTTCGGCCTCGGCCTCGGCCTTGCGGGCGTCCAGCCGCTCCCACCAGAGCCGCGTCGTGCGCTGGTAGTGCTCGCGCCAGCCCTCGACATCATGCACCTCGAAGCCGTTGCGCTCGAGATTGGCGATCGACATGCCGAGATGGTCGAGCTCGCCGCCGGGAAAGATGTAGCGCACCAGGGCGCGGTATTCCGCCGGCATCTTGTTGAAGGCCTTATCGGTCTTCTTGGCGCGGCGCGAGATCGTGTGGTGCAGATACAAGCCGCGCGGGCGCAACAGCCGGTTCACCGCCTTGAAATAGGTCGGGTGGTTGGCGATGCCGACATGCTCGAACATGCCGATCGACGAGATCTTGTCGAACTCGCCGTCCATCTGCGTGAAATCCTTGAGATGGAGCGTGACCTTCCCCTCCAGGCCGAGCCGCGCCACCTTCTCGCGCGCCAGGGCCAGTTGCTCCTCGGCCAGCGTCACGCCATGCGCCTCGACGCCGTAATGCTGCGCGGCATGGCAGATCAGCGCGCCCCAGCCGCAGCCGATATCGAGAAAGCGGTCTCCGGGCTTCAGCCGCAGCTTGCGGCAGATCATGTCGAGCTTGTCGCGCTGGGCGCGGTCGAGATCGCCATGATCTTCCGTGAAATAGGCGCAGGTGTAGACCATCTCCTCATCGAGGAAGAGCCGGTAGAAGGCGTTCGAGACGTCGTAGTGATAAGCGATATTGGCCTTGTTGGTGGCGGGTGCGCCATCGCGGGCGATCTCGTCGCCCTTGATATGGGCCACGGCGCTGGGCGCTGCGCCCGGCGCAAACAGGAAGCGACGGACGACATCGAAGGCGGCCGCCTTCGAAATGCCGCGCGCCAGCCTGCCGACCTTGCCCTCCGGCCGCGCCGCCGCGAGATCGAAGATCGAGCCGTTGAGCAGCGAAATCCGGTCGGTGACGTGGAGGTTCAGCAGCGTGTCGAGCTTGGGCTTGCGCAGCAGCGCGGCGACGACGCCGGGGTCGCGGATGGCGATGGCCAGCCCGCCCTGCGGCCAGTCGGCCGGCACATGCGAGCCGTCCCAGAGCTGGAAGCCGAGCTTGAGCCCGAGCTTCTGATGCGCCTCGGTCAAAAGCCGCCGCAACGCGGCGAGACGCTTGTCGTCGCTGTTCATCCGAGACATCCGTGACATATGGGGTTCGTCTTTGGCCGCAGCCGCGCCAATTGGCAACCATGCGCCATCGGAACCATGCGCATGAGGACGCTGTCCGGCGTTGCCTCAGAAATCGCTCGCGATGCCCTTCACCTCCCAATCATTGTAGCGCGCCGGCTCCAGGCCGCCGCGGCCATTGATCTCCTTGTCCCTGGCGACTTCGGCCGCGTGGGCGTCGATCTCGGCGCGCCGCGCCTGCGCCTCGGCAAGGGCGCGCTGCGCCGCTGGCGAAAGCGGCTTGGCCGGCGCGGCTTCCTGCGCGACGGCGAGAGGCTGGTCGATGGGCTTTTCGGTCATTGGCGGCATCATCTCGTCTCTTCCACGGCTCTTGCGGGATCGGCATCCACTTCACCACATAAGGCGGAAATCCGCATCGCGGGAGGGGCACTGCGCCTCTGGCCCGCATGGTCCGCAAGGGAGCCATGATGAACTACGTCCGTACCTTCGTGCTGATGGCTGGCCTCACCGCGCTCTTCGCCGTGGTCGGCTATCTGCTGGGCGGCCCGGGCGGCATGCTGGTGGCGCTTGCCATCGCGACCGCGACCAATCTCTTCAGCTACTGGAATTCCGACAGGCTGGCGCTCGCCGCCCATAACGCGCAGGAGGTCGATGAGGCGAGTGCGCCCGAACTCTACGGCATGATCCGCGACCTCGCCGCCCGCGCCAACATGCCGATGCCACGCGTCTATCTGATCCAGGAGGACCAGCCCAACGCCTTTGCCACCGGCCGCAATCCGCAGAACGCCGCCGTTGCCGCGACGACGGGCATCCTGCGCACGCTCACTTATGAGGAGCTGGCCGGCGTGATGGCCCATGAGCTCGCCCACATCAAGAACCACGACACGCTGACCATGACGATCACCGCGACCATGGCCGGCGCGATCTCCTCGCTCACGACATTCGGCATGGTCTTCGGCTCGCGCGAGAACCGCCCTGGGCTCATCGTCCAGATCCTGATTTCGGTGCTCGCGCCGCTTGCCGCCATGGTGATCCAGATGGCGATCTCGCGCTCGCGCGAATACGAGGCCGACCGGCTCGGCGGCGAAATCGCCGGCAATCCGGTCTGGCTGGCGGACGCTCTGGCCAAGATCGCCGGAGGCGTCGCGCATATTCCCAACGAGACGGCGGAGGCGAAGCCTGCTACGGCGCACATGTTCATCATCAATCCCCTGAGCGGACGCGGCATGGATTCCCTGTTTTCGACCCACCCCGATACCGGCAATCGCATCGCCGCACTGATGGAGCAGGCTCGCGCCAAAGGCCTCGGCACAAGCGGCGTCGGCACCGCCGGCGGTTTCACCAGCCAGGCCAGCCAGAGCCCCTGGAACAGCGACCGCACGCCCGGTCCCTGGGGCTGACATGGTCAAGCAAGCAGATGTGAGCCCCGAACTGAACGAGACCGCGGCGCAGACAGGCGAGCCTGTGCCGGGCCTGCCGGCACGGCGCCTTGCGGCGACGCTGATCGACGAGGTGCTCAAGGCCCGGCTGGCGCTGGACGAGACCTATGAGCGGCTCGCGCCGACATTCGGGCTCGATGCCGCCGACGCCGCTCTGGCGCGCGCCATCGCGATCACCGCCTTCCGCCGGCTCGGCACGATCCAGCATGCGATCAATGCCAGGCTCGAGCGCGGCAGCCCGCGCAATTCCGGCCCCTTTGAGCCGATCCTGGTCGCTGCGGCGGCCCAGATCCTCTTCCTCGACGTGCCCGACCATGCCGCCGTCGATCTCGCCATCCGCCATCTCCATGAGGATGCACGCTCCTCGCGCTATGTCTCGCTCGGCAACGCACTGCTGCGCCGTCTCGCCCGCGAACGCGACGCCATCCTCGGCGAGGCGCTCGACCCCTTCCTCGACACGCCGGAATGGCTCGCCGAGAGCTGGATCGAGAGCTATGGCGAGGAGACCGCCGCCGCCATCGCCGCCAGCCATCGCGACGAACCGCCGCTCGACATCAGCGTCAAGGACGACGCGGCCGGCTGGGCCGAGAAGCTCGACGGGCTCCTGCTGCCGACCGGCTCGGTCCGGCTGCGCGAACGCCAGAGCATCACCGGCCTGCCCGGCTTCGATGAAGGCGCCTGGTGGGTGCAGGACGCCGCAGCCGCCCTGCCGGTTCGCCTGCTGGCGCCCAAACCCGGCGAGCGCATCGCCGACCTCTGCGCCGCGCCTGGCGGCAAGACCGCCCAGCTCGCCGCGGCAGGCGCCAGCGTCACCGCCGTCGATCGTTCGGGGCCGCGCCTGCGCCGCCTCAGGGCCAATCTGGAGCGACTCGGGCTCTCCGCCGAGATCGTCACCAAGGACGCGGCGCTCTGGCAGGCGGAGCCCTTCGACGCCGTTCTGCTCGATGCGCCCTGCAGCGCCACCGGCACGATCCGCCGCCATCCCGACGTCGCCTGGACCAAGACGCCGGAAGACCGCGACAAGCTCGCCGCATTGCAGGCGCGCCTGCTGGAAGCCGCCGCGCGCCTGACCAGGCCAGGCGGACGCCTGATCTACTGCACCTGTTCGCTCGAACCGCAGGAGGGCGAACAGCAGATCGCGGTTTTCCTGGCGGAGAATCCCGATTTCAAGCGCTCGCCCATCACCGCCGACGAGATCGGCGGTGTCGAGGGCGCGATCGACCGCCATGGCGATCTGCGGACCCTGCCGCACCAGCTGAAACATGATGGGCCACGTTTGTCGGGGTGGGCGGGATTTTACGCATGCCGCCTGATCAGGCGAGAGACGGGTGGCTGAATCGGCCTCTTATCAAAAGCTTAGAGCATGGTACCGGCCGAAGACCGGTTTCCCCTTTTCGGCATCATGCTCTATGACGAAGCCGGGATTCGCATGGTGGGACGCCATGCGCGGGTACGGGGCATGCGTGGGCATTGAGCGGCTGGTCTGAGCGACGAGGACTTGCCCGGGCTGCGATCGGACGGGCGGCGCGGCGGACCCGTGGCCATCTCGTCGGCGTGGCCCGCAAGGCTTGGCCGTTTGGCAGAGCCCCCGCGACGCGGCTTTTGTTTGCGCCGCATGATTTGCGCACCGCTGATCCGACGACGGCGGGCGACATCTATTCCGGCTATTACGCCTTCGCCGGCCGCACCTTGCGCACCCATGGCGAATCACCCTTCGATTGCGCGCCGCCGAGCGATGCCTGGGCCGAGGCGCTGCACGGCTTCGGCTGGCTGCGCCATATGCGCTCCGCCGACACCGCGATCGCACGCGCCAATGCGCGCGCATTGGTCGAGGATTTCATTGCCAGGAAACGCTACCGCAACGAGGTCTCGCGCCGCCCCCATGTCGCGGCAAGGCGATTGATCTCCTTCCTGTCGCATTCGCCCCTGCTGCTCGAAGGCGCCGACCACGCCTTTTATGAGCGCTTCCTGCGCCATATCTCGCGCCTGACCGACCGGCTGACCTTGGCCCTGGCCGGCGCGGTCGACGGGGTGGCAAGGCTGCAATGCCTGATCGCGGTCTCCTTCGCGACGATCTGCCTGGACGGGCAGGATGCGCGCCGCCGGCGCTATGATCTGGCGCTCTCCGACGAGCTCGACCACCAGATTCTGCCCGATGGCGGCCATCTCAGCCGCAACCCCCGGCAGTTGATCGAGCTTCTGCTCGATCTCCTGCCGCTGCGCGAGACCTTCGCGGCGCGCGGGCTGGAGCCGCCGCGCGGCGTGCTGATGGCGATCGAGCGGATGATGCCGCATCTCAGGCTGTTCCGGCATGGCGACGGCGCGCTCGCCTTGTTCAACGGCATGGGCACGACACCGCCCGATCTGATGGCGACGCTTGCCGCCTATGACGACGCCCGCGCCCGGCCGATCGAGCAGGCGGCCTATTCCGGCTACAGTCGGCTGTCGGGAGACCGCAGCATCGTCGTGGTCGATGCCGGTGCGGCACCGCGCGGCGCGCAGTCGATCGAGGCGCATGCCGGCTGTCTCGCCTTCGAATTTTCCAGCGGCGGTCAGCGTATCGTCGTCAATTGCGGCACGAGCCGCTTCGGCCCGCCGGAATTGCGCCTTGCCATGCGCAGCACCGCGGCGCATTCGACGCTCACCCTCGATGAGCGCTCCAGCGCAACCTTCGGGCTGGTGCTCGGCGAACGACGGATCATCGCCGGCCCGCAGGACGTGCGGGTCGCGCGTCAGGATACGCAAGCCGGCCCGGAATGGGTCGCAAGCCATGACGGCTACCGCCGCAGCCTGGGCGCCGTGCATACGCGCCGGCTGATGCTCGCCAAGGACGGCTCATCGCTCACCGGCGAGGACGAGATCGCCTTGTCCGCCGAGCGCGATACGCTACCGGCGGTGGCGCGCTTCCATCTCCACCCCAGCGTCAAGCCGAGCCTGATCCGCGAGGGCGAGGGCGCGCTGCTGGCGCTGCCCTCCGGCGAGGTCTGGGCCTTCGACGCCGGCGGGCTGCGCGTGACGATCGAGGAGAGCATCTTCCTCGCCTCGGCCGATGGCGGGCGCCGCACCGAACAGCTCTGCATCGATTTCGACGCCGTGGCGACGCCGCGGATCATCTGGCGTTTCAGCCGCGTCAGCGCCGCCCCGCCGCGCAGCGCGCGCCTCCGCAGCGAGCCAGCTCCGATCGAATTGCCGCTCGACCCGCCGGCCGAGGCCTGAGCCTTCACGGCAACGAGTTTTGCTTTGCGCGCTGCAGCATGATAGCTCGCGCGCAACAGTTTTTAAGCCAGCACCGGACTGAACCCAGATGCCGACAGAGCTTCGCCGCGTCGAACGCGCCCTCCTTTCCGTCTCCGACAAGACCGGGCTGATCGATTTCGCCCGCTCCCTGAACCGCCTCGGCATTGCCCTGGTCTCGACCGGCGGCACCGCCAAGGCGATCGCCGAAGCCGGCCTGCCCGTGACCGATGTCTCGGACCTGACCGGTTTTCCCGAGATGATGGACGGGCGCGTCAAGACGCTGCACCCGAAGGTGCATGGCGGCCTGCTCGCCATTCGCTCCCATCCCGAGCACCAGGCCTCGATGCTCGGCCACGGCATCGCGCCGATCGACCTGCTCGTCGTCAATCTCTATCCCTTCGAGGCGACGGTCGCGGCCGGCAAGCCTTATGACGACTGCATCGAGAACATCGATATCGGCGGCCCGGCGATGATCCGGGCTGCCGCCAAGAATCACAACGACGTCGCTGTGGTGGTCGAGCCGGCCGATTACGCCGCCGTGCTGGCCGACCTCGAGGCGCATAAGGGCGCAACCACGCTGACGCTGCGCCGCAAGCTCGCTCAGAAGGCCTATGCCCGCACCGGCGCCTATGATGCGGCGATCTCGAACTGGCTCGCCAATGAACTCGGCGACACGGCGCCGGCCTATCGCGCGCTCGGCGGCGCGCTTGCCGAGACGATGCGCTATGGCGAGAATCCGCATCAATGGGCAGCGTTCTACCGCACCCCGGAACAGCGTCCCGGCGTCGCCACCGCACGCCAGCTCCAGGGCAAGCAGCTCTCCTACAACAACATCAACGACACCGACGCCGCCTTCGAATGCGTCTCGGAATTCGACCCGGCGATCTCGGCCGCATGCGCCATCATCAAGCACGCCAACCCTTGCGGCGTCGCGACCGGCGCCACGCTCAGCGAGGCCTATGCCCGTGCGCTGGCCTGCGACCCCGTCTCGGCCTTTGGCGGCATCATCGCCTTCAACCGCACGCTGGACGGGGCGACCGCCCGCGAGATCGTCAAGATCCTGACCGAAGTGATCATCGCGCCCGACGCCGATGAGGAGGCGATCGCGGTCATCGCCGGCAAGAAGAACCTGCGCTTGCTGCTGACGGGCGGCTTGTCGAACCCGCGAGCCCCCGGCCTGTCCCTGCGCACCGTTTCGGGCGGCTTCCTCGCCCAGGCCCGCGACAACGCCGTCGTCGACGACATGGAACTCAAGGTCGTCACCAAGCGCCAGCCGACCGAGGCCGAGCTCGCCGATCTGCGCTTCGCCTTCCGCGTCGCCAAGCATGTCAAGTCGAACGCCATCGTCTACGTCAAGAATGGCGCGACCGTCGGCATCGGCGCCGGCCAGATGAGCCGGGTCGATTCCTCGCGCATCGCGGCCTGGAAGGCGGGCGAGGCCGCCAAGGCGCTGGGTTCGACCGAGAGCCTGGCCAAGGGCTCGGTCGTGGCGTCGGACGCCTTCTTCCCCTTCGCCGACGGCCTGCTGGCGGCAGCCGAGGCCGGCGCGACGGCGGTGATCCAGCCCGGCGGCTCGCTGCGCGACGACGAGGTCATCAAGGCCGCCGACGAGGCCGGCCTCGCCATGGTCTTCACCGGACACCGCCACTTCCGGCATTGAGGCGGCACACCCGCTTCCCCCTCCCCATCATTCCGGGCGACCGAAGATCGTCCCGGGATGACGCTGCATTCTTGACGAGGGGGTCGACGTCTTCCCCAACAGGGCCTTACTCTACCCCCGTGGGGATGAGGGCGGCATGACGCAGGACCATGGCGGACGCACGCTGCTGCGCGAACGCGTCGCGCATCAGCACAATAAGGTCTCGTTCGTCGAGCTGTTCTTCGATCTCGTCTTCGTCTTCGCGATCACCCAGATCTCGCACACGCTGCTGGAGCATTTTTCGCCGCTCGGCCTCGCCCAGGCGGTGCTGCTGCTCGGCGCGGTCTGGTGGGTCTGGGTCTATACGAGCTGGGTGACCAACTGGCTCGACCCTGAGACGACGCCGGTGCGGTTGATGCTGTTCGCATTGATGTTCGCCGGCCTGATTCTCTCGACCTCCCTGCCGGAAGCCTTCGAGGGACGCGGCCTGATCTTCGCCTGCGCCTATGTGGCGATGCAGCTCGGGCGCAGCATCTTCACCATGCTGAGCCTGAGGGCCTATAGCCCGGCGAATTTCCGCAATTTTCGACGCATCACGCTCTGGCTTAGCCTGTCCGGGCTGTTCTGGATCACAGGGGGATTGGCTGACGGCGAGATGCGCTTCGGGCTCTGGGCGCTGGCGCTGGCCATCGAATATGCCGGCCCCGCGCTCGGCTTCCGCGCTCCCGGCCTCGGCCGTTCGACGACCAGCGACTGGGATGTCGAGGGGGGCCATCTGGCCGAACGCTGTGCTCTGTTCATCATCATCGCGCTCGGGGAATCCATCCTGGTGACCGGCGCGACCGCGGCGAAGCTCGCCGCGACCCCGGCCAACATGCTGGCCTTCGCCAACGCCTTTCTGAGCTCGATCGCGATGTGGTGGATCTATTTCCATATCGGCGCCGAGCGCGGCAGCGAGCGGATCGCCCATTCCGACGACCCTGGGGCGATCGCCCGCATCGCCTACACCTATATCCATCTGCTGCTGGTCGCCGGGATCATCCTGGTCGCCGTCGGTGACGAGTTCGTGCTGGCCCATCCCGGCGGGCACACCGAGGCGAAGGTCGCCATCGCCGTCATTGCCGGGCCCGGCTTCTACCTGCTCGGCAATCTGCTGTTCAAGAAGGTCACGGCCGGCTGGTATCCGCTCTCGCATCTGGTCGGGCTCGGCCTGCTCGCTGTGCTGGCGCTGTTGCCGGGCTTTTTGCCGCCGCTGGCCTTCAGCCTCTCGGCGACCGCCATTCTCGTGCTCGTCGCGGCCTGGGAAGCCCTGTCCCTGCGACCGAAGGAGGCCTGAGCCCATGCACACCATCAAGGTGATCGCCGGCGGCTTCGCCTTGCTCGGCTTCCTGCTCTTCCTGGCGCCGCGGCTCGGCATCTCCGGAGGCAATCCGATCGCCTTCGCGGTCAGGCTGTTCATCCCGCTCTGGCTGGTTGCGGCGCTGGTCAATCTCTGGATCGGCGTCAGCCGCGCCGGCTACAGCGTGATAGAGGAGCTGCCGATCGGGCTTGCCGTCTTCGGCGTGCCGGCGCTGGCGGCTCTGGTCATCGCCTGGATGTTCGGTAGGATGATGGGATGAGCCTCGCTTCAGTCCGCGCCTTCTTGTCCGAGCACGCCCCCGACATCAGCATCATCGAGACGCCGCAGAGCAGTGCGACGGTCGCGCTCGCGGCGGCGACGCATGGCGTCGAGCCCGCCCGTATCGCCAAGACCCTGTCACTGCGCATCGGCGAGCGCGTCGTGCTCGTCGTCGCGCGCGGCGATGCCAGGCTCGACAACAAGAAGGTCAAGGCGGCGCTCGGTGGCAAGCCGCGCATGCTTGACGCCGAGGAGGTCGTGGCGCTCACCGGCCATCCCGTCGGCGGCGTCTGCCCCTTCGGCCTGGCGACGCCGCTGCCGGTCTATTGCGATCTGTCGCTCAGGGCCTTCGACGAGGTCGTGCCGGCGGCGGGCTCGCCCCAGAGCGCCCTGCGGATCAATCCGGAGCGGATGGCGGCCCTGACCCAGGCGCAATGGGTCGATGTCTGCCAGGACGTCGCCTGAAACCAGGCGTCCTCAGGCCACGCGTCAACCCTTCGCACTGAGGCGCTCGATCAGCGCCATGGCGGCGGCGGGATTGCGGACCTTGTCGCCGCTGATGACGTAGAGAAAAACGTCTCGTGGCGCAGCCGCCGGCCCGACCGAGGCGACGGCCTGCAGATCCGTCGGCGCCCCGCCGCCGGCCCATTCGCGCGCCCGCTTCGCCCAGGCATCGAGATCGCTCTCGGAATAGCCCTTCGGCTGCGCCTCCTTCGTGCCCATGATCCGGGCATAGACGAAGGGCGCGGTCACATCGGCGATCTGGGTGTAATCGGAATCGCCCGCGACCACCACGGCGACCTTGTATTCGCGCAGCAGGGCGATGAAATCGGGCGAGCGGAAGCTGTCATGCCGGACTTCGACCGCATGCCGGATCGCCTGGCCATCGACCTCATGCGGCAGGAGCTTCAGAAAGGCCTCGAAATCGGCCGGATCGAAGCGTTTTGTCGGCATGAACTGCCAGTTGATCGGCCCGAGCTTCTCCTTCAGCTCGAGCACGCCGCCGGTGATGAATTTCTCGATCGAAGGCGCCGCTTCCGCGAGGATGCGGCGGTTGGTGATGTAGCGCGAGCCCTTGAGCGCGAAGACGAAGCCGTCGGGCGTTTCCGCACGCCATTTGGCAAAACTCTCGGGCTTCTGCGAGCCGTAATAGGTGCCGTTGATCTCGATCGAGGTCAGCTTGCTGCCGGCATATTCGAGCTCGCGCTTCTGCGACAGGCCGTCGGGATAGAACGTACCGCGCCAAGGCTCGAACACCCAGCCGCCGGTGCCGATATGGATCTTGCCTGTATTGGGAGCCATGTCTTGTCCTCGCGGTTACGAGCGGCCCGCCTGGGTTTCAAACGGGCTCATCGGCCTGGATTATTCCTGTTTGGGACGGTGGGAGCCACCCGTTTCCACGCCGTATGGGGCGTATCCTCTCAATGCCGAAGGGGAGCACCGAGTCGTGTCAGGAGCCCGGCCTCTGCATCGCGGAAGACAGTCCGGAAACGCAAAAAGCCGCCCCAAAGGGCGGCTTGTATAGTTTGGTTGCGGGGGCTGGATTTGAACCAACGACCTTCAGGTTATGAGCCTGACGAGCTACCGGGCTGCTCCACCCCGCGATAAAGGTGTGTTTGG
>NZ_PQFZ01000031.1 GCF_002917105.1 Allobosea psychrotolerans
GCGGCCTGCCTGGAGGCCTGGGCCGAGGCCTTCACCGAGGCGGCGAGCTCCTCGGTCGTGGCCGCGGTCTCCTCCAGCGACGAGGCCTGCTCCTCGGTGCGCTTCGACAGGTCGTCGGCGCCCATGGTGATCTCGCGCGCGGCCAGGCCGACATCCGCCGAGGTCGTCTGGATCGTGCGCACCGTCGAAGACAGCCGGTCGACCGTCTCGTTGATCGCGCCCTTGAGCTCGGCGAACTTGCCGCGATAGGCAGTCTCGATCCGGGCGGTCAGGTCGCCGCCCGCCACCGCCTGCAGGGCGGCGGCGAATTCGGATGTGGCGGAATCAACCACCGCATTGATCTCGTTGATGCCGGCCACCAGCTTCTGCATCTGCTCGTCGGCATGCTCGATCTCGAGCCGCGCCGAGAAATCGCCCGACGCCGCGGCCGCGACGACCTCACCGACATCCGTCACCACTGCTTCCATCGACTGCACCCGCGCCAGGCGAGCGGCCGAGGCTGCGCGCTCCTGCTCCTGAAGCACGGCAACCTGCTCGGTGCTCTCGCGCAGGACTGAAACCGCGCGCGCCATCGCGCCGATCTCGTCCTGGCGTCCGATGTGAGGCACCTCGAGCTTGGTATCGCCAGCGGTCAGGCGCTGCATGACGCCGCCCAGATCAATCAGCGGCCGCGTGATCGAGCGTTGCGCGAACAGCAATGCCGCGGCCAGTGACGCCAGCAGCGCCGCCAGCAGCACGGTCGGCAAGATCCATTGCACCTGCTTGGTGAAGACATCGGCCTCCTGTCCGAGCGCATTGGCGGCTGCCTCATTCTGCGCGCCGAAAGTAACGAGGACGTCGTTCAGCGCCTTGCGGTTGGCGCGGTTGAGCTCGTTGTTGCCCTGGGCATTCGCCGCCGTCGTCGAGACCTCGCGGCCAAGGCGGATGGTCTCCGAGCGGAAGGTGATGAATTCGCCGATTGCCTTTTCGATCCGCGTCACGCCCTCATTTGCGGGCGCAAGCCGCTTCAGGTCCGTTGTCAGCTTGCGCAGCTGCTCGAAGCGGCTTTCCATCCCCTTGGCGAAAGGCTCGGCCTCCGCCGCAGCTTTCGACATGTAGACACCGCGTGCCTCCATCACCACGCCGGTGACGAGGCCGTTGAGCCGCTCGGTCAGCAGAGCGATGTCGCCCTGCAGGCTCGAGCGTTGGTTGAGGTCGTTGGCCCGCGACAAGGCGTAGAGGCTGAGCCCGGCCGAGACGATGGCGCCGACTGCGACGATTGCCAACATCGCGACGATCTTGATGCGAATGGACTTCAAGGACCCGGCCTCCCCGGCCTGTTGGTCCGCTGAATCGAGGCGCATCTCTGGCGCATCTGACCCAGCCGGAGTTTTTGATTGGTTAGGCATCGGCATGGTCGCTGCCGCAATGCGTCCAGGAGATCCGAGCCATGCGCGATTCGCCGCCTCTGTAGCGGAAGCCGGAGCATCGATCGTCGCCAGTTGCCGTCGCGACATCTCCGGATTCGCTGCCAAATCGCTAAATAAATGCTTAAAATCGGAGCTTATCGCCTTGTTTAGAACCAATAAAAGCTCCTGCACGCGCGACACCGGCCTCTGAATTCCCGCAATGATTGCAGTGCGCTCGTCGCCTCCCGTACAGGAATTATGATTGTTGCTGATTCGTCACAGCTTATGTCCGCCACAATTTCGCCACGCACTGTTCACCCCACGGCCACGTCGCGCACCTTGAAAGAGGCATCGGGACATGGCGTTGGAACTTGAGCGTCGCTCCCTCGTTACCCGTCGCCCGCCAGATTCACCCATCGAGCCCCATTCATGTCCTTCGTGCCCTACGCCTTCGCCAGCCTCCCCCTGAAGCGCCTCGCGGCGCTGCTGATGCCTCTTCTGCTCGCGGCCTGCGTGAGCACGCGGCAGGAGCCTTTCGAAGCGGCGCACGCACCTGGCGTCAGCCCCGAATACCTCGCCATGTATGGCGAACAGCCCGATGAGACCTATCCGCTGCCGGCGACCGATATTTCGGAGGTCGATCCGAAGTTCCTGCGCCAGGAAGTGTCCTACCCGACACGCGAGCGGCCCGGCACCATCGTCGTCGATACCGACAACCGCTTCCTCTATCTCGTCCGCGAGAACGGCCGCGCCATCCGCTACGGCATCGGCGTCGGCAAGCAGGGCATGTCCTGGCGCGGGCGCGCCACCGTCGGCCGCAAGGCAACATGGCCGCGCTGGACTCCGACGCCTGCCATGATCGCGCGCGATCCCCAGAAGAACGGCCCCTGGGCCGGTGGCATGCAGGCCGGCCTCGACAACCCGCTCGGCGCACGCGCCCTCTATCTCTACCAGGGCGACCGCGACACGATGTACCGCATCCACGGCACCTCGGAGCCCTGGTCGATCGGCCAGTCGGTCTCCAGCGGCTGCATCCGGATGTTCAACCAGGACATCATCGACCTGCACAGCCGGGTGCCGACCGGGACGACCGTCGTCGTGCTGAACCGCGGCACCTTGCTGAAGCCGGCCCCGGGCGAGGAGTTCGACGAGTTCACCTCCGACACGATGTGAGGCCAGGGCCATGTCCGATCCAACAGGATCGGACATGGCCCTCGGACTTCGCCTCGACGCGGTTTTCAGGCAGACCGGTATCCACGTCGCTCGAGAACGCTTTAGCCGACGGTTCCGGGGCACCGCCTTGATACCGTCACACGCACCCACCACCTCTTGATGCGGCGGCGCGACCGCGCCGCCCAGAACAAGAGGAGATGACGATGACGCCGCAAGAACGCGACGTGATCGCCGGGATTTTCGACCGCCTGAAACAGGCGGCCAACCAGCCCCGCGACCCCGAGGCTGAGCGCTTCATCTCAGAGCGCCTGCGCGAGCAGCCCTATGCACCCTACGCCATGGCGCAGGCGGTCTATGTGCAGGAACAAGCGCTGACCAACCTGCAGGCGCAGGTCGAGGATCTGCAGGCGCAAATCCGCGATCTGCAGAGCCGGCAGGCGGAGCCCGCCCCCCAATCCGGCGGCTTCCTGTCAGGCATCTTCGGCGGCGCGCCACGCGCGCCCGAACCGCAGCGCCCGGGCTCGGTGCCGGCCTTCCCGCAGCGCTCGGCGGGGCAGCCCTCCCCGGCCTGGAACAGCCCCCAGCCCGGCCCGATGCAGGCGGCTCCGATGCAGGCGCCCCAGCCCGGCCCCTGGGCCGGCCAGGCGGCTGCGCCCCCGGCGCCGTCAGGCGGCGGCTTCATGGCCAGCGCGCTCACGACCGCGGCCGGCGTCGCCGGCGGCATGGTGCTCGGCAATGTCCTGACCAATGCCTTCGGCGGTCATGGCGGCGGTGCAGCCAAGGCGGCCGATCTGGGCTCGATCTCGGACAGCGCCAAGTTCAACCCGCCGACGCCCGACGCCACCAAGAGCAACGACGCCGCCAGCACGCAGAATGCGGGCGACAATGCGAATTACAATGACGGCTCGTCCGATCCGGCGAACTACCAGAACGCCAACGCCGACGTGCCCGCCGATGACGGCTATGACGACGGCTCCAGCTTCGCCGGGGATGACGACGATAGCTGGACCTGATCGCTAGAGCAGGATGCGAGAAAGTGGGAACCGGTTTTTCGCATTGATCCTGTTCGGACTCTTAAGAAGAGAGCCGTTGACGCGCAGGGTCGACAAACACGAAGCCCGCCCGGTTCGCGCCGGGCGGGCTTTCGTTTTTTCCGATCAGTTTTCGCGCGGGTTCAACCCGTCACTGCGAGCATAAGCGAAGCAATCCAGAGGTTTGCGCGAGCCCTCCTTGATTGCTTCGTCGCTCACGCTCCTCGCAATGACGATGCGAGCCGGATGATCTCAGATCACCAGGACCTTCGCGCCGACGCGGACGCGCTCATAGAGGTCCATGACATCGTCATTGGTCATGCGGATGCAGCCCGAGGAGACCGCCTGGCCGATCGTATAGGGCTCGTTGGTGCCGTGGATGCGGTAGAGCGAGGAGCCGAGATACATGGCGCGCGCGCCCAGCGGGTTCTCAGGCCCGCCCTGCATGAAGCGCGGCAGGTCGGGGCGGCGCTTCAGCATCTCGGCCGGCGGCGTCCAGCTCGGCCATTCCGCCTTGCGGCTGACCGTCTTCATGCCCGCCCAGGAGAAGCCGGGGCGACCGACGCCGATGCCATAGCGCAAGGCGCGCCCGCCCGGCTGAACCAGGAAGAGGAAGCGCTGCGGCGTGTCGATGATGATCGTGCCCGGCTTCTGCGGGCCGTCATAGGCGACCTCCTGCTTGCGGAAGCGCGGATCGATGACGCGCTCGATCGGGCGCTCCATCTCTGCGGGCTGGCCGAGCGCGGCCATGCGGCGGCCGGGCGCACGCGGCTGGGCCGCGGGCTCGAACGGATCGGCCGGATAAGCCGCAGGCTGGGTGCTACGCCCATAGGTGGCATAGGCGCCCGGGCGATTATAAACCGCCCCACCCCGGCCCATCGGCGTCGGGTCGCGGCCGGTCATCAACATCTCGATGAAACCGCCGCCGTAATTGCCCCGCCCCGAGGCGGCGGTCGCCATCGGATCCCCCGGCAGCGGCTGGGCATAGTTCTGGGCCAGGGCCGGCCCGCTCAGCACAAGGGCGGCGAGCGGCAGGAGAAGGACTGGGCGCATGACGCAACTCTCTCGACATCAATCTGCCGGAGAGCCTGCCGAGCGGCTGGAGAAGGAATGGTGAATCGTTGACTCTGCGGCGCGCGGCGGGCGGTTAATCCCGCCAAATCAACGAATTAACCTTAGCGATCCGGCAAGGGACAGGGTGAACGAAGCGTTTCCGCGCCTTGCCTCAGGCGCCCGCAGGTGCCCTTCTCAACCGCGCCCTATCGCCGCGTCGCCCACCAGAGCCGCGCCGTCGTGCGGCAGCGCGCGACATCGCAGGCAAGGATGAGCGCGCCATAGACCGCAATGCCAATGGAGACCTGCAAGGCGAGTTCGAGCGGGGCGGAGAATTGCCGCCGCAGCGGCCAGATCACGGTAGCCATCACGACCGTCGCCAGCACGACGAGGGCGCAATCGCGCAGCGGCGGCAAGACCGGCAGAGCGCGCATGGCGGCCGTCGCCATCACCGCGAGCACGACCAGGAAGGCCGCCGTCTGGCCGAAGGCGTAGGCCGCAGGCCCCAGCGTCGACGCCAGTCCGAGCCCGAGCGCGAGATTGACGCCAAGCCCGAGCAGCGCGGCAAGCGTTGCGATGCCGGTGCGCTTGCCGATCAGGAAGACCGGATAGAGGGCGGCCTGAAAGATCGTGATCGCCGCGAAGCCCGGGATCAGGATCGCCATATAGGTGGCGAAACGGCCCTGGAAGCTCGGCGGCACGATCAGGCGGTCGAAGGCCGGCAGCACCATCCACAGCCCGACAGCGACCGGCAGGGCGACCATCAGCACGAGCGGGACGTTCTTGGCGATGCGCTTTTGCGCGGCGATCCGGCCGCGCGTCTCGTCGAGGCGGATGATCTCGCGCAGCAGCACGATCTCGAGCGTCGCCCCCAGCGTCCCGAACAGGCGCAGGCCCATATCGGAGGCGAGCGAGAAATAGCCGGCCTCGGCATAGCCCTGCGCATCGGCCAGCAGCGAACGGTTGAGCAGCGGGATCAAGGAATAGATCGCATTGCCCGCCACGAGCGGCAGTGCGTAGACGAAGAAGCTCCAGGCGACGTCCTTGCGCGCGGCGGCGAGTGAGAGCGGTGCATCGGCAAGCGCGCGGCGCACCGCCAGGAGCGAGACCGCGGCGCTGAGCAGGCCGCCTAGCAGCACGACCGTCGGATCCCGCGTCAGCCAGGCCCCGCCGACCATCAGGATCAGCGCCATGATGTTCTTGACGATGATCAGCCGGGCATAGGCGGCATCGAGGAAGCGGGCCCGGGCGATCGCGCCGTGATAGTCGAACAGCCCCGCACCGATCCCCGCCAGCACCGAGGCCGCGAGCAGCATCGCGGGCAATTTGAAGTCGATGCCGACAGCGACGGCGACGACGAGCAGACCGCAAAGCGAGATGCTGATGCCCGCGACCAGAAGATCGAGCGTCGCGCGGATCTCGGGCTGGGTCTCGCGCGTCTTCAACGAATAGAAGCGCAGGGCCGATATCTTCAGCCAGTCGAGCAGCGCCGTATTGACCAGCACGATGATGGCCGCGCCTATGGCGTAACGGCCGAACTCGGCCGGGCCGAGGAAGAAGGCGATGAGCAGACCGAGGACGAAGTTCAGCCCGGCATTGATGACGAAGGGCAGCAGGACGGTCATGTCGTCTCGGTCTCGGCGCCAATGCGGCAAGGGTCCCTCGACTCAGGCGAAAGCCGGAATCGTGCCGTCTCACTGGCCTAACCGGCTGGGTGCGGTTTTCCAAGCGGGAGCAGCGCGTGCCTTCACCCCCATAGCCCTCGTCCTGAGGAGCGATCCGCAGGATCGCGTCTCGAAGGATGATCCAGGAGGCGCTGCCACCGCGAGCTGGAGCATCCTTCGAGACGCAAGGCTTCGCCTTGCTCCTCAGGATGAGGGCTCGAAAAACCGGTTCGTCCCCGCCATGGCAGCCCCCATCATCTGATGCCGAGCGAAGCGCTGTTCTACCTCGTCGGCTGGGCGACGACGCTCGTCATCGCCATCGGCAAGAGCGCCTTTGGCGGCGGGCTGGCCATTCTCGGCATTCCGCTGCTGGCGATCGTCACCGAGCCGCTCGACGCCGCGATCATGGTCGCCATGCTGGTCTCGCTGATGGACATGATGGCGCTGCGCAGCTTCGGCGCCTCGACCTGGTCGAAGCCCGATCTCGCCTGGCTCCTGCCCGGCCTCGTCGTCGGAATCGGCATCGGCTATCTCGTCTTCGTCCGGATCGATCCGCGTATCGTCACGCTTCTGATCGGGCTGACGACGCTTGCCTTCACCGCGCAATGGTTCCTGAAGGGGCGGCTCGCGGCTGCGGGCTCGCGCCCGGTCTCGGGCAAGCTCGCTTTGCTCGCCGGCACGGCCTCGGGCTTCACCACCTTCGTCGCGCATGCGGGCGGACCGCCGGTCGCGATGTATCTGCTCGGGCGCGGCCTGCCCAAGAGCACGCTGGTGGGCACGACCATCGCGCTCTTCACCCTTGGCAACTGGCTGAAGCTGCCGCCTTATTTCGCGCTGGGGCTGAAGCATACCGAGGCCCTTTGGGGCGCGCTTGCGCTCGCGCCGGCCGTGCCGATCGGCATCTGGCTCGGGCATGTCGTGCACCGCAAGCTCGACCAGAAGACGCTGTTCATCTGGTGCTACGGCCTGCTGGCGGTCGCTGCCGCGAAGCTTTCGGTCGATGCGGCGCTGGCGCTGTTGCGCTGAGGGAATGCGGACTTGCGGAACCGCACTCTATTCGTGCAACCGCATAAGCCTTAAGCGGTCATCATGACCGCCCTGCTCCCGCCCATCCGCGACGCCCGCGATTCCGATTCCGAGCCGCTCGCTGCCCTGATCGCCGCGAGCTTCGCGGAGTATCCGAACTGCTTTTTCGAATGGTCGGAATTCCCCGAACTGCGCGCGCCCGCCAGGCACTTCGCCGGGAAAGGCGGCCGGCTCTGGATCGCCGACGCGCCCGGCGGCGGCATCGCCGGCTCGCTCGGGGTCGTGCCCGTGCCGGAGCAGAACGCGGCCGAGATCGTCAAGGTCTATGCCGACCCGGCCTTTCGCGGTTCCGGCCTGGCGCAGGCACTGTTCACAGAAGCGCTGCGCTTCGCGCAGGCCGGCGGCTATGACGAGATGATGCTGTGGTCCGATACGCGCTTTGCGCGCGGCCACCGCTTCTACGAGAAGCTCGGCTTCGTGCGCTGGCCGGCTGCGCGTTACCTCGCCGACGTCTCCGAGACCTGGGAATATCATTTCCGCAAGCGCCTGACCGGCGTCTCGGCATGACGCTGCCGACGGCGCTCCGCGGCGTTCTCGGCATCGCGCTGCTCACCGCCATGGATGCGGTGGTCAAGGGGCAGATGCGCGAGCACCCCTTCTTCCTGGCCCTGTTCATGCGCTTCGCCATGGGCAGCCTGTTCGCGCTTATCTTCGTCGCGCTCGCCCGCCCGCCGCGCCCAACGCGGGCAAGCGTGATCGGCAATACGATCCGCGTGCCGGTCGTCGTGCTCACCGCCGGCAGCTTCTTCTATTCGGTCTCGCTGCTGCCGCTGGCGGAGGCGCTGACGCTCGCCTTCCTGGCCCCCGTGTTCGTCGCGCTGCTGGGCGCCCTCCTGCTCAAGGAAAAGCTTAGCGGACGCGTCTTCCAGGCACTCGGCTTCTGCCTCGCCGGGATGCTCATCATGGTCTGGCCGCGCCTGCAGGGCCATGTCACCAACGCCGAGCTCGGTGTCGCGGCCGCCCTGTTCTCGGCCGTGGCCTATGCCTTCAACCTGGTCCTGCTCCGGCGCATCGCGCAGAAGGAGCATCCGGCGATCATCGTGCTGTTCCAGAATGGCGGGCCGGCCTTGTGCCTCGCCATTCCCGCCGCGCTCGCCTTCGTGCCGATGAACTCGGCCGACATCGGGACCTATGCCCTGGCCGGCGCACTGGGCGTCGGCGGGCATTTGCTGCTGGTCTCGGCCTATGCGCGCGCCGAAGCCTCGCGCCTTGCGCCGCTCGAATACACCGCGCTGATCTGGGCGAGCCTGCTCGGCTACCTGATGTTCGGCGAGGTGCCGCTGTTCACGACCTTTGCGGGCGCCTTGCTGATCGTCGCGGGCGCGGTGGCGGTGAGCCGGAGGTAGAGCAACTTCCGACCTAATTTGATCGCTCTATTACTCAAGCTTGTTGTTTTAACGCGTTTTCTCCGCGCAAACGCTTCGCGTTTATCGCGGGGAAACCGGTATCGACTTCGCTCTAGAACGCTTCAAGGCCTCAAGCGGCGGCGCAATAGGCCTCGATGCGATAGCCGTCCGGATCGACCACGAAAGCCGCATAGTAATCGGGACCATAGGCCTCCCGCAGGCCGGGCCGGCCGTTATCGGCTCCGCCCTGAGCGATCGCGGCGGCATGGAACGCATCCACGCTCTGCCGCGTCGGCGCGACGAAGCAGAAATGCAGGTTCGAGCCGGGATCGGGCGGCACCGGCCTCGCGACCGCCCCGAGCCAGAAGGCGACGGCGTCCCGGCCATAGCCCAGCGAGGTCTCATCCTCGCTCAGGCAGCGATAGCCGAGCGCGCCAAGCGCGGCATCGTAGAAGCGCTTCGAGCGGGCGATCTCGCCAACGCCGATGGAAACATGATCGAGCATGGTCGTCTCCTTCTCAGTGTGGATCAGGGCGTCGTACGGCGTGCCTGGAAATCGGCCTGCAGCCTCCAGCTCACGCCGTCATCGGACGAGACTTCGCCAAGCCAGCGAAAGGAATCGCGCGTGATCTCGGTAAAGCGCCAGCGTATCGCGACGCCGTCCCCGGCAGTGCCGTGCTGGACGATGTCGCGGCCTTCGGCGCGGCCGATCTGGCGCGCGTAATATTGCTTCAGCGGGTCGCTCCAAAGGATGTGCCAGGCATCGAGCGCGGGGTCGTAGACCCGCAGCGTCGTGCCGTGGAAGAAGCCGGGCAGGATCCAGACATCCTGAATCGCGCGCCCCTCCAGAACCCAGCCGAAACCGATACGTCCCTTGGCCTCATGCCGGGTGCCGTCATCGGCATGAATGACGGCGTCCATCGTCCAAGCGCCGATGAGCCAGCCATAGAGCGCCAGTCCGCCGACCCTGTCGGGCGCGGGCGCAATGGCGTGAAGCATGTCGAGGAAGGGCGCTGACTCTGCTGCCATGTTCGGGCTCCCGCTGGAGGCATACCCCTCGATCTAGAGCCCCCGCCCCTCCCGGCGCTTGGGGAAAATTGCTAAACTGCGGTGATGGCTGCGACCTCACATCTCCTGGCCTCGGGCCCCGGCTGGCGCGTGCGCGACATCGTCTGCACGGCCGGACCGGGCGAGCGCGTCTTCGAGGAGCAGCACGCGTATTGTTGCATTGCAGCCGTGACGAACGGCAGCTTCGGCTACCGCTCACCCCAGGGCACCGCGCTGCTGGCGCCGGGCGCACTCCTGCTCGGCAATCAGGGCGCCTGCTTCGAATGCAGCCACGACCATGCTGCCGGCGACCGCTGCCTCGCCTTCCAGTTCGACCCGGCCTATCTGGAAGACATCCTTGCCGGCGTCCCCGGCGTGCGGCGGCTTGCGTTCTCGCGCGCCCATCTGCCGCCGTCTCCCGCACTCGCGGGGCTGATGGCCGAGATGGCGACCAGAGCGTTTTCGAGCGAAGTGGATACCGGCTCGCCCGCGACAAACGCGAAGCGTTTGCCCGGAGAAAACGCGTCAAGCCTAAGGGCGAGAGCCATTGAACGACCCAAGCCGGTCGGAAATTGCTCTGGCGGCGGCGCTGCCGCCTATGAAGAGCTCGCCGTCCGGCTCGCCGGCGCGGTGGCGGCAAGGCTCGTGGACGAACCGCCGGCAACCGCCGCGCCGTCGACGCGCGACGCCCGCCGCGTCACCCGGGCCCTGCGGCGCATCGAGACGCGCTCCCAGGAAACGCTGAGCTTGACCGAGCTCGCCCGGGAGGCGGCGATGAGCCGCTATCATTTCCTGCGGACATTCAAGACGCTGATCGGCATGACGCCGCATCAGTTCCTGCTCAGGACGCGCCTGCACCGCTCCGCGCTCCTGCTGCGCGGCTCGGAGCACGGGGTCGCGCGGATCGCCTTCGATTGTGGGTTCGGAGATCTCTCGACCTTCAACCGCCACTTCCGCCTGGCGATGGGCAAAAGCCCCAGCGCCTATCGCCAGGATAGCCGCGCCGCCTAGATATGCTGTCGTCGCACGGATCCCAGCCAGGCCATCGCTGTCGCCGGAAAGTCAGGCCGGTCTCGGTGCCGAGCGCGGGCAGCTCACCGCCATCTCAGGTGCGGCGGTCGCTTTGCCCGACACACAAAAAAGGCCAAGCAAAAGCTTGGCCTTTCTTGAATCATGACTGTCGACGATGCCAGTACATCCGTGGTCATCGTCGAAGACGCAGTCAGCTCACGCGGCCTGGAGCTGCTCGGCAGCCATCTTGCCAGACTTGTTGTCGCGGGCGACCTCGAAGCCGAGCTTCTGGCCCTCCTGCAAATCGCGCATTCCAGCGCGCTCGACGGCGGAGATATGGACAAACACATCCTGGCTGCCGTCGTCAGGCTGAATGAAGCCGAAACCCTTGGTGGAATTGAACCATTTCACTGTGCCGGTGGTCATGAGAAACCCTCCTTTTGGCAAGACCTGTCGTTCGCCGAACGAGTGCTCAGCGAGTTCAGAACGATTTCGAAAGGGGGAGTTCATCAGAGCCGCGCCGAAGCGCGAAAATAACAAGGACCGTCCAAGCAAATATCGACAAAATCCAGATTAACCGCTCGCGCTAATAATGTCAATGATTGATTATCGCACATCGCAATAATACGCTCTAAAGAGCGATGATCACTGAAAACAGTACATTGGTTCTGGAGCTTCGACGCATTGGGCGCCTTCAGCGGGCGCATCCGTGTCGCCGTTCCTCGCATGGGGGTCGGCGAGGGAGCCGCCACGACCTTATCCCTGATCATCCATGAGCTGGCGACAAACTCGCTTAAATATGGCGCGCTTTCAGCCGATACGGGTACGCTCGACGTTTCAGGGTCTTCCGACGACGACGAAACCACGATCATCTGGACGGAACGGGGCGGGCCTTCCGTCGAACCTCCCAATGGAGCCGGCGGGTACGGCAGCAAGCTCGTCATTCGAAGCATATCGAGCCAGCTCGGCGGTTCCATAAGCTATGACTGGTCGGCCGATGGGGTCATCGTGACCCTCAAGATGGGAACGAGCAAGCTCGCAAAATAAGCCGCGTTTCTACTTGATGCCCGCCAGGACCTCCAATATCTGCGCCGCCCGATAGGGCTTTTGCAGGAACACGGTATCTTGAGGCATATCGGCAGGCGCAGGCTGCGGGCGTCCTGATGCGACGATCAGGACGATAGGTGGCCAGCGTTGCCGAATTGCGTGGATCAGCTTCAGGCCGTCCATGGATCCGGGCATCTCGATATCGGTAAAGACAACCCGGATGTCCGAGCGGGTTTCCAACAGGATGACGGCCTCATCGGCGCCAATCGCCTCGATGACCTCGTAGCCCCCATCCTCGATCATCGCGACAGCATCCATGCGGATCAGGGTGTCGTCTTCGACGACAAGGACGACGGGGGCGGACATGGCAGCTCCAGGTTGTATCCCTCCAACTGCCCTGGAGCCGTATGGTTGCGTCGGTTCGCAATGAAACTGATCGCCGATGCTCAACCCACCGCCTCGACGCAAAAGGCGCGCCCTCCCCGGTCGAGCCAAGGTGAGGCAGCCAAGCCGACGTAGTTAGGGCGTTTTCGCCGGAAAGATCAGGCAGGTCTCGGTGCCGTGCGCGAGAAGTTTGCCGCGCTCGTCGACGAGGCGGCCTTCGGTCGTCGCGACCGTGCCGCCGCGATGGATCAGCTTGCCCTCGCAACGCAACGTGCCGCTATCGGGCATGACCGGGCGGACATAATTGAGCTTCATCTCCAGCGTCGTGTAGCCCTCGCCCAGCTTCAGCGTGGTGTGTGCGGCGCAAGCCATGGCGGAATCGAGGATCGTCGCCGTCCAGCCGCCATGGATCGTGCCGAGCGGGTTGAAGAAGCGCACCGAGGGCTTGCCGACGAAGACGACGCGCCCCTCCTCGACCTCGACGAGATCGAGATCCATCGCCTCCGCGATGGGCGGGCCGGGATGGCGGCCCTCGACTATGCCGCGCAGGAAACCGAGCCCGTCCTCGGCGAGCAGCACGTCCCGCGTCACCACCCCGAATCTACGCGTCATCGTGGCCTCTCACCTATTGTGTAGCTACACGTTAAGTGGATCGAGGACCACCGGTCAAGCCGCGTCTCATTCCGCCAGGCGTGCCACGCGGCGCAACGCCTTCAGCCCCTCGCGGGTTTCGCTCCAGCGCTCCCTGCCGAGGCCGCCCTCGATCCGCTCCTGCGCCTGCTGCCAATAGGGGATGGCGGCCTCGATCGCCGCCCTGCCCTTTTCGGTGACGGCGTAGACCGAGGCGCGGCCCTTGCAGGCGACGGGAACGATCAGCGCCTCGGCCGCCAGCAATTGCAGATTGCGGGTCAGCGAGGTGCGCTCCAGGGCGAAACGCTCGGCCAATTCGGTGACGGAGCGCCAGGCGCCGGTGCTGAGCGCCGACAGCAGCACGAACTGCGTGATCTTCAACCCGCTCGGGCGCATCGCCTCGTCATAGGCGCGCGTCACCGCCCGCGCCGTCATGCGCACATGCAGCGCCACGCAGGAGCGGGCGATATCGTCGAGCCGGGGATCGGGCGCAGCTGTCGTCATTCCGCCATGCTAGCGTGTTCAACCAGCTTTGGCAGCAAGCCCCGGCACAGCCCCGCATTCACTTTATCGCCGGATGATTTCTTGACTCTCCGAGGGGACGCGCCTATCTCCCCGCCATCGGTTAGCACTCGATAGCTGAGACTGCTAACAGATGCCCATCGCGGGTTCGCCATCGAGCACCCGCATCGAATTAGATCCAAGAGGAAGACAGAACCATGAAGTTCCGTCCGCTGCATGACCGCGTTGTGGTCCGTCGCCTTGATGGCGAAGAGAAGACCAAGGGTGGCATCATCATCCCCGATACCGCCAAGGAAAAGCCCCAAGAGGGTGAAGTCATCGCCGTCGGCCCGGGCGGCCGCGACGAAGCCGGCAAGCTGACCCCGCTGGACGTCAAGAAGGGCGATCGCGTCCTGTTCGGCAAGTGGTCGGGCACCGAGGTCAAGATCGATGGCCAGGATCTCCTGATCATGAAGGAATCCGACGTCATGGGCGTCATCGGCTGAACGCCAAGCGACCGCCCATCCCCGTTTTCATGTAAGGAGTAGCTCTTATGGCTGCCAAAGACGTCAAGTTCTCCACCGACGCACGCGACCGCATGCTGCGCGGCGTCGAAATCCTCAACAACGCCGTCAAGGTCACGCTCGGTCCCAAGGGCCGTAACGTCGTGATCGACAAGTCGTTCGGCGCCCCGCGCATCACCAAGGACGGCGTCACCGTCGCCAAGGAGATCGAGCTCGCCGACAAGTTCGAGAACATGGGCGCCCAGATGGTGCGCGAAGTGGCCTCGAAGCAGAACGACGCCGCCGGCGACGGCACCACGACCGCCACCGTTCTGGCCGCCGCCATCATGCGCGAAGGCCTGAAGTCGGTTGCCGCCGGCATGAACCCGATGGATCTGAAGCGCGGCATCGATCTGGCTGTCGAAGCCATCGTCGCCGACCTCAAGAAGAACTCCAAGAAGGTCACGTCCAACGCGGAAGTCGCGCAGGTCGGCACCATCTCGGCGAACGGCGACGAGTCGGTCGGCAAGATGATCGCGACCGCCATGCAGAAGGTCGGCAACGAGGGTGTCATCACCGTCGAGGAAGCCAAGACCGCCGAGACCGAGCTCGACGTCGTCGAGGGCATGCAGTTCGACCGTGGCTATCTCTCGCCCTACTTCATCACCAACGCCGAGAAGATGGTCGCCGAGCTCGAGGATCCCTACATCCTCATCTTCGAGAAGAAGCTGTCGTCGCTCCAGGCGATGCTGCCGATCCTCGAGGCCGTCGTTCAGACCGGCAAGCCGCTGCTGATCATCGCCGAGGACGTCGAGGGCGAGGCTCTGGCCACGCTCGTCGTCAACAAGCTCCGTGGCGGCCTGAAGGTCGCGGCCGTCAAGGCTCCGGGCTTCGGCGATCGCCGCAAGGCCATGCTTGAGGATCTCTCGATCCTGACCGCCGGTCAGATGATCTCGGAAGACCTCGGCATCAAGCTCGAGACCGTGACGCTCGCCATGCTCGGACGCGCCAAGAAGGTGCGCATCGAGAAGGAGAACACCACGATCATCGACGGCGCCGGCAAGAAGAAGGACATCGAGGGCCGCGTCGCGCAGATCAAGGCGCAGATCGAGGAGACCACCTCGGACTACGACCGTGAGAAGCTCCAGGAGCGTCTGGCCAAGCTCGCTGGCGGCGTCGCGGTGATCCGCGTCGGCGGCGCGACCGAAGTCGAAGTCAAGGAGAAGAAGGACCGCGTCGACGATGCCCTGAACGCGACCCGCGCTGCGGTCGAAGAAGGCATCCTGCCGGGCGGCGGCGTCGCCCTCCTGCGCGCCCTCTCGACCGTCAAGGCGATCAAGACCGCCAATGACGACCAGAAGACCGGCGTCGAGATCGTCCGCAAGGCGATCATGGCCCCGGCCAAGCAGATCGTCGACAACGCCGGTGATGACGGCGCTGTCGTGGTCGGCAAGCTGCTCGAGTCCAAGGACTACGCCTTCGGCTACAACGCCCAGACCGGCGTCTACGGCGATCTGGTCAAGGCCGGCATCATCGACCCGACCAAGGTCGTGCGCACGGCGATCCAGGACGCGGCTTCGATCGCTGGCCTGCTGATCACCACCGAGGCGATGATCGCCGAGCTGCCGAAGAAGGACGCCCCGATGCCCCCGATGGGCGGCGGCGGCATGGGCGGCATGGATTTCTGATCCAAGCCAGCCTTCGCTCCTTGCGAAGACTATGGAGGCCCGGCGCAAGCCGGGCCTTTTTCATGTCCGGCCGATGACAATTTGCTGATCTTCCGGTGCCGCCATTGAATGGCCGCATCCTCTGCGACATGGTCAGAATCGCGATGGCATCTCGTCATCCCCAGCCCATTTCCGCAGGATCCTCGCCCATGCGCCCCTTGAGCATCGCCGTCGCCGTGCTTGCCGTGATCGCCCTTATCCTGGGCCAGCAGAGCGGCAGCGCCGGAGCCATCGGCATGGGCGTCATCGGGCTGCTGCTCGCTGCGGCGACATGGCGGGCCCTCGCGATCGCGACCTTCCTCAGGATCTTCTCGGTCATCTTCGGCGTGGAGTACGTGCTCACCGGCGCCGCCTTCCTGGTCGCCCAATCCGGCGCCTGGCCCCAGGCCTGGCAGGCGCTCGTGCCGCCGGCCAGCCTGACGATCACGATCGCGGTCTTCGGCCTGATCGTCTACGCCATCTCCTTCGTCCCTGGCATCGCGCGCATCGCCAGGCTGGCCTCGCCCTATTTCGAGGCCCCCGAGCTGACCACCGGACATCTGTGGCCCTTGAAGTCCTTTCGGATCGGCGCCGGCCGCCTCGGCACGTTCCTGCTGGTCTTCCTGGTCGTCATCAATCAGTTGCAGGTCGCCATCTCGCTGCGGCTGAGCTTCTTCAACCGCGACTTCTACAACGCGATCCAGGAAAAGGACGCCGCCAGCTTCTGGTATCAGCTCGTCTTCGTCTTCAGCGTCTGGGCGGCGATCCTGGTGATTTCGAACCTGATCGAAATGGTCGCCAACTATACGCTGCTGATCCGCTGGCGGCGTTGGATGGCGGAGAAGTTCAGCAGCGCCTGGCTCGACAATTCCAATCACTACAGGGTCTCGCTCGCGGGAAGTGCCGACAACCCCGACCAGCGCATCGCCGAGGACACGCGCGCCTTCGTCAACAACACCTATAATTTCGCGCTGCCCCTGCTCACGCAGGTCTCCACGCTCGTCTCCTTCTCGATCATCCTGTGGTCGATCCCGGTCGCGAGCGTCCTGCCCGGTACGGACATCACCGTTCCCGGCTTCATCTTCTGGATGGCGCTGATCTATTCCGTCGCCGCGACCTGGATCGCCCATCTGATCGGGAAGCCGTTGATCGGACTTGAATTCGAACAGGAGAAACGAGAGGCGAATTTCCGCTTCTCGCTGGCGCGACTGCGCGAATATTCGGAGCAGATCGCGCTCATGCGCGGTGAGGATGCCGAGCAGAAGCACCTGAGCGGGCGCTTCGGCGATATCGTCACCAACTTCTACAGGCTCGTCTGGGCGCGCGTTCGGCTGACCACCTTCACGCTCTCCTTCGGCCAGGCCAACGTCGTCGTGCCCTATCTGCTGCTCGCGCCGCATTATTTCTCGGGCAAGATCACGCTGGGCATCATGACACAGGTCGCCTCGGCCTTCGACCGCGTCCAGACCGCGATGTCCTTCTTCATCGATCGCTATCAGTCGATCGCCTCCTATGTCGCCTCGATCAACCGCCTCACCACCTTCGAGGCCGCGATCGCACAGGCGGCCCGCTCCAGCGACAAGGGCATCCATAACGTGTCCGCCAAGGGCGAGGCTGTGCATATCGACGAGGCCACGCTCAGCCTGCCCAACGGCCAGCCGATCGTGCGGGTCCGCGATCTCGACCTCGGCGCTGGCCAGCGGACCCTGGTCATCGGCCCCTCGGGCTCGGGCAAGTCGACGCTGTTTCGCGCCATTGCCGGAATCTGGCCCTTCGGCCAGGGCAAGGTCGGCATCCCGGCCGGGGCCGAGATCATGCTGCTGCCGCAGCGCCCCTATCTACCCCAGGGCAGCCTGCGCGCGGCTCTTGCCTATCCCGCGCCGGCGGATGCCTATGGCCAGGCCGAGATCAAGGCGGCGATGCACCTGACCAAGCTCGACCATCTTTCCGAACGACTCGACGAGGTCGATCTCTGGGGCCAGCGTCTTTCCGGCGGCGAGCAGCAGCGCCTGGCCGTAGCACGCGCCCTGCTGGCGAAGCCCGACTGGCTCTTCCTGGACGAGGCGACGGCCTCGCTCGACGAGAAGCTGGAAGGCGAGATCTATGCCGCTATCGAGCAGGCGCTGCCGCAGACCAAGATCGTCTCGATCGGCCACCGCTCGACGCTGCGGGCGATGCACGATTCGATCGTGATCATGCAGCCGAACGAGGACGGCACATTCAGCCCCAGGGCGGAAAGCCGGGAGATGGTCGGCTAGGGCATCCGCCCGAAAAGGGGGAATCGGTTTCCAAGACAAGCCGCAAAGCGCCGCAGGTTCGCGGTCCCTCGGAGGGCGTCATTCTCGGGCTTGCCCCGAAAATCTCATGACCAGAATGCTCTGGTTTACGAGATGCTCGGGTCAAGCCCGAGCATGACGGTGCGGATCGTGGCTCCCGCTCTCAGAGACCGCGGTCGAAGCGCAGCTCGCCGGCCGGGCCCTTGACGACCAGCTTGCCATCGACGAGGTCCCAATTGCGGGCGGCGCGCAGCACGGTGAGATAGGCGCGCTCGAACTCGAGCAGGCCCTTGTCGCAGGTCCGCTTGGTCAGGGCGATCGGCCCAACTGCGAGGCCTTGCTGGCGCAGCGGATAGGCGGCCGCCGAGAAGGTGTTGCAGCCGCCAAAGCCCGTGCCGCGCAGATTGGCGTCGATCAGGAAGGTGGCGCGGCGATCGGAGATCGGCTTGCCGTTCAGCGAACTTGCGGCCCAGGAGGCGCCGACCGGGAAGGACTTCTCCTGCTCGGCTGGCGGGATCTGCTGCTGTTGCTCCTGGGGTGCCTGCCGGCCGCGCCGGCTTTGGGCCTCGGCAGAACCAGCCATGAGCGAAGCCATCGGCACGAGCGCGGCGAGAAGGGCGGCATAGCCAAAGCGTCGGTTCGTCATTCTATCACCCGCAGTCATGCCCGTGACGATAGCGCACGGGTTCTCCCTGTTGAAAGCGCGTAACGGCGTATTGTTCCGGGATCAATCAGGAAGGTGAGCCATGGACCCGAATTGCGGGATTTATGGGGCCTGCGCCACCGACATCAGCAATCTCCGCCGCCCCGTCTCCGGCGCGGCGGCTAGAGCGTTTTCGCGCGAAGAAAATGCGTCAAAACAAAGGCCTAGGGCAATTGAACGATCCAGCAGGATCGTGCAATTGCCCTAGATGCGCGCCAGCAGCCGCTCGATCAGCGGATTGGCCTTGCGGAAGACGTAATCGGGCGCGCTCACCGTGATTTCGTCCGCGCCCGACCGCGCGAGATGCTCGACCAGCGCGAAAACCGACTTCACCGGGCAGTGCAGCACCTGCACGCCGCCCTGCCCGGCCAGGCCGAAAGGCAGCCTCGCGCCGAACCGGGTGGTGATCGTCTCGAGCGCTTCCGGCGTCACGCCGATATCGCGGGCGCGGATCTCTCGCACGGTGCGCGCCTCTTCCTCGGCGGCGATTCGCGCCAGGATGGCGGTCGCCGCAGTGCGCGCCCGCGCGCCCCAGGGCGCCCGCACGGAGGCGACGAGATTGGCTTCCGACGCCAGCATCACGCCATCGTCGAGCACCTTCAGCGCGTTGGCCGCCAGGGTGCTGCCGGTCGTGGTGATATCGACCACGATCTCGGCCGTGCCGGCCGCGGGCGCTCCCTCGGTCGCGCCCAGGCTCTCGACGATGCGGTAATCGGCAAGGCCGTGCTGCGCGAAGAAGCGGCGGGTCAGGTTCACGTATTTCGTGGCGACGCGCAGCTTGCGGCCCTGGCGGGTGCGCATGGTCGAAGCGACATCGTCGAGATCGGCCATGCTGCGCACATCGATCCAGGCCTGGGGCACTGCGACGACGACATTGGCGTGGCCGAAGCCAAGCGGGGTCAGCATCTCGACGGCGGCATCCGCATCGGGAACCTGCTCGCGCACCAGATCCTCGCCGGTGACGCCGAGATGGGCCGCGCCCGAAGCCAGCTGGGCGACGATCTCGGAGGCAGAGAGGAAAGCGACTTCGGCCCCCTCAAGCCCGGCGATGGTGCCGCGGTAATCGCGCGCGCCGCGCGACTGCACGAATTTCAGCCCGGCACGGCCGAAGAAGGCGGTGGCGTTCTCCTGCAGCCGGCCCTTGGAGGGGACGGCGAGGACGAGGGCCGGATCGCTCATGACTTGTCTCCCGCCAGCCGGTCGAGCCAGAGCGAAGCGCCCACCGCCGGAATGGAACCGGGCGCCCCGAGCCGCCCCAGCACATGGTCGTAGCGCCCGCCGCCGGCGACCGGCTTGCCGTCGGCGCGGGCGGCATCGTGCAGTTCGAAGATGAAGCCGGTGTAGTAGTCGAGATTGCGGGCGAAACCGGCAGCGAAGGCGATCTGCGTCACATCGACCCCGCGCACGGCAAGGAAGCCGGTGCGCTCGTCGAAGGCGTCGAGCTCACGGCCGAGATCGAGCGAGGCGCGCTCGGCCAGCGCGCGCAGGGAGGCCGACGCCGTATCGGGATCGCCGGAGATGGCGAGCACTTGGCCGAGCAGCGCCTTGACGTCGGCATTGACCGGGTTCTCACGCTCGGCCGCCCGCGCCAGGAAGCGCTCGGCGATGTCACCGGCCGTGCGGCCGCCCACCGTCGAGATGCCGGCGATCGACAGGACATCCTCGACGAAGGCTTTTGCGGCCTTGGGATCCTGGCCTTCCAGCGCCTTGAGCAGGCCGGCATGAGCGGCATCGCCCTCAGGCTGCGGGGCGTCGAGCGCCGCGGTGGCATCTGCGCCCTTGCCCTGCACCGCCGCGCGCATGAAGCGACGGCGCGCGCCCTGAGGCACGGCGAGCCCGTCGAGCAAGGCGTTGAGCAAGGCGACATCGCCCATCACGATCTTCGACTGGGCGAGCCCGAGCGCGGCGGCGGCCTCGATCGTCAGCGCCATGATCTCGGCGTCGGCGGCGGCGAAATCCGTGCGGCCGAAGGATTCGAGCCCGGCCTGCGAGAACTCGCCGGGCTCACCCGAGCGCATGCGGAAGACCGGACCGGCATAGGCGTAGGCGGCAGGCTGCGTCGAGCGCGCGGCGATGTGATCGAGCGCGACGGGAATGGTGTATTCGGGCCGCAGGCACCAGTCGCGCCCCTCGGCGTCCTGCGTCATGAAGATGCGGCGGCGGATATCCTCACCGGAGAGGTCGAGGAAGACATCGGCGGGCTGCAGGATCGCCGGTTCGGCGCGGCCATAGCCCTCGCGCGCGAAAAGCGCGATCACGGTCTCGATGCTGGCGCGGATGGCGGGCACGGCGGTTGATCCTGTTGCGGCCGCTGTCCTAGCAGCGGCGTGCGGTATTTTCGACGGTTTTTAGGGAATTGGGTGAACGGGATTCGGCAGGGCGCGGGAAGGGCCGACGCCGCTTCCCTTCTCCCGGATGGGAGAAGGTGGCCCGGAGGGCCGGATGAGGGTGTGCCGTTGCAATGTAAAGCGCAACGGCTCCGTCGTGCCTTGACGATCGGCGGCGGGCCCTCATCCCTGCCCTTCTCCCATCCGGGAGAAGGGTTCCCCGCGTTTCACTTGTAACGCGCTAGAACCTCCTTGACGCCTTCAACGAGTTGGTTGGCCGGGCGTGTGATCTGCGCCTGCGCCTGCCGCTCCTTGTGCTCGGCGGAATCCTTGACCTCGCGCCCGGCGGCAGCGAGCTCGGCCCCCAGGATCAGGTCCTTGATGATCACGGTGCCGGCGTCCCGTTCAGAAGAACCTTGAATGACCGCGCAGACCGCGCCGCGCTTGTCCGCATATTTCATCTGGGCGTTGAAGCCCGACGAGCCGAGATAGAGGTCGGCCCGCAGCAGGGGCTTGCCCGCCTCGTCCCTGGCCTGACGAAGCTGCGAGACGAAAGCCTGATAGCCCGGCATGTGCTCGGGCGACTTGTTGTCCATTGCGGTGACGACGACGAGCGGGAGCTCCGCCTTGGCGTCGACGATCGGCGATTTCACCGCCTTCAGCGCCGAATAAAGCCTGGACACGCCGATCGAGAACCCCGTCGCCGGCACGGGCTCGGGCCGGAAGCGGCCGACAAGCCCGTCATAACGCCCGCCGCCGGCGACAGAGCCGAAGCGCACGACCTGGCCGTCATCATTGGTCACGGGGAAGGTCAGTTCGACCTCGTAGACCGGGCCGGTGTAATATTCCAGGCCACGGACGACAGAGGGGTCGATGATGATGCGGCCAAGGTAGCCTGCTCCGCTAATGAGCGCATTTATCTGCTCTAGCTCATCAATCCCTTCGCCCCCGGCATCTGCGCCAACAACGAGCTGGCGCAACTCCTGTAGAGCCGCAGACGACAGCTCAGCTGATTTGGCTAGATTGTGCCCGTAAGCCTTGCCGAGATCAGCCAGATTCTTGCCTATGTCGAGATAGCGAAGGATTTTATCTGTCTGCGCTGCCGAAAGGCCCGCTCCTTTGGTGAAGTCTCCACTCTCGTCCTTGCGCCCCTCGCCAAGCAGTTTCCCAACTTCGTCGAGAGAGAATTTGTCAGCCTTATCGATGGCACGCAGAACGCCTAGGCGCTGAACAGCATCAATACCAGCGGCGTCCATCACGCCGTCGAGCACTTTTCGGTTGTTGACCTTGACGACATAGTCGCCGCGTTTGATCCCGAGCGCTTCCATCGTATCGGCGGCGAGCATGCAGATCTCGGCATCGGCGGCGACCGAGCCCGCCCCGACGATATCGGCGTCGAACTGCATGAACTGGCGGAAACGTCCCGGACCCGGCTTCTCGTTGCGGAAGACGTAGCCGGCGCGATAGCTGCGATAGGGTTTTGGCAGCGCGTCGTAATTCTCCGCGACATAGCGGGCGAGCGGCGCAGTCAGGTCATAGCGCAGCGAGAGCCACTGCTCGTCATCGTCCTGGAAGGAGAAGACGCCCTCGTTGGGCCGGTCCTGGTCGGGCAGGAATTTGCCGAGCGCGTCGGAGAACTCGACGAAGGGCGTCTCGACCGGATCGAAGCCGTAACGCGAGAAGCTCTCGCGGATGACGCCGAGCATGCGCTCGGTCGCCGCGACGTCGGCGGGGCCGCGATCGACGAAACCGCGCGGCTGGCGGGCTTTGAGCTTGTCGGGCTTCGACATGGAACTTCGCTTCTCTCAATCGTGCCGGGCGCTTGCGGGCGCCATAAGTGTTGCGCGAGGGGTTAGCCCGCTGGCGCGAAGGGGGCAAGCGCGGCGGCTCGGGGATCCATCATAGAGCGTCATTCTCGGGCCTGCGCCCCGAGAATCTCATGCCGGAAGGGGTGTCGGCAAAGGCAAGCTCTCCATCACGAGATGGTCGGATCAAGCCCGACCATGATGCACTTCGGATCCCGAGCCTCCGCAGAGTTCATCCTTGAGCCGATCGAAAATCGGAGCCGACGGCTACGCCCAGGATGACGGCGCGTTTCCCAGCAAAGACGGCATGCTCTAGGATTGGCGCCTTCAACAGGGGGAAGACATGATGACCCGCCGGCTCCTGGGCGTCTTCGCCTGCCTTTTCGCCGCCGTCCTGCTGGCGGCCTGCAGCCCCAGCGAGGCCGACCAGCGCAAGGCCTTCATCGCCTTCCTCCGGGATGACGTGCTCGCCAAGACCGGCTTGCGCCTGCCGCAACCCGACGCCGAAAAGCAGAAATCCTTCGGCGCCTATGCCGAGCATTATGCCGTCATCTCCCGCTTCCATGAGCGCATGAACGCCTCCGTCGCCAAGCCCATGCAGGAGACGCTGGCCAAGAGCATGCCGCGCTCGATCGAGGATATCGTCGCGCGCAAGACCGATCTCGTCACCGTGCGCAGCGGCTTCGTGGGCATGCGCGACGCGCTCGATCAGGCGCTCGCGGCAGCCGGCAGCGAGAAGGCGGCGTTGAAGCAGCCCGAGGATCTCGCTGGTGTCTATGCTGCGGTCTACGACAAGGCCGTCACTGCGCCCGCCACCGCATTCCGCCAGATCTTCCCGACCGCCGACGACGCCTTTGCAGCGATCATCGCGCTTGCCGAGCTGATCCAGAACAACCGAGCGGCGATCAAGCTCAACGGCTCGCAGATGGAGATTTCCAACCCCGCGCTGCGAACGAAAGTGCAAGCCGCGCTCGAAGCGATGAACGCCAAACAGCGCGGCATGACCGAGGCGCAGCAGACGCTGCGCCGGGCAGTTTACGGGAGTTAGGGCGCGCTGTTTGGGTTCTGAATGACGAGAAGGGCGCGGGGAACCCCTCTCCTGTAAGGAGAGGGGTAGGGGTGAGGTGTCGGCCCCTGGACCAGTGGCGTGGACACCTCACAGCGAAGCCGCGGTGAGGTCGCGGCCAAAGCGTCAAAACGGCCGACCCCTCACCCTGCCCTCTCCCTACGGGAGAGGGTTCCCCGCGTCCGCTGGATTTCAGGCAGAGGCACTGCGCGAGCAGGAACGAAACCCGCTACTCCGCCGCGAGCAGCCGCGCCGGCTCCCTCACCGGCACATCGGCGATCCCCGCTGCCGCCAGCTTGTCGGGCAAGGGGCCGCCCGTCGCCCAGTCCAGCAGTTCGGCTGTGTGGACGACCGGCGTCGTCGCGCCCTTGTCGGCAAAACCTTTGGCGAGCTGGGTCATGCAGCCGATATTGCCGGTCGCGACCAGCATCGGCCGGGTCTTCTCGATATTGCCGATCTTGCGCTCGCGCAGCTGCCCGGCGATCTCAGGCTGGAGGATGTTGTAGACGCCGGCCGAGCCGCAGCAGATATGCCCCTCCGGCACCTCCTTGACCTTGAAGCCGGCGGCCGAGAGCAGGCGCTTGGGACCGTCCTTGAGCTGCTGGCCATGCTGCATCGAGCAGGCGGAGTGGTAGGCGATCGGGATCGCGAGATCGCGCGCATGGCGCAGGTCGATGGTCTCGAGGAACTCGGTCACGTCCTTGGCCAGCGCGGAGACCGTGGTCGCCGTCTTGGCGTAGGCCGGCTCGTTGCGGAACATGAAGCCGTAATCCTTGATCGTGGTGCCGCAGCCCGAGGCCGTGATCAGGATCGCATCCAACCCCTCGCCGGTGATTTCGGCCATCCAGGCGTCGATGTTGCGGCGGGCGAAGGCAAGCGCGTCATGCTCGCGGCCCATATGGTGGACGAGCGCGCCGCAGCAGCCCTCGCCCTTGGGCAGCACGACCTCGACGCCATGGCGCGTCAGCAGGCGGATCGTCGCCTCGTTGATCGCGGGATCGAGCACCGGCTGGGCGCAGCCCGACAGGAGCGCGACGCGCTTGCGGCGCACGCCGGTGACGGGGAAGCTTTGCGGCCCCTCCATCGTCGAGCGCGACGGCAGGCGGGCAGGCGCCAGCGCCAGCATCGCCCTCAGGCGCGCGCCGACCCCCGGCAGGCTGCCAAGCACGCCGGCGAATGGCTTTGCCAGCATCGCGCCCAGCATGGCGAGCCTGAAGCGACCGGGATGCGGCAGGATCACTGAGAGCAGGCGGCGCAGCGCCTTGTCGGCGAAGCCGCGTTGATAAGTCTCCTCGATATGGGCGCGGGCATGGTCGACGAGGTGCATGTAATTCACCCCCGAGGGGCAGGTCGTCATGCAGGAGAGGCAGGAGAGGCAGCGGTCGACATGCTTCACCACCTCTTCGGTGGCGGGCTTGCCGTTCTCCAGCATGTCCTTGATCAGGTAGATGCGCCCGCGCGGGCTATCGAGCTCGTCGCCGAGCAAGAGATAGGTCGGGCAGGTCGCGGTGCAGAAGCCGCAATGCACGCAGGTTCGCAAGATCTTCTCCGAAGCCGGCAGACGCGGATCGGAGGCGAGATGGGCGGGGGAGAAGTTGGTCTGCATGGTCTGTCCGTTTCGCTAGCCCGTCATGGTTGGGCTTGACCCGACCATCTCGTCCCGAGTTTCTCGAGTCTGCGCGGAGTTTATCCTAGAGCCGATCGAAGATCGGACCGAGGGCTCCGCTCGAGTATGACGGCCCTCTCATATCCCCGCATACATCCGGCCCGGCTCGAAAATCCCGGCCGGGTCGAAACTCGTCTTGATGCCCGCCGTCACCCGTAGCAGCGGTTCCGCCAGCGGCTCGAACACCGGCACGCTGGCGCGGATCGCGTCCGGCGCGCGCACCAGCGTGGCGTGGCCGCCGAGCGGCCTGATCGCAGCCCGGATCGCGGCTGCGCCGGCGTCATCCGCATCGGGAACCGCGAGCCAGACCAGCCCGCCGCCCCAATCATAGAACCAGCGCGCCTGTGGCAGCACATTCGCGATCGCGGCCGTCGCCCTGGGTCCGTTTGTCGGCGCCAGCGACAGGCGCCAGACTGCCTCCTGCGTGCCCGCGAAGAAGCCTGCGTCGCGCACATCCTGCCACAGCGCCTCGGAGTCCGCGCCCTCCAGCATCTCCGGCGCGCCATGGGCGGTGAGGAGGGCGGCAAGCTCGGCCGAGCGATAGTCGATCGAGGCGGAGAAATTCTCCAGCCGCAGCAGCGTGCGGGCCTCGCTCGAGCCGTTTCCGATCCAATTGGATCGTTCAACAGCTCCAGCTCCTTGTTTTGACGCGTTTTCTTCACGCAAACGCTTCGCGTTTGTCGCCGGGGAACCGGTGTCCACTTCGCTCGAAAACGCTCTAGCGCCGATGCCGGCCGGCAGATGCGCCGCCGCGAAAGGCTCGAAGGGCGAGCCGAGCGCCGTCGAGAGCAGCGCGACCGCCGCCTCGTCCGGCAAGCCGCGCCAGACCAGCGTGACCACGCGCTCCGGCTTCGGCAGCACGCGGAAGACGACCTCGGTGAGGAAGCCCAATGTCCCGAAGCTGCCGGCGACGAGCTTCACGAGGTCAAGCCCGGTGACGTTCTTCATCACCCGCCCGCCGGATTTGATCGCCTCGCCGCGGCCATTGATCAGCCTGATGCCGATGAGCGAATCGCGCGCCGCGCCGGCATTGATGCGGCGCGGGCCGGAAATATTGCCCGCCGCAACCGCCCCGATCGTCGGTTCTCCTTCCGTGCCCAGCAGCAAACGATGGTCCATCGGCTCGAAGGGCAGCATCTGGCCGCGTTCGGCCAGCGTCTCCTGCACAAGCGAAAGCGGCGTGCCGGCGCGCGCGCCGATCACCATCTCGGCAGGCTCATACAGCGTGATGCCGGTGAGGCCGGCGCTGGAGAGCGTGCTCGCCGCCTGCGACGGCCGCCCGAGACCGCTGCGCGTGCCGCCACCGCGAATGGCGAGCGGTATGCCGCTGGCGACCACGGATTTGACGACGAAGCAGGCCTGCGCCTCGGTGGTGGGGGTGTGGATGATCACGCGCCACCTCCTGTCTTTCCGGGGCTTCGCGCAGCGAAGTAGCGTGTCCGGCTCCCAGTACCCATGCGTCTGGGAAATGGGCGCTGCAGGCCGGAGAGCCCTACCAGGACCAGGCATCGGTTCTGGGTTCCAGGCTCGCGGCTTTGCCGCGCCGCGGAATGACGGCGGAGGTTTACCGCGCCAGAAGCGGATAGAGATCCATCCAAAGCGGATTGTGCTCCTCGATGAGGCGAACCTTCCAGTCCCGACGCCATTTCTTGATGTCCTTCTCGCGATCGATTGCGTCTTGGGCAGTCGGATGCTCCTCGTACCAAACCAGCCGATGGACTTCGTATTTGCGTGAGAATCCCGGCAGCACCTTGGACTTGTGCTCGTGGACACGACGAGCCAGATCTCGCGTCACGCCGAGATAGAGCGTGCCATGCTGACCGCTCGCCAAAAGATAGACGTGAAACGGCAAGAACACCCTCCCCCGTCATTCCGGGGCGCTGCGAAGCAGCGAGCCCGGAACCCAGAACCGATACCGCCTCAAAATGAAGCCGATCGATCGGGCCTCGAAAGCGATTTCTCACATCGGTTCTGGGTTCCGGGCTCGGCCCTTCGGGCCGCCCCGGAATGACGGGGAGGTTCCTCACGCTGCCACCCTGCCCTCGAGCGGAAACACCTTCGCGGGATTGAGCAGCCACTGCCCGTCGAACACCGCCCTCACCCGCATCTGCTGCTGCAGATCCTCGGGATTGAACTGCACCGTCATCAGGTCGCGCTTCTCGATGCCGACGCCGTGCTCGCCGGTCAGGCAGCCGCCGACCTCGACGCAGAGCTTGAGGATGTCCATGCCGGCATCCTCTGCCTTCTGCGCCTCGACCGGGTCGTTGCAGTTGTACAGGATCAGCGGGTGGAGGTTGCCGTCACCGGCATGGAAGACATTGGCGACGCGAAGCCCATAGCCCTTCACGATCTCGTCCATGCGCCGCAGCACATGCGGCAATTGTCCCGTCGGGATCGTGCCGTCCATGCAGATATAGTCGGCGATGCGACCGGTCGCGCCGAAGGCGGATTTGCGGCCCTTCCAGATCGCCGCCGTCTCCATCGCCGACTTGCTCTCCTTGACCGTCTTGACGCCATGCTCGCGGGCGATCGCGACGATGCGGGCGAGCTGGGCGTCCATCTCGGCATCCGAGCCCTCGACCTCGATGATCAGGAGCGCCTCGACATCCATCGGGTAGCCGGCATGGGCGAAGGCCTCGCAGATCTCGATCGCCGGCTTGTCCATGAACTCCATCGCGACGGGAATGATGCCGGCGCCGATGATGGCGGCGACCGCCTCGCCCGCCTGCTCGCTCGTGGGGAAGCCGAACAGCACCGGCCGCGCGCCCTCGGCTGAGCGCAGGATGCGCACGGTCGCTTCCGTGACGATGCCGAGCTGGCCTTCCGAACCGACGATCAGGCCGAGGATGTCGAGCCCGCCGGAATCGAGATGAGCGCCGCCGATTTCAACGATACTGCCGTCGAGCATCACCAGCGTGACGCCGAGCACATTATTGGTGGTGACGCCGTATTTCAGGCAATGCGCTCCGCCCGAATTCATGCCGATATTGCCGCCGATCGAGCAGGCGAGCTGCGAGGACGGGTCGGGCGCGTAGAAGAAGCCTTCCGCCATGACCTCGCCGGTCACCGCGAGGTTGGTGACGCCGGCCTGCACCTTGGCGACGCGGTTGGCGTAGTCGATCTCGAGGATGCGGTTCATCTTGGAGACGCCGATGACGACCGCATCCTCCTGCGGGATCGCGCCGCCGGCGAGCGAAGTGCCCGCCCCGCGCGGCACGACCGGCACGCCCTGAGCGCTGCAGAATTTCAGCACCGCCGCGACCTCCTGCGTGGTCGAGGGCAAGACGACGGCGAGCGGCAGGCGACGATAGGCGGTCAGCGCATCGGTCTCGTAAGGCCGGCGCTCATCAGCCGAGGTGATCAGCGCCTCCGGCGCGACCAGACGGCTGAGGCCGGCGATGATCTCGTCGCGCCGAGCGAGGATGCTCTCGTCGGGCACGGGAAAGGCGATGGCGGACATTGTGAACTCCTGCGTCGCCCGCCACACCAGCCCTCATCCTGAGGAGCGAGCCAAGCTCGCGTCTCGAAGGATGGTCCAGAGCGCGCTGGAGCATCCTTCGAGACGCCGCTTCGCGGCTCCTCAGGATGAGGGCTCACGGGACGGAGCGATTGAGACTCTAGACCAATTCCAACTGGCTTGCAGTGCAACCAACGTCCATGATTATTTCCAATTCGGAAAAGATGAGGGCGCTATGGACCGGTTCGGCGATCTCGACGTCTTCGCCCATGTCGTCACGGCCAAGAGCATGTCGGCGGCGGGCCGCCAGCTCAACCTCTCGCCGGCCGTCATCTCCAAGCGCATCCGGCGCCTGGAGGAGCGGCTCGGCGTGCGCCTGCTGCAGCGCACGACGCGCCAGCTCTCGCTGACCGAGGCCGGCCAGGGCTTCTATGAGCGCGTGGTCTCGGTGCTGTCCTCGATCGAGGATGCCGAGGCCTGGGTCGCCAGCGGCGCCGGGCAGGCGCGCGGCACCCTGCGCGTCTCGGCGCCGACCTCCTTCGGGCGGCTGCATATCGCGCCGCATCTCAAGCCCTTCCTCGATGCGCATCCGCAGGTGACGGTCGACCTGATCCTGAGCGACGCCTTCGTCGACATCGTCGGCGAGGGCTTCGACCTGGCGGTGCGCATCGCCGACCTCCAGGATTCGAGCCTCGTCGCAAAGCGGCTCGCGCCGAATCACCGCGTGCTTTGCGCCACGCCGGGCTATCTCGCCGCGAACGGCACGCCCGGCAGCATCGAGGATCTGGCGCGCCATACGCTGATCGCGCACAACGCCGACCATTGGCGATTGGATGGGCCGGGCGGGCCGGTCAGCGTGCGCGTCAACGGGCCCTTGCGGACCAATTCGAGCGAGGTGGTGCGCGAGGCGCTGCTGGCCGGCCTCGGCATTGCGCTGCGCTCGACCTGGGATGTCGGGCCGGAGCTGAAATCGGGCGCCCTGCAGCGCGTCCTGCCGGAGTATTCCGTCGGCAAGCGCGTCGCGGTCTATGCGGTCTATCCGAGCCGCCGGCATATGGAGCAGAAGGTGCGCGCCTTCGTCGACTATCTCGGCGAGCTCTATGGCGCGACACCGTATTGGGATGAGGGGTTGGGGCTGTGAGGCACATGGTTGGCGAAGCCGCCGATCTGTGCTCCCGATAGCCGACACCAAAACAGCCCAGGGATAGGACATCATGTTCGGCGTTCTCGAAGGCACCGGCGTCGAGGTTCTCGACCCGCGCTTCCATCGCATCGTCCCCGGCTCCGCCCGCGTCGAGCGGCTCTGGACCGGAGCGCGCTGGTCGGAAGGGCCGGCCTGGTTTCCCGCCCACAACACGCTGGTCTGGTCAGACATCCCCAATGACAGGATACTGCGCTACGACGCGCTGAGCGGCCAGGTCGGCGTCTTCCGCCAGCCGGCCCGGAACGCCAACGGCAATACGGTGGATCGCGAAGGGAGGCTCGTCACCTGCGAACATGGCGGACGTCAGGTGACGCGCACCGAGCATGACGGCTCCGTCACCGTGCTGGCGAGCCATTTCGACGGCAAGCGGCTGAACTCGCCCAATGACGTCGTGGTCAAGTCGGACGGCTCGATCTGGTTCACCGACCCCGATTACGGCATCCTCACCGATTACGAGGGCAACAAATCCGACAGCGAGATCGGGCGTTGCAACGTCTATAGAATAGACCCGCAGTCAGGCGCCGTGACCATCGCCGCCGATGATTTCATCAAGCCCAACGGTCTCGCCTTCTCCCTCGACGAAAGCATCCTCTACATCGCCGACACCGGCGCGAGTCATGATCCCGTCAACGGCCCGCGCCATATCCGCGCCTGCCGGCTCGGCGCGGATGGCGCGACGCTCGGGCGCTCCGAGATCTTCGCGACCTGCACGGCCGGCCTGTTCGACGGCTTCCGGCTCGATGTGACCGGCCGGATCTGGACGAGCGCTGCCGATGGCGTGCACATCTACCACCCCGACGGCACGCTGATCGGCAAGGTCACGATCCCCGAGATCGTCGCCAATGTCGCCTGGGGCGGCCCCAAGCTCAACCGCCTGTTCATCTGCGGCACGACCTCGCTCTATGCGGTGATGACGCACACCAACGGCGCGCGCTGAGCGAGGGGCGAGATCACGCCGTATTGGGTCTGACGCCGTAGGGTTGATGATTTTGGCCTGAACCACGCCGTCATTCCGGGGCAGGCCGCAGGCCTGAGCCCGGAACCCAGAACCGATGCGCTCGATCAGTGAAGCTCACCATGCGAGCGCATGATGGAGAACCCGCATCGGTTCTGGGTTCCGGGCTCGATCCTTCGGATCGCCCCGGAATGACGGCGGTGGCTCCAGATCACCTCATCGTACTTGCCGGCCGCTCGTGGCATAGGCCTTGCTGAACGGCATGCAGCTTCCCCCATAGAGGTGCATGCATGTTCAAACGCTTGGCAATCTCGGTCGCCCTCGCCCTTTCCGTGGCCAGTGCGGCACAGGCGGAGTCGGTCGTCCGCTACGGCATCTCGCTCGCCGACATCCCGCTGACCTCAGGTCAGCCCGACCGCGGCGCCGGAGCCTATAAATTCACCGGCTATACGCTCTACGACCCGCTGGTCGCCTGGGAGATGGATATCGCCGACAGGCCGGGCAAGCTCGTGCCGGGGCTCGCGACCGAGTGGAAGGTCGACGCCGCCGACCAGAAGAAATGGCTCTTCACCCTGCGCGAGGGCGTGACATTCCATGACGGCAGCGCCTTCGACGCCGACGCCGTGGTCTGGAACCTCGACAAGGTCCTGGACGAGAACGCCCCGCATTACGACCGCCGCCAGGCCGCGCAGGTGAAGCCGCGCCTGCCGTCGATCGCGAGCTACCGCAAGATCGATGCGAAGACCGTCGAGATCACCACCAAGGCGGTCGACTCGTTCTTCCCCTACCAGATGCTCTGGTTCCTGGTTTCGAGCCCGGCGCAATATGAAAAGCTCGGCAAGGACTGGGACAAGTTCGCGCTGACGCCCTCGGGCACCGGACCGTTCAAGCTCGACAAGTTCGTGCCGCGCGAACGCGCCGAGCTCGTCAAGAACCCGGATTATTGGAACAAGAACCGCCTCGCCAAGGTCGACCGCCTGATCCTGCTGCCGATCCCCGAGGTGCTGGCGCGCACCAATGCGCTGATCACCGGCCAGGTCGACCTGATCGAGACGCCGGCTCCCGACACCGTGCCGCGCCTCAAGCAGGCCGGCATGAGGATCGTCGAGAACGTCACGCCCCATGTCTGGAACTACCATCTCAGCGTCGCCCCAGGCTCTCCCTGGACGGATCTGCGCCTGCGGAAGGCGATGAACCTCGCCATCGACCGCAACGGCATCGTCGAATTGCTCAACGGCCTCGCCAAGCCGGCGGTCGGCCAGGTCGATCCGGCGAGCCCCTGGTTCGGCAAGCCGAATTTCCAGATCAAATATGATCCCGATGCCGCCAGGAAGCTGCTCGCCGAGGCTGGCTATTCCAAGGAGAAGCCGCTGAAGGCGACCTTCGTCATTGCCCAGGGCGGCACCGGGCAAATGCAGTCGCTGCCGATGAACGAGTTCATCCAGCAGAACCTCAGGGATGTCGGCATCGAGCTGGAGTTCAAGGTCGTCGAGCTCGAGGTGCTCTATACGCGCTGGCGCAAGGGCGCGAAGGACGAGATGAACGCCGATGTGACCTCGAACAACATCGCCTATGTCACCTCCGACCCGCTCTACGCGATCATCCGCTTCTTCCACTCCAACCAGGTTGCGCCGGTCGGCGTGAACTGGGGAACCTATGCGAGCCCGGTGGTCGACGGCTATCTCGACGAGGCGATGAAGACCTTCGACGTCGCCAAGCAGGACGAGTTGCTCGCCAAGGCCCATGCCCAGATCGTCGACGACGCCGTGCTGGTCTGGGTGGTGCACGACACCAACCCGCATGTGCTGTCCCCGAAGATCAAGACGTTCGTGCTGGCCCAGCACTGGTTCCAGGACCTGACCACGATCGGGGTGGACTGATCCCTTTTGTCATTCCGGGGCTTCGCGAAAGCGAAGAACCCGGAACCCGCGACCGGGTGAGAGCTTGTGATCGGTTTGATCCCGCTCCGCCCGGCCGTGGGTTCCGGGTTCGGCCTTTGGCCGCCCCGGAATGACAGGATCGCCCGAACTGATGGGACAGATCTGCCGCCTCACCCCTTCGGCGGCTCCTCCTTCATCTTCGCCACGATGAACGGCATCGCCAGGCCGATCAGCAGGAAGCGCGTGAGATGGTGGGAGCCGACATAGAGCGTGTCGAGCCCCATGGCGAAGGCGAGCATCGCCATCGCCTCGAGCCCGCCCGGCGCGAAAGCGGTCATCGCGCTGGCATAGGGCACACCGGCCAGCCGGGCCGCCGGCCAGGCGAAGGCGAAGGCAACCGCGATCGAGACGAAGAAGCCGCCGACCGCGAGCGGGAACAATCCCAGCAGCTCCGGCCGGGGAATATGCGCGATACGCCCGCCCATGGTGGAGCCCAGCAACACCAGCACGGCCGTCTGGATCTCGGGCGGCAAAGTGCCGTGGACGAGGCCCGTGCCGTGCAGGACGGCGCTGGCGAAGGTCGCGCCGAACATCATCGGCGCCGCCATGCGCAGCCGCTCGAAGACGAGCCCGACCGCCAGGCCGCAGAGCAGCACGAGCAGCATCGTGTCGGCCCCGACGATATCGGCGGGCGGGACCGGCGCCGCCGAATGGACCCCGCTCAGCTGCATTGCACCCGGGAGCAGCGCCACCAGGACGAGCAGGCGAAAGAGCTGAACCACAGAGATCCGGCCGATATTCGCGCCCTTCGCCTGCGCCACGGCCAGCACCGTGGCGAGCGCGCCCGGTGCCGAGGCGAGCAGGGCGTCGATCCAGGACCAGCGCGCGACATAGCGCAGATACGCTCCGGTCAAGATCATGATCGCCGCCATGCCGAGCAGAAGCACGGCGAGCGAGGCCGGGTAGCGGGCAGCGGCGGCGAGTGCCTCGGGCGTCGCCGCCGAGCCGATGATCGTGCCGGACAGGAGCACCGTCGAATCGAACCACGACCGGCGCAGAACAGGGAGCGGGCGCAGGAAGGCGACCGTCGCGCTCAGCATCATCGAGCCTGACAGCCAGGCCGCAGGCGCACCCAGCAGGGCGAAGGCGGCACCGCCAAGCCAGGCGATGCCAATGGTCACGGCCTCGCGACCCAGAACAGCCGGCCGCGTCGAGGGATAACCGAAAAGCGCCATCGCATCCACGACCGCGCCAGAAGCGGGCGGCTCCGGCGCACTCATGAACGCGGGGCGCGGTGAGGTCAATTTCGCCGCTGCGCCGGCAGCGCAACCATACCCTGCAGCGAAAGCGCGCGGGCGCTAGATCTAGCGCGCGGCGAGCGCCGTCTGGAGCCGAGCCACGACCTCGACGAGGTCGGACGCCTTGCGCGCGAAGCAGAGCCGCAAGCCGGTCTCCCCGCCCGGGCCGAAGGCGGTTCCCGGCGCGAGGCCGACATTGGCCTTGTCGACCAGTTCGATCGCCAGCGCCCGCGAGTCGCTGCGGCCATCGACGCTGAAGAACTGATAGAAAGCGCCATCAGGCGCCGCGAGCGAGACCCGGTTGGTCGCCAGCAAGCCCTCGGAGATGATCTTGCGGCCCTCGGCGGCGCGGGCGATCTGCTGGGCTACGAAGGGCTCGCCCTCCTCGAGCGCGGCGATGGCGGCGCGCTGGACGAAAACGGGCGAGCCCGAGGTCGAATACTGGATCAGGTTCTCGATCACCTGGCCGAGCGCAGCGGGCGCCTCGATCCAGCCGATGCGCCAGCCGGTCATGGCCCAGTTCTTCGAGAAGGTCTGGACGAAGAGGACGCGGTCGTCGGGCTCCATCACATCATGGAACGAGGCGGCACGCGGAGAGCCGTCATAGACGAAGCGGGCATAGATCTCGTCGGCGATGATCCAGATGCCGTGCTTGCGGGCAAGCGCAAGCAGCGCGCCCATCTCTGCCTTGGTCGCGGTCCAGCCCGTGGGGTTGGCCGGCGAGTTGATCACCAGAGCGCGGGTCCTGGGCGTGATCGCGGCGGCGAGCTTGTCGAGATCGAGCTTGAAGCGGCCATGCTCCAGATCCATCGGCACGCAGACGGCCTTGGCGCCGGCGATGCCGATCGCGGCGGCGAAGTTCGGCCAGGCCGGGGTCGGGATCACCAGTTCGTCGCCGGGGCCGGCGATCATGCGGATCGCGATCTGGACCGACTGCATGCCCGAGCCGGTGACGAAGAAGCGGTCGGAGGAGAAGGGCTGGCCGTAAAGTGCGGTGTGGTAGCGGGCGAGCGCCTCGCGCAATTCGGGGATGCCGCGCTGCCAGGTGTAGAAGGTCTCGCCATCGGCCAGCGACATGTTGGCGGCGCGCACGATGAAATCGGGCGTCGGCAGGTCGCCCTCGCCGACCCAGAGCGGGATCAAGCCCTGCTTGAGGCGGCCGTGATTGACCACCTCGACGATGCCGCTCTCGGGTGCGTTGCGGGCTTCGGGCCTCAGATCGGCGATCAGGCTGGCGCCCGGCAACGTCGTGGTGGTCATGAACTGAACCTCGCGAAAGTGACCCCCTTCCTTTAGCCGATAGCGGCGCGGGCAAGCATGAAATCGCGAGATCGGGTCGATCGGTCGCGGTGATGAATCGCCGCAACCGGTCGAAGGTCTTCAGGCCGACTGCTTCTTCAGAAGGTCGCGGATTTCGGCGAGCAGGACGATGTCCTCGGCCGGGGGAGCGGGCGGCGCCGGCTCGGTGGCCTTGGTGCGCTGCAGCCTGTTGATGCCCCGCACGACCAGGAAAAGCACGAAGGCGATGATCAGGAAATTGATCGCCACGGTCACGAAGGAACCATAGGCGAAGACCGCGCCCTGCTTCTTGGCCTCGACGAGGATGGGCGAGGTCACGGCCTTGTTGAGGCCGATGAAGTAGTTCGAGAAATCGACGCCGCCAAGCGCCCCGATGAAAGGCATGATCACGTCGCTGACAAGCGAATCGACGATCTTTCCGAAAGCCGCGCCGATGATCACGCCGATGGCGAGGTCGACGACATTGCCCTTCAATGCGAATTTCTTGAATTCCTCAAGCATGGTCTGCCCCCTTCTCGTGGCTGTCTTGCTCGCGGCGCGCGTTAGCTCCGAGCCGAACTTGAAACGCTAACGGAGTCGGGCGGGCGTTAGAAGACCCCGCTCGCCGCAAAGTTGCAGCCTGCACAGATAGCTAGAGCGCGCCCCTGATCAGAAGGCCGCTCGAACTCGTCATGCTTTCCCTGTGGTGAGATCTCCACAGCAACGGACACAAACCCGGAAAGCTGCCGTTCCAGGTGTCAACTCAGGGTCGGAAGCTGACGGAGTAAATGATGCTATAAGCGGCCTCATTGCGAGAGGCTGCTAATGATGATCGTGAAGGCTGGTCCGGAGTTCATGTCGGCGGTCGCCGCCGGCGCAGTGCAGCGATTTGTCCTCGGATCGATCGATCAATTCGACGCAACACCCTTTAATATCGGTGATGGTTCTTTCACGCTCCGCTGGGGCGGGAGTTCGGTTCGTATGGATATCTACCCGGACGGTGTAAATTTCGCTGGCCCCGGCGTGGACCACCGCCTCGAGCGGTATGACTACAATGACCTGAAGGCTTTGGCGGACGCCGCATTAGCAACTTTAGACAGCTATCTGCGGGATGTCTGAGATGGGTCGAAAGCAGGCAACGTCACCCGCCTGAAGAACGGACCTGAATTATCGCCGGGATCGCGTGCCGGTCTTGGTGAACTCCCGCCCTCGTGGCGAGCATCCATGTCTTGAACACCACCTTCGCCCGACGAAGACGTGGATGGTCGGGACAAGCCCGACCAAGACGCGCAACGTCGTGTCCATGCGTTTCGCGCGGGAGGCTGACATCATCGGCTGCTGGCTGGTCCGGCCTCGTGGCCACGCCGAAAGCGCTATGGCGAGGGGCACGCAGCGAGGTTAGGTTGCGGAACGCCGAATTGCGGCGCTGGAGGCGCAATGATCCCCGCTTGGTCCGTGGTCCTGGTGGCGCTGGCCTATCTCTGCGGCCTGTTCGCGGTCGCCCATATCGCCGACACCTCCGGGCACAGGCTGATCACCGGCCGGGCGCGCGCGACCATCTACGCGCTGGCGCTCGGCGTCTACTGCACCTCCTGGACCTTCTACGGCTCCGTCGGCTTCGCCAACCGGGCCGGCTTCGACTTCCTGGGCATCTATGTCGGTCCGATCCTGGTGATCGGCTTCGGCCACCGCTTCGTCGGTCGCATCGTCGAGATCGCAAAATCGCAGAACATCACCTCGATCGCCGATTTCGTCGGCGCGCGCTACGGCAAGAGCGAGCGCGTCGCGGCGCTGGTCTGCATCGTCGCGGTCATCGGGGCGCTGCCCTATATCGCGCTCCAGCTCAAGGCGGTGGCGAACTCGCTCTCGGTCTTCCTGATCGCGACCGGCGGCCAAGCGCTGACGCCTGAGGTTCCGGTCCTGAACGACCTCGCCTTCCTGGTGGCGATGGTGCTGGCCGGCTTCGCCTGCGCCTTCGGCACGCGCCATATCGACGCCACCGAGCACCAGGACGGCCTCGTGCTCGCGATCGCGGTCGAGTCGCTGATCAAGCTCGTGGCCTTTCTCGTGCTCGGCGTCTTCATCGTCTACGGCCTGTTCGACGGTGCCGGCGATCTCCTCGCCAAGGCGGCGCGATTGCCCAACGGCGCGCCGCCGCTCTGGGAGCGGACCTCGAGCTGGCCGACCTTCCTGACCCTGACCCTGCTCTCCTCCTGCGCCGCGCTGCTGCTGGCGCGACAGTTCCACATGACGATCGTCGAGAACCGCGACGCCCGCGACGTCCGCCGCGCGGCCTGGATGTTCCCGCTCTACCTCATCCTGATCAATCTCTTCGTGCTGCCCTTGGCGATGGCCGGCGAATTGCTGATGCCGGGCGCCGAAATCGACCGCGACATGACCGTGCTGCTGCTGCCGCTGCAGAGCGAGGCCAGCCTGCTCGCGCTGGTCGTCTTCGTCGGCGGGCTCTCGGCCGCGACCGCGATGGTGATCGTCGCCTCCGTCGCGCTCGCCATCATGATCTCGAACCACCTCGTCATGCCGCTGCTGCTGCGCGGGCGCGGCGGCCTGAGCGACCCCGCGAGATCCATGGCGATGCTGACCGCGCAGCGCGGCGGCAGCAGCAGCAACGGCACGACGGGCGGCGATCTCGGCTCGCAGGTCGTGATCATTCGCCGGGCCGCGATCCTGCTCGTGATCCTGCTCGGCTATGCCTATTACCGCGTCGCCGGCGAAGCCGCCCTGGTCTCGATCGGCCTGCTCTCCTTCGCCGCGACGGCGCAGATCGCACCGGCCTTCTTCGGCGGGCTGGTCTGGCGGCGCGGCACGGCGCTCGGCGCCGCGGCGGGCCTGACCATCGGCATCCTGGCCTGGACCTATACGCTCCTGCTGCCGAGCCTTGTCCATGTCGGCAGCATCTGGGAGGCGGTGGTCACTAAGGGGCCCTATGGCATCGCGGCGCTACGGCCGGAAGCGCTGCTGGGGCTCGACCTGCCGGCTCTGCCGCATGGCGTGGTCTGGAGCCTGGGCCTCAACATCCTCGCCTATATCGGCTTCTCCCTGCTGCGGCCCGCCAATGCGATGGAGCGGCTGCAGGCCAACGCCTTCGTCGAATCCGACAAGGCGACGATGGCACAATCCTTCTCGCTCTGGCGCTCCAGCGTCACGGAAGCCGAATTGCAATCGACCATCGGTCGCTATCTCGGCCAGGAGCGGACGCAGCGGGCCTTCGAGGGCTTCGCCAGCGGGCGCGGCGAAGAGCCCAACGCCAATCGCGAAGCCGATATCCACATGCTGCGCTTCGGCGAGCACCTGCTCTCCTCGGCAATCGGCGCGGCCTCGTCGCGCCTCGTGCTGTCTTTGCTGCTGCGGCGGCGCAACCTCTCGACGGAAGCCGCCTTCAAGCTGCTCGACGATGCTTCGGCTGCGCTGCAATACAACCGCGACATCCTCCAGCACGGGCTCGACCATGCCGGCCAGGGCATCACCGTGCTCGACCGGAACCTGCGCCTGCTCGCCTGGAACCAGGCCTTCATCCAGCTCTACGACCTGCCGCCCTCGCTGGTGCGCTTCGGCACCGGCCTCGACGAGGTCGTGCGCTACAATGCGGCGCGCGGCGCCTATGGCGACGGTCAGCAGGACGAATTGATGGCGGCGCGGCTGGAGAGCTTCGTCAGGGATCGCGAGCCGGTGCGGCTCAAGCTCTACCCGTCCAAGAAGGTCATCGAGATCCGCTCCAACCCGCTGCCCGATGGCGGCCTGGTCACGACCTATACCGATATCACCCAGGCGGTGGAGGCGCATGAGGAGCTCGAGCGCACCAACGAATCCCTGGAACGGCGCGTCGCCGAGCGCACCGAGGAGATCCTGCGGGTCAACACCGAGTTGCAGCGCGCCAAGGCCGAGGCCGACGAGGCCAACGCCTCGAAGACCCGCTTCCTCGCCGCCGCGAGCCACGACATCCTGCAGCCCCTGAACGCGGCGCGGCTCTACGCCACCTCTCTGGTCGAGCGCGACCGCGCCGCCGGCAGCCCCGACCTCGCCGAGAACATCGACGCCTCGCTCGACGCGGTCGAGGAGATCCTGACCGCCTTGCTCGAGATCTCACGGCTCGACGGCGGCGCGTTGAAGCCCGAGATCACAGCCTTCCGCGTCGACGAATTGATGCGCCAGCTCCAGCGCGAATTCGAGCCGAGCGCGCAGGAGAAGGGCTTGAAGCTCATCTTCATGCCAACGGCGCTGGCGCTGCGCTCGGACCGGCGCCTGCTGCGCCGCCTGCTGCAGAACCTCGTCTCGAACGCGATCAAATACACCCCCAGCGGCAAGATCGTGGTCGGCTGCAGGCGGCGCGGCGCACAGGTTTCGGTCGAGGTGCTCGATACCGGGCTGGGCATCCCGCAAAGCAAGCAGAAGACGGTGTTCCGCGAGTTCCAGCGGCTCGACCAGGGGGCGAAGGTGGCGCGCGGCCTGGGGCTCGGCCTCTCCATCGTCCAGCGCATCGCCCGCACGCTCGACCACAGGCTGACCCTGGTCTCGACGCCGGGGCGCGGCACGCGCTTCTCGGTTCTGGTGCCGCGCGCCTCGCCGCTGCCGGCGATGTCGACGAGCGCCGCGCCGCGCCATGCGCCGGCAGGCCAGCTCGCCGGGCTGAAGCTGCTGGTGCTCGACAACGAGCCGGCGATCCTCGACGGCATGAAGCAATTGCTCGGCGGCTGGGGCTGCGTCGTCGCGACCGCGGCCAGCGTCGAGGAGGCCCAACTGTTGCTGCGCACGAAGGGCGATCCCGACGTGCTGATCGCCGATTACCACCTCGATCATGGCAACGGCCTGACCGCGATCAGCACGCTGCGCCAGCGTACCAGCACGGCCTTGCCGGCGATCCTGCTGACGGCCGACCGCACGCCGCAGGTGCGCGAGGCGGCCGCCGCGCTCGACGTCCACCTGCTGAACAAGCCGCTGAAGCCCGCCGCCCTGCGCGCGCTCCTGGCGCAGTGGCGGGCGACGCGACTGGCGGCGGAGTAGCGTCGCCCCATGGCCGACACCTCCCCTGCCTGGCGCGACGCCTTCCGCAACCGGCTCTCGCCGGCACGCGCATTGCCGCGACGCTTGCGGCTCGGCGTGCTGGGCGGCCTCGGCACTTCGCTCGCCATCGGCGCGATGGAATTCATCGCCAACCATTTCGGCAAGCCGCTGGCACTGATCCCGTTCGTGACCTCGATCGTGCTGGTGCTGTGCCTGCCCACGGCCGAGCCGGCGCGCCCACGCGCGCTGATCGGCGGCCATCTGGTCGCGAGCCTCGTGGGCTATGGCGTGTTCTGGCTGCTCGGAGACACAGCTCTCGCGGTTGCGCTGGCGGTCGGACTGTCAGCCACGGCCATGCACCTGACCCGGACCATGCACCCGCCAGCCGGCATCGACCCGCTGCTGATCGTCCACCAGCAGCTCGGCCTGGATTTCCTGGGCTTCGTCGTGATCCCGGGAGCGCTGCTGCTCGCCGGCTTCGCCGCGCTCTGGAGCAGGATCTCGCGCGCCTCAGCGCCCTGAGTAACTCGCCTGCCGCATCGCCTCCTCCGAAGCGAGGAAGGCCACGACCTCGGGGCCCGGCTCCGGGCTCGGCGCCCCGACGCCGACCTCCGCCATCAGCGTCGCGACGGGCACATAGCTCTTGCTGGCGCGGTCGTACAGCGCGGCGCGGACGAGCGCGACGGCCGCGACGATCTCGCTGCCGTCACGCGCCCGGCTCAGCATGCGATGCTGCATCACCAGCCAGCTATCGCTCCAGCACAGGATCGTGGTCTCGAGACGGAAGGGCTGGAACAACCGCAATTCCCGGCGGAACCGGATGGTGCCCGCATTCACCACCGGCACCCAGCGATGGCGCAGCACGGCGCGCCACAGCCCGGTGCGCAGCATCAGGTCGGTGCGGCCGAGATCCATCAGCGTCCAGTACCGGCCATTATTCATGTGCAGGCTGGAGTCGAGATCATGCGGCCAGACGCGGAAGGCTAGCAGCGAGGGCGCCTCCAGCGGCTTGAGCCTTGGGCGCAACGGGCTGGTCAGGAGCAGCCAGAGCAGGCGGAACCAGAGATTCATGGCAGCGTCCCGATTCTCGATGGTTTACTTGTAAACGTTTGCGCATATGTGACCAGATCCCGCTTGGCTAGACCGTCGAGATCGGCTCATGCTGCTTGCGACCCACAGGACCTTCGGCATGCCGACCTTGCACGTCTCCTCGCTGTCGCGGCTCCACGAGACCGTGGCGGCCGTGCGCGCCAGCCATGTGGTGACGCTGATCAACGTCAACACGGTGGTCGAGCGGCCCGCCGGCATCGCGCCGGAACGCCATCTCTTCCTCGGCATGTCGGATATCGTCGCCTCCATGGACGGGCACGTCGCGCCGGCCGAGGCGCATGTCGAGCGCTTCCTGGGCTTCGTCAGCGAATGGGACCGCGCCGCACCGCTGGTGATCCATTGCTGGGCGGGCATCAGCCGCTCGACGGCGGCCGCCTTCATCGCCGCCTGCGCGCTCGGGCCGAAGCGCGATGAGGAGGAGATCGCCACCGCCTTGCGCACTGCCTCGCCCTCGGCGACGCCCAATGCGCGCCTCGTCGCCATCGCCGACGGGATGCTCGGCCGGCAGGGCCGGATGAGCGCCGCGATCGACCGGATCGGCCGCGGCGAGGACGCCTTCGAGGGCACGCCGTTTCGGCTCGCCCTGGCCTGAAAGACGGGCGGAATCCGGCCCTCAGGCCCGGCAGCATCGTGCGGGTTGCAGCGCAGCTCGCGTCGAAGACGGCGCGATTTTTCCGTTCCGACGCAGAATATTGCTTGCGCCCGCCGGATTTTGCGACAATGCATCCGGCAAGAGGGGTTTTGCCAGCGCCATGACGATCGAACTCGATTCCCGCGACCGCTCCATCCTGCGCATCCTGCAGATGGACGGGCGGATCACCAATTCCGACCTTGCCGAGAAGGTGCATCTGTCGCCCTCGGCCTGCCTGCGCCGGGTCCGCCAGCTCGAGGAGAGCGGGCTGATCCGTGGCTATGCGATGCTGCTCGACGACAAGATCGCGGGCTTTCCGGGCACCGCCTTCGTCTTCGTCACGCTCGACCAGCAGGGCCGCGCCTCGCTCGAAGGCTTCGAGCAGGCGGTGCAGAACCTGCCCGAGATCCTGGAATGCCATCTGCTCGCCGGCGCGCATGATTATCTGATGCGCGTGATCTACCGCGACAGCGCCGATTTCGAGCGCATCCACACCGACATCATCACGCAATTGCCCGGCGTCACCCGCGTGCAATCGACGCTGACGCTGCGCACCATCAAGAAGAGCTCGGCACTGCCGGTGTAACGCCGCGCCAAGGACATCCCTTAGGTCCTGTGGACACTTATCGGAGCCATAGGACGGTTGCGGCGAGAGTGACGACGGCGAGGTAGTTCCTGGCGGTCTTTTCGAAGCGGGTTGCGACCCT
>NZ_PQFZ01000032.1 GCF_002917105.1 Allobosea psychrotolerans
ACGATGCCGATGTCGCGCTTGTGCGGCGGGGTGAAGGTGACGTCGCGCCCGCCGAAATGGATCGACCCGCCCGAAGGCTGGATGAAGCCGCCGAGAATGCCGAGCAAGGTGGTCTTGCCCGAGCCGGAAGGGCCGAGCAACGAGACGAATTCATGCGGCGCGACATCGAGCGACACGTCGTCGAGCGCCCGCACCGATCCGTAGATCTTGCTCGCGGACCGGATTTCGACGCGCTCGCCGCTCATATGCACGATGAGGATTCTCCAGGCGAGCGAATACAGTCCAAAGCGCGCATCGACGCCGGGATCTGCGATGTGATGGCCGGATGGCCGTTTCGGCGCATCGGCAACCAGTTGTGTCGTCGCGATTTAAGGTCCTGGCAGCCAGTTTCCGCAATTGCGGAATTCTTGGGGTTTCCATAATCTGGCGTTATGTCTGATCTTCGCCGCATGCTGTCCTCCAGCAACGCGCTCTTCGTGTTTGAAGCCGCCGCCAGCAGCGGCAGCTTCACCGGAGCGGCCGAAGCGTTGAACGTGACGCAACCCGCCGTCAGCCGGATGCTGGGACAGCTCGAGGCCTATCTCGGAGTTCGGCTGTTTCAGCGCGGCCGCCGCGGCGCTGTCCTGACCGAAGAGGGCGAAGTGCTGTTCCGGCGGGTCAAGGATGGCTTCGGCATCATCGAGACCGGCCTGAAGGAGGTCGAGCGACTGAAGGCCAGGAAGGACACGGTGACGATTTCAGTGTCGTCAGCCTTCACCACTCACTGGATGATCCCGCGCATGCGGCGCTTCCAGAACGAGTTTCCCGACATCGAGCTGCGCTTTCAGATGACCAGCGGATCCTTGCGCGGCCCCGTCGAGCATGTCGATTTCGGCATGCGCTATGTCGAGCAGGATGCCGCCATATCGCCCGAAGAGTTCGTGTCGCACGAGGTGATGTTGCCGGTTTGCAGCCCCTCCTACATGCTGCCGACCGAGCCTGACGCCTATGACGACGTCGATACGATCATCCAGCTCACCGACAATCCCTGCGATTGGCTGGGACTGCATCCCGACGTCCTGCGTCGTGGCAGGGGGCAGATCAGGAAACTGACGTTCTCCGACTACGCTGTCGTCATGCAGGCCGCCATGGCCGGGCAAGGCATCGCTTTCGGCTGGCTGAGCGTCGTGTCCGCCGCGTTGAGATCAGGAGCCTTGCTGCCCGCATCCTCCAGTTTGACGCAGGGCGATCGGCTATGTGTCCTTGCTTCGCCTCAAGATCAAAAGCTGACCAAGAGCGCGATTGCGATCCGGGAGTGGATCATCGCCGAGCAACGGCGAGACGTCACTGCTCTGGATCGAAAATATCCGGAGATGAGATTTCTGCAGTTGTCCTATCAGCGCGATGGGGCAGACCCTATCCATTGACGGTTCGATGACCGCGGGCGCAACAGGCTGCCGCCCCGTTGCAGACAGGGGCGGCGGCGCGCCGAGGCCAGTCGCGATGTTGATGCAGGCGGCCGAGCCTAGTCCCGATCCGGGGCGCCGAGCGGGAAGTAGTGGCGGAAGCGCCGCGCCTCATCCACCGCACGGGCGAAGGACGGCCGTTGCAGCAGGCGTGCGCGATAGGCCAGGAGATGGCCGTAATGCGCAGGGATTCGATAGGTCCAGTCGGCATAGAACAGCGACGGCGCTGCGGCGCAGTCGGCCAGCGTGAAGGTCTCGCCCACCGCCCAATTGCGCCCCTGCATGCGCTGGTCGAGCCAGGCATAGCTGGTGTCCAGCATCTTGCGCGCCTCCTCGACGCCGTAAGGGTCGCGGCTTTCGGGCGGGCGCAGCGCGTCGAAGACGAACTTGCCCTGGGGCGTCATGACGTAATTGTCGAAGAAGCGGTCGAGCATGCGCGCCTGGAGGGCAAGCTCGGGGTCCGCGGGGATCAGCTTCACCGGCCCGGGATGATGCAGCTCCAGATATTCGATGACGATCGAGGCCTCCAGCACGACGCGGCCGTCTTCGCGCAGGATCGGGAAGCGCTTCATCGGCCATAGCGAGGCGAGCTCCTCGCTCACGCCGGCATCCTCCAGCATCCGGTAGGTGAAGGGCACCTCGTTTTCGTAGAAGGCGATGAGCGCCTTCTGGCAGTAGGACGAGAACGGATGGGCGAAGAGTTCGAGCGTCATGAGAAGGCCCTCGGTTCGCGCCCCTCGAGCACCGCGACCAGGTTGTCGATATGCCAGGTCGTGCCGTGCTCGCGCCCCCGCACCGCCTCCATGCCGCCGGTCAGATAGGAGCCCTGCTCGGTGTGGACCAGCCGGGTCCTGTCGCCCTCGCCCCTGAGTTCGAGCGTCAGCAGCGACACCGAGAGCTTATCGCCGTTGTGGAACATGTCGTAGACGAGGATGATCCGCTCGTTCTCGACGATGTCGTGATAGGTCGCCTGGAAATCGGTGGTCATGCCGCTGGGCCAGCGGGCGTGGAAGCGTTCCTTGCCGCCGACGCGGAAGTCGAAGTCGCGGTTCAGGGTTTCGATGTCCGTGGGCGCCCTGAACCATGTGCTCTTGGCCTCGAGGCTGCCATAGGCGGCAAAAACCCGCGCCGGCGAGGCGTTCAGCACGCGCTCGATGGTGAAAGTGGCGTTGGTGACGGTCATGGGTCCTCCTTGGCAGCGGTTTGGGCCAGATAGGCCTCGAGTTGATCGTATTGCTGTTCCCAGAAGCGCTTGCGCTCGGCGATCCAGCCTTCGACCTCGGTCATCGCCTTGAGCTCCAGGCTGCAGGTGCGCACGCGGCCCAGCTTCTGGCTCTTCACCAGCCCGGCCTCCTCCAGAACCTTCAGGTGCTGGACCACGGCCGACAGGGTCATCGGCAAGGGCTTGGCCAGCTCGCTGACCGAGGCCGGGCCAAGACAGAGCCGCTCGACCATGGCGCGGCGTCCGGGATCGGACAGGGCCTGGAAGGCGAGGTCGAGCGGCTTGGGCTGATACTGTAGCATTTGCTTAAGTGTTGACGCGAAAACAGCCGGAGTCAACCGGGCCGCGGTTCCGGGACGCCATCGCGGTCTGAAAGCTGTGTCGAGGCGGCCCGCCGCCCAAGGGGAAGGCCCTGTGCCGTAACGTTTACAGGCTCGGCGCGGCCTCGCAGCACAATTGATCTATATCATTTGATAGGATTGTAACCAAACAAAAGACATTATTTAAAAGCCTGCTTAACCCCCTAACGGCGATTCGGGCGGCGTTTCAGTCCCATCTCCAAGCGCCGTGCCGGAGGCTCCGATGCCAGAATCCGCCATGTCTCTCGTCAAGATGTCGTCCGATATCGTCCGCGCCTATGTGACCGGGAACAAGGTCCCGGTGACGGACATGCCCGCGCTGATCGCCAGCGTCCATTCCGCGTTGGCGAAGCTGAGGATCGAAGCCGAGGCGCCGCCTGCCCTGCGCGTCCCGGCCGTATCGATCTGGAATTCGATCACCGATGACAAGATCATCTGCCTGGAAGACGGCCTGGGTTTCCGATCGCTGAAACGTCATCTGAGTGCGAGGTACAACATGTCCCCCGCGGAATATCGCGCGAAATGGGACCTGCCGGTCGATTACCCGATGATGGCCCCGGCCTATGCCAAATCACGCTCTGCAATTGCCAAGGCGATGGGCATTGGCCGGAAGGCAGCAGCCGCTTCGGCCAGGAGGGAGAAGCGCACCGCGCCTGGCACGGCTCGCCTGCAAGAGCTGCGGCCAGCCCGGCAGCGCCAATATGTGCAGCCGGATTACTAGAGCATGTCCGCGTTGTCTTGACGCGAGCCGGTGCCCACCTCGCTCGAAAACGCCCTAGCGGATTGAATCGGACGCTTGGTACCCACCCGAGACCGTCCTCACGGCTCGAGGGAGAGCGGCGCGGCCCTGCCCATTTGCAGACACTCGAAAGGTCGCGGGTGGGCCAAAAACGTCGGTCGCTCGTCCGGGCGAGTTGCGCCATAAGCCGACTCTGGCCCATCGCCTGCAAACAGACATTGGCGTTGGAGTCGCATGACTTCCGTTCTCGCCCCCATTGCTGAAGCTCGATTGAACAGACGAAACGCTCTCTCTGCATCCCTGTTGTCTGACGCTCCAAAAGTCCGATCATTGATCAGTGTATCCAGCCAAGCGTCAGAGCTCCTTATTATGTGACCTGGCTCACTGAGCGGAGCCGTGAGGTGGGGCAATTTTCCGTTGCTAGGGCGAAACCTCAACCCCCTCCGGGAGGAACCATCATGCCTGTCCAACGCCTCACGACACTGACGGCCGGAACGAAGACCATCGCTGCTCCGGTCATCGAAGCGCTTGCCTCGCAGCTTCGCGGTAGCATCCTGGACTCGAGTGACGCGAGCTATGATGAGGCGCGCGCGATCTGGAACGGTATGGTCGATCGTCGGCCCGGCTTGATCATAAGCTGTGCGGCCGCTGCGGATGTCGTCAGCGCGGTCCGATTTGTTCGCGAGAACGGCTTACTCGTCTCGGTGCGTGGGGGCGGTCATGGCATTGCCGGAAACGCCGTCTGCGATGGTGGCGTGATGATTGATCTTTCGCCGATGAAATCGATCCACGTCGATGAGGCAGCGCAACGGGCCTGGGTCGAACCTGGTGCAACCCTTGCCGATGTGGACAAGGAAACGCAGGCATTCGGATTAGCGGTGCCGACGGGTATCAATTCGACCACTGGCATTGCCGGGTTGACGCTGGGTGGTGGCTTCGGCTGGATCACGCGGAAGTTTGGCCTCACCCTGGACAATCTTGTATCGGTCGAGGTGGTTACGGCCGATGGCGAGCTCCGGAGGGCAAGCGAGTCGGAAAATCCGGACCTGTTCTGGGCGCTGCGCGGCGGAGGCGGCAATTTCGGGGTCGCAACAAAATTCGAGTTCCGGCTGCACAAGGTCGGCCCGCAAGTCCTGGCGGGCCTGGTCGTGCACCCGCTCAGCGAAGCCGAGACGGTCCTGAAGGCTTACCGCCAAGCGCTTGAAGTCGCTCCCGATGAGCTGACATGCTGGGCCGTGATGCGGCAGGCCCCTCCTCTACCGTTCCTGCCGGTCGAGTGGCATGGCAAGGAAGTGCTGATCCTCGCCATGTGCTACTGTGGCGACCTCGCCGAGGGCGAAAGGGCGACCATGAGGTTGCGCTCGTTCGGAACGCCGATCGCGGATGTGGTCGGCCCTGCGCCTTTCACGGCGTGGCAACAGGCATTCGATCCGTTGCTCACGCCTGGCGCCCGCAACTACTGGAAAAGCCACGACTTTACGGAGCTCTCGGATGCGGCGGTCGGTATCCTGACGGGTGCGGTCCGCCACCTTCCAGACCCGGAATGCGAGATTTTCATAGGGCATGTCGGCGGGGCGGCAGGTCGCGTCGCCGCCGACGCAACAGCGTTTCCACAGCGCAGCTCCCATTTTGTCATGAACGTTCATGCGCGGTGGCGCGAGCCGGGCATGGACCGGACCTGCATCGGTTGGGCTCGCGAACTCTTCGACGCTGCGAAGCCATATTCCGCCGGGACGGCCTATATCAATTTCATGCCCGGCGATGAGGTGGATCGCGTCCAAGAGGCTTACGGAGACAACTATCATCGCCTTGCAAAGCTGAAACGACGCTACGATCCGTCGAATCTGTTTCGCATGAATCAGAATGTGGCGCCGACAACGAGTTCGCAGGCGGCATAAGTCCGGCCAACTGACTCACGGAAAGGCGGAAAGGAGCTCGAATGGCGTCGGGCCAGTTTTCACAGGTGCGGCGCATTGCCTTTCCGTGGCCAGCGTCCGCCTTTCCCCCGGTCCGGCGCCTATCTGGAGCTGGCACTTGATCGAATTGCTGCTTCTCAAACAAGTTGACCTTTGCGCTCGCACTCCCACCCGTCGGCCGTGCGCGCGTTGGGGAGCTGCCTGAAACGAGACATTGGCAAGAGACCGGCTAGACATCCGGTCTTGGTCCGGCCGATTGCCAAACGACTGTAGCCGGTTATGCGCAGGCTGTTGCGGTCGTCGACCATCGACCGCAGTCGCTTACGATCTGTTGGGCTCAGATGGACGACAACGCCAGTACGCATCCCGCAGACTCGCACGACGCCGCGCCGCGCGGAATCCCAACCCGGACTCTTTTGTCCCGATCAATCCACTAGTGCAGCGACCTGGTTTCATCGGCCGGCAGATCGATCAGGCGCGCCAGACCCAGCACCCTGACGCCTTCGACAAACTCCTCGAAGGCTGCCTGGTCGGTCGCGAAGGTTTCCTCCCACATGATCGCGCAGCCCTGTCCATCCAGCAATTCGAGGACCCAGGCGTCGCTTCCCTCCGGCCGGTAGATCTCGACCCGCACGGTCATGCCGTCGATCGTGAAGGCGCGCGACAGCGCCGAGCGTATCATTCCAGGATCATCCATCATGGGCGCGCGCCCATCCCGGACCTGGCACGCTCAACCCGCTGCAGCGCCGGCGCGGCGCGCGCCATCTGCCTGTCACGGAATGCGACGGAATGGGCGGCCGTCCTGGGGCAGGCGCCATGAGCCCGCCTGGTATCGGCAGGGTCCCCGAAAGACGAAAACAGCATCCGCTCCTCCGTCGAAATAGCTGAGACGACATTCCTCTGGGTCAAAGCTAGGCGGTTTACGCTGGCGCGCACCAACTTTTGTTAACGCGCCACTTGATTTGCTGCGGCGCGCCGTCCTGGCACCTATGTTCAGGCTGCAGGGCACGGCGAGGACGATCTCGACCTGTCCGAAGTCGATGAGACAGCCTGGCGTGATGCGGCGACAGCGTCGAACGGGCGCGGTTGGGCGAGCCCCTTCGACGGCCCACGCCCCTGTGAAAGCGTCGCGACGAGCCATCCCATGGATATCAGGATGAGCAGGACAGCGGATTCGAGGAGGCTTTCGACAGAAAAACCGCGAATCGGCCAGTACCGGAGCAAAATTCGCACCCGGAGATCGCAGAGCAGGGTCGTTTAATCCAAATATCGGTACGATGCGGTCAGAATAACAAAAGTATCTAATTTCATTAACATATGTTATTGTCATACAGCATCTTATATAAGGGCATCCAATTCCTTTTCTCACTAGGCTTTGCCAACGGTAATGCGGGGACCGTTCCTCCTGCGTGCAGGAGGCGGCTTTGGCTTATCGATCGACGGACGCGCTCGCCCCCCTCGTGGTCAGGCTCAGGGCGGTGGTCCATCTCACCGACAAGGAGGCCGAGATCATTCGCGCCCTGCCCTTCACGGTGCGGGAGGTCAAGGCCGGCTGGGAAATCGTGCGCGAGGGCGACCGCCCCAGCCAATCCTGCCTGATCCTCGACGGGGTGAGCTGCCGATTCAAGATCGTCGGCGACGGCGGCCGGCAGATCGTCTCGGTTCACATCCCCGGGGACCTTCCCGATCTGCAAAGTTTCCATCTGAAGACGATGGACCATAATCTTGCGACGCTCACGCCAAGCCGTATCGGCCTCATCCCCCACAGCGCCATCCATCACCTGATGATGAGCAGCCCGCGCATGGCCAATATCCTGGCGCGAGAGGGGCTGATCGACGGCTCGATCTTCCGCGAATGGATCTGCAATATCGGGCGCCGGCCGGCGCTGACCAGGGTTGCCCATTTCCTCTGCGAGATCTTTGTCCGCTACCGCCTGATCGGCGCCAATGACGGCATGACCATCCCCTTTGCCTTCACCCAGACCGAGCTTGCCGACGCCCAGGGCACATCGACCGTTCACATCAACCGGGTGCTGAAAGTGCTCAAGACGGACGGCATGATCTCGATTGCAGGCAAGGCCCTGACGGTCCATGACTGGGAGAAGCTCCAGGAAACCGGAGATTTCGACGCCAGGTATCTGCACCTGTCTGAGGCGGAAGCGGCGGCTGTGTGAGGGTATGGGTGCGGGCACCAACTCTGCCGTCCCGCGAAATCCGGGCGACAGCGCGAGGACGGGCACCGACCTGCTCGCGCCCCGCAAGCCCGGCCGGGTGATCGCCCGCCCCCAAGCAGATGGTCAAGCGCCGGCCAGAGACCGCCCAATACGCCCGCGGCATGTCCGGCGGCTCGGCATCGGCATGCGCATGAATCGCGAGAGCGCTTCCTAGAGTCAGGCGCAGGATCGTGAATATCTAACGCGAGAGGATTGCCGTGCGAAACCTTCGCTTCCTCACTATCAATCCACACGAAGAATGCTAAAATAAGAACGAACCGTAAACGACATCCAGGCATGCTGATAGGCGGCAAGGGCCAAATGACCGACTCTGCCAAACCCACCTTCTACGAATTTTTCGCTGGTGGGGGGATGGCTCGCGCCGGCCTCGGCCACGATTGGGAATGCGTTTTCTCAAACGATTTCGACTTTAAGAAGGGTGCGGCTTACCAGTCCAACTGGGACAAGGACGGGCAGACCGTCCTTAAGGTCGGCGACATCCGCAAGGTCGCGGTGAGCGAGTTGCCGGGCGTTGCTGATCTCGCATGGGCATCCTTCCCGTGCCAAGACCTGTCGCTGGCCGGCGGCGGCGCTGGGCTCCGGGGCGAGCGCTCCGGGACGTTTTATCCGTTCTGGGACATCGTGAAGCTTCTGATCGCTGAGGGCCGCGCCCCTCGCGTAGTCGCACTCGAGAACGTCACCGGTACGCTGACCAGCCACAGCGGGAAGGATTTCGAGGCGATCTGCCAGACTTTTGCCGAAACCGGCTACCGCTACGGCGCTCTAGTAATTGACGCCGCTCTGTTCGTGCCGCATTCCCGTCCACGTCTGTTCGTCGTCGGTGTCCGCGATGATGTCGAGGTCGAGGAAGCCATGGTGTCCCCGGGACCAATTGAGCCCTTCCACACGCGCGGCCTGCAGGCGGCATACGACCGGATCAACGACGATGCCAAGGCAAAGTGGTTGTGGTGGAATATGCCCACACCGCGGCATCGCAACACGGTATTCGCGGACCTGATCGAGGACGAGCCGAAAAGCGTGCACTGGCACACAGCTGCCGAGACAACGAAGCTACTCGGCCAAATGTCGCCGATCAATCTGGCGAAGGTTGAAGCCGCCAAGCGCGCCGGGCGTCGTATGGTCGGCACCGTTTACAAGCGAACGCGCGTCGAGGACGGAACGAAGCACCAGCGAGCCGAGGTGCGCTTCGACGATTTGGCCGGCTGCCTCCGCACCCCGGCCGGCGGCTCGTCGCGCCAGGTGATCGTCGTGGTTGACGAAAATCGCATCCGCTCACGCCTGATCTCCTCCCGCGAGACCGCGCGGCTGATGGGGTTGGATGAGGATTACGTGCTGCCAAAGAACTACAACGAGGCCTACCACCTCACCGGCGATGGCGTTGTTGTGCCGGTGGTGAGCCATTTGGCCCGGTACATCATCGAGCCGCTTCTCAAGCGCTTCAGGTCCAAGGACTTCGCTGCGGCATGAGCGTCATCCCCTGCGAACAAAACGCTGATCTACGTGACCAGATCGAAAAGTTCGCAGAGGTCCTCAAAACTCAGTCTCACCTGCTCGGCGAACATGGACTGGACGAGAAGGAGTTCTACAACTCCGGGCTTTTCAGGGGCGCAATTGAGCGCATCCGCGGTCAGTACTCAGCGACGATGCGTCCGAAGCGCGAGTTTGTGCAGCACGTCCTGAACCACATGGAGGACGCCGGCCTGATCGAGGGCTGGGATTTGAGCGAGGCAGCGGAGCGCAGCGACTATTGGGTGCGCCTACCACGAGGCCGGAACGCTGTCATAGCGCTGACCGGAGGCATGGATGGGAACAACGTCACGCTGTTCGAGCGCCCTGTGTCTGCCGACGAATTCATCATTTGGAGCATCATGACCAACGCCGCCGGCGATCCACGGCGCAACGCTTGGTCGGGCATTCACACCAGGCTGTCGGCGGAGATAATAGCCCGCGACCAGCAGGTCGATGGAGTGATCGTGTGGGACATGGTTTGCGCCACACTGGGGCGGCCATGCCCCAAGATCATGAGCGAAGTCGAATCTAGACTCACCGACGTCGGGCCTTTCCGCGTCCCACCACCTTGCATTTACATGTTTCCAGCTATCGTGCCTGGCGGTGCGGTGACGAAGGTAATGGCGCAGCAGGTCGCCGACGTGACGCTGCTACAAGCTTTTCACAACTGCTTCCGCGGCCGGGACGACGAGTTAAACTTCGTAGATTTTGAGATCCAGCTCGCCGGTAGCGAAACCTGGCGCAAGACGACCATTACCCGCGCGGGTATAGTCCAAGTCGAATCGGAGATGATGCCGATCCGGAGGGGCTAGTGGCGAAGAAACCAAGCGCGGTGGATGACGCAGTCAAGCGGCCGCCATTGGAGACCGACGAGCTACGCAAGGGGATACGTTCCTTCTTCCATGAGACGGACTATGATGATCCTAGCGGCATCAAGAAGAAGGTCGGCAGCTACACGTGGGGCGTCTACGCGTTCTACGACTACGACGGCGAGCCCATCTACGTCGGGCAGACCAAGGAGAAGTTGAGCGGACGGGTCGGAAGGCACATGACGAATCAGCGTACTGACGCCGTCGCAATGTCTGTGCTCGACCCCTTCGAAGTAGCCGAGATCGAGGTCTGGCCCTTGCCGCACTTCGAAGGGGTGAACAAGAAACACCCTGATTTTAAAATGGCGAAAGCTACTCTCGACGCCCTTGAGCATATGGTTTTCACGCGGCTGCGCAGCGAGAGTAAATTCAAAGCGATACTCAATGAGAAAGACCCACCACGCCCCACAGTGGCAATCAATGAACCGCCATCCGTGCGAGGCAGCATCGTATCAGATACCATCCGAGAATTGCGCAGCCATCCGGATACCCGCCTAGCCCGCCGAGCTATGATTATGTCGAAGCTGGCGCAGGTCATCTCCGAGCGCGAGGTTAAAATGGGACTGCGACGGGTACTAGTGACACAAACCAAGCGGCTGCGCTGGCTTGCCGAGCGTCGCTTCGAGAGCTTGGGTGGCGAGAGCGAAGTCGAGGTCGGGCCGGAGAATGACGACGAAGTCGAAGGCGGTTAGGGGTGGTCCTACCCGCAGCCAGATCATGCGAGCCGTCAGGTCCAAGGACACGACGCCCGAGATGATCGTGCGCCGGTTAGTACACGGGATGGGCTATCGATACCGCTTGCACCGTAAGGAACTGCCTGGCAATCCCGATCTGGTCTTTCCCGGCCGGCGCAAGATCGTCTTCGTCAACGGCTGCTTTTGGCATGGGCACGGCTGCCTTCGGGGCGCCCGGCAACCGAAGGCTAACGCAGACTATTGGCGCGCTAAGATCGGACGCAACGTCAAGCGCGACTGCGGCAACCTGCAGGCGCTTGAGAGTGCAGGATGGCAGGTGCTGACAGTGTGGGAGTGTGAAACCCCAAAAACCAGGCGTGATGCTTTAGAAGAAAAGCTGCAGTCGTTCCTCATGTAGCACGGCGCGACGCCTGCTTCCTTCAACGCCAAGCTATTTATTCAACACTCAGCTTGCCACCTTTGTTGCGAAAACGCAGGGTTCGGCGTCGGTCGGAGCAGCGAAGAGCGGCCACCAGAACTTGTGTGCGGTCCAGCCCAGCTCCCGGCCACCTTCCTGTTGGAGCAGGATTAGCGCCGGCTTGGAGCGAGGTTCGTCGAGCACCTTCCTGCGTAGGGCCGTGCCGAGGATCGAACGCCCCGACTTGTCGCCCGAACCGGCCCGCGACAGCTTTCTACCGGTCTCGGCGTAGATCAATATCTTGCCGTCTCCACCCTGCGCCACATCGGCATAGTAATCGATCAAGCCGCGCATGGCGTCCCACTCGAACTCCACCGTATCGAATTCCATGCTCTTTTCGATGACATCGACGATGGCAATGGCGGTTTTGCGGTCAACGGTGACGTAACTCTCGGTGTCACGCCACTCTGGTTTGATCAGGCAATCGAGCTCGGCCTGGATTTTGGCCATCGTCGAGCCGCCCTTGGTCTGGAAATCGCTGGGCAAAAGCATGTCGCTGGGCGAGACGGCGACGACGTCGCTTAGCAGCACTTTATTAGGCGCGCAGGGGCGCACGCGGCGGGAGGCATCCGCCTGAATGAACACCACGCCGGCATCATGAGCGCCGGTCTGGAAAGCGTTGCGGAGCGAACCCTCGAGGGCGTTGATGGTGTAGAGCCGATCGTAGACTGCCCGCGATGTGTAAAACCGGGTGACAGCGAGATCACGACGATCGCGGTTGCCGTACATGCGGGAGTGCTGCAGCACGGTGTCAGCCTGCATCGTCTTCGGATTGCGCCCGTAGTAAAACGAGATCAGGTTCGGGATCGTGATGCCGCGGTCAAGGATATTGCCGCCCACCCAAATGTTGTAGGGTGTGCGCAGCTTCAGTTCCGCATTAGCGTCCAGCAAGGCCATGACGTCGGTGTCCGAGTTGACCTTCTCCACCGCGACGTCGTCGCTCTGGAGGGCGTCGATGAAGGCGTCGAAGGCCTCATCTCGCGGCGGCATTTTGCCCTTATCGGCAAATACCGATGCCTCCAGGTCGTCATAGGCGGCGTCGAAGAGGGGGCGCAGTTGCGCCGGATCGTTCTCGGCGGCGTCCACAATGGCGCGAAATATCCAGTCGATCACCTGGTCTTGCCAGGCGTGCGCAGCGCGAGCGATATCGTTGTGGATCACCATCGCGTATTTTTTCGCGCGCTCCCCGCCCTCGCGCTGCTGCCAGCGGCGCACGCCGACCGCGACGACAAAGGTGATAATGGCACGGCGCAGACCGGTGAGGTTGTCCGTCTCGAGGACGTTGCTTGCACTGATGCGGCGCTTGTCGGAGCGACGAAGAGCCTCCTGCTCCTGTTCTGCGACCTCGACGATTAGCTTGGACCGAGGATCGTCCCCCTCGAAGGAGCCGAAATAATCGTCGCCACCGACGTAGCCGGAATGAATGGGCAGCAGCTTGGTGAACGCCGGACGCTTCGGCTTGAATACGTAGTTGGTGTTCGCCGCGTCGTAGTCCTCGGGCTGAAGGTAAAGCGAGTACGGAGTGGCCGTAACCTGCAGGAAGGCTATGCCCGTGGCCATGTCTCTGAGTTGATCAATCTGATCCGCGATAGTGCCCTGATTCACACCAGGGTTACCTGCCTTGCGGACGAAGCGAACGCTGGCAAGGTCGGCCTCATCGTCAATGAGTAGTACCCTGCGTTTCTGCAGGTCCTCGTGCGCTTCAATGAATTCGATCAACTTGTCGAGATTCCGCGCCTGCTTCTTGGCAACGATAACCACCTTCCGACGCAGCTCGCTACGACGTAGCGTTCCCGGCAGGTTCATGATGTCAACCACCAAAAACTCATCGTCCGCAATGAATTCCGCAAAGTCGCTTTCGAGGCGACGGACGGTCTGAGCCGACAGCGTCTTAGTGCCCTTAGTCAGGACGATTGCTATGTCGAAGCCACGATCGAAGGCTTTGGCGATGACGCCTACGAATCCGCGCGTCTTGCCCGACTGTATCCTACCCAAAAGCATTCCCGGCTTTTCCCCGCTGGTGGACGCGCTCTCAAGTTCAACGACGATCTCCTCGATGCAGGTCGAGAGAGCCTCGTCGTCGTTCCGGAAGCTCTTGAGCCGCGAGTAATAGGATGATGATTCTTTGAGGGTGCCCAGTTTACGATTGTTGCGCTTGAGCCAAGCGCGAATCTGAGTACGCCGAAAGACGGGACCGGACGCCAGCTCCTTGAGGGGCTGCGGAAAATCGGACGAGCGGACCCGCCAATTAGCGACGGCCTGCGCGCTAACGCCCGCCATCGTCGCAATTTCGCTGATGCCGACCAGATCGTACTCCATGGCGAAGACACCTCTGTGTATGATTGTCACATACGTGTAGATCACTCACACCGGCAATGTCAACAACTGTGACATCGTGCGGGATTATCTGTGGCCAAACTTTACGAAGCGACTTGTGTCGCCAGATTGGGCTAGCTCTGCATCACTTGCGTCCGAAACTCGATCTCCGGACGATCACGCATAACGGAGTCGGCAGATGCACGCGCTCAGCACAATGTTCGATGGAGAGGCATGCACCTAATGGCTGACGATCTGCGGGAGTTCTACGATTGCCTCAACCGTGAGGAGGCGGACCTCGCGGCCAATATCGCCACCGACGGCCTGGGCCTACTGATGCGGGTCGCGATCAACGAGCTCGACCTCAACTTTGAGCGAGTGGGTCGAGGCGATGAGATAGGAGATGCAGATCACGAGCGGGAGTACGTCATGCGCATCGGCGTGATTCGCATCATCAAGCTGGCTATGCAGGCGCACCCACGGTTCGAGGCACCCACACTGACGTTTCAACGCAATATGACGTATTCTCTGCCGGTTCTATCCTTGATCAGCAAGGCAGGAGCCATTGAGCACGGCCGACGGGTGGCGCAGAGCCTACGAGCGAAGTCGGGCCGGATAGAGAGGCTGAGCGACCGGTTCCGCATCGTCCTGCCCTCCAAGCTGACCGATCTTGAGCTTCATGAGCGTGAGCTGGACCGACATTATGTCGAGCAGCATCGAGAGATGTTTGCGAGAGGTTACGAGGCGCTCGTAGATGCCCAGATAGGCGCGGAGGTAAGGTCGTTGCTCACCGAACTCGTTTATCCGTTCCATACTCACTTCATCGGCTATGAGGCCGACCCCGTGCTCGACCTTTATTTCTTCGGGCACGCCTATAGCGAGATCCAGCTCTCCAAGGGCTTCGATACCTTCCATTTCTCCACAGTGTTCGGCGGCATGACCTTCCAGCACTATAAATTGGCGGCGATGTTCATAGTGTCTGTGGGAATGAAGCACCGCGCGTTCGTCCGGGCACTGATGGAGAAGCAGTCCTCGATCCGGATCGAGGACGTCCTCACCGTGTCAGTCGCGACGACTGGCTTTCTCGAGGGCCTTCGAGATTTCATCAACCAATTTGGCGAGCAGCACGAGCACCATGTGCCGGTGACGGACGAAGGCGTTCGGATCATCTTCGACGTGCTCTCCGTGAGCCGGCGCAACTTGGCGCTGCTGGATCGGCCCGGCGCGCCTTTACCACCCTTGATCCAATGCTCCGATGACCATGTCATTAGACCCCTGGCCGGTGCGACTAGCGATGAGGTCATGCTGTTCCTTCTCAACTCGCTTCAGCACAGCTTCCCGAAGGACTACGACCGGGCTCAACGGTCGCGCGAAGGTGTGATGCAGCGAGCCGTCGAGGGGACTCTCCGGTCTGTACTTCCTGATCTTGAGTATCGAGGCAACATCAAGCTAAGGCGGGGCGGGAAAGACCTGACCGATCTCGATATGGTGATTGTCGAGCAGTCGACCGATCGCGTGGTGCTCATCCAGCTGAAGCATCAGGACCCGTACGGCGCAGACTTGGCCACAATGCAGGCCCGGACCGGGCGGCTGAACCAGCAGGTCAGTGACTGGCTCCGTAAGGTGCGCTCGTGGCTCGCCGCTGCGAGCACATCCGAGCTGCGGGCGACGCTTCGGCTCCCGCCCTCTATGACGAGGCCAACAGTCAGCCTGCTGGTGTTGACGCGCCACTTCGCGCATTCGCTTCGGCTAATCGTCGATGGTGACGATGTAGCCTTCTCCAATTGGCCTCAGCTAGCCACAGCGGCCGAACGCTTGCGGGAGAAGGAAGGTCCTGCCCACGGGATGGATGACCTAATTGCCGAGTTGAGAGGTCTGAGCGTTCCTGAAGAGGAACACTACCTCCCAGAGCCCCCGAGTGAATGGCGCGTGGGCGGCCTGCTCTTCACGATCGAGCAGGCGGAATAATCCGCGGTCTGAGCCAACACACCTGCCGCGCCAGCAAGGTTTGTAGTCTTATTCGCATGGAATGCTGCGGCCGGAAGCATTCGATCTTCCTAAGCTAGCTTTATCTCTTGCCCGACGGCCTGCGCGCCAACCAGCCGCCCAAAAGCAGACTCCCCACGACGTCGGCAAAGGGCCAGGAGCCGGCATGATCGAGCCCTTCGTTGCCGCAATCTGTGCTAATGAGACCTCGAAGGAGCCGCGGCGCAGCCGTCATCCTTGCAGACATGCCGGCCATGGCCGCGAACCTATCGAGTGGGCGTCGCACCAGCCCTGCGACAGGCGCGTCGGCGGCACCGGGATGCCGAACGGAGATGCCTGAGCGCCCTCCTCTCATCGATACGGGCGAGCATCCCGAGCGATCAGCCCCAGAAGCCCGGCGCGCATGACCAGCGCGCCGCTTCGCCCGCCCCCGCCCAAGCCCCGCTCCCGGCCCCCGCGACCTCAACAATGCCGGCGACCTCGAACGCGGCTTCCAGGCCCATCGCGTCATAGATGGCGAGGCCTTCGTCGCACCGCCGCTCGGGCCCGGCCTCCCCGCCCATGCAGGATGCGGCTTGATGATGATGACGCCATCAAATCGCCGACGACCGGATCGTCCGAACTCCTCGTTATCGACGCCCGTCAAACCGGCGCCCCAGCGTCACGATGCGGCTTGCGCGCGCCTCTGCCGGGGCGGGCTCGCCCCTGCCCTGCCGGCCGGGCTCAAGGGCGTCGTCGCCTCGCGTGCCGGGGGCCTCGGCCCGCCGGTCGGTGGTCTCGCGGCGTGACCCGGTTCCAGGCAGGAGCCGCCTGAGCGCCGGGAGCAGATCGTCGACAAAGGTGAAGATGACGGGAATGACGAGCAGGCTGAGGATGGTCGAGGTGATCACGCCGCCGATGACCACGATCGCCATGGGCTGGCGGAAGCTGGAATCGCCGCCCGTCAGGCTGAAGGCGACCGGCAGCATGCCCGCCCCCATGGCGATGGTGGTCATGACGATGGGGCGCGCGCGCTTGTGGCAGGCATCGATGAGCGCCTCGAACCTGGCCATGCCCTGGGCGCGCGACATGATGGCGTATTCGATCAGCAGGATCGAATTCTTCGTCACCACGCCCATCAGCATGAGCAGCCCGATGACGACCGACATCGAGAAGCTGGTTCCGGTCAGCACGAGCGGCAGCAATGCGCCTCCCAGCGAAAGCGGCAGCGCCATCAGCAGGGTGAGCGGCTGCAGGAAGTCATGGAAGAGCAGGACGAGGACCGCATAGATGCAGAACACGCCGATCGCCATGGCCAGGCTGAAGCTCTGGAACAGCTCCGAGGTGCGCTGAAGCTCACCCTGCTCGACGAGGGTGACGCCCGCCGGCAACTGCCGCAGCGCCGGCAGCGCCTGCGCCTCGCCGTTGACATCCCCCAGAATGCGGCCGTTGAGCTCGATCGACAGGGTGACGTTGCGCATGCGGTCGATGCGGTCGATCTGGGACGGGCTGCCGCCGATCCGGATCCCGGCGATCGAGCCGAGATCGACATTGCCATTGGCCCCCGCCACCCTGACATTCCGGATGGCGTCGAGCCGCGTGCGCGTCTCGGAGGCGAGGCGCACCACAATGGGGATCTGCCGCTGCGGCAGGTTGAGCTTCGGCAGAGCGGCGGAATACTCGCCATTCGTCGCCACGCGCACGGCCTCGGCAATGGCGCTGGAGGTCACCCCGAGCGCGGCGGCCCGCGCGAAATCGGGGGTGATCTGAATCTCGGGAGCCTGCCGCGCCGCGCTCGACGTCACCGCGCCGATGCCGCGCAGCGTGCGCAGCTGCTCCTCGAGCGCCGCGCCGGTTTCATCCAGCGTGACGGCATCGTCGCTGGCGAGCGTGATGTCGAGCTTGGTGCCGTTGCCTCCGCCGCCCACCGCAATCCGCACGCCCGGCAGAGCGGAGAGGGCGAGGCGGATCTCGTTTTCGATCTGCGACTGCTTGCGGTCGCGGGCATTGATGGCGCTCAGGCTGACGACGAGCGTGGCGGTCGCGACGTTCTTGGTGGTGCTGGTCTCCGGACCGCCGCCCGCGGAGGCTGAGCCGATTGTGGCGAAGACATGCGTCACGTCGCGCAGCCCGGCGATGATCTCGGCGGCCTTCCTGGTGGTCGCATCCATCTGCGCGATGGTGGAGCCCGGCTGCAGGGTCAGCGTGACCTGCGTCCGCGCGTCGTCGGACGCAGGCAGAAAGCCCGATTTCAGGAACGGAATGGTCGACAGCGAGAGCGCGATGACGATGGCGGTGACGAGGACCGTCGTCTTCCTGTGGTTCAGGGCAGCCTTGGCGGCGGCCATGTAGAGGCGCATGACGCGCCCGTCTGTCTGCTCGCTCGGCTGGGCTTTCATGAAATAGGCGGCCATCATCGGCGTCAGCAGGCGCGCGACGACGAGCGAGACCAGGACGGCGACAGCCGCGGTGACGCCGAACTGGCGGAAGATCAGCCCCGGTATGCCGCTCATGAACGCGGTCGGCAGGAACACCGCGACCAGCGTGAAGGTGGTGGCGATGACGGCCAGCCCAATCTCGTCGGCGGCTTCGAGCGCGGCGTCCATCGGCGCCTTGCCCATCTGAAGATGGCGGGCGATGTTCTCGATCTCGACAATGGCGTCGTCGACGAGAATGCCGACGACGAGCGAGAGCGCCAGCAGCGTGACGATGTTGAGGCTGAAGCCGGCGAGATACATCACGAGGAAGGTCGGTATCACCGACAGCGGCAGGGCCACCGCCGCCAGGACCGTGGCGCGCCAGTCCCGCAGAAACAGCCAGACGACGATGACCGCCAGGATCGCTCCCTCGAACAGCATCTGCATCGAGCCGTCGTAGTTCTCGACGATCGGCCCGACCGTGCTGTAGGCCTCTTCGATCTGCACATTGGGATGGGCGGCCGCGAAGCGCTCCATCACCGTCCTGACAGCGGCCACGACGCCGGTGTCCGAGAAGCCGTTCGAGCGCTTGATCTCGACCCCGATCACCGGCTGGCCATCGCGATAGGCCAGCGAGGAGCGATCCGCGAAGCTGTCCGTGACGGTGGCCACCTCGTCGAGGCGGATCTGCTGGCCGTTGGCCAAGGGAATGCGCAGCCCCTTCAGGGCCTCGATCGAGACCACGGCGCCGAGCGTGCGCAGGGTCTGGCGGCTGCCGCCGATCTCGCCGAGCCCACCGGAGGTGTCCGCCTGGACGGATTTCAGCTGCGAGGTAACCGTGGCCGCCGTGACCCCGAGCGAGGCCATCGTCGCTGGATCGAGATCGATATGGACCTCACGGTCGATCCCGCCCACGCGGCCGACCTGCCCCACCCCCGGCACCGAGAGCAAGGCCTTGGCCAGGTCGTTGTCGACGAACCAGGACAGCTCGGTCTCGTTGAGCCGGGTCGAGCGCAGCGCATAAGTGACCAGGGCGGAGCTTTGCACGGTGACCTTGGTGACGCTCGGCGTCTCCAGCTGCGAGGGCAGATCGGCCTTGGCGCTGTCCACGGCGTTGCGGACCTCGTTCAAGGCGTCGCTGCTGTCCTTCTCCAGCTTGAAGGAGACCTTGATCGAGACCGATCCGGCCGTGATCGTCGTCGTGATGTGGTCGAGGCGGCTCAGCGAGGCGAGCTTGTCCTCGATGATGCGGGCGACCTCCGTCTCCAGCTGCGCCGGCGCCGCGCCATCGAGCGAGGCGGCGATGTTGATGGTCGGCAGGTCCATATCCGGAAAATTCTGGACAGCGAGATGCTTGAAAGCCAGCAGGCCGCCAAAGGTGAGCATCACGAAGAGCAAGATCGCCGGTACGGGCTTGCGAATCGACCATGCCGAGAAATTCATCATTCGGCTCCGACGATCCTGACGAGCGCGTTGTCGGAGAGGAACGGCCCCCCCGACATCACGACGCGTGACGACGCGTCCAGGCCGGACAGGATCTCGACTTCACCCTTGCTGCGGCGCCCCGTTTCCACCCGCACCCTGCGCGCCCGCCTGTCCTCACCGGCCGTGAAGACGTAGTTGATGCCGTCACGGAAGATGATCGCGGTCTCGGGAACCGTGAGGGCCGAGGTGGTCTGGAGCTCGATGCTGCCCGTGACGTAAAGGCCGATGCGCGGGCGCAGATCGGCGGGCAGCGCGACATAGACGATCGTTCGGCCGGTATTGGTGCTGACAGAAGGCCCCACCAGCCTGACCCGGCCTTGAACGGGGCCCTCATCGGCCCGATCGATCGTGACGCTCAGCCCTTCCGAAATGCGCGGGAGATAGTGCGCCGAAACCTCCGCCTGCCATTCGACGCGCTGCTGGCGCACCAGGCGGAACAGTTCGGTGCCGGCGGAGATGACCGCGCCGAGCTCAGCCGAGCGCGAGGTCACGAGGCCGTCATCGGCAGCGGTGATGATCGTCTGCTCGAGCTTGATCCTTTCGCTGTCGAGCGCCGCCTCCTCGGATTCGACGCCGGCTGCCGCGGTCTGCTCATCGGCCATGTATTCGGCGATCTTCTCGTCGGACAGGGCTCCGGACGAGCGCAGCTTGCGGGCCCGCTCGGCATTTGCCTTGGCCTTCGCCAGGGTCGCCTGGGCCGTCTTGACGGCCGCCTCCTGCTTTCGCAGGCTCGCCAGCACGCTGTCCTGGGACAGCCGGGCGAGGACCTGCCCCTTTTTCACGACCGATCCGACCTCGACCAGCACGTCGGTGATGCGCAGGCCGCTCGTCTCGGAGGCGATGATCGCCTCCTGCCATGGCTTCAGCCAGCCGCTCGCCGGAACGGTCTCCGGCCAATCGCGATGGGCCGGCATCGCCAGGGTGACGGTCAGGGCCGGCGCCTCGGGCTGGCCTGCCGCGGCAATGCGCAAGGACAGGAGAAGCGCCGCCCCGACAAGGGTGGCGACGAGCAGGTCGGCCGACATTCTCAACGCTTCGTTCCTTGCGGTTCCGGCCACCGGCGCCCTCGCCTCGCCCCATGCCGGCTCGACGGAGGCTTCACCCGGGCGATCCTGCGAGGGCTCGAATCCTGCGGCCGATGCTGTCGTTTCCGCGAGTAGCCGAATGAATGTTAAACGCGGTCAAGTCCGTGTTAATTTAGGTAAAACTCGGTCGCGCATCCGCGTTTCTGCGGTATGGCTCGCCGAAATGAGCGGTGGACTCGGTCAATGAGCAAGGTTCTCCTCGTCGACGACGATGTCGAGTTGACGATGCTTCTGCAGGAATACCTGACTGAAGAAGGTTATGATGTCACGACGGACACGGACGGCCGGGCCGCCATTGCCGCCGCCGCCGGCAACGCGGTCGACATCATCGTGCTCGACATCATGATGCCGCGCATGAACGGCATCGAAGTCCTGCAGAGGATCAGGAAGCTCAGCCAGATCCCCGTCCTGATGCTGACGGCGCGCGGCGACGACATCGACCGGATATCGGGCCTGAATCTCGGCGCCGACGACTATGTGGCCAAGCCCTGCTCGCCGGGCGAGCTCGCAGCCAGGCTGCGGGCGATCCTGCGTCGCGCCGGCCAATCCGCCGGCAGCGCGTCGACCGATACGCTCAGGGCGGGGCAACTCGTGATCCACCCGGGCAACCGAACGGTCGAATGGCGCGGGCAGCCTCTGGATCTCACCGGGACGGAGTTCAGCCTGCTCGAAGTGCTCGCCCGCAGCGCCGGCCAGCTCGTGCAAAAGCAGGACATCTCGAAACGCGCCTTCGGCAAGCCGCTGACGCCGTTCGATCGTCGCATCGACGTCCATATCAGCAGCGTGCGCCAGAAGCTCGGGCTGCGGGAGGATGGACAATCCTGGATCCAGTCCGTTCGCGGCCAGGGCTACCAACTGCTCGTGGATTGACCATGCCCCGGCTCTTCTGGAAATTTTTCGCGATCATCTGGCTGACGCTGGCGAGCTCCGTCGCGGTCATCATCCTGATCGTCTACCTGTTTCAGGCGGTTCCCTTTTCCCGGGAACTGGAGCTTCGGCAGCAGGAATTCGCCATGGACCTGGCTGCCAAGGTGCTCGCGCGGGATGGCGAGGATGCCGCCCAGCGCTTCGCCCGGACAAGCGAGGACACGGCGCCGCTCGGCCTGACGATGTCAAGGGCGACGGGTTCCGGGGCCTGCGCGGAGGAGCGCGGGGCGGAGACACGCCTCATCCTGAAGGACGGGATCTGCTACCGCATCTCCGTCTTGGGCAAAGCCAATGTCGTTCTCGACTATCTGGCTCTGCTGATGCCGTGGATCGCCATATTCATCTCGAGCACGATATCGGCGGCGGCGCTCGCCCGGTATCTCATCCGCCCGGTCGTGCACCTTCGCGACGGGCTGAGCGCGCTCGCCCATGGCCGCTTCGATGTCCGCATCGGCGACAAGATGGCGGGCCGAAGAGACGAGGTCACCGCGCTCGCGCATGATTTCGACGCCAGCGCCGCAAGGCTGCAGCAGCTTCAGGACGCACAGCAGCGGCTCTTCCATGACGTGTCGCATGAATTGCGCTCGCCATTGTCGCGTCTGCAAGCCGCTGTGGGCGTCCTGCGCCAGAGCCCGACGAAGCTTGACGCCATGCTGGGCCGGATGGACCGGGAGGTCGAACGGCTGGATGCGCTGGTGGGCGAAGTGCTGACCCTGGCGCGGCTGACGGGCAGATCGGACCTTCCCTTGAAGGCGCAGACGCTGGATGTCATCGAGCTCCTGAACGACATCCTGAGCGATGCGGCGTTCGAGGCCCAGGCCCGCGGGGTCTCGATCACGGCAAGCGTCGAGGGCAGCTTCAACGCCGAGGTCGAGGGAGAATTGATCTACAGGGCGCTCGAGAACGTCGTCCGCAACGCGATCAAATACACGGCCGCGCATACGCGTATAACCGTGCTCTGCGAGACCGCGGGCGAGCGCCTCAAGCTCTCGGTCACGGATCAGGGACCCGGCGTCAGGCGAGACGAGCTCGAGCGGATCTTCCAACCGTTCTCCCGCGGCGACGACGCGGTATCGAGCGACGGTTACGGCCTGGGCCTGGCCATCGCCAGGCAGGCGATCGAGCGCCATGGCGGACGCGTCTACGCGTCGCTGCCCGACGCGGGCGGGCTCACCGTCACCCTCGAGCTTCCCCGCAAGGCAATGGCGTACAGCCCGGCAGAGGATCAAGCCTGATCCGGGTCGATCTCGACGGCGCATGGCGTGGAGACCAGCCCCGGAGGCCGCGCCCGGAGACGGTGCGGACATGCCGCGAGCCCCATCCCGAGAAGCCGATCCGCAGGGAACGGCGTCTTGAAGGATGAGGGCTGGAATTTCCAGGCGGGCTCACGCAGATGATCGGGAGTTTTGGCGCGCCAGCGAGCTCGATCTCTGGTGTTTACGTAACTTTACACAGGCTTTACTGCCATTAACGCCGGAATCGCTAAGCCGTGAACTCACGATCACGGTTCAGAAGATTCGCCACATGGCCTTTGGGTTCCAACCACCTGACATGCACCGGCAGGCAGTGCGCCGCTTGGTCCTGTCCTTGCAGATGTCCTCCCGCCTGGCCGCACTGCTGGCGCCCATCGCTAACGCGACGCCGATCGTCGCCCAGGAATTCCTTCCGGTAGAGCAGGCGGCAAAGCTCCTCTCCGATGGCCGCCCCTGGGCTGCCGTGAAGGATGGGCGCAACGCTCGCCTCACCTTCGCTCCGGACGGCACGGGTTCCTTCGAGGGACCTGTGACGATGCCGATCAGCTGGTCCGTGAATGGCCAGGAGATTTGCATGGAGCTGCGCTTCGCGGGCACCCCTTGCCTTCGCTTCCGCAAGATCGCCGGTGGCTTGCTGGGTTATAGCGGGAAGGCGGAAGACCTGCGGTTGGCACGCTGATGAGCACGATCATGCGCAAGCCGACGACCGCAAGCGTAATGGTTGGCGCAGCGCTTCTGATCGGGGGCTGCGCCGATTCCTCGCTGACACGCAGCGGCCTGCTCTCGAGCTATGACGGCCAGCAACGCAGCGACGGCATGCTGACCCATGCAAGCTTCCGGGTCGACAAGCCGCACGTGCTGGCGGCGAAGACGGTCGCCATCATGCCCGCAAGCTTTGCCGACAGCGCGCAAGTGGCCGGGTTCTCCCCGGAGCAGCGGCGTCTGGTGAGCAACAGCATCGACCGCTCGCTCTGCGCAGGGCTCAGCGAGCGGTTTCGGATCGTGCGCTCCCCTCGCGAGGCCGACCTCGTCGTCCAGGCCCATGTCACGGCAGTCGCGCCGACCAATGTCACGATGGCCAGCATTTCGAGCGCAGCCAGCATCGGCGGCTCGGTTGCTGGCGCGGCGACCGGCTTGCCGATCAGCGTGCCGCGCATCCCGATCGGCCTTGGCAGCCTCGCGGTCGAAGCCGAGGCGATGGCCCAAGGCTCTCAGCAGGCCGCTCTGACCTGGGCGCGCGGCGCCGACTCGATGACCACGCGCCCGCGCGCCTCGAACGAGGCGGACGCCTATGCGCTGGCGAGCGAATTCGGCGCCGACTTCGCGCGCCTTCTCGTGACCGGGGACGATCCGATCAAGCTTTCGCTGTCCGTGCCGAGCGTGCGCGGTGTCGGTGAATTCCTGGGAGCATCTCCGAAGGAGGTCGCTTGCGCCCGCTACGGACGCAACCCGGGCGTTGGTGGCCTGGTCGCTGGGATGGTGGGGCTGCCGCCCAACTGGACCGATTCCGGCGCGGCGCGACCGTGATGGACGTCAGGCAGGAGACAGCGACGCGCTGGCGGCATCTGCCGTTCTCGGTCCTCGGGCAGTTGATCGCGACAGCCATGATCGCGCTGCTCCTGGCTTTCGCGCTCCTGATCGCGGTCATTCGCCTGGGGGCGTTCGATCGCCTCCTGCAAAGCCCCGCCAGCCCCTTCGAGGGCCGGGTCGCGGCCCTCGTCGATGCGCTGACGAGCTCAACCTTCGAAAGCCGGGCCAAGGCGCGGGCGCTTGCGGAGCGGATCCTGCCCGGCACGATCCTGCTCGATCCGCAGGAGCCTCGCGGCGACGAAAATACGATCGCTCAACTGAACCAGGCGCAGCAGGGCGGCGTAAGCTTCGCGCTCTTGAGGCAAAGGAGCGGGGAGGCTCCAGCCACTGCCGGACACAACGGCTCCAGGCTTCTGGTCTCGCTGCCCGATGGCGGGCTCCTCTCGGTGCCTGTTCCGGCTGAGGCGCTCTCATCCTCGTCCGGCCCGTTTCTCTGGCTCCTCTGCTCGCTCGTGATCGCATCGCTTGCAGCGGCGACCTGGGTCGTGACGCAGATCCGAAATCCGCTGCGCCGGATCGCGAGTGCTTTCGCCGGCTTCGATGCGCGCCGGAACTGGGTCAGGCTGCCCGAGACGGGACCCTGCGAGATCCGCGACCTGACCGCGCAACTCAACGGGATGGCTGACAGGACCGCCGCCCTGATGCGCGAGCGCGCCGTCGTCATAGGCGCGATCAATCATGACCTGCGCCTGCCGGTCACGCGCCTGCGCCTGCTGGCGGAGGAAATCGAGGATGTCGAGCTGAGGCGACGCAATCTGGCGAACCTCAAATCGATGGACGTGATGCTTCACGCCTCATTGGACTATCTGAAGCATGGTCGCCCCCTCCCGAAGCTTTGCTCGGTCGATCTGGTGGCGCTCCTGCGGACGGTCAGCGACGAGTTCGCCGATATGGGCTTCGACGTCGCCTATGCCGGACCGAACCACCTGAAACTGCATTGCGATCCTGACCTGATCGAACGCGCCTTGAACAACCTGGTGGACAACGCCACGCGTTACGCCCCGACAGTGCGCCTGAGCGCCGGCCTCGCGGCCGACGGCAAGGTGGCCATCCAGGTCGTCGACGACGGGCCCGGCTTATCCGACGCCGACAAGAAGCGTGCGCTCGCCCCCTTCGACACCGCGAAGGCGGCAGAGAAGCATGACGGCGCGCCGAACGGTTTCGGGCTCGGCCTGGCGATCGTGAAAATGATCGCCGAGGTCCATGACGGCCGGCTCGAATTGTCCGACGCAAAGCCGTTCGGCCTGACTGCGACCATAACCGTGCCCTGCGAACGCTGACCCCCGCGGCGCTTCACGACGCCGAGGCCGCGGCATGAGAGCTCAGCCCGAGTTCCCGGCGATGGAGACGACATGATTGCCTTGCAGATGTCGAGGGCGTGGCCACTGACGCGCAGCGCGCTGGGCCTGGCGTTCCTCGCCCTGGCCGGCTGCGCCTCGGCGCCGCGCACCCCCTTCACCTTGCAGGAGCAGGCGATCGCCCAGGTGCCAGGCTTTCCCGATGTCCGCGTCTGGGGAGACGGCAGCCTCGCCGATTTCGCCCGCCAGAGGCTGGGCCCGTCCCCCCGGAAGACAAGCTCGCTCACATATCTGGCGCTATCGGGCGGCGGCTCCGGCGGCGCTTTCGGGGCGGGCGTGCTGGCCGGGTGGACGGCCTCGGGAAAGCGCCCGCGTTTCGACCTGGTGAGCGGGGTCAGCACGGGGGCGTTGATCGCGCCCTTTGCCTTTCTGGGGCCCGGCTATGACGAGACCCTCATCCACATCTACACGAGCGGCATCACCAGCAAGCTCTACCAGATGAAGTGGTTGCCCTCGGGTTTGCTGGGCTCGGGCCTGCTGGAGGCCGGGCCGTTGCGCCGCATGGTCGAGCAATACGCCACGCGCGAACTGCTCACGGCCGTCGCGGCCGAGCACAGGAAAGGCCGCCGGTTGATCGTGGTCACCACAAACATGGACGCACAAAGGCCCGTCGTCTGGGACATGGGGCGTATCGCCAGCAGCGGGCAGCCCGGCGCGCTGAAGCTGTTCCAGGACGTGCTGGTCGCGTCAGCGAGCATTCCTGCAGCCTTCCCGCCGGTTCTGCTCGATGTCCAGGCAGGCTCCGGGAGCTTCCAGGAGCTGCATTCGGACGGCGCGACGGCAAACCAGGTCTTTACCATCCCCGACAGCGTGCTTCTCTCGCCCAGGCCAGGCCGATTGCCCGGTCTGGGCAAGGCCGACCTGTATGTGATCATCAACAACGCGCTGATCCCGGAGTTCGACGTCGTCTCGAACTCCACATTTTCCGTGGGCAGCCGGGCCCTGTCGACCATGATCAAGGCGCAGACGCGAAGCGCCATCAACGCGACCTATGGCTTCTCCAAGCGCGCGGGCATCCGCTTTCACCTCGCGGCGATCGACAAGGCGGTTCCCTATAACCCCACCGACGCCTTCAACCAGGACTACATGCAGACGATCTTCAAGCTCGGCTACGAGGAGAGCCTGTCCGGCAAGCTTTGGAAAAGCACCCCGCCCTTTGGCGGGTCGTGAGACAGCGGCTCGACGTGACGCTTCATACGTCCACCCGCGAGGGGTGATCGACTTCATTCGCCTATTCCGAGATCGTCTCTTGAGATTCAAAAATAATATTTATGTATAAATACTGATATTCTGCGACCAGAAACAATTCATTACACCGCAGAAAATTGCCAATACAAAACATTAATAGAATATTATCCATAGTAATGGCATCACGACCGAAGATTGATATGCTATACAATGGAGCTGCAGATGCCTAAGCTCGAATCTCCATGGCGCCGCAACCTGACCACCAATCGCGCGATCGAAGGACGCCACGCCTTGCCGCGTGCGCGCGGGGCCGGTCGAAAGCGCGCCTGGCCGAGACGATGGCCGGGCGCGGCGCTCCTCAGGTTGGCCACGGCGCTCATCTGGCTGGCCGCAGCGCCTGCATCCGCGCAGACGACGATCCCCTCGCCGGTCATCACGGTGGGCGGGAGCGAGCATATGGTCTCTCGCAAGGTGCCCTTGTCCGTCGGCCGATCGATCATCGTCGAGCTGCCGCGCGATGCGCGGGAGGTCTTCGTCGCCGATCCGAAAGTGGCCAATGCAGTGGTCCGGTCGGCGCGCCGGCTCTTCGTGATCGGCATCAGCGCCGGCGCGACATCGATCTTTGCGATCGACGCCGATGGCAAGCAGATTTCCGGGCTGGAGATCGACGTGGGGCGTGATCTCGACGAGCTGCGCCAGAGCTTGCGGACCGTCCTGCCCAAGGCGCGGATCGAGGTGAAGTCCGCCGGAGGATCGATCCTGCTGGTCGGCGAGGTTGCAAACGCCTCCGAGGCCACGCAAGCGGCCGACATCGCCACAACCTTCCTGGGCGGCTCTGCGGCCGACAAGTCGAAGGGCGCGGTGATCAACTCATTGTCGATCCGCGATCGCGATCAGGTGATGGTGCGTGTCGTCGTCGCCGAGGTCTCGCGCAAGGCGATCAAGCAGCTGGGGATCAATCTCAGCGGGCAATGGAAGATCGGGAATGTCTCCGTCTCCCCCACGATCGACAACCCGTTTTCGCAACTGCCACAGCAGCTGTCGAGCACATCCATTTCGGCCGGCATCGGCAATTCGACGAATGTGACCATGCGCGCGCTCGAACGCGCCGGCCTGTCGCGGGTCCTCGCCGAGCCCACGGTGACGGCGATCTCGGGCGAAAGCGCGAAATTCACCGCCGGCGGCGAGGTCCCGATCCCGACCGGGTACACATGCGACAACGGCAAGTGCACGCTGGGCGTGAGCTACAAGCCGATCGGCGTCGCGCTCAATTTCACGCCGATAGTCCTGTCCGGCAACAAGATCAGCATGCGGATCGCCACGGAGGTCACCGAACTCGACTACGAGAACCAGCTCCGTCTCAGCAACACGAGCAGCTCGGACAGCGAATCCGTCAATGCGCCGGCTTTCCGCGTGCGCAAGTCGGACACCACCGTCGAACTGCCATCGGGAGGCACGATCGCAACGGCAGGCCTGCTCCAGCGCGTCACCAAACAGACCATCAACGGATTTCCCGGCCTGATGAACGTGCCGATCATCGGGGCGCTGTTCCGTTCGCGCGACTATCAGCGCGAGGAGACCGAGCTGATGATCACAGCCACGCCCTATATCGCCAGGGCGATGGACCCGGACCAAGTGCAGCGGCCCGATGACGGCTTCGTCGAAGCCCACGACGCCCAAGCCGTATTGCTGGGGCGATTGAACAAGCTCTATGGGGGAACAGGCACGCCGCCGCCCCAGAGCTATAAGGGTCGGGTCGGCTTCATCCGCGATTGAGTCCTTCATTCCCGACGGCGTCCTGGCCGCGATCCTCGGGACGCGCATGATGGCGACCCTGCCGCCTCATCGATAGGGATGAGCATTCCTGGGGACCAGCCCGAGATATTCGGCGAGGATGAGCAGCCCGGCCGTGACGCGGAAGCCGATCGCGCCGGGAATGGTCTCATGGTCGAGGGCGACGCGGTCGAGCGCCTGGAGCGTCGCCTCCCCCGCCCCGTCGATGACGGCCTTGCGCATGGCGTTGAGGCGCGACTGGAGGCGCAGGATCACCTCATCCGACAACTCCCGCCCCGAGCCCACCCCGACGACGATGAGACCGACCGGCACGCCCTTGGCCGCCCGCCAGCGCCGCGTCGTCTCGGCATATTCCTCGCCCGCATCGTAAAGCTCGCGGCGCAGGCGACAATCGAGCACATGCCGGCCGAGCGGCGAGGCGCAGAGCTGGTCATGATTGCCCCTGCGGTGCGGCTGGGCGAGCACCGTCGCCCGCTCGCCCTGCTCCCGCTTGAGGCGCGCCGCCTGCCGCTCAGTGGCGCTCGGGCGCTGCGGGCGCCCATTGGGCTCGCGCAAGACCATTGCGCGCTTCTTGCCGGGCCTGCTCATGCTGCCTTGTCCTTTTCTGCCATGTCTTTTGCTGCCTGGCCCTGCTGTTCAGGGGCCGGGAAATACCAGCCCTCGGCCTTGGTCCTGGGGTGCTGCGTCGTCATTCCCGGCTTGTGGCCGGCCGCCACGCGCTCGCGCCATTCCGCCGTTCCCTTGACGACGAAGACTTTTGGCGGCCCCTGGCTCACTGGGGCCGGGCTGCGTTTCAGCAGCGCCTCGGCGATGATCGGGCCATAGAACTTCCACGAGCTGACCCTGCCGCCCGACGCCGGGCGGGCCCGGATGACCGGGAGGATGTCGCGCTCGAGATCGGCCCCGCGATGCAGCCATTCCGCGATCGGCGCGAAGGACCCCAGCCTCTGCGAGCCCGCAGCCTCGCAGCAGCGCCGTTGCGCCTCATCCAGAGCGAGATCCGGCGCGCGCGGCGCAGACGATGCCGCGCCAGCGGATTCGTCTTGTGTTTCTGACTCTGCCTCTGACTCTGGGAGCGTTGCGCAACGTCCCGGCAACGCAGCCTGGCCGTTGCGCATCACGTCCCGGTGCTTGGCTTCACGGTGCCTGCGCGAGCGCTCCGTGCTCCTGTCGCTCTCATATTGGCGGGTTTTCCAGGCGCTCACCGCATCGCCCGTGATCATGCCGATCTCGGCCATCGCGGCGAAGGTCGCCGCGATCGTGCCGGCCGGCTCGCACAGGGCGGCGGCGACGCGGCGCGGCGTCGTCTCGAAGCGCCCGCCATCATCGGTCTCGGCCGCGCTTTCAAGGAGCGCGTGCCAGACCGCGATCGCAACAGAGCGCGAGCAGGCGGCGATGACCGCGACCTCGGCGAGCTTGTCGTCCTTCACCGTGCCGGCATAGGCGCGATACCAGCGGCTCATCGGAAAGCCTCGCCTGTGCGGCAGCCGTCATTCCGGGGCGGGCTGTCAGTGTGGGCGCCCGTCTGGAAAGGTGAGCCCTCATCCTGAGGAGCCACGCAGCGGCGTCTCGAAGGATGCTCCAGATGGTTCGGGAGCCTCCTGGAGCATCCTTCGAGACGCCATTCCCAACGGAATGGCTCCTCAGGATGAGGGCTCGCGGTCGCATTGATTTGCCCGGGCTTGAGACGGCGCAGCGCCTGGAGAGCGGGCTTCATGGCGCGTCCCGATCACGAGCTGCGTCCCGCTCGCGGAGACGGGCGAGCGAGCGGATGATCAACCGCTCGGACTGGACGGGCGCCTTGTCGAGCTCGGCCTCCGCCGCCTCGATCAGCTCCTGCTCACGCCGTTCTTGCTCGCGCCTGAGCTGGGCCTGGCGGGAGAGCCGGGTCGAGGCGTCCTTGAAGGAGATGATGCTGGCGGTCATGGCCCGGTCCTCAGCGTTGCGCCGGATCGAGCCGCGCCGGGCGCTCCCGGCCATGCGATCCCGTCCAGCGCGATCGTGCGCTTGCGGGAGCCCGTTAGGACACTCCAGCCCTCATCCTGAGGAGCCGCGCAGCGGCGTCTCGAAGGATGTTCCAGATGGTTCGGGAGCCTCCTGGAGCATCCTTCGAGACGCCATTCCCAACGGAATGGCTCCTCAGGATGAGGGCTGAGGAGGTTGCCAAGAGGTGCGGGGCGGCTGTCACGGGCCGCCCCGCCAGTTGCGCGCCGGGACGAGCGCGAGGAGAAAGCCTGGGATGCGGGCGGCCCCTGCAAGGGCCGGCCTTCGCTTCGCATCATCGGGGGGAGGACACCCGAGACACACGCCGTCCGGTCGGCGGATTGGTGAACGGTGGATTGACAGGAGGCGGCGCGCAGCGCGGGCGGACGCCCAAGCCGGGCGGGGCCGCCAAACGCCTCGAAGACATCGTCGAAGGGGTTCATCATGGACATCTACGATACATATTGTATCGTATCGGTCAAGATGAAACGTATCGTGAAGCGTGCGATACAGGAGCCATGGACACACCCGCCGATCGCCTGCGAAGCGCCCGGGAGCTGAGAGGCTTCCCCACCCCGACGGAGGCCGCCCAGGCCTTCGGCTGGAACGAGGTCACCTACCGGGCCCATGAGAATGGCGGGCGCGGCATCAAGCAGCCCGTGGCGGAGAAATATGCCAGCGCCTTCCGCGTCAAGGCGGGCTGGATCCTGTTCGGCGACGGCGAGGCGCCCAGCGGCGGCGACGGCCCTGCCGTCGCGCCAAGACCCGCCTCGCCGCGCGGCTATCTGGCCGAGCCCAATGCGGTCTTCGAGGGCCAGGCCGCGCTCCCGAAAACCCATGGACCCAGCGACATCCAGGAACTCGGCATCACGGTCGGCGGCTTTGCCAGCGATGACGACGCCTTCGAGATGAACGGCCAGGTGATCGACATGGTCAAGCGGCCGATCGGCATCCTGGACCGCAAGGACGTCTTCGCGCTGCGCGTCTCCAATGACAGCATGGCGCCCAAATATGAGGATGGCGAGCGCGTCTATGTCGAGAAGCGCAAGCCCGCCATCCGCGACTATGTCGTCATCGAGTTGAAGCCGGCCGAGGAAGGCCGCCCCGGCAAATCCTTCATCAAGCGCCTGGTCTCGATGAATTCCGGCAGGGTCACGGTCGAGCAGTTCAACCCCGCCGGCCGGCTCGAATTCGACGCCAGCGCGATCAAGCAGATCCTGCGTGTGATCCCGGAACGGGAACTCAGGGGCGAGTGAGGGAGCGCAGCCTCAGCTTCATGTGCTGCGTCGCGGGGCGATGAGGCTGAGCGTTTTTGCTTCTTTGCTTTGAAACACGCCGTCATCCCGGGCGTAGCCCTCGGGTCCGATCTTCGATCGGCCCAAGGATAAACTCCGCGCAGCCCCGGGATCCGAAGCGCGTCATGGTCGGGCTTGGCCCGACCATCTCGCAAATCAGAGCACTCTGGTTGTGAGTTTCTCAGGCCCACGCCCGAGCGTGACGGCAGGGCTCGCTCTTCCCTTCTCCCCTGGCGGGAGAAGGTGGCGCGCAGCGCCGGATGAGGGGGCGCCGTGCCCTGTCCGGCTGGCGTCGCACTCTGCTAAATGGTGAACTCACAGCGCCCCCTCATCCGTCTCGGCTGCGCCGAGCCACCTTCTCCCGCGAGGGGAGAAGGGAAGCGCGCCCGTCATTCTCGGGCAGAGCGAAGCGCAGAGCCCCGAGAACAATGCTCTACGATGGATCCCGGAGCGGCGCGGCTTCGCCGCTTGTCCGGGACGACGGCGCGTTTCTCGACCAAGACAGCAAGCCTCAGCTCCTTGCTCTGACGCGCTATCTCCATGCGAGAACCGCACCCACATCGCTCGAATGCGCCCTACCCCCACCGGAACGCCGGAATGAGCGCGACGTTCTTGCCGATCCCGCCGCCTGCCCGGCAGACCGAGCAGGTCAGTTTCGGCCTGAGCTCGTCGGCGCAATGGATGCCGCGATCGACGAAGCGGGCCAGCACTTGCGGCGTCATACGCTTCTCGTTGCCGCAATCGTCGCAGCGGATATAGAGAGCGGCAAAATCGGCCAGGCCGGGCTTATCTCGCGACATCTCCCGGCAAACGCTGCTCATGGCCGAACCTTCTTTTGTTCCCCTAATGTTCTCATTTAAGCCAGCCCGGCAACCTGAAGTCGAGTCGAAAATCGGCTGCCTCCTCAAAATAAATCGCAGCGGCTACGATACGATATGTATTGACATGATTCGATACATTTTGCATCCTCTCTCCATCCCAGGAGAGACCCGGATGAGCGCCAGCGCCGCGACATTCCCGTTCGAGGATTGCGATTTCGATCATGGCGATGTCTGCATCGGCGGCATCGACCTGATCGAGATCGAGACGCAGGACGGCATCGACTTCACCGTCATCGACATCATCGCCGGCAAGCGCAGCCAGACCATGCCCTGGCTGGTCATGGGCGTGAGCGAGTGGGTCGCCGGCGATCTCGCACGACCCAGGGGCCAGTCCCGCATCCGCAAGGCCTATCAGAACCACATCGCGGAGCGCGAAGATTGCAGCGCCGCAGACGCCGCCGATTTTGCCCATGACATGCGGCTCAACGCAGCGGCCGCGTGAAACGCCCCTTGTTCGGCTTCAGGGCAGGTCAGGCCGCCTTCAGCGCCTTCTCCACCACCTCCGGCGCCCGGTCGATCACCTTGAGGAAGGCTTGGGCCGTGCGGTCCATCTGCCGGCGGCCCTGCTCCCAATCGCGGAGCGTCGCGGCGCTGAGGCCGAATTTCTTCGCAAAGGCATCCTGGGACAGCCCAAGCCGCTTGCGGATCGCAGCCACGTCGACCGTCTCCACCGTGATCGTACGGGCGGGCTTCGCCTTGCCCAGCGCAATCGCCAGCGCCTCGTTGGCGCTCTCGATCAAGTCCTGGCCGAACTTCGTCATGTCACTGGCCTCCTGTCTTCGCCTGAGCTCTGTAGGCTTCCGCGATCTTCGGCAGCACCTTCGCGAGGTCGTTCCGCTCCGCCTTGCTGAGATTGGCGCGCTCACCCTTGTCGATCAGCGCCAGCAGGAAGAGCGGCACGTCGTCACCGCCGAAATAATGGATCGTGCGGTAGCCTCCGCTCTTTCCCTCGCCGCGACCGGCATGGCGCATCTTGCGCGCCCCGCCAGTCCCGATCATCAATTCACCGCCGCGCGGATCGCTCGCGACGGCGACGGCGATCTCCTGAATCTCGTCATCGTCCAGCCCCGCCGCCTTGGCCTGTCGTTCGAACACCGAAGTCAGCAAGACGCTATGCATGCGATCTTATACGGCATTGCCGTAGTCTGGTCTAGGGAGATTTGTGCCGCGTAGCCCCGCGCGCCATACGGAACCCCGCCCGTCAGGCTGTGTTCATATCCTGGCGTGCAGATTGCGCCTTTGTTCGGCCTCACGGCCGGTCACGGCAATCCGGAAGGGAGTTCGCCATGTCGAAGATTTTTGCGTTGGTCGCCTTGGCGGGGCTGGCCTCCCTGTCGGGAACCGCCGCCCAGGCGCAGTATTACGACCCCTATGGCCGCCCGCCCCCGCCGCGCTACGATTACGACCGCCCGCCGCCACCGCGCGACTGGGAATATGAGCGCCGGCGGCCGCGCTATGACGACGAGCGGCCCTATTATCGCCAGCGCCGCTTCGGCGAGGTTTGCGTGACCTCGCGCGGCACCTGCGAGACGCGCCCCGCCCCGGTTGGCGCGGGATGCGGCTGCTATATCGAGGGCTTCGGCTCGAAGCGTGGCATCATCCAGTAGCTTGCGCGCAGCGCGGCGCCTGCGGATCAATCCGCAGCGCCGCGGATCGTCGCCAGCGCGTCGAGCGCGCGCTGGCGCCCAAAGGCCAGGTCGATCACCGGGCGCGGATAGGTTTCGCCAAGCCTGACGCCGGCATCGCGCAGGGTCGCGGCATCAGCCTGCCAGGGCGCGTGAATCGCACCAGTATCGAGCCGTGCAAGCTCGGGCACCCAGCGGCGCACATAATCGCCTCGGGGATCGAATTTTTCGCCCTGCGTCACCGGGTTGAAGATGCGGTAATACGGCGCCGCATCCGCGCCCGAGCCCGCAACCCATTGCCAGCTTGCGGCGTTGCTGGCCGGATCGGCATCGACAAGCGTATCCCAGAACCAGTCCTCGCCCTGCCGCCAGTCGATCAGCAGATGCTTGATCAGGAAGGAGGCGGTGACCATGCGCACGCGGTTATGCATCCAGCCGGTCGCCCAGAGTTCCCGCATGCCGGCATCGACCAGCGGATAGCCGGTCTGGCCACGCTGCCAGCGCTTCAGCGCCTCGGTCTCCGAGCCCCAGGGAAAAGCGTCGAAGCGGGCATTGTAGTTCTTCGTCGCCAGCTCGGGATTGTAGAACAGCAGATGGTAGGAGAATTCGCGCCAGCCGATCTCGGAGAGGAACTTGTCCAGGTCGGACGGGCCGCCCGCCGCCATGCCGGCCGCTGAGGCCGTCTGGCAGGCATGCCAGATCTGGCGGGGGCCGATCTCGCCGAAGCGCAGATGCGGCGAAAGCCGCGATGTCGAGACGAAATCGGGCCGGTTGCGCCCATCGCCATAGCCTGCCAGCGCGCCGGAGAGAAAATCGCCGAGCCGCCCGGCCGCGCCCGCCTCGCCCGGCGTCCATTCCGTGCGCAAGCCGCCCGCCCAGTCCGGCCTGGTAGGCTCGAGCCCGAGATCGGCGAGGTCGACCGCGGCTCCCGCGAGAGCGCTCGGGAGCGGCAGGGGCACAATGCGCTGCGGCGCCGGCTCCGGCGCAGCCGGCTCGCCCCTGGCGCGCGCCGCACGCCAATAGGGCGTGAACACCTTCATCGGCTCGCCTTGCTTGCTCGACACCTGCCAGGGCTCGTTGAGGAGATGGCTGTTGAAGCTGCGCACGGTGACGCCCGCGCCGGCCAGCGTCTCCTTCAGACCGCGATCGAGCGCGATCGCGGCCGCCTCATAGCGTCGGCTCCAGGTCACGAGATCGATTCCGGCCGCTGCCACGAGCTTCGGCAGGAGCTCGGCGGGATCGCCGCGCATCAGCACGAGTTCGGCTCCCTTCTCGCGCAGCGAAGCCTGGAGCGCGCGCAGCGATTGCGCCAGCCACCATCGCGAGGCGCCACCAAGCCGACGGCGCTCGCCGCCCTCGTCGAGGATATAGAGGCACAGGGTCGGGCCATGAGCGATCGCGGCGGCGAGTGCGGGATTGTCGGCGAGCCTGAGATCGTCGCGGAACCAGTGCAGGGCAGCTCTTGTCATGGCCCTTGAGTAGGGTGCGGCGGTAGCACCCGGCAAGGTGCAGCTCTTCCCTTTGTGGACGCCTGTTTGTGGATGCCTGGACATCGGGGCCTGTCGGCTGCGCGACATTGCGGGTAAGCAGGCGGCGGAAACGACTGGGATAAGGAACTGACGACATGACCATCGAACGGACCGGGCTGACGCCGCGCTGGTGCGATTCCGCCGCCTTCAACGGCATCGTCTTCCTGGCCGGGCATTGCGCGGAGCAGACGCAAGGCGCCTCGCTCACGGAGCAGACGCAGGAGGTTCTCGCCTTGCTGGAGGAAACGCTGGAGGCGGCCGGCAGCGGCAAGGAGCGCATCCTCAGCGTCCAGATCTTCCTGACCAACATCAAGGCGATCGCCGAGATGAACGCGGTCTGGGACGCCTGGGTCGCGCCCGGCAACGCCCCGGCGCGGGCAACGGTGCAGGCGGAACTGGCCTCGCCGGGTTATGCGATCGAGATCACCGCGGTCGCGGCCAAGCGTTCCGCCTGAGACGCGTCGGGAACGGGCGCGGCATGACAAGGCGGCCATGGCTCCTTCCCGGTTTGCTCCTGCCCGGCCTGATGCTTGCCCTGCCGGGCGCCTCGCCGGTCCTGGCCCAAAAATCCCTGGCGCAGGAGCCGCCCTCCTCGGGCATCGACGCCGCGCTGTGTCGGCTGATCGACGATGCGGCGGCAGCGCAGGCCGTGCCCGCCGGTTTCCTGACGCGGCTGATCTTCCAGGAATCGAGCTTCCGCCCGAGCGTCACCAGCCCGGCGGGCGCGCAGGGCGTGGCGCAGTTCATGCCCGGCACGGCGCGCGAACGCGGCCTCGCCGACCCGTTCGACCCCGAGCAGGCCGTGCCCAAGGCGGCGCATTTCCTCAGCGAATTGCGCCAGCGCTTCGGCAATTGGGGGCTGGCGGCGGCAGCCTATAATGGCGGCCCCACCCGCGTCTCGAGCTGGCTCGCCGGCCGCGGCTTCCTGCCCGCCGAGACCGAGAACTACGTCCTCTCGGTCACCGGCGCGGCAGCCGAAGCCTGGGCCGAGGAGGCGCGGGCGGCAACTGAGGGCGAGATCCGCCCCGCCCGGCCGGCGAGCCCGGACGGCCAGGCGCCCTGCCTCACCACCGTCGCGCTCATCCGCGCCGGACGCGGCGCGCTTGCCGTCGCGGAGGCGCCCTTCGCGCCCTGGGGCGTGCAGCTCGCCGCCAATTTCTCGAAGGCACGGGCGCTTTCGGCCTTTCAGCGGGCGAGCGCCCGGCATCGCGCCATCATCGCCGATCTCTCCCCGATGGTGATCGGCACGAGGCTGCGCAGCCGCGGCACGCGCGCCTTCTACCGAGTCAGATTGCCGGCGGCGACGCGGGCGCAGGCCACCGCCCTGTGCCGGCGCATCCAGGACAACCGGGGCGCCTGCGTGGTGCTGAAGAGCTGACGGCCGTTTGGATATTCCAGCCCTCATCCTGAGGAGCCGCGGCACGCGGCGTCTCGAAGGATGTTCCAGAGGTTGCGGAGCCTCCTGGAGCATCCTTCGAGACGCGGGCTGAAGCCCGCTCCTCAGGATGAAGGCTCAAGGGGGCTCATCAGAAAAGCTTCTGAGCCGACTTGCGGCCTGTTGCTCACGCGCAACGGCGCGCGTCAAAGCCCTTGACCTCGCACCGATGTGATGATGGCGCAATTGCGCCAACCGAAACGCTCTGACAGAAAATTGAGGAGATGTTGACACATTTGGGTCAACTTCGAGCCTAGCGCTCCCCTGCCATCCGTCCGAGGTCCCGATGAACCGTTTCTTCCGTATGGCCACGCTTGCCGGGCTTGGCCTGCTCGCTGCTGCCTCATCCGCCCATGCCTATGAGATCGATCCGCTGACGCGCCAGCCGCTGATGCAGAGCGCCGACCCGGCCAAAGCGCAGGCGACCGCGATCCCGCGCGAGCTCGTTTCCTATGACGGCAAGCAGCGCCCCGGCACCATCGTGATCAACACCACCGAGCGTCGGCTTTATTTCGTGATGCCCGACGGCAAGGCGATGCGCTACGGCGTCGGCGTCGGCCGCCCCGGCTTCGACTGGGCCGGCTCGCAGAGCATCACCCGCAAGGCGGAATGGCCGAGCTGGACGCCGCCCTCGCAGATGCTGAAGCGCCGCCCCGACCTGCCGCGCTTCATGCCCGGCGGTCCGGAAAACCCGCTCGGCGCGCGCGCCATGTATCTCGGCTCGACCCTCTACCGCATCCACGGCTCGAACGAGCCGGAGACGATCGGCCAGGCGGTCTCCTCGGGCTGCATCCGCATGCTGAACGAGGACGTCATCGACCTCTATGAGCGCGCCAAGGTCGGCACCCGGGTCGTCGTCGCCCGCTGAGCAGCACGAGACATGGCAGGCTTCAACGAAGCCCGTTTCCAAAGCAAAAGGCCGGCGGTGACGCCGGCCTTTTCGTTTGTCGCAATTGCGGCGGGAAGCCGCCTCCTGATAACTGACGGCCTTCAGCGCCGAGCGATGGCGTCAGTCTCCGCCGTCATTCCGGGGCGATCCGAAGGATCGAGCCCGGAACCCAGAACCGATGCCGCAGCTTGAGAAGGCACCGGCCGCTGGCAAGCTTCACAAGGACGGGCATCGGTTCTGGGTTCCGGGCCCATGGCTGCGCCATGTCCCGGAATGACGGCGGAGGACAACGCCATCGCTTAACGCTGAAGCCCGCCAGCGCTCACCCCGACGCAGCGGGCACCTCGACCACCACGGCCCGCTTGGCCCGGAACGCCAGGAAAAGCTGAAGGGCGAAGAACAGCGCGATGAGGCTGAGCAGCGTCGCGCTGATCGGATGTGTGAAGAAGGTGGTGAAGCTGCCCCGGCTGATGATCATCGCGCGGCGGAAATACTCTTCCAGCATAGGCCCCAGGATGAACCCCAGCATCATCGGCGCCGGATCGAGCGACAGGCGCATCATGGTGTAGCCTATCAGGCCGAACGCCGCCGTCGTGAGGATGTCGTTGAGGCTATTGTTGACGCTGAACGTGCCGATGCAACAGAAGAACAGGATCGACGGGAACAGCACGTTGTAGGGTATCTTGAAGACCGAGAGCCAGAACCGCACCAGCGGCACGTTCAGGATCAGCAGGAAGCAGTTTCCGACCCACATGCTGGCGACGAGGCCCCAGAACAGGTCGGGATGCTTGGCGATCATGTTCGGGCCCGGCTGAATCCCCTTGATGATGAAAGCCGCCATCATCAGCGCCATGACGGCGTTCTCGGGGATGCCGATGCTCATCAGGGGGATGAAGCTGGTGCGCGCCGCCGCCTCGTCGGCCGCCGCCTGTCCCGCGACGCCCTCGATCGCGCCCGAGCCGATCTCGTCCTTGTATTTGCTGACCTTCTTGTCGAGGGCATAGGCGGCGAACTGCGCGATCACCGGGCCGCCGCCCGGCAGGATGCCGAGGATTGAGCCGACGACGCTGCCGCGCAGGGCGCTGGGAATGATGCGCTTGAACTCCGGCCAGGTCGGCATCAGGTGGATCTTGCCGTTGAAGGGCGTCCGTTCCTCGCGCGCATCGAGGTTCTTGGTGATCTCGGCGATGCCGAAGCAGCCCAGCGCCAGGCTGACGAGGCTGACGCCGTCGGTGAGCGAGGGCAGCCCGAAGGTGAAGCGCTCCAGCCCGGTCTCCAGATCGGTGCCGACCTGTCCGAGCAGGACGCCGAGCAGGCACATCGCCAGCCCGTTCAGCAGGCTGCCGGTGGTGATGAAGCTGACGCAGACGAAGCCGACCAGCATCAGCGCGCAATAATCGGTGGGGCCGAACAGCAGGGCGACCTGGCCGAGCGTCGGCGCAAGGCTCGCCAGCACGAGGATCGCGACCGTCCCGCCGATGAAGCTCGAGACGCCGGCGGTGAAGAGGGCCAGGCCGGTCTTGCCCTTCAGCGTCATCTGGTAGCCGTCGATGCAGGCCACGATGCTGCTGGCATGAGGGATCTTCATGGTGATGGCGCTGACGCTGTCGCCATATTGGGCGCCGTAATAGATGCCCGCGAGCATGATCAGCGCGCCACCGGTCGGCAGCGAATAGGTCAATGGCAGGAGCAGGCTGATCGTCGCCAAGGGCCCGAGCCCCGGCAGCAGCCCGACCAGCGTGCCGACGACGCAGCCGATGGCGCAATAGAGCAGGTTCGCCGGCGTCAGCGCATGCTCGAAGCCGAATGCGAGATTATGCAGGATCTCCATCAGAAGAGCCTCAGATTGAGGCCGAGGAAATGCTCGAAGACATAGGCCACGACGATGAGGCCGAGCGCGATCTTGAGGTTGCGCGTCCAGGAATAGGTCACCGCCGCAAAGCCCGCGATGAAGACCATCAGGACGATCCCCAGGGCGACGTTGACGAGCTGGGCCCCCACGACGAAGGCCACCAGCCCGAGCATGATCAAGGCGATGTTCTTGAGGTTGAAGCTGAGCGGCACCGGAGCGCTCAGGCGCGCCTGCACGATGATCAGCAAGGCAATGGCGAGCAGCGGGACGCTCAGCAGGAGCGGGAAGAGCCCGGGGCCGGCATGGGCCAGATCACCAAGCGGATAGCGCAGCGCAGTCGCCATGAAGAAAAGCGCCACCGCCGCGAGGAAAATCCCTCGCGCGGAATTCTGGTTGACCATGCCTATGCTCCCTAGGTGGATTATTTCATTTGATTGTTATTTTCCATGGAACCGCCGTCAAGCGGAACGCCGGCGCTGTTCACGGTTTTGGGGCATGGTTTCGTGGAGGCGGCAGCGGACCCGCAGGCCCGCACCGGCTGACGGGACAGGCCGCCGGATTGCGGGCGCTTGGGCTTGTCGCAACGCTGCCATCCTGCGAGGTCTCGGCCCCTGAGAGTTCGCGGCGTGTCCGCTGCACGGCCATCGGCAGCAGGGTCGGCAACGAGCCGGCCGATGGCCGCTTCAACGCCACCGTCAAGCGCGATTGCCTGGTGCCTGTGTCACGCCGCATTGCGACGGAGATGGATCTCACCGCCGGCTTGGCGAAGGAGCGCTGAATGCCGAGCCAGTATCGAATCGGCGTCGACCTGGTGACGGGAGGCGTCATCGGCCAGATCAAGGAGGCCGGGCTCGGCAGGTAGGCAATCGAGCGCGGGCGGTTTCCCTTCCCCCCTCGCGGGGGAAGGTGGCAGCGCGTAGCGCTGACGGATGAGGGGGCGCCGCGAGCTTTCCGCCTGGCTGAACATGACGCTAACCGGACAGGGCACGGCGCCCCCTCATCCGGCGCTGCGCGCCACGAACGACCTCATCGCCGTGCTGCCTTTGCGCTCGTTACCTTGAGATATTGCGCAGCGCCCGTTTGGAAACTCCAGCCCTCATCCTGAGGAGCGCCGCAGGCGCGTCTCGAAGGATGCTCCAGCTTGCACAGGAGCCTCCTGGAGCATCCTTCGAGACGCCGCTTCGCGGCTCCTCAGGATGAGGGCTCAGTCGATTTCCAAACGGACTCTGAGCGGCTCCCTGGCGCGCTACCCTCGCTTCACCCGCTCCCGCGACAGCCCCTGCTCCGCCAGCGCGTCGAGATAGGCCTGCATCTTCGCCTCGCCATGCTCGCCGAGCTCGCGCAGATAGTCCCAGGCGTAGATGCCGGTGTCGTGCATGTCGTCGAAGGAGAGCTTGACGGCGTAATGGCCGACGGGCTCGACGCCGATGATCTCGACCTCGGCCTTGCCCGGCACGGTCTTCTTCTGCGTGGGGCCATGGCCCTGGACCTCGGCCGAGGGGCTTTCCACCCGCAGCAATTCGGCCGGCAGCGCGAAGGCTGCGCCATCCTCGAAGGCGACATGGAGGGTGCGGCGATCCTTGGCGAGGCGGATTTCGGTCGGCCATGTTGACATGGTTGTGTTTGCTCCAGGGCGACTGCGACGATGGCCGCGCTTGACCTTGGCAGCCGCAATGCCAATGTCTCACCGGATATAGCGATGCGGCCACTGCCATGCACCTGCCCGCGTGCAGCAAGGTGGTTTTCAGAATTTGGCCGTCTTCAGGGATGAAGCAGTGCTCCTCGACGACATCAAGCCCGATGTGATCGCCAGGCCCGATGCGATCGAACCGCTCGCGCGTGCGCCGCTGGTCGATCCGTTCGGCCGCGACATCTCATACCTGCGCATCTCGGTGACGGATCGCTGCGATTTCCGCTGCGTCTACTGCATGTCCGAGGACATGACCTTCCTGCCCAAGCGCGACCTGCTGACGCTGGAGGAGATCGACCGCCTCGCCACCGCCTTCGT
>NZ_PQFZ01000033.1 GCF_002917105.1 Allobosea psychrotolerans
TCGATCATGGAGCGGATGGAGAACGAAGGCATCGTCGGCCCCGCCAACCACGCCGGCAAGCGCGAGATCCTGGTCGAAACCGGCAGGGCTCGCGAGGACGAGGATTGAAACACCGCCATCCCGTCCTCAAATTGCCATGACGGTACTGCAACCTTCAGCGATCGCGATGCGTTGATTGGAGTAGGGTCGTAACGAGTGGGGACCGTTTTTTCGAATGGATCCCGCGCTTGGATTTGACCGGAGCGGTGGGTTCTCTTCCATGACCCGTTTGTTGCAGCGTGCCGGCGAAGGCACGATGATCCCGGCCTCTTGGCCGATTTTGAGTGGAGCTTGCATGCTCATGACACGCCGTCTCCGGATGCGGGCCTCGATCGGCGCGCTCGCCGCGCTCGGCTTCGCAGCCGTCCTCGGAGGGGCCAGCGCCCAGCCGCTGAATCTGCAGCCTTCCAAGCCAGCGATCGCCACCGCCAAGCCGTCGCGCAGCGGCACGCGCCTGCCCCCCGTGCGGCCTGAGGGCCTCGGATTGCCGCGCACGGCGACGGCGGCGACACCCGTGCAAACCGCTTCCGCCGAAGCGCCTCAGCGCATCGCGGCCACCCCGGCGAAAGCTTCGGGCAAGTCCTCCGCCCCGCAGACGCAGGATGAGGCCGTCGAGCGGCTGAACGCCTATTTCAACGGATTTGCCACTCTGCAGGCCGATTTCATCCAGTTTTCCGCCGATGGACGTCGTCTCGAAGGCAAGCTCTACATTCAGCGCCCGGGCAAGATGCGCTTCGAATATCGCGCTCCGGTGACGACCGAGGTCATCGCCGACGGCACCTCCGTCGCCATTCGCGACAAGAAGCTGGCGACGCAGGATATCTATTCGATCGGCCAGACCCCGCTGAAGTTCCTGGTCAAGGAGCGCATGGACCTGGCGCGCGATTCGGTCGTGATGGGTGCCAGCACCAAGGGCGAGATCCTGTCAGTCAGGATCGAGGACCGCTCGACGCTGGGCGGCACCTCCAAGATCACCCTGAATTACGACATTACCGCCAATGAATTGCGCGGCTGGGTGGTGATCGATCCGCAAGGCTATGAGACCACGGTCTCGGTCTACAATCTCGACACCCAGCGCCGCCCCGATCCGAAGAATTTCACGATCAATTACGAGCGCGTGCTCTGACATCGCCCTCTCCGTCATCGCAAACCTGGCGCGTTTTCGACCGGTGTGGCACCGGCTCGCGTGAAGAAACCGCGCTAAAACAAGGAGCTGGAGCATTTCCGCGATCCTGAGAAACGCGGAAATGCTCTAGCCGGGCAATGACGGCAAGCGGGTCGGCTCTTCACCGGACGAGCTTGCATTTCCGCGCGCTACAAACCAGTTTCCGGCAGCCCTCCGCCCGGAACATTCGCGTGCAACTCACCGTCACCAGCTGGAATATCAATTCGGTGCGCCTGCGCATCGGCATGGTCTGCGACTTCCTGACCACGCATGCGCCCGATGTGCTGTGCCTGCAGGAAACCAAGACGCCCGACGAGCAGTTCCCGGCCAAGGCTTTCGAGAAGATCGGCTATGTCCATCAGGCTTTTATCGGCCAGAAGGGCTATAACGGTGTCGCCATCGTCTCGAAGCTGCCCTTCAGCGAGAAGGACGCCATGGCGATGTGCGGCAAGAACGACGCCCGCCATATGACCGTGGTGCTCGACAAGGCTGCGGGCGCTGCGGCCGGCGTCGCGATCCATAATTTCTACATTCCCGCCGGCGGTGACATTCCCGACCCGGCGAGGAACGACAAGTTCGCCCATAAGCTCGCCTTCCTCGACGAGATCGGCGCCTGGGGCATCGCCAGGAAGCCGACCGACCGGCCCGCCATCCTGCTCGGCGACCTCAACATCGCGCCCTATGAGCACGATGTCTGGAGCCACAAGCAATTGCTCGACGTGGTCAGCCATACGCCCATCGAGACCACGACGCTGGAGAAGCTGCGCAGCGAGCTTGGCTGGACCGACGCCGCGCGCACGCTCAGGCCCGAGCCGGAAAAGCTCTATAGCTGGTGGAGCTACCGCGCCGCCGACTGGGAAGCCTCCAACCGCGGCCGCCGCCTCGACCATATCTGGCTCTCGGACGCGCTGAAGCCGGCTCTGCGCGACCTCACCTTCCTGCGCGAAGCCCGCGGTTGGGAGCGCCCCTCGGACCATGTGCCGGTAACAGTGACGCTGGAGCTTTGAGGCTCCTCTCTCAGCCCCGATCGATCGCGTTCAGCGCGGCCTGAACCTGGCTCAATTCGCCGACGAACTCGCGCAGACGATCGCCGATCGCTTCGGCGATCGCCTCGGCCGACTTCGGAAACTCGGCGAGGACGCGGCGCATCACGCTGCGCGACAGCTTCATCACCTGCGTCGGCTCGCGCGCGATCGCCGTCACCGGCCGGTGCACCGAGGTGAACAGGGCGATTTCTCCAAGCAAGGCGCCGGCGCCGACGATCTCGTCGGCCGGCTGGCCGTCATCCTGGTGCAGCAGGGCGACCGCGCCCGAAATGATCAGTACTGCGCCGTCCGATAGATCGCCGCCACGAAACAGGACATCGCCGGCGCGCAGGATGCGGCTTTCCGCCGCGAACGCCACCAGACGCAGCGCATCGCGCTCCATCAGACTCAGCAGCGGCTGCTGGGCCAGCAGGGCAATGTCGTTGTCGAGAGCCATATCGACTTAAGGGTTGAGGCGGTAGCCGCCCGCATCCGTCACGAGCAAACGCGCATTGCCCGGATCGGGTTCGATCTTCTGGCGCAACCGGTAGATATGCGTCTCGAGCGTATGGGTCGTGACCTGGCTGTTATAGCCCCAGACCTCCTGCAGCAGGATCTCGCGGGCGATCGGCTTGCGGCCGGCGCGATAGAGAAAGCGCAGGATCGCGGTCTCCTTCTCGGTCAGCTTCGTCTTGGAGCCCTTCTCGCTGACCAACAGCTTCGAGCCGGGATGGAAGGTATAGGGCCCGACCTGAAAGACCGCGTCCTCGCTCGCCTCGTACTGGCGCAAATGCGCCCGGATGCGCGCCAGCAGCACGGCGAATTTGAACGGCTTGACGACATAATCATTGGCGCCGGCTTCCAGCCCCAGCACCGTGTCCGAATCGGAACCCTGGCCGGTCAGCATGATCACCGGGCTCTTGAAGCCGTTCTTGCGCATCATCTTGACAGCTTCGCGCCCGTCCATGTCGGGCAGGCCGACATCCATCACGGCGAGATCGATCCGCTCGGCCTGCACGGCCTTGACCGCCGAGGTCGCGGTGCCGGCGGTCGAGATCTTGAACTCGTCATAGAGCGCGAGCTGTTCGGCCAGCGCGTCGCGCAATGTCTCGTCATCATCGACGAGGAGGATATGATGGACGGCGGACATGAACGATCATTGTAACGGTTGCGCAGCGGGCACCATGAGCCCGCTGATTCGTGTCTGCAAGTCACGCAGGATGGAATTTCAGTGAGAAAACGTGAGAGCCCGATCACATCCTGGTCGGTTCACAAGCCGCGCGGCCTCACCCGGCTGCGGGTCTTCGCCTCGGTCCGGGACCGCAGCAAGGGCTTCCTGGTCGCAGGGAGAGCGGTGTTCCCCTGCGCGCTTGGCCGGTCCGGCATCGTCGTCCTCAAGCGCGAGGGCGACGGCGGCACCCCGCGCGCCGCGCTGCCGCTGCGCAGCGTGCTCTACCGCAAGGCGCGGCTGCCGCGGCCGAGAACGCTCCTGCCGCTGCGCGCCATCACCGCCCGCGACGCCTGGTGCGACGATGCCGGCGACCGCCGCTACAACCGGCTGATCGCCCGCCCGCCCGGCGCCGCCGAGGAGCGGCTGCAGCGCGACGACCATCTCTACGACGTCATCGTCGAGCTCGGCTGGAACGACTCACCGGTGATTCGCGGCCGCGGCAGCGCGATCTTCTGGCATCTCGCGCGAGCCGGCTTCACGCCCACCGCCGGCTGCGTCGCGGTCGAGGGCCATGTCTTCGCCAAGGTGCTGCCGCGCCTGGCGCGGCATTGCGTGATGGTGGTGCGCTAAGCAGGTTCCGGGCGTCCTTAGCGGGCCTGCGCTTCGCTTCGCCCGAGAATCTCCGACCGGGGATGCTCAGAGTCTGGCCCGAGCATCGCGCAACCGCCCCACGCCCTCAGCCTGCCTTCACGCGCGCGCCCCGAAAATCGCGCTGCCCACCCGCACATAGGTCGCGCCCATCTGGATCGCGGCCTCGTAATCGGCGCTCATGCCCATGGAGAGTTCGCGCAGGCCGTGGCGCGCCGCGATCTTGGCGAGCAGGGCGAAATGCGGCGAAGGCGGCTCATCGGCCGGCGGAATGCACATCAGCCCCGTGATCACGAGGCCGTGATGCGCGCGGCAGTTTTCGAGGAACGCGTCGATCCCGGCTGGGCTGACGCCGCCCTTTTGCGGCTCGTCTCCGGTGTTGACCTGGACGAACAGGGTCGGGGTCTTGCCGGTGCGGGCGATTTCGCGCGCCAGCTCCTTGGCCAGGCTCTCGCGATCGAGCGAGTGGATCGCGTCGAACAATTCGACCGCCTCGCGGGCCTTGTTGGATTGCAGCGGCCCGATCATGTGGAGCTGGGCATCGGGAAAACGCAGCTTCAGCTCGGGCCATTTGGCCTTGGCCTCCTGGACATAGTTCTCGCCGAAGATGCGCTGCCCGGCTTCCAGCACGGGCAGGATCGCCTCTGCCGGCATCGTCTTCGAGACCGCGATCAGCGCAACCGAATCGGGCTCGCGCTCGAAATCACGCGCCGCGCGCGCAATCGCGGCCCGTGTGGCGGCCAAACGCGTAACCGTATCGCTCATCGGTAGTCCCTTCATGCCCTGTGCGGCGTTGACCGCGTGGCTGCAATGGTGTCCTAGTCCGGGCTCATCCGATCACGCAAGAATTGCCCGTTATCATGGCCGTCGAACGCTACAATCCCAAGGAATCAGAGCCGAAATGGCGCCGTGTCTGGGAGGAGCGCAAGCTCTTCGAGACCCGTAACGACGATCCGCGCCCGAGCTACTATGTCCTCGAGATGTTTCCCTACCCTTCCGGCCGCATTCATATGGGCCATGTCCGCAATTACGCGATGGGCGACGTCGTCGCGCGCTACAAGCGCGCCAAGGGCTTCGCCGTACTCCATCCGATGGGCTGGGACGCCTTCGGCCTGCCGGCCGAGAACGCCGCCAAGGCCAACAAGGTCCACCCGCGCGAATGGACCTACGCCAATATCGCGACGATGCGGACGCAGTTGCAGTCCATGGGCCTGTCGCTCGACTGGAGCCGGGAGCTCGCGACCTGCGACCCGAGCTATTACAAGCACCAGCAGAAGCTGTTCCTGGACTTCCTCAAGGCCGGGCTGGTCGATCGCAAGACCGCGAGGGTCAACTGGGACCCGGTCGACGAGACCGTGCTCGCCAATGAGCAGGTCATCGACGGGCGCGGCTGGCGCTCCGGCGCGCCCGTGGAAATCCGCGAGCTGACGCAGTGGTTCTTCAAGATCACCGACTACGCCCAGGAGCTGCATGACGCGCTGGAAGGCCTGACGCGCTGGCCCGACAAGGTCCGGTTGATGCAGAAGAACTGGATCGGCCGCTCGGAGGGGCTGCTGATTCGTTTCGCTCTCGAATCGAATCCCTATGGCCGCAATGAGCTGGAGATCTATACGACCCGGCCCGACACGCTGTTCGGCGCCAAGTTCATGGCAATCGCTCCCGACCATCCGCTGGCCAAGGCGGCAGCCGAGAACAACCCCGCCCTGCAGGCCTTCATCGAGGATTGCAAGCGCACCGGCACGGCCCAGGAGAACATCGACAAGGCCGAGAAGCTCGGTTTCGACACCGGCATCCGCGCCGTGCATCCCTTTGATAAATCATGGACCTTGCCGGTCTATGTCGCCAATTTCATCCTGATGGAATACGGCACGGGCGCGATCTTCGGCTGCCCGGCCCATGACCAGCGCGACCTCGACTTCGTCAATAAATACGGGCTCGGCGTCACCCCGGTCGTGGCGCCCGAGGGCCAGGACCCGGCAAGTTTCGTCATCACCGACACCGCCTATGGCGATGACGGCCGCATGATCAATTCGCGCTTCCTCGACGGCATGACCATTCCGGAGGCGAAAGAAGACGTCGCGCGCCGGCTGGAAGCCGAGACGCGCGGCAACAGCCCTGTCGCCACGCGCAAGGTCAATTTCCGCCTGCGCGACTGGGGCGTTTCGCGCCAGCGCTACTGGGGTTGCCCGATTCCGGTGATCCATTGCGCCGATTGCGGCACGCTGCCGGTGCCCGACGCCGACCTGCCGGTCAAGCTGCCCGACGACGTCTCCTTCGACCGGCCCGGCAACCCGCTCGACCATCACCCGACATGGAAGCATGTCGCCTGCCCGCAATGCGGCAAGCCGGCCCGGCGCGAAACCGACACGATGGACACCTTCGTCGATTCGTCCTGGTATTTCGCCCGCTTCACCGATCCCTGGCGGGTCGAGAGCCCGACCGACCGGCCTGTCGTCGACCGCTTCCTGCCGGTCGACCAGTATATCGGCGGTGTCGAGCACGCGATCCTGCACCTGCTCTATTCGCGCTTCTTCACCCGCGCCATGAAGGCGACAGGCCATGCCGGGCTGGACGAGCCTTTCGACGGCATGTTCACGCAAGGCATGGTCGTCCACGAGACCTACCGCGCCAGGGACGGCAGCTGGGTCGAGCCGGGCGATGTCCGCATCGAGGTAAACGGCACCGAGCGCCGCGGCTTCCATGTCGATACCGGCGCGCCGATCGAGATCGGCGCCATCGAGAAGATGTCGAAGTCCAAGAAGAATGTCGTCGATCCCGACGACATCATCGCCTCCTACGGCGCCGACACCGCGCGCTGGTTCATGCTCTCCGATTCACCACCAGACCGCGACGTGATCTGGACCGATGAGGGCGTCCAGGGCGCCGCCCGCTTCGTCCAGCGCCTCTGGCGGCTCGTCGGCGAGATCGCCGAGCGCACGGGCAACAGCGCCGGCATGCCGGCTGCCCTGAGCGAGCAGGCCATGACGCTGCGCCGCGCCAGCCACCGCGCCTTGCATGCGGTCGGCCTCGATATCGAGCGCCTCGGCTTCAACCGCTGCATCGCCCATATCTACTCGCTGACCAACGCCATCGGCAAAGCGCTCGACGCGGCTGCCGAAAACGCCGCACTCGCACCCGACATCGCTTTCGCGCTGCATGAATCCGCCATCATCGCCACGCAGCTTGTCGCGCCGATGATGCCGCATCTCGCCGAGGAGTGCTGGCAGGCGCTGCGGCAGCCGGGGCTCATCGGAGAGGCTGCATGGCCTGTCGCCGACGAGACCCTGCTGAAGGACGACAGCATCGTGCTGCCGGTCCAGATCAACGGCAAGAAGCGCGCGGAGCTGACCGTCCCCGCCGATGCGAATACCGTGGCCGTGGAGGTGCTCGCGCGCACCTCCGAGGCCGTCATCAAGGCGCTTGACGGCCGGGAGATCCGGAAGATCATCGTCGTGCCCGGGAGAATCGTGAATGTCGTCGCCTGAAGCCCAGAACCGGACCCTGTCGCGGCCGGTTCCGACCCGCCGCATGATGCTGACCGCCACCTTGCTGGCGACGGCTTTTGCCGGGGGCTGCCTGCAGCCGCTCTATTCCGAGAACACCACGAGCACTGTCGGCGGCAGCGTCAAATCCGCGCTGAAGAGCGTCGAAATTCCGCAGATTTCGGGCCTGACCGGCCATTACCTGCGCAACGAGCTCGCTTTCGAGCTCGATGGCGGCGGCGAGCCCGATGTCCAGAAGCGCCTGCGCTTCGAGGCCAAGGTCGCTGAATCGATCGAGGTCGTCACGGTCGATTACAATACCGGCCGCGCCGATTCGGCGGTCCTGATCGCCACCGCGACCTGGACGGTCAAGCGCATCGGCTCGGGCGAGACCGTCTCCTCGGGCACCAATGTCGTGCGCGCGCCCTATGAGCGCTCCTCGCAGCGCTTCGCCACGGTGCGCGCCGCGCGCGACGCCCAGATCCGCGCGGCCAAGAGCCTGGCCCAGCTGATCAAGGGCCAGCTCGCCGCCGATCTGGTCTCCGGCTGAAGCGAGAATCTCCGCCATGGTCGCCGTCAAGGCGCATGAGGCCGAGCGCACCCTGGCCAAGCCCGACCCGGCCTGGCGGCTGTTCCTGATCTACGGCCCCGATACCGGCCTGGTCTCGGAGCGCGCCGCCGCATTGGCGCGCGCCAATGTCGACGACGCCAACGACGCTTTCCAGCTCGTGCGGATGAGCGGCGACGACATAGCCTCCGATCCGCTCAAGCTCGTCGACGAGGCCAACACCATCGGCCTGTTCGGCGGCCGGCGCGCCATCCGCGTCTCCGCTACGGGCAAATTGCTGACGGCCGCAGTCGAGCCTTTGTTGGCGACGCCGTCGCGGGACGCCATCGTCATCATCGAGGCCGGCGATCTCCAGCGCAGCAATCCGCTGCGCGTCGCCTGCGAGAAGGCGCGATCCGCCCTCGCCGTTCCCTGCTACAGCGACGGCGCCCGCGATCTCGGCAGCCTGATCGACGAGATGCTGCGCGCGGCCGGCAAGACCATCGACCGCGTCAATCGCGACCATCTCGCCGCGCTGCTCGGCGGCGACCGGCAGACGTCGCGACGCGAGATCGAGAAGCTCCTGCTTTATGTCGGGTCCGATCCCGCTGTTCTGAGCGAGCATATCGAAGCGGTCGTCGGCGACACGGCCCAGCGCGAGCAGGCGGCTCTGGTCGACGCCGTCTTCGCCGGGCGCCTGCCGGCGCTCGATCTGGCCTATGCCAAATTGAGCGGGGAGGGCCTCGATCCCGGCGTCATGCTGGGCGCAGTGCTCAGGCAAGCGCTGACGCTGCTCAAATCCCGGCAAAGCGTCGATGCCGGTCGGGGCGTCAAGGACGTGGTTGCAACCATGCGGCTGCCGTTTCCGCGCATCCCAGCGATGGAAGCGGCGCTCTCGGCCTGGACGACCCCAAAACTGACGGAGGCCATCTCGCTTCTAGGGGCCGCGACGCTTGCCGTCAGGCGGGACGGCGATATCGCCCGGCCGGCCGCGGTGCGCACGCTCTGGACCCTGGCGCGTCTCGGCCGTTCCGGAGCGCGCGGGGATTAAAGCGCTATCGCGCAATTCGCGATCCAGCCGGAGCGCAAATGCCCCTCTGGAGCGCGAATGACTCTGGTCAGGCCTTCAAGCGGCGGCAGAGCGCCTCGAGCTGCTCGAGTGTCTTGTAGCCGATCTTCATCTCGCCGGCGCCACTGGCGCGGTGCTGGATCGAGACCGACAATCCCAGCGCTTCCTCGAGAGCCCTCTCGACCGCGCGGGTATCGGGATCCTTGTCGATCTTGGGCTTGCCTGGAGCGCTCTTGTTGGACTCGCCGCGCGATTCATCCTGGACGATCCGCTCGATATCGCGGACGCTGAGCCCTTCGTCGATGATCTTGTGTGCCATCAGTTCCGGATCCGAAACGGACAGCAAGGCGCGGGCATGGCCGGCCGAAACCGCGCCTTCGCTGACCATCTTCCGTACCGATTCCGGCAGTTTCGACAGCCGCAAGGTGTTGGCGACATGGCTGCGGCTCTTGCCGATGACGCGGGCAAGGTCGTTCTGCGTATAGTTGAACTCAGCGATCAACCGCTCATAACCGGCAGCCTCCTCGATCGCGTTCAGATCGGTACGCTGGACGTTCTCGACGATGGCGATTTCGAGCGCTTCACGATCATCCGCCTCGACCAGGATGACAGGCACATCGTGCAGGCCTGCGCGCTGGGCCGCGCGCCAGCGCCGTTCGCCCGCAATGATCTCGTAGGCATCGAGCATGTTGGGGAGCGAGCGCACGATGATCGGCTGCAGGATGCCGCGCTCGCGGACTGAAGCCGTGAGCTCTTCGAGATCGTCCTCGCCGAAACTGCGCCGCGGGTTGCGCGCACTCGGACGCAGGAACTCGACTGGCACGCGCCTCTGGCCGCGCGCCCGGTCGATCGCCCCGATTTCCTCGCCGACATCGCCGATCAGCGCTGCCAGGCCTCGGCCGAGCCGTGAGCGCCCCTGTTCTTCGGCCATTGCCATCCTCTTGTACTCTCTCGTCTTTTCGTCGTGGGTCAGGCTGCGGCGCGCAGAACGCGCTCGCGCTTGATCACCTCGGAGGCCAGCTTCAGATAGGCCTGCGAGCCCGAGCAGCGCAGATCGTAAAGCAGCGCCGGCTTGCCATAGGACGGCGCCTCCGACACCCGGACATTGCGCGGGATCACGGTCTCATAGACCTTGTCGCCGAGGAATTCGCGGACATCCGCCATCACCTGGCCCGACAGGTTGTTACGGGGATCGTACATCGTCAACACCACGCCCTGGATGATCAGGCGCGGATTGAGGCCATTGCGGACCTGCTCGACGGTCTTCAGCAACTGGCTCAGGCCCTCCAGCGCGAAGAATTCGCATTGCAGCGGCACCAGGACGGCGTCGGAAGCCGTCATCGCGTTTATGGTGATCAGGCTCAGCGACGGCGGGCAATCGATCAGCACATAGGTCAGGTCGGAACAGCGCTGGTCATAGACCAATTCGTCGATCGCATTCTTCAGGCGATGGGCGCGATCCTTGGAGCCCGCGATCTCCAGCTCGACGCCAAGCAGATCCAGCGTCGACGGCGCCAGGAACAGGCCTGGAACCGCTGTCTCCTGCATTGCTTGCCCAAGACCGACATCGCCGCACAGAACGTCATAGGTCGAGGATTTGCGGCTTCTGCGGTCGATGCCGAGCCCCGTCGAGGCATTGCCTTGCGGGTCGAGGTCGACGATCAGCACCTTCTCGCCGATCGCCGCCAGCGCCGTACCGAGATTGATCGCGGTCGTCGTCTTGCCGACGCCGCCCTTCTGATTCGCGAGTGCCAGCACGCGCGGACGGCGCGGCAGGGCAATAGGGGTAAGATCGGTCATGAATCGGCCCGCTTCTCGACCGCACGAACCATCAGGATGCGCGCGGCGCTGTCTGTCACGGAAGAAACCGTTGAGGCCTGAATCTTCCAATATTTAGACGCGTCGGTCAATTCTGCATCTAGATGTTGTCCCTTGGGAAAGAGCCCCAGGGCCCCTGTTCTCAACAGGTCTTTGCACCAGTCCAGCAGCAACGGCAGCGGCGCCAGGGCTCGCGCGCAAACCACGTCGATCTTGCCAGCAAAATCGCCGACGGCATCCTCGATCCGGGCATTGTGAACCCTGACCGGCGCCCCCGTCAAACGCGCGGCATGACGCAGGAAGGCGCATTTGCGGCTGTTGCTCTCGACGAGATGGATCTCGCCCGCTCCTCGCTCGGCCAGGCAAATGCCGATCACCAGCCCGGGAAAACCGCCGCCGGAACCGAGGTCGAGCCAGCGCTGCGAGTCACGAGCCAAGTCGAAGAGCTGCAGCGAATCGGCGATATGGCGCGTCCAGACATCTTTCAATGTGCCCGAGGACACCAGATTCTTCGCCGCCTGCCAGCGCTCGAGCTCGGCGACCAGGACCGCCAGACGCTCCTCTGTTTCACGTGAAACAGGCGTCAAGCGCAAAGCATGCGCCCTGTCGCTTTTATCAACAGCCATGAAACACAATAGCCATCATGCGATCGGTTCAGGAGCGCGCTGGCGGCGCCCACGCCGCGCATGCGCCGCCAACAGGGTCAGCGCGGCAGGCGTCATGCCTTCGATCCGCGCCGCCTGGGCGAGATCGGCCGGCCGCTCCGCATTCAGCTTCAGCTTGATCTCGTTGGACAAACCCGAGATGCCGTCGAGATCGAGATCCTCCGGCACCTTCAAGGCCTGATCGCGCTTATAGGCCTGGATCTCCGCCGACTGGCGATCAAGATAGACCGAATAGACTGCGTCCGCCGTCACACGTGAAACAACCGACGGGTCATAATCGGCAAGATCCGGCCAGATTGCCGCAAGGCTCTCATAGCTGATATCGGGATAGGACAGCAGCTGGTAGGCGCTCCGCCGCAGGCCATCGCGATTGAGATGAAGCCCAACCGCCTCCGCCTGCTGCGGCGTCACCCAGACATCCCGCAATCGGGCCTCCAGTCGCGCGATGGCGGTCCGCTTGGCTTCGAAATGGTCGCGGCGCAAGGAGCCCACCAGGCCGAGCTCGGTGCCAAGCGGCGTCAAGCGCTCATCGGCGTTGTCGACGCGCAATGACAGCCGGAACTCCGCCCGCGATGTGAACATTCGATACGGCTCCGTAACGCCGCGCGTGACCAGGTCGTCGACCAACACGCCGATATAGGACCTGGTGCGCTCGAGCACGATCGGCGCGGCGCCGCCAGCCCGACGCGCAGCGTTCAAACCGGCAAACAGGCCTTGCGCCCCGGCCTCCTCATAGCCCGTCGTGCCATTGATCTGGCCGGCCAGGAACAGGCCGCGGACGGCGCGCGTCTCCAGCGTGTTCTTCAAGGCGCGTGGATCGACGAAGTCGTACTCGATCGCATAGCCGGGACGCAGCATGGTGGCGCGCTCAAGGCCCGGAATCGTCTTGAGCACACCAAGCTGCACATCCTCCGGCAAGGAGGTCGAGATGCCGTTGGGGTAAACCGTGTCGTCATCGAGCCCTTCGGGCTCGAGGAAGATCTGATGGCCATCACGATCGCCGAAGCGGCCGACCTTGTCCTCGATCGAGGGACAATAGCGCGGCCCGCGGCCCTCGATCTGGCCGGAAAACATCGGCGCGCGGTGGAGATTGGCGCGGATCAGGTCATGCGTCGCCAAGGTCGTGCGCGTGATCCCGCAGGAGATCTGCGGCGTGGTGATCGCCGTGGTCAACGCCGAGAACGGCTCAGGCGGATCATCCCCGGCCTGCATTTCGAGCGCCGCCCAATCGATCGTGCGCCCATCCAGGCGCGGCGGCGTACCGGTCTTGAGGCGGCCGAGCGGAAAGCCATGGCGCTCCAAGGTCGCAGACAGCCCCAGCGACGGCGCCTCATCGACACGACCGGCCGGAATCTTGGTCTCGCCGATATGGATCAGGCCACGCAGGAAGGTTCCAGTCATCAATACGACCGTTCCGGTAGCGAATCGACGTCCATCCGCCAGAATCACGGCGCTGACCTGGGCGTCCTCGATCGCGATATCGAACACCTCACCGGCGACGATCTCGAGATTGCCCTGTTCAGCTAACAAATCCTGAACAGCCAGGCGATAAAGCTTGCGATCCGCCTGCGCCCTGGGACCGCGCACGGCCGGGCCTTTGCGGCGGTTCAGCATGCGGAACTGGATGCCGGCCCGGTCGGCTGCCCGCGCCATGACGCCGTCGAGCGCATCGATCTCGCGAACAAGATGCCCCTTGCCGAGGCCGCCGATCGCCGGATTGCAGGACATCACGCCGATCGTCTCCGGCCGATGCGTGATCAGTGCGGTGCGCGCTCCGAGTCGCGCAGCTGCGCTCGCCGCCTCGGCGCCGGCATGGCCGCCACCAACCACGATCACATCGTAGCGCGTTTCGACAACAGGAAGAGACATGCGGATTCGCTAGCGAAGCCCGGGCCGGGGGTCAATGATTATAAGGCGATGAGTCCTCGTTTCACGTGAAACGGCCCGAATTATGAAGGTGATGCCTCCCCCTTGCTATTTTCCGATGCAGAAGCCGGAAAAGAGCTGGTCGAGGACATCCTCGACATCGATGCGCCCGACCAGGCGCTCCAGCGCCGTCACCGCCAGGCGAACCTCCTCGGCCAGCAATTCGACCTGGCCGTGCCGGGCATCGATCGCGCGCTCCAGCGCAAGCACCGCATCGGACACCGCGGCCCGGTGCCGCTCACGCGTCAGCAATGCCGGCTCGGGCTGCGAGAGCGCCCCGAGCTCGGCAACAATGCTTGCCAACAGCTCATCCAGGCCCGCGCCCGTCCGAGATGAAACCGCGATCTCGCCGGGCAAAGCCTGATTTGCGAGATCGCTTGCCAGATCGGCCTTCGTGGCGATGCAAAGCGTCTTTTGAATCGAGGCGAATCGATCCGGAGGCGAATCGATTGCCCGAAGCTTGAGAACGAGATCCGCTCGCGCGACCAGCTCCAGGGCTCGCCTGACGCCCTCGGCTTCGATCTCGTCAGCGCTTTCACGCAAACCTGCCGTATCGACCAGCATGACCGGCAGGCCCCCCAGGTCCAATCGCACCTCGATGGCATCGCGCGTCGTCCCCGCCATGGCCGAGACGATGGCGACATCGCGGCGGGCGAGCGCGTTGAGCAGGCTCGACTTGCCGGCATTGGGCGGGCCGGCGAGGACCACGACGAAACCCTCGCGGACACGCTCGCCCATGGCGAAGCCGCCCAGGGCCGCACGCAGCTCCCCGGCGATACCCGCCGCGATCGCCAGCGCCTCATCGACAAGCGGTCCCGAGACATCACCCTCGTCGGAAAAGTCGATATCCGCGGCAAGCAGCGCCATCGCTTCGATCAATCGGCCCCGCCACGCAGCGGCTTGCTTACCGAGCGTGCCGGTCATCTGGCGCAACGCCTGCCGGCGCTGCCATTCCGTTTCCGAATCGATCAGGTCCGCCAGACCCTCGACGGCGGCGAGATCGAGCTTGCCGGCTTCAAAAGCCCGCCGGGTGAATTCACCAGCCTCGGCGAGTCTCACCCCGGGCAGTTGCGTCAGGACGTTCAGCAGGCGGGCAATGACGGCCCTTGCGCCATGAACCTGGAACTCGGCGATATCCTCGCCCGAAAAGCTCGCCGGCGCGGGAAAGTACAGCACGAGCCCGGCATCGATGACCTCGCCGGCCTCGTCACGCAGTTGCCGCAGGACGGCATGGCGTGGTTCGGGGATCCCGCCCGCGATCGTTTCGAGCACGAATCGGACCCGCGAGCCGGATATCCGGATGACCGCGACGCCAGCCCGTCCGCTGCCGGAGGACAGGGCGACGATCGTCGGATAGGCTGCTGCATCGCTCATCTCTCGAACACCATGCTGCGCCCGGCGCCAAGCCCGTCCGGACGCCCGGCCTGAAAGCCACGCCGATGAACCGTCTCGCGGATGCCGCCAGCCCCTATCTCCTGCAGCATAAGGACAACCCGGTTCACTGGTGGGAATGGAGCGAGGCCGCCTTCGCCGAGGCCAAGCACAGCGGCCGTCCGGTCCTGCTCTCGGTCGGTTACGCCGCCTGCCATTGGTGCCATGTCATGGCGCATGAAAGTTTCGAGGACCCTGCAACCGCGGCGGTGATGAACGAGCTCTTCGTGAACATCAAGGTCGACCGCGAGGAAAGGCCCGATATCGACCATGTCTATATGAGCGCGCTGCACAGCCTGGGCGAGCAGGGCGGTTGGCCGCTGACCATGTTCCTGACCGCCGATGGCGATCCGTTCTGGGGCGGCACCTATTTCCCGCCCGAGGCGCGCTATGGCCGGCCCTCCTTCATCGGCGTGCTGAAACAGCTCGCGGCGATCCACCGGCAGGATCCAGATCGCATCGCGCGCAATGCCGCGGCCATTCGCGCCGCCTTGTCCCAGGCCGAGGCCTTCGCGGCGGGCGGCGCCGGCGAACCCGATCTCGATGCGCTGGCGGGTCAGATCGCCGGCGCCTTCGATCCGCACCATGGCGGCCTGCGCGGCGCACCGAAATTCCCCAATCCCGGCCTGATCGAAATGCTCTGGCGCCATGGTGCGCGGACGGGCTCCACCGCAGCGCTGGCGCCTGCGCTCAGGACGCTGGAACGGATGGCTCGCGGCGGCATCCATGACCATCTCGGCGGCGGCTTCGCCCGCTATTCCGTCGATGAGCGTTGGCTCGCCCCGCATTTCGAGAAGATGCTCTACGACAACGCCCAATTGCTCGACCTCTACGCTTTGGAAGCCGCCCGCAGCGGCGACCCGCTGATGCGGATGGCGGCCGAAGGCATCGTCGCCTGGCTCGCACGCGACATGCTGCTGCCGGAAGGTGCTTTCGCCGCCAGCCTCGATGCCGATTCCGAAGGCGTCGAGGGCAAGTTCTATGTCTGGACCGCGCGTGAGGTCGAAACCCATCTCTCGGAGGACGAGGCCCGCCTGCTCGCGCTCCATTACGACGTGACGGCGCATGGCAATTGGGAAGAGCTCACAATCCTCAATCGGCTGGAAACGCCGGATCCCGATCCCGCGACAGCGAGCACCCTGGCCGGTATCCGCGAGCGCTTGCTGGCGATCCGGGCCAGGCGGATTCCGCCCGCCCGCGACGACAAGATCCTGGCCGACTGGAACGGCATGATGATCGCGGCGCTGACGCGGGCATCGGGCCTGCTCGTCCGCAAGGACTGGCTCGCCCTTGCCCAGCGCGCCTACCATTTCGTCGCCGAATCGATGGCCGATGGCGACGGGCTCGCCCATTCCTATCGCAAGGGACGCCTGATCAGGCCCGGCTTCGCGCTCGACCACGCCGCCATGGCGGAGGCTGCGCTGGCGCTGCACGACGCGACATTCGAGCAGCACTACCTCGATGATGCCCGGCGCTGGAGCGCATATCTGCAGCGGCACTACCTCAGCGGCGCCACGAATCTACTCGGTATGACTCTTATGGAAAACAAGGGCTTGCCGGTCATACCGCGCCCGACCCATGACGACGCCGTGCCCAACGCCAACGGGATTCACGCCAGCAATCTGCTGCGCCTGGCGATCAAGAGCGGTGACGCGGAAGATCGCGATCGCGCCGACGCGTTCCTTGGCGCTGCGCTGGCCGCGGCCGAACGCGCACCCATGGCGCATGACTCGATCCTGAACGCCTATGATCTGGCGCGGCATGGTGTGGAGATCGTGCTGGCGGGATCAGAGCGCGCGGCGCTGCATCAGGCGGCACTTGCCCTGCCCTATACGGTGACGACCCTGGTCGATTGCCCGGACCCGTCGAGCCTGCCGGCCGAGCACCCAGCCGCCGCGATGGCGCGCCAGGCTGGTACGGGCGCGGCCTTCATCTGCTTTGCCGGCCGCTGCCTGCCGCCCGTCACGGAGCCGAATCGACTGGCGCAGGCCGTCGCGGAGGGCCGCTGAACCCGCACGACCTTTCCTGGAAGTCGAGGTGCCGCAAATCGCCTCAGCACGATCGCCTGATTTGAAAGCCTTGCCTTTGGCCCGCTAGGCCACCCAACTCCAAAAAGAAAAGGGCCGCTTACGCGACCCTTCCCATATCCACCAGCTGAGCGGGTACCTTCTCCTCCGAGAAGGACAATCAGGTGTTCATCGAGTCGAAGAAGTCGGAGTTCTGTTTGGTCTGGCGCAGCTTGTCCATCAGGAACTCGATCGCGTCCTGCGGGCCCATCGGGTTCAGGATGCGGCGCAGCACATAGGTCTTGGCCAGCACATCCTTGGGCGTGATGAGCTCTTCCTTGCGGGTACCCGACTTGAGGATGTCGATCGCCGGGAAGATGCGCTTGTCGGCGACCTTGCGGTCGAGGATCACCTCGGAGTTGCCGGTGCCCTTGAACTCTTCGAAGATGACTTCGTCCATGCGGCTGCCGGTATCGATCAGCGCGGTCGCGACGATGGTCAGCGAGCCGCCCTCTTCGATATTACGCGCCGCACCGAAGAAGCGCTTGGGCCGCTGCAGGGCGTTGGCATCGACACCACCGGTCAGCACCTTGCCGGAGGAGGGCACCACGGTGTTGTAGGCGCGGCCCAGACGCGTGATCGAATCGAGCAGGATGACGACGTCGCGGCCATGCTCGACCAGGCGCTTGGCCTTCTCGATCACCATCTCGGCGACCTGGACGTGGCGCGAGGCCGGCTCGTCGAAGGTCGAGGAGACGACCTCGCCCTTCACCGAGCGCTGCATGTCGGTGACTTCCTCGGGCCGCTCGTCGATCAGCAGCACGATCAGATAGCATTCCGGATGATTGGTCGTGATCGACTGCGCGATGTTCTGCAGCAGCACGGTCTTGCCGGTGCGCGGCGGTGCCACGATCAGGGCGCGCTGGCCCTTGCCGATCGGCGAGACGATGTCGATGACGCGGGCCGAGAAATCCTTCTTCGTCGCATCCGGCACTTCCATGCGCAGGCGCTCGTCAGGATAGAGCGGCGTCAGGTTGTCGAAGTTGATCTTGTGCTTGATCCGCTCGGGATCCTCGAAATTGATCGTGTTGACCTTGAGCAGCGCGAAATAGCGTTCGCCATCCTTGGGGCCGCGGATCGGGCCTTCGACCGTATCGCCGGTGCGCAAACCGAATTTCCGGATCTGCGTCGGCGAGACATAGATGTCGTCGGGACCCGGCAGATAGTTCGAATCCGACGAGCGCAGGAAACCGAAACCGTCAGGCAGAACCTCGACCACGCCCTCGCCGAGGATCTCGGTGTCCTTCGCTGCAAGCTGCTTCAGGATCGCGAACATCAGCTCCTGCTTGCGCATCGTGCTGGCGTTCTCGACCTCGAGCCCCTCGGAGAAGGTCAGAAGTTCGGTCGGCGATTTGACCTTGAGGTCTTGGAGCTTGATTTCCCGCATGGGGCACCCGGATCGTGAAAGCCCCTGCGAAACGAACAGGGGTCAGGAGGTAACTGAGAAGAACGTCAGGTCCAGGACGGACCAGCGTTGCGGTTGCGCGCCATGAGCGTCTGCGCAGGCAGCGGGCTCACGAACCATCGGCAACAGGGAATACGCCAAACGAGCGCAGGGGCTTGATAGCGGGATTCTCAGCCGGGCTCAAGCGGAAACGGCGCGGTGCCGCCCCCCTCCGGCAAACCGGTCGCGCCGCCGTGAAACTCAGAACGGTTTGACGATGACGAGGATCACGATCAGCGCCATCAGCACGGCCGGAACTTCGTTGATGATGCGATAGAATCGCGCGCTCTTGAGGTTGCGATCCTCGGCGAAGGCGCGGACCCGTCCCACCAGATAGCCATGGATGCCCGACAGGATGAAGACCAGCAGGATCTTGCCGTGCAGCCAGCCGCCCTTGAAGCCGAAGCCCGACCAGGCGAGGTAGAGGCCCAGGATCCAGGTCACGATCATCGAGGGCGTCATGATGCCCTTGAGCAGCCGCCGCTCCATGATCTTGAAGGTCTCGGACTGGATCGACCCGGTCTGCGCTTCCGCGTGATAGACCATCAGGCGCGGCAAATAGAGCATGCTCGCCATCCAGGCGATCACTGCCATGACGTGAAAGGCCTTGATCCATTCATACATCGCGATGGTTCTCCCTCAGGCCCTGACGGCGGCAATCAGCCGCTCGACATGCGCGATCGGGGTGTCGGGCAAAATGCCGTGACCCAGATTGAAAACGAAAGGCTTGTCTCCAAACACCGATCTGATCGCGGCGACCTCGCGCTCCAGCTCCGGCCCCCCGGCGCGCAGGATCAACGGATCGAGATGGCCCTGGACAGGCACCAGCGACTGGATCGCGTCGCGCGCGAAGACACGGTCGATATCGGTTTCGAGTCCGACGGCATCGACGCCCGTCGCCGTGACATAGTCCGGAATGAGCGCGCCGGCGCCGCGAGGGAACCCGATGATACGGGTTCGGGGATGACGCGCCCGCACGCCCTCGACGATCCGCTTCGTCGGTGCAATGCACCAACGCTCGAACTCCCCAGGCCCCAGCGATCCCGCCCAGCTGTCGAAGATCTGCACGGCATCGACGCCGGCTTCGATCTGCGCGTTGAGATAGTCGATCGACGAAACGACGATCCGGTCGATCAAGCGCTGGAAGAAATCCGGGTCGCGCGTGAACAGCTCTTTCGCCGGCCCCTGATCCGGAGTGCCTCGACCGGCCACCATATAGGTCGCCACGGTCCAGGGCGCGCCACAGAAGCCGATGAAGGCTGTCTCCCTGGGCAGGGCCGCTCTCACCCGGCGCACGGTCTCGATGATCGGCGCAAGCTTGTCCTGGTCGGCTTGCCCATCGATGGCGCGCAGGCGCTCCTCGTCGGCGACCGGCTCGAGGCGTGGACCTTCGCCTTCGGCGAACCAGAGGGCCTGCCCGAGTGCTTGCGGAACGACGAGGATGTCCGAGAACAGGATCGCGGCATCGAAGCCGAAACGCCGGATCGGCTGCAAGGTGACCTCGGCAGCAAGCTCTGGATTGTAGCAAAGCGCGAGGAAGCTTCCGGCCTTGGCGCGAAGCTCACGATACTCCGGCAGATATCGGCCAGCCTGACGCATCAGCCAGAGCGGAGGCGTGGCCAATGTCTCTCCGTCGAGTGCCCGCAGGAAAACCGGTTTGCTATGCGTCGACATTCTCGATCCAGACCCTCGTTCTCGATCTCTTCTAAATATGATTCTTGAGAGAGAATCTTCTTTTTTGACTCTTGGAGGCAGGCACAGGCTTAGCCGCAAAGCCATCCACAGCTGGTCCACAGCTCACGGGGCCTCAAGACACGAATGCGGCAATGGCGATCGAGGTCGTTAAGGCTTTCTTAACCAATTGGAATCGAGGTCGCGCTTCCGGCCTCGAAAATGATTCACGTGAAACATCGCTGAACCTGACCACAGCCCTTTGCCTGTTGATCGAAATGGGGGGTTATACACGCCGCTCTCGGCAGGCCTCCGGGACGCTCGGTTGTCCACACTCATCCCCCGCCCCGTGAATTAGCCCGCCCTGCCGTCGACCTCCCGGTCCAGTTCGCTTTATCCGCTCAGCGCGCCAGAGCAGGATGCGAAAAAGCGGGCACCGGTTTTCGCATCCTGCTCTAACTCTTTGATGAGAGACGGATTCAGATCCGAGATGGGATCACTTTGTGATTCCATCTCGGATCATCCGGCTCTAGAGGTGGCTCTGTTCGCCAATCCGGGAGCCAACGTGGCCCGCAATTATTTCCACCTTCACCTCGTCTCGGACGCGACCGGCGAAACGCTGATCGCGGTCAGCCGCGCCGCTGCCGCACAATACGAGACCGTCTCGGCGATCGAGCATGTCTATCCGCTCGTCCGCTCCGAGGCGCAGCTCGCCCGCGTTCTGGCAGAGATCGAGGCCTCGCCCGGCGTCGTGCTCTACACCCTGGTCGAACCGGAATGGTCGGCGCGGCTCGAGGCGTTTTGTCGCGATCTCGGCTGCCCCTGCCTGTCGGTGCTCAACCCGGTGCTCTCGCTGTTCCAGTCCTATCTCGGCCAGGCCTCTGCGCCGAAGCCCGGCGCCCAGCACGTCCTCAACGCCGAATATTTCCGCCGCATCGACGCGATGAACTACACGCTGCTGCATGATGACGGACAGCTCGGCGGCGATCTTGAAAGCGCCGACATCGTCCTCGTCGGCATCAGCCGGACCTCGAAGACGCCGACCTCGATCTATCTCGCCAATCGCGGCATCAAGACGGCCAACATCCCGCTCGTGCCGAATGTGCCATTGCCGCCAGAGCTCGAAGCCCTGAAGAAGCCGCTGATCGTCGGCCTCGTCGCCAGTGCCGATCGCATCGTCCAGATCAGGCAGAACCGCTTGCTCTCGCTCAGGGCCGATGACGAGACGCCCTATGTCGATCCGGCTTCCGTGGCCGACGAGGTCGCGCAGTCGCGCCGGCTCTGCGCCCGCAAGGGCTGGCCGGTGATCGACGTCACCCGTCGCTCGATCGAGGAGACGGCAGCTGCGATCCTCGATCTCCTGCGCGACCACCGCATGAAGTTCATCGCGACATGAAGGGCGCAGCTGCGCTTTGGCTGGGTCCCGCTGCGCTCGTGCTGGCTTCGGGCAGCACGACGCGGCGCGATATGCTGCTCGCAGCTGGAATTCCGGTCGAGGTCATCAAGCCCGAGATCGACGAGCGCGCCGTCGAAGCGTCCCTGCTGCAACGGGGTCTGCCCGATGAAGACGCGGCTCTCGAACTTGCGCGCGCCAAGGCCCTGGCGATCTCAAGCGCTCATGCCCAGCGCATCGTGCTCGGCGCCGATCAGACATTGATCTGTGATGGCGTCAGTCATCACAAGCCCGCTGACGCCACCGCGGCCCGTGCCCAGATCGCCGCGCTGTCGGGCCGGACGCACCAGCTGCGCTCGGCCTTCGTCCTGGCGCAAGCCGGCGAGGTGGTCGCGCAGGGCGCCCAGATCGCCCATCTGACCATGCGCAATCTGAGCCCGGATTTCATCGCGGCCTATGTCGATGCGATGGGTCCATCCGCTTTCGCCAGCGTCGGCGGCTACCAGATCGAAGGGCTCGGCGCCCAGCTCTTCGACAACGTCGAAGGCGACCATTTCACCATTCTCGGCTTGCCGCTCCTTGCCGTCCTCGCCGCCTTGCGCGGTCGCGGCCTGCTCGCGCACTGATCCCTCGGACCGCTATCCACCATGACTCTTCGCTGCTTCGTCATCGGCCATCCGATCGCCCATTCGCGGTCGCCGCTGATTCACGGAACCTGGCTCGAGCAGTACGGGCTCGACGGATCCTATGAGCGGATCGATGTCGCGCCGTCGGATCTGCCGGGTTTCGTCGCGCGCATCCGGGCCGGCGAGTTCGCCGGCGGCAATGTCACCGTCCCGCATAAGGAAGCCATGCTGCCCTTGCTCGACGAGGTCAGCGAGGCGGCGCGCGCTATCGGCGCGGTCAATACGATCTGGCGCGAGAACGGGCGGCTTTACGGCGACAACACCGACGCGGCCGGTTTCCTCGGCCATCTCGATGCAACAGTGCCGGGCTGGCAGGAGAAGGTTCGCACGGCGCTGCTGATCGGGGCGGGCGGCGCCGCGCGGGCCATCGCCTATGGCCTGAAGAGCCGTGGCGTGGCGCGCATCATCCTGGCCAATCGCGGCCGGGAGCGGGCGATCGAGCTCGCCCGGGTTCTCGGTGCGCCGCTGCGAGCGCGCGACTGGGACGAGCGCGACGCACTGGTCGCGGAGGCCGATCTCATCGTCAACACGACCTCGCTCGGCATGCAGGCCCAGCCGCCGCTGGCGCTCGACCTGGCGCGCCTGCGCCCCGGCACGATCGTCGACGACATCGTCTATGTGCCGCTGAAGACCGTGCTGCTGACGCAGGCCGAACAGCGCGGCGGCGTCATCGTCGACGGCCTCGGCATGCTGCTGCACCAGGCCGTGCCCGGATTCGCGCGCTGGTTCGGCGTGACGCCGGCGGTGACGCCGGCCCTGCGCGCAAGGCTCGAAAGGGATATCCTGGGGACCTGATTCGGCGGGGCCCCATGACCACTCCATGACCTTCATCCCATGACCTTCACCCTGGGACTCACCGGCTCGATCGGGATGGGGAAATCGACGACCGCGGCCTTCTTCCGCGCGCGCGGCGTGCCGGTGCATGATGCCGATGCCTGCGTCCATGCGCTCTATCGCGGCCGTGCCGCGTCCTTGATCGGCGCGGCCTTTCCCGGTGTCGTCCGCGACGGCGTGGTCGATCGCCAGCGCCTCTCGGCCGCGGTGGTCGGACAGCCCGATGCGCTGAAGCGCTTGGAGGGCATCATCCATCCGCTCGTCCGCGAGGAGGAGGAGGCCATCCTCGCAAACAGCCGCAAGGCCGGCGTAGGGCTTGTCGTGCTCGATATTCCGCTACTGCTGGAGACCGGCGGACAGGCGCGTTGCGATGCCGTGCTCGTCGTCACCGCCCCGGCCGAGGTTCAGCGCGCGCGCGTCCTGGCGCGTCCGGAGATGACTGCGGAGAAGTTCGCCGCCATTCTCGCCCGCCAGATGCCGGATGCGCAGAAGCGCCGCCACGCCCATTTCCTTGTGGACACGGGCGCCGGTCTGCTGGCCGCGCAGCGGCAGGTGAGTTCTATCCTGAGCGCCCTTGCCGGCCGGCCCGGCCACAGGCTTCCAGTGGAGAGCGCTGTTCATGCGTGAAATCGTACTCGATACCGAGACGACCGGCGTTGAAGCCAATGGCGGCGATCGCATTGTCGAAATCGGTTGCGTCGAGCTGGTCAATCACTGCCCGAGCGGACGCAATTTTCACGTCTACATCAATCCCGAACGCTCGATGCCGGACGGCGCCTTCAAGGTCCACGGCCTCTCCGAAGCCTTCCTCTCCGACAAGCCGGTCTTTGCGGCGATTGCCGATGACTTCATGGGCTTCATCGGCGATGCGCGGCTCGTGATCCACAATGCCGCCTTCGATATCGGCTTCCTCAACATGGAGCTGAAGCGGCTCAGCTATGGCCCGATCGAACAGCATCGTGTCGTCGACACCCTGGCCATGGCGCGCCGAAAGCATCCCGGTGCCTCCAACAGCCTGGACGCACTCTGCTCGCGCTACGGCATCGACAACGCCAGGCGCACCAAGCACGGCGCGCTGCTCGACTCCGAAATCCTGGCCGAAGTCTATATCGAGCTGATCGGCGGCAAGCAGACGTCGCTTGGTCTGGGCGTCGCGATGGCGGGTGACAATGGCGGGCTGGGCGGCGCGGCGATCGAGCGTCCGCAACGCCAGCGGCCTCTCGCCTCCCGCCTCGACGAGGCAACCATCGCCGCCCATGAGACTTTCATCCGCACGCTCAAGACGCCGCTCTGGCGCGGCTATCTCGGCCTGACCGACGAGGCCTGACTTGCTTCGCGTCCAGTCGTCCTCGCGAGCGTAAGCAAAGCAGTCCAGCGTCCCACAGCAATCCTCTGGACTGCTTCGTCGCTTCGCTTCGCGCAATGACGGAGAGCGATGGGTCAGCTCTTCGTCTTGCGCCGCGACAGCATGTTCAGCCCCTCGATCGCGGCCGAGAAGGCCATGGCGGCGTAGATGTAGCCCTTGGGCACATGCGCGCCGAAGCCCTCGCCGATCAGCGTGCCGCCGATCATCAGCAGGAAGCCGAGCGCCAGCATCACGATGGTCGGGTTGCGCTCGATGAAGCTCGCCAGCGGATCGGCCGCGAGCAGCATCACCAGAACCGCGAAGACGACGGCGATCACCATCACCGGGATATGGTCGGTCATGCCGACGGCGGTGATGATGCTGTCGATGGAGAAGACGAGATCGAGCAGCAGGATCTGGACGATGACGCCACCGAAGGTGACGGCTGCCGCCTTGCCGCCGTCGAAGATGTCCGGCCCATGATCGGCGTCGACCTTGTGATGGATTTCCTTCGTCGCCTTCCAGACCAGGAAGAGGCCGCCGGCGATCAGGATGAGGTCGCGCCAGGAGAAGGCCTTGCCGAGCACCGAGAAGACCGGGGCGGTCAATTGCACGATGATGGCGACGGTCGAGAGCAGGCCGAGCCGCAGGATCAGCGCTAGCCCGATGCCGATCCTGCGGCCGCGCGCGCGTTGTTCTTCCGGCAGCTTGTTGGTCAGGATCGAGATGAAGATCAGGTTGTCGATGCCCAGGACGACTTCCATGGCGATCAATGCCCCGAGCGCGGCCCACACCGTGGGGTCGGCGGCAAGCGTCATCAGATAGTCCATCCCGGCTCCTTCATGTCGCGAAACGGCGGGCGCCCGGATGAGCGTCCGCCGTCGACTGCTCCGCGAGATGGAAGCTCCCCTGGCCGGCTGCAAGGGGTGAGCGCGCCGCACCGTCAACGAAAAAGGGCCCGTGAGGGCCCTTTCCGTGACAATTCATGCTGCCGGAAGGCTCAGGCGTTCGGCGCGCCCTGGGCCTGGAGCTCCTGCATGCGCTGCTGGAACAAGGCCGCGAAATCGATCGGCGGCACATAGAAGGGCGGGAAGCCGCCGTTCTGGACCGCCTCGGCGATGATCTGCCGGGCGAAGGGGAAGAGCAGGCGGGCGCAGTCGATCACCAGCACAGGGTGGATGTGCTCCTGCGGCACGTTCTGGATGCGGAACACGCCGCCATAGCTGAGATCGAAGGCGAACAGCGTCTCGCCGCCGAGCTCGGCCTTGCCCTCGAGCTGCAGCACGGTCTCGTAATCGTCCTCGCCGAGCGGAGCGGTCGAGACGTTGACCTGCAGCGACATCTGCGGCCCCTGCTGCGTCTGCTGGCTGAGCGAGCGTGGCGCCTTGGGATTCTCGAAGGAGAAATCCTTGGTGTACTGGATCAGGGCGCTCATGCTCGGAGCTGCCTCGGGGGCTTGCGCGCCGTTGCCGTTGGGAATGTCGTTGGCCATCGGTCCCATCATGATCTGAAGGCTGACTTAAGGAAATCCCGGGCCGGATTAAGACGTTCGGGACTGCGCGCCGTCCTGCGGTGCAATGCGGGCGTCGGCTATCATGGACGCCACCCTGGCACAAGAAGCCGCCTTCACAAGTTCAGGGGTGGATGTTACGAGCCTTGATCACCATATCACGCTTCACGGCCGAAAACCTTTAGGGGACAGGCCGATGCAAGGTGGCCACTGGAGCTTCGGATCAGGTTTCGATGCAAAATTCCTTCGACATGACGACGATTATTTTCCTGGCTCTGGCCGTTTTCGTCGCCTGGAAGCTGCGCTCGGTTCTGGGTCAGAAGACCGGTCAGGAACAGCCGCCGACCGATCCCTTCGCGCGGCGCGAGGGAGCCCCGGTGCGGCCCGACCAGGCGCCCCCGGCCGACGGCAAGCGCGACAACGTCATCCGCCTGCCCGGCGCGGCGAATGATCCCGCGGTGAACCCGGCGCCCGCCAGCGATCGCTGGAAGGATATCGCGCCTGCGGATTCGGCCATCGTTGCCGGCATCGAGGCGATCATCCGGCAGGAGCCGGGCTTCGATCCGCGCGCCTTCATCGGCGGCGCCAAGGCGGCCTATGAGACCATCGTCACCGCCTTCGCGCGCGGCGATCGCAAGGTGCTGAAAGGTCTCCTCGCCAAGGAGGTCTATGAGGGCTTCGAGCAGGCGATCACGGATCGTGAGAAGCGGGGCGAGAAGGCCGAATCCTCCTTCGTCTCGATCGACAAGGCGGAGATCACCGCCGTCGACGTCAAGGGCAAGAACGGCCAGGTCACCCTGGCCTTCGTCTCGCAATTGATCAGCGTCACGCGCGATGCCCAAGGCGCAGTCGTCGACGGCAGCGCCGAAGCGGTCTCCGAGGTCAACGACATCTGGACTTTCGCGCGCCAGCTCGGCAGCCGCGACCCCAACTGGCTCCTGGTCGCCACCGAATCCGCCGCGTGATCCGTGGTGCCGTTGCTGCGCTGGCGCTTGGCCTCGTGGCGTGCGGTGCGGCGATGAGCGCAGCGCTCGCCCAGGCCCCGCCGCTGCCAGCCGGCGCGCGCGCCGAGGCGGTGCCCGTCGCCGGCATTCCGGGATGGGCCAAGGACGATCATCGCATTGCCCTGGACATCTTCGCACGCGGCTGCATGACAGACCCGCCGCTGCGGGCGTCTGTGCCGACCCCCGAAGTGCTCGAGCTCATCTGTGCCCGCGCCCGTCTTCTGACGAGGAAGGCCCGACCCGATCGCGAGACGGCGCGTCGGTTTTTCGAGCAGAATTTCTCGTTCTGGCGAATCCGCCCCGCAGCGGCTGAGACCGGCTTCATGACCGGCTATTTCGAGCCCGAATTCGAAGGCTCGCTCACGCGCTCCGCAGCTTTCCCGACACCGCTCTATGGCCGCCCGGCCGATCTGGTGACCCGCCAGCCCGGCGACGACTGGCCGGGCATTGAGCCAGGGCTTTCAGCCGCGCGCCAGACGGCGCGAGGGCTCGTGCCCTTCCCCGATCGCGCCGCGATCGAGGCCGGCGCGCTCGATGGCCAGAAGCTCGAAATCCTCTGGATGCGCGATCCGGTCGATCGCTTCGTGCTGCAGGTCCAGGGCTCCGGCCGGATCCGTCTGCCCGATGGCCGGGTGACGCGACTGGTCTATTCCGGCCGTAACGGCCAAGCCTATACCTCGCTCGGCCGGGCGCTGAGCGAACGCGAGAACATCCCGCCGGCAGAGATGACGATGGACAAGCTGATCGCGCGCTTGAAGGCCGATGCCGGCTTCGCCCGCGATCTGATCGCGCTCAACCGCTCCTTCGTCTTCTTCGCGCGCCGGGACGATCTGCCGCCGAACTCCGGACCGATAGGCGGGGCCGGCTTGCCATTGACGCCCTTGCGCAGCATCGCCATCGACCGCACGGTCTGGCCCTATGGCCTGCCCGCCTGGATCGACGCCACGATTCCCGATGGGCAAGGCGGCAGCGAACGGCTTTCAAGGCTGATGATCGCGCAGGATACCGGCTCGGCGATCCTCGGGCCGGCGCGGGTCGACCTCTTCGTCGGTTCGGGCGCGGCGGCCGGACATCGGGCCGGCTTGATCCGCCACAACTTCGATTTCACCGTGCTCTGGCCGCGCAATCCGAGGCCCTGACGATGCGGTCGCGACGGGGCAAGACATTGTCGCCGGCCGATATCGCGCTCTGGCGCGAAGTCGCGCGCTCGGTGACTCCGCTTCCCGGCCGCAAGCCGGTCGAGCCCGAGCAGCCGGAGCCAGCTGCGCCCACCCCCGTCATGGCCGAGGCCACTATTCTCGTGGTGGCTGCGAAGCCGGCCCAATCCAGACCGGCGCCACCGCCCTTGGCGCCGCTCGAACGCCGCCTGCGCACCCAATTGCGGCGCGGCCAGCAGGGCGTCGAGGCGGTGATCGATCTGCACGGCATGCGCCAGGACGAAGCGCATCTGGCATTGCGCGCCTTTCTGCGGCGTGAGCAGGCGCGCGGCTGCAAGCTCGCGCTGGTCGTCACCGGCAAGGGCGCGGCGGGGGACAGCCTGTTCGGCGAGGAGCGTGGGGTGCTGCGCCGCATGGTGCCGCATTGGCTGCGCCTGCCCGATCTGCGTCCGCTGGTCGTCGGCTTCGAGGAGGCCGAGCAGCGCCATGGCGGAACAGGGGCGCTCTACATACGCCTGCGGCGCCAGCGCGAGATCGGGCCGTGACCCCCTTCGGCCAGAGGGTGCGGGCGCTGCGGGCGGCCCGTGGCGTCACCCTGGCGCAAATGGCGGGTGCGCTCGGCGTTACGCCCGCCTATCTCTCGGCGTTGGAGCACGGCAAGCGCGGTCGGCCGACCTTCGTGCTGATCCAGGGCGTCATCCATGTGCTGGGCGTGATCTGGGACGAGGCGGATGAATTGGTGCGCCTCGCTGATCTCTCGCATCCGCGTGTCACTGTCGATACGGCCGGACTCGATGCCGAGGCGACGCTGCTCGCCAACCGCCTCGCCCGCGAGATCGCGGTCCTGGAGCGCGACGAACTCAAACGTCTTGCGGATATTCTCGACGAAGCCGCGATTCGCCGCGCTGCGGCGCCGGATTGAGCCGGGCTTGCTTGACCCGAAGCCCGGCGGATGCAACACGCGCCGCCAACCTCTCCTTAAGATCAGCATCCGGACCTGTTCATGAGCCATTCGCGCACCGACGTCCTCGCCCTCGGCAATGCCATCGTCGACGTCATCGCTTCCGCCGAGGAGGACTTCCTGGCCCAGCACGATCTCGCCAAGGGCGCGATGATGCTGATCGACGAGGCCCGCGCCGAGGCGCTCTACGCCGCCATGGGCCCGGGCAAGGTCATTTCCGGCGGTTCGGCCGCCAACACCATCGCCGGCCTCGCGTCCTTCGGCGGCAAGGGCGCCTTCATCGGCAAGGTCAAGGCCGACGAGCTCGGCAAGATCTACCGGCATGACCTGACCTCGCTCGGCGTGTCCTTCGACACCGCCTTCGCGACGGACGGTCCCGCGACCGCACGCTCCTTCATCATCGTCACGCCCGATGGCGAGCGCACGATGAACACCTATCTCGGCGCCTGCCAGGGGCTCACTGTCGGCGATGTCGATGCCAAGGCGGTCGAGAACGCCGACATCATCTATCTCGAAGGCTATCTCTGGGACCCGCCGGCAGCCAAGGAGGCCTTCCGCAAGGCCTCCGAGATCGCCCACAAGGCGGGCGGGCGCGTCGCCATCACCTTGTCGGATTCCTTCTGCGTCGATCGTTATCGCGACGAGTTCCTCGGCCTGATCCGCAATCGCATGGTCGACATCGTCTTCGCCAATGAGCACGAGCTGAAGAGCCTCTACCAGACCGCTGATTTCGAGACGGCGCTGGCAGCGTTGCGGGCCGAGAACATCCTCGCCGCCGTGACCCGTTCGGAAAAGGGGGCTCTGGCCGTGACGCCGGACGGCATCGTCGCCGAGCCGGTCTTCCCCGTCGAGCGCATCGTCGACAGCACCGGCGCGGGCGATCTCTTCGCTGCCGGTTTCCTCTTCGGCCTGACTTCGGGCCGCGAGGTGCGCGATGCGCTGCGCCTGGGCGCGCTCGCCGCTGCCGAGGTCATCAGCCATGTCGGCGCGAGGCCGGATATGAACCTGAAGGTCCTGGCAGGGAACGAAGGGCTGCTGTGAGCCGCAGCCCCCCTGTCATTCCGGGGCGGCCCTCCGGGTTCTTCGCTGCGCGAAGCCCCGGGATGACCAGGTCGTCGCTCGTTCAACCTCCTCAATACAGCGTCGCCTTCACCCGCTCCGGCAGCGCCTTGTCATAGGCCTCGCCGTCGAAGGTCTCGACCTTGTCGTTCTTCTCCGTGATCGCGCGCAGGATCTGTCCGGCGCTCGGCAGGCTGCGCTTGTCGCGCTGTGCTGCCAGGTTCCACAGGTCGGCGCGCACCACTGCGCGCGAGCACTGGAAGTAGACGCTCTCCACCGCGACCACGATCACGCAGGCCGGCAGCTTTCCGGCCATGGCGAAGCCCGCGCAGAGCTCGGGATCGCTCGAGAGCGTCGCGGTGCCGTTCACACGCAGCGTTTCGCCGTAACCCGGGATCAGGAAGAGCATTCCGATTCGATTGTCGAACAGGATATTTTTCAACGAATCCAAACGGTTATTGCCTCTTCTGTCCGGAATCAGGAGCGTTTTCGCGTCCCGGAGTCGCACGAAGCCCGGCATATCCCCACGCGGTGAGCAATCCAGGCCGTCCGGGCCATTGGTCGCGAGCACGAAAAACGGCGAGGCGGCGATCAGCGCCGCGTAATTCGCATCGACGTGATCGATCTCCTTGGCGACCGAGGCCGGGGCGATCGGGTTGGGATAGAGTGCCACAAGGTCATCGAGGGAGGTGAGTGTGTGGTCGGGCATGCCAATCTCCATGGTCGCAATAGTCTAGACTATTGAGGATCAGCCGTCACCTCGGCTTTACGCCGACCGGACCGCCCATGCCATCTCAGGACAAGGCAAGGGCGATCGCCTGGGCCAAGCCGGCGGGATTCTCCCAGGCCATGGAATGGCCGGCAGATGGTATGATGGCGACGTCGACGCCGAGCCGGGGAAGGTCCTCCGCGTCGCTGCTTGGAAGGCTAGCCTCTCCGAACAGGACGCAGCGCGGCTGCGGCAGATCCGCCAGCATCTCGCGCCAGCTCGGGGTGCTGCCGGCGACCAATGAGCTGGCCCCGCGATGCGCAGCATAGGGGGCGCTGATGGCCAGCGATGCGGCCCAGACACCGTTGCCCTCGGCGCGGCTGGCCTGGACGAGCGCGTCATGGCCGCGTTCGATATAGTCGCGCTCGGCCATGGCGGCGATGCGCCGGCTGAAAAAGCCTCCGCCGGGCTCCAGATTGGGCTCGCCGAGGACGAGCCGCCTGAGGCGCCCCGCCAGCATCCGCGCCGCCGTGATGGCCACCGCCCCGCCCATGCTGTGGCCGAACAGATCGAGTTCGGTCAATCGCGCATGCTCGGCCAATGCCACGATGCTGCGGGCATGGTCCTCGATGGTGTAGCCGAACCCGGTCGGCCGATCGCTGAAGCCGGAGCCCAGCAGGTCGACCAGGAGCACGCGCCGCCCCCGCAAGGCGGCGTCCGCCGCGACGCGCGGATAGTCGCAGGACGAGGCGCAGCCCAGCCCATGGATAAAGAGAAGCGCAGGGCCATCGCCCGCGATGTCGTGATAGCGCAGCTCCGCATCGGCGGCTGGAACGGTGAAAGACTTCATTGATGGGCCCCGGTTTGCCGCGGAAGGCTGCGGCAGCTCGCATCATCGATCTGTCAGCATCGATCCTGCTCTCACTCTGTGATGAGAGATGAACAATAAAAAACGCCCCGCATCCTGCGATGCGGGGCGTCTCGTTTCACGTGAATCGCGCGCTGCTTACTCGGCGGCGCCGCGCTCGCGGCTCTTCTCGGCTTCGCGAGCGGCCTTGAGCTTCTCGGTCAGATCCTCGCCGGTCTCCTGGTCGACGACCTTCATCGAGAGGCGGATCTTGCCGCGCTCGTCCTGGCCGAGGAACTTGACCTTGACCTTGTCGCCTTCCTTGACGACGTCCGAGACCTTCTGGACGCGAGCCGCGGCCAGCTCCGAGATATGGACCAAGCCGTCCTTGGCGCCGAAGAAGTTCACGAAGGCGCCGAACTCCATGATCTTCACGACGGTGCCGTCATAGATCATGCCGACTTCGGCTTCGGAAACGATCGACTTGATCCACTTGATCGCGGCTTCGATCGACTTGCCGTCGGCCGAAGCGATCTTGATGGTGCCGTCATCCTCGATATTGACCTTCGCGCCGGTCTTCTCGACGATTTCGCGGATGACCTTGCCGCCGGAGCCGATGACTTCGCGGATCTTGTCGACCGGGATCTTCATCGTCTCGATGCGCGGGGCATACTCGCCGAGCTGGCCGCGCGAGACCGAAAGCGCCTTGTTCATCTCGCCGAGGATGTGGTCGCGACCGCCCTTGGCCTGGTCGAGGGCGACCTTCATGATCTCCTCGGTGATGCCGGCGATCTTGATGTCCATCTGCAGCGAGGTGATGCCCTCGGCTGTGCCGGCGACCTTGAAGTCCATGTCGCCGAGATGGTCCTCGTCACCCAGGATGTCGGAGAGCACCGCGAAGCGCTCGCCTTCCAGGATCAGGCCCATCGCGATGCCCGCAACCGGCGCCTTCAGCGGCACGCCGGCGTCCATCAGGGCAAGCGAGGTGCCGCAGACGGTGGCCATCGAGGAGGAGCCGTTCGACTCGGTGATCTCCGAGACGACGCGGATGGTGTAGGGGAACTCCGACTTCGCTGGCAGCATCGGGCGAATGGCGCGCCAGGCGAGCTTGCCATGGCCGATTTCGCGGCGGCCGGGCGAGCCCATGCGGCCGGCTTCACCGACCGAATAGGGAGGGAAGTTGTAGTGCAGCAGGAAGGTCTCCTTGTAGGTGCCTTCCAGCGAGTCGATGAACTGCTCGTCATCGCCGGTGCCCAGCGTGGTCACGACCAGCGCCTGCGTCTCGCCGCGGGTGAACAGCGCCGAGCCGTGGGTGCGCGGCAGGATGCCGGCTTCCGCGACGATCTTGCGCACGGTCTTGAGATCGCGCCCGTCGATGCGGACACCCTCGTCGAGGATGGTCCAGCGCACGACCTTGGCCTGGGCTTCCTTGAACTGGCTGCCGACCTGCTCCTTGGTGAAGGTCGTCTTGCCGTCCGGCTCGGCCGAAACCAACGCGGCGACCTTGGCCTTGGCGGCGTCCAGCGCCTTGTAGCGCTCGGCCTTGGTGGTGATCTTGTAGGCGGCGCGCAGATCCGCATCCACCAGCTTGAGGACCGCGTCGAGCACGACGGAGTTGTCGGCCGGCTGATAGTCGCGCGGCTCCTTGGCGGCCTTCTCGGCCAGGCGGATGATCGCATCGATCACCGGCTGGAAGTGCTTGTGGCCGAACATCACGGCGCCGAGCATGATCTCCTCGGAGAGCTGCTTGGCCTCCGATTCAACCATCAGGACGGCGTCGGGCGTGCCGGCGACGACGAGGTCGAGCGCCGATTCCTTGATCTCGTCGACCAGCGGGTTGAGCTTGTAGGCGCCGTCGAAATAGCCGACGCGCGCAGCGCCGACCGGGCCCGTGAAGGGCACGCCGGAGAGCGTCAGAGCGGCGGAGGCGGCGACCATCGCGACGATGTCGGGGTCGTTCTCGAGGTCATGCTGCAGCACGGTGCAGACGACCTGCGTCTCGTTGCGGTAACCCTCGACGAAGAGCGGGCGGATCGGCCGGTCGATCAGGCGCGAGACCAGCGTCTCCTTCTCGGTCGGGCGTCCCTCGCGCTTGAAATAACCGCCGGGAATGCGGCCGGCGGCGAAGGTCTTTTCCTGGTAGTTCACGGTCAGCGGGAAGAAGTCGATCCCGGCCTTGGGCTCCTTGGCCGAAACGACGGTGGCGAGCACCACGGTCTCGCCATAGGTCGCGAGCACGGCCGCATCGGCCTGGCGGGCGATCTTGCCGGTTTCCAGAACGAGCTTGCGCCCACCCCAGATCAGTTCTTCGGTCTGTACATCGAACATGGATTTATCTTTCGGATCGGATGCGACCCGACCGGTGTCTCCGGCCCATGAGCAAGACGGCGGAAAGCTCGGGTTTTTGTGAAAATATGCGCCCGAGCGCTCGGCGATCCTGCCATGGACATCGAGGACGCCCGGCGGGTCATGCGGGAAGGCCGCCCCTTGCGGCTCCCGCGATGAAATCAGGACGCCGCCCCATTGCGGCAGATCCTGGAAAACCGCCCGGAGCGATGTCGCACCGGGCGTGAAGCAGTCAGCGCTCGATCAGCGGCGGATGCCGAGCTTCTCGATCAGGGTCTTATAGCGCGGCTCGCTCTTGCTCTTGAGATAGTCGAGCAGCGAACGGCGCTGCGAAACCATCTTGAGCAGGCCGCGACGCGAATGGTTGTCCTTGACATGCGACTTGAAGTGGCCGGTCAGGTTGTTGATGCGCTCCGTCAGGATCGCGACCTGGACTTCCGGCGAGCCGGTGTCGTTCGGCTTCGTGGCATGTTCCTTCATGAGCGCAGTCTTGCGCTCGGCAGTGATCGACATCGTGAGATCCTCATATTGGGGTTGATCTGGCGGGCCAGGCCGGGATGTCGTCCAGCAAGGTCCGAAGCCCGCAATCGCTCTCATCGAGGAGAGGACGCGCAGCCGGCTTTCACGCCGGTTGGCTGGGCATATACACGAAACGACGGGAAAGGCTAGCGCGACGCGGTTTCAGCCAGATCCGGCTCGGCCCCGCGGTCATAGCGCCGCTGCGCCGCCTCGACCGTGCCGATATGGGTTTCCGCCCAGATCCTCAGGCTGTCGACGGTCACGGCCAGCGTCCGGCCGAGCTCGGTCAGCGAATATTCGACCGTGACCGGCACGGTCGGGAAGGCCTCGCGGCGGATGAGGCCGTCGCGCTCGAGGCTCTTCAGCGTCTGCGACAGCATCTTCTGGGAGATCGCTTGGATGCGCCGGCGCAGTTCGTTGAAGCGCAGCGTCTCATGCTCGAGCAGGATCAGGATCAGCACCGCCCATTTGTCGCCGATGCGGTCGAGCACCCGTCGCGTCGGGCATTGCGCATTGAAGGGGTCGGGGCGTTGCAGCATGCGGGTTTCCTGGAAGTGACCATGTCTCGCGAAAGTGCCTTCTTTACGGAAGGAAATGGGCGAGCCATCTAGGTTCCATTGGAGTGGTAGTATCCATTAGATACTGGAAAAACAGGACCGTGTCATGACAATCGCACTCATCGGCGCCACCGGCTTCATCGGCTCGCGCATTCTGGCGGAGCTGGTCTCCCGCGGCCATAAGGTCACGGCCATCGTCCGCAATCCGGAGAAGGTTCCGGCGCTGGCGGGCGTCACCGCCGTCAAGGGCGACATCTTCGACAAGGATGGCCTCGCCCGGCTGCTCGCCGGCCATGAGGCCGTGATCAGCTCCGTCCATTATCTGGCGAGCGATGCGGACGCCCTGCTCGGCGCCGTGAAGCAATCCGGCGTCAAGCGTTACCTCGTCGTCGGCGGCGCGGGCAGCCTGGAGGTCGCTCCCGGCGTGAAGCTGTTCGACACGCCCGATTTCCCGGCGGCCTACCATGCCGAGGCCAAGAAGGGCGGCGCCTATCTCGAGCTTCTGCGCCAGGAGGAGGCGCTGGACTGGAGCTTCCTGTCGCCCTCGGCCGTGATCGCTCCCGGCGAGCGGACCGGCAAGTTCCGTCTCGGCGGCGATCAATTGCTGGTCGATGGTGGCGGCAACAGCGCGATCTCCGCCGAGGATTTTGCGGTGGCGCTGGTCGACGAGCTGGAGAAGCCGGCCCATAGCCGCAAGCGCTTCACCGTCGGTTACTGAAAAAACGCGCGGTTACTAAAAAAGGGCCGGCGCCACTTCGCGTCGGCCCTTTTTTCATGCGGCGCTGCGTGCGCCCGGCCTGATGAAGCGATGGTCCCCCAGCGTGAGAATGCCGCGGCGGGCCTCGCCGATCGCGGTACGGCCGGTATCGCCTTCGAAATACAGGCGCGACCCATCGACCTCATAGCGGCCGCGATAGATGTCGCGACCCGCACGGAGCGTCTTGCCATAGCGGCCATTCGGCAGGAGCGAGAGCCGGGTCGCCCCGTCATCGGCGATCCAGACGCCCATCATGGCGCGCTCGGCGGCGTTGGGCTGCATCAGGGCTTCGAGGTCGATCTCGAGCGGGCGGGTTGCGTTGGCGGCGCGGATGGATCCGGTGAGCGCGCTGAACGCGGTGAGAACGCGGTTGAATTGCATGGCTTGCTCCTGTGTTGCGAGCGGCTGGCCGATCGAGCCAGCGTGAGGAGATGAATGCCGCATGCAAGCTCGCGAGTGATAGACCGAAGCGCCGCAAGGATTGCCTGATCCTCCATGAATGCTGGCATCGGGTCGCAGGAGCTGCCAATTCATTGTATGAAAATCCAGGTGTCGGCGCCGGCTCAGCCAGCATCGACCCTATGATGGAGCGGTTGGATGCGGCAGGCGGACGAACTGGCGGCGGTGCTCGGCCGCCTCGTGACCTTGGATGGTGTGCATCAGACGGCGATCCCGCGGCTCGCCCTGATCCGCTCCAGCCAGCCGACGGAGCCCATGCATGGGCTGCATCTGCCGGCGCTCTGCATCATCGTGCAGGGCCGCAAGCAGGTCATGCTGGGCGAGCAGATCTATCTCTACGACCGGACGCATTATCTCGTCGTCTCCGTCGATCTGCCGATCATCGGCCAGGTGGTGGAGGCCAGCGCCGAGGCGCCGTATTTCTCGGTGCGGCTCGATCTCGACCCCGTCCAGCTCAGCGCGCTGATGCTGGAGAGCAAGCCCAATGCGACCAGGTCCGGCGAGGGCGGTCATACCGGCGCCGGGCCGGGGCTTGCCGTGAATCCGGCAGCGCCCGAACTGCTCGATGCCATGTTGCGGCTGGTCAGGCTGCTGGAGACGCCGGATGACATCGCGGTTCTGGCGCCGCTGGCCGAACGCGAGATTCTCTACCGCCTGATGAATGGCGAACAGGCGGCGCGCCTGCGCCAGATCGCGACGGCGGAAAGCAAGTTGCAGCAGGTGAACAAGGCCATAGGCTGGATCAGGCGCAACTACGACAAGACCTTCAGCATCGAGGCGCTGGCGTCCGAGGCCAGCATGAGCCCCTCGGCGCTGCATCAGCACTTCAAGGCGGTCACCGCGATGAGCCCGCTGCAGTATCAGAAGCAGTTGCGCCTGCAGGAGGCGCGACGGCTCATCCTGGGCGCGGCGCTGGATGCTGCCTCCGCCGGTTTCAGGGTCGGCTATGAAAGCCCCTCGCAGTTCAGCCGTGAATATCGTCGGCTCTTCGGCGCGCCGCCGCTGCGGGACGTTGCAAGGCTGCGCGGCGCTTCAGCCCTGGAGATGGTAGGAGCCTGAGGCTGCGCTCAGGCCCTCCCCTGCCTCAGAACTCCTCCCATCCCGCGTCGCTGGCGCGGCCGTTGACGGCGCGCTTGGCCGGTGCTGCGGCGTGCGTCGGGGCCGGGGCGGATCTGGCTGGCGCCGCCGCGGCAGGCCTGGGGCTCTGCGCGAAGGCGGCTTCGGCGAGCTTGCGCAGGCGCGCAGGCTCGGAGGCCGGTTCATGAGCCTGGGCAGCGCTTGTCCTGGCGGCCGGGCGCGGCACCGGGGCGTAGCTGGCCGATGAGGCGGTCGCGCCCTC
>NZ_PQFZ01000034.1 GCF_002917105.1 Allobosea psychrotolerans
TGGAGCTCTCGAAATCCTGGCTCGCCAGCAATTCGCGCAGGAAGACGGTCTCGCGCTTGGCATTGGGCAGTTCGATGCCGATGGCGTTCTTGCCCTGGACCACGGCGACGCGGGCCGCGATCGCGCTCATCGAGCGGGCGATGTCGTCGGCCAGCGCAATCACCCGCGAGGACTTGGTGCCCGGGGCAGGCTCAAGCTCGTAGAGCGTCACCACCGGGCCGGGGCAGGCCTGGACGATTTCGCCACGGACGTTGAAGTCCTCGAGCACGCCCTCGAGAAAGCCGGCATTCTGCTGCAGGATCTCGGTGGGAACGGTGGCCTCGAATGTCCGCGGCGGCTCGGCGAGAATCGTGATCGGCGGCAGCTCGAAGGCGGCCGGCCGCACCGGCTGCGACACCGTCTGCGCGACAAGGCGGGTCGGAACGCTGCGGCTTGCCTCAACGCGCGAAGGTTCGATGCGCGCGGGCTTGATGCTGGAAGGCTCGATGCGAGGCGGCCTGGCCGCCTGCTCCGCCCCGGTTTCGCGCGTCTTGCGCGTGACGACGATCCCGCGGCCGGCCGCGGGGATGGCATCAGTGGCAGGTGAAGCGTCGAGGATAGGTGCGACATCCACGGCAAGCGGGGCGGCAAGCGAGGCGACAGGAGCGGCGGTCGCGGGAGCCCTGCCCTCATCGGCATCGGACCATGACCGCGGCGATAGGGTGAGGCTGACAGTGTAGGCCTGGCTCGCGCTCGTCCAGCGCCCGGTAGGATCGGCTGACGGCAGGGTTACGGGAATAGCGATGCCCTTGCGAGGCGCGACAGGGCCCGCCTCGGCGAGCCCGAAGGGCGCTATGCCTGCAACGGCAGGCTCGGTCGTGTCGGCAGGCTCGACCTCATCGGCGTGCCGCTCGGCTTCGACGTCCTGCGGACGGCTTTCCGGCAAAAGCTCCCAGAAGGCGTGGTCCGAGATCAGGGCGAAGGGCGTCGCGGCCGCGCTGTCGTCGGCGGGGGTGCAATCCTCCGCCGGGGCTGCGTCATCCGGCACTGGGGCCGCAGCCGCTGCGGCCTCGCCATCATGGAAAGCGTCATCGGCCTGCGGCACCGCAGAGGGCAGCATCTCCGGCTCGGCCGGCTGCTTCAGCAGGCGGTCCGGCGTGCGCCAATAGCGCACCTCGCTACGCCTGGATTGGCTCGGCTCCGCTCTGGACATCCCGGCGGGATTGTCAGGGCCGCCATAGGCCGTGATCGCCGGAGGGCCGGCAAAGGCTCCGCGCGCCTGGGCCCGTTGCAGTTGGCTCCCCTGCGCTTGGCTCCCCTGCGCTTGGCTCGCTTGTGCTTGGCTCCCCTGCGCCGGCGTCGCATTCAGGACAGGGTTTGCGCGCCTGAGCCGGCTGGGTGCGGGAACAGCCGGCAATGTGTTGAGCCCGGTCTTGATCCCGCCCTTGTCGCGCGCCTCAGGGCTGAGGGACCGATCGCTGCGGGACGCAGGAAATCGCCCGGAAACGGCATCCTGCGGCAGGCTGTCAACGTCGAATTCAGGCATCGGATACCGCAGGTTTTGGAGATTTACTGACCGCCCACAGGCCTAGTTGGGCAGGGTTAAGAGGCGATAAATGTTCCCCCTGCCGAGAGCGCTTTCGCGCGGGACGGAGGCCGTCTCGCGTCAGGAAAACGCGTTGAAACAAAGAGTTGTGGCATTCTGTCCCGACTTTGACCCACGCCGTCATCCTGGGCGAAGCACAAACAAGCGCGGGGAACCCTCTCCTGTAAGGAGAGGGCAGGGTGAGGTGTCGGCCGTTTGACGTTTTGGCCGTGACCTCACCGCCGCTCCGCTGTGAGGTTTTACGCAACTGGTCCAGGGGCCTACACCTCACCCCTGCCCCTCTCACTGAACCCGGGTATACCCGGGTTCAGCACTTGGAGTGTCGAAGTCGGGTATACCCGACTTCGATGCAGGAGAGGGGTTCCCCGCGCGCTGCCTGGTTAGGCTCAGGCGTCGCAGCTCCTCAGAATAAGGGCTCGGGGAATTCTCAAACGGACTTTGAGATCCGGCGCCGCGGCTGGCTATGACGCCGAACTGGCGCCGGCGAGACCGGCCGGGCCGGAGCACGCCAGCGGCACAGGCCGACTCCTTGCCGAATGTCGGGAGCTGCACGGGTCGACGGCCTGCACATGACGGCACTGCATGCTGCCGGGGTTGAAGCCAGGCCCCTGACCGCAGCTATAAGGGTGCCGGCACGCAATGATGCAATAGAACCGCAGGAAGGAATGCCCGCATGGCCCAGGAACTTACCGGCAAGGAATTCACGGGCAAGCGCGTGATCGTGATGGGCGGCAGCCGTGGCATCGGGCGCTCCATCGCGCTTGGCTTCGCGGCATCAGGCGCATCGGTTTCGATCTGCGCCCGCAGCGCGGGGCCGCTCGAGGCGACGCGCCGAGAGCTCGAGGCGCTCGGTGTCACCGCTCATGCGGCGAGCGTCGACCTCGCCGATGCGGACGCGATCGCGGCCTATCTGCCCGAGGCGGTGCAGGCGCTGGGCGGGCTCGACGTCCTCGTCAACAACGCCTCGGGCTTCGGCCATTCCGATGACGAGGCGGGCTGGGCGGCCTCGCTCACTATCGACATGATGGCAGTCGTGCGCGGCAGCCATGCGGCGATCCCCCATATGAAACCGGGCTCGTCGATCGTGAACATCTCGTCGATCTCCGCCCTGCGGGCCTCGTCGCGCTCGGCGCCCTACGGCGCCGTCAAGGCGGCCGTGATGCACTACACGGCGAGCCAGGCGAAGATGCTGTCGCGGCAGGGCATCCGGGTGAACTGCGTCGCGCCCGGTTCGATCGAGTTCCCGGGCGGCACCTGGGAAGACCGCAGGACCTCAAACCCGGACCTCTACCAGACGACCCTGGCCAACATCCCTTTCGGCCGGATGGGCAAGCCCGAGGAGGTCGCCGAGGTCGTGCTCTTCCTCGCTTCCGCGAGAGCCAGCTGGGTCACCGCCCAGACCATCGTGGTCGATGGCGGGCAACTCGTCGGGCCCTGATCCCGGCCCCTATGAAAAGCCGCGGCGATCCGGGCTCCAAAGCGCGTCATGGTCGGGCCTGCGCCGACCTTCTCGCAAACCGGAGCGCGCTGGTTTACGAGATTCTTAAGGCGCAGACCTAAGAATGACGCGGTGTGATGGCTCCCGGCCGGCGCCGCTGCGGCGACGCCATGCCGCGTTTTCTCCGGGCTTGCCAGCCACGCCCCGGGACGGCAATCTCCGCCCGGCCAGACAATCCCCGCGCGGCAAGACGCTCAGCGGGCCATGCGCGATGATGCTGTCGTCGGGCAACAGGATATGGGACGACCAAGATCATGATCATGAACGGTGGCAATGCCGCAAACGGCGAGGATGCCGGCAGGCTGGACGCGAGCGCTCGGCTCAGGCTTCAGGCGGGGCTTCTCCACCGCCGCGCGTTTCTGGCGGGCTCGGCCGCCAGCCTCGGTGCGCTCGGGCTCGCCGGCTGCGCCACGACCGACGGCATGAGCCTCGCCGAGGCGCAGAAGGTCTACGGGCCGGTGCCGCAGGAGAAATTCCCGATTCCGGCGGTCGATGTCAGCAAGGTCGATCCGAAATATTTCCGCCGCACCGTGCGCTACGAGACCAAGGAAGCGCCCGGCACGATCATCGTCGATCCCGGCAATTACTATGTCTATCGCATCGAGGAAGACGGCGCGGCCACCCGCTACGGCGCCAATGTCGGCCGCGACGGCTTCCGCTGGAACGGTGACGCCTATGTCGGGCGCAAGTCCGAATGGGCGACCTGGACCCCGCCCAAGGAGATGATCAAGCGCCAGCCCGAGGCCGCGAAATACGCCCGCGGCATGCCCGGCGGCCTCGACAACCCGCTCGGCGCCCGCACGCTGCATCTCTACCAGAACGGCGTCTACACGCTCTACACGATCTATGCATCGAGCGACCCGGAATCGATCGGCTCGGGCATCACCAGCGGCTGCGTCGGCCTGCTCAGCCAGGACATGATTCACCTCTATGACCGCACGCCGGTGAAGACGAAGGTCGTCGTCCTGCCGGCGTAAGGTCCGGCCGGCCTCTCCCATCATGGTCGGGCTTGTCCCGACCATCCACGTCTTCGCTGGTCGAAGATCGTGCTGACGACGTGAATGCTCGCCACAAGGGCGAGCATGACGACCGGGTTGGCGCGTGGTTCCGAGGAGCTCACGCCACGCTGATGCTCGGCGCGACCCCGGTCACCGGCTTCGTCCGCGCCGCCTCGGCGCGCTACTACCAGCGCGACGCGGAGCTCACCGCCTCGATCAAGGGGCTTGCCGGCGCGAGCTTCAGCATCACGGGGGCGAGGCCCGACCGCAATGCGCGCCCTGCTCTCGGCGGGGGCCGACATCAAGCTCAGCCTCAGCGTCAGCCTCGGCATGCGCCTCGTCTCCGAACTCTCGGCAAACACACGCCGCATCGGCGGTACCGCCCAGCTGAGGGTCAGCTTCTGAGCTAAGCGCCGCCAAAGGGTGGCGGCGGCTGCAACAACGCGCTGAAGGCCTCAATGAGCTTGCTGCTCGGCCGCCCTCTTTGTCGGAAAAGGAAGATCGGCACACGAATGGTCGGGCTGAAACGACGGAAAATCAGCCCGCCGTCCCGGTTGATGCGTGCCGCCTCACTGTCGACGATGCCGATGCCGCATCCGGCAGCCACGAGCGCGCAGACCGTGACCCCGAGGCTGGCGTCGATTACACTGCGATATCGCAGACCGGCCCCGTCGAGCGCTTGCGTCAATCGACGCCTGAACTCGTCTTCAGGCCCCAGCGCCACGATCGTTTCATCGGCCAGGTCTTCGGCCCGGACCACGGACATCTCAGCCAGACGATGCCCCGCTGGCATTGCGATGACGCCTTCGAGCTCGAAGAGCTTGCGACGGGAGAGATTGTACTCCTCGCTTCGCAATTGGGCCACGCCCAGATCGATCTCGCCGGTCCCGACGAGCCGCGCTGCATCAGCCGAATTGCTGGAGTGCAGCGAGATCGTCACGTCGGGATGCTTCGCCGAGAAGCGCGCCACCATCGCCGGCAGCCAGGCGATTCCCAAGGCGGGAATGGTGCTGACCACGATGCGACCCTGCTTGCGGTCACGCAGGCCTTCGGCAAAGCGCGCCAGATTCTGCATGCCGAAATAGGTCCGCTCCACCTCCGTGTAGAGCAGCCGGGCTTCCTCCGTGGCAGCAATCCCCTTGGTCGTCCGCGAGAAGAGCCGCAAACCCAGCTCCGCTTCCAGCAGCTTGAGGGCCTTGCTCACGGCCGGTTGCGAGATGCGCAGGATGCCGGCCGCCTCGGTGATCGAGCCGGAGTCCATGATCGCCTTGAAAGTCTCGACCTGACGGTAATTCACGCCGCCAGCCATAACCTGAATTCATATAGATCGTAAACTTATGAATTTGAGATGGATCAATGCGTGTGGTTTCCTTGCCCCTGTCGCAGCCTTTCGTGCCCCGTCTGAGCGGTGCCCGGAGCGACCAAGAACGCAAAATGCGGTTCCTGATGCCGATGGAGCGATCGCGCTCCGCGGAACGATCAATTGCTAAAGCGTTTTCGAGCGAAGTGGCGACCGGTTCGCGTGAAGAAAACGCGTTAAAACAAAGTGCCAGATCAGTTTCCGATCCAAGTAGACCGGAAACTGATCCAGCTTGGGGAACAGCTGAACATGCGCAATCTTCGCCAAACCTGTTGTAACGCTGCCTTGCTTGTCGGGCTCTCCGCTCTCGCAGGGCAGGCCCAGGCGCAACCGGCAGGGGTTCTGCGGGTCGCGGTCGGAGCAGACCCGGCGACCTTCGACCCTGCCTTCAACGACCTGCCTGTGGGCAACGCCGTGGATCTGGCCGTGCTGGAGGGCCTGTTCCGGCTCGACCCGCAGAACAACGTCGAGAAGAGCCTGGCCTCGGAGTCCTCCTTTTCGCCGGATGGCAAGATCTTCACCGTGAAGATCAAGTCCGGCAAGAAGTTCAGCAATGGCGATCCCCTGAATGCGGAAGCGGTCGCGGCCAGCTTCAACCGCATGCTCGACGAGAAGACCGGCTCGATCTACCGGGGCCTTTATGCGTCGCTCGGCACGATCAAGGCCGTCGGCGAGGATACGGTGGAATTCCATCTCTCCGAACCCAACGGGCATATCCTGATGCTGCTCGCCAGCACAGCGGCGAGCATCGTCAACGTCAAGTCGGTCAAGGAGATGGGAGCCGAGTACGGTCGCAAGCCCGTCGGTTCCGGCCCCTATAAGGTCGATCGCTACGTCGGCGGCGAAGGCTTCAAGCTCGTGCCCAACCCGACCTATGCCGGCGATTACCCCGCGACGCTGAAATCCATCGATTTCATCGTCGTGCCCGAGGACGGCTCGCGCATGGCGCTGCTCGAGACGGGGGCCGCCGACATCGTCGAGCGCGTGCCGCCGGAATCGATGGCGGCGATCAATGCGCTCAAGGACGCCAAGGTCGTCAATCCGCCCAGCATGTTCTCCATCAATATGGAGATGGTGCTGCGTGGGCCGCTTGCCGACGCCAAGGTGCGCAAAGCGCTCAACATGGCGGTCGATCGCGACGGCATCGCCAAGGGCATCCTCGGCGGGCTCGGAACGCCCTCCGTCGGCATGGTCGGCCCCGGCACGCAGGACGAATTGCGCAAGACTTTCCCGCCGATTGCATTCGATCCGGACGGCGCCAAGAAGCTGCTGGCGGAAGCCGGCTACAAGCCCGGCCAGCTCTCGCTCAGCTTCACCTGCCCGACCGGCCGCTACATCAAGGACGTCCAGGTCTGCCAGGCGCTGGCCGGTTCCTTCGAAAATATCGGCATCAAGGCGACGCCGCTCGTGGTCGACCGCGGCACATGGAGCAAGGTGATCGGCATGGAGCCGACGGCCCGCACCGACAATATGGGCATGGTCGGACGCGCGACCGCCGGCATGGACTACACACTCTACCGGCTGTTCTTCACCGGCGTCGGCGCCAACCGCACCGGCTACGCCAATCCGCGGGTCGATGCCTTGCTCAAGGAAGGCCGGGCCGCGACCGACCCGGCAAAGCAGAAGCAGATCTATGGCGAGGTGCAGGAGATCGTCTGGAACGACCAGCCCTTCCTCTTCCTCTGGTACCAGACCCAGGCCATCGGCGTCGCCAATCGCGTGCAGGGCTTTGCCGTGCAGCCCAACGAGACCCTGGTTTTCGACAAGGTGACCCTGAAGTAACAGCGCCAGCGCAGGAGCCGCGACGATGTTCGTTCTCAGACGCCTGTCCAGCGCCTTGCCGACGCTGTTTGCAGTCTCGCTGCTGGTCTTCCTCTTTGTCGATCTGATCCCAGGCGACCCGGCGCAGATTCTCGCCGGGCCGACCGCCTCGAATGAGGAGATCGAGAGCATCCGCAAGTTCCTCGGCCTCAACGAACCGCTCCTTTCACGCTACGGGCAATTCCTTCGCGGCATCTTCGACCCGTCCGTGGCAACCTCGTTCCGGACCCACCGGCCGGTCGTCGTCGAGCTGGCGGAGCGGCTTCCCAACACGCTGATCGTATCGATCGGCGGGCTGGCGATCGGAGTGGTCCTCGGCACGCTGGCCGGCATCGTCTGCGCGATGCGTCCCGGCGGCATTGCCGATGCCTTGATCACCGTTTTGACGCTGGCCGGCATCTCGATGCCGATCTACTGGCTCGGCCTGCTCTGCATCTGGTATTTCGCGGTCAATCTCGGCTGGCTGCCGGCCGCCGGCGCTTCGACGCCGATGCATTTCGTCCTGCCGATCCTCGTCATCGCGACGCGGCCGGCGGCGATGTTCAGCCGTCTTGTCGCGACCAGCCTGACCGAGAGCATGGGCCGGGACTATCTCGACACCGCCCGCGCCAAGGGCCTGAGCGAGACCCGCGTCGTGCTGTTCCACGCGCTGCGCAATTCGCTGATCGCCGCGGTCAGCGTCGCCGGCGTCCAGTTCGGCGGCATGCTGGGCGGATCGGTCGTCACCGAGACGGTCTTCGGCATTCCCGGCGTCGGTCGCCTGCTGGTCGATGCGGTCTCGCGCGCCGACTATCCGGTGATCCAGTACGCGATCCTGATGTTCGCGGTCTTCTTCGTGGCGATCAACCTCGTCACCGACCTGCTGACGCAGTGGCTGGATCCACGCACGCGCGACCAGGAGAGGCTCGCGTGAGCCTGGCCCAGGACATGGCCGCCGTCCCGGAGCGGGCCGAAAGCACAACCGCCAAGCCGAACCCGGCCTGGACGCTGCTGCGGCGCATCCTCGTGCAGCCCAAGGGAGCCGTCGGCCTGACGCTGGTCGTGCTCTACCTGGTACTCGCCGTCATCGGCCCCGCGCTGGCGCCGCAGGATGCCTTCCGGCAGAACTTCGCGCAGACCCTGCGCCCACCTTCCGCCGCGCATTGGTTCGGCACCGACCAGCTCGGCCGCGACGTCTTCAGCCGCATCCTGATCGGGGCACGCGCGACCCTGGGGATCGGCGTCGGCGGCGTCACCGTCGCCTTCCTCATCGGCGTGCCCCTCGGCATCCTCGCCGCCTGGCGCCGGGGCTGGATCGAGGCCGTGCTGATGCGCGCCATCGACGTCATGCTGAGCTTTCCCGACATCGTCTTCGCGCTTGCCGTCGTGGCGATCCTCGGCGCGAACACCCAGAACGTCATCATCGCGGTCGGCGTCGTCTCCATTCCGGTCTTCGCCCGCACGGCCCGCGCCGTGACGCTGAGTGTGCTCGCGGAGCCCTATATCGAAGGCTCGGTCGCGCTCGGCGCCAGCCCCGCCCGCGTCATCATGCGCCATGTCCTGCCCAACATCTCCGGCACGCTGCTGACGCTCTCGACCCTGCTCTTCGCCTCGACGCTGCTCTCGGCCTCGGGCCTCGGCTTCCTCGGCCTGGGCACGCAGCCGCCTTTCCCGGAATGGGGCACGATGCTCGGCGACAGCCGCTCCTATATCCGCAGCCATCCCTATCTCGCGACGTTCCCGGGCCTGTTCCTCGCGGTCTCGGCGCTCGCCTTCAACCTGCTCGGCGACGCGCTGCGCACGATCTACGACCCGACCAGCCGCCGCGCCGCTCGCCGGCTGCCCATGCTGAACTTTCTGCGGCGCCGCACGGCCGCGTCCGCGCCGCCTGCCGCAGGTCTTGCCGCAGCTCCTGCCGGCCCGGATGCGCCCGTCGTCGCGGTGGAGGGCCTGCACCTCGCTTTCCGGACCGGAGAGGGCCTGCTCGAGGTGGTTCGCGGCGTCGACCTGACGATCTGCGCCGGCCGCACGCTCGCCATCGTCGGTGAATCCGGCTCCGGCAAATCGACCCTGCTGCGCGCCATCGGTACGCTCGCCAACCCGCAGGAGGTCGCGATCACAGCCGGCACCGTGGCGATCGGCGGCGAGCCGGCGCTGGGATTGCCGGCCGCGGCGGTCCGCGACCTCCGGCGGCGCAAGATCGGCATCGTCTTCCAGGACGCGGCGAGCGCGCTGAACCCGGTCCTGACGGTTGGCGCCCAGCTCGCCGAGGCGGTCCGCGCCGGCTCCCGGCTCGGTCCGCAGGCGGTCAGGCAGCGCTGCATCGCGCTGCTGCGCGACGTGAACATCGCCGACCCCGAGCGCCGGCTCGAAATGTATCCGCACCAGTTCTCCGGCGGCATGAAGCAGCGCATCGTCATCGCCATCGCGCTCGCCCAGAATCCCGAGCTGCTGCTCGCCGACGAGCCGACCAGCGCGCTCGACGTCACGATCCAGCAGCAGATCCTGGTGCTGCTGCGCGAGATCCAGCGCAAGCGCGGCATGGCCATCCTGCTCGTCACCCACGACCTCAATCTTGTGGCCCGCTTCGCCGACGACGTCGCGGTGATGTATGCCGGGCGCCTGGTCGAGAGCGGCGCCATCGCGACGGTCCTGGAACAGCCGCTGCACCCCTATACCCAGGCGCTGCGCGCCTCGGCTCCCGGCGCCGGCGAGGGGCGAGGCCAGCCCTTGCGCAGCATTCCGGGCGAGCCTCCGCTGGTCGGCCAATTGCCCTCGGGCTGCGCCTTCCGCCCGCGCTGCCCGCGTAGCGCGAACCGCGCGGAATGCGCGGCGCAGGAGCCGCCGGAGCGAATGGTCGCCAGCCGGCAGGTGGCCTGCGTCTTCGCCGAGGAGGCGCTGTCATGAACGCGCCGTTCCGGCTGCCCCTGACACCCGATGCCGCCAGCGACGACGTCGTGATCGTCCAGAATGTCAGCCGCCATTTCGGCAGCAGCAGGACTGGCCTGTTCGGCCGCCGCGCCGCTCCGGTCGTTCGCGCCGTCGAGGACGTCTCCTTTCGCGTCCCGCGTGGATCCTGCTTCGCCATCGTCGGAGAATCGGGCTCGGGCAAGAGCTCTCTCGCGCGCCTCGTCGTCGGCCTGCTGAGGCCGACCAGCGGCGAGGTCACGATCGGCAGCGTCGCCCTGTCTTCGCTCGACGACGCCGGGCTGCGCGGGATGCGACGCAAGGTCCAGCTCGTGCTGCAGGATCCGCGCGCCTCGCTCGATCCGCGCATGACGGTGCTCGACACCCTGGCCGAGGCATTGACAGTTCACAGCCTGCATCGCGACCGGCAGGCGCGGCGCGAACGGATCGACGCCGTGATCGGCATGGTCGGGCTGAGCCAGGCCCATCTGACGCGCTATCCCCACGAGCTCTCCGGCGGCCAGCGCCAGCGCGTCGCCATCGCGCGCGCGATCGTCTGCGAACCTGAGATCCTGGTGCTGGACGAGCCAGTGAGTGCGCTCGACGTCTCGGTTCAGGCGCAGATCATCAATCTGCTGGCCGATCTGCAGGCCAGGCTCGCCTTGACCTATATCGTCATCACCCACGATCTGGCGCTGGTCGCGCATATGGCCGACGCGGTGGGCGTGATGTATCTCGGCCGCTTCGTCGAGCAAGGCGATGTCGGCGACGTCTGCGGAGCGCCGCGCCACCCCTACACCCAAAGCCTGATGGCGATCGCGGCCCAGGTCTCGCCGCTGGACCGCGATCGCCCGGCGACGGTGCTGGAAGGCTCGATCCCGAGCCCGCTCGCCATTCCCTCAGGCTGCAGCTTCCACACGCGCTGTCCTCGCGCGCGGGCCCTCGCTGCTGCAGGCGTCGAAGCCGTCGACACCGCCGATGGCCGGCTGGCGCGCCTATGCGTCGAGGCTGCTCCCCTTCCCCATCCTGCGCCGGGAGGCCGCAGCACAGCGAAGTGCCATTTCGCGGATCAAAGCCTCCCTGATCAAAGCTCCTGAAACGACGAAGGATCGATCGATGTCCGATCACAGCAACGCCTCCGAAATCGTGATTGTCGGCGGCGGCATCTACGGCACGAGCCTGGCCTACCAGCTCGCCGGCACAGGCAAGACGGTCACCCTGCTCGAAGCGGGCGAGATCGCAGATGGCGCCTCGGGCGGGCCGGGCGAACGTGGCGTGCGCGCCAATGGCCGCGATCTGCGCGAATTGCCGATCTGCGCCGTCTCGCAGCGTCTCTGGGGCGAGTATCAGCAATCGATCGAGGGCGGCGTCGGCTTCCGGCGGGTCGGCGGCCTCAAGGTCTTCGACATTCCCTACGGCCATCGCGAGCATGAGGTTCGCGGCCGTATGGCGACGACGGCTGCCACACAGGCCAGCCTCGGCACGCCCTCGCAGGTGCTGACGCGCGAGGAAACCCTGGCACGCGAGCCCGAGCTCGCCGCCGGCACCATTGGCGCGATCTACTGTCCCAATGATGGCGTAGGCGACCATGGCTTCGCGACGCGACAATTCGCGAAGGAGGCTGCCAAGGCGGGCGTCGTCATCCGCACCGGCGCCCGCGTGACCGGCATCGTGCAGTCGCGGGGCGTCGCGACCGCGGTGACGCTCGCCGACGGCGAGACGATCCCCGTCGGCGAAAAGCTGATCGTCGTCGCCAATGCCGGCGCCGAGGCATTGTTGAAGCCGGTGCTTAAGCCCTACGAGTTCGGCCCGGTCTGGAACCTGATGCCGCAGATGCTCTACGTCACGAACCCGCTGAACAAGACGGTCAACCACCTGCTCTCGCATGCCCATCGTCGTCTCGCGATCAAGCAGTTGCCCGACAGTGTGCTGATGCTCTCGGGCGGCGCCCATGTCGCCTATACGCAGGAAGGGCTGTGGAAGGGCTCGCTCAGCGCCATGACGCAGAACGTCACCGACGCGATCCAGACCATGCCCTTCATCGACAGTTCCAGCTTCCTCAAAGCCGATGCCTCGCGGGTCGAAACCGTCACGGCCGACCTGATCCCGCTCATCGATCAGGTCGAGGCGCTGCCCAATGTCATCTTTGGCTATGGCTGGTCGGGCCATGGCTTTGCGATCTCGCTCGGCTTCACCAAGCTCCTGACCGACTGGGTCATCTCCGGCGTCAAGCCCGAGGCGCTGGAGCCGTTCTCTCCGTCGCGTTTCCATGCGCCGGCACGATTCCTGGCCGACGCCACGCTCGGCCGCGCCGCAGCCTGAGGGCGCATCCCTCTGAATCAAGTCCCTTAGCGGAGGCGGGCCCGGCCCGCCTCCGGAACCCATCAGAGCAGTTTCCGATCCGGTTGGATCGTTCAATTGCTCTAGGACCTTGTTTTAACGCGCTTTCTTCACGCGAACCGGTATCCGCTTCGCTTGAAAACGCTCTAGGATTCACCACTGCCATGCTGCCTGAACTCGACCTCGCCGCTCCCGGCAAGACCATTCACGATCTCGGCCCGATCGCCGGCGCGCTCGACGGCGTCAAGGGCGACAGCCTCTGCTGCATCAATAACGGCGAGGGCCCGTCGGTCCTGCTGCTCGGCGGCATCCATGGCGACGAGTACGAGGCGCAGATCGTGCTGCGCCGCCTGGCGGAGCGCCTCACGGCCGCCGATGTGACCGGGCGCGTCCTGATTGTGCCTTCGATCAACTTCCCGGCTTCCGAGAAGGGCAAGCGCCTGTCGCCCTTCGACGGCCAGAACATGAACCGCTGCTTCCCGGGCAAGATCGACGGCACGCCGACGGAGCGTCTTTGCGCGTTCGTGACGCAGCATCTGTTCCCGGCCGTCGACCTGCTGATCGACGTGCATGCCGGCGGCAGCGACGTCTTGGTCGTTCCGATGGTCTTCGGTTTCGCCACGGGCAAGAGCAAGGTCGATGACGCGCGCCTGAGGCTGTTGATGGAGGCCTGGGGCTATCGCTTCGTGCAGCATGTCGACGGTATCGACGAGACCGCCTGCGGCGCTGCGAAACTGGCCGATCTCGCCTCGATCGAGGTGGAAGGCGGCGGCGGACGGATGAAAACCGCCGAACTCGAGATCATGGAGGCCGGGATTTTGCGCGCGCTCGCGGCGTTCGGTGCGATCAAGCCGCAACTCGCGCCCCTGCCCTTTTCCGGCGTGCATTTCAGTGCCGGTCCCGAGGGACAGTATCTGGCGCCATACCCCGCCCTCGTCGAGCACCGCGTCGCCCTCGGAGACGAAGTTGCCAAAGGCCAGATCGTCGCACGGCTTCATCCAGCAGTCGCAGGCACGGCATCCGCAGAAGACATCCTTGCCCCGATGCCAGGTTATGTGCTCCGCCAAACCGAGCACGCCTTCGTCGCCAAGGGTCAGTTGATCGGCAATATCGGGACGCCGCTCTGATGATGACAAAACGCCGGGCGGCGCTATGGCATCGCGCAGTGCTGCAAACTCAGGCCAGCGGGCCGTCGATCGTCTTCGAGGGCTGCGCCAGGCCCAGCAAGGCTTCGCGGTCCCGGATTTCGACGACCGGGCCGGAAACGGCGACCCCGTAGGGGATCAGGGCCGAGATCGAGCGCGACAGAACCTCCGGGGCCATGCCCAGGCGCGCGGCCAGCACCTTCTTGTCGAAAGGCAAGGTGAAGCGGCCGCTCTGGCCGGTTTCGAGATCGTGGCTCAGCAGCCAGTTCGCGAGCCGCTCCAGGCTGGAGCGGAGCTTCTGGTTCTTCAGTTCGCGCACGACGCTGCGGTAGGCCAGCGCCAGGTCCAGCGCCAGGGTTCGCGCGAAGGCTGCATCCTCGGCGAAGACCCGGCGCACCATCTCCGCCGGAATCAACAGGACACGCGAGGGAACCAGCGTCCGGGCGGACTTCAGATAGACGCGGTCGCTGATCACCGCCGCGACGATGAAGCCGTGCCCGGGCCCGACGATCGAAATCGTCGTCTCCCGGTCGCGATAGGGGCAGTACATCTCGATCTGGCCGTCGATGACGACATGCAGGAAATCGGCGGGATCTCCTTCCCGCGCCAATTCGACATGCGCGGGAAAGCGCTGCAGGAACGAAGCCCGCAGCATCATCTCGGCATTTGCCGGGCTCACGCCGTCAAACAACCGAATCGCGCGCATCTCCTCGATTTCGTCGTTGCGCATGTCCAGTCCCCGTCGCGCCGCGATACAAGCCATAACTTGATTATTATCAAGAATACAAGCCATTGATCAAGGCAAATGAATTGCGAAACAAAGCACCGGTCATTGATCGATCCCTGGCGCGCACTTGAAAGATTTCTACGCTTATTCGAAGTTGATTTGGATCAACGCTAAACAATAGCCGCCCTGAAAATCCTGTCGCCAGCAAGTATCGCTAGCTTGGCGAAGGACACGACACATGGCGGGCGCCCCAATCTCATCGGCTGAACAAGGCAGGGCCCTGTGGCTCTCCACGGTCGCCTTCACAGTCTGCTTCGCCGTCTGGACGATCTTCGCGATCATCGGAATCCAGATCAAGAAGGACCTCGGACTCTCGGATACGCAGTTCGGCCTCCTGGTCGGCACGCCGATCCTGACGGGCTCGCTGATCCGCCTGCTGCTGGGCATCTGGGCCGACCAGTACGGCGGACGGGTGGTCTACACCATCACCATGCTCTCGGCGGCGGTGATGACCGCGCTGCTGGTCTTCGCCTATGACTACACCACCTTCCTGATCGCGGCGCTCGGCGTCGGCATCGCCGGCGGCTCCTTCTCGGTCGGCGTCGCCTATGTCGCCAAGTGGTTTCCTCGGGAGAAGCAGGGCACGGCGCTCGGTATTTTCGGAGCGGGCAATGTCGGCGCGGCCGTCACCAAATTCGCGGCGCCCGTCATCATGGTCGCCTATGGCTGGAAGACGGTCGCGCTGGTGTGGGCGATCGTGCTCGCGCTCACGGCGGTGGTGTTCTTCCTCTTCACCAAGGACGATCCCGACCTGGCCCGTCGCCGCGCCTCCGGCGAGAAGCCCGAGCCGCTCTCGGCAATGATGGAGCCGCTGAAGAACATTCAGGTCTGGCGCTTCTCGCTGTACTACTTCTTCGTCTTCGGCGGCTTCGTCGCGCTGGCGCTCTGGCTGCCGCGCTACCTGATCGGCGTCTACGGCCTCGACATCGCCACGGCAGGCATGGTCGGCGCCGCATATTCGATCCCGGCCTCGGTGTTCCGGGCCTATGGCGGGCATCTCTCCGACAAATACGGCGCACGCCGGATCATGTACTGGACCTTCCTGGTCGCGGTCGTCTGCACCTTCATTCTCGCCTATCCGCCGACCCAGTATGTGATCGAGGGTATTCGTGGTCCCGTCGCGTTCTCGACGCGGATGAGCCTGGGCGGCTTCATGGTGGTGGCCTTCGTGCTCGGCTTCTTCATGAGCCTGGGCAAGGCGGCGGTCTACAAGCACATCCCGGTCTATTATCCCGATCGCGTCGGTGCGGTCGGCGGCGTGGTCGGCCTTGTCGGCGGCCTCGGCGGCTTCCTCATGCCGATCGCCTTCGGCGCGCTCAACGATCTCACCGGCGTCTGGCAGAGCTGCTTCTGGCTGCTCTTCCTGGTCGCGTCCGTCTCGCTGATCTGGATGCATGTCGCCATCCGGCAGATGGAGAAGGCCGCAGCCGAAGCCGGCGTGCCGGCGCGCAACCTGCCCGAGCTTCCCGAAATGCAACCCGTCCATGGCGAAGCCCAGACGGGTGCGCTCGCGGCCAGCGGCGCCATCGCCGACTGGCGCCCCGAGGACAAGGACTTCTGGGAGGCCAAGGGCAAGGCCATCGCGCGGCGCAACCTGTGGATCTCCGTTCCCTGCCTGCTGCTGTCCTTCGCGGTCTGGATGGTCTGGTCGGTCGTCGTCGCCAAGCTGCCCAGCGTCGGCTTCGCCTTCACCAATGAGCAGCTGTTCTGGCTCGCCGCGCTGCCGGGCCTGTCGGGCGCGACGCTGCGCATCTTCTACAGCTTCATGCCCGCGATCTTCGGCGGCCGGCTCTGGACGACGCTGGCCACCTGGTCGCTGCTGATCCCGGCGCTCGGCATGGGCTTTGCGGTGCAGGACCCGCAGACGCCCTACTGGATCTTCCTCGGCCTGGCGCTGCTATGCGGCTTCGGCGGCGGCAACTTCGCCTCCTCCATGGCCAATATCTCCTTCTTCTTCCCCAAGGCGGAGAAGGGCAACGCGCTCGCCATCAATGCCGGGCTCGGCAATCTCGGCGTCAGCGTGGTCCAGTTCGTGGTCCCGCTCGCCATCACCGCCGGCGTCTTCGGCAGCCTGGGCGGCCTGCCCCAGACGGCGACCGTGGCGGGCGTCACCTCGACGCTCTGGCTGCAGAATGCCGGCTTCGTCTTCGTGCCCTTCATCGTCGCATCGGCCTTCGCGGCCTGGTTCGGGATGAACGACATCGCGACGATGAAGGCCTCCTTCGCCGACCAGGCGGTGATCTTCCGGCGCACCCATAACTGGATCATGTGCTGGCTCTATACCGGCACCTTCGGCTCCTTCATCGGCTTCTCCGCGGCGTTCCCACTGCTCTCGAAGATCCTCTTCCCGGAGGTGAACGTCCTGCAATACGCCTTCCTGGGGCCGTTGGTCGGCGCGGTCTCGCGCGCCGTCTCCGGCAAGGCCTGCGACAGGATCGGCGGCGCGCGGATCACCTTCTGGGTGTTCATCGCGATGAGCCTCGGCGTGACCGGCGTGCTCTACGCCATCGGCATGAAGGGCGACCCGAGCGCCTTCCCGGTCTTCTTCGCGAGCTTCCTCTTCCTCTTCGCCGCGACCGGCATCGGCAACGCCTCCACCTTCCAGATGATCCCCGCGATCATGCGCCTCGAGGTGGCACGCCTCGAGCCCGGCCTGAATCCGGCGGAACGGGTCAAGCAATCCGACAAGGAGGCCGCCGCCATCATCGGCTTCACCTCGGCGGTGGCCGCCTATGGCGCCTTCTTCATCCCGAAGAGCTTCGGCACCTCGATTGCGATGACGGGCGGGGCGGAGGCGGCGCTCTACGGCTTCCTCGGCTTCTATCTGAGCTGCATCGTGATCACCTGGCGGTTCTACACGAGGCGCGGCGGCCTGCTCTTCGAGACCGAGCATGGCCGCAAGGCAGCGCCCGCGACGCCGGCCCTGACCGCGGCCGAATGACCCCCGCTTTGCGCCCCTGACTTCCCTGAGAGGGATCCGACATGAGTCACTTTCTCGATCGCCTGACTTTCTTCAACAAGGTCTCCGAGCCCTTCTCGAACGGTCACGGCATCATGACCAGCGAAGACCGGCGCTGGGAGGACGGCTACAGGAAGCGCTGGCAGCACGACAAGATCGTGCGCTCCACCCACGGCGCCAACTGCACCGGCTCCTGCTCCTGGAAGATCTACGTCAAGGGCGGCATCGTCACCTGGGAGACGCAGCAGACCGACTATCCGCGCACCCGGCCGGACCTGCCCAACCACGAGCCGCGCGGCTGCTCGCGCGGCGCCTCCTATAGCTGGTATCTCTACTCCGGGAATCGGGTGAAATACCCGTTGATCCGCGCCCGGCTGCTGAAGCTGTGGCGCGAGGCGCGCGCCACCCTGACGCCGGTCGCGGCGTGGAAAAGCATCGTCGAGAACCCCGACAAGCGCGCGGCCTATACCGCCAAGCGCGGCCATGGCGGCTTCGTCCGGGCCAGCTGGGACGAGGTGACCGAGATCATCGCCTGCGCCAACGCCTATACCGCCAAGACCTATGGCCCCGATCGCGTTTTCGGCTTCTCGCCGATCCCGGCGATGTCGATGGTCTCCTACGCCGCGGGCTCACGCTACCTGTCGCTGATGGGCGGCGTCTGCATGTCCTTCTACGACTGGTATTGCGACCTGCCGCCCGCCTCCCCCCAGACCTGGGGCGAGCAGACGGACGTCCCGGAATCGGCCGACTGGTACAATGCCGGCTTCATCATCCTGTGGGGCTCGAACGTGCCCCAGACCCGCACGCCCGACGCGCATTTCTACACCGAGGCGCGCTATCGCGGCATGAAGAGCGCGGTGATCTGCCCCGACTACTCCGAGGCCTCCAAGTTCGGCGATATCTGGCTCAGCGTGAAGCAGGGCACGGATTCGGCGCTGGCGATGGCGATGGGCCACGTCATCCTCAAGGAATACCATGTCGACCGGCAGGCGGCGTATTTCCGCGACTATGTGCGCCAGTACAGCGACATGCCGATGCTGGTGAAGCTGGTGAAGCAGGGCGACAACCTGGTGCCCGACCGCTTCCTGCGGGCGTCCGATTTCGACGCCGGCCTCGGCGAGGCCAACAACCCGGAATGGAAGACCGTCGCCTATGACGAGACCTCCGGCAGGATCGTCGTCCCCGCAGGCACGATCGGCTTCCGCTGGGGCGAAAGCGGCAAGTGGAATCTCGAGGAGAAGGACGCAAGCGGCGTCGAGACGCGGCTGCGGCTCTCGCTGGCCGAGATCAGGGACGATCTGGCCGAGGTCGCCTTCCCCTATTTCGGCAATATCGAGCACGAGCATTTCGCCTCGACCGATCACGGCAGCATCCTGAAGCGCCGCCTGCCGGTGAAGCGCCTGGCGCTGAGCGAGGGCGAAACGCTCGTGGCCTCGGTGCACGACCTCTTCCTCGCCAATTACGGCGTCGATTGCGGCTATGGCGGCGACAACGTCGCCGCCTCGCTGGACGACGACACGCCCTACACCCCGGCCTGGGCGGAGAAGATCACCGGCGTCTCGCGCGACAAGATCATCCAGGTCGCCCGGGAATTCGCGACGAATGCCGAGAAGACCAAGGGCCGCTCGATGATCATCATCGGGGCGGCGATGAACCACTGGTACCACGCCGACATGAACTATCGCGGCGTGATCAACATGCTCGTGATGTGCGGCTGCGTCGGCCAGTCAGGCGGCGGCTGGGCGCATTATGTCGGCCAGGAGAAGCTGCGCCCGCAAGCCGGCTGGGCGCCGCTCGCTTTCGGACTGGACTGGGGCCGCCCGCCACGGCAGCAGAACTCGACCTCGGCCTTCTACGCCCATACCGACCAGTGGCGCTATGAGACGGTGCGCGTCGGCGATCTCGTCTCGCCGACCGCGCCCGATGGCCCCTGGGACGGCGCGCTGATCGACTACAACATCCGCGCCGAGCGGATGGGCTGGCTGCCCTCGGCGCCGCAACTGGAAACCAACCCGCTCCAGGTCGCCAGGGATGCAGCCGCCGCCGGCATGGAGGCCAAGGACTATGTCGCGAAATCGCTGAAGGACGGCTCGCTGAAGCTCTCCTGCGAGGACCCCGACAATCCGGTCAACTGGCCGCGCAACCTGTTCGTCTGGCGCTCCAACCTGCTCGGCTCCTCGGGCAAGGGCCATGAGTATTTCCTGAAGCACCTCTTGGGCACGACCCATGGCGTGCTCGGCAAGGATCTGGGCCAGGAGGGCAAGGCGCGTTCGACCGAGGCGGTCTGGCATGAGAAGGCGCCGGAGGGAAAGCTCGACCTCCTGGTCACGCTCGACTTCCGGATGTCGACGACCTGCGTCTATTCCGACATCGTCCTGCCGACGGCGACCTGGTACGAGAAGAACGACCTCAACACCTCCGACATGCACCCCTTCATCCACCCGCTGACCAGCGCGGTCGATCCGGCATGGGAGGCGCGCTCGGACTGGGAGATCTACAAGGGGCTGGCGAAGGCCTTTTCGCAGGTCGCCCCCGAGGTGCTCGGCGTCGAGCAGGACGTCGTCCTCACCCCCATCAAGCACGACAGCGCCAACGAGATCGCGCAGCCCTTCGAGCCGAAGGACTGGAAGACAGGCGAGTGCGAGCCGATCCCCGGCAAGACGATGCCCGTGGTGAGCGTGGTCGAGCGCGACTATCCCAACCTCTATGCCCGCTTCACCGCGCTCGGCCCGCTGATGGACACGGTCGGCAACGGCATCAAGGGCATGGCCTGGAAGACCGGCCATGAGGTGGAGCATCTGAAGGCGCTGAACGGCGTGCATCTCGAGGGCGCCAATAAGGGGCTCGCCCGGATCGTCAGCGACGTCGACGCCGCCGAGATGATCCTGATGCTGGCGCCGGAGACCAATGGCGAGGTCGCGGTCAAGGCCTGGGCCGCGCTCGGCAAGGCGACGGGGCGCGAGCACACCCATCTGGCGCTGCCGAAGGAAGACGAGAAGATCCGCTTCCGCGATGTCGTCGCGCAGCCGCGCAAGATCATTTCCGCGCCGACCTGGTCGGGGCTGGAAAGCGAGAAGGTCTGCTACAATGCCGGATACACCAACGTCCACGAGCTGATCCCGTGGCGCACGCTGACCGGCCGCCAGCAGCTCTACCAGGATCATCTCTGGATGCGCGCCTTCGGTGCGGGCTTGTGCGTCTACCGCCCGCCGCTCGACTTGCGCTCGGTCGCGCCGGTGATCGACCTGAAGCCCAATGGCGAGAAGCAGATCGTCCTCAACTTCATCACGCCGCACCAGAAATGGGGCATCCACTCCACCTATACCGACAATCTGATGATGCTGACGCTCTCGCGCGGCGGTCCGATCGTCTGGCTGAGCGAGACCGACGCCAAGCGCGCCGGCATCGTCGACAATGACTGGGTCGAGGCCTTCAACAGCAACGGCGCCCTGGTCGCCCGCGCCGTCGTCTCGCAGCGCATGAAGGACGGCACGCTCTTCATGTACCACGCCCAGGAAAAGATCGTGAACATGCCGGGCTCGGAGATGACCGGCAATCGCGGCGGCATCCACAACTCGGTCACGCGCATCGTCATCAACCCGACGCACATGATCGGCGGCTACGCGCAGCTGTCCTACGACTTCAACTATTACGGCACGATCGGAACCAACCGCGACGAGTTCGTGGTCATTCGCAAGGTCAAGACCGTCGACTGGCTGGAGCGCCCGCACAAAGACGCTGCGAACACCTCCCCCCTCGCCCAAGCCGCCGAGTGAAAAGGACGACGACGATGAAAATCCGCGCTCAGATCGGCATGGTGCTGAATCTCGACAAATGCATCGGCTGCCATACCTGCTCGGTCACCTGCAAGAACGTCTGGACGAACCGCGAGGGCATGGAATACGCCTGGTTCAACAACGTCGAGACCAAGCCCGGCATCGGTTACCCCAAGGATTGGGAGAACCAGGACAAGTGGAAGGGCGGCTGGCGCCGCAAGTCGAACGGCAAGATCGAGCCGCGGATCGGCGGCAAGTGGCGGATCCTGGCGAACATCTTCGCCAATCCCGACATGCCGGAGATCGACGACTACTACGAGCCCTTCACCTTCGACTACGAGCACCTGCAGAAGGCCCCGGAGCTGGAGGCCTTCCCGACCGCCCGGCCGCGTTCGCTGATCACCGGCGAGCGCATGGAGAAGATCGAATGGGGGCCGAACTGGGAGGAAATCCTCGGCGGCGAATTCGCCAAACGCTCCAAGGACGCCAATTTCGAAGGCATCCAGAAGGAGATGTACGGCCAGTTCGAAAACACCTTCATGATGTATCTGCCGAGGCTGTGCGAGCACTGCCTCAATCCGACCTGCGCCGCCGCCTGCCCCTCGGGCGCGATCTACAAGCGCGAGGAGGACGGCATCGTCCTGATCGACCAGGACAAGTGCCGCGGCTGGCGCATGTGCGTCTCGGCCTGTCCCTATAAGAAGATCTACTTCAACTGGTCCTCGGGCAAATCCGAGAAATGCATCTTCTGCTATCCGCGCATCGAGGCCGGCCAGCCGACGGTGTGTTCGGAAACCTGCGTCGGCCGCATCCGCTATCTCGGCGTGATGCTCTTCGACGCCGACCGCATCCAGGAGGCGGCATCGACGCCGTCCGAGCAGAATCTCTACGAAGCCCAGATGGACATCTTCCTGGATCCCAACGATCCGGCGGTCATCGCCCAGGCGCGCGCCGACGGCATCTCGGAAAACTGGCTCGAGGCGGCGCGCCAGTCGCCGATCTGGAAGATGGCGATGGAGTGGAAGGTCGCCTTTCCGCTGCACCCGGAATACCGCACGCTGCCCATGGTCTGGTACGTGCCGCCGCTCTCGCCGATCACCGCCGCGGCGGAGGCCGGCAAGATGGGCATCGATGGCGGCATGCCGGATGTGAAGTCGCTGCGCATCCCGCTGAAATACCTCGCCAACCTGCTCACCGCAGGTGACGAGGCGCCCATCGCCAGGGGGCTCGAACGCATGCTGGCGATGCGCGCCTATATGCGCGCCAAGACCGTGGACGGCGTGATCGACGAGGCCATCGCCAGGCGCGTCGGGCTCACCGCCGCGCAGATCGAGGCGATGTACCACGTCATGGCGATCGCCAATTACGAGGACCGCTTCGTCATCCCCACCACGCATCGCGAGGTCAGCGAAGACGCCTATGAGCTTCGCGGCAGCTGCGGCTTCAGCTTCGGCGACGGCTGCCTGCCCTCCGATACGAGCGTCAACCTGTTCGGCGGCGTCAAGGCCAAGAACGACAAACCGAAGCTGGGAGCGCTGTGAGATGAAAACGCTGAAGGTTCTCTCCGCGCTCCTGTCCTATCCGACCGAGGAATTGCTCGCGGCGCGCGGCGAGCTCATCGAGGTGATCGAGCGCGAGGGCGTCCTGCCGGGGACCGAGCGCGCCGCGGTGAAGCGGCTGATCGACGGCCTGGCGGATGGCGATCTGATGGATCTGCAGGAGCGCTACATCCTGCTGTTCGACCGGACGCGCGCGCTCTCGCTGCATCTCTTCGAGCATGTGCACGGCGAAAGCCGCGACCGTGGCCAGGCGATGGTCGACCTGATCAAGGTCTATGAGGATGGCGGCTACACGCCGACCGTGACCGAGCTGCCGGACTTCCTGCCGCTCTTCCTCGAATACGCCGCGACGCGCTCACCGGCGGAGGCCGTCGAGCTCATCGGCCAGCCCGCGCATGTCTTTGCGGCGCTGCGCGAACGGCTGCGCAAGCGCAGCTCGCCTTACGAGGCCGTCTTCGCCGCGCTGGGCAAGCTCAGCAAGGTCAAGCCCGACGCCGCCATGATCGCGCGGCTCCTGGCCGAGCCTGATCCCGAGCCCGATGATCTCGAGGCGCTGGACGCCGCCTGGGCGGAAGAGGAGGTGCTGTTTGGTCCAGGCGCCGCCGCCGAGGACTGCGGCAAGGACACGCTGTCGGCGAAGCTGCGCCAGGCGCGCCGTCCCGCCCCCGGGCTGGAGCCGGTCCCGGGAGCCGGCCCCCGCACCCAGATCACCCATTCCGGCATTTCGCCCCGCACGGGAGCCTGAGCCATGCGCGACATGATCTTTCAAGTTCTCTTCGTCTGGTATCCGTATTTCTGTCTCACCGCCTTTCTGTTCGGCAGCCTGATCCGGTTCGACCGGGAGCAGTACAGCTGGAAGGCGAGCTCCAGCCAGTTTCTGCGCAAGCGCCAGATGCGCTGGGGCTCGAACCTCTTCCATGTCGGCATCCTGTTCCTGTTCTTCGGCCACGCCGCCGGGCTGCTGACGCCGAAATTCATCTACACCCTGTTCCTCACCGTCGAGCAGAAGCAGCTGATCGCGATCGTCGCCGGCGGCATCGCCGGCAGCCTCTGCTTCGTCGGCCTGTCCCTGCTGCTGCATCGCCGGCTGTTCGATCCGCGCATCCGCCAGACCTCGACCACAATGGACATCGCTGTCCTCGCCATCCTGTGGGTGCAGCTCTGCCTCGGCCTCCTGACCCTGCCCTTCTCGCTGTCGCATGCCGACGGCTCGGTGATGCTCATTCTCGCCCATTGGGCCCAGGGCATCGTCACGCTCCAGCCCGTCGACGGCGCCACGCTGCAGGGGCTGGCCTGGCCCTATCTGCTCCATCTCGTGCTGGGCATGACGATTTTCCTGATCTTCCCGTTCTCGCGCCTCGTCCATGTCTGGTCCGCACCGGTCTGGTATCTCGGCCGCAGGGGCTTCCAGCTTGTCCGGACCCGCCGCGCGCTCGCGCCGCGGACCGCCGGCCGATCCTCCACGCAGCCGGCGGAGTAAGACGTCATGACCACACCCCTTGCCTCCCCTTGCGCGGTCAAGCCCGCCATCACGGCCAAGCCCAGGACCGTCAGCGTCAACGGCATCGCGATCTCGCGTGCCGCGATCGGGCGCGAGACGCAAAACCACCCCGCCGCCAAGCCGATCGAGGCCTGGCAGGCGGCGGCCCGGGCGCTGGCCGTGCGCGAGCTCCTGCTGCAGGAGGCCAGGCGCCTGGCGCTCCAGCCCGATCCGGCTGAGGATGAAGAGGGCCGGCGCGAGACCGACGAGGAGGCGCTGATCCGCCAGCTCGTCGCCCAGGAAATCGTCACGCCCGAGGCCGACGAGGCCGCCTGCCGGCGCTATTTCGACGCCAACCGCCAGCGCTTCCAGTCGCCGGCTATCATCGAGGCCAGGCATATCCTGCTGCCGGCCGGGCCGAAGGATGAGGTCGCCCGCGCGGAAGCCCGCCGGCATGCCGCGCTGCTGATCCTGCAGATCCAGCAGGAGCCCACCTGCTTCGCGGATCTCGCGGCGGCTGTCTCGGCCTGCCCATCGGGCAAGACCGGCGGCCATCTCGGGCAGATCGGCCCGGGCCAGACCGTGCCCGAATTCGAGACGGCGCTCGGCCATCTGCCGGTGGGAACGGTCGGCGAGGCTGCGGTCGAGACCCGCTATGGCCTGCATGTCGTGTGGGTCGAGCGCCGAATCCCGGGGCAGCAGCTGCCTTTCGAGGTCGTGCGCCAGCGGATCGGCGCCTGGCTCGGCGAGAAGGTCCGCCGTCTGGCGATCCAGCAATACATCACGATTCTCGCAGGCCGCGCCGAGATCACCGGGGTGGAGATCGCGTCCAGCCCGTCACCGCTCGTCCAGTAGGAGGCCGCCATGCAGCTTGGAGCACTTCTGACCCGGTTGTCGGACGAGACCGACGCGGCGACCGCACTCGATGCGCTCGGCGACGTCGTCCTGCTCGCGCAGATCCAGGCGCTGGGCGACGAGCATGACGAAACGCCCGGCGAATATGTCGCCAATGCCTCGCGCCGCTACGCCGCATTGGCGAGCGACGAGGACTGGCTGGCGCTGATGACGGCGATCGAGCGCGCCGAGGATCCGGGCCGGGCCGTGATCGGCAAGATGCTGCGCTGGGCGATCGCGCGCGACACCGCCCCAGCTCCGGTAGCGGGCGGCTGCTCATGCGGCTCCGGAGGCTGCGATGGCCACTCATGAGCCCGCAAGCCGCGACCAGCTCAGCATCGAAGCCATTGCCCCGGCGCTCCTCGACGATCCGCTTGCGTATCTTTTCGCCGATCATTTCCGCCAGCGCCGTCTCTGCGCCGCGCTGCGCCACCATGCCGAGACGGGCCATGTCGATCGCGCGGAGGCCGAGATGATCGTGGGCTATCTGCGTCGCGACCTTGTCCTGCATTACCGCGACGAGGACGAGGACCTGTTTCCGCTGCTGCTGCGCCGCGCCCTGCCCGAGGACGATCTCGCCGCGGCGCTCGGCCGCCTTGCCGAAGACCACCGCCAGGCCCGGCAATCGCTCGAGGCCATCATCGGCGCCCTGGCCGGGCGGCCGGCGGATGACCCGGTGAAGCTGGCGCGCGGGATGCGCAAGCTGATGCTGGCCTATGCGGCGAGCGAGCAACTTCACATGGCCGCGGAGAACGGCATCGTCCTGGCCATCGCCCGCATCCGGCTGCGGCGCGAAGACCTGAAGGCGATGAGCCGGAACATGAAGCAACGGCGCGGAGTGCCGGCCTGATGTCGCGCACGCTCGACCATCTCTTCGACCGCAACGTCGCCTGGGCCCGGTCCAAGACGCGCGACGACCCGCGCTTCTTCCAGCGCATGGCCGAGCAGCAGACGCCGCGCTATCTCTGGATCGGCTGTTCGGACAGCCGCGTCACCGCCAATGACGTGCTCGGCCTCGACCCCGGCGAGGTCTTCGTCCACCGCAACATCGCCAATATCGTCCACACCAGCGACATGAACATCCTGTCGGTGATCGAATATGCCGTCGAGCAGCTGAAGGTCGAACACATCATCGTCTGCGGCCATTACGGCTGCGGCGGTGTCGAGCGCGCGCTGATGGCCGAACGCGGCGCCATTCTGGACCATTGGCTGCAGCCGATCTCGATGCTTCACCGCAAGCATCTTGCGACCTTCGACGCGATCCGGGACGCGACCGCCCGCCTCGACCGGATGTGCGAGATCAATGTCGAGATGCAGGTTCGCCGGGTGGCGCAGACGCCGATCGTCGAGAACGCCTGGGCGCGCGGCCAGGAGCTCAACCTGCATGGCTGGATCTATTGCATCCAGGACGGCCTGCTGCGCGAGCTCGGCCCGCATCTGTCATCGATTTGCGAGCGCGACGCCCTGCCCTCGATCGACCAACGCGTCCTCGCCTCGCTCGGAGGTGCCGCGCCGGCCCGGCGCAAGGCCCATGCCGTCCGCGCGAACCGGGCGCGGCGCGAGGCCGCGACGGGCTGCTCCTGCCCCGTAGCCGCGGAGGAACGCGCGTGACCCCGTCGAGCTTCCCTCACGATCGCCCCTCCGCAGCCGGCGCGGGCGGCGAGCTCGGCCTCGCCGGCATTGCGCCGCTCGCGCGCGCTCCGCTGGTCGATCCGTTCGGCCGCGACATCTCATACCTGCGCATCTCGGTGACGGATCGCTGCGATCTGCGCTGCGTCTACTGCATGTCCGAGGACATGACCTTCCTGCCCAAGCGCGACCTGCTGACGCTGGAGGAGATCGACCGCCTCGCCACCGCCTTCGT
>NZ_PQFZ01000035.1 GCF_002917105.1 Allobosea psychrotolerans
GCAACCCGCTTCGAAAAGACCGCCAGGAACTACCTCGCCGTCGTCACTCTCGCCGCAACTGTCTTATGGCTCCGATAAGTGTCCACAGGTCCTAGAGCATTTCCGCGTTTCTCCGAATCGCGGAAATGCTCTACCTCCTTGTTTTATAGCATTTTCTTCACGCGAACCGGTGCCCACTTCGCTCGAAAATGCTCTAGGGGGCGAGCCGGATGCCTTCACTGCGAGCCTTTTCCGTGAGCAAGGCTGCGTCCTCCGGCAGGAGATAACGCTTCGCCACCAGCGCATCGGCCGCCGTCTTCACCGTCTCGGCATAGGCCTGCGGCGTCGGGTAGCGCTCTTCGATCGAGAGCCGCGGGTCGCCGGTGTCGAGGCGCTCCTGCCTGGTGCGGGCGAAGGGCACGAAGCTGCCCTGGAAGATGCAGAAGCCGTCCTCGAAGCGCTCCTTCCGGAACAGGTTCCAGCCGGTATAGGTGCCGATCGGCACGGCGGTGACGACATTCTTGATGCCGGCGAGATCAATGCCGTCGGCGTCGACCTGCGGCACCAGCACGCCATAGCTGCCGGGCTTCGTGCGCGGCGGCTCCACGCTGATGACGCCCATGCCGTCGGCGGCGTTGTAGCCCTTGCCGAAATCGAGCGGATGCAGCGGGTTGGTCGCGCCGAGATAGCGCAGGGCCGGGCGCACGACATTGCCATAGCTATTGGCGGGGATCGTCGGGAAGCGGACGAGATCCGGCGTCACCAGCGTGCCGTCGGCGATGCGCGGCATGGCGGGAGTCGGCGGAGCGATGCCATCCCGGACCCAGCTCGTCAGCGCGGTGAGCAGGGCGCGCATCGTCCAGTTATGCGGGTTGGGATTGGCCTGCTGCTGGCATTGGCCGAAGGGGGCAGCCGTCGGCAGTGGCAGGGGCGTCGGGCTGTGCTGGGTCGAGGCCATGATGTAGGTGCGGACATTGGCCGGATCGGGGATGTCGTGCAGGCCCAGTGGATCGGTCAGGCCGAGCGACTGGCGCGCCTCCCACATTTCCAGCGCCGTCGCCGCATGGAAGATCAGCGGGCAGGTGCCGTCCCTGCGGCAACGGTCGAGAATGCCCTGCCGCCGCCCGGTCAGCGGATCCTGCACGCGAGCGTAGTTGAACGGGAAATCATAGGCCGGATAGAGATGGTCGATCTGCTGGCCCCAGGCGCGGCCGGGTTGGGCGAAGCGCAGCGAAAGCGGCATCAACCCGCCGCCGATATGCGGCAGCGCCGCGTCATAGGCTTTCCGGCCGGCCTCGTCCCGGTTGAAGCCGAGCTGCAGGAAGGAGCGGATGAAGCGGCCCGATTGCGAAGTGCCCATCACCATCGCCTTCTGGCCGCGCCGGCCGATCGGGTTGAGCGTGCCGGCCTCATCGGCTTTGGCATCGCGCAGGAAGACGGCGAGGTCGCGTGCGGCAGCGTAGCCGAGGCCGAGCACGGTCGGATCCTTGGCTCGGTAGATCAGCTCGTAAAGACGCCCGGGCTGGAAGCCCGCGGGCAGGCAGATCGCCTTGGCGTCGGGCTTGATCGTTCCGTCCGCGGCGCAACTGCCGAAGCCCCATTCGCTGTTGGGCACGGGCATGCGCGGTGCATTCTCGCGGGCGCGCGCCGTCAGCGTCGGCAGGAAGCCGTCGGGCAGGGGCGTGCGGTTGTCGGTGCTGACGGTCGGATAGGAATCATGCGTCATGCCGGTGAACCAGCCGCTCGACAGATTCTGGGTCTTGGCGGCTTCCATCACCACGAATTCGGCGCGGACGAGGCCGGTGATGGGCGAGCCGTCCGGGTTCCTTGCTGCCGGTGCCTGCATGGTCATGCGGTTGTTGCCGGGCAGCACATCGGCCTGCCAGCCGAACCAGACCATGCTGTAGCCCTGTCGCTGGAGGAAGCCGTCGCCGGGTTTGGCGAGCGCGTTCATCTCGGCGACTGTGCCCGTGTCGAGATTGAAGGGCTGGAGCAGCCCCTTATTGCCGCGGTTTGGGATGTTGAAGAGCAGAATGCCGTTGCCCTTGCTCTCATCCTTCGGTCTGAGGATGTCGATGTCGGTCGTGTACTCGACCATGCCGCGGGCATTGCGCGGGGCAAGCGCGAGGTCCTGGATGCGGGCATTGGCCGGGTTCTTCGGATCGACCTCGCCGAAAGCCTTGCCGGTGATGCGTTCATAGGGACCGACGGCGCTGAAGGACTGGCCGCCGAAAGCGGGCTCGGTCCTGGCGATCTCGATGCGGGTGATCTTGGCCTTCGCCGGTTGCGGGGCCGAAAGCGCGCAGGCAACCAGCATGGCTGCAGCGATAGAGCGACGGATCATCTCGGCTTCCTCCAGGACGCCGATCCTGGTTCAGCCGGATCGGTCGAAGTCCGAAGGTTAGGAGCGCATCGGCCGCATCGCAAATTCCCTGATGCTGCATGGCTTTGAGCTTGCGTCGGCCTGGTCCGAAAACCGGCTCCCGCTTTTCGGGCAATGCCCTGAGATTGCCGCAGACGGGGCCTTCGAGAGACGAGCCCGGCTTCAGCTCGTTGTCTGACAGACGGCCTCGAGATTCCAGCCTTCAGGAGCGATGACGAAGGCGGCGTAGTAGCTCGGTCCGTAATGCAGGCGCAGGCCAGGCGCGCCATTATCGTGGCCGCCTGCGGCCAGGGCAGCGGCGTGGAAGGCATCGACCACGCTGCGCGTCGGCGCATCGAAGGCGAGGTGGAAACCCGGCCCAGGCGGGGAGGTTTGCGGCCGCAGTTTCAGCGCCAGCAAGTCGCCGCCGCCTGGCGGCCCATAGCCGGCGGCATCCGGAGCGGTCCAGACGCGGATCAGCCCGAGCGGGCCAAGCGCCGCATCATAGAAGGCGATGGCGGTGGTGAGATCGCGGACGCCGAAGGAGAGATGGCCGAGCATGAAGCGCCCCTTGTTTCGGTAGCCCTTGGTTTCGGTATTGCTTGCCCCGAGCTTCCGTCAGCGCATGTCAGCGGCTTCCATGCGAAAAGAATTCCGCGCGGACAGAAAAGGGCCGGCGAACCGGCCCTTTCAGACATTGCGTGGCAGCGGGCCTCAGCCCTTCGCCACGGCGACCTTGCGCAGATAATCGGTGACGATCTTGGTGATGCCGCGCGAGAGCAAATCGTCGAGCGCCGCGATGAATTCGTCGCATTGCTCGCGGGTGATGATCAGTGGCGGCTCCAGCCGGATGACGTTGCGGTTGTACTCGGTGAAGGCGACAAGCATGTCGTAATCCTTCAGCAAGAGCGCGCCGATGAAGCCGCAGAGAGAGCCTTTCAGCTTGTCGTCGAGCAATGCGACCATATGCTTGAGCCCAAACGGCATGGTCTCGCTGATGTCGTTGAACTCGATGCCGATCATCAGGCCGCGCCCGCGGATCTCCTTGAGCAGGCTCGGATGCTTCGCGCGCAGGCCGTTGAGCTTCTCGATGAGATGGTCGCCCTGACGCTGGGCGTTGCCCATGAGGTCTTCCTCATAGAGCACGTTCAGCGCCTCGATCGCCGAGATGCAGGCCTCGCCCATGCCGCCGAACGTCGCCTGGGCATGGATCAGCGCGGTCTTGGGTTTGCCATAGGCCTTCATGTAGATCTCACGGCGGGCGATCATCGCGCCCATCGCCGCCTTGGAGCCGCCAAGCGCCTTGGCGAGTGCGGTCACGTCCGGCACGACACCGTCGCGCTCGAAGGCGAAGAACTGGCCGGTGCGGCCGAGACCGCACTGGACCTCGTCGGCGACCCAGAGCACGCCATGCTTGTCGCAAAGCGCGCGCAATTCGCGCCAGAAACCTGCCGGCGCCTCGACGATGCCGCCGCCGCCCTGGATCGTCTCCATCACGACGATGCCGATCGCGGGATCGCTTTCCAGGGCCTGGCGCACGGCTTCGATATCGCCGAAGGGCACCTTGACCCGGTTCTCGACCAGTTTGAACTGCGACTGGTAAAGGTTGGAATCCGTGACCGAGAGCACGCCCTTGGTCTTGCCGTGGAAAGAGTTCGCTGCGTGCAGGATCTTGGACCTGCCCGGTCCCTGCGCCTGCTCGGCGACTTTCAGCGCCGCCTCCATCACCTCCGAGCCGGTCGAGCCGAAGAAGACCATGTCGAGATCGCCGGGTGCGATTGCGGCGAGGTTGGCCGCCAGCGCGGAGGCGTATTGCGACATGAAGGCCATGCAGATCTCATGGCGGTTCTCGTCCTGGAACTTCTGCCGCGCCGCGACGATGCGCGGGTGGTTGTGACCGAAGGCGACCGAGCAGAAGCCGCCGAAGAAATCGAGGATCTTGCGGCCGTCGCGGGTGATGTAATGCATGCCCTGGGCGCGATCGACGATGATCTTGTCGAAGCCGAGCAGTTTCAGGAAATGCAGCTGGCCGGGATTGACGTGGGCGGTGAAGAGCTCGCGCACGGTCGCGGCGTCGAGCTGCTTGGCCTCCTCGACGCTGTAAAGCTTCGGGCGAGCGGGCGCAGCGTCGGTCTTGAAAGCGGGCATGCTCATGCTGCGAGGCTCCTCTGCGCCTGATTCCGGATGTCTTTGCTCTTGCGGTATTCGGTGTAGGCGGCGAGCAGCATATCCTCGTCGCGGTGCTTGGGCGTCCAGCCGAGTTCGCGCTTGGCCTTGGAGGTGTCGAGGATGCAGATCTCGTCGGCGATCATGTACTGCTCGGGATCCATGATCGGCAGGTTGATCCAGTCGAGCGTGTTCAGCGTCAGCTTGACCAGCGGCGCCGGCGTCGGCAGCAGGATCGATTTCGAGCCGGCATGCGCGATCAGGTCGCCGAGCAGCTTCTTCACCGGCGGCGGATCGTCCGAGCCGAGATTATAGGCGCTGTTGGGGAAGCCGGCCTTCCAGGCCGCGATGCAAGCGCTGGCGCAGTCGAACACCGAGATGAACTGATAGGGGTTCTTGCCCGAGCCGATCATCGGCACCGGCAGATTCATGTCGATCAGCGTGAACAGCTTGACCAGGATGCCGAGCCGGCCCGGCCCGATGATCAAGCGCGGCCGGAAGATCGGGATCTGGAAGCCCTTGTCGCGATAGCCCTGCGCCAGCGTCTCGGTGGCGAGCTTGCTCTCGCCATATTCGCCGAGCGGTTTGGCGGGATGGGTCTCGTCCTGCGGCACGGTGACGGAATGGCCGTAGATCATGTCCGTGGTGAAGTGGACGAGCTTGTTGGCGCCGTTCTTCTCCATCCAGGCCAGGATATTGGCGGTGCCGTGGTAGTTCACCGGCCAGAAGAAATCGTGGCGCTCCTTGCGGGTCACGATGGGCGAAAGCATCTTGGCCGAGAGATTGTAGACGAGGTCGTCCTTGGCGAGCGGGATGGCGTTCACGCTCTCAGTGCTGGTTACATCGATCTGCTGGAACGGCACCTTGGCGTAATGCGCATGGCCGCTCTTGACGATGTCGGCGACCAGCACCTCCTCGCCCATGGCCGCCAGGTCCGCGGCCAGATGCGAGCCGACGAAACCGTCTCCGCCGATGATGATATGTTTCATGGGTTCAGGTCTTCCGGACTAGAGCGTTTGCGAGCGGAATCGACACCGGTTCGCGCAAGGACAACGCATTGAAACAACGGCTTGGAGAATTTGAGCGATCCAGCAGGATCGCAAATTGCTCTTGGGTCAACGCGGCAGGCGCGGCGGGGTGCGGACCGGCACCGGGACCGGCCGGAGCACGGGTTTCGGTCCCAGCAGCATGCCGAGACGAAGGAAGAGGCGTGCGATCAGATCCATGTCGGTCCCTCAGCTCTGTGCGATGAAGATGGTGCCCAGCACGATCAGCCCGATGCCGGCAATGCGGGCAGGGCTCAGATCCTCCTGGAAGAAGAAATAGGCGTAAACCGCGACCACGACGTAGGCGAGGCTCAGGAACGGATAGGCGTAGCTGATCTGAACCTTCGACAGCACGACGAGATGGGAGGCCATGCTGACCACGAAGGTGCACAGGCCGAAGAAGACGAAAGGGTTGAAGACGACACGCAGGACCGTGGCGATCAGCCCGTCATGGCCGGGGTCGAGCTGGCCCAGGCCGCTCATGCCGCGCTTGAGCATGAGCTGGGCGGCGGCGTTGGTCAGCACCGTGAACAGGATCAGGGGAATATAGGAGTTCATCGGGCGATCAGGTTTTCCGCGTGGTCGGTGGACCTCTGGATGACGCGGAAATTACTTCAAATACCTTACGTTGCGGTCCTTACATCCGCGTAACGTTAAGATGATCCTGCCGGGATCTCACAAAGTCGGAATGACTGCACCTCGTGCCGCAGCCGGTACTCGGGCGAGCACGGGCTCTTGGCCCGCCGCTTGCTACCAAGGTTTGGGTTCGCCAGCCCGTCAGGCGCCGCTCGCCGCATGCCCGAAGGCCGCCTGAGGCGGGCACGGCCGACATTCTGGCGCCGATATTCTCCAAGGAGGAGCCAAGACCATGAAGCGCGAAGAACTCACCGAGAAGATCCTCGACATCAAGCGCGAGAAGGGCTGGAGCTGGAAATACATCACCGGGGAAATCGGCGGCATGTCCGAGGTGCTGATCGTCGGCGCGCTGCTCGGCCAGATGAAGTTGGTCAAGCCCTTGGCGGAGAAGGCTGCGACCCTGTTCGGCCTCACCGAGAACGAGAAACGGATGCTCAACGAGGTGCCCTATCGCGGCACCGGCACACCGATGCCGCCGACCGACCCGCTGATCTATCGCTTCTACGAGATGGTGATGGTCAACGGCCCGGCCTGGAAGGCATTGATCGAGGAGGAGTTCGGCGACGGCATCATGTCGGCGATCGACTTCAACATCGAGTTCGAGCGTGAGCCGAATCCGAAGGGCGATCGCGTCAAGATCGCGATGTCGGGCAAGTTCCTGCCGTATAAATATTACGGCAACGAGCAGGGCATTCCCGATTACGGCTTCAAGGAAGCGTAGCCTGCCGGTTCATGGCGCCGTGCAAGAGATGGCGCCGTGCTGGAGATGACGGCGGTGTTCGGGAGTGTGTGTCTATTGTTATAGTATAACATTCACAACGTCATGAAAGCGCATGTAGTAATCGTATTGTCACATGCACTTCCTAACGCTCGCCGGCGGATATCGAACGGGTTCGAGCGGAGACTGGGCATGCGCGCGCAAAAATGGCTGATGACGATCCTTGCGACAGGGCTTGCCGGGGCCACTCCCGCGCTGGCGCAGACGATCTACCCGATCAACCGGGCCGAGATCCTCGAGGGCTCGCGCTTCGATTTCAAGGTCGAGTTCCCCAACGCGCCGACTTCGGCCGATGTGACGGTCACCATCAACGGCAAGCCCGCCGCCGATATCTTCGGCAAGCCGACGAATTTCATCCAGAACGAGGAAGGCCAGAAGCATTCGGCGCTGTGGCTGCGCGGCGCGACGCTGCCGGCCGGCAACTACGTCGTCGAGGCGACGCAAGGGGCGAACAAGGCGACGGTGAAATGGGAGGTCTTCGCGACGGCCCAGCCGCGCCGGGCCAAGAACGTCATCCTGTTCGTCGGCGACGGCATGTCGGTGGCGCATCGCACCGCGGCGCGGATCATGTCCAAGGGCTGGGAAGAAGGTCGCTTCAATGGCGAGCTTGCCATCGATGACATGCCGAACATGGCGCTGATCTCGACCTCGGGCAGCGATTCCATCGTCACCGACAGCGCCAACAGCGCCCATGCCTACACCACCGGCCACAAATCCTGCGTCAACGCGCTCGGCGTCTACTGCGCCAAGAACGCGCTGACGCTGGACCATCCCAAGGTCGAGACCATCTCGGAAGTGATCAAGCGCCGCAACAAGATGACGATCGGCGTCGTCACCAATGCCGAGATCGAGGATGCGACGCCTGCCGCCATGGTCGCCCATACCCGCCGGCGCTCGGACTACAACGACATCGTCAAGATGTTCTACGATGTGAAGCCCGATGTGATCATGGGCGGCGGCTCGCCGAACTTCCTGCCCAAGACGACGCCGGGCTCCAAGCGCACCGACGATCTCGACTTCATCGCCCAGTTCAAGGCGGCCGGCTACACGATCGCCACGACCAAGACCGAGATGAATGTGGCCGCCGCTTCCGGCGCCAAGAAGCTGCTCGGTCTCTACAACACCAGCAATGTCGACGGCGCCTTCGATCTGCGCCTGGCCAAGAAGGGCAGCATCGCCAAATTCCCCGACCAGCCCGACGTCGCCGAGCAGACCAAGGCCGCGATCGACATGCTGAAGGGCAATGAGGACGGCTTCTTCCTGATGGTCGAGTCCGGCCGCATCGACAAATACAGCCATTCGCTCGACTGGGAGCGGGCCGTGTTCGACACGATCATGCTCGACAACGCCGTCAAGATCGCCAAGGATTTCGCCGGCGAACGCAACGACACGCTGATCATCGTCGTGCCCGACCACACCCATGCGGTCTCTCTCGTCGGCACCTATGACGACGAGCGCCCGGGCCAGCTCCTGCGCGACAAGCTCGGCACCTACGCCGACTCCAAGGCGCCGAATTACGGCCCGCTCGATGCCGACGGCTATCCGACCAACGTCAACACCTCGCGCCGCCTCGCCGTGGTCTTCGGGACCTATCCCGACACCTGCGACACGGGTCGCCCCTTCATGAATGGCGAGCGCGTCCCAGCCGTGAAGAGCGCCGACGGCAAGACCAATGTCGCCAACGAGGCCGATTGCACCGGACCGCTGGCGACGCGCAAGGTCGGCAACCTGCCCTTCGACGCGAATTCGGGCGTGCATTCGGGCGATGACGGCATCTTGACCGCGATGGGTCCGGGCGCCGAGAAATTCCGCGGCCACAAGCCCAACACCTATGTCTTCCGCGTGATGGCGGAGGCGCTGGCGCTGGGTGGCGAGTGAGCCTGTCCTGATCCGAGGCGAATGGTCCGTGCAGCAACCGATCCTCCTCGCAAGACTGTCCCGTCGCGGGCTCCTTCTGGGGCTCGCGCAGGGACTCGCGACGCTCGCGCTTTGCGAAGCGGTCCGCGCAGACGAGCCCGCGACGATCAGTTTCGACGGGCTCTACAAATCCTTCGGCGTGCTCGGCTTCCAGTTCTCGGATCGCGCCACGAGCCTGCGCGGGCAGGAGGTGCGCATGCTCGGCTACATGGCGCCGCCGCTGAAGCCCGAAAGCCATTTCTTCGTGCTGACGCGCGAGCCCCTGGCGATCTGCCCGTTCTGCCAGTCCGATGCCGACTGGCCGGTCGACATCGTCGTGGTCTTCATGAAGGCGGTGACGCCGATGGTCAGCGCCGGGCAGAAGGTCGCGGTCTCCGGCCGTCTCGAAATCGGTTCCGCGATCGATGCCGAGACCGGCTTCGTCAGCCAGATCAGACTCGTCGATGCCAGCTTTCACGTCACCTGAACGGAAGCCGGGGCGCGCGGCGCGGCTGCAACTGACCGGGATCAGGCTCGATCATCGCGGCGGCGACGGCCGGCCGTTCCGGGTGCTCGATCTTGCCGGCCTGGCAATTCCAGCTGGGGCCCGGGTGGGGCTGCGCGGCGCCTCGGGCTCGGGCAAGACCTCGCTGCTGCATCTCGTCGCCGGGCTGATCCGGCCCGATGCCGGTTCGGTCAGCTGGGGCGACATGGTCGTCTCTGAGCTGTCGACCGGCGCCCGCGACCGCTGGCGCCAGGCGACGCTGGGTTTCGTCTTCCAGGATTTCCACCTGATCCCGGAGCTCGACGTCGCGGCGAACATCACCTTGCCCCTGACCTTCTCGCAGTGGCGGATCAGGCCGGCCGAGCATGAGCGGGCGGCGATGCTCGCCGCCCGGATGGGGCTGACCGATCTCAGGCGCAAGGCCGGCGTGCTGTCGCGCGGCGAGCAGCAGCGCGTGGCGATCGCGCGCGCGGTCTTGCTCCAGCCTGCGCTGATCCTTGCCGATGAGCCGACAGCCAGCCTCGACGCCGCCCATGCGGCCGAGGTCGGAGCGCTCCTGGTCGAGGTCGCGACCGAAACCGGCGCGACCCTGATCTGCGCCTCGCATGATACGGCGCTGCTGGCGCGGATGGACCGGCGCATCGAGCTTGCAGCGGCCCAGGCCGCACCGTTCGAGAGCGCGGCATGAACCCGTTCCCGATGGTGTGGGCCGATATCCGGGCCCTGCGCTGGACGGCGCTGGCGATCATCGCGCTGGTGGCGCTCGCCGTCGCTGTCGGGGTGGCGATCGGGGCGCAGGAGCGGGCCTTGCGGCGAAGTTCGGCGGCAGCCGCCGAGGATTTCGACCTGCTGATCGGCGCGCCGGGCAGCCAGACGCAATTGCTGATGTCGGCGGTCTATCTTCAGCCGGACGCGGTGCCGCTGATGGACGGGCGATTGCTCAATACGCTGGCGCAGGACGAGCGCGTCGCCGGCGTCGCGCCGATCGCCTTCGGCGATGTCAGCAAGGGCTATGTGATCGTCGGCACCACGGCGGCCTTTGCCGGCCGCTGGGGGCGGCTCGCGCCATCGCAGGGCCGGCTCTTCGCGAGGGAGGGCGAGGCGGTGCTGGGGGCCGATGTCAGCTATGGCCTCGGCGACAGCATCGCGCCGTCGCATGGCGTCCTCGGCGCCAGCGCGCGTCCGGGTGTGGCGCATGAGGACGAGGCCGGGCATCGCCATGCCGGCCATGACTATGTCGCGGTCGGGCGGCTGCCGCGCCTCGGCTCGCCCTGGGACCGCGCGATCCTGGTGCCGGTCGAGAGCGTCTGGGAGATCCATGGCCTCGCCAATGGCCACGCCGCGGATGACGGCCGGATCGGGCCGCCCTTCGACGGGCCGCGGATTCCCGGCGTGCCGGCCCTGGTCGTCAAGCCGCGCGGCGTCGCCGGCGCCTATGCCTTGCGGGCGCAATATCGCCAGGGCGGTACGATGGCGTTCTTTCCCGCCGAGGTGCTGGTCACGCTCTACCGCGCACTCGGCGACGTCCGCAGCGTCCTGGTCGCGGCCTCCTTCCTCAATGCGCTGCTGATCCTGGCGGCGGTCCTGCTGCTCTTGATCGCGGTCGCGGGCCTGCGGCGGCGACGCTATGCGATCCTGCGGGCGCTGGGGGCGCCGCGCGGCTATGTGCTGCTGGTCGTCTGGCTCGGCATGGCCGGGCTGATCGGCGCGGGCTGCGTCGCGGGCCTGCTGGCTGGCGCGGTGCTGACGACAATGCTGTCGGGCGTCATCGCCGGGCAGACCGGGCTGCGGCTCGTCTTCGCGATCGAGAGCCAGGAGATCGCCTTCGTGGCGGCGCTGCTGCTCATCGGCAGCGCGATCACGCTCGTGCCGGCGCTGATGTCCTATCGCGCCCCGGCGGTCGCCGGCCTGCGCGACTGAGCTTGCCTGCCCGCACGCTGCTGTCGCGCTCTGACATCGAGGCGCCTAAGCTCGTATCGAACCCGAGCATAGTGCGCAGCATGCCCCTTCCCAATCGCGTCAGCCCCGATGGCAGCCTCTTCGCCGACCCGGCGCGCGGCCAGTTCTATGGCAATCGCGGCGGGCGTTTCCACGACCCGCGGTCGCACGCCGTGCCGACGCGGCTTTATGCCAACCGGCAATGGCTCTGCTGCGTGCTCTCCTTCAAAGGACGCAGCCGGAAGGTCTGGGGGCGGGGCTATACCGAGCTGTTCTTCTGCGACGAAGTGACTGCGCTCGCCGCCGGCCACCGGCCCTGCATGGAATGCCGCCGCGCGGATGCGCTGCGCTATCGCGCGGCATTGGTGAGCGGCCTCGGCTTGAGCGAGACGCCGCTCTTTCCGGAGATCGACCGCAGGCTCGACGCGGAGCGACGCATCGGCCGCGAGAAGCGCCTGCACCGGCTCGCGGCGGAGGCATTGCCCGATGGCGCGATGGTCGCGAACGATGCAGGATTCCTGGCTCTCAGGGGCGATGCAGGGCTGCTCTGGTCGCCATCGGGCTATATCGCGCGCCGGCCTCGTCCAACTGGTGCGGTCGCCGTCTTGACGCCGCCGGCGACGCTGAGCGCGCTGATGAACGGCTATCAACCGATCTGGCATCCCAGCGTCACGGAGTTCTCCTGAAAACGCGTCAGGCCGATTGCCAGCCTCCTGCCCCAAGGGCAACGTGCCGCGGCCGAGCCTGAAGGGCTTGGCGGTTTTTGCCTGCCGAGATCTGTCGACAAGCAGGCGCAAACGCCTAAGGCGCTGGGGAGATATCGATGCTGTCAAACATGATCCGGGCTTTCACCGTTGCCGCTGTGATGGCCGCCATGCCGGCCCTGGCGGGTCCGCTCACCCTCACCGCGGCCGATCCCGTCGCAACCGTGACGATTCCTGAGGAATGGTCGGGCAAGACGATCGCGCGCGGGCTCGAGATCAAGACGCCCGACGAGGAGGTCTATCTCTGGTTCGAGCTGATCGCGCCCGGCGAGATGGACAGCGTTCAAAAGGAGCATGACCGCTATTTCAAGAAGGAAGGCGTCACGGTCACCGGTGCGTCCGAGACGAAGAAGTCCGAGATCAACGGCCGGGCCTGGTCCTTCACCGAACTCACCGCAACCAACAAGGATGGCCCCTCGATCATCCGTTATGTCGCGATCAATCCGAATGTGGCGAGCGGCAAGATCATCCTGATGACCTATTGGGCCTCGCCGGAAGGCGACAAGACCCATGACGCCGCCATGTCCAAGCTGGTCGAGGGCATCAGCTTCAGATAGCGCGCCTTCCGGGGGCTTTCCCGGAATTGAGGAACCTTTCGCGCCATGGGGGCGTTGCCCCAGCATGGTCTGTTCGAAAGAGGTTTTTCAATGCGCTCGATTGCTTTGTGGCTCCTTGGTGTGCCGATTCCGCTGATCATCCTGCTCTGGTTCTTCATGCGCTGAAGCGGCAGGCCGCTTTGCTTCACATCTGCAATGGCCGGGCCTCGCTCCGGCCATTGCCATGTCGGGCTGCTGACAGAGCCCGTCAGGCGTAGATGCTTTCCCGGTTGCGCGCGGCGCGCATGCCCGCAGCATCGCAACCTGACGTGATCTCGCCTATATGCCGCCCATGCAGCCGATCATTTCCGTTACCAACCTGTCGAAGACCTACAAATCGGGCTTCAGCGCGCTCAAGGGCGTCGACCTGTCGATCCGGCGCGGCGAGATCTTCGCGTTGCTCGGGCCCAATGGCGCCGGCAAGACCACGCTGATCAGCATCATCTGCGGGCTGGTCAACCCCAGCAGCGGGCAGGTGCTGGCCGATGGGCACGACATCGTCACGGACTATCGCGCCGCACGCGCCAAGATCGGCCTCGTGCCGCAGGAGCTGACGACGGACGCTTTCGAGACGGTCTGGAGCACGGTCAACTTCAGCCGTGGCCTGTTCGGCAAGCGCCGGGATCCGGCTCTGGTCGAGCAGGTGCTGAAGGACCTCACGCTCTGGGACAAGCGCGACACGCAGATCCGGATGCTGTCCGGCGGGATGAAGCGACGCGTGCTGATCGCCAAGGCGCTCGCGCATGAGCCGCAGATCCTCTTCCTCGACGAACCGACGGCGGGCGTCGATGTCGAGCTGCGCCAGGACATGTGGAAGCTCGTGCGCGGGCTTCAGGAGCGCGGGGTCACCATCATCCTGACGACGCATTACATCGAAGAGGCCGAGGAGATGGCCGACCGGATCGGCGTCATCAGCAAGGGCGAAATCATCCTTGTCGAGGAAAAGGCCGAGCTGATGCGCAAGCTCGGGCGCAAGCAATTGACCCTGTCCCTGCAGGAGCCGCTGGCTTCCGTGCCGCCTGTGCTGGCGAGCTACGACCTGGCGCTGGAGGCTGAGGGCAACGAGCTCGTCTACACCTACGACACCAAGGCCGAGCGCACCGGGATCACGGCGCTGCTGCAGGACCTCAGCCAGGCCAACATCCGCTTCAAGGACCTGCACACCAGCCAGAGTTCGCTCGAAGACATCTTCGTCAGCCTGGTGAGGGACCGCCGATGACCGCGGCAATCGTCAACTGGTATGCCATCCGCGCGATCTATCTGTTCGAGATGGCGCGGACTTGGCGCACGCCGCTGCAGAGCATAGTCTCGCCGGTGATCTCGACCTCGCTCTATTTCATCGTCTTCGGCGGAGCGATCGGCTCGCATATGCCGGTGATCGGCGGCGTGCCTTACGGCGCCTTCATCGTGCCCGGGCTGATCATGCTCTCGCTGCTGACGCAGAGCATCGCCAATGCCTCTTTCGCGATCTATTTCCCGAAATTCACCGGCACGATCTACGAACTGCTCTCGGCCCCGGTCGCCTGGTGGGAAGCCGTGACCGCCTATGTCGGAGCAGCCGCGACAAAATCGATCCTGCTCGGGCTGATCATCCTGCTGACGGCCTCCTTCTTCGTGCCCGAGATCAGGATCGAGCATCCGCTCTTCATGCTGCTCTTCCTGGCGCTGACCGCGACCACCTTCAGCCTGTTCGGCTTCATCATCGGCATCTGGGCCGACGGTTTCGAACGCTTGCAGGTGGTGCCGCTTCTGATCGTGACGCCGCTGACCTTCCTCGGCGGGTCCTTCTATTCGATCGACATGCTGCCGGGCTTCTGGCGCACGGTCGCGCTGTTCAACCCGGTCGTCTACCTGATCAGCGGCTTCCGCTGGAGCTTCTACGGCGTCGCCGATGTCGGCCTCGGCGTCAGCCTGGGGATGACGCTGGTCTTCCTTGCGGCCTGTATCGCCATCGTCGGCTGGATCTTCCGCACCGGCTATCGCCTGAAGAACTGAAGGCTCCACAGCATCAGGCCGAATGTCCTGTTCGGCCTGATGCTGTGAGGCTTCGATTCTGCATCGGCTTGTCCCGAAAACCGGCTCCCACTTTTTCGCGCAATGCTCTCGATCGTGTCGCCTTCGGACGGAAACGTCCGAAGGCGAGAAACGTGATCGATTCCAAAAGTTGAGAGCATTGCTCCCGCGAAAAACCGGTAACCACTTTTTCACGCAATGCTCTTGGGGCAGCCCGTCGATCAGGCCGCGCGCACATCCCTGAAGAAGGTCTCGACCGCGCCGCGCAGATCCTGCGCCTCGCGCGCCAGTTTCTCGGCGGTGGCCAGGACCTGGCTCGCCGAAGCCGTCGCCGATTCGGACGCCGCGGTGACGTGCTCCATCTGGTTGGCGACGTTCGCCGTGCTGCCGGCCGTGGCCTGGGCGCTGCTGGCGATCTCGGAGGTCGCGATCCGCTGCTGGATGGTGGCTCCCGCGATGGCGACGGTATGCTGCGCGACCTCGCTCATGACGGCCGCGATCGTCTCGATGCTGATGACGGCGTCCTGCGTCTCGCGCTCGAAGGCGCCGATCTGCGCAGCGATCTCATCCGTCGCCTGCGCGGTCCGGCTCGCCAGCAACTTGACCTCCCCGGCCACGACGCTGAAGCCGCGCCCCGCTTCGCCGGCGCGGGCGGCCTCGATGGTGGCGTTGAGTGCGAGCAGATTGGTCTGGGCGGCGATGTCGCGGATCAGCCCGATCACCTTGGCGATGTTGCTCGCGGCCTGCGCCAGATTGGCGACATTGGTGCTCGCGGCTTCAGCGTCCTGCGCCGCACTGGTGACAACGCTGTTGGCTTTGTCGACGCGCTCGGCGATTTCCGCGATCGAGGCCGAGAGCTCCTCCGAGGCCGCGGCGACGGCGCGGACGCTGTCGGAGGCATCGAGCGAGGCGCTGCGCGCGCCGCCGGCCTGTACGGTTGCGTCCGTGGCGATGGTCGAGAGGGTGCGCGCGGTTGCCTCCATCTCGCGGGAGCTGGCGCGCACCGTGTCGAGCACGGCCTCGATCCTGACGTCGAAATCGGCGATCAACTGCTCGCGCCTGGCCTGCCGGCCCGCTCTGGCGGCCTCGGAGCTGCGTGCATCGGCTTCGAGCGAATCGCGCGCCCGGGCGTTGTCGCGAAACACGACGACGGCGCGCGCCATGCTGCCGATCTCGTCGGACCGAGAGATCGAGGGAATGGCGTCGACGGGTTCGGAAAAGGCCAGGCGCTGCATCGTCTTGGCGAGGAGGCTCAGCGGTTTTGCCACCCGCCAGCGCGCGACGATGAGGGTAAGCGCAAGGCCAAGCGAGATGACGAGCGTACCGATCACGATCTGCGTGCGGATGCTGCTCTTCTGGAGTTCGCTGAGCTTGCTGTCGATTGTGGCGCTGTCGGCGCCGCTGAGCGCCGCGAGGTGCTTGAGCGCGGCGTTCAGGGCCAGTCGATTGGCCCGGTTGCTTTCGTTGTTGGTGAGCTCGTTGACCGCAGCCGGGCCGGACAGGCGGCCCCGGCGCACGGCTTCCTCACGGAAGACGGCGAAGGCCTCGACCTGGACCGCGACCTCGCGGAACGCCGCCTCGTCCTCCGGCTTGACGTGCTGGCGCCAATCCGCGAGCAGTCGGCGGATATCGGCGAGTTCGGCCATGAGGGGCTGGGCGAATTGCTCGGCGTCCTGTGCGTCGCGGCTCATGATCATGCCGCGCGTTTCCATGACGACGGCATTGACGAGACCGTTCATGCGTTCGGCCATCAGGACCCTGCGCGAGGCGGCCTGCATCTCGTCCGTCATCGCGGCATAGCGGCTGAGCGTCTCGACGCCGATGAAGATGGTGAGCGCCGCCGCCAGGGCCAGCAAGGCCACGCTTGCGAAAATCTGGTTGGCAATCTTGCGCAAGGCGACCATCCATCGGCGCTATCTCCCGTTCGCCGGGCCGGTGCGCAAATCCTGACCCGGGAGTTCCGTATAGTGATGAGGAATGATTAAGAGCCTCTAACAGAACCTGGGGGCGCCCCTCCAAAACCCGCTTCCGGTGCCGGCAATTCGGTCGTCCGCGGCACAGCGCCGCTTGCCGATGCCAATGGCATCGGCTTCGCACCGTCTGGCGGAACGGCCGAATTGCTGACGTCGAGGCCCCTCCAGGTTTTGTTGGAGGCTTTCAGCCGAGGTAATTGCCGGCCGCTTTGGGGCGGGCTGATTGACTTCGCGGGCCTCATCCTGTTCTCACACGGCCATGACCGACATTCAGACCATCGAGGCGGCCGCGACGACCGCCCCTCATGCGCGCCGGCGCACCTTCGCCATCATCTCGCATCCGGACGCGGGCAAGACCACGCTGACCGAAAAGCTGCTCTATTTCGGCGGCGCGATCCAGCTCGCCGGCGAGGTGCGCGCCAAGGCCGGCCGCCGCCAGACCTCCTCCGACTGGATGAAGATCGAGCGCCAGCGCGGCATCTCGGTCGTGACCTCGGTGATGACGTTCGAATATGGCGGGCATGTCTTCAACCTGTTGGACACGCCGGGCCACGAGGACTTCTCCGAGGACACCTACCGCACCCTGACCGCGGTCGATTCCGCCGTGATGGTGATCGACGCGGCCAAGGGCATCGAGGCGCGCACCAAGAAGCTGTTCGAGGTCTGCCGGTTGCGCGACATCCCGATCGTCACCTTCATCAACAAGGTCGACCGCGAGACGCGCGACCTGTTCGATCTGATCGCCGAGATCGAGACCACTTTGGCGCTCGATGTCGCGCCGATGACCTGGCCCGTCGGGCGCGGACGCGAATTCGTCGGCACCTATGATCTCAAGGCCAACACCTTCCGCCGCAACCAGAAAGGCGACGAGACCACGCAGGACCTGGCGGTCTCGGGTCCTGACGATCCGCTTTTCGACACCTTGCTGCCCAACGGTGCGGCCGAGACCTGGCGCGAGGAGGTCTTCCTCGCGGCCGAGGGCCTCAAGCCCTTCGATCTGGAGTCGTTCCGCGAGGGCCATCTGACGCCGGTCTATTTCGGCGCGGCGTTGCGCGATTACGGCGTGCGCGATCTGATCGATGCACTCGGAGCCTATGCGCCGAGCCCGCGCGCGCAGATTGCCGACAAGCGCGCGATCGAGGCGGACGAGCCGAAGATGACCGGCTTCGTCTTCAAGATCCAGGCGAACATGGACCCCAACCACCGCGACCGCATCGCCTTCATGCGCGTCTGCTCGGGCAAGCTCTCGCGCGGCATGAAGGCGAAGCTGGTGCGCACTGGCAAGCCGATGCCGCTGAACGCACCGCAATTCTTCTTCGCCCGTGACCGCTCGATCGCGGAGGAGGCCTATGCGGGCGATATCGTCGGCCTGCCCAACCACGGCACCTTGCGCATCGGCGATACGCTGACCGAGGGGGAGGACATCGTCTTCAAGGGCGTGCCGAGCTTCGCTCCGGAAATCCTGCGCCGCGTCAAGCTGAAGGACGCGATGAAGGCCAAGAAGCTGCGCGAGGCGCTGCAGCAGATGGCCGAAGAAGGCGTCGTCCAGCTCTTCCTGCCGCACGACGGCGCGCCGGCGATCGTCGGCGTGGTCGGTGCATTGCAGCTCGACGTGCTCAAGGAGCGCATGGATGTCGAATATTCGCTGCCGGTCGATTTCGAGCCCTGCCAGTTCTCGATTGCGCGCTGGGTCTCGTCCGACGACAAGGCGGCGCTGCAGAAATTCGTCTCCCTGAAGCCGTCCTCGATGGCCGACGATCTCGACGGCGACCCGGTCTTCATGGCCTCCAGCCAGTTCACCCTGAAATACGACGCCGAGCGCGCCCCGGAGGTGAGCTTTTCCGATGTGAAGGACTATCAGAAGGTGGCGAAGGGTTAGGTAGCAAACTCATAAATGAGGAGCTGCTTTCCTATTGCGGACATTCCGCGACTAGCCGTGCTCACGACGCCCGCTCCACAAATCCCAGCGGAATCGCGGTCGTTGACTTGAGCTCCTCCATAGCGAACATCGAGGTCACGTCGTTGAGGTCGATCCGCGAGATCAGCTTCTTGTAGAGCGCGTCATAGGCGGCGATGTCCGACACACAGGCCTTGAGCAGATAGTCGATCTCGCCGCTCATCCGGTAGAAATCGACGATCTCGGGCAAATCGAGCACGGCGGCGTGGAAGCGCTCCAGCCATTCCATCGAGTGACGTGCCGTCTTGACCGCGATGAAGACGGTCACGCCGGCCTGGAGCTTGGCCCGGTCGAGCAACGCCACCCGCTTGCGGATATAGCCCGCCGCCTCCAGCTTCTGCACGCGCCGCCAGCACGGCGTCGACGACAACCCGACTGCTTCGGCGAGTTCCGCCAGCGGCAGGCTCGCATCATCCTGCAGCCGCGCCAGGATGCGAAGATCGAAGGCGTCCAACTTGGCCATGGAACTCCCAATGCGATACGGAATATGATGATCGCCCGGAATCATACGAGCACGATAATTTTCTAACTTTATCGCTATACTTGGCAACGATTTTCAGGAATCGCCGATCTCGCCGCGAGTTTGCAAACCCGTTTCACGCCGCTCCGCTATCCTTGTCTGGAGATTGGGCGAGGGGAGTCGCGGCATGCAGGGGTTTCTGAACGAGGAGCGGCGCGGCGCCGTCTTGCGCAGTCTGCGGACGGACGCAGGCACGCTCTCGCGCGACTATCTCGCCGCCGCCCGCACTGTCCTGCGCGAACTCGTCGCGATGCCCGATCTTGTCCAGCGCCTGCCGCTCGAACGCAAAGCCGGGGGCTACACCCGAAACCTGCTCGCCGGCAACGAAGCGGTCAGCGTCTGGGCGATCGTCTGGGCGCAAGGCGCGACCACCTGCATCCACGACCATCACTGCTCCTGCTGCTTTGGCGTCGTCGCCGGTACGATCACCGAGACTTGGTATCGCGCCATCGACGCGGCCCGTGCCGTGCCGACCGAGGAGCAGGAGCGCCAGGCTGGCTATGTCGGCTGCATGCTGCCCTCGGGTCCCAATATTCACCGCATGCGCAATCTCGGCGCTGGCGACGCCATCTCGATCCACATCTACGGCTTCGATCACGAGGCCCACGCCTCCTCAATCGAGACCGAATACACCGCCGTCGGCGGCTGAACGCGCCCGACGGCGAGCCTGGCGGTCGCGGCGTCTCAGCCGGCGCGATTGCCCGAGATCACCGCCAGCGCCGCGACGAAGCGGTCGAGATCGGCTTCCATGATGTAGGGCGCCGGCGAGATCCGGATGGTGTTGCCCTTGGCGACTCCCCCGCGCCGCACCGTCATCACCTTGTGCTGGTCGCGCAGCGCCGCGACGATCGCGTTCGTCTCGGCCGGCGAGCGCTTGCCGGTCAGCGCGAAGGAGGTGATGCCGGCGACCATGGTGGCATCGTCGGGCGTCTGGATCTCGACGCCCTTCAGCTCGCGCGCCTTGCTGACCCAGTAATTCCGCAGATGGCGATAGCGCGCCTCCTTGGCCTGCGGGCCGATCTCGCGATGCAGCGCCAGCGCGGTCGGGACGGTGAGCTGGGCGGCGAAGTTCGGCGTGCCGGTGTGGACGCGCGAGCGGACATCGTCGGCCTTGAAATCCTCATCGGCCATATAGGGATCGATATCGGCCAGCCGCTCGCGGGCGATGTAGAGCATGCCGACGCCAAGCGGCGCGCCGATCCATTTATGCAGGTTGAAGCCGATGAAATCGATGCCGAGATCCTTGGCCTGGAAGTCGATCTGGCCCCAGCTATGGGCGGCATCGAGGATGACGTCGACGCCGCGCGCCTTGGCCATGGCGGCGAGCTCCTTGACCGGCATCATCAGCCCGGTGCGGTGGCTGATATGGGTCAGGAGAAGCAACTTGGTCTTCGGATTGGCTTTCAGCGCGACGTCATAAGCGTCGAGCACGGCCTGACGGGTGGCGGGTTCGGGGATGTCGAATTTGGCGACCGCGACCCCGCGCCGGTCCTTCAGCCAGTTCATGGCATATTGCATCGAGTCATAGTCGAGATCGGCATAGAGCACGGTGTCGCCGGGCTTCAGCTTGTTGTAGCCCGAGATCAGCGCCTGCAGCGCCTCGGTCGCGCCGCGCGTCAGCGCGATCTCTTCCCGCGCCACGCCCAGGAAGGTGGCCAGCGGCGCGCGGACATCGTCGAGATCCTGCCCGATCCTGGTGCGGGCATAGACTGTATTCTCGAAATTCACGAAGTCGGTCAGACGCTTGTACTCGGCCTTCACCGGCTCTGCCATGATGCCCCAATAGCCGTTCTCGAGATTCACCATGTCGGGGGTGACGCTGTAGAGACCGCGCACCGCTCCCCAGTAGCCGATGTCGCTGCCGAGTTTCGCTGTCGGCAGGGCGGGCAAGTTGCGAGCGGCGGCCGGCAGGGCCAGTGCTGCGACCCCCAGGCTCAGCAAGAGTGCGCGGCGGCTGGTTTCAAGCTTCTGGCCCGACATGGTCGATCTCCTTGCGATGTTCGGGCTGGGCTAGCGCTGCCCTGTTTCAGGGCTGTGACGGTGCTCCGAGGTCCGGCGCGGACCTCGGAGCACCAAGGGCGTGTGTCCAGCATGCAACAGTGAGATTCGATCGGCTGTGGGCGCGGCTTGGTTTTGATCCGGATCAATTCCCGCGGGAGCGATTTGGCGCTGATGGATCATGTGCCTGGCGACGAACTCCTTGCGATCGCGGGCCATCTCGCCTTGGGGGCCTGTCATGAAGTCCGTCGTGTTACGCACTTGCCTGTCTGCATTCCTGCTTGGTTCCAGCGCGATCTGTGGCGCTCAGGCCTCCGATCTGCCTTCATCCAAGAGCGCACCGCTGGCTCCGACCATGACGGTGTGGAACCCTTGGATGATCCGCGGGCGGGCTCTCGTCGTCATGCCGCAGGAAAGCGCAAAGCTCAGCATCGGCGGCGTCAGGGTGCCCGGAGCCGATGTCAGCATCTCGACTTCGGTCGTGCCGGAACTCGACATCAGCTACTTCTTTACGAAGAACATTGCCGTCGAACTGGTCCTCGGCGTCACCCCGCATAATGTGAAGGGCGCCGGTGCGCTTGCGGGGGCTCGCATCGGTTCGGCCTGGCTGCTGCCGCCTACGCTGATGCTGCAGTATCACTTCACCGATTTCGGCGCGTTCAAACCTTATGTCGGCGTCGGCGTGAACTACACCGTGTTCTTCAATGAGAAGGCTAAAGGCGGCTTCACCAGCTTTAACCTGCAAGACACGTTTGGCCTCGCCCTGCAGGGCGGCATCGACATCATGCTGGACCAGCATTGGGGCCTGAATCTCGATGTGAAGAAGATCTTCCTCGAGCCGAAGGTCAAGGTGAATGCCGGTCTCGTGACCGGCAAGGTCAAGATCGATCCTTGGCTGTTCGGCGCCGGCATCACCTATAAGTTCTGATTCTGCGGGGAGAGCAGGTTATCCCTGCCCCCCGGTCACACGACGATATTGGCTCCCTTGTCCGCTGGGGAGCCAATTTCGTCGATGAGCCAGGTACCGGCGAGGTGGAACCTGTCGCGTCGAGATAGGCCGGCGGGCTGGCCGTGGCACAGTCCCTGCTGCGCCCGCGCCCTCGGGAGATCCGCGATCAAGAATCAGGCGTGGCCTGCTTTCAGCGCTTGGTCGAGGTCGGCGTAGAGGTCCTCGACATCCTCGATGCCGGTCGAGAGTCTGAGCAGATCGGTGGGGCAGGGCGAGCCCGTGCCCTCGATCGA
>NZ_PQFZ01000036.1 GCF_002917105.1 Allobosea psychrotolerans
CGCCACGGCATGGTCCAGCCCTCCCAACTATCAAGGGAAAAACTGTCACCCTTCTATCCGGGCTCGTCTGTCACCAATCTATCCAGGCAGGACAGCGCAGCGCCGGATGAGGGGGCGCCGTGCCCTGTCAGGTTGGCGCCGTGCCCTGTCAGGATGGCGTCGTGTTTCGGCGAGATGGAAAGCTCACAGCGCCCCCTCATCCGTCTCGGCGTCGCCGAGCCACCTTCTCCCGCGAGGGGAGAAGGGAAGCGCGCGCACTCTCCGTCATTCTCGGGCTTGACCCGAGAATCTCATGACCAGAGGGCTCTGCTTCACGAGATTCTCGGGTCAAGCCCGACCATGACGCGCTTCGGATTCCGGGTCTCCGCTTCGCTCCGCCCGGGACGACGGCGCGTGGGTGGGCGGACCAGCCCCTCCTTGACAGCCCACGGAAATTGTCTTCAAATATTAGTTATTGACATACAATAATAAAGGGGATGGCCATGGCTTCTTCTCTGACGCTGCGGATGCCGCGCCTGGCCGGCGCGTTCGCTGTTGCGATGGGTGTCGCTTCGCTGGGTGCCGCTCCGGCCCGGGCGGAGAAGCTGACCATCGGGCTTGGCGGCTCCGTCAATTCGCTCGATCCGCATTTCTACTCGACCACGCCCAACAACCTCGTCGCCTTCCATATCTTCGACCGGCTGGTCGACCGCATGGCCGACGGCAAGCTCGCGCCGGGGCTGGCGACCGCCTGGCGCGCGACCTCGCCGACGGTCTGGGAATTCACCCTGCGCGAGGGCGTGACCTGGCATGACGGCAAGCCGTTCACCGCCGACGATGTCGCCTTCACGCTGAAGCGGGCGCTCGACGTGCCCAATAATCTCGGCGGCTTTGCCGGCATCATCCGGCCGATCACCGGCGTCGAGGTCGCGGGCCCGCTGCTGATCCGCCTGACCACGGCGACGCCGATCCCCAATCTGCCGAGCGACCTGACGCGGCTTGCCATCGTCTCGCGCCATGCCGGGCAGGACGCGACCACGGCCGATTACAACAGCGGCAAGGCCGCGATCGGCACCGGCCCGTTCAAATTCTCCGCCTATCAGCCGGGCGAGCGCATCGAGCTCGTCGCCAATGACACATGGTGGGGCAAGAAGCCCGCCTGGACGAGCGTGACGTTGCGCCTGATCCCCAATGTCGCCGTGCGCACCGCGGCCCTTTTGGCGGGCGATATCGACGTGATCGACCAGCCCTCTGCCAGCGACCTGCCGCGCCTGCAATCCTCCGACAAGGTCAAGGTCGCCGAGATCGCCGGCATGCGCGTCAACTATGTCGTGCCGATGATCCAGCCGGCGCCCGACGCGCCCGCGGTGCTGGACAAGAAGGGCGCGAAGATCGAACCCTCGCCGCTGACGAAGCAGAAGGTGCGCGAGGCGCTGTCGCTGGCGATCAACCGCGCCGGCATCACCGAGCGCGTGGTGCTGGGCACGGCGACCCCGACCGGCCAGTGGCTGCCGGCCGGCATCCCCGGATACGACGCCAAGACGCCGGTCCCGGCCTATGACGTGCAGAAGGCCAAGAAACTCCTGGGAGAGGCCGGCTTCCCCGACGGCTTCAGACTGACGCTCTCGACCGCCAATGACCGCACGCCCTACAGCGTCGAGGTCGCCCAGGCGCTGGCCCAGATGTGGAGCCGGATCGGCGTCGAGGTCGCGATCGATGCGATGCCCTTCAGCGTCTACTCCACGCGCGGCGCCAAGAGCCAGTTCTCCGCCTATCTCGGCAGCTGGAGCAACAACTCGATGGAGGGCACCGGCCTGCTGCGCGACCTGCTCGCGACCCGCAGCCAGCAGACCGGCTGGGGCCTCTACAACTGGGCGCAATATTCAAACCCCGCGCTCGACGCGCTCACCACCGCGGCGATCAGCGAGACCGACGAGGCCAGGCGCGAAAAGCTGGTGCTGGACGCGGTCAAGCTCGTCTCCAGCGACGTCGCGATCATCCCGCTCTATCATTTCAAGAACATCTGGGCGACGCGCGCAGCGCTGCGCTACGACCCCAGGATCGACGAACTGACGCTGGCGACGGATGTGCACAAGGCGGGAAAGTGAGCGGGCGGGGCGCGCTCTGAGCCGGGCTGGTCGCCGCGGCCCGCTTCGCGCCCTTGCGAAGGCGGCAAGGGGCGAGCGCCGGCCCCTCCCCGCTTGCAGCGCCGAGACGGCGTCGCCGGCCGGACTTGCCGGGCCGGAGCTGGCCGCCCGCGCCTAGCGCCGCTTCCCCCTCGGCCCCTTCACCTCCGGCGTCTTTGCCCTGTTCTCCAGGTCGAGCTTGCGCCAGCGTGCCAGGCGCTCAGGGTCGATCACGCCCTTGGCGACGGCCTCCCGCACCGCGCAGCCGGGTTCGTGCTCATGGGTGCAGTCGCGGAAGCGGCAGTGCGGGCTGAGTTCCGTGATCTCGGCGAACAGCGTTTCGAGACCGGACGCCGCATCGCTGACATGGAGCGTGCGCATGCCGGGCGTGTCGATCACCCAGCCGCCGCCGGCAATCGCATGCAGCGAGCGCGACGTCGTGGTGTGGCGCCCCTTGGCGTCGTGAGCGCGGATGTCGCCGGTCTGCTGCGGTTCGCCCTCGACGGCGCCGGCAAGCGCGTTGACGAGCGTCGATTTGCCGACGCCGGACGAACCGACCAGCGCGAGCGTGCGGCCCTCGCGACACCAGGGCGCGAACGCAGCCGCCACGTCAGGGCTGCGCGGATCGACGGTTGCGATGGCCAGCCCGCGCTGCAGGGCGGCGGCCTGGTCGCGATAGGGCTGCACGTCCGGCACGAGATCGGCCTTGGTCAGCAGGATGACCGGCTCGGCTCCGCTCTCATTGGCCAGCGCAAGATAGCGCTCCAGGCGCGCGACGTTGAAATCGGCATTGCAGGAGGTGACGATGAACAGCGTGTCGATATTGGCCCCGGCGAGCTGCGGCGTCGTGCTGCCCTCGGTGCGCCGCGCCAACACCGTCGCGCGCTCCAGCCGGCGCCGCAGCAGATGCGTGCCGGGCTCCACCAGGACCCAGTCACCCACGGTGAACTCGCCTGTATTGGCATGGACCGGCAGCTTGAGCCTGATCGGCCCGTCGGGCGTGATGGCGCTCATGCGGGAGCGGTGCACAGTGGCGATGCGCGCGGGCTGGAGGCGGGCCTCGTCCGGTTCGCATTGATCTGCAAAGAAATCCGTCCAGCCCAGCGCCGCAAGCGATAATGGTGCGGAGGCCGTGTCGCCTTGCGTCATCGTATCGCCCCACCGCTCGGCGTCCTCGTCATGGGCGACGATAGAGCGGGGTTCAGCCCGGCTTGCAAGCGCCGGACGACGGAAAGTGAGCGTCGTACGTGACGCCGCTTGAGCCGATCGCGTCCGCTGATGGTCCTGCGAGACAGGACCATCGGCATGGCGCAACTCCGCGACGGGCGCTGCGGGCCCATGACGCGTTTCCGCCATGGCGGTCCCCATGCCGCGTTTTCAAAGATCCGTCGCCGTGCAGCGGAGCTGCCAGCGGCGAATTCAGGCCATATCCCGCCGGTGGCGCGAAGGCCTGAGCCAAAACAGGCGCGCACCGGACGTAAGGGAGTCACGCCATGGCGATGAGGCGGTCGATTTCAGCCTCACTGGCAATGAGATAGTCGATCAATCGCCCGGCATGAGGCACACGTTGCCCGGCGCCAGCATATGGAATGGCGCGCCTGACCAACGCAAAAAGCTCAGAGGTTACTGCGCCAAGCGGCCTGGCCTGCCGCATGTCCACGGCCTGGGCCGCAACCATGAGTTCCAAGCCGAAGATCGAGCTGCAGAGCCCGGCGAGCTCAGCCGTGCGGCGCGCAGCAAGACCTGCCATGCTCGCGCGATCAAGATTGCCGTTGGAGTGGCTTGAACTGGCCAATTCGCCGACGACCGGGGCGCACAGAAGTCGCGCCTCCGACGTAATCGATTTATGGAACTGCGCGAGCCCGTTGAAGCCCGGCAAGCCGACGCCATCTTCCTCGATCAGGCCGACGCTCAAGCCCGACCAGAACGAATCCGCCTGCTTGGCCAATCGCTCCGTAGAACTGGTCACCACCGGCATCATGCCCAGCCGGGCGGTGTCCAGCGCCATCGCGAGTGCGACCATATCGAAATTGGCGACCGAGACCAGTTGGCGCTGCTCGATCGCCACGATCGGATTGTTCTGGCTCGCGCTCAGTTCGATGGCGAGTTGCCGGCCGGCAAAGGCCAGACTGTCGGCGGCATTGCCGTGGATCAGCGGCAGCGAGCGAAAGCTCAGCGGATCCTGGAGGTGGCGCGGGCCGCCTGGCTGCATGAGATAGCTGCCAGCGAGATAGGTTCGGATCGCGCGGCCGTGGCGCAGAACACCATCGAAGGGGCGGGACATCAGTGCGGCTTCCGAGACAATCGACGGATTGGCCGCAAACCCCTCCATGCTGAAGGCCCCGACAAGCGTGGCGAAATCGAGCATCCGCTCGAGGTCGTGGAAGGCGAGAGCGGCGGTGCCGATCGACAAGGCGCTGGAGTTCAGCAGGGCAAGCGCCTCGCCGGCCGCGAATTCATGGTCCCGGTAGAGTTCCAGCGCGAGATCGGCGATGGGCGACATGTCGCTTTGGCCCATCGAGCCCCAGTGATGGACGTCGATCCGGCGATCTGTATTGAGGGCCTCGACCAGCATCTCTGCCATGACGGGCCTGACGCCGAGATAGCCGGTCGCCATGCTGTTGAGCAGCACGACCATCATCGCCCGCACTGTCTCATGCGAGGCGAGCGGGCCGTGTCCCATGTTATGCGTCAGGAGCAGGCGGCGGTTGAATTCGGGTATCCGGTCGGGCGCGAGCATGGTGCCGGTCTTGGCGCCGACGCTGCTGGTGACGCCGTAAATCTTCTCGCCCTTGCGGACGACCTCGTCGACGATTTCGCGTGCGCGGCCGATGCGTTCGATCGCTTCGCGCGCGAGGACGACTTTCCACCCGAGCCGGGCGGTCCGTACGATTCCTGCTGGGTTCAAATTCCGGCCGGTGATCTCGACGACGTTGTGCATGATGATCCGTCCCGGCAGCTTGGCGACAAAAGGCGGTCCACGGCTTTACGCATCGTCGGGCCGCTCAAAAAGGACAATAAGCTAGTTCATTGGATTAATGTCGTACCCAGCGCTCGTCAATCGCCGGCCGTTGCGCTAGCCTGTCGATCGTCTCAGGTCACATCTGGAGCCGCATGATCGTCCGCAGCGTTTCTTCGAAGCCACTGGATTTCAAACGAACCGGTATTTCGCGCTATCATCAGCTCGCCACCTTGTTCCGGCGCAGGATCGAGGCCGGGCAGTGGCAGGTCGGCGCACAGATTCCAACCGTCGACGAGCTCGCGGGGGAATGCGGCGTGGCGCGAGCGACGATCCGCCAAGCGCTCGACCTGCTCGAAGACGAGCAGCTGATCGAGCGCTACCGGGCGCGGGGAACGTTCGTGCGCCGCCGGCCGGCCGAGAATTTGTGGTGCGAGGTCGGCACCGACTGGTCTGGCCTGCTCAGGCCGAATTACGACGCAACGATCGAGATTCTTCACGACGAGCCGGATGTGGCTCTTCATGCTTTCGAGGAGCAGATCGGAAAGCTTGCGCCGGCCTATCGGCATGTCCGGCGCCGTCACTGGCGGCATGGGCAGCCCTTCCTTCTGGCCGATCTCCATATCGACGAAAGGCTGCGCAATCGCATCACCCAGCGCGATCTCGAATCCAAGACGGCCCTGCGCCTGATCTCGGAAGTCGAGGACGTCGAGATTCTCGATGCGCGCCAGACGCTGACCATCGGTACGGCGGACATCGAGACCAGCCAAGCGCTCGGGATCTCGCTGGATTCGCCGGTCGCCTTCGTCCATCGGCAAGCGTTGGATCAGGACGGGATGCTGGTACTTGACGCGAAGGGCATCTATCGCGGCGATGTCGTCAAATTCGACGTGAAGCTGCGCTAGAGCATTTTCGTCACGCGAACCGGTGTCCACTTCGCTCGAGAATGCTCTAGCTCTCACTGCCCCGTGAACCGGGGCGGACGCTTCTCCAGAAAGGCACGCATTCCCTCCTTTTGGTCCTGCGTGTCGAAAAGCTGGACGAAGGCCTTGCGCTCCAGCGCCAGTGCAGTGTCCAGGGGCAGGTCCTGCCCGCGCTGCACGACGTCCTTGATCGCCTGGACGGCGAGCGGTGGCATGGCAGCGACGGTCCTGGCTATGGCCAGCGCGCGCGGCAGAGCGCTACCATCCGCCACGATCTCCGAGAGCAGGCCGGCCTGGAAGGCATCGGCCGCAGTCAGCAGTTCGCCCGTCAAGACCAACTTCATCATGCGGTATTTGCCAATGGTCCACAGCAATCGCTGCGTTCCGCCGGCGCCGGGCATGATGCCGACACGGATTTCCGGCTGGCCGAAGCGCGCGCCTTCGCCGGCGACAATCATGTCGCAGCACAGGGCCGTCTCGCAACCGCCGCCCAAGGCATAGCCCTCCACCGCCGCGATCAGGATCTTCGGGCAGCGCCGCAGCACCGTGAACATCCGATCGGTCTCGAGCGCTTGATGCTGGGCCGGACTCATCGGCTCCATCTCGGCAATATCCGTGCCGGCGATAAAATAGTCGACCGCGCCGGTCAGGACGATGACGCGCACGCTTGCGTCGGCCTCGAGCGCCAGGACAGCATCGGCGATGCGTCCCTTGATGGCGAGATTCAGAGCATTGCGGCGTTCCGGGCGAGACAGCGTGATGACTGCGACACCGTCCGAAGCGTGGTGCAGGGCGACAGGGTCAGGCGCATGCATTCAGCCGCCTCCGAAAACCGGCCTGCGCTTCTCGGCGAAGGCAAGCTGCGCCTCCTTCGTATCCTCGGAGGAGGCCAGCGCAACGGTCTGCGACTGCTCGAAACGATAGCCGTCACGCAGCTCGAGACCTTCGGTGACATTGAAGGATCGCTTGGCCGCCTGGACGGCCGAAGGGCTCTTCGATGCAATCTCGCGCGCGATCTCCTGCGCCAATCCGAGCAGGCGCTCGCCCGGCACGCAATCCGAGGCGACGCCCATCCGGTAGAGCTCCGCGCCGCGCACACGGCGCGCCGTATAGATCAGCATCCGAGCGTCGGATTCCCGGAAGAACCGCCTGACATGGCTGACGCCGCCGGCCAGACCGACATCGACTTCCGTCATCGCGAAGAAGGCGTCCTCCGCCACGAGAATGATATCGCAGCACAAGGCGAGCACGCATCCTGCGCCGATGGCGGCGCCATTGACGGCAGCGATCACCGGCTTGGCACATTCCATCACCGTATCGAAGGAGGCGCGCACCAGGCGGTTATGGCGCGGATAGGCGCCCGCCTCCTGCGCCAAGCCAGGCCGCTCCTTGAGGTCGGCGCCCGCAGAGAAGGTCTTGCCAGCACCGGTCAGCACGATCGCCCGCACATCGGCGCGGTCGCTCAGGCTGTCGAAGACGGCGACGATCTCCTCCCGTAACCGACGATTCTGCGCGTTGACCGGCGGCCGGTCGATCGTCACCGTCGCGACGAAATCGCTGACGTCCACCGTCAGGCATTCAAGGGCGTTGGTCATCTGGGACTCCGTATCGGACGCGGCTTCGGCGTGCATCACAACCCGTAGAGCTTGCTGGGATTGTCGACGAGGATCCGCCGCCTGAGCTCCGCATCCGGAACCCACACCGCGAACAGGTCGAGCAGATGCCCGATATCGGGAGCCCGCTCGGCCAGGCGCAGATGCGGCCAGTCCGAGCCCCAGATCACGCGGTCAGGGTTGGTCGCGATAAAGGCATCATGGAACGCCCGGGCATCGGCATAGTCCGGAAAATCCTGCGAGCAGCGGCACAGGACGAGCTTGATCCAGAGCCAGCCTTCCCGAAGCGCATCGAGGATCGCCTTGAACGCCGGATCGTCGGGCCCGCGCGCGATCTGCAGGCCGGCCATATGGTCCAGCACGATCGGAAGGCCGCTGGCGCGATAGAGCGGCAAGTTCGCGACATGGCGGTCTATCCCAGCCCAGATCTCCGCATGCCATCCGCGCGTCCGCATGCCGGGAGCCATGGCCGCAAGAGACTCGGTGCCGACCGAGCCCGGGAACGGGCCGGTACCGCCGGGCAGCGTCATGTCGTTGAAGCGCAGGCCGCGAATGCCCGCCGCGTGCCAGAGATCGAGATCGGCCTGGGGGACCTGCTCGCTGGCGGCGGCAATGCCGCGCAGGCGCCCGCCACCTCGCGCCAGGGCGTCGAGGATCGCAGACGGGTCTTCGCCGTAGGCCCCGGGCTGGACGAGGACGCCACCAGCCAGGCCGATGCGCTCCAGCATGTCGCGATGGGCTGCGGCGGGAGCCAGCGGCGGCTCATAGTGCATCCGGTGCGAGACGGGGAAGCGCTCATAGGGGCCGAAGACATGGGCATGGCCGTCGCAGGCACCGGCCGGCAGCATCCAGCCGGGCGCCCGATGCGATCTCGGGGCGACGGTTTCAGCCACGGCCGGCTTCCTCGATCGCTCGCAAGGCCGTGGGCAAGCAAGTCGGCCCATCCTGCAACCTGGGGAGCGGCGGCGCCGCTCCATCCGGCAGCGGAATTCCGTGTGCATTCAGCGTCATCGACACCATCGTGTAGTAACCGATCACCCCGGTCAGCTCGACCGCGCCCCTGGGGCCCCATCGCTCGACGATCGCGGCGTGGACCTCGTCCGAGACGCTGCCGGTCTGGAGGAGCAGGCGGGCATACTCATAGACCTCGCGCTCCTCGTCTTCGGCGAAGACCGGCGCCTGGCCCAACCGAATGGCCTCGATGCTGGCGGCGTCGAGGCCGGCGGCCTTCGCTGCTTCCGCATGGATGTAGAACTCCAGCTGGCTGTTCCAGTGGCGGCCGGCGACGATGATGGCGAGCTCGTTGAGCCTGGCCGGCAGCAGCGTCGCATAGCGCAGGAACTCGCCGAGCCGGGACCAGCGCGTCGCCAGTTCCGGACTGTGAATGACGGCGCGCAGCGGACCGACCAGCCGCCCGCGTGGGCCGGAGACGACCTCGTCATAGACCTTGCGCTGGTCGGGCGTCATCTCATCGACGGCAGGAAGGTGGAGGCGCCCCATTCTGTTGTCCATCAAGCTTGTTCGGCCAGGCCGATGTCGCGAAGAATCTCGTCGGTATGCTGACCGAGCAAGGGCGGGGGACGATCGAAAGAGAGCGGCGCGTTCTCGAAGTTCAGCGGGCTCACGACCTGAGGAACCTTGCCAGCGAGCGGATGCGGCAGGTTGCGCAGCATGCCCCGATGCTTGACCTGCGGATTGTCGAACACTTCAGGCACCGTGTTGATCGCAGCACAAGGAACGCCGACCGCATCGAGCGCACCGATGAGCGCGGCGCGATCGAAGCGGCTGAAGGCCGCCCGCAGCAACGGATCGAGCAAGGCGTGGTTGGTCACGCGCGCCGGATTGGTGGCGAAGCGCGCATCGCTTGCCCATTGCGGCTCGCCCAGGGCCTCGCACAGCTTGGCGAATTGCCCGTCATTCCCAACCGCCAGCACGATGAAACCATCGGCGCAGGGGAAGACGTCCTGGGGCTGGATATTGGGATGGCGGTTGCCGCCGCGCACCGGAGTGCGGCCGGAGACCAGCCAGTTCATCGCCTGGTTGGCCAGGAAGCCGGTCTGAACATCCAGCATGGCGAGGTCAATATTGTCACCCTCGCCGGTCTCGTTGCGCCGGACAAGCGCTGCGAGCACGCCGACTGCCGTGTACATCCCGGTCATGATGTCGACGATCGGAACACCGACTTTCTGCGGCCCTGCCCCCGGCATGCCCTCGCGCTCGCCGGTGACGCTCATCAGTCCGCCCATCGCCTGGATCGCGAAATCATAGGCCGCGGCGGATCTGCGCGGGCCGGTCTGCCCGAAGCCGGTGACCGAGGCGAAGACCAGGCGCGGATTGATCGCCTTGAGCGCCGCGTAGTCGAGCCCATAGCGCCTGAGCGTCCCGACCTTGTAGTTCTCGACGACGACGTCGCTCGTGGCCGCAAGCCGGCGGATGATGTCCTGCCCTTTCGCGCTGGTGATATCGACGGTGATCGAGCGCTTCCCGCGGTTCACCGAGAGGTAGTAGCCGGCTTCGCTGGTCGGATTGCCGGCCTCGTCCTTCAGGAATGGCGGTCCCCAAGCGCGAGTGTCGTCGCCGGTATCCGGCCGCTCCACCTTAATCACGTCGGCGCCGAGATCGGCCAGGATCTGGGTCGCCCATGGACCGGCCATGATCCGGCTGAGATCAAGGACCCGGACGTGGCTCAGGGGGCCTTGGCGCCGCGCCTCAACCATCGCTTCGGACCTCGGTGGCGATGGCCGACGGGCGTTGACGGAAGGCGTCGTGCCATTGCGCCAACCGGGGATGGCTTGCCCGCCAGTCGAGATCGACGAAGCGGAAATCGAGATAGGACAGGCAGCAGCCGAGCGCTATGCCCGAAAGCGGCAGCGGACCCGGCGCGATTGGGCCGGCGCCGCCTTCGAAACGCGTCAGAACGGCCGACGCTTTGGTCGCGAAGCTCGACAGCCATTCCGCCGTCTGCTTCTCGACGAGCTTGTTGCGCTCGTTGCGCCAGAGGATGAGCAGGTCGAGAAACCCGGTCGCGAGGGCATGGCGGCCGAGCTCGCTCCAGCGCGCCGGCCCCGCGGCGGGAATGATGATGCCGCCGCCGGCCAGTGAATCGAGATATTCGCAGATCAGTCCGGAATCCATCAGCACCGAACCATCGCCCAGAACCAGGGTCGGGATCTTGCTCAGCGGATTGTCGGGCAGCAGGTCCGGATTCGGCCTCGTCATCTGGACCACCGTCCGCCGCAGGGTCATCCGATCGGCCAGGCCCAGCTCATGCGCGGCCACCATCACTTTTCGGACAAACGGTGATCGAGGTGACCAGTGGAGTATCATGTCGCCCATTGCGCGCTCTTCGTCCGGTTGGCATCGATCTATCAATTAGCTTTATGGCCTATAACGATCGCCGCTTGCCGTGTCGAGCACGATGGTCACGCTCCCTGAGGGCAAGCCAACTGAATATATGTCGCTTTTATCGTTAAATCCCGACTCTTGCGAGCGCAAATCTCTGCGAAGCCACGACAGGCTGGCAGTTGACGCCGGGCCGAAGCGACAATAGGCTAGCCTTATGACCTTTAAAGAACGCCGGGAGGAAATGATGAGGCCACTGCAGGTTGTTTTCGGAGCAGCGGCGGTTTTCGCCGCGGCAGCGGCGGCCCAGGCCGGCACGCTCGAAAAGGTCAAGGAGCGCGGCGAGCTGATCTGCGGGACGAGCCCCGGCGTCCCCGGCTTCTCGTTGCCAAATGCGCAGGGACAATGGGCCGGGTTCGATGTCGACCTGTGCCGCGCCGTAGCGGCGACGGTGCTGAACGATGCCGGCAAGGTCAAGTATATCCCGCTCAACCCGAAGGATCGCTTCGCGGTCGTGCAGTCGGGTGAGGTCGACGTATTGTCGCGGCAGACGACCTGGTCGCTCTCCCGCGACACGACGCTTGGCCTGTCCTTCTCGGCGATAACCTATTTCGATGGCCAGGCGCTGATGGTCAAGAAGACCCTGGGCGTCAAATCCGCGAAAGAACTGAACGGGGCGACTGTTTGCGTCCAGGGCGGCACGACAACCGAGCTGAACATAGCCGATTTCTTCCAGAAGAATTCGCTGAAATACGAGCCGGTAAGCTTCGCCTCAGGCGACGAGGCCATCAAGGCCTTCGAGACAGGACGCTGTGACGCCTTCACCACGGACGCCTCCGCTCTTTATGCCTACCGTCTCAAGGTCGCCAATCCTCAGGACTTCGTGGTGCTTCCGGAACTGATCTCGAAAGAGCCGCTTGGGCCCGCTGTCCGTCGGGGCGACGAGGCCTGGGCCAACATCGTCCGCTGGACGCATTACGCGATGATCAACGCCGAGGAACTGGGGCTGTCCTCCGCCAATGTCGACGAACAGGCCAAATCGACCAATCCGGAGATCAAGCGTTTTCTGGGTGTCGACGGAAATCTGGGTGAGGGTCTCGGCCTGACGAAGGACTGGGCCTACCGGATCGTCAAGCAGGTCGGCAATTACGGTGAGAGCTACGATAAGTACCTGGGCCCGGCATCGCCGCTCGGCATTCCGCGTGGGGCCAATAATCTGTGGTCCAAGGGCGGCCTGCAATACGCCCCACCCATCCGCTAGTCCGCCATCTGATCGGCGCTGACGAGATTGGCCGCGCTTGGCGGCCAATCCACTCTGGTCATATGCGCCAGCTCCGGACGTCTCCCCAGGCCTGGAAGCGGAGATGCGCCCAAGGGGCCGGGAGATTTCAAAAGCGCTATGCTCGCCTGCTCCAAGGTGCGATTGAGAGAGTCATTATTCCGCACGCTTGGATTCTGTTGTGAACATCGCGCTACAGGAGAGGGAGCGTCTCGAGGCGCTGGCCAGCTTCAACATGCTGGACAGCCCGCGGGAGGGGGACTTCGATGAAATCGCGGACCTGGCCTCGCGTATCTGCGGGACCCCCATCGCCGTCGTAAACCTGATTGCCGAGCATCGCCAGTTCTTCAAGGCCGAGGTCGGCCTGGGCGTCCGGGAGACGCCATTGGACAGCTCGTTCTGCGCGAAGGCGATCCTGGAGGAGGAGTTTCTCCTTGTCCCGGATGCGACCAAGGACCCGCGCTTTGACTGCAATCCCCTGGTCACGGGCGAGCCGAAGCTGCGGTTCTATGCCGGTGCGTTGCTGAGGACCGCCGCAGGCCATGCGATCGGCACCGTTTGCGTCCTGGACTACCAGCCTCGCGAACTCACCAGTCTCCAGCAGGACGCCTTGAGGGTGCTGGCCCGCCAGGTCATGCGGCAGCTGGAGCTGCGCAAGGCGCTCCGGGACCTTGACGACGCTCAGCGGCAGCAAGCAGTGCTGAATGCCGAGATCGCGCATCGCATGAAGAACACGCTGGCCATGGTGCAGGCCATTGCGACCCAAACGCTGAAAGGCGTGACAGAGCGAGACGCCGTAGAGGCGTTCAGCAGACGCATAGCTGCGATGGGCGCCGCCCATGACCAACTGCTTCAGCAGGACTGGACGGCCGCGTCCCTGATCGGAGTCGTTCGACCGATGCTCGACCTCCATGGCGACGGCGGCCGCATCTCGACGTCCGGCCCCGACATCGACCTTGGTCCGAAGGCGACAGTCTCCATCTCGCTGCTCCTCCACGAATTGGCAACCAACGCGACCAAGTACGGCGCGCTATCAGCGCCCGCGGGCGAAATCGACCTTTCCTGGACGATCGACCAGCGCGGGGCCGAGCCGACGCTGCGGATGACCTGGCAGGAGTCGGGGGGCCCAAATGTGAGCGAGCCCAGCCGGCGAGGCTTTGGATCCCGGTTGATCCAAATGGGCCTGCTCGGCAAAGGCGGCGTCGAAAAGCAATGGCGGCCAAGCGGATTGATCGCGCAGTTCCAGGCCACCATGTCCGACGTGCAAAGTCTGTGAGTGGCCGCGGGCATTTTGACCACCCTCCCATGAACCATTCCAACTCCGAGGCATTTGGAGAGACTTGGGTTGGAGGCGTTTTGAAAACGTGGTCGAGGATGACGCGATGATCCAAATCCGCGGAAAAGGGACTTGATAGGCGTTCGAAAACCCGGCCATCTCCCTTCTCGAAACTCTCCAAATCTTCTGCCGAAGGTTGTGAGAAACGCGAAATCTTCTGCTTCCTATTGCAGCCGGCCGCCGATCTTACGCGCCGGTCCCCGTCTAATCTCAGCGAGCCACCGGGCCTATCGCCGATGCGAGGACGGAGCGCCCGTGCCCGATCGCCGATCGCGGCACATTGCGGAGAGCGGTTTTGAGTGTCGATGACGATGCCGGTCTTGCTGGCGACGCAGGCCGGCCCATCCTGTCGGCCGGAACGGCGTGGGAACCCGCCCTGGCCTCCCCGGTCGCGCTGGACGCCTATTTCCGCGAGGCCGCAGCGGTGCTGGCGGCGCCGCCGAGCGTCGTCGAGGAGGGCGTCCTGGCGGATCTGCTGGCGCGGCACTATGGCCTGTCCGGCCAGATCACGACCTTGTCGTCCGAAGTCGAATGCACGGCCGAGGTTGCGCTGCCCGATGGCCGGCGCCTGATCCTGAAGACGTCGCGGCGGCCCGAGGCGGTCGAAAGCTTCCGTTTCCAGTCTGCCGCGATCGCCACGGTGGCAGGCGCGGCCGGGTTCGTCGCGCCCCTTATCCTGCCGACCGGCGGCGGCGCGCTGATGTTCGCGGAGGACGGCGTCTGCGGCTATCTGCAAACCCGCCTGGCGGGCACACCGATGCATAGGGTGGCGCGGTCGCCCGGGCTGCTGCGCGATGTCGGCTGCGCGCTCGGACAGCTCGATCTCGCCCTGGGCCGGCGCGACCTCCCGGCGATGCATCGCCCTGTGCTCTGGCATGTCAGATGCTGGCCGCGCTTGATGGAGCTGCAGCGCTATCTGCCGCCCGGGCCGGTCGCCGAAGCGGTTGCCCGCTCGATGCGCGATTACGAAGGCGCGATCGCGCCCGCGATCGGCAGCGTCCCCTGGCAGGTCGCCCATAACGACCCGAGCCCGTTCAATACGCTGGTGAGCGAGGATGGCATCGCCTTCATCGATTTCGGCGATGGCTGCTGGGGCCCCAGGATCCAGGACCTCGCCATCGCGGCGAGCCACCTGGTGAGCGACCCTGCCCTGCCGCTGGGCGGTGCGGAGCATCTGATTGCCGGTTATGCTGCGGCGCTGCCGCTTTCGCCCGATGAAGCCGCCTTGCTCGTCGGGCTGATGCGAGCGCGCCAGAGCGCCCTGATCCTGATCAATTACTGGCGCTCGCACCTGTTTCCCGCCAATGCCGACTACATCAAGAAGAACGTCGCCCGGGCCGAGCAGGGCCTGGCCATCCTCGCCCCGCTCGATCCCGCCAGGGAGCGGGAAGCCGTCATGGAGGCGGCAGCGATGTCGTAGAGTGCCTCGATTTTGCCTTTGCAGGCGTTGCCAGGCGCCTCACACCGGATTGTCCCCGCATTTCTGTCGAACAGGGTGAAGCTCATGTCCGTCGATCTCATGCCCAACCGCTACAGGCCGGGCGAAGCCGAAATCGCGCCGCGCGATGCGGCCCTGATCGCCCGCCGCGACGCGGTGCTCGGCTCGTCCTATCGCCTGCAGTACCGCCGGCCGGTCCACTTCGTTCGCGGTGAAGGGATGTGGCTCTACGACCCCGATGGCCGCGCCTATCTCGATTTCTACAACAATGTTCCCTCTCTTGGGCATTGCCACCCGGAGGTGAACGCGGCCATGGCGGCGCAGGCCGGCCGGATCAGCGCCAACACGCGCTATCTCGAACCGCAGCTGGTCGACTATGCCGAGCGGCTCGTCGCGACCTTTCCCGGGGAGCTCGACCGGGTCGTCTTCACCTGCACGGGAAGCGAATCCAACGACCTCGCACTCAGGATCGCCAGGCTCGTCACCGGCAATGAGGGCGTGATCGTCTCGTCCTATGCCTATCACGGCACGAGCGCGGCGGTCGCAATGGTCTCGCCCAATCTCGGCGAGGCCGTGCAGCTCAGCCCCTCCGTGCGCATGGTGGACCTGCCGGGCCCCGCAGGAGTGGCGGATGCGCAGGCGGCCGCGTTCTTCGAAGCGCAGGTGCGGGCCGCGATCAAGGATCTGAACCGGCGCGGCATCGGCGTTGCGGCGCTGCTGATCGACAGCATCTTTTCGAGCGACGGTGTCTGGGTCGATCCTCCCGGCTTCATCGCCGGCGCGGTCGCAGCGGTTCGCGAGGCCGGCGGTCTTTTCATCGCCGACGAGGTTCAGCCGGGTTTCGGACGCACCGGCGCGCATATGTGGGGCTTCGAGCGGCACGGCATCGCGCCCGACCTCGCCACGCTTGGGAAGCCCATGGGCAACGGGTTTCCGATCGGCGCGGTCGTCGGGCGTCATGCCGCGATGGACCGTTTCGGCGCCACGGCCCGGTACTCGAATACTTTCGCCGGAAACACCGTCGGCATCGCCACCGCCGATGCGGTCCTGACGATTCTGCAAAGGGACCGGATCCTTGAGAACGCGCTCGCCATGGGCGCGCGCCTGGACGCCGGGCTCGCGCAGCTTTCAAGTCGCTTGGCGGGCATCAGGGCCGTGCGCCATGCCGGCCTGTTCTTCGGCATCGATATCGGCCTCGACGGCATGGCCGCCGCCCAACGCCGCGCCATGGCCTTGACCATCGTCAATGCCCTGCGCGATGACGGCGTTCTGATCAGCACCACGGGTGCGAATGAAGACACGCTCAAGGTGCGTCCGCCGCTGATCTGCGAGGCGGCTCATGTCGATCGCTTCCTCCAGGCGCTCCAGGATGCGCTCGGCGCTGCCGCCCCGTAGAGCCTTTTCGAGCGAAGGGAACACCGGTTCGCGTGACGAAAATGCTCTGGCGCAGCTCCCGATCCCGGACGAATGTAAGCGCATGGAAACCGCAGTTTCACTCGATTGGCTCGACATCAAGCTGCTCGATCATATCCAGCGAAACGGCCATTGTTCGAATGTCGAGCTGTCGGCTGCCGTGGGCCTCTCGCCCAGCCCCTGCCTCGCCCGGGTCAAACGTCTTCAGGAAGCGGGGGTGATCCGGGGCTATGACGCCAATATCGCCTTGGAGAAGCTGGGCAATTTCATCACGGTCTTCAGCGAGATCACCATCAGCGAACACCGGCGCGACAGCTTTCGCCTGTTCGAGGAGGCGGCCGAGACACTGCCGGAGATCACCGAATGCTACAATGTCAGCGGCGGCTGCGATTACATCCTGAAGATCATCGTCGACAGCATGTCGCGCTTCAGCGCGATCAGAGATCATATGCTCGAGCTCGATGTCGGCATCATCAAGTTCTCCAACAGAATCGTCCTGAGAAAACCTTTCGAGACGCGCAGCGTCCCGCTGCGAAATCTGGCGCCGAAGCGCTAGATTTCGCAGCGGACTGACGGCGCCGCGTCGGGATTACGCGGCCTGGCGCTTGCGCCAGTGGCATCGTCACGGATGCCGCCGCAATCAGGACAAGGGGCTGAACGGCCGCGTTTTCGGCTTTCAGAGGCCGAAGACGGCCGGCAGACCGCCGATGTCGCGGATCTCGACATAGCCGTAATAGGGATTTGGCGGCTCGTGGCCGCGATTCACCCAGACCTTGTGCTTGATGCCGAGGTCATGCGCCGACATCAGGTCGTAGCGGAACGAGGAGGAGACATGGCAGATGTCCTCGGGCCCGCAGCCGAGCTGGTCCAACATGTATTCGAAGGCCTTGAAGCGCGGCTTGTACGCTCCTGCCTGCTGCGCCGTGTAGACGGCATGGAAGGGCGCGCCGAGCCGGGCGACATTATGCGGGATCTGCTCGTCCATCGCGTTGGAGAGGATGACGAGGGGGATCTCCTTCGCCACCTTGGCGAGGCCGGCCGGCACATCCGCATGCGGCCCCCAGCTCGGGACCTGCTCATAGACCCAGCGCGCATCTTCGGGGCGGAACGCGACGCCGTTGTGACGGCAGGTGTGCTCGAGGGCGTTGTAGACGATCGCCTCATAAGGCTTCCAGTCGCCCATCACCTCGTCGAGGCGGTAGGCCGAGAAATCATCGATGAACTTGCCCATGGCGGGCTCGTCCAGCTTTGCGCCGTAAAGCGCGCGCGCAGCGTCCGCCATCGCGAAATAGATCAGGGTCCCGTGGCAATCGAAGGTCACGTATTTGGGTTTGATGACATCCATCATCGCTGCTCCCGATTGGCGAAGCGATCAGCCTCGCTTCCGCTGCGATCATAGTGTCCGGCGAGCTTGCGGCTGCTCCTGTAACGAGCCCGTGTCGAGCAGGAATTGCTGCAGATCATTGCCGTTGCAGCAGATCGTTTGCCTGTCCGGAGAGGGGCTGCGCCGATGGAAAGGCGGGCTTGCCGCAATCACATCGATGTCGCGCCGGTCGCGCTAACCTGCATTCACGAGCCGCTGGAACCATGTCGAACTGATCCACAGGCCGCGCTTGCGCGCATAGTCCCTGAAGGTTCCGACCTCTTCGAAACCCAGTTTGCGATGCAAGGCGTTGGAAGCCTCGTTGGGCTGCGCGACGCCGGCAACGGCGAGATGGACGTCCTCATCCTGCAGAAGGGAGATCAAGGCGCTGTACAGCCTCGTGCCGGTTCCGCCCCGGCGTCGGTCGGGATGCAGATAGATGCTGGTTTCAACCGTCGTATCGAAGGCGGCGGAAGGCCGATAGCGGCTGCTATAGGCGGCTCCAAGCAGACGGGCGCCGTCATGCGCCACCAGCAGGCGATAGCGGCCTGCGCCATAGCCCTCGAACCACGCCCGACAACTTTCCAGGGAGAGCAGCTGCGTGGTGAAGCGGGCGTTCGTGTTCTCGATGTAATGATTGAAGATAGCCATCAATTCGGGAATGTCGTCCGGACGTCCGGGCCTGATCAGGACTTCGTCATTTGGCATCGATCCGAGACCTTTCTGGATAGGCTGACACACGCAAGTGGGAGACCGCGTTCACCCCGCCCCGCCGGAGCCTTTGGCTCCGCCGGGTCACGTCGCTTCCCGCTGCTTGCTTTCATGTTCGACGGGCGCGGCGTTCCGGTCCCGAATGGAGGGAATGCCGCAGGCTCGGTCGAGGTGAAAGCCGGCGATCCGGCCGCGCCGTGGGAGATCACGTCGGGGGGCGTCCATCACATCAGGCCACTCCCAATCCGAACGGATCCGGCCATTGCCTGATCTGCCCTCCCCCTATCGCGTGCCGATCCTCAGGCCGAAGACCTTAGGAATCGCCGCGGCCGCGCGCTGGACGATACCCGCCCGCTCTTCGCGTTCTTCGGCCTCTTCGCAGCCGATGATACCCCAGCGAACCAGACGCCCACCAAGGGCTCGGAACGGCTCCGGCGGCAATGACGGCAATTTCCGCGTGCACAGTGGCAGATTGGCCCAGATATCGTTCGCGCCGAGCACCAGTGATGCCAGACACTGCCCGCCCATATAGGTCGGATTCACGCCATGGCCGGAATAGCCGCAGCCATAATGGATCCGGGTACCCGGCATGGTCTTGAAGAACGGCAGGCGATCCGAGGACACGTCGATGCCGCCGCCCCAGACCCCGGATATGCCGACATCGGCCAGGCTCGGCAGAAGCCGTCGCAGTGCTCTTTCCGCGCGGGCCCCGGAGGCCCTGTCCGTGGTCAAACCGGCATCGGTCGCATTCCCGCCATAGCTGATCGGCCCCGAGCCCGAACCCATCAATACGCGGCCGTCCACCGTCTTGCGGAAATAGTGCACGAACATGCGCAGATCGGCGAGGCCCTCATCGCCGCTCCAACCCATCTGTTCGAGCTTTTCGGGCGCGGGCTCGGTCATCAGTGCGTAGGACGAGAAGACGCTGACATGGGCACGGATGTCGCGATGGCTCGCGAGCCCGATATTGGTGGCCAGCACGACCTCGCGGGCCAGGATTTCCCCTGCCGGCGTGCGGATCCGGTTGGGCGAGCCCGCGTCCAGGCCGCTCATCGGCGTATTCTCGTAAACGACGACGCCGGCTTCGATCGCAGCCTGCCGCAGCGCACGCGCCAGGCGCGCCGGATGGACATTGGCGCCCTCTGGAAAGAACACCCCGCCACGGAAGGCGGGCGAACGACAATGCGCCGCGACCTGCTCTCGTGTCAGCGCCTGGGCGCTGTCGGGCTCGCCAAGGCGGCGGGCGGTGTCCGCATAGGCTGTGATCTTGGCGTCCTGCGCGGGCGCCGCCGAAACGCGGATATTTCCCGCCTCGCGCCACCATACGTCACGGCCCGGCGCGGTGGCGAAGGCGCGGATGGCGTCCTGCGCGCGGGTCCCGGCGCGTGCAACCGCAAGCGCGCCGTCATCTCCGAGATTCTCGGCCATGCCGCCGAGCGAGGCCCAGTATCCGTGAACCTTCCCGCCATTCTTGCCGCTTGCCCCCGAGCCGCAAAGCGAGGCCTCGATCAGCACGACAGACAGATGCGGAGCCCGCTCCTTGAGTGCGAGCGCGGTCCACAAGCCGGTGAACCCGCCGCCGACGATCGCGACATCGGCTGTGATCGTCCCCGACAGAGACGGCTGGGCAGGTCGATGGCCCTCAGTGCGCAGCGCGTCGCTGAACCACCAGGAGCAATCGCTGGGAGAAGGGCTCGGGCCGGCTTTTGAATGGGGCATGTCGCAATCGATCGCGCTGAACTCTGGTGGAGCCGATGACAGCACCGGCTCCACTATCCGTAGGCGACGCTTGTCGGATCAGACCAGTGCCTGAACCTGTATCTCGACAAGAATATTATCGGCTGCAAGGCGCGATTCCACCGTCGCACGGGCCGGAGGCTGCTTCGGGTCGACCCAGGCCTCCCAGGCCGCGTTCATCTCGTTGAACGTGCTGATATCCTTGAGCCAGATATTGCCGACCACGATCCTGGTCTTGTCGGTGCCGGCCATCGCCAGATAGCCGTCGATCTGCGCCAGGATGTCGGCGGTCTGCTCCTTGACGCCGCCGCTGCGGTCCTTTGCCGTCAGCCCTGACAGAAAGGCGAAGCCGTTGGCGACCAGAACCTTGCTCAGGCGGCCGTTTTGAATGTCGTGACGTGTGATCATCGATAGCTCCTCTGTGTGACGATGGGGATTGCGGTCGATTGCTGGCATCAGGCCGTCTTCTTCTGCCCACTCATCGCCAGCAGGACGAGGATGAAGGAGGCGGCCGTCAGCAGGGTCGAGATCGAGGCGATGGTCGGGTCGATCTCGTCGCGCAGCGCGGTGAACATGCGCTTGGTCAGGGTCTGGTACTGCCCGCCGGAGACGAAGAGCGCGATGATCGTCTCGTCGATGGCCGAGATGAAGGCGAAGATGCCGCCGGCGAAGACGCTGGCCTTGATTTGCGGCAATGTCACGGTGAGGAAGGCGCGCAGGCGGTTCATGCCGAGGCTGCGCGCCACCATCTCCTGCGTCTTGTCGAAGCTCTGCAGCCCGGCGACGACCGAGGTGATGACATAGGGCAGGCCGAGCATGACGTTTGCCAGCACCAGCCCGGTCAGCGTCTGGATCAGGCCGATCTTAGCGTAGACGAAGAAGATGCCGATCGCGATGATGATGATCGGCACGATCAGCGGCAGCATCAGCACCATGTGGAGCGAGCGCATCAGCCTGGTCTGCGAATGGCTGATGGCGTAGGCGGCGGCGACGCCCAGCGGGGTTGCGACAATGACGGTGAGGATGCCGATCAGCGCGCTCATCCGCGTCGCCTGCATCCAGGCCGGGTTGCCGAAATACTCCTCATACCAGCGCAGCGAGAAGGACGGCGGCGGGAAGGTCAGGAAGCGCGTGCCGGAGAA
>NZ_PQFZ01000037.1 GCF_002917105.1 Allobosea psychrotolerans
TTCTACAAACAGCCCATCGGCCTCATCGACCACCGAGGCCAGAAACTGTCACCCATCTACCCAGGCTAATTTGTAACCAACCTATCCGCTGGACAGCGCGCCACCTTCTCCCACGAGGGGAGAAGGGAAGAAGGGTCGCGTCATGGTCGGGCTTGATCCGACCATCTCGTAAACCAGAGCGCTCTTGTCATGAGAGTCTCGGTCAAGCCCGAGAATGATGCTCTAGGATGGATCCCGGAGCTGCGCGCCTTCGGAAACCTCCCGAGCCCTCAGGAGATCAGCGTCTCGGTCGCGCGGGCGGCGGCTGCGGCGACCAGCGGTGCGAGCTCGGCGATGGCCGCCTGGCGCTCGAAGCGCGTCGTCAGGGTCGAGAGATTGATCGCGCCCACGGCGCGGCCGGCCCGGTCATGCACGGCGGCGGAGACCGAGATCGAGCCCTGCTCCATGTTCTTCTCGGTGACGGCGAAACCGGCGGCCTTCACCGCCTCGAGCAGCCGCATCATCTCGGCCGCGGTCTTGGCCTGCGTGCGCAGCGGCACCGATTCATGCGAGGCGTTCCAGACCTTCTCGATATGGGCGGGGGCGGAATGCCCGAGCAGCACCTGGCCCGAGGAGGAGGACAGCGCCGGGAAGCGGGTGCCGACCGGCAGGTTGATCGAGGAGATATGCGTGCTCGGGATGGTGGCGATGATGACGATGTCGGCGCGGTCGACCTCGACCCAGGAGATCGTCTCGCGCGTGCGCTCCGCCAGCTCGCGCATGGCGGGGTAGGCGGCGTCGAGCGCCAGGTTCGAGGACACCGCGCTCTGGGCGAAGCGGAAGACCTTCTTGGCGAGCGTATAGCGCTTGGTCTGTTCGTCCCGGTCGAGATAGCCGAGCCGTTCGAGCGTGTAGATGAAGCGCTGCGAGGCGCTGCGGCCAAGCCCGGTGCGGATGGCGATGTCGGAGAGGCTCAGCGTCGCCGTGGTCTTGTCGAAGGTCTCCAGCACCTTCATCGCCTTGCCGACGGAGGCGACGAAGAGGCGCTCGTCGATCTCGCCTGCGGCGGCGTTGGCCTCCTTCAGCGACAGGGGCGGGCTTGGTCTGGTCGTGGCGTCCGGCATTGCGCCTTCTGGCTTTCCTGTCGATGAGGGGCAGCGCGAGAGCCCTGCGCGAAAAAGTGGCTACCGGTTTTTCGCAGGAGCAATGCTCTCGACGCTTGGACTAGCATCTTTGTACGCCTGCTAAAACCCGGGCTTCAGCCGCGAAATACGCCCTCGAAACGCGCCTTGAGCAGGTTTTTCTGGATCTTCCCGAGCGTGTTGCGCGGCATCTCGCTGACCAGCTCGATGCGCTTGGGCACCTTGTATCCGGCAAGCGAGCGCTTGAGCGCGGCGATCGCGGCGCCGGTATCGAAGTCCTTCGCCTCGCCCGAGAGCTGCACCACCGCCAGCACCGCCTCGCCGAAATCGGCATGGGGCACGCCGATGACGGCGCTCTCAGTGACGCCGTCGAGCGCGTTGACGGCGGCCTCGACCTCGCGGGGATAGACGTTGAGCCCGCCCGAGATGATCAGTTCGGCGCCGCGCCCGAGCACGCTGACATAGCCTTGCTCATCGAGCCGGCCGAAATCGCCTGTGCGAAACCAGCCGTCGCGGAAAGACTGCGCCGTCTTCTCGGGATCGCGCCAATAGCCGAGGAACGGGTAGGGCTGGCGCAGTTCGATCATGCCGACGCTGCCCGCCGGCACGGGCTCGCCCTGCTCGTCGACGATGCGGATCGCCGAGCCCGGCAGGGGCAGGCCCGAGCTGTCGGGCCGGCGGGAGTCGCCCGGCCGGTTCGAGGTCGCGATCAGCACTTCGGTCAGGCCGTAGCGGTCGAGCAGGCGGTGGCCGCTGCGCTCGGTGAAGGCCTCGAAGGCGTCGGGCCGCATCGGCGCCGAGCCGGTCACGAACAGGCGCATCCCGGCGCAGAGCGCCTGGTCGAAGTGTGGATCGGCCATCAGCCTGGCGTAATAGGTCGGCACGCCCGCAAAGATCGTCGCGCGCGGCAGCGCGGCCAGCACGCTCTCGACTTCGAATTTCGGCAGCAGGATCATCGTGGCCCCGCCCGCCAGCGCCGGCGTCGTCGTGCCGAACAGGCCATAGGCCATCGGATTGGCGTGGAGCAGCGTGTCTGTCTCGCCGATGCCCCAGCAGGCGGCGAGCGAGCGCGCATTCCAGAGCACCGAGCCCGCCGAGAGCAGCGCGCCCTTCGGCCGCCCGGTCGTGCCGGAGGTGTAGACCATGGCATTGGGGTCTGAGGGCGCGACGCGCTCGAGCGCGTGCTCGGCCGGCAAGGTTTCGCTGCGTTCAATCAGCGTGCCGGTCCCGCCGGCGTCGAGGGTGAGGGCGTTGCAGCCGGCGGCGCGTACGACGTTTTCGCGCGCGGGGTCGCAGACCACGAGCTTCGGCCTGGCATCGCCGAGGATATGGCTGATCTCGGCATCGGTCAGGCCGATATGCACGGGCACATAGACCGCGCCGAGCCGGCAGGCCGCGAGATAGAGCAGCACGGCCTCGGGCGATTTCTCGAGGATGCCGGCGACGAAATCGCCCTTGCCGACCCCCTCGCGCGCCAGCAGGCCGGCATAGCGGGCGGTGATGCTGGCCACCTCGCCAAAGCGGATGACGCGCCCGTCCGCGTTTTCCATGAAGACCCGCTCGGGATCGCGCGCGGGGGCGACCAGGGCGGAAAAGACATTGGCGTCGTCGGGCACGGTGATGGCGGGCTCGGTGATGCTAGACATGGCGTCGTCCTCTTGATCCGCAGGGCTCGGAGCCCTTTTTCCCTTCTCCCCTGGCGGGAGAAGGTGGCGCGCAGCGCCGGATGAGGGGGCGCCGTGCCCTGTCCGGTTGGCGTCGTGTTCGGCTAGATGGTGAGCTCACAGCGCCCCCTCATCCGTCTCGGCTTCGCCGAGCCACCTTCTCCCGCGAGGGGAGAAGGGAAGCGCGCGGTCCGACGTCCAGTCAGCGCAGGGAACCCTTCTCCTGTAAGGAGAAGGGCAGGGATGAGGTGTCGGCCCCTGGACCAGCGACGCGCAGACCTCACCGCTACTGACGCGAGCCCAACGCGGCCAACGGCCGACACCTCACCCTGCCCTCTCCTTACAGGAGAGGGTTCCCCGAGCCCTGCCGTCATGCGCCGTGCCCTGTCCGGTTGGCGTCGCGCTCGGCTAAATGGTGAGCTCACGGCGCCCCCTCATCCGTCTCGGCTCCGCCGAGCCACCTTCTCCCGCGAGGGGAGAAGGGAAGCGCGCGGTCCGACGTCCAGTCAGCGCGGGGAACCCTTGTCCTGTAAGGAGAAGGGCAGGGATGAGGTGTCGGCCCCTGGACCAGCGACGCGCAGACCTCACCGCTACTGACGCGAGCCCAACGCGGCTGACGGCCGACACCTCACCCTGCCCTCTCCTTACAGGAGAGGGTTCCCCGAGCCCTGCCGTCATGCGCCGTGCCCTGTCAGGCTGGCGTCGCGCTCGGCTAAATGGTGAGCTCACGGCGCCCCCTCAGCGGCCCGTGAAGACGGGCTTGCGCTTTTCGGCGAAGGCGAGCGAGCCCTCGCGATAATCGGCGCTGCGGTCGGCCAAGTCGGAGAGGGCGGCGATCTCGCCTGCGACCTCGGGAAGCCTTCCCTGCAGCATCGCATCGCAGGCGAGCTTGGCCGCCCGGATCGAGATCGGCGCATTGGCGATCATCGGCTCGGCCAGGCGCAGCGCCGCCTCGACGACATCGCCCGCGACGACCTCCGAGACCAGGCCGCAGGCCAGGGCGGCGCCCGCATCGATGAGCTCGCCGGTATAGAGCATGCGCCTGGCCATGCTGACGCCGGCGGTGGCGGCGAGAAGCTGGGTGGAGTCGGCCGGGTAGACCAGGCCGAGCTTGGCCGGCGGTACGCCGAAGCGGGCGGTCGCGTCGGCGAGCCGGAAATCGGCCCGCAGCGCCAGCGTGCAGCCGCCGCCGACGCAAGGACCGCTCACCGCCGCGATCACCGGGACCAGTGAGGCGGAGACCGCGGCATAACAGGCCATGATCGCATCCCAATAGGCCTGTCGCGCCGGCGGATCGTCGCGCACCGCGGCAAAGGCGCCGATCTCGTCGCCGGCGCAGAACGCGCCGCCGCGCCCGGTCAGGATGATGGCGCGGATCGCGGGATCGGAGCGCATCTCGGCGAAGCTGTCGCCGAGCGCCTGCCAGGCCGCGGCGTTCAGGGCGTTGCGCTTGGCGGGGCGATTGATCGCGATGACGGCGACGCTGCCGCGCCGCTCGCGCTCGATATCGGCCATGGCGCTTGCTCCGTAGATATTGCTATATAATAATCATTATTATGAATGGCACGACAGCCTGTCAACCGCGGCCGGGATGGCCGGCCGCTTGACAGGGGCACGAGTGAATATCAATATTCAATTACAGTTATTGCATATCGATAATATCGCACGGACCGCCTCATGCAGATTCACGACATGCAGACAGACGAGATCACCATCAGCCAGCTCTGGGACCGGCGCGCCGCCAGCGACCCGGACCATGTCTATTGCCGCTTCGGGGATGAGAGCTGGACGATCGGCCGGCTCGACGCGGCCATCAACCGCCTTGCCAATGCGCTGCTCGCAACCGGCCTGAAGCAGGGCGACCGCGTCGCGGTGATGCTGCCGAGCCATCCCGAGCACATCATCGTCATCTTCGCCCTGGCCAAGGCCGGGCTCCTGCGCATCCCCGTCAATACCCATCTCAAGGGGGCGGCGCTCGATTTCGTCTTCGACCGCTTCGAGCCGCATGCGCTGATCGCCGATGCCGCCTATGCCGGCGCGCTCGCGCCGGTCCTCGAGCGGTTGCCGGGGCTTTCCGTGTTCTGGCGCGGCGGCGATGATGCGCAAAGTCTGGCCCACCTGATCGAGCGCGGCAGCCCCTTGCCGCCGCCGGTGACGGTCGCGGCCGACGACGTCATCGCGATCACCCCCAGTTCCGGCACCACCGGCGAGCCGAAAGGCGTGCTCAAGACCGATCGCAGCCTGCGCGCCGGCCCGATGGGCACGCTCGCCTTGACCGGCGCAAGCGCGGGCGACGTCTTCCTGCTCTGGGAGCCGCTGCATCACGGCGCCGGCGTCGCGGTGCTGATCGCGGCGTTGATGCAGCCGATCACGCTCGCCATGGTCGAGAAGTTCAGCGCGTCGCAGTTCTGGGAGCAGGTGCGCCGCTTCGAGGTGACCCATATCCACTATCTCGGCGGCGTGCTGCCGCTGCTGCTGAAGCAGCCGGCAAGCCCTCGTGACCGCGACCACAAGGTCAGGATGGCCTGGGGCGGCGGCTGCCCGCTCGACGTCTGGCGCGCTTTCGAGGAGCGCTTCGGCGTCTCGCTCTATGAGGGCTACGGCCTCTCGGAGATGACGACCTTCGTCACGATCAACCCGGAGGGCCGGCTCGGCTCCTGCGGCAGGCCCTTGCCCTTCTACGAGGTGCGCCTGCTCGACGAGGCGGGCGCCGAGGTCGCGGTCGGCGAGCCCGGCGAGATCGTGGTGTTGCCGCGCGAGCCCGGCCTCGCCTTCAAGGGCTATTTCCGCATGGAAGAGGCGGGCGCGGCGCTCGTCAGGGATGGCTGGTTCTCGACCGGCGACCTCGCCCGCCGCGACGAGGACGGCTTCCTGTATTATTGCGGGCGCAAGAAGGACAGCGTCAGGCGGCGCGGCGTCAACATCTCTGCCTGGGAGGTCGAGCGCGTCGTCCTGACCCATGACGACATCGAGGAATGCGCGCTGATCGGCGTGCCCAGCGAGATGGGCGACGACGATCTCAAGCTCTTCATCCGCAGCGCGCCCGGCCGTGCGCCCGACCCGGCCGCGCTTGCCGCCTGGTGCGAGCAGCGGCTGCCCTATTTCCAGATTCCGCGCTATATCGAGGGCATCGACGAATTCCCGAAGACGCCGACGCAGCGCATCCGGAAGAGCGAGCTGAGCCGCAGCGTCGCCGCGTGCTTCGACCGCGAAGGCGCCGGCTCCAAGCTCGGCAGGTAGCGGGGGAACGATGGCCGGATGGTTCCTTCAGCGCCTGCTCCAGGCCGGGTTCGTCATGCTGGCGATGACGGTGATCGTCTTCATCGGCATCAGCGTCATCGGCGACCCTGTCGCAGTGCTGATCTCGCCCGATGCCGACCAGGCCGAGCGGCTGCGCGCGATCACCGCTTTCGGGCTCGATCGCCCGCTCTGGGCGCAGTACCTGTCCTTCCTGAACGGGGCGCTGCATGGCGATCTCGGCCGCAGCTTCGTCTATAACGAGCCGGCCCTGAAGATCATCCTGCAGCGCATGCCGGCGACGCTGGAACTTGCCGTCTGCGCCATGCTGCTGGCGACCTTCATCGGCATACCGCTCGGGCTCTATGCCGGGCTCAAGCCGAATGCGCCGCTGGCGCGCGTGCTCATGACCGGCTCGATCCTCGGCTTCTCGCTGCCGGGCTTCTGGGTCGGCCTGCTGCTGATCATGGTCTTTGCGGTGCAGCTCGGCTGGCTGCCCTCGGGCGGGCGCGGCGAGACCAGGGTGTTCCTGGGCATCGGCTGGTCCTTCCTGACGCTCGACGGTCTGCAGCATCTCGTGCTGCCGGCGCTCAACCTTGCGCTGTTCAAGATCTCGCTGGTGATGCGGCTGGTGCGGGCGGAGACCCGCGAGGTCGTGCCCCAGGACTTCATCCGCACGGCCCGCGCCAAGGGCCTGCCCGAGGGCCGGGTGATCTTCCGGCACCTGTTGAAGAACATCATGATCCCGGTCGTCACCATCATCGGGCTCGAATTCGGCTCGGTGATCGCCTTTTCCGTGGTCACGGAGACGATCTTCGCCTGGCCCGGCATGGGCAAGCTGATCATCGACAGCATCCATGTGCTGGATCGACCGATGATCGTCGCCTATCTCATGATCATCGTGCTGATGTTCGTGATCATCAACCTCCTGGTCGACTGCCTCTACACGGCGCTCGATCCGCGCGTGAGGATCGGCCGATGAGCGCGCCGGCCTCGGCCGTACCTGCCACCCCGCCGCGCGCGACGCCGCTGCGCCGCTTCCTGCGCGCCTTCGCCTCGTCGCATCTCGCCATGGCCGGCCTCGTCGCCTTCACGGCGATCGTGCTGGCGGCGCTTCTGGCGCCCTGGATTTCGCCGCAGAACCCTTACGACCTGATGCAGCTCGACATCCTCGACGGGCGCCTGCCGCCGGGCGCGGTCTCCGGCACGGGCATGACCTATTGGCTCGGCACCGACGACCAGGGCCGCGACATGCTCTCGGCCATCCTCTACGGGCTGCGGATCTCGCTCCTCGTCGGCATCGCATCGGCCTTGCTGGCGGCAGCGGTCGGCACGACGCTGGGCCTGTTTGCGGCCTATGCCGGCGGGCGCATCGAGACCGCGCTGATGCGGCTGGTCGATCTGCAGCTCTCCTTTCCGACGATCCTGATCGCGCTGATGATCCTCGCCTTCCTCGGCAAGGGCATCGCCAATGTCGTGCTCGCGCTCGTCATCGTGGAATGGGCGACCTATGCCCGCACCGCCCGCGCCAGTGCGCTGATCGAAAGCCGCAAGGAATATATCGAGGCGGCCCGCGCCATGGGCGCGCGGCCCATGCGCATCCTGTGGCGCCACCTGCTGCCGAACTGCCTGCCGCCGCTGATGGTGATCGCCACCGTGCAGATCGCGCGCGCCATCGCGCTGGAGGCGACGCTCTCGTTTCTTGGGCTCGGCGTACCCGTGACCGAGCCGAGCCTCGGCATGCTGATCGCCAATGGCTACCAGTACATGCTGTCGGGCAAGTTCTGGATCAGCTTCTATCCCGGCCTCGCCCTGCTCGCGACCGTGGTCGCGATCAACCTGATCGGCGACCATCTGCGCGATGTGCTCAACCCGCGCCGGCAAGTCGACTGACGGGGCAAGTCGACTGAAAGGGCAGGGCGGCTCAGCAGCCTCTATGGTTTGGGTGCTGCTGGCGTCAGACCGTGACGGCGCATGATCTCCGCCATCCTGGCCCGGTCCGGCGGCCCACCGGCTGCGGTGTTAATCACCTCAAACACCTCGCGGAAATACTCCGGGCCGATCGCGGCCGGCGTAATCACGCAGAGCATCTTCGCGTCCTGGCTTCCGTTGTTGTCGAAGCGATGAACGGCGCCGCGCGGAATGCACAAGGCCTGTCCCGGCCCGACATCGATGTGGTGTCCATCGACGGTCCAGGTCACCACGCCGTCCAGGCCGTAGATCGTTTCCTCGTAATGGTCGTGGCTGTGCGCTGGAGCGGGCAGACGCTGCGCGGCCGGGACCATCAGCTCAAAGGCCGCAATGCTGCCGTTCGAGTGATCTCCGGCCAACAGGAAGCGAACCGCGAGCCCCGTGGTGGCGATGGTCTCGTCGGCAGGATTGACGTGAGGGTCCATGACTGACTGAGGCATTGTCCGACCTCTTCAAGTAAATTACATTTACCAGCTAACGGTAAACTCCGTTTACCAGAAGTCAATGCCCTATTCCGAAAGTGTGCCGATGAAGACCGAGGACATGCTGATCGGCGCCCTGCTGCGAGTTCCGGCGCAGGCGATCCAGCGCCGGCTCATCAAGGAACTCAACGCTGCCGGTTTCGACGAGCTGCGCCTGCCGCATATGGCGGTCCTACAGTTTCCCGGGCCGGACAAGGTTCGCCCGGTTACGCTCGCCGAGCGCGCCGGCATGAGCAAGCAGGCCATCAACCAGCTGCTGGGGAGCCTCGAGGGTTTCGGCTATATCACCCGGTCCGACATTGAAGGTGAGGGCGGCGCGCGTCTGGTCTATTTTACCGAACGCGGGCACGCCGTATTCGCCAAGATGGTCGACATCCTGCGCGAGATCGAGCGCGAGTGGAGTGCCGAACTGGGGCCGGAGCGTTTCGCCCAGCTCAAGGCGCTGCTGTTTCTCGTCTGGGATAGTCCGCTCGCTCGCTAGATGTGAGCGTTTTCGAGCGAAAGGGCTCTGGAATGGACCCCTGTGTGTTTGATGGGTGCGGCGGGATGACGGCGGCGTTCCAGGCACAAATAGCGCGCTCGAAGGGCAGGGCGGCTGAAGCGGCAGGCGACGACACGGCTTCGGAGATTCGGCGCAGGGCCTTCAAGATCGCCTCGGATTATAGCGGGTGGCTGTCAGCCGCTCGGAGACCGCGCAAGACTTGCTGTCGCGAAAGCCCGCCTCGCGCAGCGCGGCCCTGATGGCGCCGTCGCCATAGCGGATATTCGGTCCTTTGGGGTAGATCGCCCAGATCGGAAGCTCGGGGCATTTGGCCTGCGCCGCCCGAGCCGCCGTGAGATCGTCGGGGCCGGCAATGCGGGCGATGATCATCGCAGCCTCGGCGACATCGTCGGTCAAGGCGCCCTCCACAGCCTCGGCAAGCGCGGCATCGTCGCAAGCACCGATCAAAAGGGCCTTGGCATCCTGCTTGAGCCCCAGTTTGGCGCGCAGGCTCGGCGGCGGGGCGGCAATCGCCCTGGACCATCTGTCTGCCGCAATGGCGCCCATATGCAGCAAGACGGCTTCGCCATCGCAGGTGAAGCAGAGGGCCTCCCCCTCCACATGGACATTGACGAGCCGGTCGCGCGGGAAGCGTCGCTGGATGTCGCCGCGCAGGATCAGTTCCGTGCTTTCAAGCAGAACGCGGACATCGCCCACCGCGCCGCCGATCTCCGCCCGTGCGACTGCCTCGCGTCCCATGTCATCCCGCCTGTTGAGATGATGTTCCGATCACCGCGGGTGGCTGCGAAAGAACTCCCAGATCGTGTCGGTCGCGTCGATCGGGGCCGCGGTTTCCGCGCCGCCGGCAAAGCGGCCCCTGCCAGGCGATCCCGGCCAGGAATGGCCGCCCTGCGGCAGATCGTAGAACAGGACGTCGGCCCTGCCACGACAGGCATTGCTGATCTCCTGCCGTATCCCCGGCGTTGTGGTTACGGAGGGCGTGCCTGTGCAGCCATTCGCCTTGCGCCAGAAATCCACCGCATCGCGGACGGGCCGGTACGGCATGGTCTGCGCCTTCGCGACAAAGCCGGTCCGGCTCATGCCACCATTGAAGCCCACGGCCGGATCCTGTTCGCCGTGGATGATGAGCATGGGCACGGGTGTGCGCGGCGCGTCTTCGTTGCCGAACAAGGCACCCGACACCACGGCTGCCGCCGCGATCCGGCTGCCGAGCGCGATGGCGACGCGATGGGTGAGCATTCCGCCATTGGAGAAGCCGGTAATATAGATGCGCCTTGGATCGATCGGCGTCTGTTTCGAGACGTCGTCGATCAGCGCGTTGATGAACCCGATATCGTCGATGCCGCGCGACACCGCTTCGCCGCAGCAGCCGGCGGCATTCCATGTCCCCATCCGGTCGTTGCGGCCGATCCCCTTTGGCGCGGCGATGACAAGGCCCGCTGCGCGCGCCTTGTCCGCCCAGCGCGGCATCATCGTCTCGGGGCCGCCGCCGCCGCCATGCAGCACGATCACGAGCGGCGCCGGGCCATTGCCACGCGGCGTGGCGAGCAACAGGTAGCTGCGCTCGAGGCCGCCGACGCGCAGGGTCTGCGTGACAGCCCCGCTTGTTCCCTGGGAATGCGCGCCGCGCGCCTCGCGCCACCGCTCCAGCAAACGGGGCTGCGCCTCCGCCGCGCCCGCGAGCAAAACGCCCATCACGGCGCCGACGATGGCGATGCCCAATGCCCGCATCTACCCGCTCCTCCCGCGATCAAGGGGTGAATTCGAATCTGTTACTGATGAGTAACAGCTTGTTCCCAACGAGTATATGGTTATCACCGACGGCATGACCAGCAGCTATGCGGACATGCTCGACGAACATCGCGCCAGCCGGCGCGCCTTGCTGCTGGTCAAGGCGGCGGAGGCGATCGACACGCATGGGCTTCGCAGCGTCACCATCGATGCCATTGCCGACCATGCCGGGGTCGCGAAGGTCGTGCTCTATCGCTACTTCCGATCGAAGGATGCGCTGATCGATGCCGTCCTCGCCGATATGGTCGATGCCCTGCTTGGGGTCGACGACATGCCGGCGCAATGGTGGACCGAACGCCTGCCGCACACGCTGGCGCTCGCTCATGAAAAGCGGGCTGCCTTGCGCGTCCTGTTGCGCCAGGCGTCTTACGATCCCCGCTTCGGCCAGCATGTGAAGCGTCTGCATGCCGTGCTGGCCGAGCGCACCGTCGGGCGCATCCGGGAGGCGCTGGGCGAACCGGGCGCAATGCCCGGCGATCCATCCATGCTGGCGCAGATGATCTCGAACTTCCTGCTCGACGCCTATCTGCTTTGGGTGGACCGGGGCGATCCGGCGAAGGACGCTGAGTTTCTGGCATGGCTCGTCGCCAGTGTGAGGTTCATGACCCGCCGATGGTGGAATGCGCCGGCGGATTGAAGAGCGATCGGAGCGCCTGGCCGGTTGGCTCGACATCGCCTGCAGATGCCGAGGTGATCAGGGAAGGCAATGACGCTGACCAGCCTCATGCCGCGGCCACCGAGGCGTGCTATGCGGAGGCCGCGCTCGCCGCTACATCGCGCGAGGCGTCGCCGGCTTCGATCGTCAGGATCGTGCGCAGCAACGTTGCCTGAAGCACGGCCAGGTCCGCCGCCCCGCTCGCCTCGATCGCCCGCTCGGCGATGCCTGCGGCTGCCGCGACGGCGACAAGCCCGAGCGTTCCGGCCACGCCCTTGAGCGTGTGCAGTTCGCTGATCGCGAGGCCGGTCTCGCCCGCGGCGAAGGCCTTGCCCGCGGCTGACACCATGCGCGTCGCGTCGGGCCAGAAATCCCGTGTCAGCTCGTCGAGGAGATCATCGCCGAGCTCGCGCCGCAATTCGTCTCTCGCAGCGTGGTCGATCAACCTGGGGCCGCTATCCTCCTCGGCGTGCTCGGCCTTGGCCGCATCGGATCGCGGCTCGCTGGCCGAGGCGTATCCCGCAAGCCATTTCGCCAGAATGGCCGTCATTTTCGCACGATTGATCGGCTTGGCGACGAAGTCGCTCATGCCGGCTGCCAGGCAATCCTCGCGATCGCTTGAGAACGCGTTGGCCGTGAGCGCGATGATCGGCAGGGTTGCCAGGCCCAGTCGACGGATCGCTCGCGTCGCCTCGAGACCGTCCATGACCGGCATCTGCATGTCCATCAGGACGAGGTCGTAATGCGTGGCGCCGACCAGGTGAACTGCGATTTCGCCATTGGGCGCATGATCGACCTGAAGGCCGAGTCGCTGCAGCAATTCGCTGACGACGACGAAATTGATCAGATTGTCCTCCGCCACCAGAATCCGGCCTGAGAAGGTCAGGTCACGGGCCGGTTCCTGCGCAGGATCTTGGGCGGGCGCTGAAGCCGTCGCGCCCTGCGATGCCGCGACCGGGCCGACAGGCAATGTGAACCAGAAGCGGGTGCCTCCGCCCTCGCGCGGGCTGACGCCGATTTCGCCACCAAGCGCGCCGATCAGCCGGCGGCAGATCGCCAGGCCGAGCCCGGTGCCGCCGAAGCGGCGGTTGATCGTGATGTCGAGCTGGCTGAAGTCCTGGAACAGCCGGTCGCGGGCCTCGGCCGGGATGCCGATGCCGGTATCCTCGACCTCGACGCGCAGGCAGTTCCCGTGGTCGAGGCTGCAGGCCAGCCTGACCCAGCCGCTATCGGTGAACTTGACGGCATTGCCGACGAGATTGAACAGGATTTGCCGAAGGCGCGTCGCGTCCGTCGTGACGAGCGCCTGCGGATTGTCGACATGCAGCACGATGCCCTTCTCGCGAGCGCGCTGCCCCATCACATTGCTGACGGCGGCACAGATCTCGCCGAGTTCGAAGGGGGCGAGCTCGAATTCCACCGCCCCCGATTCCAGCTTCGAGAAGTCGAGGATGTCGTCGATCAGCGCCAGAAGCGTGTCGCTGCAGTCGCCGATCACGGCGAGCCTGTCGCGCTGGCCCGCGCTCATGACGGAATCGCGCATGATGTCGACCATGCCGATGATGCCGTTCAACGGTGTTCGGATCTCGTGGCTCATGGTCGCCAGGAAGATCGACTTGGCGCGCGCGCCGGCCTCCGCGCGCCTGGCGGCGTCGGCATTGTCGATGCTGAGGCGCTCGAAGCGGCGTCTGGCGATGCGGATGTGGCGCAGTTGCATGCCGAGATAGATTACGATCAGCGCCAGCGACGCGATCAACGCCGTCATCGCGCTTGCCAGCTGGGCGTATATCGATCTCAGTTCGGCGCGGTCCTGAACCCTGATGCGGGAATGGGCGAGATTGGAGACGTTGAGCAGGCGCTCGGAGAGATGGGCCATCGTCTCCAGTTCAAGCAGCAGCGGTGACACTTGCCGCATCGGCTCACCGGCGAGATCGAGCGCATCGATCAGCGGGGCGAGCGCCAGGATGCGCTGCCGCGCCTCCTGCGCCAGCGTGATGAGCTCGGTCTCACCGCCGAATTTCGCGGCGTAATGATCGCTCGTGAGCACGCTCGCGCGGCTGTAGAGAATGTCGTAGCGCAGCGTCACATCCGCGCGCCGGGGGGCGATGAACGCGGTCTCCAGGTCGTGAACGGCCCCGGTGAGCTTCTTGACCTCGCTATCGAGCTGGTAGGCTGCCCAGACGGCATCCTCGCGCACGCTTTCGCCGGTGGCGCGCTGGCGCGCGCCGATCGCCGAAAACGTCGTCACGACGACGCAGCCGAGCAATATGCTGACGCCCACCAGCGCCATCACGCCGTAGTCCAGCAGCCGCGCCTTGCGTGTCAGCATCGGATGCGATCCTTGCCCCAGTGGGCCGTCACCGCACCTCTATCGTTTTCAGCTGCCAGGCGGATCGTCCGAAATAGAGTTCGTTGTAGAGGGACGGGTCCTGGTCGAAGGGATAGATCACGAAGATCGGGCCCTTCTCACGAACGGAGATCGGTTTGCCGTCGATCTTCGTCGCCAGGATGACTGGCCATTTCCGGAAATCGGCGACCGGAATCTCGACGACATAATCGTTGAGCGCCGTGACCCGCAGCATGGTCCCGCTTGCGCCGACCAGATCGAGCACAGCGGCTCCGATCGGCCCCTCGAACCGGGTCTTTTCCGGATACCATGGCGTGTTGGTGACGGTCTCGCGGCTCGGGAGAGCCTGCAGCATCGCGGCATCGAATGCAGCGCCCTCCGCGCTGTTGCGGTTCGTGACTTTGCCGGTAACGGTCAGGATGACAGGATCCTTGGGCGCGGGAATGGTGTCGGCGCTGGCGAGGCCGGCTGCGCCGAGCAAGGCGAGGCAGGCTATGGCTAACCGCTTGAGCATGGTTTCGATCCCCTTCGTCGACATGGTTCTGTGAGCTCAGCCCGCTCGCGCGACGGCGGGGGATGCGGGGGCTTGAGACGCCTGCATCAAGGCAGCGATCTCGCCCCAGCGAGCCTCGAACGCCGCCACGCAGGCCGGGTCGAAATGGCTGCCGGAGCCGGATCTGATGAAGTCGCGCGCCTCGCCGAGCGGCCAGCCGGGTCGGTAGACGCGGTCGGCGCAAAGCGCCTCGAAGACATCGGCCACGGCAGCGATCCGCCCCTCGATCGGGATCGCTTCGCCGGCAAGGCCGCGCGGATAGCCCTTGCCGTCCCAACGCTCGTGATGAGAGCTCGCGATCCGCGCGGCGCAGTGCATGAGGCTCGACTGTCCATCCGCCAGGATCGCCTCGCCGATCGCGACATGCGTGCGCATCAGGGCCATCTCCGCGTCGGTGAGGCGGCCTGGCTTTTGCAGAATGGAATCGGGAATGCCGATCTTGCCGACATCGTGCATCGGCGCGGCGGCGAAGATCGTCTCGCACTGCTCCTCGTCCAGGCCGAGCCCCTTGGCGATGAGGCGGCACAGCCCGGCCATGCGCGCGACATGGTCCCCGGTATGACCGTCGCGGCAGTCGATCGCGCGCGAGAGGCGGCGCGCCATGTCGCGCTGGCTTTCGACGAGTTCCTGCGTTGCCTGGCGAACCTCCCTGGCGAGCCAGGCGGCGCGGTCGCGCATCAGCGTCTGCGCTTCGCGCAGCTGAAGCAGGTTGTGAACGCGCACACGCAGCTCGACGGGCTCCACCGGCTTTCGCAGGAAATCGGTCGCTCCCGCATCCAGCGCGGCGATCCGCGTTTCGCGCTGTTCGGCCGTGGTGACCATGACGATAGGCTGGTGATGATGGTTCGGCAGCTGTCGCAACGCGCGGATGAATGCAACGCCGTCCATTTCCGGCATCAGATAATCGACGAGGATCAGGTCGAATTCCGTAGTCGCCGCCGCCGCCAGCGCATCCAGCGGGTTGGCGAAGACGGAAATCTCGTGCCGGCCGATATTGTTCACGATGCCGCGCAGCACCATCAGATAGGTGCGGTTGTCGTCGACGATCATGATCCTCATGCAGGGCTGCCTTCGGCTCCGCCAATCGCGACCAGGTCGAGCAGGCCGATGATCTCGTTGTCCCGGGCGATCAGGCCGTGCAGCAGGGCAGCGTCGCAGCAATCGGCGGGAGGCGGCAGAAGCTCGCCGGGCAGAATATCGACGATGTCGGATACGGCATCTGCCAGAATGCCGATCATGCGGTCGCCGAAATCCGCGACGACGACGACGCTGGCGAGGCCGATCGCGTTCCGGCCGAAACCGAGCCTGGCCTGCAGGTCGAACACCGGAACGATGGCGCCGCGCAGATTGATCACGCCGAGCATGTGGTCCGCCGACTGAGGCAATTCGGTCGTCGGCTGCCATCCGCGAATTTCGCGGACACGATCGACATCGATGCCGAAGGCGCGTCCCGCCAAGCGGAAGACGACCATTTTCTCGATCCGTGAGGCCGGACGACCGGCCTGCTCATGGGGGCTGGTTTGAGTGTGCACGTTCTGACTCCTCGCCCTTCCTGGGCTCGCGAGATTCTTGATCTCAGAAATGTCAGCCGGTCAGAACTCGGACCAGCCTCCGGCCGACCCGCCGGCCGCGCGCCGCGGACGCGGGGCGGTGAGAGCCGGCTTGGGAAGAGGCGTCGAGACCTGGCGCAGCTGCGCGACCAAGCCGGAGGCGAGGTCGGGCCTTGCCCTTTCGTCGATCCTGAAGCCCTGGACCATTTTCTGAAGCTCCTCGGTCGCCTGCTCCAGCTGCCTGGCGATCGTCGCGCTCTCCTCGGCCATCAGCGAATTGCGCTGGGTCATCTCGTCCATATGCGCGACGACCTTGGCGACCTCCTCGATGCCATTGGCCTGCTCGTTGGAGGCGCTGGAGATGTCGCCGAGCGCCGAGGCGACATTCGTCGAGGAGTCGACGATGCCGGCCAGCGCGGCGCCGGCGTCCTTGACCAGCTTGACGCCGTTGGCGACCTGCTGCGTCGAATTGGAGATGAGCGTCGAGATATTCTTCGCGGCTTCGCCCGAGCGCTGCGCCAGAGTTCTGACCTCGCTTGCGACCACGGCGAAGCCCTTGCCGGCGTCGCCGGCCCGCGCCGCCTCGACCGCCGCGTTCAGCGCCAGCAGGTTGGTCTGGAAGGCGATGTCGTCGATGACCCTGATGATGTCCGAAATATCGCTGGACGCTTTCTCGATGCGCGCCATCGCGACGACAGCTTCGGCGACGATGGTGCCGCCTCGGCTTGCTTCTTCATTGGCGCCCGCGCCGAGAAGCGTGGCGTCACGGGTCCGCTCGGAGCTCTGCTTGACCGAGGCGGCGAGCTCTTCCGTGGTCGCGGCGGTTTCTTCCAGACTCGCCGCCTGCTCTTCTGTGCGCTGGGCAAGCTCGCGGCTGTCATTGCCGATGCGCGTCGCGCCGGCCGAGATGTTCGACGAGATGTCGCTGACGGTCCGAACGATGTCGGCGACGGATTCCAGAAGGTCGTTGACGCCGCCGCAGAGGTCGCCGATGGCGCCGCTCTTTCCCTGAAGCGAGATGCGCTGGGTCAGGTCCCGGGACTTGGCCGCCTGGACGACGCTCTGCGTCTCCTGGACAGCCTGGCTGAGCATGTCCTGGGCCTGCTTGTTGGCGGTGATGTCGGTCGCGTATTTGACCACCTTGTAGGGCTTGCCGAGCGCATCGAGGATCGGGTTGTAGCTGGCCTGGATCCAGACATGCCTGCCGCCCTTGCCGATGCGCAGATATTGGCCGTCATCGTATTCGCCGCGTCCGAGCTTTTGCCAGAAGCGGGCATAGGCCTCGCCGTTGCGCGCCTCGGGATCGACAAAAATCGAATGATGCTTGCCCTTGATCTCCGCCAGGGAGTAGCCGAGCACGGACAGGAAGTTCTCGTTGGCATCGAGGACGATACCGGCCAGGTCGAACTCGATGACGGCCTGCGATTTCCTGATCGCGGCGACCTGGCCCTCGTGGTTCGCCATGACGCCTTTTCGCGCCGTGATGTCCGTGGCGAATTTGATCACCTTTTCCGGCTTTCCCGAACGTCCCGGGATCGGGGTGTAGATCGCCTGCAGCCAGATCTGGGCTCCACCCTTGGCGATCCGAAGAAATTCCGCCTCGATCGCCTCGCCGCGGCCAAGCTTTGCCCAGAACGCTCGATAGTCGTCCGAACTGGCATAGCGCGGTTCGACGAACATCGAATGGTGCTGCCCCAGCACTTCTTCAGGCCGATAGCCGACGACATTGAGGAAGTTCGCGTTCGCCTCGAGGATGCGGCCGTCCATCGCGAATTCGATAACGGCCTGCGTTCGACGAATCGCAGCGGCTTCGCGGACGGCGGATGATTCAAGAAGCGAAAACGACATAGTGCTCCCCCCAAACGAACCACGATGGTTCAATTTTTTTGTGCTGGGGCATAGCTGGGGGAGTATGACATTAAAAATGTCTAAAATAGATTCTGGGAAGGTCGAGTTGTGTTGTAAATTGATCTGAATCAACAACTCGAAGTTGCCTTAGGTCAACTGCGGTTACAGTTACGTCGGATTTTCCTTCCCGCGGCCGACCGGATGGCGCCGGTCCTGGATCGCTCCCGTCACGCCGATCGAATGATTCGTGCCGGCAACCGAGCGCCCTCGTTGGGCCAGCACGGCGACCTTTCCGCCACTTGGCGCCGCTTTCTTGCGTCTTATGGCGCTTCTTCGGCCGCCCGGTCCTCCTCTGCGCCAAAGACATGCCCGGGAGGACGCACAGGCGAGCGATCTCAGAGACGTCGCCAGGGTGATGTCGGATCGGATTGCGCCGCCTGCTCTCAGGCAGGCGAAGACGCGTGCGGCGTGGGCTGGAACGAGTTCTGAGGCTCGGGCGCCATAAAGCTGGCGGCTGGGCGCATTTACCTCAAGACAGTCCGGTCGCCCTCAGCGTGGCCCGGCTGCGGGCAGGTTCAGCGCTTTCGGGCCGATGCCGAGGCTGATCTGGAGGCTGTCGGCGATGCGGCCGGCCCGGTCGATGAACAGGGCGGCGACCTCGGGCTCGCAGACCTGCCCGGCCGTTGCGGCAAACAGGCTGAGCCATCGCCCGAACATCTCCGGCGTCAGGCCAAGTCGCATATGGGCCTGGTGCGGCTTGCCGGAATAGCTCCCCGTCTTGAGCACAACGGATGACCAGAAGCGCACCATGGTTTCGAGATGGGCATCCCAGCGATGGGAGAGCGCCTGCTCGAATATGGGCGCCAATTCAGCATCGTGGAGAACGCGCTCATAGAAGGCGAAGACCAGCGTCCTGATATCGGCGTCGGTTATGCGTTCGGCTGCCGCGGTCATGGGGCGCGCCGCCTGGCTCGTCTGGACTGACATCAATGGATCCGGTTCGCTCGAGATCTTGCGGGCATGGCTCACAGCGAAGGGTGGGAGTGCGGCTCGCGATGTCGCGGCAGGCCGGGGCGCATGGCAAGGCCCAGCGCAGCGCAGAGGCCCGCCTCATCGGCGGGCAGGGTGCTGAGATCGTATTCCCGCGCCATCTCGCCGGTGAAATGTCTCCAGCCCTCGATGTTGCGCCATGGCACAGCGACCAGGAGCGGCAGGCCGGCCTCGATCGTTTCCGCGATCAGCGGGCGCAAGCCCCCGCCCTCCGCTTCGGTCTTCCCGAACTTATTGAGGATCACCAGGTCGGGCTTCAGGTGCAACGAGGCACGCGTGATCTGCATCGCGTTCAGGAGCTGGCCGATATCCAGCGAGCAGCCGCGCGCCAACCGGCCGCGATCCTGCGTGATGCCGGTCAGCGCGCCGCTCGCCAGGTCCTCCAGCTCCATGTCGCAGCGCGAGCGCCCGGGATTGGGCCGGTTATGCTGCACCAGGCCGGCAAGCCTGCAGCCCCTGTCGCGCAGCGCCGAGCAGACGCTTCGCAGGGCCCGGTCGGCCGCCTCGCCATCGCTGTAGACCAAGGCGGTGATTGGCAAAATTCCTGGTGTCCGCATTCCTGGCATCCGTCATCTCCTTTTCGGTCTTCGATCCGCCGGTCACGCTCTTATGGAAGCCGGCGGCTCTCAGCCGCCGGTGACGCTCATATGGCGTCCGACGGCGGGTTTGGCGCGGCGCCGGTCGATGACGAAGTCATGGCCCTTGGGCTTGCGCGAGATCGCCTCTTCCATGGCGCGGTGGAGGCCTGCATCGTCGGGCGAGGCGCGCAAGGGTGCGCGCAGATCGGCGGCGTCCTCCTGGCCCAGGCACATATAGAGCGTGCCGGTGCAGGTCAGGCGCACGCGGTTGCAGCTCTCGCAGAAATTATG
>NZ_PQFZ01000038.1 GCF_002917105.1 Allobosea psychrotolerans
GAGGGCGGCCAGAGCGGCGGTCGCGGTCTTCTTGAAGCTGGTCATGATGGCATCTCCCGAGGTCCAGTCGGGGGCGAACCATTCGCCCTCCATGAACCTTGGTCGCGGCGGTAGCGTGGGAGGTTCAAAAGGAAACAACGATTTCTTCAGAGGCTCGATCCACGCGAGCAACCTCACCGTCATCCGGACAGGTCGCCCTCGGGTCCGGGACGACGGTGCGGGCATCAGCCCCGGCCGCATCAGCCTCAACCGGCCGTCACCCGTCGCCAGAAGTTCGACGAGAACCCCGGATCGATATGGCGTGCAAACTCCCGCCAATCCGGGAAGGAGGCCTCGAATGTCGCCGGCGACATGCGCGCATCCTTGTAGGGATTCACGCGTCCGCCGGCCTCGATCGTGATCCGGTCGAGCTCCGCCAGCAGCACCTCGGTGCGCGCCCCGCGATTCGGAAAGTCGAGTGTCAGGGTCGCCCCTGCGATCGGGAACGACATCAGGCCGGGCGACGGCAGATCGCCGAAAAGCTTGAGCACGGTCAGGAACGAAGCCTCCCCCGCCGCCAGCGTGCGCCTCAGCATCGCTTCCACCGCCTGGCGGGCATCGGCCATCGGCACAGCGCATTGGAACTGGCGCAGGCCCTTGGGTCCATAGGCGCGGTTCCAGTTGGCGACACGATCGAGCGGATAGAAGAATGGCCGATAGGGAATGCGCCGTGGCTCGGGCGACGAGGGCTGCGTCGCCCGGTAGAGCGCATTGAAGGCGCGCAAGGTCAGCCCGTTGATCAGCGGGATCGGCGGTCTGATCGGAAACGGCAGCGGCCGCTTCGCGCGCACGAGCGGCGCATCGCCCCCCCTTGCATGATTGGCCCGGAAGAAGACGCCGCGGCCGAATTTCGCACCACTCGCCAGTGAGTCGATCCAGGCGACAGTGTAGTCATGGCTCGCATCCGATTCAGCCGCGATCGAGAAGAAGCGGTCGAGCCCATCGAAATGCAGCACCTCCTGCTCCATCTCGGCGGAGGCGACCGGCATCAATTGCAGCGTCACTTGCGTGATCAGGCCGGTCAATCCAAAGCCGCCGATGGTCGCCGCGAAGAGTTCGCTGTTCAGGTCCGGCGCACAGGTCATGCGTTTGCCATCCGAGCGGATCAGTTCGAAGGCGCGCACATGCCTGCCGAAAGTGCCGGCGCGATGGTGGTTCTTGCCGTGGACGTCGTTGGCCAGCGCACCGGCGATCGTGACGAATGCGGTGCCGGGCGTCACCGGCGGAAACCAGCCGGCCTGAACGGTCAGCTTCAGCACATCGTCGAGCAGTACGCCCGCCTCACAGGTCAGGAGGCCGCCTTCGCGGTCGAAGGCGAGGATTCGGTCGAGGCCGCGGCCGAGAATGAGTGCGCCGCCATCGTTCAAGCAGGAATCGCCATAGGAGCGGCCATTGCCGTAGGCCAGGGCCGGCACCCGATACTGCGACGGCGCGGCGATCCACGGCTCGGCCGCGACGACCGCGGTATCGCGAGCGACGAGCCCACCCCAGGAGCGGCACTCCGGCTCGGTCTCGTTCACGGCAGGATCGTCGCCGCGACCATGATCAGCAGGACGAGCGAACCCGTCACCTGGCTGCGCCAGTCGCTGATCATGAAGACGAGCGGATCGTCCGGCATCAGGCCGCGCCTGGCCAGGAACCAGACCCGCGACATCTGGTAGAGAACGATCGGGCAGATCAGCCAGATCAGCTCCGGGTGACGGTAGAGCTGCTTCACCGCGGCGCTGTCGACATAGAGCGCCAGGATCAGGGCGCAGGTGCAGCCCGAGGCCATGCCGAGCTGCGAAAGCGCCTCGATATCCTCGGCATGATAGCCCCGCCCGGCTTTTTTCAGCCCCGACTGGTCCTGCGTGATCCTGAGCTCGGCATAGCGCTTCACCAGCGCCAGGCTCAGGAACAGGAACATCGAGAAAGCGAGCAGCCATGACGAGAGCGGGATCGCGGCTGCGGCATTGCCAGCCAGGATGCGCAAGGTGTGCAGCGCCGCCAGCCCCAGCACATCGACCAGGAGCTTGCGCTTGAGTACGAAGAGATAGGCCAAGGCGAGGCCGAGATAAGCCGTCAACGCCAGCACGAAAAGCCGTGGCTGCGGCAGCAGCAGGGACAGGGCGAAAGCGGCGGCCAGCAAGGCGGGTACCGCCATATAGGCCTGGCGCGCGGTGATCTCGCCGGCAGCCAGCGGACGCTTGCACTTCGTCGGATGCCGGCGATCGGCTTCGACATCGACGATGTCGTTGAGGAGATAGATCGACGAGGCCATCAGGCTGAAGGAGATGAAGGCGACGAGCCCCTGTCCGAGCGACTCCAGATCGAAGACGTCGTGATTCAGCAGGATCGGGATGAAGACGAGCCCGTTCTTCAGCCAATGATGCGGCCTCATTGCCCTGATCATCGCCTTGAAAGCCATGTCACCCTTCTCTTCCGTCAAGAGTCTGCCCGACGGCGAGCGAAAGACACGCAGTCACAAGGCCCAGCCAGATCTCCACTATTCGGGCGAGGCGTTCTTCTGCGAGAAATCCTAAATCCCGGTGCAGAAACAAAGTGCAACACGGCCCTATTGCTTGCCATGATTAACATCTGCCTGCCGGCACCGGCGAATATCCGTGCCACGCGCGCTGCCGGAAACCTCTCCCCTGCCTGCAAGATGTCTCTCATTCGTGAACCGGCATTCACGTCGCCCGCGCGCATCGCCTTGCAAAGCCCGTCGGACAGATGGATCGTACAGGCACGCCGGGGGGGGCTCGGCGCATGCGACCGGTGCTTCGGGCCGGATCTGATCTGACAGGTGCGCTTCGGGCATGAACGCGGCGAGCGAAACGGCAGCGGCGAACCGCGAACGCCTCGTCATCGTCGAGGACGATCCCGTGACGCGCGCCATGATCTCGGGCTATTTCACCGACCAGGGCTTCAGGGTCGAGGAGGCCGAGAGCGTCGCCGAGGCGCGCAGGGTGGTGCGTCGGGTCAAGCCCGAACTGATCTTCCTCGATGTCGTCCTGCCTGATGGCGATGGGTTCGACCTGGCCAAGGAGCTCCAGAGCTTTTCCGACGCCGGCATCATCTTCGTCACGCGCCGCGACACCGACATCGACAGGATCGTCGGGCTCGAGCTCGCAGGCGACCACTACGTCACCAAGCCGGTCAATCTGCGCGATCTCTTGGCGCGGACGCGCTCGCTGCTGCGCCGCCGCAAGATCGAGCGCGATACGGCCCGGCGCAGCACCACGATCACCTTCGGCCCCTTCATGATCGACCTGCTGCGGCGCGAGCTGGCGACGGTCAACGGCGATCCGATCCGCCTGACGCGGGGCGAGTTCGACCTGCTCGCTGCGCTCGTCGACAGCAATGGCCGGCCGCTCAGCCGTGACTACCTGATCGAGGTCGTCAGCAACCGCCATGGCGAGGTCGACGCCCGCACCGTCGACGCGCTGGTGGCGCGGCTGCGACGCAAGCTGACGGGAGCCGGCGACCCAGGGGTGATCGCAACCGTCAGCGGCATCGGCTACAAGCTCGGCATCTTCGCCGACCGTAACGCCTGATCCTCCGGCACGGCCTTCACAACCGCCGCGCTTCGCGATGCAAGCGCCGCCAGCGCTTCGCCGCGCGCCCGCTCCAGATCGGCCACGGCCTGCGCCATGACCTGCATGGATGCAACACGAGCCTCGGCCTCGATCGTCGCTGCGATGGTCACGGCCTGGCCCAGGCCCAGCGCGCTGGCCGAGCTCGCGAACTGATGCGCCGCCCGCTCGAGCGTCTTGCGGTCGCCCTGCTCGGTCGCCCGGCCGAGCTGCTCCAGCAGATCCTCCGAGACTGTCTGGAACAGCGCAACGAGACGCTCCATGCGCTCGGCTCCCACCAGCAACGCCTGCTCGTCGAGGAAGGCGCCGTCGACAGGGTGGTCCGGCGACAGGTACGCATTCGCCAGACGGCCCGGCCTGCGCGCGTTGCGCGTCAGCACCTGCCGCAAGGCCGCGGACGTCGCGGGCTTGGGCACGATCGTGGTCAGGCCTGCCGCGAGAAGCCGGCGCATCGTCTCCGGCGACACATCGGCGGTCAGTGCCACGATCGTCGGGCAGGCGATCTCCGGGATGGCGCGGATCGCGGCAGCCGTCTCGATGCCGTCTATGCCGGTCATGTGCATGTCGAGCAGCACGAGATCGACGTGCTTCGATGCCAATAGCGCCAGCGCAGCCTCGCCGGAGCTGGCTGTCAGCACGCGGTGCCCCGCCTTGGTGATCATGATCCGCGCCACCTCCCGCGTAACGGGCTCGTCATCGACGACGAGTACGACAAGCGGCGCCTCGGTCGTCTCCTCACGAGACAAATGCACGGCGCTCGTCGCGGCGGCAGCCGGCAACCTGACCCAAAAGGTGCTGCCGACCCCGACTTCGCTGAGGACCGAGATCGAGCCGCCCATCAGATTCGCAAGCTTGGTGCAGATCGCCAGGCCCAGACCGACCCCACCGGAGCGCCGCCCGGTTTCGGGGTCGACCTGCACGAAATCCTGGAAGATGCGGCGCTGCATGGCGGGATCGATACCGATGCCGGTATCGTGCACCGCGATCACCAGCACCTGGCCCGACCCGTCTTCGGCCGGCTCAAATGCTGCGCCAACCTCGATCTCGCCGGCATCGGTGAAGCTGATCGCATTGCGCAGGAGGTTCTGGACGATCCGGTTGATCTTGCCGGGATCGCCGTTGAGCCGGGCCATGGCGACGGGCGCGATGTCGAGACGGAGCGCGAGACCCTTGCGCTCGGCCGCCGGCCGCATCAGCGCGATGGCCGCCGTGAGCAGGGCGCCCGGCTCGTAGTCACGCTTCTCCAGGCTCTCGGTGCCCGCCTCCAGCCGCGAGAGGTCGAGCGTCGCATTGGCGAGGTCGATCAGCGTCTCGCCGGAGGTCGCCGCCATTTCGACCAACCGCCGGTCGCGCTGGCTCATGCGCTTGCGATCGAGAATTTCGAGCACGCCGAGCACGCCCGACAAGGGCGTGCGGATGTCGTGCCCCACCACCGCGAGGAAGCGGGATTTGGCTTTCGTCGCCTCCTCGGCCAATTCGCGCGCCTGCTCGGCAGCGCGCTGCCCGGCCGATGCCTGGTCGAGCGCCTTGGCAAGGGCGGCCGTGCGCTGGGACACCTTGTCCTCCAGAATGCTGCGGCTTTCCTGCAAGCGTTCCGCCATCAGGTTGAACTGGTCGCCGAGCTCCTGGAGCTCGTCGCCGGTACGGATGTCGATGCGCTCGTCGAGCTGGCCCTCGCCGATCCGGGCGGCGCCTTCGGTCAGCGCTCGGACCGGCGCGACCAGGCGCCCGCTGAGCAGGATGCTGGTTATCACGGTGATGAGCAGCGCCCCGGCGAGGATGATCAGCGAGCGCAGGATCGAAGCATAGATCGGCGCATAAGCCTCGCTTTGGGGCAGATCGACGATGACGCTCCAATCGAGATTCGGCACGGGCGCGACGACCGACAGGACAGCCCGCCCCTCGATATCGCGCGTCGACAGGCTGTTGCCGGGCAGCATCGCGCCTTGAAAATCCGGCCGCGGATAGGCCTGCAGGAGTGGCAGCAGATTCGTGCCTCTCAGGACGAAGCGGAGATCGGGATGCGCGATCAGCCGACCGGTACGGTCAACGACATAGGCCCGTCCTTCCGCACCGACCTTCATCTGCGAGACGAGCTCTTTGATGAAGGTCAGATTGACCGTTGCCAGGACCACGCCGCCTTTCGTTTCGGCCACCCGTTTTCCAAGCAGCAGATATGGCTCGGAGCCGCGCCGGAATTCGACACCGCTCCGGAAGTTGCCCTGGGCCAATGCCGCCTGGACGATCGGATCGCTGGACAGGTCCGTCCCCGCGCCGATGCGGTCGCGGTCAGTGCGCGACAAGGCCAGCAATTCGCGCCCTTCGGCGTCCGTTCGCCTGAGATCGAGGATCGCCGGAGCCTGCCGCAGCAGGCGCAGCCCATCGAGATGAAGCTCTTCCAGGGCAAGTGCGCCCGAGCTGTTCAGCGAAACCCAATCGAGCTGCCGCACGATATCGCCGACAAATCCGCTGATGCGCTGCGCCGCTGCCTGCGCCTGCTCCTGCTGGACACGCGCCACCAGCGCCCGTTGATCGGAGAAGGCGAAGATCGTACCGACGATGCCGTTGATGCCCAGGGCGAGGCTGATCGCGAAGGCGACGAACAGCGCATATTTGCGGGCCAGCGCGCCGCGCGGCCCGCGCGTGCCCGCGTCGACGATCCTTCTCATGACAGGATCCGCGAGGCGCGCACGCGCAGCGAAAGCGGGATCGTCAATCCCAGCGCCATCGCCGCCTTCTCATTGATCACCAGCTCGAAGCTGCGCGAAAATTGGACCGGGAGCTCGGCGACGTTCGCTCCACGAAAGATCAGGTCGATATAGCTCGCCATGACCAGATCGGATTCATCGCGACCGCCGGTATAGGACATCAGCCCGCCGGCTTCGACGAAGGTCTCGTAAGGGTACATCGTCGGCATCCGGTATTTCGCCACCAGCGGCACGATCGCCCGGGCATTCCGGAAGGTGAAGCTGTCCGGCGGGAAAAACAGTCCCGTCCCCGGTTGCGCGGCGAGTTCGGCAAGTGCGGGCTCGATCTCGCTCAGGGCGGAGACCGGAGCGCCGACCAGCGACATCCCGACCTCTTTTGCGCTCCAGCGCAGATGTTCGACATAGGTCACGCCTCCCGCCGCCGCGGACAGCGGATTGTAGATGACGCCGATCCGCACGGTCGCCGGCGCGATCTCGCGCAGCAGGTCGACCCATTTCGCCGCCATAGACGGCTCATTGTTGCTGAAGCCGGTCGCGTTGCCTTCCGGGCGCTCGAGCGAACGCACGAAACCGCTCCCGACCGGATCGGACGCCGTCGAGAACAACACCGGGATCGTGCGCGTCGCGGCCAGGACGGCAGCCGTCTCGGTGCTGGAGCCGGCGATGATGACGTCGGGCGTTTCGCCGACCAGGTCCCTGGCCGTCGCCGCCAGGGTCTGGGGATCGGAGTTGGAGGAGCGGACGAGATAGCGAATATTCTGCCCTTCGATCCAGCCGCGCTGCACCATCAGGCGCTTCAGGGTGCCCAGTCGCGCCAGCACGATCGGATGGTCGAGCGGCAGGCCGATCATGAAGGCCGCCAACCGTATGCGTTCGGCCGCCTCGGTGGACGACGACGCGAAGCCCGCGGGGAGGGAGGCCAACGCACAGAGAAAGGACCGACGCTGCATCCGTGCCGCCAGGATCGTCATGCGCCGCGCTCACCGCGGCCGCAGATGCAGGCACGGTGCCATGTCCCGCCGCGCAGGTCGAGCATCAGGAGGTGAGAGCGCTTTCGGGCGAAGTAGCCGCCGGTTCGCGTGCCGAATAGGGGGGTGCGCGAAACAGCGGGCATCGGCCTTTCGTAGGCGCAATGCTGTAAACTTCTAGATTCATTCTCTTTTTTGGAATTCAGGCGAGACTGGCCGAATGCGACCTGTTCCAGGGCAGCAGGCTGCCTATTTGCGCCAGCGCGGCGCACTATGTGGCCAGTAACGCACGTCGACCCGCGCCTCGGGGATGGGCCACTCATAAACCGGCGCGAAGATCCAGCATTGCAGCCGATTCCATTCGGCCGCATTCCGCGCTCCGCTGCAGGCACCGATATGCGAGCGCTGCCAAAAGGCGCTAGCCGGCATGGGCCACGCGAACAGCGCAAGCGCGAGGACGAAGATCGATCGGCTCAAGCAACGACGCCTCATTTGCCGGCCCGTCGACCGGGTCCGCTCCGACACCAAGCTCATCAGGAACGCATGGATGTCCTACCAAACGCTAAACGGCCACATCGCCTGGAGCAGGGGCGATACTCTAGCGCGTGGCCGCAGCGCAGGCCGTCAGGCGAAGCTGGTCTTCAGCCCCTCGAACAATGTGACCTGTTCGGCGATCAGCGCTCGGCTCGCATCGCGCCGGACGAAGACCTTGAACATCGCCTCACCCGCACCGTTGAAGAACTGCACCGAGCAGGACCGGCGCCCGTGGAAGAGCCGGTCGACCAGATAGATCGCTCTGCAATTCTCGGCCTTGATGTGGCCCCCGATCGGGCTGTCGCCATGAATGTTGTAATAGCCATGACCGAAGGAGCCGACCGGCAGCGCGCCTTCGCATTCCAGCACGATATCGGGCGTGTGGACGATGAAGAGCACGCTCCCCCAGTTCGAGAGCTCCTGCCAGAGCGCCTCGAAGCGCTCGGGCGCGATCGCCGTCCGCTGCCCCAGTGGCGTCTCCTCCAGCACGGCAAGCGTCGGTACGCCGACCTCGCGGGCGATCGCCTCGATGACACCGTCGGGCTTGGCCGCCAGCATCTGCCTGACACGCGCCATCGGGTCGGTTGCCGGCGGTTCCTGGCCGGCCAGCGGGATCACCTGCGAGATCGACATACCGCCTCCCCTCACTCGGCCGCCTGGCGAGGCCGACGCGGATTGCTTTCGCTCAGCACAGTCTCGAAGCCCTCGAACTCGGGATGACCGAGATACATCGGCGTCTCCCGCGGCTGGCCGGCATTGCGATGGGATTCGCGGAACTGCTCGGACTTGGTCCAGGCCGTGAAATCCTCCTTCGAGGCCCAGCTGGTATGCGAGGAATAGAGGGTGTGGTCCGCCTTCTCCGGGCCCTTCAGCAGATGGAAACCGAGGAAGCCCGTCATCTCGTCGAGGCGCGTCTTGCGCGACGACCAGACCGCCTCGAAGGCAGCCTCCTCTCCCTTGACGACCTTGAAGCGGTTCATGGCGATGAACATGGGATTGATCCTGACTTGGCTGGCGGATGAGCTGGCTCGGGTGGTTCTGCTAGAGCATTTCGAGCGAAGTGGGCACCGGTTCGCGTGAAGAAAATGAGATAAAACAAGGAGCTAGAGCATTCTTGCGATTCGGAGAAACGCTGGAATGCTCTAGCGTGCCGAACCGGGCGGGACTGCCATCCGGTTCGGCAAGAATTCTCTGTTTTCAAGACGATCCGGAAACGCGCCCGATCATGGCGGAAGAATACACGGTGCAGCCTCGATTCAAGGGTCATGACAGCTGGCTGGCTGACGCTGGAGCGCCTCGCCAACACGCGTTCGGCGGCCACCGTGCCTGGCGAGCCGCTCTTGACCCCCTGTAGTAAAACTGAATATCTCCGTCAACAACGCCGAAACATAATCTAATTTAGACGAATTAAAAAGAACGAATACTTGCATCGAATGCTGATGCGAGGCGATCAACACCTGACGGAGATGATCTCATGGCCGGCCGCAACGTCCTGCTCGCCCCGGCGGCTCGCCGCCTCAATCGGCGCGAACTCGGGGCAGCTCTCGCCTTGACGCTGATCGCCGCCATCGATCTGACGAGCTCCGCCTCGTTCGTCACGCGTGGCTTCGCGCAGACGCCCGAGCGCATCGTCGCCGCTGGCGGCGTGATCACCGAGGTGCTCTATGCGCTGGGCCTCCAGGACAGGCTCGTGGGAGTCGACTCGACCAGCCAGTTCCCGGCCGAGGCGCTGAAGGACAAGCCCAATATCGGCTATGTCCGGGCCCTCTCGGCTGAAGGCGTGCTCTCGCTCAAGCCCTCGCTCGTCATGGCGATAGCCAGCGCCGGCCCGCCGGATGCGATCTCGCTGCTGAATGAAGCGGGCGTGCGCCTCGCGCGGATTCCCGACGACACCAGCGCCGAGGGCGTCGTCACCAAGATCGAGGCGATCGGCGCGGTCGCCGGCGCGGTCGAGCCCGCGCGCCGGCTCGCGGCGCAGACCAAGGCGCGTTTCGACGAATTGGCGGCGCTACGCACGACTTTGCCAGCTAAGCGACGGGTGCTCTTCGTGCTCTCGCTGCAGAATGGCCGCACGTTGGTCGGCGGACGCAACAGTTCGGCGGACGCGATCATCGAGCTCGCCGGCGGCATCAATGCGGCAGCCGCGGTCGAGGGCTACAAGCCGATGACCGACGAGGCGATCATCGCGGCTGCGCCCGACGCCATCCTGATGATGCGCAACAGCGGCAACCACGACACGGCGACCGAGGCGCTGTTCGCCTTGCCGGCCTTCTCCCAGACGCCGGCGGCGGCGCACCGCGCCCATATCGTCATGGACGGCCTCTATCTGCTCGGTTTCGGTCCGCGCACGCCGGCGGCCGCCCGCGACCTCATGGCCGCGCTCTATCCCAACGCCACAATCCCGCCGCTGAAGACGGCGGCTGCACCATGACGCTGGCCGCCCGCCCCGGCGAACTCACCGCCTTGTCGTCGCTTGCAGCCTTCGCGGCCGGCCGCAGGCGGCAGGGGGCACTCGCGATCGTCGGCGTGACCTTGCTCTGCCTCATGCTCGCCGTCGTCGCGACCGGTCAGGGTGCGGTCCAGATCGCGCCGGCCCGCGTTGCCGGGATTCTGATGGCCAAGCTCTCCGGCCACGACGAACTGCTCATCGGGCGCGACGCGCTGGTCGTGCTCAACATTCGCCTGCCTCGCGTGTTGCTCGCCATGCTGATCGGCGCGGCACTCGCCATCTCAGGCGCACTGATGCAGGGCCTGTTCCGCAATCCGCTCGCCGACCCCGGCCTCGTCGGCGTCTCGGCCGGGGCGGGGCTTGCCGCCGCGGCGACCATCGTCCTGGGCGACCGTCTCCTCGCCGGCACCGGCTTCACATTGCCCTTCGCCGCCCTCCCCGTCGGCGCCTTTTGCGGCGGCCTGGTCTCGACATTGGCGCTCTATCTGATCGCGACGCGCCAGGGCCGCACCTCGATTGCGACCATGCTGCTCGCCGGCGTTGCGCTGGGCGCACTCGCAGGTTCGCTCACGGGGCTGCTCGCCTTCATCTCGGACGACAGGCAATTGCGCGACCTGACCTTCTGGTCGCTCGGCAGTCTCGGCGGTGCGAGCTGGGCCAAGCTCGTCATCGTGGCGCCGATCGTGCTGCCTCTGCTCTTCGCGGTACCCCTGCTCGCGCGCGGGCTCAACGCCCTGATGCTGGGCGAGGCGGAGGCCTACCATCTCGGCCTGCCGGTGCAGCGCATCAAGGGGCTCGCCATTCTGCTCGTCGCGCTCGCCGTGGGCGCAAGCGTCGCCACAGCCGGCGTCATCGGCTTCGTCGGCATCGTCGTGCCGCATCTGATCCGGATCGCCATCGGGCCCGATCATCGCCTGCTGCTGCCGCTCTCGGCGCTTGGCGGCGCGACCCTGCTGGTCGGGGCAGACATCGCCGCGCGCCTGATCGTAGCCCCGGCGGAACTGCCCATCGGCATCGTCACCGCAGCGGTCGGCGCGCCGTTCTTCCTCTGGCTCCTCCTGCGCCGGGCAAACCATGTCGACCTCTGATGAACACGGCTCCGCGCTCGTCGCCTGCGAAGGCGTGGGCTTCGCGATCGGCCGGCGCAAGCTCGTCGATCAGGCCACGCTTGAGCTCCATCCAGGCCGGACGACCATTCTGGTCGGCCCCAACGGTGCGGGAAAGTCGACGCTGCTGAAGCTCCTGACCGGCGAATTGCAGCCGAGCGCAGGCAGAATATCCTTCGATGGCGAAGCGCTCGCTGCGGTGCCGGGCTGGCGGCTCGCCTCGCGGCGCGCCGTGATGGCGCAGCAGACCAGGCTCGCCTTCCCCTTCACCGTCTACGAGGTCGCACGGCTGGGCGTCGACGGCGTCGGCCGCCGCCTGCCGCGTGGCCAGCGCGAGGCCCTGATCGGTCAGGCCCTGAGCGCAGCCGGCGTGCTCGACCTCGCCGCGCGCAGCTACCAGACCCTCTCGGGCGGTGAACAGCAGCGGGTGCAATTCGCCCGCGCGCTCTGCCAGCTCGAGGCCGGGCGCGGCGCCGGGCCATCCCAGGCGCTCTTCCTCGACGAGCCCATCGCCAGCCTCGACCTCTGCCACCAGCTCGCGCTCCTGGACATGGCCCGCAGCCTGGCCAGCCGTGGCGTCGCCGTGCTGATCGTGCTGCACGACCTCAACCTCGCCGTGACCTATGCCGACGAGCTCGTCATCATGGACCAGGGCCGCATCGTCGCCCGCGGCGCCCCCGCCGCCACGCTGGACGACGCGCTGCTGCGCCAGGTCTTCAAGGTCGACCTCTCGCTCAGCCGCGCGCCGGCGCCGGGCCTGCCTTTCCTGCTGCCGCAGCAGCACCGGGCACAGAGCGCGGCCTGACAGCGAGAGCCCCGTCGCATGAGGCGCGCTTTGTTCGAAAAATGGCGACACCGCTCGGTGACGCTCGCGCGGCAGGCTCGTACCGGGCCCTGGCTTTGCCCTCTCCCGGCTTTTGGAACATAAGGAGCACTACCGCCCGGGCAGCGATGGCAGATGCGCATTTTACTGGTCGAGGACAATCGCGAGCTTTCGGACTGGCTCGGCCGGTTGCTGCGCAAGAGCCGCTATGTCGTCGATTGCGTCCATGACGGCGCGGATGCCGATGCGGCGCTGTCGACGCAACATTATGACGTGATCATCCTTGATATGGGCCTGCCGCAGATGAGCGGGCTCGAAGTGCTGCAGCGTTTCCGGAGCCGCCGCGGCCTGACGCCCGTCATCATCCTGACCGCCAATGACGCCGTCACCAGCCGCATCGCCGGGCTCGACGCCGGCGCCGACGACTACCTCGTCAAGCCGTTCGACCCCGACGAGCTGGAGGCGCGCATTCGCGCGCAGTTGCGTCGCCGGCAAAACGACAAGACCCTGCGCGTCGTCTTCGGCACGCTCGAACTGGAGACCAATACGCGCCAGTTCCTGCTGGCGGGTGATGCCCTGTCCCTGACGCAGCGCGAGCATGCGGTGCTGGAAACGCTCATCCTGGCCTCCGGCCGCGTCGTGTCGAAAGCCGCCCTGAGCGAAACCGTATTCGGCCTCGACGACGATGCCAGCTCGAACGCGATCGAGATCTATGTCCACCGCGTCCGCAAGAAACTGGAGGGCCGGGGCGTCGCGATCGGCACCTTGCGCGGCCTCGGCTACGCGCTGAGGAGGCAGGATGCCTAGGAGTCTACGCGGCGAGTTGTTGGGCTGGCTTCTGATCCCGCTGGCCGGCCTGGTCGCGTTCAATGCCTGGACGACCTATCGCAGCGCGGTCGCGACCGCCAACCTGATCACCGACCGCACCTTGCTGGCCTCGGCCCGTGTCATCGCCGAGCAGGTGAAGGACAATGACGGCAGGGTCGAGGCGCTGATCCCGCCCTCCGCGCTGGAGATGTTCGCCTCGCCCGACCGGGACCATGTGATCTACCGTGTCATCGCGCCGTCGGGAGAATTGATCGCAGGCTTTCCCGACGTCGCGATCCCGCCGCGAGCTCCCACCGACCTCCAGCCGGTCCATTTCGAGGCGCGGTTTCGCGTCGAGGACATCCGGGCAGTTGCAATCGCCCAGCCTGTCGTCTCGAAGTCGGCGGGCGGAAACGCCCTCGTCGTGGTCGCCACGAGCTTGCGCGGCCGCGACCGGCTCGTCACCGAACTCTGGCTGAGATCGCTGCGTGATCAGACGCTTCTCGTCGGGATCGCGGCGCTGCTGGCGCTGTTTGGTCTTCACAGGGGCCTGGCGCCGCTGCTGCGCCTGCGCAGCGAGCTCCTCGCCCGCGATCCCGGCTCGCTTCGCCCCCTGGCCGCCGAGAACCTCCAGACCGAGTTGAAGCCGCTGATCGACGCACTGAACCACGCTTTCGCGCGCATCCAGACCTATATCACGCTGCAACGGCGCTTCGTCGCCGACGCCTCGCATCAGTTGCGCACCCCGCTCGCCGTGCTGAAGACACAGGCCACTGTCGGATTGCGCGACACCGAGACCGCGGCCAAGACCGAGGCCCTGGCCGCGATCGATGGCGGGCTCGACGCCATGGCCCGCGTCGTCAACCAGCTTCTGGTGCTGGCGCGGGCGGAGCCCGGCGGTGCGGCAATGCGCAAGGAGGCGGTCGACTTCGCCGGGATCACCCGGGCCGCGCTCGAAAGCCGCGCCATGCTCGCCTTCGACCGGCGCATAGACCTCTCCTTCGAGGGCGACGAGGCCGGCCTGGAACTGCAGGGCCATGTCACGCTGCTCAGGGAGATGGTGGCCAATCTGGTCGAGAACGCCTTGCGCTACACGCCCGAGGGCGGAGCCGTCAGCGTGCGCCTGACGCGGGAGCCCGGCGAAATCCATCTCAGTATCGAGGATAATGGTCCGGGCATCCCGGAGGCCGAGCGCGAACGGGTGTTCGAGCGCTTCTATCGCCTGTCCTCGGGCACGGAAGGGACCGGGTTGGGGCTTGCGATCGTACGTGAGATCGTGGCCGCCCATGGCGGCCACATCACCTTGTCGCAACGCACACCGCCGCCCGGCCTGCGCGCCGACATCGTGCTGCCGGCGAGCTGAAGAACAGCCGCCGGCACCATGCATCTTACTGGTTGTCCTGCAGCGGCGCCGGACGCCAGGTCGCGAGGCTGTTCTCGACCCAGGTCATCAGATATTCGGCGGCGAGCGCCACGACCATGATGATGACGATCGCCGCATACATGCCAGCCGCGTCGAAGGAGCCCTTGGCGATGTTGATCAGGAGGCCGACGCCGTAGCGCGCCCCGACGAACTCGCCGACGATGGCGCCGACGATGGCGAAGCCGAAGCTGACATGGAGCGAGGCGAAGATCCAGCTCATCGCCGAGGGGATCACCACCGCACGCGTCAATTGCCAGCCCTTGGCGCCCAGGATCTGCGCATTGGCCATCAGGTTCCGGTCGGCCTCGCGCACGCCCTGGAAGGCGTTGGCGAAGACGACGAAGAACACCATCACGAAGGAGAGCGCGACCTTGGAAGCGAGGCCGAGGCCGAAGATCATGATGAAGATCGGCGCCAGCACGACGCGCGGGATCGAATTGATCACCTTGATGTAGATGGAGAAGATGTCGGCGAGCATGCGGTTGCGGCCGAGCGCGATGCCGACCACGATGCCGGCGATCGAGCCGGTCGCGAAGCCGATCAGCGATTCCTCCATCGTCACCCAGAGATGGAACCAGAGCGGGCCTTCCGAGGTGCCCTCCGTGATCCATTCGACCAGGCGCGCATAGATCGCGCTCGGGCTCGAGAAGAAGAACTCGTCGATGATCGCGGTGCGGGAGGCGATCTCCCAGCCGCCGAGGATGGCGGCAAGAATGGCCCAGCGCCAGAACAGCACCATGTGCTTGCGGTGGCGGGATGCCTTGGCGGCGGCGGCTTCGATCTCGGCATCTGAGGTGCCGGCGCGGAAGATGGCGCCCGAGGCGATGGCTGTGTCGGTCATGTCCTTGTCTCCTCAGGCTGCACGGGCTTCGTCGCGGGCGGCGCCACGCGTGACCTCGTCGCGCAGGTCGTCCCAGATCGTCTTGGACAGGGCGATGAAGTCCTCCTGGTAGCGGATCTCGCTGACGATGCGCGGGCGCGGCAGGTGGACGGGATAGACCGACTTCACCGTGGCCGGCCCGGAGGTCAGCACATAGACCTTGTCGGCGAGCGCGATCGCCTCCTCGAGATCATGCGTGACGAAGACGACCGAGGCCTTGGCCTCCGACCAGAGGTCGAGCAGCACGTCATGCATCACCACGCGCGTCTGCACGTCGAGCGCGGAGAAAGGCTCGTCCATCAGCAGGATCTGCGGCTCGTTGATGAAGGTCTGCGCCAGCGAGACACGCTTGCGCATGCCGCCGGAGAGCTGGTGCGGATATTTGCTCTCATGGCCGGTGAGGTGAACGCGGGCCAGCCATTCGCGCGCCCTCGCATAGGCCTCCTCGCGCGGCTTGCCGCGGAACAGCGGTCCGGCGACGACATTGTCGATGACGCTGCGCCAGGGAAAGAGCGCATCGGTCTGGAAGGCGAAGCCGATGCGCGGGTCGATGCCGTTGACCGGGCCGCCGAACAGGCGGACCTCGCCGCTCGACGGGCTGGCCAGGCCCGTGACGAGATTGAGCGTCGTCGACTTGCCGCAGCCGGTGGGACCGACGACGGCGACGAACTCGCCGCGCGCCACGCTCATGTTGAAATCGCGGATCGCCGTCATCGACTTGCCGTCGGGGGTGATGAAGCGCCGGCTGACATTGATCAGCTCGATCGCCGGGCTTTCATTCGGGTCCGTCGCGGACATGCATCCTCCTTCGCCGGCTTCGCGGCGTTGTTTGGTTTCGAGGCAGGAGAGTTAGGGGCGGCGTGCCGCCCCCTGGGATGCGAGCGGGCGCTATTTGGCGTTCTTCACGAACTCTGTCGTGTAGGTCTTGGACAGGTCGATCTGCTTGCCCTTGATGTTCTTCGAGAAGCCAGAGAGCACGGCGAGCACCGTCTCGGGCCCGCCCTGGGGCATCACGCCGTCCTTGGTGAACATCGCCTTCCCGTCGGCGAGCGCCTTGACGTAGGCATCCTTGTTGCCGGCGTAATAGTCCTTCGGCATCTTGTCGGCGATGTCGGCGGCGCTGTGCGTGTCGATGTATTTCAGCGTCTTGACGAAGGCATTGGCGAGCTTCTGGACGACGGGCTTGTTCTTCTCGATCCAGGCCGTCTGCATGTAGAGCGAGGCCGCCGGATAGGTGCCGCCAAGCGCTTCCGTGGTCTTCTCGACGGTGCGCATATCGACCAGCACGCGAGCCTCCCCAGTCGCCAGCAGGCGCGAGATCGTCGGCTCCGTGGTCATGCCGGCCTGGATCTTGTCCTGCTGCATGGCGGCGATGAAGGTCGTGCCGGCGCCGACGGGAAGAGTGGTGTAGTCGCCGGGCTTCACCCCGGATTTCAGCATCAGATACTGGCTCAGGAAGTTGGTGGAGGAGCCGAGCCCGGTGACGCCGAGATTCTTGCTCTTGAGATCGGCCATCGACTTCACGTCGGGATATTTGCTCGAAACCAGCTCGACTTCGCCCGGCGCCCGGCTGAACTGGACGACCGACATCACGAACTTGCCCTTGGCCTGCAGGTCGACGCAATGGTCGTAGAAGCCGACGACGCCCTGGACGGCGCCGGCGAGCATCTCGTTTTCCGCATCGACGCCGGCGGCCTCGTTCAGCAATTCGACCTCGAGCCCTTCATCCTTGAAATAGCCGAGGCTCTCGGCGAGCTTGGCAGGCAGATAGATCTGCTTCTCATAGCCGCCCACGATGATGGTGACCTTGTCGGCCGCGAGCACGGCGCTGACCCCGGCGAGCAGGGCCGCGAAAGCGAGGGATGTCGTGAGAATACGGGCGCGCATGGGGCAGCCTCCTTGGTTCGTTTTTCCTCGCGCGCCTCAACTCCTCTTTGTCGTCGAGAGGATTGCCTGAGGCGCGACTGACCGACCGTTAACCCGCCAAGCTTTCACCAGACTTTCAATGTTCGGCGGTTCATCGGTTTCGAGCCTCGGATGACGTCAGGCCGCGGGAGCCAGGTTCGACGGCCTTCTCGTCATGTCCGCCGCCGCCTCGGCCGTCCGCAGGGCCGCCTTGCGCTCGTCGATATAGTCACGCGTCAAGGGAACGGCCTCCTGGCGGCGCACGATCTGGAGCTGGAAGACGACGACGTCTTGATATTCGAAGGCAGCCTGGCTCATCGCCAGATAGAATTCCCACATCAGGCAGAAGCGCTCGTCATAGAGCGCGAGTGCCTCCGCGCGACGCGCCATGAAGCGCTCGCGCCAGGCCTGCAACGTCTTGGCGTAGTGCAATCGCAGCACCTCGACATCGGTGACGATGAGCCCCGCCTTCTCGGCGGCGGGCAGGATCTCCGACAGGGCCGGCAGATAGCCGCCGGGGAAGATGTAGCGGTTCAGCCAGGGATTGGGATGGTTTGGCCCGTCCGAGCAGCCGATCGTGTGGAGCAGCATCACGCCGTCCTCGCTCAGCAGGCGCCGGCAGGTCTCGAAGAAGGCCGGGTAGAAGCGCGGGCCGATATGCTCGAACATGCCCACGGAGACGATGCGCTCGAAGACGCCGACGACATCGCGATAATCCTGCAATGCGAAGCGCGCCCGCTCGCCGGCCCCGGCACGCTGCGCCCGCTGGTTGGCGACCGCGAGCTGCTCATGCGACAGCGTCACGCCCAAAGCTTCGCGGGCGCGCGCGGTTTCCGTCAGGTACAGGCACATGCCGCCCCAGCCGCAGCCGATGTCGAGGACGCGATGCTCCGGCTCGACCAGGAGCTTGGCCGCGATGTGCCGCTTCTTCGCCAGCTGGGCGTCGTCGAGGCTCTGCTCCGGGTTCTCGAAATAGGCGCAGGAATATTGCCAGTCGGCGTCGAGGAAGAGCGCGTAGAGCCGGTCGTCGAGATCATAGTGATGCGCGACGTTTTCGCGCGAGCGGTCGCGCGTATTGCGCGTGGTGAGATGGCGCAGCAGGAAGCGGCCATGATCGAGCGCTCGCTCGAGCAGGCTGGAAGGCTGCCCGCGCACGCCTGAGAGGATCAGGGCGAGGAAACCATGGATCGAGCCCTGCTCGACCAGGAGCCGCCGATCCATGAACTGCTCGCCGAGCTTCATCTCGGGGTCGAGCAGGAAGGCCCATAAGGCCATCCTGTCGGCAAAGCGGATCTTGACCGGCGCACCGGAGCCGTCGCCGCAGCTGAAGCCGCGGCCATCGGGCATGACGACATGCAGCGTGCCGTGGACGACGAGCCGCGACAGGACCGCCTGGAGAATTCGGAGCATCGGCAATCCCTTGGACCCGTGGAGCAGCTCTCGCACAGGTGAAACGTGGCGCGTGAGCCCGTCATGCCGCAGGAAACGTGCCAGACGATCCCTGACGGGCCAACGGCTCGACCGCCGGGAGGCTCTTGCCGCGCCAGCATCGGACATTTCCGCCATATCCTGCATTTTTAGGGCTGATATAGCGCTTTCCGGCTTGAAATCGCGAAGAAAGCCGTACTGCCGCGCCGGCTGATCCGGAGCGTCCCGACCATACGAGCGCGCATAGAAAAGCTCCATTTTTTGATGGAAACTCCAAGACTGGGAGATCAAAACATTCAGACAATCGGAAAATATCTAATCAAATCAACATACTGATCGCTGGCACACCGCTTGCGCTGACGCCGCCGTCAACAATCTGGATCGGGCGTCAGCAATGGAATGGCAGGCCATCGTCGATTTCGACGGTACGATCTCGTGTCAGGACACGACGGATCAGATCCTCGAACGTTTCGCCGCGCCAAGCTGGCAGGAGG
>NZ_PQFZ01000039.1 GCF_002917105.1 Allobosea psychrotolerans
CGATAGGACAGGCCCCAATCGCCGCGCAGCATGCGCCAGAGCCATTCGGCGTACTGGATGGGCAGGGCGCGGTTGAGGCCGAGCTGCTCGGCGATACGGTCGAGATCCTGCTGGGACATCTCGCCACCAGCCGCGAATTGCGACATCGGCCCGCCCGGAGCCAGATGCAGGATGGCGAAGCCGATCATCGAGACGATGAACAGCAACAGCACAGCCTGCCCGAAACGGCGCAGGAGAAAGGCGCTCACGGACTGGTCACCCCGGCGGTTTCCGTTGCCGCCTCAGCGCGCCCAGTACCAGGAACCCATGTTCCAGGTATTGTGACGCGCATTGACGTTCGGCTCGTAGCCGACGAGCCCCTCCTTGCGACCCTCGACGACGACGTACTGGAAGATCGGCAGGATCGGCAGCTCCTCGCGGACGAGCTCCTGCAGCTTCCAGTAGATCTCCTTGCGCTTGGCCTGGTCGAAGGTCTCCTGGCCGGCCTTGAGCAATTTGTCGGCTTCGGCGTTCTGCCACTGCATCTGATTGGCGCCGTTGCCGGTTTTCGCGGGGATCGAATCCGAGGCGAAGCGCGAGGCCGGATCGGGATCGATGACAGTCCGGAAAGCGGTGCCGACGATCAGCGACTCGAATTTGGAGCGGGTGTAGAATTCACCGAAGAGCACGGCGCCCGGCATGTTGTTGATCTTGACGTTCGCGCCGATCTGCTGCCAGTCCTGCTGCATCAGCTGCTGACACTGCTCGCGCAGCGCAGCGCCCGTCGTCGTCGAGATCGCGAATTCGAGCGACACACCGTCCTTCATGCGCACGCCCGAGCCCGAGCGCTTCCAGCCGGCCTCGTCGAGGATCTTGTTGGCCTTGGCGAGATCATATTGCTGCTTGGGCAGGTTGGGATCGTAGGCCCAGGATTCCTGCGGAGCGAAGGATTCGGTCGGCTTGTGCAGGCCGTAATAGATCGCGTCGATGATGGCCTGCTTGTTGATCGATGCATAGAGAGCCTGGCGGACCGCCTTATCCTTCAACGCGGGATGCTCGAGATTCGGCATCACGATTTCCAGCGAGGCATTGGGGACGATCTGGACCTTGCGCCCCTGCAGCTTGGTCGCCTCCTGGTAGAAGTTTTCCGGAAAGCCGCCGATGGTGATGTCGATCTGGCCGGTGCGGAACTGGGCGTAGAGCGCGGTCTTGTCGGGAATGTATTTCAGGATGGCCCGCTCCAGATACGGGCCCTTGCCGTGGAACTTCTCGTTCGCGACGAGCGAGATGTTGTCGCCGGGCGTGCGCTTGTCCCATTTGAAAGGGCCCGTCCCCACCGGGGCATTGTTGAATGGCGCCGTATTGGGATCGGAAGCCTTTTCGAGGATGTGCTTGGGCACGATGTACGTGTTCGACAGCAAGGCGAGGTAAGGCGCATAGGCCCTTTCCATCCGCCAGGAGATTTCGTTCTTCCCGGTGACCTTGATATCCTTGACGAGCGCATGACCGATGCGCGTGCGCGCCTTGAAGCTCGGCGTGTTGATCAGCTCCAGCGTGTATTTGACGTCCTCGGCGGTGAACGGTGTCCCGTCATGCCAGGTCACGCCGTCGCGCAGCTTGACCTTCCAGGCCAGCCCTCCCTCGGAGATGCCGCCATTCGCCTCGCTCGGGATTTCCGCCGCGAGATCGGGGATGAGATTGCCCTGGGGATCGGCCACCCACATCGTATTGAAGATCTGCATCCAGACGTCTTCATCCACCTCGATGCCGGGCATGAGCGGATTGAAGGCCGTCGGCTCCTGGTACAGGCCGACGACGATCTGGCCCGTGGGCTTTGACGGCGGCGGGGGAACGGGCTTGCCGGCCTGCGTCTGGGCAGTGGCGCCGAACCCGGCAGCCGCCGTGATCGCGCCGGCGCCGAGGCCGAGGAAGTGCCGACGATGGATGGCTGGCGCCGGACAGTGAAACCGGTGGCCGTTGCTATGCTCTGTCATGATCCCCTCGTCTTTGATTGGACGCGTTGATGTCTTTGCGCCCGGCCAGCGCCGAGCAGAGCTTGCTTCCAGCATGGGGCCCGGACGCCAAGTGGCTCGAGCGCACCACGAGGCCAGACGCCTATGCAGAAAGCCAGCTTCGATCATGATTACGCAGCGCTAAGGGCGCAATTAATATGAGATTTATCTCTCATTAAGAACGGAATTAATGGCCGCTTGAGCTTCGACTACGTCCTGCTCAGGGAGAGCGCCACGGCGTGGGGGTGAGCCTCTGCCGCAGGAGGTCGACGAAGTTGCGCGTGCGCGCCGCCCGGTAATTGCGCGGCCCCAGAAGCGCAACGACCGGGGCATCGGGCGCCGACCAGCCCTGCAAGATCTCGACGAGCGTTCCGGTGGCGATATGTCCGGCGACGTCCCACTCGGAGCGGAGCATGATGCCCTTGCCCCTGACCGCCAGCTCCCGAATAGCCTCGCCGTCGTTGCTCCAGAACAGCGGATTCACTCTGACCGTTTCGTTGGAACCGTCGGCTCGCGCAAACCGCCATAGCGTGACGTCTTCGTCGTTCTCTCTCAGGCCCAGGCAATCATGCTTCAGGAGGTCGGTGGGCGTCTGCGGCGTGCCGTGGCGAGCCAAATAGGCCGGAGACGCACAAATCAGCCGCCGGTTCGGCGAAAGCTGAATCATCTGCAGCGGCGATGGCCGGAGTTCACCGATATGGATGATGACATCCCAGGCGTCGGATTTCAGGCCGATCGGATTGTCCGAGAGTTCCAAGGTCACGCGAACCTCCGGATGACTCTCGAGGAACCTGTCGATCGTCGGGACGATATATGTCCGGCCGAAGCCCGACGGCGCGGATATCCGCAAATGACCCGCCACGGTGCCGCGACGTTGAGCCAGGAGTTCGCTGATCTCGTCGATCTGATCGACGATCTTGCGTGACTGCTCAGCCAGCAGCTCGCCTTCGTCGGTCATCGAGTTGGTCGATCGATCGACCAGCTGCACACCCAGTCGCAATTCGAGCGAACGCAGCCGTTGCGTCACTGCGGGCGGGGTCACATTGAGGCGGCGAGCCGCCGCCGCCAATGACGACGACTGCGTGATGGCGACAAAAAAGCGGAGATCGTCGGCATTGAGCATTAAGCCGCACATTAACGGCGAATTCATAAGGCGCAAATTGTAAAATTAAGGCGGATGTCTAAGGTTTCGTGATCGACGATGTCGTCAGCTCGGCCCGGCGACGGGAGGGCTTTCGGGATCCTCACATTGCGCTACGCGCCAATTTGCGTAGCTGGAACTGGGAATGTTCGCCTGATGCCGGTTGCAGTGGATGCCGTTGCGAGCAGTCCGACTTTCCCCAAACAGGTCGACGTCGCCGTCATCGGCGCCGGAATCATCGGCGTCTGCACGGCCTATGAACTCGCGAAGAGGGGCCATTCGGTCGCCCTGATCGAAAAGGGGATCGTCGCGGGCGAACAGTCCTCCCGCAATTGGGGGTGGGTTCGCCAGCAGAACCGCGATCTCCATGAGCTTTCGCTGGCTGTGCTGAGCCTGCGTCGGTGGGACGAACTCGGTTCGGAAATTGGACGCGATCTCGGGTTTCGCCAGGAGGGCGGCCTGAACTGCACCGACGATCCGGCGGTGCTGGCCAAATGGGACAGCTGGATCAGGTCCGCGGCCGAACGCGGCTATCATAGCGAACTGCTGACGGCGCAGCAGGCCAAGGAGCGTTCACCGGGAACGACCACGCGCTGGATCGGCGGGGTCTGGTCGCCCAGCGGCAGCCGGGCGGAACCCAGCATGGCAGCGCCTGCGATCGCAGAAGGGGCCAAGGCGCTCGGCGTGTCGCTGCAACAGAATTGCGCCGTCCGCGGTCTCGAGATGTCCAACGGATCGGTTCAAGGCGTCTGGACGGAGCGCGGCCTGATCCGCGCGCCCATCGTCGTCGCCGCGGGCGGAGCCTGGACCTCCAGACTATGCCGCAGATATGGCATCGATCTGCCTGTCGCGAATATCGGAGCGACCGCGCTTCGCACCAGGCCGGTCGACGCCGTCCTCAATGTCGGGGCCTTCAGCGCCCCGGGCTTTGCGATGCGCCGGCGGGTCGATGGCGGTTACACGGTCTCGGTGCCCGGTTACGGATCGCTCAATATCGCGCCTCAAAACCTGCGCTACGCAACGCGATTCTATCAGATGTATCGCGCCAAATTGGCCAAGAAGCTGACCTACCGCCTCAACAGCTCGTTCTGGAACGGGCCGGAAGCGGCCGGCGGGTGGCATAACGACCAGGTCTCGCCTTTCGAACGGATCCGTATTCTCGATCCCGCGCCGGAAAGGGAGTTGGTCGAGCTCGCCATCACCAACCTGACCAAGGAATTTCCGGCACTGAAGGGCATCGAGGTCGCTGCTTCCTGGGGATCATTCATCGACACCAGCCCGGATCTCGTGCCGGTCATCTCGACCGTCGACAGCGTGTCGGGTCTCGTGATCGCCTCGGGCTTCAGCGGGCACGGCTTCGGCATCGGTCCTGGAGGCGGGCTTCTGGCCAGCCAGCTCGCGACCGGAGAGACGCCTTGCGTCGATCCTGCGCCCTATCGCCTGTCCCGCTTCAGCGACGGTTCGGCGATCCGGCGTCCCGAGATGATGTAGCGTTGCAGCGCGAGGCGGGCATCATTGGGTTGCAGCCTGCGATGCCGCGCCCGCCGCATGTCGCGTTCGTTGTTACGAAGAGAAACGCTTTGCCAGCAAAGGGCCAACTCCGATGGGCGTCATCAAAGCCAAATACGTGACCTTCGACTGCCATGGCACGCTGATCTATTTCGCCATGGATAAGGCCGCGCGTGCGCTCTACGGCGACACGCTGGACGAAACCGCGATGCAGCGCTTCATCACCCATTTCTCGGCCTACCGGCTCGACGAGATCCTCGGTGCCTGGAAGCCTTATGCGGAGGTCGTGCACAACGCGCTCGAGCGCAGCTGCCGGCGCAACGGCGTCGCCTTCCGGCCCGAGGATGCGCGCTGGATCTACGAGCAGATCCCCTCCTGGGGGCCGCATCCGGACGTGCCGGCGGGCCTCGCCAAGGTGGCGAAGGAGATCCCGCTCGTCATCCTCTCCAACGCGCAGAACGACCAGATCCCGCACAATGTCGCCAGGCTGGGCGCGCCGTTCCATGCGGTCTATACGGCTGAGCAGGCTCAATCCTACAAGCCCCGCATGAAGGGATTCGACTATATGTTCGACATGCTCGGCTGCGGTCCCGAGGACGTCTGCCACGTCTCGTCCTCGTTCCGCTACGACCTGATGACGGCCCATGACCTCGGCATCAAGAACAAGGTCTGGGTCAATCGCGGGCACGAACCGCCGAACCCGTATTACGGCTACACCGAGATCAAGGACATCAGCGGCCTGCCCGGTGTCTTCGGTCTCTGAAGCGGGAGCGCGATATCGCGCAACCTCCACCGGCGCGGCATGGCGGCCTCCCCGGCGGCCCAGGCCTTGCTGCGCTGTCTCGTGCTAATCGGTGGCGCAACGATGCACCTCCCACGGAGCGAAACTTGGCATTCCTGTTCAATTCCACCGAGGAGCGCGCGAAGGTCTTCGCCGCGCGCTTTGCCGAGGCCATGCCGGATCTGCGCTTCCTGCGCAGCAGCGAGCCCTATGACCCGGCCGATATTCGCTACCTGATCACCTGGACGGCGCCGGACGATCTCGCCCGCTTCACCAATCTCGAGATCCTGTTCTCGATCGGTGCAGGCATCGACCAGATGACGACGGATGGCCTGGCGCCGGACGTCCTCGTCGTGCGCATGGTCGAGGACGGCATCACCCGGATGATGCAGGAATATGTCACCCTCGGCGTGCTCGCGCTGCACCGCCAGTTCCCGCTCTATCTCGCCCAGCAGCGGCAGGCGCGCTGGCAGAGCCATGGCCTCACGCCCGCCAGAGACCGGCGTGTCGGCGTGCTCGGTCTCGGCATGATGGGCACGGCCGTGATCGAGCGGCTGAAGGCCTTCGGCTTCCCGATCTCGGGCTGGAGCCGCTCGGCCCGCTCGCTTGACGGCGTGCGCTGCTTCCACGGCCAGGACGGGCTTTCGGCGATGCTCGCCGAGACCGACATCCTGATCTGCCTGCTGCCGCTGACGCCGGATACCGCCGGCATTCTCAATGCCGAACTGTTCGCCAGGCTGCCGCAGGGCGCCGGGCTCGTCCATGTCGGGCGCGGCGGCCATCTCGACCAGCAGGCCTTGCTCGACGCGCTCGACAGCGGCCATCTCTCCAGCGCCGTCTTGGACGTGACCGAGCCGGAGCCGCTCCCTGCCGATCATGGCTTCTGGAGCCATCCCAAGATCCTGCTGACGCCGCATATCGCCAGCATGGTCGAGCCGGAGCCCGCCGCCAAAGCCGTGATCGAAAACCTTCGGCGCCATCGCGCCGGTCTGCCCCCGATCGGGCTCGTCGACCGCAGCCGCGGTTACTGACCCACTTTCGCAACCCGCTTTCCCCCTGCCCACCCCCGAAAGGCCATGACCATGTCGCTTCTCGTCACGATCGACACCAACCCCAGCAGCGAGCCCAAGCACTCCAAATGCCCTCCCGAGCGCCTCCTCGAGGGTGACCCGTCCTTCAAGACCTGGGCGCAGGACGCCTCGCGCGGCGACACGATCAAGACCGGCGTCTGGGAAGCGACACCGGGCGTGAACCGTTCGATCAAGGGCGAGACCCTCGAATTCTGTCACATTATTTCCGGCGTGATCGAGCTGACCGAGGAAGGCCAGGAGCCGCGCATCTTCCGTGCCGGCGACAGCTTCGTGATGAAACCGGGCTATGTCGGCACCTGGAAGACGATCGAGACGGTGCGGAAGATCTACGTCGTGGTGAGCTGAGGCGTTTGTGTCGGCGAATCCGGGCGTCAGAAGTTCACTGCCGGTCACGCCCGATATGACAGCCCAATGAGAGCCGAGCAACGGAGCGCTCGGCGTTTCTCGCCAGCATGGGCGCGCTCAAGTGCCATGGGCTGAAGGCCGCACCTGCGACGAGATCATTGCAACGGCGGTGAAGCGCCTGCAAGAACCCGAGCGCGTCGTCGGCGATCTGCGTTCGACGGAGATCGCCGCGAGCAGGCGCGCCCGATCGAGGATCAGATCGCCATCGCCAAGCTGCCCCTCGCCAAGGATGTCGGCGGCTTCGTCTTCGACGGCTCCCGCCAATGAGCGCCGCGCCGATGCGGATACATCGCGCCCCGAATCCCGTCGGATCCCTCTACCCGGAGGTGACAGGACGCGTCACGCGCGATGCCAACCGATTCCAGCGATTAAGAGTGGCGGAGACGGAGGGATTCGAACCCTCGATACCCTTGTGGGGTATGCTCATTTAGCAAACGAGTGCCTTCAGCCTCTCGGCCACGTCTCCGTTACGCGCTCTATGCCCGATTGCCGCGCGCTTTGACAAGCCGTCCCGTGGAGATTTGCGCGGGTTTTGCTGCGAGCCGCTGAATCAGGGGCAAGCGCCCCCGGCAAACCGCCGCCCTGCCCGGCCTGAGCAGGTCGGTGGCGGCGCCGCAGAAACAATCCAGAACAACTTGGCGGGCATCCTCACGCGAATCGCGCGCGCGGCGCGCGAGTTCCGGAGCCGGTCATGAGCAGCATATCAGGCGTCAGCGCCGCGTCAGCCATCAGCACGGCGTCGCTCGGCAGCGACAAGAGCTCCGCCCTCGCCCAGGCCGACGCGGCGGCAGCCCAGGCCTCGGCGGCGCTTGCCACGGCATCGGCGAAGCTTGCCGCCGATGAGAAGGACAAGGCGGCCGACCAGACGCTGCAGCAGGACCGCACCGCCGTGCAGCAGGCCGAGCAGGCCTTGAGGGCAGCCGAGCAGCGCGCAGCCCAGCTCAAGCAGGCGGCTGAAGCGAACAAGAGCGCCGAGCAGGCGCAAGGCCAGCAGGAGAGAAGCACCGTGCCCGGCCTGGGCGGGGCGGTGGACGTCTCGGTCTGAGCCTGGCCCGCGGCGTCGGCGCAAACCCGCTCCCCGCCTGTACAGCAGCCGCGGCAGCCTCTAGCCTTTGCACGGACACGCCCGACCGCCGCGCCCTGCTGGCGAGCGGGCTCGATGTCATCGCGACGATCCACGCACAGCGCCAAGGCCTCCGATGAGCCAAATCCAATGAGCCAAGACAGACCCCGCCGACCGGTCAACCTCCGGGACAAGGCCGAAGCCTTGTTCAAGCCGGCAGCTCCGAAAGTCCCTGCCCCGGCCGTGAAGCGGCCCGCCATTCCCGGAACCCGCGAAATGGTCTCGCTGCGGATCGACAGCGAGGTATTGGAGCATTTCCAGAGCGGCGGCCCTGGCTGGCAGGACCGGATCAACGACGCGCTGCGGCAGGCCGCGGGTATCGGCAGCGACGATGAAGGCCTGACGCCGGACGAATTGAATTCCTCGAATGACGGCTGATCGGCGCGGTTAAGGCGTTTTCCGTCACGCCGCCCCGTCATTGCGAGCACCCGGGTCTTGCCCTCGGCCAGCCCGAGTACAGACTCCGCGAAGCAATCCAGGGCTCGCCCAGCGAGCCTTCCTGGATTGCTTCGTCGCTTGCGCTCCTCGCAATGACGATTCAGGCTGTGCGGAAAACGATCGGCCGCAAGGTCGGGCAGCGCCCCCTTCTGCCACTTCACTTGGCGGCGACGCAGGCTCCAAGGCTCGCAACGGTGCCGGCGGGGCAGGTTTTCCTGCCGAGCGTCGGCGCGGCGCGCTGGGAGCTGGCCTGGAAGGATTCGCAGCAGGCGCCGCGCACATAATAGCCGCTGGGGCAGGCGCCGCTGCGCTCGATGCGGTCCTTGCCGTCCAGCGTCGGGCGGCAGGCCCCGGCGGCAAGAGCCTCGCCGGCGAGACCGGTGATGGCGACGGCGATGAGGGCTGCGATTCGGATCATGCGGCAAACATCGCCCATCTCGCCCGGCCTGTCACCGGCGGAAGGCTATCCCCGGCTCAGGAGAGCCGGCCGGCCATGCGCGTCAATCGCATTCGCGGACGCGGTTGTAGCCGACGAAATCGCCCCAGCTGTTATAGACCGGGCGCCGCGTGACATAGCAGTCGGACTCGTAATAGCGCGGGCCGGCATAGACGGGCGCGGGTCCGTAATAGGGCGGCGGGGGAGCATAGCGCCCGGCTCCGGCGAGCGCGCCGCCGACGAGAGCGCCGGCCGCCATGCCGCCGAACAAGGCGCCGTTGAAGCCGTCGCGGGCCTGCGCGGCCGTCGACAGCGGCAGGGAGGCAGCGGAAAGACCGACCATCAGGAGGCCAGCGATACCGATTCGAGTTAGCGCGCCCATGGCACCCTCCATCACATGTAGCGCAGATCTAGCAATCCAAAAATGAATAAAAACTGAACGGGACGATGTCGCAGGGTCATAACCATGCCGAAATTCGGCCACAACTGTTAATTCTTGCGAATTCCCCTTAGATTTAACAATAAAACCTCCAGATCTTTTGCAGTATATTTTGACAAATTCAAAAACACCGCCTTCGCCGCCGCATCATCATGAGAAATTCCTTGGAGCGCCCTTCAGCCCTCATCCTGAGGAGCCATTCCGCAAGGAATGGCGTCTCGAAGGATGCCTCAGGAGGCTCCCGAACCATCTCGAGCATCCTTCGAGACGCCGCTGACGCGGCTCCTCAGGATGAAGGCTGCGGAGGCACGGAGGCTGCACGGACATCAGCGCGCTGCCGGCCAGCGGACAAGCGTCGTCGGGATCCAGCGCGCCTTGCGCCGCGCGATGCGGCCCCCAGTGGCCTCGGCGCTGAAATCCCTGGGCTCGGCCGGCCGGGTGAAGGCGGCACGCTCGTCGAGCACGTCGATGTTGAGCGTGGTCCAGGCCTCGCCCTGGTCCGTCATCAGCATCGCGACATAGACCCCGCAGCGCCTGCAGATCACCACCTCGGAGGTGCTCAGGCCGAAGGCGTAAAGCTGCAACTGCTCCGGCTCGTGCGCGGTCAGTGTGGCGCTCGATTTCGGATCGGAGAAGGTCCGGGCATTGTGCTTGCGGCAAAACGAGCACTGGCAGGCGCCGATGACCTGCTCGGCCGGCGCGCGCGGCGTCCTCAACTCCACCGCGATCGCCCCGCAATGGCAGGCACCCTTGTGAAGGTGTTCCATGCTCAGTCCTCACAGGTTTGCCTGCGGTGAGCGTGAGGCTGCGCCAGCGTGTCGGCTTCGGTCAATGGGATTGCTGGGGCTGCTTATCGCCGAAACCGCGGCGTCATCCCGGACAAGCCACGTCAGCGGCGCCGATCCGGGACCCATTCCGGAGCGCGGATCGATCGGGCACGGCCATGGTCGCTGGTTCCCGTTTTGGGAATTGTCCTTTGTTCCCAAATCGGGAATATGCTAGGCAGCCCTCATGCAAGTGATCTCGCGTCGCAGGCTGAGAGAATTCTGGGAGCGCGAGACGCGTGCCGAGATTCCGCTTCGGACTTGGTACATGATCGCCGACAAGGCCGCGTGGACGGGGCCCTCGGAGATCAAGGCCCAGTTCGGAACGACCGTCGATTTCGTTGGCGAGAACCGGGCCATTTTCGACATCGGCGGCAACAAATACCGGCTGATCGTCCACTTCGCTTACGCCTATCAGCGCTGCCTCATCAAATTCGTCGGCACCCACAAGGAATACGACAAGATCAATCCGGAGACCGTGTAATGCAGATGGACATGCGAGCTATCCGTACCGAAGCGGATTACGATTGGGCGCTCAAGGAAATCGAGCTGTATTTCGAGAATGAACCCGCCCCCGGTTCTCCCGAAGCCGATCGCTTCGACGTGCTGGCCGGCCTGCTCAAGCTCTATGAAGACGCCCACCACCCGATCAATGCGCCCGACCCCATCGAGCTGATCAAGCAGTGGATGGAGATGCGCGGTTTGAGCCAGGGCGATCTGGCGAGCCTTATCGGCTCGAAATCGCGCGCCTCCGAAATCCTCAACCGCAAGCGGGCCCTGACGCTGGAGATGGTCTTCAAGCTGAGCCGGGAATGGCGCATCCCAGCCGAAGCGCTCGTTGCCCCGTATCATTTGGCTGCCTAGCTGTGAGTTCTCAATAGGTTGTCCATCCGGTCCCGAGCGAGGAAGCCGAGGTTGCGAAGCTTCAGTATCCCTCGGGGAGGAACCGGATGAACATCCACAAGAATGCCCGCCTAACGCCGCTGGGTCGAGAGCGGATCGTGCGGATGGCGACACCGTCGCCAGGCCCCAGTCCATGAAAATCATCATGGTTCGCGGCGCGCGCGCCGCAGCCGCGATGGGCCTGCACCGATAGTGTTCAAAGCAGGATGGCAAGCCGGCCGCCCGGTCCTCCGGCCTCTGCACGCTGCAGAGCGCGCCACTGGAGATCCGCTTCGTTTGGGAAGGGCACCTGCACTCCGGAGCGACCTCCCCGTCTTGCGTCGCGCAGGCCTCCGCCCGAACGGGGGCGTGCATCACCAGCGTCAGAGCCAGCAGCGTCGGCAGAACGGTCCAGAGTTTCACGCCCATTCCCCCACTTTGCGACGGGGGCTATGAGCCGCATCAGGGGCCTGTGCCAGGGCAGCCGCCCGAACCCGACCTGAGCCGGGAATGGCGCATCCCAAAAGATGCGCGCGTCCGAGGCGTTTATGCGGGCAGCACTGTGACAGGCGTGCCCAGCGACACGCGTGCATACAGATGGATGATGTCCTGGTTTATCATCCGAATGCAGCCGGACGAGACGTTGGTGCCCACCGTATAGGGCTCGAGGGTTCCGTGAATGCGGTAGCCGAGATCGCCATTGGCATCGAACAGATACATGGCGCGCGCGCCGAGCGGGCTTTTCGGGCCGCCGAGCACGCCGAGGCCTCGGGGCGTCTTTTCGAGCTTGGCTTTGATCTCGGGGTCGCGCTCGACCATTTCATGAGGCGGCACCCAGTCCGGCCAGTCGCGCTTCATGTTGATCTTCGCCGGGCCAGACCAACCGAACCCCTCGCGGCCGACACCGACCCCATAGCGGGTCGCGATCCCCGGCGATTCGACGAAATAGAGATGGTAGGATGCAGGGTCGACGACGATCGATCCCGGCGCCTGATCCCGGCTGAACGCGACGGTCTGGCGAAGATATTCCGGATCGATATCGCCGGAGTTGACCGCAGGAACCGGAAAGCGCTCGCCGGGATAGGCGGTGTAGACCTCGGCATAGTTCGGGCGCGCAAGCGTACGTGTCCTGGGGCTCGGCTTGCTCACCGACATGTCGGGAAGGGCAACGATGCTGCCGGTGCCGCAGCCTGCCAGGCCGGTCGCGCCAGCGGTCAGGGCAAAGAGGTTAAACGATCGGCGGCTCAGCATTGGATGTCTCTCGGCAAAGGCTGAGGAGAGACATGGCCTTATATGGTTACCACCGCGTGAAGGCGGGCGGGGCCATCTGGACTAGCCGGGGGGACTTGCAGTCAACTACGGTATGATTGCCAGCAATAACTCCGCCGGGGCTGTAATCTAGCTGGAAGCGATCGTTGGACAAACGCTCCGTTTCCTTTGGTCCGTCATCTCGGAAATCGTCTGCTTCCACACTGGCAAGGCTCTTGTGGAGTGCCTTACGTTTGGCAGGCTGGTCGTCTCCGGCTACCGTGAAACCAACAAGCCATTCGCAGCTTACTGGCGGGAAGGACGGCAGCCCGTTCTCAACAGCGGCATCGCGGGTTTGGTTGGCGGAGCCTTCTGGATCGCTCTTTTCATCAGCGCCATTCACCTTCTTCGGTGATGGCTATCGGGGCTCGACTAACCGGATCAGCGTCTCCGTCGACTTGCGCAGAGTCGCGGCGTGAAAGGACAAGACCGGCAATATCAGCTTCCTCGCGCGCTAGCAGCCGACATTTGAGGGTGCGAGCATGACGGTTCAATCGCTTCGCGGGCGAGCCGGTCGCTTTGCCGCGCAGCCGGGCGGCGGCTGTCGTCGATTGCATGGTACAAATAGGCTGGAGGGCGCTGGCTTCACAGTAAAATTTGCGCAATGCTCGTTGCGGGGGACGGGCTATGCATGTGCGGTTGGTATTGTTGGCGTGTTTGCTGGGCAGCGGAGCGGCAGCTGAAGAGGACAAGGCCCGGCGTGAACTGCTTCCAACGGTAAGAGCCGCAACCGACTGCGTGTCGCGTTCCCTAATCCAGGAGAAGGTCACAGCATCGGCGAACGACGATGCGATCCGAAATGGGGCCCGCCGGGCTTTCGGCCTGCAGTGCCAAGCCGAAGGCCGCAAGCTTGTTCTAGAGCACGATCGTCTCCACGGCGTAGGAACAGGGAGAAGCTTCGTCGATGGCCCGTATTTCGCGGATCTGCCTCGCGCGGTCCGCGTGAGGATGGCCAATACCTATGCCGGTACGATGCCGTCAGCAAAGCCGCGGCGCTGCCCCGATATGCTCGAAATCTACGAAGTACAGGACAGTGGGCGAACACTTGCCCAAGCTGAGCAGGCTGGCCTGCAGCGTCAGACGAAGACCGAAATGGAGGTGCTGGCCAGCTTCACGCAGCGCATGGAACAGCGGCTACAGCAGGCGCGTCACGCGATGGCTAGGCCCGTTCTGGAAGAATTCAGGGCGCTGCCTGTTTCGGACATGGGGATCTGTTTTCCCGCCATCGTGCCAGTTATGGCCGAAGCCCGGGCCATCGCTGAGCAAATCGAGTTGCGCCGGCAAGAGGCCGAGCGGCAGCAGGCCGAGTCCGAGCGCCAAAGGTACGAAGAGGCCCAGAGACGGGCGGAGGCCGAGCGGATTGCAGAGGTCCGGCGCGCCGAAATGCAACGGATAGAGGAAGAGCGTCGCGCGGAGGCCCAGCGAATCGCTGAAGAGCGGAGGCAGGAGGCGAGGGCCGCCGCAGAGCGTGCTCGCCTAGCCGCTGAGAAGGCCGCGGAGGAAGAGCGTCTTGAGGCGCTGCGCCCGATCAACGTCCTGAAAACCGCCTATCAGCACTACGCCTTCGTCAAAAAATGTAACGAGTTCCGAGACGGCTACGTCAGCATCTTCATCTCGGAAAATGAAATCGTTCGCGCACGGACCGCCATCAAAGCGATCGAGACCAAGATCAAGATTTTGGAGCCATCGATAAACACGGATATGGCTTGGTCCACAGCAACTGGGGGAACGCTAAACGTCGTACCGGAGAGGGCCATGTGCCAGGGGTCTCTCCAGAGTCTAATCGCAATGTTTGAAAAGCTCGCGCCAGACGCGGCCGCTCCGAAAAAAGATTTTTAACCCACGCTTTAGGGTCCGTTTGCCTCCGCCCGCGCTGGGCCTGAGCGTCGAGCTAGGCGCAATGGTCGAAATGGCGCCGCCAACCACGCAAAGCCGATCTCAGGCCGGTAGATGTCCCAGGCGCGGCGTAAGGCTCCGCGTATCCCAGAGGCATCGAGAAGCGGGCCGACGCCTGCTTTTCGATCACTGAACCCTGCCAAGCGGTCAGTAAGCCCACCGTCCCGCCCCGCAGCAGGAAGAAGTCAAGAACCGCGAGCGTTCCAATCGGCGAAACCACCGATTTCTCGGAGTTTTTAGAGGCTCATGGAAAGTGATGGAGAAAAGATAATGGTGCCCAGAGCTGGAATCGAACCAGCGACACTGCGATTTTCAGTCGCATGCTCTACCAACTGAGCTATCTGGGCCCCGGGGATGGGCAAGCGCCCGTCCCTGTTGGTGGAGGCGGTATAATGGGCCGGCTCACGGCTGTCCAGTCGCTTGCGCAAGCTTTCCAGCGCTATCGCGACAAGGGGCTTTCCGGCCCCATTCCGCGGCGGCTTTCCCGCCAAACCCGCTCAAAAACCGTTTGGAACCCCCAGCCCTCATCCTGAGGAGCCGCGTGAGCGGCGTCTCGAAGGATAGTCCAGCTTGCAGGGGAGCCTCCTGGAGCATCCTTCGAGACGCCATTCCTCACGGAATGGCTCCTCAGGATGAGGGCTCAGGATGTTTCCAAGCAGTCCCTCAATCCTCGTCGTCGCTCTGGCGGCCGGGCTTGTCGGCCTCGGCCTCGTCGACGGGCGCGCCTGGAATCACATAGCTGCCCTTGAGCCAGCGGCCGAGGTCGATATCGGCGCAGCGGGGCGAGCAGAAGGGCTTGTATTGGGCGACCCGCGGCTTGCCGCAGATCGGGCATGGTCTGGCGGCGGGCGGCGCCGTGTTTTCGTTGTCAGCCATATCCGAGCGTGATTCCTCCATCGACGACGAGTTCGAGGCCGGTGACATAGCGCGCTTCGTCGCTGGCGAGAAACAGCGCCGCATAAGCCACGTCCCAGGCCTCGCCCATATGGCCCATCGGCACCTGCGCGTCGCGCGCCGCCCACATCGCCTCAACGTCGCCATCGCCATAGACCTGGGCGAGGCCGGCGGACAGCTCGACCATCGGCGTCTTCATCAAGCCGGGCAGGATCGCGTTGACGCGGATCTTCTGGGGCGCGAATTGCGCGGCGGTGGTGCGGGTGAGCTGGTTCAGCGCCGCCTTGGTGGCGGAATAGCTGGCATAGGGCACGCCGGTATGGCGGATCGAGGCGATCGACGAGATGTTGATGATCGAGCCGCCCTCGCCGCTCTCCTCGAACTGGCGCTGCATCACCGGGATGACATGCTTCATCGCCAGGAAGGCGCCGGTGAGGTTGACCTTGAAGACACGGTCCCAGACTTCCTCGGGCAGGTCGACGACGCTGCCGACCTCGGCGATGCCGACATTGTTGTCGAGAATGTCGATGCGGCCATAGCGGCCGAGCGCGCGGCCGACGAGATCGGCGACCGCATCGGCCTTGGTCACGTCGGCCTGCACGGCAAAGGCCTGGCCGCCCTCGTTCTGGATGATGGCGGCGGTTTCCTCGGCCGCGTCGCGGTTTATGTCGGCGCAGATCACCTTCGCGCCCTCGCGGGCGAAGATCGTCGCGGTTGCCTTGCCATTGCCCCAGCCCGGCCCGATCGAGCCCGCACCGGCCACGATCGCGACCTTGCCCCTGAGACGTCCCGTCATGCGCAATCCTCCTGGAGGCGCGCCTTGTGAGGCCGGCGCGCTTACAGGGGGCAGGATCGGGGGTTATGAGGTGCGGCGCAAGATGCGGCGGGGCGGACGGGTGAAGCGGGACGCCTAACCTGAACCGAGCGGATCGCCTCCGCCCGGCGGCCGCCGCCTCCGTGATCTCTACGTCAGATCCTTGACCATCAGGATCCACTCTCCGGGTTCATCCGACCCCGGAAAGGCAGAAAAGGGGCGCCTGTCCCACTCCTTGAAGCCAGTCTGCCGATAAAGCCCATGGGCTCTCGCGTTGAAGCTGCCGACCATCAGCGTCAGCCGATCTTTGCCGGCGGCCCGCGCAATGGATTCGGCCTCAGCGAGAAGGGATTTTCCAAAGCCCTTGCCCTGATGCTCGGGATAGATCGCCGCAGCCGCGATGTACCAGGTCCCCGCAGCCATCGCCTTCAGCTCGTTCAGCGCCCGCACGACCTCCGGGGACGGCGCTGCGGGGTTGGCCGGCTCGGGAATGACATATCCGTTCAACGCCCCGGCTATCCGCCCCCGATGCTCGGCGACGCGCCAGTTGCGGAAATGCGTGAAGTGCTTCTCATCATTGCGAATGACGCCGCGGCCGACCTCGAAAGCCGAGCGGCCGGGATCGGCCATCTGGCCCCATAGGAAGGAGGTCAAGCGCCGCGTCGCCATATCCGCCAGCAGCGCCAGATGAGCGCAATCCTCCTCGGAAGCGGGCCGAAATGAGATGCTTGGCAATGGAATGCTTGGCGATGAAAGATTTGGCGACGCGGGCGCTGAGGACATATCCGCTCCATGGGTTCGACGATTTCAGGCAACAAAAAACCCGCCGACCGAAAGGTGGGCAGGTTGCGGAAAACTCCGGGACGATGATGGGGGAGCTAAGTCCCCTGGAAGCCTCGTCGCAGAATCGACACGCCACGCTGCACGGCGATGCAGCGTCGGCGTCGGATGATCTCAGCGAGGTGGTGATTGAAGCTCATGGGCCGTGAGGATGATGGGGATTCGCTCCCTGGTCAACGTCGCGTCCTGCGCAGTCCTCCTGGAGGCGCGCCTTGTGAGGCCGGCGCGCTTACAGGGGACAGGATCGGGCTTGTCGCGCCGCGCTGCAAGCCTTGCGCGGGTTCATGGTCGTTGCTGCTGAACCTTGCGCCGAAACGGACCGTTATCGCAGGCGTCCCGCCGGGGCCGGCGTCGGGAGACCCGGGATCATTCGTAGAGCGTCATTCTCGGGCTTGTGCGCCCCGCGAATCTCATGACCAGAGTTGCTCTGGTTTACGAGATGGTCGGGTCAAGCCGGACCATGACGCGCCTTTTCCCTTCTCCCCTGGCGGGAGAAGGTGGCTCGGCGAAGCCGAGACGGATGAGGGGGCGCCGTGAGCTTTCCGCCTCGGCGCAGTACGACGCCAACCGGACAGGGCACGGCGCCCCCTCATCCGGCGCTGCGCGCCACCTTCTCCCGCCAGGGGAGAAGGGAAGATCTTGTCCAGCGGATAGGTTGGTTACAAATTAGCCTGGGTAGATGGGTGACAGTTTCTGGCCTCGGTGGTCGATGAGGCCGATGGGCTGTTTGTAGAA
>NZ_PQFZ01000040.1 GCF_002917105.1 Allobosea psychrotolerans
GACCATCCTCGTCGTCACCTTCGCCTTCGTGCTGGTCAATTTCGTGGTCGATCTGCTGTATGTGCTGATCGATCCGCGCGTGCGGCTGTGAGCGCCGCCATGGCCGGGAAGCCGCCCAAGACAGGCAAGACGCCAAAGCTGCTGGTCGTCGCAGCGAGCGCCGTGACCCTGCTCGTCCTCGTCGCCGTGCTGGCGCCCTGGATCTCGCCTTACGATCCGCTGGCGCAGGACATCCTGGCCCGGTTGAAGGGGCCGAGCGCGGCGCATTGGCTGGGCGCCGACCAGTTCGGCCGCGATCTGCTGTCGCGGCTGATCCATGGCCTGCGCGCTTCGCTGGGCATCTCGGCTGCGGCGGTGATCGTCGCGCTCCTGATCGGCGGCACGCTTGGCTTGGTCGCGGCCTATTATCGCGGCTGGACCGAGCGCATCGTCATGCGCTGCATGGATGTGCTCTTCGCCTTCCCGGTGATCCTGCTCGCCATCGGCGTCATCGCGATGCTGGGTCCGGGCTCCGGCCCGACCGCGATCGCGATCGCCGTGGTCTACACGCCGATCTTCGCGCGCCTGCTGCGCGGGCCGGCGCTGGTCGTGGCCGAGAGCGATTTCGTGATGAATGCGCGCGCGATCGGAGCCTCCGACGCGCGCATCATCTTCATCCATATGCTGCCCAATCTGGCGAGCGTGCTGCTGGTGCAGACAAGCCTGTTGCTCTCGGCTGCGATCCTGGTCGAAGCCTCGCTCTCCTTCCTCGGGCTCGGTACGCAGCCGCCGGCGCCATCGCTGGGCACCATGCTCTCGGAGGGGCGCAATGTGCTGCTGCTCTCGCCCTGGAGCGCGGTGTTCTCAGGGCTGGCGATCCTGATCCTGGCCTTCGCGCTCAACCTGCTCGGCGATGTCCTGCGCGACACCCTCGATCCGCGCCTCAGGGGCGAGCAGTGATCTGCCGAAACGCCACTGCCCGCGATATCGCCGGATCCGTGGCGCTCTGGAGCGTCACAGCGTCTCCGTGACCTTCTTCAGATGCGGTGGATTGTCGGGGTCATAGCCCATCGCGAGCGCCGTGCGCTCGATCATGCGATAGGCCGGGGCGAGCATGGCGATGGCGTCCGTGACCGGATGGTCGTCGCCGATCCAGGGCAGGCGCGAGCCCGGCCCGCCGGCCAGGTGCACCACGAGATGCGAGGCGTCGAGATTGGCGACCAGCGCGTCGACCGCCTCGGCGGTCTCATCCCCGACCCGCAGCGCCAGCACCGGGGTCTGCTCGGTGACGGCTGCGCGCGGTCCGTGCAGCAATTCGGCAGCGGAATAGGCGAGCGCCGGCAGGCGCAAGGTCTCGGCCATCTTGAGCGCGATTTCGCGCGCCGGGCCCAGGCCGTAGCCACGCCCTGCGATGAAGGCGGCGCGCGCCATCGGCAGGCTCCGGCCGACCACGTCCCAATCGAGCCGCAAGGCCTGCGACAGCCGCCCCGGCAGGCGCTCCAGCGCGGCCACGAGCTCGTGATCATCGGCCAGAAGAGCGACCAGCAGCGCGCCCAGCGCCATCGACCCGATCACGCTCTTGGTGGCGGCGACCGAGCGCTCCAGCCCCGCCGCCAGCGGCAGCACCCATTGGGCCGCGCGAGCCACGGGCGAGGTGACGTCGTTGAGGATGGCGACCGTGGCGGCGCCCTCACGACGCGCGGCCGTCGTGGCCGCCACGAGGTCCGGGCTGCGGCCCGATTGCGAGATGACGATGAACAGCGCGCGACGCAACGCCACCGGCCGTTTCAGGCTGGTGATCACCGACGGCGCGGTCGCGGAAACGGGCACGCCGATGCGCGTCTCCAGGAGATAGCGCAGATGGACGCCGGCATGCCCGGAACTGCCGCGCCCGCAGATCACGGCGACATCGAAATCCATCTGCTGCAAGCGCGCGGCCAGAGCCGCGAGGTCACCACGCGAGGCCATGATGCGGGCCACCACATCCGGCGCTTCGGCGGTTTCCGTCGCCATTGCGGAGCCGAGCCCGAGATCCGTCATGGGTTGCTGGCCATTGCTTGACCGGCGACGGCCGAATTCGCTCTCGCCAGAATCTCGCGGGTCATCCAGGAGCCGGGATCGACGAAACGTTGACTGATGCGTTCCGTCGGCATGGCGAAGTTCCCTGGCAGTTATAGAACCACTTTAATGCCTTTTGTCATTCTAGCAATACCAATCGATGCGCGCCTTGGGTGAAGCCACTGCCGCCGTTCGACCGGAGTCCGTATCTGGCTCGCATCAAAGCGTGAGAGCGGGGGAGACGCGCAAAACCGGCTCCCACCGTTTCGCATCCTGCTCCGGCGCTGCCGCGCCTCTCAAATTGTCCCCGCCGCCTGCAACCGTTCGATCTCGGGGGCGCTCATGCCGAGCCAGTCCGACAGGATCTCGGCGCCGTGCTCGCCGAGGCCGGGCGCGCCGCGGCGAATGACGGTGGGCGTGCCATGCAGCCGCACCGCAGGCGCCTGGAACGGCACCGAACCCATCACCGGGTGAGGCACGTCGACGATCTGCTTGCGATGCACCACCTGCGGATTGGCGATGACGTCGGCGATGGTGGCGACTCGCTCGCAAGGTATGTCGGCTGCGTGGATGATCTCGAGAACGGCTTCGCCATCGAGCTCGGCCGCCCAGGCATCGATGATCGCCTCGAGCTCCGCGACATTGGCATTGCGGGCGACGAAGGTGGCGAAGCGTGCATCCTGCGCCAGCTCCGGCCGGCCCATCGCGGCGGCGAGCCGCGGGAAATGCACGTCGTTGCCGGCGACGATGTAGATCCAGATGCCGTCCCGGCTACGGAAGCAGTGCGAGGGCGAGAGGTAGCGGTCGCGGTTGCCAAGGCGCTCCGGCTCGCGGCCGAAGAGGATGCGCTCTGGGATCGCTGTGGTCATCAGCGCCATGCCGCTATCCATCAAGGTCGCCTCGACGACCTGGCCGCGGCCGCTGCTTTCGCGGGCGTGCAGCGCCGCGAGGGTGCCGATGACTCCGTAGAGCGCGGTCGAATAGTCGCAGACGAAGACGCCCGCCATGGTCGGCGCGCCGCCTGCCGGTCCAGTCATCGCCATGACGCCGGACTGCGCCTGGGCGGCGCCATCGAAGCAGGGGTGCTGGGCGAGCGGCCCTTCCTGCCCGAAGCCGGAGATGCGCACCATGATCAGGCGCGGATTCAGCGCGCTCAGCACGTCCCAGCCGAGTCCCATGGCCTCCATCGTGCCGGGCCGGAAGTTCTCGATCAGGATGTCGGCCGTAGCGGCGAGCTGCCGGAGCAGCGCCTGGCCTTCCTTGTCGCGGAAATCGATGGCGAAGCCGCGCTTGTTGCGGTTGGCCGAGAGAAAGAACAGCGTGTCTCCCTCGACCGTCTCGCCGACGCGCCGGCCCTCCTCGCCGCCGTCGATGCGTTCGACCTTCACCACATCGGCGCCGAGATCGCCCAGAAGCTGACCGCAGAACGGCCCGGCAATATAGCGCGAAAGGTCGATGACCTTTATCCCGTCAAGCGATGCCGGCATGAATTCACCCTTCTGTTATTGTCGTTCTTCCATATAAATACCATAAATTTTGACTTACGAAGAGATTGTTATTGACATAAACTTCGTTATCAGAATTTATTACGCTTGGAAATGGAGATCAATATGAAAATTTCCTATTTCTCCTGGCTCCGCACCAAGACCGGCGTCCCCAATGAGGAGATCACCTTGCCCCCGCAATGCAGGACGGTGGACGACCTCGTGCGGCATCTTGCGGCGCGCTATCCGGCCCTGGCCGAAATCGCCGACGCGCGCGGCAGCATGCGTTTCACCGTCAATCGCCGCTACGTCGAGAATTCGCACGAGCTTGCCTCCGATGACGAGGTGGGGCTGTTCCCGCCGGTGACGGGCGGCTGAGCCAACGCTTCGCAGGTCAGGCAGCCTACCCGGCGTGGCAGGGCGATGGCGTCGAGCGCGCAGCGCCAGGCGTCGTACATCATCAGCGTGCCCGAGAGGCTCGGCCCTGTGCCCAGAATCTCCTTGATCACCTCGATGGCCTGCATCGAGCCGAGCGCGCCGACCGCCGGGCCGAGCACGCCGATTTCGGAGCAGGACGGCGTCACCGCCGCAGGCGGCGTGTCCGGGAACAGGCAACGGTAACAAGGGTGCGGCGGGCCGAGATAGGCCTTGAAGGTGGTGATCAGCCCGTCGGTGAGCTGTACCGCAGCGCTGACCAGCGGAATCCGTGCCGCAAGGCAGGCGGAATGCACGGCGTCCCGAGTCGCGAAATTGTCGCTGCCATCTGCGACGATGTCGTAACCGGCCACCAGCCCTGCCGCGTTCTCCGCGCTGATCGGCATGTCGTGGCGGATGATCGCAACATGTGGGTTCAGCGCACGCAGCGACTTCTCGGCGCTCTCGGTCTTGGGCATGTCGAGCCGCTCGACCGAGTGCAGGATCTGCCGGTGGAGGTTGGAGATCTCGACATAGTCGAAATCGACGACGCCCAGCGTGCCGATGCCGGCCGCAGCGAGATACAGCAGCAGCGGCGAGCCCAGCCCGCCGGCGCCGATGACCAGGACCCGGGCCGCCTTGAGCTTTTCCTGGCCGGAGACGCCGATTTCCGGCAGCACGGTCTGCCGCCGATACCATTGCAGCTCCTCGGAACTCAGCGTCTGGGGCATTCGCATTCCAGCGCTCCTCCTTGCATGCGATCCTGGCGCGCCGTCGCCGCTCACGCCTCGCGGGCCATATGACGTCCGCCTGAGGCGGCCGCTGCGGCCGCCCTGATGCGCTTGACCACCAGATACAGCCCGTTGGCGCGACTTGGCGCGAGGCTGCGGCCGACGAGCAGACGCTCGATCACCTCGGGCGAATAGGCCAGGATCTCGTCCGGCCGCCGATCGCCATAGAGCCTGAGCACCATGGCGAGCAGGCCGCGCATCAGCATCGCGTCGGAATCCAGCGCGAGCCGCATGCGGTCCTGGTCGGCGTCATGCTCGGCCACGACCCAGACCTGAGACTGGCAGCCCTTGACCCGGTTGTCCTCGCAGCAATCCTCCGGCGCCAGACGCGGCAAGCGCCGGCCGAGGCTGAGCACATGCCCGACCCGTTCGGTGAAATCCGCGAAGGCGGCGAACTCGGCTTCGAGTCGCGCCGCGACCTCGGCGATGGGTTCCTCGATCGGGCTGTCGAGCATGGTCATGGCCGACTCCGGCTTGATGACGTTGGTCGTGCAGAGAACTTGTTCCAGGCCGGTTCAGGCCCGCCTGGCGGTGGCCGGGCGGTTCGCGATCTGCCCCCCGGTCATCGGCGCGGCAACGCCAGTGGTGAGGGGGAAGCTCAACGGCAGGCCGCGCACAGCGCGGACCGCGAGATAGGCGAAGCATTCGGCCTCGACCGCGTCACCGCGGAAGCCGACTGCTTCGGCCGGAACGACCTCGACCCCGGCGCGCTTCGCCAGTGCCGCCATGATCGCCGGGTTCTTGCGCCCGCCGCCGCAGACGATGAGCTTCGTCGGCCGCTGCGGCAACTGGTCGAGCGAGCGTCCGACCGTGCCGGCGGTGAAGGCGGTCAGCGTCGCTGCCCCGTCCGCCAGCGAAAGCCCCTCGGCCATGTCGGCGGTGAAATCGTAGCGGTCGAGCGATTTCGGATAGGGCGCGGTCAGATAGGGGTGGTCGAGCAACCGGGCGAGCCGCTCCTCATCGACCGTGCCGCTGAGCGCCAGTGCTCCGTCGACATCCATGTCGCCCTTGCCGTGGCGCATGATCCAGTCGTTGATCGGCCCGTTGGCCGGTCCGGTGTCGAAGGCGTGGAACTCCTCGCCGCCCGCCCACCAGGTGATGTTGCCGACGCCGCCGAGGTTCAGCGCTGCCGTCTCGGGCCCCGCATTGATGCCGCGCAGCAATGCGACGTGATAGCTCGCCGAAAGCGGCGCGCCATGGCCACCGGCGCGCATGTCGGCGGTGCGGAAGTCGTAGACGACGTCGACGCCGAGCCTATCGGCCATCAGGCGCCCGTCACCGAGCTGGCGTGTGTCGCCATGTCGGCCGGGCTCGGGCGCGCGGTGCAGCACCGTCTGCCCGTGGAAGCCGACAGCCGCGACATCAGACGGCGCCAGACCCGCCTCCGCCATGAAATCGGCCACCGCCTCGGACTGCGCCCGGGTCAGCGCCGCCTCGGCTTCGGCGAAGATGGCGGGTTCCGGCCCTTCGAAGCGCCAGGCCAGCGCCGCTTCGACCGCGTCCGCGAGCAGGGCCCGAATGTCGGTCTTGTAGGGTGCGAGCTTCCAGTGGCCGAACTCCGCCACATTCTCCCCATCGGTGCGGATCGACGCCACGTCGATCATCCCGTCGAGAACCGTCCCCGTCATTAACCCGATAGCCCAAACCGGCTTCATGCGACGCACTCCCTTTCCGTTCCCAGATTCTGATGATTCATAGTTAATTCGGCGTGGCGCGCATCACGGTTCATCGCCTCAGGCGGCCAAGCGGTGCTTGGCGTAGACCTGGCCCTCCGGCTTCCGGCAGGTCTTGCAATGGCCGACGCTGCAGCGGCCCTGCGTTTCCATGCGGTCGCGGAAGGCCAGGCCGCGCTCCAGCACCTGCTCGGCGCTCTCCTCGAACAGGTTGCCGATCACGCCGTGCTGGCCGTGGCTGATGATGCAGATCGAGACCTTGCCGTCCGGCGCCAGGCACATGACATGACCGGCCCAGAAGCAGGCGCCGCTGGGCACGGGCAATTTGGGATTGACGTCCTGCATCATGCGCTGGTGCAGCTTCTCGTCGCTTTCGAGATCCGACAGGGAGGCGACGTCGTGGTGCGCGCCGCCAGGCAGCAGCGGCGTCACCTTGACGTGGTCGTCGACACGTTCGAGCAGGCGCAGGAAAGCCGGATCATAGCTCTCGATCGGCTCGCCGAGATCGATCTGGTAAACGCCGACCTTGACGTACTCGTCGTCCGCCGCCTCGTCGAGCAAGATCTCGAGCCCGCGCAGCGTGCGCTCGAACGTGCCCTCGCCACGGTTGAGATCGTGAGACAGCGCGTTGCCGCCGTCGATGGAGACGAAAATCTTGTGCCGGTGCTTCACTTCGAGCAGCTGCCGCGCCCGCTTCCTGGTCAGCATCGTGCCGTTGGTGTGCCATTGCAGCTGGGTATCGGGCATGATGTCGCGCGTGACCGCCAGGAGCTCGTGGAAACGGTTGTTCATCAAGGGCTCGCCGCGCCAGTTCAGGTGGATGGTCTTCACCTCGAGCGCCGGCGAATCCTTGAGCTTGATCAGGGCCTGTTCCAGATCGGCCGGATCAAGGTCCAGCTTGCCGTGACTTTCCTTGGTGTAGCAAAGGCGACACGCCAGATTGCAGCGTGTCGTCGGGTCTAGCCAGAGCCAGACGGGCGAAGGAGCGGCCCTCTGGGCGGTGTTTGCATGCAGCATAGCCTTGGCCTCCGGGTTGAATTGCCTTTGCACGGTTGCCATGGCCGACCTGCCTTCCGCCCGGCGCGCGCGCCGGGCCTGCTCTCGACGGCAGAAACACACGCCGCCCTGCAGCGGCCGACCCTGTGCAACCTCGAAACGCCCCATCACGGCGCTCGCTGCGCCGGTCGACCTCCATTTCGTGTTCGATCATGGCCTCGCGACGCGTCACGGGGACGCCGGCTCGACAGCCGGGAGAGATTGTCGTTCGCGTATTTTTATAGGACCACTTTAGTATCAAAGTAATACCACTGCGTCAAACGATCCGCAGCGCGGGATCCTCACGCCGGAGCCGGCGTCCGGAGACATTTCGTCTTGTCCTGTGCCGGCAAACCACCCTCGCGCGGGTAATAGATCGGCACGCACCAGTGGTTGGCGGCGGCCCATTCCGTATTCGGCAGCGAGACGTCGTGGCCGAATATCCGATGGCACGGCAGTTCGTAGACCTTGCCGGTCGAGACCGGGATCTCGTCGAAGACGATGTATTTGTAGAAGCCGCTCGACATGCCGGCGGGCAGGCGCACGCGGTTGGGGTGGTGCTGGTCCAGCACGTCGCGGGCATAGGCTTGCTTCCAGGCCACAATCTCGCCGAGGCGCCGGGTCTGCACCACGCCCAGCGCGGCCCGGAACTCATCCAGACGGTGATTGAGGCTGCGCACCTTGTAGCGCGAGCCGCGCCCGTAATCGCGGTAGCTGCGCAGATGCCGCACCATCTCGTCATTGCCGCTGACGGCGATGCCGCCCTCGGCCGTGGAGATCGTCTTGGTGGCATAGAAGGAGTAGAGGCCAACCTCGCCCCAGCTCCCGGGCTTGCGGCCGTTCCAGTCCGCGCCCGCGGCATGGGCGCAGTCCTCGAACAGGACGATGCCCTTCTCGCGGCAATAGGCGGCGATGCGCTCGATGTCGAAGGCGATGTGGCCGCCGATATGAACGATCCAGGCGAGCTTTGGCTTCACCCTCTCGGCCTTGGCGACGAAGTCGTCATAGGAGCCGCAGAGATCCTCGCGATTGCAGTCGTAGAATACGATTTCGGCGCCAGCGAGCTGGGAGGCGCGCGGCGTCGCCAGGAAGGTGTTCGACGGGCACAACACCGTCTCGCCGGCGACGCCGACGAAATCCAGCGCGGCCAATGCGGCCCCGGCCCAGTTGTCGAAAGCGACGGAGGCAAGGCCGTTCCAGTCCTGCCACAGCGCTTCGAATTCCTCGATCTGTTCGCCATGGCTCCAGCGCTGCGAGCGCAGCACCTTGCGCCAGCGCGCCATCACCTCGTCCTCGTCGCGGTCGTCGAAACCAACAGTGAAGGGCATTGGCGGCGGCATGGCGGGGTTCATCGGCTTTGCGCTCCGGTGCTGATCAATGGCGCCTCGCGACGCCAGATTCTCGAATTCGCCAAGTTTATAAGCTCGAGAGTGAGGTTAGATTAATTTCATTTCAGTCGTCAATCTCATTATACAAGTAAATTTACGAGTAAAATTCGATTAAATAGGCTATAATACCGTGTCTTCTATTCCAATACTGAGTAATGAAGCGCCGAGAGCGCGGCCTTGAGCTTCGTATTGATTGGCTGCGTGCTGGCGACCGGCGGCGATATCGGCGAGATATCGCCCGAAAGGATGGCTCTTTGTCAGGCCAGAGGCTCCGCAGGCCTTGAACAGCCTCGCGGCGAGCAAGCTGCAGCGCTCGGCCACCATCGTCGCCTGAAGGCGGTAGACCATGCGCTGCGGGATCGGCGCCTGCTCGCCGCGGCAGGCATAATCCATCAGCTGCGCGAAATTGCGCCCCATAATGGCGGTGATCTCGTCGAGCGAGGCCTCGATCTCGGCGACGACGAGTTGCGCCACCGGATCGCGCGCCACGGCCTGACCTGTGACGGCGATGCGGGTGCGGCTATGGTCGAGGAAGGCGTCGAGGAAGCCCCGCAGAGCGCCGGCGGCCGGCATGGTGATGGTGCGGAACAGCAGTTGCGGCAGTGGCAGCCGGTAGAGCGGGGCTGTATTGATCGCGAGACCGGGGCTGGTGCCGAGGAAGCGGTCGATATGCCGGTGAGCGCGGTGCTCGGGGACAAAGACATCCTCCACGGTGACATCCTGGCTGCCGGTGCCGCGCAGCCCCGTTGTGTCCCAGTTGTCATGCACGATGGCGTTGGCACGGGGCACGAGGAAGACGCGCAAATCTGGCGGCGTGCCTGGTGCGCCCGCTTCCGTTCCGGCCGTCTCCGCGCTGACGCTGCCTGCGAGTATCAGCCAGTCGCAATAGTTCGAGCCGCTGGCGAAGCCCCATCTCCCGCTGAGCCGGACGCCGCCGTCGACCGGGGTTGCCGTGCCGGTGGGCATGTAGCTGCAGGCGAGAAGAGCGTCGGGATCCTCGCCCCAGACATCGTCCTGCGCACGTTCGTCGAACAATGCGAGGTGGAAGGCGAGCACCCCCATCACGCCCTGCAGCCAGCCGGCCGACATGTCGCCCTCGGCGAGCGCTGCCTGGACGATGAAGAACGTCTCGGGGTCGAGCTCCAGCCCGCCATAACGCCTTGGCTGCAGCAAGCGGAACAGCCCGGCCGAACGCATGGCGTCCATCGCGATGGGCGAGAGCCGTGCGTCGCGATCGCCATCCGCAGCCCTGCCCTGTAGCAGGGGAATCAGCGCCCGGGCCCGCGTCAACGCGGCGGCGCGAGGATGCTCCGTCGCGGCGCGGGACGGGGTGGGAAATGATCGAAATGCGCTAGCATTCTGCATGGCCACACTCCTCGGGATAGGACCAATCCGAATTCGCGTCGCTTTCGTTCGCCGTGAATCTGCAAACGATGGGGCCGTTCGATGATGGATAAAATACCGTATAATATCAGTAGAATGCGACTCTTTAGTTCCGGTTTCGACCGAAACGAGGTTTAGTCAAGATCTTCAGCCGGATGCCTGGCAGACACCGGCAGCGGAAGGCTGACTATGGAGGCTCGCGGGAAATCTCTCAAGAGCAATACCTATCCGGTACCAATCTGTCTATTGCGTGGCGGGAAAGAGGGCGCCATCCTGAAACGGGCAGCGCTGCCGTAGGCATGGCCCGGTGACCGCACCGGCGCAGGCGGCGCCGGTGCGACGAAAACGCTCTAGAAGCCGCTCCGGGAGAGCCGATGACCGACGCCGTTTTCGCCCTGAAGGCCGCGCTGGCCGATCCCGCTCAACTGGAGGCCCGCGCCGCATGGCTGACCCGGGCGGGTCGGCCCATCGTGCTGGAACTGCACACCTTCGGCGCGCGCGACATCGATACGGCCGCCGGCCTCGCTGCCTCCCGCGCAGCGGTGGCTCGACTCCGAGATCGCCATGCGGTCGAGCGCCTGATCGTGCACGTACCGGTGCAGCAGGTGCCCGTGGTGACGCAGGTCGATTTCGACGCCGGCCAATGCCAGAGGGCGATCGCTTTCGCGGCGGAGATCGGCGCCGGGGCGGTCGTGCTGCATCGCTATTTCGATCTGGTTTTTGGCGATGCGCCGCCCCGCGCCATCTCGAAGCCGGAGGCGGTTGGGCGTTTCAACGCCATTATTCGCGACCTCGCCCGCCTCGCGCCCGACATCAGGCTGCTGGTCGAGAATATCGGGCATTATTCGCTGCTGCCACGCGATGGCCGGACTTACCTCAGCGGACCGCTAGACCATTTCTTCCCCTGGGAGATCAGCGCCTTCCGCCACTTTTGCGTTGAGGAAGGGCTGACCAATGTCGAGCCCTTCGTCGACGTGGCGCACGCCACGCTCTCGGCCAATCTGTTCAACCGCCGCAAGCTGCGCTTCGCTGAGACGGTCGACGATCCGCGCTTCGCCTGGATCACCCCGGACGATCTCGATCAGGCGGACTGGCTGGCGCCCTTCGATTTCGTCGATCGCGCGATGAGCTACCTGCATGTCTCGGACGCCAGCCTGCTTGATGCGGCGGAACTCGCAGAGCCGAACCTGCCCGAAGCGCGTCTCGTCGAAGGCATCGTCAGCGAGGGGCTGGAAATCGGTATGGGCAATCTGCCTTTCGCGCTGCTGCCGGACCAGCTGGGACAGGGAGCCTCGACGCTTGTCGTCGAGGTCGAGCCGGGGGCCGGTGAATCGCATATCGACAACGGCGCCCAGCTCCGCTCGCTCGAACGGCTCGCGGCGCTGTTCGACCAGGCGGGGGCGGTCTGAGGCCCTTGGGGCCGGTCACTCGCACGAAGCGTGGCCATGACGGGACGTCGCGCGGATGTGGCGTCCGGCTGCCCGGGGACGGATTTCCGCCAGGGTGCGTCACGTGTCGAGGTTGCGCCTGCGCCAGCCCGTGCTGGAGGCTTCGCCTTTGGATAAGCGCGTCTTCGCGGAATGAATCGATGTTAAAGTAATTTCGTCTGGCCTAGTCTCGGCTGCAGCCCCTGGGGCATTTCAAGCACCGGCGGGGTAGAGCGTGTCGGCTCCCGGCGCAGCAGCACCCGTCGCGAGACGCTGCAGCCGAGTCCCGGTGCGCTTCGCGTAGCCCGGACCTAACAGACGAACGGATGATGACGAAACAGCCGTCGAATCGCGCCCGGTCGACGGTCGCCGAACAAGCATCTGAAGCGGGCGACGCCGTCCGGCGCAATGTGCGGACGGAGCTTCTCGCGGCACTCAACCCGGCAAGCGCAACGCCGCGCTATCTGCAGCTCGCCGCAGCCATCCGCTACCTGATCCAGCGCGACGTCTTTCGCGCTGACGAGGCGTTGGCATCGGAGCGCGACCTGGCGGCCTGGACCAGTTTCGCGCGCATCACGGTGCGCCGTGCCATCGAGGTGCTGCTGCGGGAGGGCATCCTGACACGGCGGCAAGGCTCGGGCACCTATGTCACGCGCCGCATCGAACAGCCTCTCTCCGTGCTGGCGAGCTTCACCGAGGAGATGTCCTCGCGCGGGCGCCGGGCCGGCTCGATCTGGCTTTCCAAAGAGGTCGCGCGTGTTTCTTCCAGCGAGGCGCTGGCGCTGGGCCTGGATCCAGGCGGGTCCGTGCTGCGCCTGTCCCGGGTCCGCACAGCCGAGAACGAGCCGCTGGCTATCGAGACCGCGGCCGTGCCCGCCTCTTTGCTGTCCTCGCCGGATCTGGTGGGGGATTCCCTCTATGCGGCGCTTGCGGCCGCCGGTTGCCGGCCGGCGCGGGGCGTGCAGCGTCTGCATGCCTCGCTCGCCACCACGCAGGAAGCCAAGCTGTTGATGATTCCGCCCGGCAGCGCTGTGCTCCGGATCGAACGCCGTGCCTTCCTCGCCAATGGCCGCCCCATCGAGTTCACCGTCTCTGCCTATCGCGGCGACCGCTACGATTTCGTCGCGACGCTGCGCTCCAGCCCGAGCGAGACCAATGGCGAGGGCGAGGGAGCTGACGCGACGTTCACATAGAACCACCTTGCCCTGGAGCGTTTTCGAGCGAAGCGGATATCGGGCGTGCTCTGTCAAATATGAGAGACGGATTTACCGATCAGGTCGATCCGACCTGATCGGATCCGGCTCTGGGGCAATTGAACGATCCAATTGGATCGGGCCCTGCTCTAGACTTTCTCCGCCACGATCTTTCGGGCCGGTTCCCAATGGGCTGGCGGCTGGAAGGGGGCGGTGTCTGCAGCCTGATCGGCGAAGCCGCGCACCCGGCCGCAGGCGCAATCGCCCTTGCGGCGCTGGGGACGGTCGACAGCACCGAGGCATTCGGCGACCAGATCGAGCTGGAGGCGCTCGAATTTCGGATCGAAGCGCCCGGTCAGCCAGCCGATGACGAAGCCCGCCGCCAGTGTTCCCGCCGTCGTGGTGATGTAGCCGACCGTGTCGATCTGCGGGATCGCGCTGGCGATCGGGTCTGGCCGCTCACCGCGCGCGACGGCCGCCTCGGCCTCGGCCTTGGCGGCCTCGCGCTCGTCGGCCGACATCAGTTCCTGTCGGAAACGGGTCGGGTTTATCATGCCCCTGCATTGCGGACAGGGATCCTCCGGGAGGAAGCGGACGAGCTGGACGATCTGCCCCGTGACCACCCCGTTCGCGCCCTCGATCAACCCGCCGGTGTCGAGCGCCGGCATGGCGTAGCGCCGCGCGATGTCGGAAACCGCGAGCCGGCTCGTATGCTGGTCGGTGCAGCCCATCAGGACATCGGCCTGGATCACGGCGTCGATGATCTCGGGTTGAGGCAGCCGGCCGATCCAGGTCTCGACGACCACGTCGGGCGACATGCCGGCGACATGGCGACGCGCGACCGTGACCTTGGGCACCGCATCCGTCGCGTCCTGCGGCACGCTGCCATGCAGCCTTTCCAGATTGGATTCGCTGGCATGGTCGGAATCGACCACGATCAGGCGCCCGACCCCGGCGCGCGCCAGGATCGGGATCGCGGCCGAGCCGGTGCCCCCGGCGCCGATCAGCGCCACGGTCGCGCGCTGGAGCCGCTGATAGGCCTCCTTGCCGAAGGCGCTGGTAAGGCGGGCTACACGCTCGGGCGGGATCGGAGGGGCGGGTGGGCGCTCGCCGCCCGGCCAGGCGACAACGTCGGGCCGGCGTGCCGCCGCTACGCGTGTCACCTCCCGCCAGATGCCGCCGTGGAAAATGCGGCCCGAGACCGCGATCTCCTTGCCGGTGTCGCCTGCGAGCTCTGACATGATGAGGCTGAGATAGGGGCGGCCCGGCGCGAAATCGGCAAAATATTCCGCGTAATAACGATCCATCTCGTCATCGATGGAGCTCGGCCGGGGCGGAGCGCCTTCGGGATGCGAGTGGATGATGCCGACACCAAGCGCATGCCGCTCCGCTGCGAGCGCGATCCGGCGCGAATAGCTGGCGGAAATCTTCACATCCGCGACGCCGTCGTCGAGATCGCCCTCGACCGGCTCATCGAGCGCGGCCAGGGTCACCACGAGTCCCTCCGGCGTCTCACGCCAGCCGAAACGCGCGAAACTCGCCCATTCCTTGCGCGGATAGCGCCGGAAGACGAGGCGCTCGAGGCGGTCGAACTCCGGCGAGGCGAAGCGCAACAGCGTCGCCGGCCCCACCATGCGAGGGATGGGGTTCATGCTCGCTCTCCGGCCATCGACCCACCCATCACATATTGGCGCGTGACCAGGAATTGCTGGCCAGGTGCGAGCGTGACGGGCGCATCGAGCACCAATTCGGTGGGCGCGCCTTCGCCCGCCTCGATCTCGACGACGGCGTTCTCCGCCGGCACCCCGAGCAGGGCGGCTATCCCCGCGCCTGTCACACCTAGCTTGACCTCGAACCGCCTGCGATTGACGAAGATGACGACGGCGCTGGACGTCGTCTGATCACCGGCTGTCTTTGTCGTGCTGCTCATCGATTGCCTCCTGGGGACGCTGCAAGGCCTTGGGCACAAACTTGGGATTCGAGCGCATGCGTGCGGCCCAGCGGTCGCTCGCAAAAAGCTGCGGCGAGGCAAGGCGAAATCATCGGCGCCGCTGCCTGCAGCAATACCAATATGAAACCAGATAGCCGCAACTTGGGGTAGATAGTCAAGGCTGGACCGGATCATCGTTAAGGGTGGCTCAATCCGCGATGGAAGCATTGAACGATCGGCGCGGCAGAGTTAGTTTCGCTCGTGGCTCGTGAAGCTCTGTCTTTGCGTGGATGATGGCGGTGCAGGCTGCCCGGCCATGGATTGATCTGCGGCATGAGCTGTCGTGGCGCCGGGCGATGCGGCTGCGGGCGTACTGTTTCTTGCCGACGGCCCCTGAAAATTTCGAAGCGGGAGCTGCACAAGTGGCTTGCAATTGGTATTCTCGAAGATTACCAATTTAGAACCAGATTGATGCTGGCATTGTCCGCCCCAACGCATGGGGCAGTCTCCGCCCGCGCGGGCAGTCGAAACCAGGTCAGTCAAACCGCATCATGCGCTCCTTCCTTGCCAACCGCGCGCTTGATCTCGCCGTCGTTTTGTTTGGCGTGTCTGTTCTGACCTTCCTGATGATCCGGCTGATCCCGGGCGATGCGGTTGCGATCATGCTGGGGGCCAATACCGAGGTGACGCCCGATCGGGTGGCTGCGCTGCGCAGCCGGATCGGGCTCGATCAGCCGGTGCTGCTGCAATATTTCAGCTGGCTCGGTGGCGTGCTGAGTGGTGATCTCGGCGTGTCGCTGTGGACGCGGCGTCCGGTCTCGCAGGAGATCGCGGGCCATATGTGGCCGACGATCCAGCTCACCGTGCTGGCGCTGATCGTGGGAGCAGGCCTGTCGCTGCCGCTGGGCGTGCTGATGGCGCGGTTGCGCGGCAAGGCCTGGGACACCGCCTTGCGGATCGGCTCGGTGGCGGGGCTCACCATCCCCTCCTTCTGGCTCGGCATCATGATGATCCTGGCG
>NZ_PQFZ01000041.1 GCF_002917105.1 Allobosea psychrotolerans
CGATAGGACAGGCCCCAATCGCCGCGCAGCATGCGCCAGAGCCATTCGGCGTACTGGATGGGCAGGGCGCGGTTGAGGCCGAGCTGCTCGGCGATGCGGTCGAGATCCTGCTGGGACATCTCGCCACCGGCCGCGAACTGCGACATCGGCCCGCCCGGAGCCAGATGCAGGATGGCAAAGCCGATCATCGAGACGATGAGCAGCAGGACCAGCGCCTGCATCAGCCTTTGCACGAGGAACGTGCTCATGATGCGTGGTTCCGGGCGGAGCGCATCATGGCCTCAGCGCGCCCAGTACCAGACGCCCATGTTCCAGGTGTTCTGGCGGGCGTTGATGTTGGGCTCGTAGCCGACGAGGCCTTCCTTGTAGCCCTCGATCGGAGCGTACTGGAAGATCGGCAGGATCGGCAGCTCCTCGCGGGCGATCTCCTGCAGCTTCCAGTAAATCTCCTTGCGCTTGGCCTGATCGAAGGTCTCCTGCCCGGCCTTGAGCAGCTTGTCGACCTCGGCATTCTGCCACTGCATCTGGTTGGCGCCGCTGCCGTTCTTGGCCGGGATCGCATCAGAGGCGAAGCGCGAGGCCGGATCGGGATCGATCACGGTGCGGAAGGCGGTGCCGACGAGCAGCGACTGGAATTTCGAGCGGGTATAGAAATCGCCCCAGATCACAGCTGCAGGCATGTTGTTGATCGTCATCTTGACGCCGACCTGCTGCCAGTCCTGCATCATCAATTGCTGGCACTGCTCGCGCAGCGCGGCACCCGTCGTGGTCGAGACCGCGAATTCGAGCGGCACGCCGTTCTTCATGCGCACACCCGAGCCCGAGCGCTTCCAGCCAGCCTCGTCGAGGATCTTGTTGGCCTTGGCGAGATCGTATTGCTGCTTGGGCAGGTTGGGATTGTAGGCCCAGGATTCCTGCGGCGCGAAGGATTCCGTCGGCTTGTGGGTGCCGTAGTAGATGACGTCGATGATCGCCTGCTTGTTGATCGATGCGTAGAGAGCCTGGCGCACCGCCTTCTCGGCCAGGACCGGGTTCTCAAGGTTCGGCATCAGGATCTCGAGCGAGGCGTTCGGGATCATCACGATCTTGCGGCCCGGCAGCTTCTTGGCTTCCTCGTAGAAATTCGCGGGGATGCCGGTGCCGATGATCAGATCGACCTGGCCGGTGCGGAACTGGGCGTAGAGCGCGGCCTGGTCGGGCACATATTTGAGGACGGCCTTCTCCAGATAAGGCCCCTTGCCATGGTACTTCTCATTGGCGACGAGGGTGATGTTGTCACCCGGCTGGCGCGTGCCCCATTTGAACGGGCCGGTGCCGACGGGCGCACCGTTGAAGGGGGCGGTGTTGGGGTCGCTCGCCTTCTCCAGCAAATGCTTGGGTACGATATAGGTGTTGGAGAGCAGGGCGAGATAAGGCGCATAGGCCTTTTCCATGCGCCAGGTGATCTCCAGGGGCCCGGTGACCTTGATGTCCTTGACCAGGGCATGGCCGACGCGGGTACGGCTCTTGAAGCCCGGCGCGTTGATCAGTTCGAGCGTGTATTTCACATCCTCAGCCGTGAAGGGCGTGCCGTCATGCCAGGTGACGCCCGCACGCAGCTTGACCTTCCAGGCCAGACCGCCTTCCGAGATGCCGCCATTCGCCTCGCTGGGGATTTCCGCCGCGAGATCGGGGATGAGATTGCCCTTGGGATCGGCTACCCACATCGTATTGAAGACCTGCATCCAGACGGTCTCGTCGACCTCGATGCCGGGCATCAGCGGGTTGAAGGCGGTCGGCTCCTGCGACAGGCCGACGACGACCTGGCCGGTCGGCTTGGCCGGCGGCGGCGGAGCGGCCTTGGTCTGGGCGCGGGCACCGAAGCCGGAGGCGGCGAGCAGGGCCCCGGTGCCGAGCGCAAGAACGTCGCGGCGATGCAGAGCGGGCATCGGGAAGGTCGATCTGCTCGTCTCGTTGGAATGCTTGGTCATCGAGAAACCCCTCTGTTCTTTGTTTTTGCGGAAGGCTGGAGACGATCCGAACCGGCGCGGCGCGCGCCCCGGCCGGATCCAGATCAGTTCGACCGCTTGGCCACGCGCTCCCGCTTCATCTGGCGGGTCGCTCATGGTTCGCCGATCTTTCAACCTTCCCCCTAGGTTAGGCTTGCCGCACCCTCGTTCGGATACCGATCACGGCCGCACGCCGGATAGAATCTGCCGATTCGACCGCCCTCGACGGCATAGGCTTCTATGCCGGCTCGGCTACTTGCCCGGGCCGTTTCCGGCGCGGTCTCAAGCCCAGTACCAACTGCCGGCATTCCACGTGTTGGAGAGCACGTTGACGTTGTTGGCGAAGCCGATGAGCCCGACCTTGGTGCCTTCGACCTGAACAGACTGGAAGATCGGCAGCATCGGCAGATCGTCGAGGATCAGCGCCTGCGCCTCCCGGTAAATCTCGGCGCGCTGGGCCATGTCGGTCACGGCGATGCCTTTCGCCAGCAAGCCGTCGACCTTGGGGTTCTCGTACTGGCTGACATTGGAGCCCGTGCCGGCCTTGAGCGGGATCGACTTGCCGCCGAATCGGTGCATCACGTCGGGATCGGAGGCGACGGTATAGGTCGTATTGGTCATCAGGCTGTCGAACTGGGACTCCGCCCAGAACTTCGCCCAGAGCACGGCCGCCGGCATGTTCTTGATGGTCATCTCGGCGCCGATCTTGGCCCAGTCCTGCACCAGCAGCTGCTGTGCCTGTTCGCGCGTCGGATTCCCGGTCGTGGTCGAGTTGGTGAAGGCGAGACGCACGCCGTCCTTCACGCGCACGCCGTCGGGGCCGGGCTTCCAGCCGGCCGCGTCGAGAATGGCCCTGGCCTTGGCGGGATCATGGACATGGCGCGGAAGTGCGTCGTTGAAAGCCCAGCTCTGCGGCGGCATGAAGCTCGAAGCCGGAAGGGGAAGCCCGTAATAGAGCGCCTCGACGATCGCCTTCTTGTCCATGCCGAGATAGAGCGCCTGCCGGACCGCCTTCTCCTTCAGCGCGGGATGAGCGAGATTGAGCGTGAGGTTCTCGACGGAAGCCCGTGGGCAGAGATGCACGGCGACGTTCTTGAGCGTGCTCGCCTCGGCGTAGTGGTTCGGCGGAATGCCCTGGAGGCCGATATAGTCGAGTTCGCCCGTCCGGAACTGTGTGTACATCGCGTTGAGGTCGGGCACATACCGGAAGACCAGCCGTTCCAGATAGGGACCTTCGCCGAAATAGGCCGTGTTGGCCGCGAGCAGGACATGGCTGCCGGTCCTGCGCTCGACGAATTTGAACGGGCCCGTGCCGATTGGATTTGCATGAAAGGGCGTCGCATTCGGATCGGCCGCACCATCGAGCAGGTGCCTGGGCACGATGAAGGTCCAGGCGAGGAAGGACAGGAACGGCGCAAAGGGCTCCTTCATCCGCCAACTGATCGTGCTGCCTTCCGTCTTGACGTCCTCGAGGAGACTGAAGCCGGCGCGACTGCGCGTGCGGAACTGCGGATTCCGGATGAGATCGAAAGTGAACCGGACATCTTCGGCCGAGAAATCCCGGCCGTCATGCCATTTGACACCCTCGCGCAGCGTCACTTTCCAGACCAAACCGTCGGCGGAAATCCCGCCATTGGCCACGGTCGGCACGTCCTTGGCCAATACGGGGACGAATTTTCCGGCCTGATCCAGCGCCCATAACGGGCTGAACAGGTTCCACCAGACGCCCTGATCGACCTCGTTCGCCGGCATCAGCGGGTGCAGGACTGTGATCTCCTGGGAATAGCCGATGACCGCCTGTCCCTTTGGCGCGGATGGCGGCCCCTTCGGCTTCGGCGCCGGCTGTGCCTGGAGTTGAGAGCCCCAGGGTGCGAGCCCAAGGACAGACGCCCCCAGCAACAGCGCGCGGCGGGAGACGGCCCCGCCCCCGGACGATTCGGCTTCACGGCGATCTGTCATCGCATGGCCCCCTGTTGCTACGGAAGGTGATCCGCGCATGGACTGAAATATTCATTTTATTGATTTTCACGTCAAGCCAACCGCGCGATCCGCAGATATGAGAGCGAGGCGCTCAATCCCGGAGAAAAAACACCGCATCGGACGGCCTGAAGTGAATGCCGTGTCAAAACCATTGGAAACAAGAGATTTTCGAGCCTTGAGGCCTCGCGGCCAATTGCATGACTCCGCGCAATCTCATATGAATCTCATTCATTAAGATGGAAATATGAGCATCATGCCCGCAAATCATGCGCGCGACATCAAGGTGATCGAGGCGATGTCTTCCCCCGAGGGCGGCGCCAAGCAGATCGGCGAGAGGCTGCGCACCCTGCGTGGCGAGCGCAATCTCACCATTCTCGAACTCGCGGCCAAGGCGGGCGTCTCGGCCGGCATCATCAGCCAGATCGAACGCGGCAACTCCAACCCGTCGATGAAGACGCTGCAGCGCATCCGGGCCGCGCTCGGCGTGAATCTCTGGGAATTCCTGGAGCATCGCGAGCCGCAACCGACGGAAGACCCGCCCTTCGTGCGACGCGGCGCTCAGCGGCCACGCATCGTCGTCGGCGAGACGCGGCTGGTGAAGGAACTGCTCTCGCCCCGCAATGACGAGAATCTGCGGTTCATGATCGTGACGCTGCCGCCGGGCGGAAACAGCGAGGACGTGCTCATCGGCACCGGGCAGAAAGGCGGCTATGTCATGTCAGGATGCATCGAGCTGACCGTCGGCGAGCGCATGGCCAAGCTTGCCGAGGGCGACAGCTTCCAGTTCAAGAGCGATGCTCCGCATCATATCGCCAACCGCTCGGATGCGGAGGCCAAGCTGCTCTGGATCATGAGCGTCCTCGACACGCATCTCTAGAGCCCGATCGAGACGCCCTTCCCCCGCATTACGCCACGCCAAGGAAAGCCAGCCCATGTCGCCTCCGGTCACGCGCATTCGCAGCGATGAGACGCTGCCGAGTTCAGCCGACGTCGTCGTGATCGGCGGCGGCATCGCCGGCATCACCACCGCCTATCATCTCGCCAAGAAGGGCCATTCCGTCGCGGTGGTCGAGAAGGGCTATGTCGCGGGCGAGCAATCGAGCCGGAACTGGGGCTGGTGCCGCCAGCAGAATCGCGACCTGCGCGAATTGCCGCTGGCCCAGCGCGCCGTCGAGATGTGGAACGGGCTCAATGAGGAGCTGGGCGCGGATACGGGCTTCCGGCGCACCGGCCTGGTCTATGTGACGACCAAGCAATCCGATCTCGACGCCTGGTCCAACTGGAGCGACAAGGCGCGCGAGATGCAGATGCATAGCCGCGTGCTCTCCGCCGCCGAGGCCAAGGCGATGTCGCCGGGCTCGACCGAGAACTGGATCGGCGGCATCCATTCGCCGACCGACGGCAAGGCCGAGCCGGCGCTCGCCACCCCAGCCTTCGCGGAAGCGGCCCGCAGGCTCGGTGTGACCATCCACCAGGATTGCGCGGCGCGCGGGCTCGAGACCTCGGCGGGCCGCGTCTCGGCGGTCGTCACCGAGAAGGGCACGATCCGCACCAGCACCGTGCTGGTCGCCGGCGGCGTCTGGACCTCGATGTTTTGCCGGCATCACGGTATCGACATGCCATTGGCCGGCGTGCAGTCGACCTCGTTCTTCACCGCGCCGGCGCCGGAAATCACCGTCGGCGGCATCTCGACGCCGGACGTCACCTTCAGGCGCCGGCTCGACGGCGGCTACACGATCGGCATCAGCGGGCGCGGGCTGCTTCGGCTCAGCCCGCAGGGGATGATGTATGCCAAGCCGTTCTGGCCCACCTTCAAGAAGCGCCACAGGTTGCTGACGATCCGCGCCGACAAGACCTTCTTTTCGGGCCCCGAGGCCCTGATGCGCTGGAGCAATGACAGCATCTCGCCCTTCGAGAAGATGCGAACCTACGACCCGCCGCCGCAGGAAAAGCTGATCAGCTTCGCGCTGAAGCGCATCGGCGAGATCTATCCGCAGCTCGCCGATGTGAAGATCATGCACAAATATGGCGGCCTGATCGACTTCACGCCCGACTGGGTCCCGGTGATCTCGGCCATCGACAAATTGCCGGGCCTGCATGTCTCGGCCGGCTTCAGCGGCCATGGCTTCGGCGTCGGACCGGCGGCCGGCCGGCTTGCGGCCGACATCATCGCGGGCGACGCGCCGATCGTCGACCCCCACCCCTATCGCTATAGCCGCCTCGTCGATGGCAGCGATCTCGGCGAACCCGGATTGATGTGAAAGCGGGCAGTGCGCTGTCCCCGCCTACCCATTCTTCCCTTCCCTGCCGTCCGCCGCTGCGACACGGCCAATAACGGACACGCCCCATATGATCACCCGTCACGAGAAGAGCGCCCGGCTGAGCCGCGTTGTCGTTGCCAATGGCTTCGCCTTCCTCTCCGGCATCACGGCCAAGGATCGCAGCGGCGGCGCCAAGGAACAGACCGCCGACATCCTGGCGCAGATCGATCATTTCCTCGCGCTCGCCGGCACCAGCAAATCGAAGATCGTCACCGCCAATATCTGGCTGAAGGATATCGGCGCGTTCAACGAAATGAACGCAGCCTGGGACGCATGGGTTGATCCCGAAGCGCCTCCGGCACGCGCCACGGTCGAGTCCCGCCTTGCAGCCGAGGCGATTCTCGTTGAAATCCAGGTTCAGGCCCTGGTCTGACGCAGATCGTGCTGCGGGGTGGGCGAAGGAGACGGACGAGATGCGCACCCTGCAGGACACCGCCAAGGCACTGGCAAACGGGACGCTCACCGCGCGGGCGCTGGTGGAGGAATGCCTGGAGAGGATCGCCGATCCCGCCGGCGAAGGCGCACGCGCCTTCATCTCGGTCTCGGCGGACGCGGCCCGCAGCTCCGCCGACGCGCATGACGCGCTGCGGCGCGCCGGCCGGGCTGCCAGCCCCTTCGCCGGCATCCCCTTCGCGGTGAAGGATCTCTACGACGTCGCCGGCGAACGCAGCATGGCCGGCTCCCGCGCGCTCGCCGACAGCGCGCCCGCGAAAGCCCATGCGCCGACGATCGCGCGCATGCTGGCAGCCGGCTTCATCCCCATCGGCCGCGCCAACATGACCGAATTCGCCTATTCCGGCATCGGCGCAAACCCGCATTACGGCACGCCGCTCAGCCCCTGGGACCGCGCCTCGCGCCGCATTCCCGGCGGCAGTTCCTCCGGCTCGGGCGTGGCGGTTGCGGATGGGATGGCTATCGTCGCACTCGGCAGCGACACCGGCGGCTCCTGCCGCATTCCAGCCGCGCTCTGCGGCATCGTCGGCTACAAGCCGACCGCGCGGCGGGTGCCGCTCGACGGCGTCATCCCGCTTTCCGCCAGCCTGGATTCGCTTGGGCCGCTCGGCGCCAGCGTCGGCTGCTGCGCCATCGTCGACGGCGTGCTGGCGAACGAGACCCCCGCCTTGCCCGCGGCGCGGCCGGTATCGGGCCTGCGCCTGGCGATCCCGACACAGATCGTGCGCGACGGCATGGATGCGACGGTCTCCGCCGCCTTCGACAAGGCGATCGCACGATTGAGCGGGCTCGGAGCACGCATCGTCGAAACCGATTTCGCGCCGCTGTCCGAGATCGGCCAGGCCATGGTCGCGGCCAAGGGTGGCTTCGCGGCGCCCGAAGCCTTTGCCTGGCACCGAGCCTTGCTGGCGAGCAAGGGCGATCTCTACGATCCCCGCGTGAGCAGCCGGATCGCGACCGGCGCGCAGATGCTGGCCGCCGACTATGTCAATCTGGTTCAGGCGCGGCGCGCTATCATCGCAGCGATGGACGCGCAGACGGCCGATTACGACGCGCTGCTGATGCCGACCTGCCCGATCATCGCGCCGCGCCTCGACGAGCTCGCCGAGGATGCCGAGTACTTCCGGCTCAATGCGCTCCTCCTGCGCAATCCGAGCCTCGGCAATTTCCTCGATCGTTGCTCGATCAGCCTGCCCTGCCACGCACCGGGGCAAGCACCGGTCGGCCTGATGCTGACGGGCGAGACCGGCGGCGACCATGCCTTGTTTTCGATCGCTGCCGGGATCGAGGCCGCCCTGCGGCATTGAGACCGATGCGGGCGCAAAGATGATCCAATGCCGGCAGCAGTTCGCGCGCTAACGTCGCGACGAGACTGTCCCCCGGAGCCTTGGATTGATGTCACCGACAATCGAACGCATCGCCAGCGACGAACGCCTGCCGACCGAGGTCGATGTCGTGGTCATCGGCGCCGGCATCGTCGGCAGCGCCGCGGCCTATTTCCTGGCCAAGCGCGGCCATTCCGTCGCGCTGCTTGAGAAAGGCGTCGTCGGCGCTGAACAATCGAGCCGCAACTGGGGCTGGTGCCGGCAACAGAACCGCGATGCGCGCGAATTGCCGCTCGCCATGCGCGCCATGGAATTGTGGGAGCGCTTCAACGGCGAGATCGGCCGCGATATCGGCTTCCGCCGCACTGGGTTGGTCTATGCCAGCAACGATGCCGACCAGATCGCGCAATGGGAGAAATGGCGCGGAACCGCCCGGCAATTCGGCATCGATACGCGCATGCTGTCAGGTGCCGAGGCCAGTGCCATGACGAGCGGCACCGGCCGGTCCTGGCTCGGCGGCGTGCATTCGGTCAGCGACGGCAAGGCCGAACCGGCCCTGGCCGCTCCGGTGCTCGCCCATGGCGCAAGACTGAACGGCGCGACGATCCATCAGGATTGCGCGGCGCGCGGGCTCGACGTCACCAATGGCGCCGTCACGGGCGTGATCACCGAGAAAGGGTCGATCCGGACCCGCTCCGTCATTCTCTCCGGAGGCGCCTGGGCTTCGGCCTTCTGCCGCCGCCACGGCCTTCGCTTCCCCCAGGCGAGCGCCCGCCAGTCAATTCTGCGGACAGAGATCGCGCCGCAACTGCTCGATGCGCTGTATACGCCCGACTGCGCGCTGACACGCCGGCTCGACGGCAGCTATACGATCGCGATCAGCGGCAAGGCGACGCTCGATCTGACGCCGCAGGGCCTGCGCTATGCCCGCGACTTCATGCCGATGTTCGTCCGACGCCTGAAGGCGCTCGAGTTCGGCATCGGCCCCTCCTTCTTCAAGGGGCCCGAAGCCTTGATGGGGAGCTGGGCCTTCGACAAGGAAACGCCGTTCGAACGCGTCCGCGTGCTCGATCCCGCCCCCAGCCGCAGTGCCATCGCATTGACGATGGCGCGGGCACGCGCGCTCTATCCGGCGCTCAAGGATGTCGGCATCCGCGAAAGCTGGAGTGGATATGTCGATTCGACGCCCGATGCCGTACCGGTGATCTCGCCCGTCGCCGGGTTGAAGGGCTTCGTGCTCGCGGCCGGCTGCAGCGGACATGGCTTCGGGCTCGGGCCCGGCATCGGCCATCTCGCCGCCGACCTTGCGGTCAACGACACGCCGATCGTCGATCCCTACCCCTTCCGGCATTCACGCTTGATCGACGGTTCGAGGGGCGAAATCGGGGAGTTCTAGCCCGGCTCGACCACGCGCCAGGCCGTGGCCGTGTCGTAGAAGAAGCGCTCCTCGGCGATGCGGTCGCCCTGCCAGCACTGGATCGCGAGTTCCTCGAGCCGCCTGGTCACTCCGCTCTGGTCGGTCGCGTCGAACACCCAGTTGATCACCACCCTGTCGCCGTCGACGAGGACGGCGCGGGCGGGGTGGGTGTGCATTCGCTGCAATCGGGCCAGGGCCTTGGCCTCATGGGCCATCAGAACATCTCGCCCCCGGCGCGGTTCGGTCGCGTTCTCCTGCATGGAGGCGTCCTCGCAGTAAAAGTCCCGGATGGCGCCGACATGGTCGCCGCTGACGACAGCGGCGACGAAGGCTTCGACACGCTTGCGGTCTGGCATGCGCTGCTCCCTGCTGATGTTCCCCAGCAGTGTTCTACTTCGCTTTTTCCAAGCCGCATCGCTCGAAAGCGCAGGGCCCGTCAGGCGGCCAGCGTATCGGCAACCCTCGTGATCATCGCGATCGCACCGGCAAGTTCGCCGTCGGTGATGTATTCCTCCGGCTTGTGGGCGCGGTTGACGTCGCCCGGCCCGCACACGATCGCGGCAATGCCCGCCGCCTGATAGAGCCCGGCCTCGGTGCCGAAGCTCACCGCCTGCTGGCGCGGCATGCCTGACGCCGCCTCGGTCAGCGCCACCAACGGATCGGCCTCGTCGAGATCGAGCGGCGGGTAGTCGCTCATCGTCTCGAAGCCGAAGGCGACGCGATGGCCGGTCCGCTCGGCTGCCGCGCGAATGCGCTCGGCCTCCCCCGGCAGGAAAGCCAGCAGGCTGGCCGGCTCCTGGCCGGCGATGGCGCGCGCCTCGATCTCGAAGACGCATTGCGCCGGCACGATATTGATGCCGGTGCCGCCACGGATGGTGCCGACCTGGATCGTCGAATAGGGCGGCGCGAAGGCGGGCGCGAACGGGCCTGCCGTCGCGTGCCGCAGCGCCTCGTCCTGCACGGCGGCGATCAATTGCGCGGCATAGTGGATCGCGTTGTCGCCGAGATCGGGGCGGGAGGAGTGCCCGGCCTTGCCGTCGACCGTGGCGCGCTGGGCGATCTTGCCCTTGTGCCGCAGCACCGGGTGCAAGCCGCTCGGCTCGCCGACGATGCAACCCAAGGGCTGCGGGCAGAGCTCCGGCAGCCGCGCGATGAGGTGGCGCACACCGACGCAGCCGACCTCCTCGTCATAGGACAAGGCGATATGGACCGGGCGCACCAGCTTGCGCGAGACGAGATCGGGCACGCTCGCCAGCACGCAGGCGACGAAGCCCTTCATGTCGACAGCGCCGCGCCCGATCAATCGCTCGCCATCGCGCCGCAAGCTGAAGGGATCGCCGAGCCACCCCTCGGGAGCCGCCGGCACGACGTCGAGATGGGCCGACAGGATGATGCCGCCGGCAACGCGCGGTCCGATCGTGGCGAAGAGGTTCGAGCGGTCTCCCTCCGGCCCGGGCAGGACCACGCTCTCGACGCCGTAGCCGGCAAGAAAGCCGCGGACATGCTCGATGATCGCGCCGTTCGGCGTACGGCAGATCGACGGAAAGGCCACGAGATCGGCCAGCACGGTTTCGACAGTCATTGGGTGTCCGCCATCGGGTCAGAGGCGCTCGGTCGAGCAGCGATGGCAGGAGCGTAGCAGAGCCCACCGGCTTGACCTCGCATCCTTTCGCCTGTTGCGGCAATCCATGCCGAACCGGGCTATCTGATCGGCAGAATCTTCGCTGAGCCGGATAGGATTCCGTCTCCGTGCCCGCGCATGCGCCCTAATCTCAGGCGCAACGTGGCGGATTGGGCCGTCGCGGCCACATCCGAAGACGAGAGACGCAATGAGCACCGCTCGGCCGAAATTCATCACCTTCGACTGCTACGGCACGCTGATCGATTTCCAGATGGGGCCGGCCGCGCGGCGGGTCTACAGCTCCAGGCTGACGCCCGAAGTCATGGACGGGTTCTACGAGAGTTTCCGAGGCTATCGTCTCGACGAGATCCTGGGCGCCTGGAAGCCGTTCGACGAAGTCATCCACAACGCGGTCGAGCGCAGCTGCAAGGCCTGGAACGTGCCGTTCGACCCGGCCGACGCCCAGAGGATCTATGACGAGATTCCGAGCTGGATTCCACATCCCGACGTGCCCGCGGGCCTCGCCAAGGTCGCCAAGGAAATCCCGCTCGTCGTCCTCTCGAATTCGATGACGGACCTTATCCCTTATTCCATGGCCAAGCTCGGCGCGCCCTTCCATGCCGCCTATACGGCGCAGGAGGCGCAAGCCTACAAGCCGCAGCAGCGGGCTTTCGAATACATGTTCGACATGCTGGGCTGCGGGCCGGCCGACGTCATGCACTGCTCGTCGAGCCTGCGCTACGATCTGATGACCGCCTACGACATGAAGATCGGCCAGCGTGTCTTCGTGAATCGCGGCCATGAGCCGGGTATCGATTTCTACGGCTATCGCGAGATCACGAGCATCGAGCAACTCCCCGGCCTGCTCGGGCTTTGACGCGCATGCGCGATTTCAATCCCGACAGCGTCGCCTTCGCCAAGGGGCATTTCATCGCCGGCGCCGTCATCGATGAGCCCGGCGAGCGATTGACCGTCGCAAGACCGTCCGACGCGGCAGATTATGCCGAATTGCCGATCGCGTCGGTCGAGACGGTCGATCGCGCGGTCAAGGACGCGACCGAGGCGGTGAAGCGCAGCGGCTGGGCGACCCGGCCGCCGCGCGAGAGGGCGCGCGCCATGCAGCGCTGGGCCGATTTGATCGAGGCGAAGGCGGAGGAGCTGGGGCAGCTGGAGGCGCTTGGCTCGACCCGCCCGATCGCCCAGGCCGTGACCGGCGACGTGATGGGCACGGCGGAAGGCATCCGCTTCTTCTCCGAATATGCCGACAAGCTCGGCGGCGAGGTCGCAGCGACGCGAACCGACCATTTCGGCATGATCGTCTCCGAGCCCTATGGCGTCGTCGGCGCGATCACGCCCTGGAATTTCCCGCTCAGCATGGCGTCCTGGAAGGTCGGCCCGGCCCTGGCGGCGGGCAATGCCATCGTGCTGAAGCCCTCCGAGCTCACGCCATTCTCGACCGTGCGGCTGGCGCAGCTCGCCGTCGAGGCCGGTATTCCCGCCGGCATCTTCAATGTCGTGCAAGGCACGGGAGCGGTCACCGGTGATGCGCTGAGCCGCCATCCCGGCATCGCAAAGCTGTCCTTCACCGGCTCGACCCGCACCGGCATCGCGATCATGAAGGCCGCGGCCGAAAGCGGCATCAAGCCGGTGACGCTGGAGCTCGGCGGCAAGAGCCCGCAACTGGTCTTCGCAGATGCCGATCTCGACAAGGCGGCCAACTGCATAGCCGGCTCATTGCTTGCCAATGCCGGACAGGCCTGCGTCGCCGGATCGCGCCTGATCGTACAGCGGCAGGTCGCTGACGCATTGGTGGCGGCATTGAAAAGCCGGCTCGCGCGCGTGGCGCCCGGCCCGACCTGGAAATCCTCGACCGGCTTCGCGCCGATCATCTCGGAATTGCAGGCTCGCCGCATCGACACGATCCTGGCGCGCAGCCGCGAGCAAGGCGCCGAATTGCTGCTGGGCGGCAGCCGGATCGAGGGGCATGGCGGCGCGTTCTACCAGCCGACCCTGCTCGCGGGCGTCACCACCGAGAACGCCGCCGTGCGCGAGGAAATCTTCGGCCCGGTCCTCACCATCCAGAGCTTCGAGACGGAGGAAGAGGGTTTCGCGCTCGCCGACCATCCCGAGTATGGCCTGGCGGCCGGCGTCTACACCGCCGATCTCGGCCGGGGCCTGCGGGCCGTGCGCCAGCTCAAGGCCGGCACGGTCTGGATCAATCGCTATAGCCGGACGCTCGACTTCATCCTGCCGACCGGCGGCTATAAGAGCTCCGGCATCGGCAAGGATCTCGGCCGGCAGGCGGTCGAAGCCAATCTGCGGCACAAGACGGTGCTGATCGATATCGGGGGGTGAGGCTCCCAGCGTCGCGCCTTCCTTCCCGGCCCCCTTCATACGTCATGCTCGGGCGTAGACCCGAGCATCTCGGGTCGGATGAACCTCCCTTTGCCGAAACAAGCGCGGGGAACCCTCTCCTGTAAGGAGAGGGTTCCCCGCGTATCAGCTCTTAATAGCTCGCCCGCAGCAGGCCGAGGGTGGGGTGAAGCTTGTCGATCGCCTCGATCTCGGCGCGCAACTCGGCGATGATCCAGTCGCGGATCTCCTTCACGATCGGCCGGGCCGGCCGGTTGGGCGGCGTGACCAGCACGCAGACGCGTGCCCCCGCCGTCAGCCGGTCGGAAGCCGGCGTCAGCGCGCCCGAGATCAGCGCATGCGAGACAACCGTGCTCCAGCCGAAGGCGATGCCCTGCCCAAGCAGCGCCGCCTGTACGACCACCGCATAATCGGAGAAGCTCAGCGTCTTGACCGGGCCGGAGCGGCCGGTGGCGAAGGGTGGATACTGGCTCGGCCAATCGAGTGGACTGTCGGTCAGCAGGATGATGGTATTGCCGTCCTCGGCGGAGCCCGGCCCAGCCGATCCCGGCCGGCAATAGCCCGGGCTGCAGACCGGCAGCATGACTTCCCGGATGACGAGAGAACCGGGCTGGACGACCTCGTCGACTGCTGCGAAGCGCATGCCGAGATCGACATTCTCGACCGGGCCACGCAACGACCCGGCGATCATCTGGAAACGCAGATCGACGGCCGGAAACCGCTTCTGGAAACGGTCCATGCGCGGCATCAGCCAATGCGTGGTGAAGGCCGAGGAGACCGAAAGGGTGACCGTCTCCTTGCCGGCGCGCAATTGCTCGATCTCGCGCAATCCCGCCTCGATGCTGCGGAAACCATCGGAGACGCGACGGTACAGCGTCTCCCCCTCCGGCGTCAGGACCGCGCCCTTGCCGCCACGCTCGAACAGCCGGACGCCGAGATAACTTTCGAAGCGCGCCAGCATGCGGCTCACCGCCGGCTGGGTGACGTTCAACTCATCCGCCGCGCGCGTGAAGCTGCCGCCGCGGGCCGCCGCCTCGAACACGAAGAGCGCGTTGCTGGACGACACCATGCGGCGCAGGTCTGACATTACATGAGGTTATGATCTTCCTGATTATTTGGCAATTGCCGTCTCCCGCCGAAAACCCTTTCATGGTCGGGTCGAATGCAGCTTGCGGCGACGGGTTCACAGAGACCCGCGCCGCGTGACGGCAGGCTCGGGACGGCACGGCCAGGTCATAAGCCCTCCTTATGGCGTGAGCCGAAATCGGTCCTTGTCCGCGCGCGCCGGCAGCCGCTGTATTCATGACGGGAGATTTCGGAATGGCAGAGTTGGGCGGCGAGCGCGTCGAAATCCGGTCCGCGAGCAAGATCTACGGATCGGTGCGGGCGCTCGACGACGTGTCTCTCGATGTCGCACCCCATGAATTCGTCTCATTGCTCGGCCCTTCCGGCTCGGGCAAGACCACCTTGCTCGGCATCCTCGGCGGCTTCATCCAGCCTTCGGGCGGGTCGATCCATTTCGGCGGGCGCGACGTCACCTTCACCCCGCCGCACAAGCGCGACATCGGCATCGT
>NZ_PQFZ01000042.1 GCF_002917105.1 Allobosea psychrotolerans
TCGCCACGGCATGGTCCAGCCCTCCCAACTATCAAGGGAAAAACTGTCACCCTTCTATCCGGGCTCGTCTGTCACCAATCTATCCAGGCAGGACAATCTCACCCCACATTCATCCAGCCGAAGCGGATCGGGAAGCCCTCGCCGCCGAGCAGGTTGACGGTCTCGTAGAGCGGCAGACCGACGACGCCGGTATAGGAGCCGACGAGCTTGATGACGAAGGAGCCGGCGATGCCCTGGATGGCATAGCCGCCGGCCTTGCCGCGCCATTCGCCCGAGGCGAGATACATCTCGAGATCCTCGCTGGAGAGCCGCTTGAAGCGCAGGCGCGTCTCGACGATGCGGTCGCGGATCGTACCGTTGGGCGCAACCACCGCGACCCCGGTATAGACCCGGTGCGCGCGGCCCGAAAGCAGGCGCAGGCAGGCGGCCGCCTCGTCGACGATCTCGGCCTTGGGCAGGATGCGCCGGCCGACCGCGACCACGGTATCGGCGGCAACGATGTAGCAGCCTTCGAGATCGGCCCTGCTCCTGGCGCCCTCGCGCGCCGCTTCCGCCTTCTCGCGAGCAAGCCGGCGCGAAAGGTCGCGCGGGCGCTCGCCCTTGAGCGGGGTCTCGTCGAGATCGGCCGGCAGCAGCGCGTCGGGCTTGAGACCGGCCTGCTCCAGCAGCGCGAGCCGGCGCGGCGAGGCCGAGGCCAGGACCAGCATGGGGCGCCAGCCGGGATGTTTGGGAGAGGCGAAGAAGCTCACAAGGCGGCTCGACGAATTGGAGGCGCGCAACGGGCGGCGCGCACTTGCCGCTAAGGCTCTAGAGCATTTTCCGCGGCGGATAAATCCGTCGCCAACGTGATGCGCCAGACGCACGCGACCAAGCGCGTTTCACTCCGGCCATTCACCTTGCGCATATTATAGGCGGCAATACGGGCCGCGCCGCATTGCACAATGGCGCGCAACGCACCACACTACGATCCCAAGCGGGCTGTGCGTCCCGCGTTTCGGAGTCACTCCCTTATGGCAATATCGAGCAAGCATCCGTCCGCCGTGACAAAAGCGGGGGTGGAAGCGCAGGCGCTCGCCACGAAGGTGCTGACGATGCAGGCCGATGCGGGGCTGACCATCGCCATGCGGATGCCGATCCTGCTGAAGGGCGCCTTCGGCGACAGCCATGGCCAGCGCGAGGCGGCCAAGGCCGTCAGCGAGAAGGTCTCGGCCGTGATGGAAAGCGGGCTTGCCGCCTCTCAAGCCGCCGCGATGTTCTGGTGGGGCCTTGCGCTCAACCCGCTGGCGCAGGTCGATTTCGCCGAGGCCGCCGCCAAGGTCGCCAACAGCTCGCTGGAGCCCTTCGCCAAGCGCACCCGCGCCAATGCGAGCAGACTCACGGGCCGCGCGAGCAAGCGCTGAGCGCTGTCATCCCGTGCGCGCTGCGGCACGCAGTGCTGCGGCGCAGACACGGGACCGTCATCAGAAAAAGCACGTATCGCGGCGCACTCCAGAAGGGGCGCCTTCGCGTCGCGCGGTCCCGCATCTGCGCGGCAGCACTGGCGTGCTGCAGCGCGTGCGGGATGACATTTCAGGCGCCGTCGGCCGGCGCTTCCGCCGCGACGGCCGGCCCCGCCAGCACCGCCGCATGTTGGCGCTCGAGCTTGCGATAGCGCGCCACGCTGAGCGGAATCAGCGCGAGATAGGCGACCACGATCAGCGCCAGCATCTCGAAGGGATAGGCGAAGAGCAGCCCCGCCACGACGACGACCGCCACGAAGATCGGCAGCACTTTGTCGCGCGGCACGCGCGTGCCCAGCGTCTTGCCGGCATAGCAGGGGATGCGCGAGATCGTCAGGAAGGCGATGAACAGGATGTAGAGGCCGACGAATGGCGCGCCATATTCCGCCACCGGCAGGCCGATGAACTGCAGATAGAGCGGCAGCATGGCGGTGATCGCACCCGCAGGCGCCGGCATGCCGACGAAGAAGTTCTTCTGCCAGTCGGGCCGGTTGGGATCGTCGATCATCACGTTGAAGCGCGCGAGCCTCAGCGCCATGGCGCAGGCCAGCGTCAGCACGATGATCCAGCCGAAGGATTTCAGATCGTGCAGCACGAAGATCCACAGCACATAGCCGGTGGCGACGCCGAAATTGACGAAATCGGAAAGCGAATCGAGCTCGGCGCCGAAGCGCGAGGTGCCCTTCAGCATGCGCGCCAGGCGGCCGTCGACGCCGTCGAGCGCAGCCGCGATCAGGATGCAGACGGTCGCGATCTCGAGCTTGCCCTCGACGACCATGCGCATCGCGGTGAGGCCCAGGCACAAGGCCAGCAGCGTCACGACATTGGGCGCGATCAGCCGGAACGGGATCGGCTTGAAACGGGCGCGCTTGGATTCGACGCGCTCGGGCTCGAAGGGGGGAAACAGGTCGCTCATGCGAGCGGGAATACGCGGTTTTGACGGCGGAGGCTAGAACCGGCTGTCATCCCGCACGCGCTGCGGCGCGAAGTGCCGCTGCGCAGATGCGGGACCGTGATCAGGAAGGGGTGCATCACCCTGGCTCCGGGCGAGAGGGCGCTTTTCTCGTCTCGCGGTCCCGTGTCTGCACCGCGGCATTCCATGCCGCAGTGCGCACGGGATGACACCCCTGCCCTCAAATCCCCCGGAACGCCCGCTTCACCGCCTCGTTGCCGCTCATATCGGCCAGCACCGTCTCACCGGCGATCGCGGTCTGGCCCTCTCCGACCAGCGGGATCACGCTTGTGGGCAGATAGACGTCGACGCGCGAACCGAAGCGGATCAGGCCGAAGCGCTCGCCGGTCGCGATCGAATCGCCCTCCTTGACGAAGGGCACGATGCGGCGCGCGATCAGCCCGGCGATCTGGACGACGCCGACGATGCCGGCCGGCGTCTCGATGGCAAGCGCGTTGCGCTCATTGTCGTCGCTGGCCTTGTCGAGCTCGGCATTGAGGAAGAGGCCCGGCGTATAGGCCATCTTGACGACGCGACCCGGGACGGGGGCGCGGTTCACATGGCAGTCGAAGACGTTCATGAAGATCGAGACGCGCGTCATCGGCTCGGCCGGCAGGTTCAGCTCCGGCGGCGGCAGGGCCGAGGCGATCTGGCTGACGCGGCCATCGGCGGGCGAGATCACCAGCCCCTCGCGCTGCGGCGTGATCCGGATCGGATCGCGGAAGAAATAACAGATCCAGATCGTGATGATCGCGCCGATCCAGCCGAAGGGCGACCAGAGATTGGCGAGCACGATCGTCGCCCCAAGGCCGATGGCGATGAAGACATAGCCCTCCTTGTGGATGGGCACGATCACCTTGCGGACGGAATCGACGAGCGACATGGATCAGGTTCCGTTGATATTGTTGGCGCCGGCAGGCGCGGATGTGGCGGCTTTCTGCGGCGGAAGTCGGGCGCAGAGCGTGGCGCTGGTTTAGGGGGTTCGGCGCGCGGGGGGAAGAGGCCCGCAGTCGCGCGCCCTCACCTCACCGGGCAATTCCCGACGAGGTCGCCCAGCGCCCGCTCGGCGAGGCGCAGATCGAAGCGCGTCTCGACGGCTGCACCGGCCGCATCGAGCACCGAGACCGCCATGTGCTGCGTCGCCAGCACCAGCCCGAGCATGGGCGCGGGCGCCGCCAGATAGAGCGCGCGATCCTCGGCGATGCGGCCGGCCATCTCGCGCGCCTCATGCCCGGCGGGCCGGACCGAAACGGCCGCAGAGCGGCCCCTGGCGCCGAACAGCCCCTCGTCCTTGAGCGGCACGAGCGCGACCGAGAGCGTCGCATCGATGCAGCGAATCGCCAGGCCGAAGGGCGCGCCCGGCCCGGAGACGATCACGGCGACATCCTGGCGACCATCGGGTTTGTCGTTGGTGATCACCACGAAGGGGCCGACCTTCCTGGTCCCGGTCGCCTGCACGGCCCCGATCGCCTGGAACAGCAGGACGACGACGCCCAGCGACAGCATTCCCCGCCTGACCATGAAACGCCTCATCGCAGGGTGGGGGCCGAGGCCGTGCTGAGCGGGGTCAGCGCCTGGCTCCAGGCCGGGGAGACCGGCTGCGCGATCTCGGCGGGAAAGGCCGGCAGCAAGGCGAGGCTGAGCGGCGCTCCGGCCTTGTCGCTCTGGATCACCAGCGTGTCGAACCGGAGCAGCCTGGCGGATTCCCGCCGGAGCACGGCTCCTGCCGCAACGACCGCACCGCGCACGGTCAGCAGGAAGCAGGAATCGAAGGCGTTCCAGCGTTGCGCGGCCTGTGCCACGGGCCCGCCCGGCTGCGCGAGATAGCCGCCCTGCCAATGGATCGAGAGCGGCTGTTCGAGCCGCAAGGGCGTCCGGCCGCCCGGCAGCATGGTGGAGGCCGAGAGCGCGGACACCGTCCTGAGCGAGGCGCAGCTTTCGAGATGGCCCGGCCTGTCCGGCTTGACGACCCACAGCGCCCAGCTCTGCGCCGGCTCGGCGGCAAGCGGAGCCATTGTCAGACACGAGATGAGAAGCGCCCCGATCGGGCGCAGCCGCTTCCACATCTCATCCACCTCATGGCCTTGCTCGAAGCCCAGCCTGTGCTCAGAGCCAAGCTTTGCCCGGAGTTCATGCCTATGGCCCGCCTTGCGTCGGCGCAAGCGTCATCGCCGCGCGCCCTACCCTTCGGGGATTGCCCTGGATGGTGCTTGGCAGGCCCGCGCCATCCGGGCTGGAACGCCTCGGGTCGCGGGCGTAACCTCCGCGCCGTTCGCGCAAAGGCCCGAACCCGATCCGATGCGGCCGCAAGACGCGGCCATGGAGATGCCGATGAGCTGGTCCGCCACGCAATACAGCAAGTTCGAAGCCGAACGGAACCGGCCGATCCGCGACCTGCTCGCCCAGCTTCAAGGCGACGATGTCGCATCCGCAGCCGATATCGGCTGCGGTCCCGGCAATTCGACGGAACTGCTCAAGCAGCGCTTCCCCGCAGCCACGGTCATCGGCATGGATTCCTCGCCCGACATGATCGAGGCCGCCCGCAAGCGCATGCCCGGCACCGGCTTCGAGATCGCCGACATTGCGAGCTGGGGCAATCCCGGCCCCTTCGACGTGATCCTGTCCAATGCTGCGCTGCAATGGGTGCCGGACCATACCACGCTGCTGCCGGCGCTCATCGCCAAGCTGAAGGAGGGCGGCTGCCTTGCCGTGCAGATGCCCGACAATCTCGATGAGCCCGCCCATGTCCTGATGCGCGAGACGGCAGCCGACGGGCCCTGGGCCGCAGCGCTGGCGAACGCCTCCAAGGCGCGCGGCCCCCGCCAGAGCGCCGACTGGTACTACCGCCTCCTGCGCGAGAGCGCCTCCGGGGTCGACATCTGGCGCACCACCTATCACCATCCTCTGGCGGGCGGGCCGCCGGCGATCGTCGAATGGTTCAAGGGCACGGCGTTGCGCCCTTTCCTCGACCCGCTCGACGCAGGACAGCGGGCAGGCTTCCTCGAACGCTACACCGCCGCGATCGCGCAGGCTTACCCTGCCCTGCCCGATGGCAGCGTGCTCCTGCCCTTCCCGCGCCTGTTCTTCGTGGCGACGCGGTAAGCGCAGGCGGAGCCGGGACGCTTCAACAGCAAGAGGAGGACCGCTCATGACCCGGCCAGGCCCGACGGTTGAAGCGGATGACCTCGTCCCATCCGGGCTCACCTTCGCGGAGGTCAGCTTGCGGCTCAGCCATGTCTACCCGGTCGAGACCTCGCCCTGGGGCGTGCGCACCTTCCGTTTCGACATCCTGGTCGATGGCACGGTCACGGGCACGATCAGCCTGCGGCCGGCGGTCACGCATCTCCTGACCCATCTCTCCGGCCAGGTCGGCTTTTCCGTCGAGCCCGGCTTTCGCGGACGCGGGCTCGCCGCAAAGGCGGTCCGCGCGCTCCTGCCGGCGGCGCGCGCCCATGGCCTCGACGCGCTCTGGTTCACCACGACGCCCGACAATGCCGCCTCACGGCGCACGCTGGAAAAGCTCGGCTGCGCACTGGTCGAAAGCGCCGCCGTCCCGGCGGACTATGTCAGCCATGGCAGCGGCGAACAGGTGAAATTGCGCTACCGGCTGGAGCTGTTGGGCAAGGTGTGAAGGGCGCTGGCCTTCCCTTCTCCCCTCGCGGGAGAAGGTGGATCGGCGAAGCCGAGACGGATGAGCGGCTGTCCGGGTTCGGGACAAAAAGGCGGAAGCCGCACCTCGCTCATCCACGGGCTCAACTCACCCAAGGGGGGACCGGGCTGACTTCCGCCTCAAACCTCGCCGGTACAAAACCGACTGGCAAATCAAAGATACAAGGGGGCGCCGTGCGCTTGCTCGCTGGCGTATTTTGGCTAGTCGGAAAGCTCACAGCGCCCCCTTGGGCCCGAGCCCGCATTTGCAAGGATGGGTCATGGATGAAGCTCTCGCTGTTTTCGTCGGCATCGACGTATCCAAGGATCGCCTCGACGTTC
>NZ_PQFZ01000044.1 GCF_002917105.1 Allobosea psychrotolerans
CGGCGCGCCCGAGCGCAACCGCTTCTCGGCCCGCGTCACCGACGTCGTGTTCCAGGGCGAGAGCCTGCGCGTCTTCCTCGCGCTCGATGACGGCACACCGCTCAGCCTGCGCCAGCCCAGCCATTTCGAGGCCGCCCGCCGCATCCCGCCGATCGGCGAGCGCCTCGCGGTCAGCCTGCATCCTCAAGACACGATCATCGTCCCGAAAACGGACGGCTGACCCTGCCCTTTATCCGTCCAACTGCCCAAACCCTTCCAACTGTCCAAACCCTTCCAACCGTCCAAGAGAAGTCGACGCCATGGCGCTCAGTGATTTCAAGGTTCTCACATTCGATGTCGTCGGCACGCTGATCGACTTCGAAAGCGGCGTTCTCAATGCCGTGCGCCGCATCGGCGGGCCAGCGGCGGCGAAGCTGAGCGACGACGAGATCTTCGCGCCCTATCTCAGGGGGCGCGAGCTCAACTATGAGCGCTCCAGCGAGGTGATGAAGCTCGTCTACATCCACCTTGCCAAGGAACTCGGCCTGCCCGCCGACGAGGCCTCGGCCGACTCCTTCCAATACGCCATTCTGCAGCATCCGGCCTTTCCGGATTCCGCCGAGGCGCTGGCGCGGCTGCGCAAGCGTTACCGGCTGGTCGCCATGACCAATGCCGACCGCTCGACCTTCGCCTTCTATTCGCACACGCTCGGCAACCCGTTCCACGACAGCGTCACCGCCGACGAGGCGATCCATCCCAAGCCCGATCCGCTGTTCTTCGCCTTCAACCGCGGTCGCCAATCGGCCTTCGGCTACAAGCAGGAGGAGATCCTGCATGTCGCTCAGAGCCAGTATCACGACATCGGCGTCGCCAAATCGCTCGGCTACAAGACCTGCTGGATCGAGCGGCGCCAGGGCCAGAAGGGTTTCGGCGGCACGCCGGCCGTACCGGAACTGACCAGACCCGACTATCATTTCCCGACCCTGGCGGCGCTCGCCGACGCGGTCGAGGCCGAAAAGGCGTAAGCGCCGGTGTCCAGCGCAGCGCCCTGGCAAGCTCTCGACCCCGCGCCGTCGCTCTGGCAGGCCACGGCCGCGCCATTGCGCGACCTGCCGCCCTTGCAGGGCGACGCGCAGGCCGATGTCGTCATCATCGGCGCGGGCTATACGGGGCTGTCGGCGGCGCATCATCTGGCGCAAAGCGGTCTCCGGCCTATCGTGCTGGAGGCCAACCGGCCGGGCTGGGGCGCAAGCGGGCGCAATGGCGGCGTCATCACCGCGAAGTTCCGCATCTCCTTCCCCGCCATTGCCGCTGCCTATGGCCGGGACATGGCGCGGCGCATGTACGATATCGCGCTCGAGGCGACCGATATTGTCTCCGAGCTCGTCGATGAATTCGGCATCGAGAATGCGGCCCTGACGCGCTCGGGACAGGTCAAGGCGGCGCATAACCACGAGACCCTGAACTACGCCGTCACCGAGGCGCAATGGCTGAAGGCCGAACTCGGCGACACCACCATGTCGGTGCTCAGCGCCGATCAGGTTCGCGAAGAGACCGGCTCGGACGGCTTCGTCGGCGGCGTGCTCAATGCCGGCTCCGGCGGCATCCACCCGCTGAACTACCTGCACGGTCTCGCCAGCGGCGTCATCAAACGCGGCATCGCGATCCATGCGGAGACGCCGGCCTTGCGGCTGCGGCGCGAGGGCAGCGGCGTGCTGGTCGAGACGCCTGGCGGGACGGTCCGGGCGCGGCAGGCGATCATCGCCACCAACAGCTATTCCGACCTGACCCAGGCGACCGCCGCGTTCCGCACCACGCTGATCCCGTTCCGCAGCGCCATCATCGCGACGGACACGCTCTCGCCCAATCTGGCAGCGAGCGTGATGCCGACCCGGCGGACCTATACCGAGACCAAGCGGATGATGCGCTGGTTCCGCATGGTCGACGACCGGGTGATCTTCGGCGGGCGCGGCGCCTTCGGGAAGCAGGATTCGCCGGCCGCCTTCCGCGCCCTGCACAAGGCGATGACCGGCATCTTCCCGCAGCTTTCGGAGGTGCCCCTGGCCTATCGCTGGTCCGGGCTGGTCGCGATGACGCTCGACTCGGTGCCCCATGTCGGGCGCCTCGACGACCGCGTGCTGTTCGCCATGGGCTATAATGGCGCGGGCGTCGCGATGTCGAGCCTGATGGGGCGCTACCTTGCCGCCTACGCACGTGGCGAGGCGCCCGATGTCGGGCTGCTCGACGCTGCCCGGATGCGGCGCGTGCCCTTCTATCCGCTTCGAGAACCGGCCGTCCGCATGGTCGCCGGCTGGTATCAGTTTCTAGACGCGATCGGACGGTAGCTCGAAGATCCGATCCAAAAACAGGGGACTAGACATGCTTAAGCACGATTCGGCCAAACGACGCGTGAACACCCGGCTTGCCTGCGCTGCTGCAGGTTTCGCCATGGCGCTGATGAGCACGGTCCCGGCATCCGCCGCCGAGCAGATGCTGTTCGTCTCGCAGGGCGGCGCCTATCAGAAGGCGCAGACGATCGCGATCCTCGACCCCGCCGCCAAGAAGCTCGGCATCACCATCAACCAGGACAGCGTGCCCGACGCCTGGCCGATCATGCGCTCGCAGGTCGCCACGGGTAAGCCGACCTGGGATGTCGTCGACGTCGCCACCAATTTCTGCCTGCGCGGCGGCGAGCAGGGCATCGTCGAGAAGCTCGATTTCAGCAAGATCCCGAACGCGGCCGCGATGCCGGCGGAATATCGCAGCGACTATTCGATCGCCTACGAGTTCTATTCCAGTGTGCTCGGCTACAGCCTGAAGAAATTCCCGGACGCGGCCAGCGCGCCCAAGACCTGGGCCGATTTCTGGGATGTTAAGAAGTTCCCGGGCCGGCGCTCGCTGCGCAACCACCCGCTCGCCACGCTCGAAGCCGCGCTGATGGCCGACGGCGTCGCGCCCGACAAGCTTTACCCGCTCGATGTCGACCGCGCCTTCAAGAAGCTCGAGGAGATCAAGCCCAACATCACCGTCTGGTGGACCTCGGGTGCACAGTCGGCCCAGCTCCTCAATGATGGCGAGGTCGACATGGTGATGGCCTGGAACGGCCGCATCAGCGCGCTGGTCAAGGAAGGCGCCAAGGTCACCTACACCTATAACCAGGGCATCCTGCAGAGCACCTCGCTCTGCGTGCTCAAGGGCGCGCCGAACCTGCCGACCGCGATCAAGTTCCTGAACGAGGCGGTCGACCCGGTGCACCAGGCCAATCTGCCGATGCAGATCGACTACGGCCCGGCAAATCCGAAGGCCTATGACACCGGCGTGATCCCGGCCGCGCGCGTCAAGGAGCTGCCGAGCGCGCCGGAGAATGCCAAGGCCCAGGCGCTGATGTCCTATGCCTGGTGGACCTCGGCTGCCGGCGAGGCTGCCGAGAAGCGCTGGCTCTCCTTCACCCAGAAGTGAGCAGCCGACAGACGTCATTCTCGGGCCGCGCCAAGCGCGGACCCGAGAACCTCTTGCAGGAGATGCCCGGGTCAGGCCCGAGCATGACGGGAGAGACGAGATGAGCGCGATCGACCCATCCCTCCGCTACCGGCGCCGCGAACAGGGGCTGATGCTCCTGCTCGCCTCGCCGGCCGTGATCGTGATCGTGGCGCTCGTCGTGCTGCCCGTCGGCTGGCTGATGGGCC
>NZ_PQFZ01000045.1 GCF_002917105.1 Allobosea psychrotolerans
AGCGGCATGTCGCCCTGGTCCCAGTTGGTCACGGCGTCGCTGCGGCCGAGCACATCCTTGTCGATGGTGATCCAGATCGCCTTCGTCGGCAGCCCGGCGATCATCTCGTCGAGAAAGCCGTCCCAGCGTTCATCGGCGAGATTGCGCCAATGCAGGTGGCCGCGATCCTGGCGATGGGACGGCCCGTCGCGATAGCGGCCCCAGATGCGGGAGGGCGCGTGGCGCCAGGGGTAGAGCTCGATGCGCCCCTGCGACAGGGCCGGCAGGTTGGCGAACTGCAGTTCGGGGCGGACGAGGTCGCCGCTGCAAGGACCCAGCGTGACCACGCGCCTGACATGAGGCAGCTCCAGCGCCCGGTTGACCCAGGCGCCGCAATTGAAGGTCGGCGGAAAGCGCACCCAGTCGGGGTGGTTGTCGAAATGGATCACGCTGAGATCGCGCCTGACCTCGGCCAGGAGGCCTGCCGTCAGGTGGTGGAAATCGCCGGAGCCGTAAAAGGTCACGGAAACATCGTCGCCGGGCGCCGCGCTATCGCGCAGGCGCCCGGTGAATCTGTCCATCGCGGCGCGGGTGGCGAGAATCCGCAGCGAGGAGGCAAGATCGGCGGCATCGATGCGGGTGGCGGCTCCCGCATCGATGCGCCGGCGCAGCGGCTCCTGAGCCGCCACGCTGCCGTCGAGATCGATCACGCGCAATCGCAAGGCCGCCTCCAGGGATGTCAGGCGTTTGCGACGCGGGCGAAGAGCTGGTCGAGCAGCTTGATCGCCAGATCGATCTCGGCGTGGCTCATGGTGAGGGCGGGAGCCAGCGTAATGACGTTCTTGTGGTAGCCGCCGATGTCGAGAACGAGGCCGTAGCGTTTCCCATCCGTCTCGAGATCGGCCTTCATGCCCTCGTCGCACATCAGGTCGACCAGCCGCTTCGACGGCGTGTAGCTGTCATGCGGCTCGCAGATCTCGATGCGCAGCGCCATGCCGAGCCCGTCGACGTCGCCGACGATCTTGTGGCGGCGCTTGAGCTCTTCCAGGCCCCGGAGGAAATAGGCGCCCTTCGCCATGACCATGGTCTCGTAATCGTCCTCGGCCATCATCTTCATGGCCTCGAGCGCGACCGCGGTGCCCAGCGGATTGGCGTTGAAGGTCGAATGCGTCGAGCCCGGCGGGAAGATCGTCGGGTTGATCAGCTTTTCCTTGGCCCAGATGCCCGAGAGCGGGTTGAGCCCGTTGGTCACGGCCTTGCCGAAGACGATCACGTCCGGCGTCACGCCGAAGTGCTCGATCGACCACAATTTGCCGGTCCGGTAGAAGCCCATCTGGATCTCGTCGACGACCATCAGGATGCCGTGGTCGTCGAGCACCTTCTTCAGCCCGATGAAGAAGTTCTTCGGCGGGATGACGTAGCCGCCGGTGCCCTGCAGCGGCTCGACATAGAAGGCGGCGTATTCGGCCTGGCCGGTCTTGGGATCCCAGACGCCGTTATATTCGCTCTCGAAGAGACGGGCGAACTGCTGCACGCAATGCTCGCCATACTCCTCCTTGCTCATGCCCTTGGGGCCGCGGAAATGGTAGGGGAACGGGATGAAATGCGCGCGCTCGCCGAAATGGCCGAAGCGGCGGCGATAGCGGTAGGACGAGGTGATCGCCGAGGCGCCGAGCGTGCGGCCGTGATAGCCGCCCTCGAAGGCGAACATCAGGCTCTTGCCGTTGCTGGCATTGCGCACGAGCTTCAGCGAATCCTCGACGGCCTGGGCGCCGCCGACATTGAAGTGGACGCGGCCCTTCTCGCCGAACTTGGCTTCGGCATCCCTGGCGATCAGCGCGGCGAGCTCGATCTTCTCGCGATGCAGGTACTGGCTGGCGACCTGCGGCAGCGTGTCGATCTGGCGCTTCAGCGCGTTGTTCAGGCGGGGATTGGCGTAGCCGAAATTGACGGCCGAATACCACATCTGCAGGTCGAGGAAGCGGTTGCCCTCATCGTCGAACATGAAGGAGCCCTCGCAGCCCGAGAAGATCTTGGGGAACTGCGTGTAGTGCACCGTGTCGCCATGGGAGCAGTACTGCGCCTCGAGCGCGAGGAGGCGAGCCTGCTCATCCTTGTGCGAGAGAGGGGCGGGCGCCGCCTGGGGGGCGGGCGTGTCGAGCAGAGCGTAGCCGTCAGCCATGGATCGTATCCTTCGTCAATTCGCGCGCCGGGCCGCTTGCCGCGGTGGTGCACAGCAGATCCTCCAGCAGGCCGACGGCCTGGGAGAAGTCGGTGAACGGGTGGTGGGGGAGCCCCTGGTCGCGGCAATGGGCGATCAGGCCCTTCTTCGCGAAAACGAGATCGGCCTGGCCGGCGACGCAATGGTCGGACTTGCCGTCGCCGACGAGCAGGGTCAGCGGCCGGTGCAGGCTGTCGGCGACGGCGCATTTGCAGGTGCCGCTGTCGCAGCCGCCGGTGGTGGAGGCGTAAGGCGAGGTCAGCTGCCAGCGGCCTTCGCCGGCATAGTCGAGATGGTTGGCGACGACCGGCAGGAAGCCCAGCCCGGCGCGTTTCAGCACGGCCCTGATCGTCCGGTCGAGCCCGTCGGAGACGACGGTGACGGGGATGTCATGGCGCATGCAGAGCCGCACGAAGGCGGGAAAATCCCAGTCGATCGCGATATCGGCGATGAAGCTGTCGAGCATCCCCGGCGAGACCCGCAGCATCTCGACCTGGCGCCTCATGCATTCGCGCGACCCGATCTTGCCGTCGATCCAGTCCTGCTCGACCTCCTGCCAGCTTGGCGCGGCGAAACGTTCGAGGATCTGATCCGTCGTGTCCTGACACGAGATCGTACCGTCGAAATCGACGATGGCCTGCCAT
>NZ_PQFZ01000046.1 GCF_002917105.1 Allobosea psychrotolerans
GACCATCTCGACCGGCCGATCCGGATGACCAATGCCAGCCAGGCCCTGGTCTGGGACGCCGTCTACAAGCCCTATGGCGAGGTCGTCTCGATCACCGGCGCTGCCACGCTGGACGCCCGCTTCCCCGGGCAATGGTTCCAGCTCGAGACCGGCCTGCAATACAACTGGCACCGCACCTACGACCCAACCACAGGACGATACCTCCAGACAGACCCGCTGGGTAACGTCGATGGGCCGAGTGTGTATGCTTACGCAAGCGGATCGCCGCAAATGAGGACTGATAGGGAGGGGTTGGCCGGGCCGGCAATAGCAATCCCGGCTTATTGTGCGGCCAATCCTGCAGCCTGCGCCGCCCTCGGGGCCGGTGTATACACCGGCGTCAAGCAGATCGTCGACTTTTGCAGGCGATCCTTTGGCGGCGGAGGGGAAGGGGGAAGGCGCAATGATCCACCCAAGGATCAATGCGATCAACAGAAGGAGGCTGACGATCAAGTTTGTAGAAGCCTGTCGAGCCCTGCGATGAAGGCTCGGTGTTGGGCATCTGCGGCGGATCGTTATGCCGATTGCCTAAGCGGTCGCTCTCCTCGACCTTTTAGATACGGAGGTTGAACATGCTTGCACGCACACTTTCGCTCATCCAGAACGGCAAGATTGAGAAGGTAGAGATAAATATATACTCTCCAATAAAGATTGCTGAGGATGAATACTCGTGTAAATTTAGCATTATTGGCGGTGGATTTGATGTAAAAAGGTCAACAATAGGTATTGACAGTCTGCAGTCAGCCTTGTTGTCTCTGTCTATAGTGAAAGATATAATTTTATCATCAAAGAATTGCGACGATGTTTTTTGGCTGGAGAAGGGTAATGATATAGATATTTCTCTATAGGTTGATTTACGGATGGGGCGCCTGATTTTTGTGTTTCTTTTGGTGACATCGAACCGGATCACGCAAGTTGCGACGGATGGGACGGTGACGCGGACCTTCGGGCATGACGGGGCGGGCAATGTCGTCACCGACACGCAAGGTGCCTCGGCCTGGAGCTTCACGCACAACGCGGCGGGGCGTCTGTCGCAGGCGAGCGTGGGTGGGACGCTGAAGGGCGCCTATACCTATGATGGGCTGGAGCGGCTGGCGATCCGGGCGGTGACCAACACGACGCCATCGGGCACGACGCATCTGATCTACGACACCGCCGGCCATCTCCTGGCTGAGGCGAATGCGGCGTCGGGCGCGACGATCCGGGAATACGTCTGGCTCGAGGTCGACGATCTCGGCACTGAGGCAGGCCCGACGCAGCGTCCCGCCAACGACAACGCGGCGGGCGGCCCTTCCGGCAAGCTCGGCTCGGCCGAGAACGACAACGACCCGTCAGCGCGCGCGCAGCTGCCTTCGCTGAACGGGCTCAGGCGTGGCATCGCCCAGCGCGCGGTCCCGCTGGCGGTGGTGACCGATGTCGACACGGCGACGCCGACGACCCTGTTCGTCCATGCCGACCATCTCGACCGGCCGGTCCGGATGACCAATGCCAGCCAGGCGCTGGTCTGGGACGCCGTCTACAAGCCCTATGGCGAGGTCGTCTCGATCACGGGCGTGGTCACGCTCGACGCCCGCTTCCCCGGTCAATGGTTCCAGCTCGAGACCGGCCTGCACTACAACTGGCACCGCACCTACGACCCAACCACAGGACGATACCTCCAGACCGACCCGCTGGGATATGTCGATGGGCCATCCGTCTATGCTTACGCCAGCGGATCGCCGATGATGCTGACGGATCGGGAAGGGTTGATATCTGGCGCTTCGATATCTGCAATTTGCGAAGCAACCACCTGTTCTTCGTTTACAGGCATAAACAATGCAGCAAAAAGCTCGCGCTATTCTTGCGAAAATGTTGATTGCGGGGCTCCAACAGGAACGACGACTAAACCTCTATGCGCGGATTGTGCGACGAAGTTAAAAAATGGGACACGAATTCTCCTTGAGAATGGAAAAATCCTAAGGCCCGGCACAAATTTATTTCCAGGGGATTGAGGATGAACGTATCAGCGCGAGATGTTGAGGAACTGATTTTACCGTCATTGGAACTAGTTGGCTCAAAGAAATCTGTGGGATATCTTCCGTTGCCGACAATTCGTAAGTTTCTAAACAATGACAAAGAATCCCTGATACGTCGATATGTATCAAGGGGATTGAATTGTGTTATATTTTCTCCGAGAAAAAATTGTATAAAAGGAGGTGCTCTCTTCGTTTACGGCCCAGTTGAATTCAAAAAAATACTAGATCAATTTCATATTGAAGATGACGTCGAGGATTTTCTACAAGAAATCGCCGCAAAATGGCTCTCGCAGGATGATGCGCGAATGCCTATTATCCGAGCGCTCTATGGCGACAGGGAGGGCGCGCCAGGATGAGATTTAGGACAAAGTAAAAAACCTTAAATTAAATATACTCGAATTCTGTACTGGAGCCTATCGGCCGCAATGGAACTGAACGTGATCTCAAGCTAAGAGGTCGTCAGGGCGATCTGCTGGGAAAAACAAAGCGTTCGATACGCAAACCTGGGGATTTACGCGCGATACAGAAAGGCGCCTACCAAAGGGCAAAACTATTAAAGGCGTCTGCATCTATAACGACCTGAAACGGCTGGCGATCCGGGCTGTGACCAACACGACACCGTCGGGGACGAGGCATCTGAGCCGGCCATCTGCTGGCTGAGGCGAACGCGGCGTCGGGCGCGACGATCCAGGAATATGTCTGGCTCGAGGTCGACGACCTCGGCTCCGACACCGGCCCGACGCAGCGTCCCGC
>NZ_PQFZ01000047.1 GCF_002917105.1 Allobosea psychrotolerans
CGGCGCGCCCGAGCGCAACCGCTTCTCGGCCCGCGTCACCGACGTCGTGTTCCAGGGCGAGAGCCTGCGCGTCTTCCTCGCGCTCGATGACGGCATGCCGCTCAGCCTGCGCCAGCCCAGCCATTTCGAGGCCGCCCGCCGCATCCCGCCGGTCGGCGAGCGCGTCGAGATCAGCATCCACCCGCAGGACACGATCATCGTGTCGGAGGCGAGTGGCTGAAACATCCTCCAATCCATCCCGACCAGCCATAAGAGAAGTTGATCATCATGGCCCTACGCGATTTCAAGGTTCTCACATTCGACGTCGTCGGTACGCTGATCGACTTCGAAACCGGCGTTTTGACCGCCGTGCGCCGCATCGGCGGGCCAGCGGCGGCAAAGCTGAGCGACGACGAGATCTTCGGCCCCTATATCGAGGGGCGCGACGCGCATTACGAACGCTCGAGCATCGCGTTCAAGCTCGTCTATCTGCATCTTGCCAAGAAGCTCGGCCTGCCCGCCGACGAGGCCTCGGCCGATGCGTTTCAGCACGCCATGTTTCGCCACCCCGCTTTCCCGGATTCAGCCGAGGCGCTGGCGCGGCTGCGCCGGCACTACCGGCTGGTCGCGATGACCAATGCCGACCGCCCGACCTTCGCTTTTTACGACGAGGCCCTGGGGCGGCCTTTCCACGACAGCATCACCGTCGACGAGGCGCTGCACCCGAAGCCCGACGCGCGCTACTTCGCCTATAACCGTGGGCGTCAATCGGCCTTCGGCTTCAAGCAGGCCGACATCATTCACGTCGCCCAGAGCCAATATCACGATATCCGCCCGGCCAAGCCGCTCGGCTATGCCACCTGCTGGATCGAACGTCGCCGCGGATTGAAGGGCTTTGGCGGAACGCCCGCCGTGCCCGAGATCACGCAGGCGGATTATTGCTTCCCGACCCTGAAAGCCCTGGCCGACGCTGTCGACGCCGACGCGGCGGCGTGACCGCTCTCATGAGACACCAAGCCGGCATGTGCCGGCTCGGCTTGGATCCAAACCATTGGCGACGCGGTGGACAATCTCAGCCCCGCGTTCGCTGGAAACGGCCTTCGGGGCGCCCGAACGGCAATCCCGAACGGAACTGACAAGCATTCAAGCATTGACGGTCAACAACTAAAACGAGGGGACTTGATATGGCTAAATCAAACACTGGAATCGTTAAGTCATTCGCACTGTATGCGGCGATGACCGCATCCACTGTGGCATTCATCGGCTCGGCCACTGCGGCAGAACAAGTGACCTATGTCGGCCAAGGCGGCGCGTCCCAGAAGGCCGACACCGTCGCCATCCTCGATCCGGTGGCCAAGAAGCTCGGCATCACCGTCAACCAGGACAGCGTGCCCGATGCCTGGCCGATCATGCGCTCGCAGGTCGCCTCGGGGAAGCCGACCTGGGATGTCGTCATGGTGGCGACGAATTACTGCCTGCGCGGCGGCGAGCAGAACATCGTCGAGAAGCTCGATTTCAGCAAGATCCCCAACGCAGCGGCGATGCCGGCCGACTATCGCAGCGATTATTCGATTGTTTATGAGACCTATTCCAGCGTGCTCGGCTACAGCCTGAAGAAGTATCCCGATGCGGCCACCGCGCCCAAGAGCTGGGCCGATTTCTGGGATGTGAAGAAGTTCCCGGGCCGGCGCTCGCTGCGCAACCACCCGCTCGCCACGCTCGAAGCCGCACTGATGGCCGACGGCGTCCCGGCCGACAAGCTCTACCCGCTCGATGTCGACCGCGCCTTCAGGAAGCTCGAGGAGATCAAGCCCAACATCACCGTCTGGTGGACCTCGGGCGCACAATCGGCCCAGCTCCTGAGCGATGGCGAAGTCGACATGGTGATGGCCTGGAACGGCCGGATCTCGGCATTGGTCGCTGACGGTGCAAAGGTCACCTATACCTATAATCAGGGCGTCCTGCAGCACACCTCGCTTTGCGTGCTCAAGGGCGCGCCGAATTTGGCAACGACCTACAAGTTCCTGAACGAGGCGTTCGATCCGAAGATTCAGGCCAATCTGCCGATGCAGATCGACTACGGCCCGGGCAACCCCAAGGCGTTCGACACCGGCGTGATCCCGGCCGCGCGCGTCAAGGAGCTGCCGAGCGCGCCGGAAAACGCCAAGGTGCAGGCGCTGATGTCCTATGCCTGGTGGACCTCGGCTGCCGGCGAAGCGGCGGAAAAGCGCTGGCTCGCCTTCGCCCAGAAGTGAGCAGCCGACAGACGTCATTCTCGGGCCGCGCCAAGCGCGGACCCGAGAATCTCTTGCAGGAGATGCTCGGGTCAGGCCCGAGCATGACGGAAAGGGGATGACGTGACCCAATCAGCCATCGATCCATCCCTGCGCTACCAGCGCCGCGAACAGGGGCTGATGCTCCTGCTCGCCTCGCCGGCCGTGATCGTGATCGTGGCGCTCGTCGTGCTGCCCGTCGGCTGGCTGATGGGCC
>NZ_PQFZ01000048.1 GCF_002917105.1 Allobosea psychrotolerans
GCCTCGTCCTCGATGGAGGAGATGGCGGCCAATGTGAAGCAGAACGCCGAGAACGCGGCGACGACGGAGAAGATGGCTGGCCAGTCGGCCAAGGATGCCGAAGCCTCCGGGATCGCTGTCGGCAAGGCGGTCGATGCGATGCAGACGATCGCGGCCAAGATCAACATCGTCCAGGAGATCGCCCGCCAGACCGACCTGCTGGCGCTCAACGCGGCGGTGGAGGCGGCGCGTGCCGGCGAGCACGGCAAGGGCTTCGCGGTGGTGGCCTCGGAAGTGCGCAAGCTCGCCGAGCGCAGCCAGGCTGCGGCCGCCGAGATCGGCACGCTGTCGGTCGACACGGTGAAGGTGGCGCAGGAGGCGGGCGCGATGCTGGCCAAGCTGGTTCCCGACATCAAGAAGACGGCCGAGCTTGTCGAGGAGATCACGGCGGCCTGCCGCGAGCAGGATGTCGGCTCGACGCAGATCAACCAGGCGATCCAGCAGCTCGACAAGGTCACGCAGCAGAACGCAGCCGCCTCCGAGGAGGTCTCCGCCACCTCCGAGGAACTCGCAGCCCAAGCCGAGCAGCTCCAGACGACAATCGCATTCTTCAAGACGGAAGACGCGCGCGCGACCGACCGTGCCGTCGGCCAGCTCAAGGCCAAGGCGAAGCAGATGAAGGCGGCTGCCGCTCCCCGCAAGCCAACAGCGCCGTCGCGCGCCGCCAAGGCAACGAAGGGCGGCTTCGCCTTCGATCTCGACGAAGCCGGGGATGAACAGGACGTCCGTTTCAGCCGCGCGTCTTGATCCAGCGCAGATGCTGCCGCGTCGAGCGCAGCACCTGCCCCCCAGCCCTATGCCTAAGCCTGCGCCAAAACCCCCGCTTCACTTCAGTATGAGTTGAGTCATGCGTCTGACCATCAAAACCAAGCTTGCCGGCGCCTTCGGCGTCGTGATCGCCCTGTCCCTGGCGGCCGGTGGCCTCTCCTACGTCAAGCTGTCGGAGATGACGGAGACGCAGAACGCACTCGTGGCCTGGTCGAAGCGGATCAACGCGAGCGGCAATATCTCCGACGCTTTCAACGGATCGATACGCTCCGAAAAGAACGCGGTGCTCGCCGCCAGCCAGAAGGATACCGATACTGCGGCGGCACGTGCGGTAGACCGCCGCAACACGGCTCTCGCGCAGAAGGACGAGCTCTTCCGCATCGCCAGCGAAGAAGGCAAGAAATACATCGCGCAGATCACGGATAAGGCGAACCGTTTCGCCGCTGTCCAGGATGAAACGCTGGCATATGCGAAGCTGAACTCCAGCAACCGTGCGACTGAAGCCTGGCAGACGGAGACAATACCGCTGATTCAGACGATTACGGCGACGACAAACCCGCTGATGGCGGAAGCCTCGAAGCCCGACACCAGCCCCGAACTGCTGCGCGCCGCACTGGGCTTCCAGGAGGCCCGCCTCGAGTGGCTCCGCATGACCCGCATGGCCGCACTCGCATTCAACATGCCGACGGTTGCGGAAGTCGAGAAGCTCCATAAGGACGTCGAGGAGCAGGCCCGCGGCGTTCGTGCCAAGCTCGCCAAGTCCGCTGCCGAACTGGCCCAGCTCGGGCTTGCTACCGGCCCCACGCTGGCGGCGTTCGACAAGGGCATCACTTCGGCGTTGCGCACGGTCGCGATCGCGGCGGAGGCCGGAACGATCAAGGCAACCAACTCGACGATGGTGGCAGGCGCCGCCGCAGTGGCCGAGCTCTCGACCGCATTGGACAATTACAGCGGCTTTGCCGCCAGATCGGCTGATGCGGCCGCGGTCGCAGCGGCGGAAGCTGCGGCGTTCGCCAAGACGCTGCTGATCTCGATCCTGGCCGGCTCGCTCCTGATTGCAGTTGCCGCTGCCACCTGGATCGCCATCAACATCAGCCGCGGCCTCTCCAGCGCCGTTAGCCTCGCCAATGCTGTCGCGATCGGCGATCTCAGCCAGGCCATCACGGTGAAGAGCAATGATGAGATCGGCGATCTCGTCACCTCGCTCAATGCGATGACGGCAAACCTCAACGCTACCGCCGCTGTCGCCGACGCGATCGCCAATGGTGACCTGACGGTCGAGGCGAAGCCGCTGTCCGAGAAGGACACGCTTGGCATCGCGCTCGAGAACATGGTCGAGAAGCTGCGCGACGTCGTCAGCCAGGTGAACACGGCGGCCGAGAACATGTCGTCCGGTTCGCAGGAGCTGTCGGCTTCGGCCGAGCAGCTGTCGCAGGGCTCGACGGAGCAGGCCTCATCGACGGAGGAGGCGTCGTCCTCGATGGAGGAGATGGCGGCCAATGTGAAGCAGAACGCCGAGAACGCGGCGACGACGGAGAAGATGGCTGGCCAGTCGGCCAAGGACGC
>NZ_PQFZ01000049.1 GCF_002917105.1 Allobosea psychrotolerans
GGCGTCACGCTGGTGCGCCAGGCCGGCGACGCCCTGACCCAGATCCTCGCCGCCTCGCAAAAGGTCGCGGCCACCATCGCCGAGATCTCGGCGGCCTCGGGCGAGCAGGCCAACGGCATCGACGAGATGAGCCAGGCCGTCGCCCATCTCGACGAGATGACGCAGGCCAATGCGGCGCTTGCCGAACAGAGCGCGGCCTCGGCCGGTTCGCTGTCTGGCCGCATCGTCCAGCTCAACGAGCTCGTCGCCGCCTTCAGGACGGGCCCTGAGGGGGCAGCCGCCTCATCGGCCAGCTACGCCCCGGCGCCGCGCCCGGCCGCCAGGGCAAGCGCTGCCCAGGCTCATGAACCGGCCTCCGAGCCCGCGCGCCTGCGCAAGCTCGCCGAGGCTGCCTTCGCGCAGAGCCCCAGGCCTGCCGCGGCAGCGCCAGCCAGATCCGCCCCGGCCCCGACGCACCCCGCCGCACCGGCCAAGCGCGCCGTCAACGGCCGCGCCAATGACGCTGGCTGGGAGGAGTTCTGAGCCCTGAGGCGGCGCCCTCAGGCCTGGTCCAAACTCTTCCGTCAACGAAACGACATGAATGTCGATCTATGCGTTGACAGGACCATCCGGCCCCCGTAAACGAACCGCCGTTGCCCAGGTGGCGGAATTGGTAGACGCACCAGCTTCAGGTGCTGGCGCTCGCAAGGGCGTGGAGGTTCGAGTCCTCTCCTGGGCACCACTCTTCCTAGAGGACTACCAACCTCAAGGACTTAGCGGAAATCAACGACTTGTGGACGCCCGAGTGATACAGTCGGGTGATCCATATGGTCCTGAGCATGGCACGACCTTTTAAGCATCCCAAGACGGGCGTCTACTGGTTCCGAAAGGCTGTCCCAAAGGACCTTCGGGAGGCCCTCGGGAAGACCGAGTTCATCCAGTCGCTTCGCACTAAGGACGTCGCAGAAGCACGGAAAGCCCATGCGGAATTAGCGGCAGTGATCGAGGCGCGTTGGGGCTCCCTTCGGGGTGGCACACAGCGCCTTACCACAGAGCAGATCGCGGCTCTCGCGGGTGAGGTTTATCAGGACGCCATCGCAGCCTATGGAGCCGACCCAGGCGAACCGGAAGGCTGGGAAGGTAGCCAGGACTTGCTGGAAGACGCTCTGGACACCGTCGAGGTGAACGCGGCCCAGGGGCTTGCGAAGCTCGAAAAGGCTATCGGAAGCGATTTAGACGGCCGGCTGGGACGTCGCGGCCTTCGTGTCGATGCTGATACACGCGAGCGCGTCCTTCTCCAGGTGGCGCTTGCCCTTCACCGGGCATCAGGGGCGTTGCGGCGGCGAGCCCAGGGCGACTACAGCCCGGACCCAGGTGCTTCACGGTTTCCCGAGTGGAAGGCAACGGAGGCCCCGAAGGCCGTGACGCCCGCCGGCAAGACCAGCCTAACCGGCATCCTCGCCGACTGGTGGAAGGAGGCCCAGGCTACGGGCCGCAAGCCCAGCACCCATGAGAGCTATAGCAACACCGTGGACGGCTTCGTCGCCTTCCTAGGGCATGACGATGCAACGCAGGTCACCCCCGGGCGCGTCGTCGGCTTCAAGGATCACCGGCTGGCCTCGATCAACCCACGGACGAAGAAGCCTATCTCCCCGAAGACGGTGAAGGATAGCGACCTGTCGGCGCTCAAGACTTTGTTCGGCTGGGGCGTCAGCAACCACCGCTTACCCAGCAACCCCGCTGCGGGCATCACAATCAAGCTCGGGAAGCGGAAGGTGACGCGACCGAAGGGCTTCACGGACGAGGAGGCAGAGGCTCTCCTAAAGGCCGCCGAGGGTCACCAACAGGGCAACGAGCAGCCGAAGACCTTTGCCGCCAAGCGGTGGGTTCCGTGGCTCTGTGCCTACACCGGAGCCCGTGTTGGTGAGGTCGCCCAGCTTCGCAAGCAAGACGTGCGGAAAGTCGGTGGCTACTGGGTGATCCACATCACGCCCGATGCGGGGACGGTAAAGACCGATCAGGCGCGGGACGTTGTCTTGCATGAGCACCTTGTCGCCCAGGGCTTCCCGGAGTTTTGTCGCCGGGTCAAGGACGGACACCTGTTCCTCACGCCGGCTGACGGAAGCGATGTCCTTGGGCCTCTACAGGGGCTCAAGAACCGACTTGCAGAGACCGCCCGGGACACCGTGAAGGACACCCGAGTGCAGCCCAATCACGGCTGGAGACACGGGACTGTCTGAATTTTTGTGTCCGGGGCGGTTGAGCTTCACCGTGTGATGAAGCGGTCCTCGAACAAAACGGCGAACTGTGACTTTGCTTCGCC
>NZ_PQFZ01000050.1 GCF_002917105.1 Allobosea psychrotolerans
TCCTTGGCCGACTGGCCAGCCATCTTCTCCGTCGTCGCCGCGTTCTCGGCGTTCTGCTTCACATTGGCCGCCATCTCCTCCATCGAGGACGAGGCTTCCTCCGTCGACGAGGCTTGCTCCGTCGAGCCTTCGGAGAGCTGCTCAGCGCTGGCCGAGAGTTCCTGGCTGCCGCTGGCAACCTTGCTTGCAGCATCCGCTACATCAACCGCGAATTTCGTCAGACTGTCGACCAACGCGTTGATCGCATCCTTCATGCGCTGGTGATCGCCTTCGCATTCGATTTCGACACGTTGTGTCAAATCACCGCCACTAACAGACCTAAGCACGCGGTTGCCCTCCGCAATTGGCAGGATGATGGCATCGAGCATGCTGTTGATCCCGAGCACCAACTCGGCGAAATTGCCAACGTAGCGATTGGCTTCGCCTCTTTCGCTCAGCCGGCCGGCGGTGGAGGCCGTGATCAGGCGCTGTATTTCGGTGATGATTGAACGAAGATTGCCCCTCAGCGTCTCGATCGTATCGTTGATGAAGGCCTTCTTGCCGGGGAATTGCTCCAGCGGCGCGCTGAAATCGCCTTCGCCAAACGCCTTGATACAGGCCATGGCCTTTTTCTTCACGGCGATGTGGCCGGCCACCATGCCGTTGATGCCCTGCGCCATCAGGGCAAAGTCGCCGTGAAAGCGGTCGGCGGCAACGAACACGTCGATATCGCCCTTGTCGTGCTCCGACGACATGCGGTCCATTTCTGAAATCAGACTTTGGAGATTAGCTCTCAGCGTCTCGATCGTATCGTTGATGAAGGCTTTCTTGCCCGGGAATTGCTCCAGCGGCGCGCTGAAATCGCCTTCGCCGAACGCCTTGATGCAGGCCATGGCCTTTTTCTTCACGGCGATGTGGCCGGCCACCATGCCGTTGATGCCCTGCGCCATCACGGCAAAGTCGCCGTGAAAGCGGTCGGCGGGAACGAGCACGTCGATATCGCCCTTGTCGTGCTCCGACGACATATGGCTTATAGATTCACCAAGCGAGATAGCCGGACGCGTCGCTGTTTCAAGCATTTCGTTGACGGCAGACAATATTTCTAGCGCTCCTCCAGTCGCCAAACCTAAATCTGCACGCGCAGAAATATTGCCGCTGGCCAAAGCCTGCTTGAGACGGGTCATTTCGCCCAAAGCTACCTTTGTCCTGGATGTTTTCTTCATTCTCACAAAGAGCGACATGATGATTCTTTCTGTCAACGAGATCAGATCGATCGGATTTAATTACATGCACCGGGCTTTATGAAACGTGCCAGATGAGGGTCTCTGATGATCTGGACGCCACGAGGTCTTCCGCGATATTTTGGCAATTGTGTCCGAAACCTGTTCAACGGGTCTGCTCGGTAGTGTGACGATCTCGTCAGTTGCGATGGAAGGAGGCGTCGTCCTGATCCTCGCCGCCCGCCATGTCGAAGGCGAAGCCACCGCTGGCGGCCTTGACGGCAGGACGGCCGGCCGGTGCCCTCTTCGGCTGGACAGCCTTCGCCATGGTCGTGGCCTTGCCGCGTAGCTGCCTGACCGCCTTGTCGACCACGGCCGTGACGACCGGCGCCGCGCGCCCGCCGTGATCGTCGACCCTGAAGAAGGCAATCGTCGTCTGGAGCTGCTCGGCTTGGGCTGCGAGCTCCTCGGAGGTGGCGGAGACCTCCTCGGAGGCGGCCGCGTTCTGCTGCGTGACCTTGTCGAGCTGCTGGATCGCCTGGTTGATCTGCGTCGAGCCGACATCCTGCTCGCGGCAGGCCGCCGTGATCTCCTC
>NZ_PQFZ01000051.1 GCF_002917105.1 Allobosea psychrotolerans
CGAAGCAATCCATGTGTGGACGGCCCGTTGTTTGCAAGATGGAAGCGTCTGGTTGATCTGGTCGCTTGCGGTCATGTGTCCGGCCTGTTGGTGCGGTTTTCCGCTGGCCAAGATGGTTTCCGCGGCGAGGGAGCCAAACAGGGTGGCGACCTGTGATGGCCACTGGATTGCGCGGCATCGCCCTCGTCGTGGATCGACCGATCCCACCATCTACTCCTTGTCTTGCAAGCTCGGCTCGCCGACGCGGCGGAGGTTGGTGTCCGCGTCGGGATCTCGGTCAGGCAGCGGCCGGGCAGGCCTCTGGCCGCGCGTCGCTCATCCGATAGCGTCCGCCCCTTGCCAGGAGCACCCAGGCGATGCGGGCGAGCTTGTTGGCGAGCGCGATCGCGGCGAGCTTGGGTGGCTTGCGGGCGAGCAGGCTCGTGAGCCAGGGCATCGGTCGCCGGGCCTTGCCGCGCCGCACCTGCCAGACAACCGCCGTTGCGCCGACCACGAGGAGGCTGCGCAAGGTCTCGTCGCCGGCCCGCGTGATCCTGCCGAGGCGGGTCTTGCCGGCGGTCGAGTGGTCCTTCGGCGTCAGCCCGATCCAGGCCGCGAAATCCCGCCCCGACCGGAAGGCTTCGGGGTGCGGCGTCTTCATCACGAGCGTCGTGGCGATGATCGGGCCGATCCCTGGCACCTCAGCCAGCCGCCGCGAGGTCTCGCTGGCGAGATGCCAGGCCTTCAGCCGCGCCTCGATGGCACAGAGGCGCTCCTCGAGCTCGGTGAGTTCGAGGGCGAGCTCGGCGAACATCTCTCGGGCCAAGGGCGGGATCTCCGGATCGTCCCGCACCGTCTCCAGGAGCGGGCGCACATGCGCGGCGCCTCTGGCTTCCACATAGCCGAACTCGGCCGCATAGCCCCGGATCGTATTGGCGAGCTGTGTCCGCCGCCGCCCCAGCCGCTCGCGCATCCCGGCCAGCATCAGGTCGGCCTGCTGTTGGGCGCTCTTCGTCGGCACGAACCGCATGCTCGGTCGCCCGGCCGCCTCGCACAAGGCCTCCGCATCGGCCGCGTCGTTCTTGCCACGCTTCACATAAGGCTTGGCGAGCTGCGGTGCGATCAGCCGCACATCGTGACCCATCGACGTCAGCACTCTGGCCCAGTGATGCGAGGCCCCACACGCCTCCAGAGCCACCAGCGTCGGCGCAAGACCGGCGAAGAACGCCTCCATGGCCGACCGACCCAACTTGCGCTTCAGCACCGCTTGCTCCGACGCGTCGACCCCGTGCACCTGAAAGAGACGCTTCGACGTATCCAACCCAATGCGTATAACATGATCCATGGACGGTCCCCTCAGGTGATGCTTCGACAACCTCACCTTGGCACAAAGATGCCGATCGGGGGCCGTCCACCCCAACAGG
>NZ_PQFZ01000052.1 GCF_002917105.1 Allobosea psychrotolerans
GCCACGGCGAAATCGCGCGTGCGCAGCGAGCGCATCTGCGCCTCGACGACGCGCGCCACCTCCATCCAGGAGGTCATCGCGATCAGCATCACGATCGAGGGCACCGAGGGCGAGATCAGCGCCGAGATGGCAAGCAACAGGAAGATCGAGGGAAAGCACAGCATCGCATCGACGAAGCGCATCAGCGTGGCCCCGATCACGCCTTCATAGAAGCCGGCGACCATGCCGACGCAGATGCCGATCGCCATGCTGATCACCATCGCGGAGAAGCCGACCGCGAGCGAGATGCGTCCCGCCATCAGCAGGCGCGCGAGGATGTCGCGCCCCAGCGGGTCGGTGCCCAGCACATGCGGGCCGGAGAAGGGCGGGGCAAAGCGCTGGCGAATGTCGATGAAGGTGTCGTTATAGGGCAGCAGCAGCGGCCCGATGATGCAGGCGAGCGTCATCAGGACGATCGCCGTCGCGCCGAAGACCGCGAGCTTGTGGCGGCGGAAACGGCGAAAGCCCGGGCTGTTCCAGAAGCTCGGCGGCGGGGCCAGGCGGGGCTCCGCGGTGCTGATCAGTTCGGAGTTGCTCATCAGCCGTTCCTCGCGATGCGGGGATCGGCAATGCCGTAGAGCAGATCCGCGATCAGGCTGCCGAGCAGGACGAGCACGGCGGTGAACATCAGGATGCCCATCACGACCGGATAGTCGCGATAGCTGATCGAATCGAGGAAGAGCCGGCCCATGCCCGGCCAGGTGAAGACGGTCTCCGTCACCAGCGCCCCGCTGAGCAGGGTGGGCACATGCAGGCCGGTGATGGTGATCATCGGCAGGAGCGCGTTGCGGAAGGCGTGGCGCAGCAGCACGCTGCGTTCGGGCAGGCCCTTGGCGCGGGCGGTCCGGATATAGTCCTGGTTGACGACTTCGAGCATGGAGGAACGCATGTAGCGGCTCCAGACCGCGGTCGAGACCAGGGCCAGCACGATGCAGGGCCCGATCAGATGGTGGATCTGATTGAGAAAGGAGCCGTCGCCGATGGTGTAGCGATTGCCCGAAGGCAGCCAGCCGAGCCCGACCGAGAAGACATAGATCACGACCAGGCCGAACCAGAAGGTCGGGATCGACAGCGCGATCATTGCGCCGATCGTCGCCAGGCTGTCGAACAGCGAATAGCGCTTGATCGCGCCCAGAATGCCGATCCAGGCGCCGAGCAGCATGGCGAGCAGCGTCGAGGTCAGCATCAGCTCCAGCGTCGCCCCGATATGGGAGCCGATGATATGGAGCACCGGCTGCTGGTCGCGATAGGACAGGCCCCAATCGCCGCGCAGCATGCGCCAGAGCCATTCGGCGTACTGGATGGGCAGGGCGCGGTTGAGGCCGAGCTGCTCGGCGAT
>NZ_PQFZ01000053.1 GCF_002917105.1 Allobosea psychrotolerans
GGGACTGTCAGGGATTTTGTGTCTGGGGCCATAGTGACGCCGATGGAGGGCGGATATGGTCATCAAGAAAGACACGCTGGATCAGTTGCTGGCGGGGCGTGACCCGCGAGAGGTTTTTGCCAAGGACGGGCTTGTCGATGAGCTGAAGAAGGCTCTTGCGAACCGGGTTCTGTCGGCTGAGTTGGACGATCACCTCGACGGCGAGGCTGCCGCGGGGAATGCCAATCGACGCAATGGCTATTCGAAGAAGACGGTGCTGGGCGAGAGCTCGAAGCTGGAACTGCGGATTCCACGCGATCGGGAGGGGACGTTCGATCCCAAGCTGATCGCCAAGTACCAGCGCCGCTTTCCCGGCTTCGACGCGAAGATCATCTCGATGTATGCCCGGGGGATGAGCGTCCGCGAGATCCAGGGCCATTTGCTGGAGATCTATGGCCTCGACGTCTCGCCCGACCTGATCTCGACGGTGACCGACGCCGTGCTGGAGACGGTGAGCGAGTGGCAGAACCGGCCGCTGGAGACGAGCTATCCGCTGATCTTCTTCGATGCCATGCGCGTGAAGATCCGGGACGAGGGCCTGGTTCGCAACAAGGCGGTCTATCTGGCGCTCGGCGTCCAGGCCGACGGCACGAAGGACATCCTGGGCATCTGGATCGAGACGACCGAGGGCGCCAAGTTCTGGTTGCGCGTGATGAACGAGCTGAAGAACCGCGGCGTCGAGGACGTCCTGATCGCCGTCGTCGATGGCCTCAAGGGCTTCCCCGAGGCGATCAACGCCGTCTTTCCGCAGGCGATCGTGCAGACCTGCATCGTGCACCTGATCCGGCATTCGCTGGAGTTCGTCTCCTGGAAAGATCGAAAGCCCCTCGTGCCGGCGCTGCGCATGATCTACCGCGCCAAGGACGCGGAAGCCGGCATGGCCGCGCTCGAGGCCTTCGACGCGGGTTTCTGGGGTAAAAAATACCCGGCCATCGCCCTGGCCTGGCGCCGGAACTGGGATCGCGTCATCCCGTTCTTCGCCTTTCCCGAGGGCGTGCGGAAAATCATCTACACCACGAACGCGATCGAGGCCCTGAATGCCAAGCTCCGGCGCGCGGTCAAAATACGGGGGCATTTTCCGACAGACGACGCTGCGACCAAGCTGATCTATCTCGTCTTGCGCGATGCCGCCGCCGAGTGGAAAATGGCCTCGCGCGAATGGGGCGAAGCAAAGTCACAGTTCGCCGTTTTGTTCGAGGACCGCTTCATCACACGGTGAAGCTCAACCGCCCCGGACACAAAAATTCAGACAGTCCC
>NZ_PQFZ01000054.1 GCF_002917105.1 Allobosea psychrotolerans
TCGCGAGCCCTGCCGGTTTCGACCAGGATCTCGCGCTTGCCGGCGTGGTTGGCGGGGCCGACGATGCCTTCGTTCTCCATCCGCTCCATGATCGAGGCGGCGCGGTTGTAGCCGATCTGGAGACGGCGCTGGATATAGGAGGTCGAGGCCTTCTTGTCGCGCAGCACCACCGCCACCGCCTGGTCGTAAGGGTCGTCGCTCTCGGCCTGGCCCATGGCGCTCTTGTCGAAGACCGCGCCGTCCTCACCCTCGGCTGAGCCCTCCTCCTCCTCGGAGGTGACGGCCTCGAGATATTGCGGCCGGCCTTGCGTCTTGAGATGCGCGACGACCTTCTCGACCTCGGCGTCGGAGACGAAGGGGCCGTGGACGCGGGTGATGCGCCCGCCGCCGGCCATGTAGAGCATGTCGCCCTGGCCGAGCAGCTGCTCGGCGCCCTGCTCGCCCAGGATGGTGCGCGAGTCGATCTTGGAGGTGACCTGGAAGGAGATCCGGGTCGGGAAGTTCGCCTTGATCGTGCCGGTGATGACGTCGACCGAGGGGCGCTGCGTCGCCAGCACGACATGGATGCCGGCCGCACGCGCCATCTGCGCCAGGCGCTGGATCGTGCCCTCGATCTCCTTGCCGGCGACCATCATCAGATCGGCCATCTCGTCGACGATGACGACGATATAGGGCAGAGGCTCGAGGTCCATGACCTCCTCCTCATAGATCGCCTCGCCGGAATGCTTGTCGAAGCCGGTCTGCACGGTGCGGGTGATGACCTCGCCGGCCGCCTTCGCCTCGCCGACGCGGGCGTTGAAGCCGTCGATGTTGCGCACCGAGACCTTCGACATCTTCTTGTAGCGCTCCTCCATCTCGCGCACCGCCCATTTCAGGGCGACGACCGCCTTTTTCGGGTCGGTGACGACGGGCGTGAGCAGATGGGGAATGCCGTCATAGACGGAGAGTTCGAGCATCTTGGGATCGACCATGATCAGGCGGCACTCCTCCGGCTTCAGCCGGTAGAGCAGCGACAGGATCATGGTGTTGATCGCCACCGACTTGCCCGAGCCGGTGGTGCCGGCGACGAGCAGATGCGGCATGCGGGCGAGGTCGACGATCACCGGCTCGCCGCCGATGGTCTTGCCCAGCCCCAGCGCGAGCTTGTGCTTGGAGCTCTCGAAATCCTGGCTCGCCAGCAATTCGCGCAGGAAGACGGTCTCGCGCTTGGCATTGGGCAGTTCGATGCCGATGGCGTTCTTGCCC
>NZ_PQFZ01000055.1 GCF_002917105.1 Allobosea psychrotolerans
TGGTCGAGGTCGGCGTAGAGGTCCTCGACATCCTCGATGCCGGTCGAGAGTCTGAGCAGATCGGTGGGGCAGGGCGAGCCCGTGCCCTCGATCGAGGCGCGATGCTCGATCAGGCTCTCGACGCCTCCGAGCGATGTGGCGCGCTTGTAGAGTTCGACATGAGCCGCTGTCTTGACCGCTGCCGCTTCGCCTCCCGTCACCTGCACCGAGAGCATGAAGCCGAAGCCGCCTTCCATCTGGCGGGCGGCGATGTCGTGGCCTGGGTGCTGCGGCAGGCCGGGATAGAGCACGCGCGCCACCTGCGGATGAGCCGAGAGCCGTTGCGCCAGCGCCATGGCTGAGGCGCTCTGGCGCTCCTGCCGGAGATGGAGCGTGCGCAGGCCGCGCATCAGCAGATAGGCCTCGAAGGGCCCCAGAATCCCGCCTTGCCCCTTGCGCACGGTCTTGATGCGATTCCAGAACTCGTCGTCCTGCCGGGCGCAGAGTGCGCCGGCCACGACGTCGGAATGGCCGTTCAGCACCTTGGTTGCGGCATGCATGACGATGTCGGCGCCCAGCGTCAGCGGGCGCGTATGCACCGGCGAGGCGCAGGTCGAATCGACCGCAAGCCTGGCGCCGGCCTTGCGCGCGATCTCGGCCACGCCGGCGATATCGGTGATGGTCCAGAGCGGATTCGAGGGCGTCTCGGCCCAGATCAGCTTGGTGACACCGGGCTTCACGGCCGCCTTCAGGGCGGCGAGATCGTCGGTCTCGACGAAATCGATGACCAGCCCCCAGCGCGTTGCCTCGGTCTGCAGCCAGGCGCGCAGCGCCCAGTACATCACCTTGGAAGCGACGACATGGTCGCCTGGCGAGAGCGCCTGGAAGACGGCGGTCGCCGCCGCCATGCCGGAACCGAAGAGCAGCGCGCCGGCTTTCGCCTCCTCCAGCATGGCGAGCACGCTCTCGGCCTCGCGGATCGTCTCGTTGTCGGGGCGGCCATAGACGAAGCCCGAGGAATAGGCGTTGTCCTCGTCACGGATATAGGTCGTGGCGATATGGATCGGGGTAACCAC
>NZ_PQFZ01000056.1 GCF_002917105.1 Allobosea psychrotolerans
CTTGGGCCCGAGCCCGCATTTGCAAGGATGGGTCATGGATGAAGCTCTCGCTGTTTTCGTCGGCATCGACGTATCCAAGGATCGCCTCGACGTTCATCTCCGCCCCTCGGGAGAGACCTTCTTCGTCTCTCGCGACGGCCGAGGGTTAGACGAGCTGACGGCACGCCTGGCGGCCTGTCCGGTCGCCCTGGTGGTGATCGAGGCGACCGGCGGGTTTGAAACCACGGTGGCGGCCGCGCTCGCCGGAGCAGGCTTGCCGCTCTGCGTCGTCAACCCGCGTCAGATCCGCGACTTCGCTCGCGCCATGGGACGACTGGCCAAGACCGACGCCCTCGACGCCGAAGTGATTGCGCTCTTTGCCGAGCGGATCAGGCCACAGGCCAGAGCCGTCCCGGCTCCGGAGGCGACGAGACTGGCCGAACTCGTTGCAAGGCGCCGTCAGATCATCGAGATGATCGGGATGGAGGCCAATCGTGCGCGGCGCATGCCTGACAAGCGCCTCGCCAAAGGGCTCGCCCGGCACATCGCCTTCCTGGAGAAGGAGCTGAGCGAGATCGACCGCACCATCGGTGACGGCATCAAGAACTCGCCAGCATGGCGCGAGACCGAAACATTACTCAAGTCCGTGCCCGGGATTGGCGATGTCACCGCCCGCACTCTCATCGCCGAAGTTCCCGAGCTTGGCTCCATCGACCGCCAGAAGCTCGCAGCCCTCGTCGGCGTCGCACCGATGAACCGCGACTCCGGCATGATGCGCGGCCACAGAACCATCGTGGGAGGCAGAACCTGCGTCCGCAACACCTTGTATATGGCAGCGCTGGCCGCCATTCGGCACAACGGCGTCTTCAAAACCTTCTACGAGCGCCTCACCACGAGAGGACGACCCAAAAAAGTCGCCATCGTCGCCGTCATCCGAAAGCTGCTCACAACCCTCAACGCAATCGTCAGAGACAACACACCCTGGCGAACACAAAACCCTTGACCAACAACACAGCCGCTCATCCGGCGCTGCGCGCCACCTTCTCCCGC
>NZ_PQFZ01000057.1 GCF_002917105.1 Allobosea psychrotolerans
GTCGCCTGCATCCAGGCCGGGTTGCCGAAATACTCCTCATACCAGCGCAGCGAGAAGGACGGCGGCGGGAAGGTCAGGAAGCGCGTGCCGGAGAACGACATCGGCACGATGATCAGCAGCGGCACGATCAGATAGGCCAGCACCAGCCCGACGAAGAGGCCGAAGGCGAGACGCGGGAGGAGGGGGTGTTTCATTTCTGCCCCAGCATCTTGTCGAGCGGGATGATGCGTCCGACCAACATGAAGATCGCCAGCACGCAGACGAGCAGCACGACGCCGATCGCGCTCGCCGCGCCCCATTGATTGTAGAGCTCGACATTCCGGCTCACGACCATCGAGATCATGATCGTCCGGCCACCGCCGAGCAGTTCCGGCGTGATGTAGAAGCCGAGCGTCAGCACGAAGACCAGCGTCAGCCCGGCGACGACGCCAGGCAGGGACAAGGGCAGGAACACCCGCAGGAAGCTATGGAGCGGCCCGCCGCCGAGGCTGGCGCCGGCCAGCATCAGCTCGCGCGGGATCTTCTGCATGGTCGAATAGAGCGGCAGCACCATGAAGGGCAGCAGGATGTGGACGGTCGCGATCACCGTGCCGAGCTCGTTATGGACGAGAGCGAGCGGTTCGGTGATCAGGCCGAAGCGTTCGAGCATCTGGTTGGCCACGCCGGTGCGCTGCAGCAGCACGAGCCAGGCATAGGCGCGTACCAGGACGCTGGTCCAGAACGGCAGGATCACGAAGGACAGGATCAGCATGTCCCAGGGCCGCCTGGCATGGGCGGCGGCATAGGCGACGGGATAGCCGAGGATGAGCGTCAGCACCGTGACCGTGAAGGCGATGCGGAAGGTCAGCAGGAAGCTGCGCCAATAGATGTCCTCGCTGAAGATGCGCTTGTAGTGCTCCAGCGTGAAGCCGCCATCATAGAAGGACTGGCCCATCAGCCAGCCGACGGGCAGCACGACGAGCGCCACGATCACGATCACGGCCGGCGAGGCGAGCAGGAGCATCAGCCCCTGTTCGCGGCGC
>NZ_PQFZ01000058.1 GCF_002917105.1 Allobosea psychrotolerans
AGGTGTTCAGTCCCGGCATTTGATGGATTGGATCGAGCCTGAATCGTTCTGGCTCTGAAGTCCAGCATTTGCAGATGAACTCGTAGGGTGTGAGCCCCCTAAGGGTCTTCAGCCGGCGGCCGAAATTGTAGGCGGCAACGAAGTCTGTGAGGTGCGCTTCGAACTGGCGATGATCGTCATAGTGGAAGCGCTTGACGGTCGCTTCCTTGATGGTGCGGTTCATCCGCTCGACCTGGCCGTTGGTCCAGGGATGCTTCACCTTGGTGAGGCGATGCTCGATACCATTCTCGCGGCACCGCATGTCGAACATGTGGGTGACGTAACGAGCTGTCGGCCCGTCGGCGTAACGAGGCGGGAAGGTGAACTGGATCCCGTTGTCCGTGAGAACTGTGTGGATCCGGTACGGTACCATGTCGATCAAGGCCACTAGGAAGGCGGAAGCCGAGGTCCGGCCGGTCTTCCTGACCACCTGGACGAAGGCGAATTTGCTCGTGCGATCAATGGCCACGTAGAGGTAGAGCTTGCCCTCGGCAGTCTGTACCTCGGCGATATCGATATGGAAGTAGCCGATCGGGTAGGACTTGAAGCGCCTCTTCGGCTCCTTGTCTCCTGCCACCTCCGGCAACCGGCTGATGCCATGACGCTGCAGGCAGCGGTGCAATGATGAGCGCGTCAGATGCGGGATCGTCGCCTGTAGAGCATAGAGGCAATCGTCGAGCGGCAGCAGAGTATGCCGGCGGAAGGCCACGATGATCGCCTCCTCCTCGATCGACAGCACGGTCGATCGGGGCTCGCATGGACCGGTCTTGAGATCGGCCGTCGAGCTCCGTCTCTTCCACTTCGCCACCGTCTTCTGGTTGATGCCATAGCGCTTCGCCAGAGCCCTCAGGCTCTCTTGACTATGCTGTATCGCTCGACGGACCGCCTCTGTCGTCGTGGCGCTCCCATGGTGAACCTGGCCCATAGCGCCTCCTTCCACTCGCGCGAAAAGACTGCACCATCAAAGCCCGGGATCAAACA